>NZ_JCALDU010000003.1:0-708449 GCF_059813025.1 Mycobacterium sp. NGS26
CCAACAACCGCGCTACTCGGGCTCCAGCCATAGCGCCGACGTGGGCGGCAACACCAGCACCGCCGAGGCGGGGCGACCGTGCCACGGGTCCTCGGTGGCGTCGACACCGCCCAGGTTGCCGATCCCGGAGCCGTTGTAGACCGTCGCGTCGGTGTTCAGCACCTCGCGCCAGCGGCCCGCGCTCGGCAAGCCCAGCCGGTAGCCGCTGTGCTCGGAGCCCGCGAAGTTGAACACGCAGGCCATCACCGAGCCGTCAGTGCCGTACCGCAGGAAGCTCAGGACGTTGTTGGCCGAATCGTTCGCGTCAATCCAGGAATAGCCCTCCGGCGTGGTGTCCTGGCTCCACAGCGCCGGGCGACTGCGATAGATGTCGTTGATGTCACCCACGAGGCGCAGAACACCGTTTGAGAAACCCAGCTCGTCCAGCTGCCACCAGTCCAGGCCGCGCTGCTCGGACCATTCGGCGCGCTGGCCGAACTCCTGGCCCATGAACAACAGCTGCTTGCCGGGGTGCGCCCACTGGTAGGCCAGCAGGCTGCGCAGCCCGGCGGCCTTGACGTGGTTGTTGCCCGGCATCCGCCCCCACAACGTGCCCTTGCCGTGCACCACCTCGTCGTGGCTGAGCGGGAGCACGTAGTTCTCGCTGAACGCGTAGAGCATCGAGAAGGTCATCTCGTGGTGGTGGTAGCTGCGGTAGATGGGATCGCGGCTGATGTAGTCCAGCGTGTCGTGCATCCAGCCCATGTTCCACTTCATCGAAAAGCCCAGCCCGCCAAGGCTGGTGGGGCGCGTCACCCCCGGCCAGGATGTGGATTCCTCCGCGATCGTGACGATACCCGGCGCGACCTTGTGAGCCGTGGCGTTCATCTCCTGCAGGAACTGCACCGCTTCCAGGTTTTCCCGCCCGCCGTAGACGTTCGGGGTCCAGCCGCCCTCCGGGCGCGAGTAGTCCAGGTACAGCATCGACGCGACCGCGTCCACGCGCAGGCCGTCGATGTGGAACTCCTCGAGCCAATACAGGGCGTTGGCCACCAGGAAGTTGCGCACCTCGCGGCGGCCGAAGTCGAACACGTAAGTGCCCCAGTCGAGTTGCTCGCCGCGCTTGGGGTCGGAATGCTCGTAGAGCGGCGTGCCGTCGAAGCGGCCCAGCGCCCAGGCGTCCTTGGGGAAGTGCGCCGGCACCCAGTCCACGATCACACCGATGCCGGCCTGGTGCAGGGCGTCGACCAGCGCCCGGAAATCGTCGGGCGTGCCGAACCGCGATGTGGGCGCGTAGTACGAGGTGACCTGATATCCCCACGACCCGGCGAACGGATGCTCGGCCACCGGGAGCAGCTCCACGTGGGTAAAGCCGTGTTCCACAACGTAATCCGTCAGCTCGCGGGCGAGCTGGCGGTAGCTGAGTCCGGGGCGCCACGACCCGAGGTGCACCTCGTAGGTGCTCATCGGCTCGAACACCGGGTTGCGTTGCGCGCGCCGGGTCAGCCAGTCGTCGTCGGCCCACCGGTAGGTACTGGTCGTCACGCGCGACGCGGTGTGCGGGGGCACCTCGGTGGCGAAGGCGAACGGGTCGGCCCGCTCTGTGACGACGCCGTCGGCGCCGTGCACGCGGAACTTGTACAACCCGCCCACGCCGAACCCGGGCCAGAACAGCTCCCACACCCCGGAGGAGCCGAGCACCCGCATGGGGGCGTCGCTGCCGGTCCAGCCGTTGAACTCGCCGATCAGGCTGACGCCCTTGGCGTTGGGCGCCCACACCGCGAAGGACACCCCGTTGACGACGCCGTCGGCCGTGGTGAACGAGCGGGGGTGGGCGCCAAGCACTTCCCAGAGCCGCTCGTGGCGGCCCTCGGCGAACAGGTGCAGGTCGACCTCGCCCAGCGTGGGCAGGAACCGGTAGGCGTCGGCGACGGTGTACGGGTCGGAACCGGCGTAGCTGATCTGCAGCCGGTAGTCGATCAGGTCGACGAACGGCAGCGCGACGGCGAACAGGCCCGAATCGATGTGCCGCATCGGGTATCGCTCGCCGCCGACGATCGCGACGACTTCGGTTGCGTGCGGACGGAATGCCCGGATGACGGTGTGGTCGCCGTATTCGTGGGCGCCCAGGATGCCGTGCGGGTTGTGGTGCGCGCCGGCCACCAGGCGCGTCAGGTCGGACGGGTCGGGCGCCAGGTGCGCCCCGGCGAGCTGGTCAGCTCGGCTCACATCCGCTCACCTCCTGCGTAGCAACGTGATTCGCGATTCGTACGGTATGAGCGGCATGTTGACAATGTGCGCGACCGCCTGCGCGGGGTCCAGGCGGACGTAATTCGACTGCCCCCATTGGAACTCCTGACCGGTTAGCTCGTCGCGCACCCAGAACCGTTCATAGGGCTCCATACCCAATGCCGCCATGTCTAACCACAGCGTCGCCTCCTCGGGCCCGAACGCGTTGAGCGTCACCACCACCAAAACGCAGTCCCCGGTGGCCGGGTCGAACTTGCTGTAGGCGAGGAGCGCGTCGTTGTCCACACCGTGGAAATGGATGGTGCGCAACTGCTGCAGCGCGGGATGCAGTCGGCGAATTGCGTTGAGCTTCTTGATGAACGGCTCCAGCGACCTGCCCTCGGCGAGCGCGCCGGCGTAGTCGCGGGGACGCAGCTCGTACTTCTCCGAATCCAGGTACTCCTCGCTGCCCTCCCGCACCGCGCGGTGTTCGAACAGCTCGTAGCCGGAGTACATGCCCCAGGCGGGGCTCATGGTCGCGGCCAGCACCGCGCGGATGGCGAACATGCCGGGCCCGTGGTGCTGCAGCACGGCGTGCAGGATGTCGGGGGTGTTGACGAAGAGGTTCGGCCGGCGGAAGTCGGCGAGCGCGGCGATGTCGTTGCCGAATTCGGTGAGCTCCCACTTGGCCGTGCGCCAGGTGAAGTAGCTGTAGGACTGGGTGAAGCCGAGCTTGGCCAGCCCGTACTGGCGGGCCGGCGGCGTGAAGGCCTCCGACAGGAACAACACGTCGGGGTCGGTGTCCTTGACCTGACCGATCAGCCAGGCCCAGAAGTCGGGCGGCTTGGTGTGCGGGTTGTCGACGCGAAAGAACTTGACGCCGTGGTCGATCCAGTGCCGCACCACGCGCAGCACCTCGTCGTAGAGGCCCGCGGGGTCGTTGTCGAAGTTGAGCGGATAGATGTCCTGGTACTTCTTCGGGGGGTTCTCCGCGTAGGCGATGGTGCCGTCCGGCAACTCGGTGAACCACTGCCGGTGATCGCGGGCCCACGGGTGGTCGGGCGCGCACTGCAGCGCCAGGTCCAGGGCCACCTCCATGCCGAGATCCCTTGCCGCGGCGATGAAATCGTCGAAGTCGTCGATGGTGCCCAATAACGGGTGGATGGCGTCGTGGCCGCCCTCGTCGCTACCGATCGCCCACGGCGATCCCACATCCCCGGGCGCGGCGGTGGGGGAGTTGTTGCGGCCCTTGCGGTGTACCTTGCCGATCGGGTGGATCGGCGGCAGGTACACGACGTCGAAACCCATCTGCGCGATGCGCGGCAGCGCCGCGGCCGCCGTCGCGAACGTGCCGTGTACCGGTTTGCCGTCGGCGTCCCACCCACCGGTCGAGCGGGGAAACATCTCGTACCACGAGCCGAAGCGGGCCGCCGGCCTATCCACCCAGATCCCGAACTGCTCGCCGCGGGTGACGATGTCGCGCAACGGATAGTCGGTCAGCAGCTCGTCGATTTCGGGTGAAAGCGCCAGCGCGGTGCGCGTCACCGGATCCCCCGGCGTCCGCAGCGCCCTGGCGGCCGTCAGCAGCGGCTCGCGGCTCGCGCGCGGCACCCCGGCGGCGGCGCGCTCGAACAGCGCGGCGCCGATCAGCAGGTCGTTGGACAGCTCCGTCTCGCCCTGGCCGGCGTCCAGCTTGGCGACCAGCCCGTGCCGCCAGGTGTGGATCGGGTCGCCCCACCCGTCGACCCGGAAGCTCCACAGGCCGATCCGGTCGGGGGTGAAGTGGCCGTGGAAGACGTAGGGCTCCTGGCCCATCGTCATCGGAAGGAGCAGCGGCTTGACCCGCTCCGTCGCCTTGGCGGTCGTCGACACCGGCCGTTCCGGGGCCTGCACGGCCTTGACCTTGCGGGCTTCTGTCACCTGTGGATAGCGCGGCCCCAGGTAGCGCACCACCAGGGTCGCCGCGACGGCCTCGTGGCCCTCACGCCATACCGTCGCACTGACCGGGACCATCTCACCGACCACGGCCTTGGCGGGGTATGCGCCGCATGAAACGACGGGCTGGACGTTATCGATCTCGACACGACCGGGCACCACCACTCCGTTCCGATTGTGTGCGGCCAAACCGCGGGGTGCTGCGTCGCGGAATGCCTATCGTCGAAAACTCCCTGCTGTGCGGAACGTTCTCGCTGGGGAAGCGCCGCTGCCGCCCCAACAACTACCCGATACCCACCCTAGTGTCCGGCCACACACATGGGCGAAAAGCGGTCCCTGACCTCGTCGTGCGCGAGGGGGAATCCTCAGTAAGGTAGAGACGCGTGAAAGCCCTCCGCCGGTTTACCGTCCGTGCCCACCTACCCGAACGTCTCGCCGCGCTGGACCAGCTGTCGAACAATCTGCGTTGGTCGTGGGACAAGCCGACCCAGGAGCTTTTCGCCACCATCGATCCGACGCTGTGGGACCGCTGCGGCTGCGATCCGGTCGCGCTGCTGGGCGCGGTCACGCCGGCACGCCTGGACGAGCTGGCGATCGACGAGGAGTTCCTGGGCCGGCTCGACGCGCTCGCGGCCGACCTGAACGACTACCTCAGCCGTCCCCTGTGGTATCAGCAACAGCAGCGGGCCGGCGCGGAAAACGGGCAAGCGATGCCCGCCGCCATCGCTTACTTCTCGATGGAGTTCGGCGTCGCCGAGGTGCTGCCCAACTACTCGGGCGGCCTGGGCATCCTCGCCGGTGACCACCTGAAGTCGGCCTCGGATCTCGGCGTGCCGCTCATCGCGGTCGGCCTCTACTACCGCTCCGGCTACTTCCGGCAGTCGCTGACCGCGGACGGCTGGCAGCACGAGACCTACCCGTCGCTGGACCCGCAGGGGCTGCCGCTGCGGTTGCTGACCGATGCCACCGGCGATCCCGTGCTGGTCGAGCTGAGCCTGCCCGACTCCGCGCAGCTGCGTGCCCGGGTCTGGGTCGCCCAGGTGGGCCGGGTGCCGCTGCTGTTGCTGGATTCCGACGTCCCCGAGAACGAGCACGAGTTGCGCAGCGTCACCGATCGGCTATACGGCGGCGATCAGGAACATCGGATGCGCCAGGAGATCCTGGCCGGCATCGGCGGGGTGCGGGCGATCCGCGCGTTCACCGCCATCGAGGGGCTGCCCGCGCCCGAGGTGTTCCACATGAACGAGGGCCACGCCGGGTTCCTCGGGGCCGAACGCATCCGCGAGCTGATCACCGATTCGGGGCTGGATTTCGACGCCGCGCTGGCGGTGGTGCGGTCCAGCACCGTGTTCACCACGCACACCCCGGTGGCCGCCGGCATCGACCGCTTCCCGGTCGAGATGGTGCGGCTCTACTTCGACGACCATCTCGACGACGATCCCGACGAAAAGCCCGACGAGAATGCCGGTGCCGCGGCGCCCATGTTGCTGCCCGGGGTGCCGACCGCCCGGATACTCGCCCTGGGCGCCGAGGACGATCCGGAAAAATTCAACATGGCCCACATGGGCCTGCGGCTGGCCCAACGCGCCAACGGTGTGTCGTTGCTGCACGGTCGGGTGAGCCGGGCGATGTTCAACGAGCTGTGGCCCGGGTTCGACCCCGGCGAGGTGCCGATCGGGTCGATCACCAACGGCGTCCACGCCCGCACCTGGGCGGCGCCGCAGTGGCTGCAGTTGGGCCGCGAGCTGGTCGGGCCCGACGACGCGGCGTTCAGGGAACCCGGTGTGTGGCTGCGAGTTCAGCAGGTCGACGCGGGTCGCCTGTGGTGGATCCGCTCGCAACTGCGCTCGCTGCTCGTCGACGACGTCCGCAAGCGGCTGCGCCGGTCGTGGCTGGAGCGCGGCGCCTCGGATGCCGAATTAGGTTGGATCAGTTCGGCTTTCGATCCCGACGTGCTCACGGTCGGGTTCGCCCGCCGGGTGCCGACCTACAAGCGGCTGACCCTGATGCTGAGCGACCCGGATCGGCTGGAGAAGCTGCTGCTCAACGAGAAGCGGCCGATTCAGCTGATCGTCGCGGGCAAGTCGCACCCCGCCGACGACGGAGGCAAGGCGCTGATCCAGCAGGTGGTGCGGTTCGCCGACCGGCCCGAGGTGCGCCACCGCATCGCGTTTTTGCCCGACTACGACATGTCGATGGCCCGGCTGTTGTACTGGGGTTGCGACGTCTGGCTGAACAACCCGCTGCGGCCCCTGGAGGCCTGCGGCACCTCGGGGATGAAGAGCGCGCTCAACGGCGGGCTGAACCTGTCGATCCGGGACGGCTGGTGGGACGAATGGTACGACGGCGAAAACGGTTGGGAGATACCGTCTGCCGATGGCGTGGCCGACGAGGCCCGGCGCGACGACCTGGAGTCCGGCGCGCTCTACAAGCTGTTGGAACAAACGGTGGCACCGAAGTTCTACGAACGCGACGAACATGGGGTGCCGCCGCGATGGATCGAAATGGTGCGCCACACCCTGCAGACGCTGGGCCCCAAGGTGCTGGCGTCGCGGATGGTGCGCGACTACGTCGAGAACTACTACGTGCCGGCGGCGCAGTCGTTGCGCCGGACCGTCGCCCCCGCCGAGGGCGAGGCGAGCGGCGGCGAGTTCGGTGCCGCCCGCGAGCTGGCCGCCTACCGCAGGCGCGTCGAGGAAGCCTGGCCCAGGATCGACATCACCGACGTCGACAGCACCGGCCTGCCGGACACCCCGGTGCTGGGCTCGAAGCTGACCCTGACCGCGACCGTGCAACTGGCCGGACTGGCGCCCGACGAGGTCACGGTCCAGGCGCTGGTGGGCAGGGTCGACGCCAGCGACGCGCTACTGGACCCGGTGACCGTCGACATGTCGTACACCGGCACCGCCGAGGGTGGCAACCAGGTCTTCTCGACCACGCTGCCGCTGCCACTGGCCGGAGCGGTCGGATACACGGTGCGCGTGCTGCCCCACCACCCACTGCTCACCGCATCCAACGAGCTCGGCCTGGTCACCCTGGCATGAGACTGAATTCGGTTGGCAGTCAACGATATTGCGGTTCGCCATAGTCCCTGCGGCGACATGATGCTGATGCTCAGCTGTGAATCGAGCGGCGGAGCTCATTTATTCACAACGGCAATTAGTAGATTCCCCGACTTGCGGGGTGCTATTCAGCGACAATATGCGACGTCGGCAGAGTCGCAAGAGCCTCGCTGAGTGGAGGTGCGTCATGACGCACAGAATTGCTGACCACCCCGGGACGACCCCGAGGCGCGCCGCCGAGCGCGCGACGAATGGACGCGGCCGGGCCGGCGCCATCGGCAATGGGGACACGATCTCGGGCAGACGGCGGCTTCTGGCCAGCCGGCCGCCCGCCTCGCTCACGAAACGTCGCCAGCCTTCGCCGACCGCGGTCCTGCTGGTGGCGGCTTTCGGCGCCTTCCTCGCGTTCCTTGACTCGACGATCGTCAACATTGCGTTCCCGGCTATCCAACGCTATTTCCATAACAGCGACATCGGCAGCCTGTCTTGGGTGCTCAACGCCTATAACATCGCCTTCGCCGCGTTCCTGGTGGCTGGCGGCAGGGTTGCCGACCTGCTCGGCCGCAAGCGGATGTTCATTTACGGCGTGGTGTTCTTCACCGTCGCGTCCGGCCTGTGCGCGGCCGCCGACACCGTTGGCCAGCTGGTTGCATTCCGGGTGCTGCAGGGCATCGGCGCGGCGATCCTGGTGCCGGCATCACTGGCGCTCGTTGTCGAAAGTTTCGACGCCGCGCGCCGCGCTCACGGCGTGGGCCTCTGGGGCGCGGCGGCCGCCATCGCGTCGGGCCTCGGTCCGCCCATCGGCGGCGCTCTCGTGGAAGCGTCGAGTTGGCGTTGGGTGTTTCTGGTGAATCTGCCGCTAGGCCTGGTGGCTGTGGTCGTGGCGCGGCGGGGGCTCGTGGAGAGCCGTGCATCCGGACGGCGGCGCGTACCCGACTTGCGGGGTGCGGCATTGCTGGCCATCGGGCTCGGGTGCCTGACGCTTGGGTTGGTGAAGGGCCCGGACTGGGGCTGGGTTGGGCCGGCAACCATCGGGTCGTTCCTCGCCGCGGTCGTGGCAATGCTCGGATTCGTGATGAGCTCACGGCACCATCCGACACCGTTGATCGAGTCCGCTTTTCTCCGCGTTCGGTCGTTCACGGCAGGTAACACGCTGACGTTGGTCGCCAGCGCCGGGTTCTACGCCTACCTACTGACTCACGTGTTGTTCCTGAATTACGTGTGGGGTTACAACTTGTTGCGCGCAGGCTTGGCGGTCGCGCCCGCCGCTTTCGTCGCGGCGGTGGTTGCCGCGGTACTCGGGCGCGTCGCCGACCGGCATGGTTACCGCGTCATCATCACCGCCGGCGCACTGATCTGGGCGGGCAGCCTGGTGTGGTACATCGAGCGTGTCGGCTCCAAACCCGATTTCCTCGGGCAGTGGTTGCCCGGACAGATCTTGCAGGGCATCGGGGTCGGCGCGACGCTGCCAATGCTCGGCAGCGCCGCCCTGGCCGGGCTGGCCGCAGGTGGCAGTTACGCCACCGCCTCGGCAGTGGTCAGTAGCACCCGCCAGCTCGGCGCGGTGATCGGCATCGCGTTGCTGGTGATTGTGGTCGGAACGCCGGCGCGCGGCGCCGCTGAAGAGGCTCTGCGGCGGGGTTGGGTGCTGGCCGCGGTCTGTTTTGCGTTGGTTGCAGTTGGCGGGGTGTTGCTTGGCCGCACCCGTCACGCTAAGGAAGGCGCGGATGAATTCGAGCGTCCATTGGGAATCGATCCACAGGAATCTCGATTGGCACCCGGGCTCGTGTCCCTACCCGCCGAGGTTCGACCGACCGCAGACGGCGAAGTCGATCCGCTCGGCGCCCTGCCACTGTTTGCCGGGCTGGACCCAACTACCCTGGCAGAACTGCGAGAGCACGCCGAGCAGGTCGATCTGGAGGCGGGCTCATACTTGTTTCACGCGGGGGACGCGTCCGATTCCCTGTATGTTGTGCGCAACGGTCGCCTGCAGGTGCTCCAAAATGACGTCGTAGTAACGGAATTGGGCCGAGGCGAAGTCGTCGGCGAACTCGGACTGTTGATCGATGCGCCCCGTTCCGCATCGGTTCGCGCGGTGCGCGACTCAACGCTGGTGCGACTCTCCAAGGCCCAGTTCCAAAGCATTGCCGATTCAGGCGTCCTACGGGCGCTCGTCCGGGTGCTGGCCACCCGGCTACACCAGGCCCCCCCGCCCGCGGTGCCGCGCGCGGCGACACCTGAGGCGGTAGTCGCGGTCGTCGGTGTGGATGCCGATGCGCCCGTGTCGATGGTGGCCACCGAACTGGTCGCAGCGCTGTCGGGTCGGCTACGGGTGGTGGATCCCGGCCGCGTGGATCGCGACGGTTTGGAACGCGCCGAGCGAGTGGCGGACAAGGTGGTGCTGCACGCGGCGGCCAATGACGATGACTGGCATGACTTTTGCTTGCGATCGGCCGATCGCGTTGTGCTGGTGGCTGCTAATCCGGCACCGCCGGTGGCACCGCTGCCGGGGCGAGCGGCGGGGGCCGACCTAGTCCTGGCGGGACCGCCGGCAGACCGTGAACACCGGCATCTATGGGAGGAATTGATCACGCCGCGCTCGGTGCACACAGTTCGCACCGGCCACGCGACCGCCGACCTGCGCCCGCTCGCGGCACGCATCGCGGGCCGCTCGGTCGGGCTGGTCCTCAGCGGTGGGGCCGCGCGAGCCTTTGCGCACCTTGGGGTGCTGGACGAGCTGGAGGCGGCAGGGGTTGTTGTTGACCGCTATGCCGGGACCAGTATGGGCGCAATCATCGCGGCGCTCGCGGCGACCGGTAAGGATGCGGCTGCGGTAGACGCGAATATCTACGAGTACTTCATCCGCAGCAACCCGACAAGCGACTACACCCTGCCGAGCAAGGGGCTCATCCGAGGGCGGCGCACCCTGGGCGCATTGGACAGCGTCTTTGGGGGACAGCTAGTCGAGGAACTGCCGAAGGAATTCCGTTGTGTCAGCGTCGATCTACTGGCCCGCCGGGCCGTTGTGCACCGACGAGGGCCGCTCGCCGATGTCGTCGGCTGTTCCCTGCGGGTGCCCGGCTTGTATGCACCCGTCGTCTACGACGGTGCGCTACACGTCGATGGCGGTGTGCTCGACAACCTGCCGGTGACGACACTGACGCGCCACGAGGGCCCCCTGATCGCGGTGAGCATAGGCACCGGTCAGCAGTCAAGTGCCCCCTCGGATGCGAAGCTGCCGCGCTCACCACGGGTGCCTAACGTGGTCGACACGCTCATGCGCACAATGACGATCGGTAGCGCGATGGCATCAACCGCGATGCTGGAGCGGGCTGATCTGTCGATCCACCCCGACACCAGCAGCATCGGGTTCCTGGAATGGCACCAGATCGACCGCGCCCGCGAGGCGGGGCGAATCGCGACCCGTGAAGCCCTGCCGCGGATCATGGAGGTAGTGCATGGCGCGGGTGCGTATGCCTGAGGTCGCGGTGGTTACCGATAGCAGTGCCTGCCTGCCGGGGGCGCTTGTCGAAAGCCTCGGAATCTCAGTCGTGTCGCTTTATTTCGACGTTGGTGGCGACGCGTCGCCTGAGGGTGGTCATGAGCTGCCAGGCCGCGGGCTGCGCGAGTCGGAGTTCGACGGCGATCTCGGACGGTTCTTTGCCGAACTGGACGCGTCGAAGACCGTCGCGACGACGTCGCCGCCCACCATCGAGGATTTTGTCGCGGCCTATGAACGGCTGTTGCAGCGGCATAGCGCTGTCGTCTCGGTGCTGATCTCCTCAAGCCTCAATCCGACCTGCTCGATAGCTCGCGAGGCAGCGGCACGGCTGAACTCTGAGGGCCGCAGTGAGCGGGTGGTGGTGATCGATTCTGCCGGCGTTGCCGGCCACCTGGGTGTCCAGGCGCTGGCGGGCGCGCGAGCGGCCGCCGCGGGGGAAGACGCCTCGGGGGTCATCGCGGCGGTGCGCCGGGCGCGCCAGGAGGTCAGGCAGTGGTTCGTTGTCGACACGCTTGAGTATCTGCGGCGCGGCGGTCGGATCGGCGGTGCGGCGGCATGGCTCGGGTCGGCGCTGGATCTCAAGCCGATCTTGATGATCGAATCGGAGCTCAGGGCCGTCGAACGCGTGCGCACCCGCAGGCGCGCTATCGAGCGGTTAGTCGAGCTGATGCGACAGCGCCGCGCAGTAGGCGCCGACCGGTGGTTCGTCACCCACACCTATGCGCACGAGGACGCGAAGCGACTGGCCGAGCGTCTCGCCGAACTCTTCGGCAACGAGCCGTTATTCATCTCCGAGGTCGGACCGGTGATCGCAACACACACCGGTCCGGGGACGGTGTCGGCCGGTGGACTTCCCGGGGAGGCGTTGGGTGGCGCGCATGGCTGATGTCGCTGTGGTTACGGACAGCACGGCCTACTTGCCCGCTGCACTCGTCGACAGCCTCGGCATTACGGTTGTGGCGCTGTATTACGACGTCAGCGGCGACGCGTCGCCAGGCGGGGGCCACGATGTGCCTGGCCGCGGGCTGCGCGAATCGGAATTCGACGGTGATCTCGGACGGTTCTATGCGCAGCTCGACGCGTCGAAGACCGTTGCGACGACGTCGCCGCCTACCGTCGACGATTTCGTCGCGGTCTTTGACCGGCTGCTCCAGCAGCACAGTGCCGTGGTCTCCGTGCTGATCTCCTCGGGAATTTCCGTGACCTGCTCGATCGCCCAGCAGGCGGCCGCGGTGCTGGAGTCTGAGGGGCGCGGCGAGGGGCTGACAGTGATCGACTCGGCCGGAGTGGGCGGCCACCTGGGTGTTCAGGCGCTGGCGGCGGCGCGGGCGGCCGACGCGGGGGAAGACGCCTCGGGGGTGGTCGCGGCGGTGCGCCGCGCGCGCCAGGAGGTGAGGCAGTGGTTTGTTCTCGACACGCTTGAATATGTGCGGCGTAGTGGCCGGATCGGCCGCGCCGCCGCCTGGCTCGGATCCGCGCTCGATCTCAAGCCGGTCTTGTTGATCGAATCGGAGTTCAACCCCGTCGAGCGCGTACGCACACGCAGGCGCGCCGCCGAGCGATTGGTCGAGCTGATGAGACAGCGCCGCGCAGTCGGCGCCGACAGATGGTTTGTCCAGCACGCGTATGCGCGCGAGGAAGCGCAGCGGCTGGTTGACCGTCTCACCCAGTTGTTCGGCTCTGAGCCGGAGTTTGTCTCAGAGGTCGGCCCGGTAGTTGGGACGCACACCGGCCCAGGGGCGTTGTCGGCCGGAAGTCTTCCCGGGGCGGCATTGGAGGGTGCATATGGCTGAAGTCGCGGTGGTCACCGACAGCACCTGCGCGTTGCCGCGGGCGCTCGTGGAGAGCCTGGACATCACAGTGGTGTCGCTGTACTACGACATCACCGGCGCCGCGTCGCCCACCGGCGGTCACGAGCTGCCTGGCCGCGGGGAGCGCGAGTGGGACTTCGACGGTGATTGGGGACGGTTCTTCGCCGAACTGGACGCGTCGAAGACCGCTGCGACGACGGGGCCGCCCAAGATCGAAGATTTCGTAGCAGCCTATGAACGCCTGCTGCAGCAACACAGCTCCGTGATCGCCGTCATGCTTGGCTCAAACCTTTCCCCAACGTGTCAGTTCGCACGGGAGGCAGCGGCGCAGGTAGACGGTGAGCGGATAGTGGTCTTGGATTCCGCGGGCGTGGCCGGCCACCTGGGTTGTCAGGCACTTGCGGCGGCACGTGCCGCGGCGGCAGGAGCCGACTTACAGGCCGTGACCGAGCAGGCGCGCCGGGCGCGCCAGGAAGTCAGACAATGGGTCCTGGTCGACACGCTTGAGTATCTGAGGCGCGGGGGCCGGGTCGGCACTGCGGCCGCATGGATCGGATCTGCGCTCGACCTCAAGCCGATCTTGATGGTCGAATCAGAGATGAAGGCGGTCGAACGCGTGCGCACCTTCAAGCGCGGGGTCGAACGGTTGGTTGAGCTGATGCGACAGCGTCGGGCCGTGGGCGCCGATCGATGGTTCGTCCAACACGCCGATGCGCACGAGGACGCGCAACGACTGGCCGAGCGTCTCGCCGGGCTGTTCGGCACCGAGCCGGAGTTCGTTTCCGCGGTCGGACCGGTACTCGCAACTCATACTGGTCCCGGGATGCTGACTGTCGGAGGCCTTCCCGGGGCGGCGTTGGGGTATGCGTATGGCTGAAGTCGCAGTGGTTACCGACAGCACCGGCTACCTGCCGCGTGCACTCGTCGACAAGCTCGAAATCACGGTTGTCTCACAGTATTACGACGTCGGTGGCGGACCGCTGCGCGAGTCGGACTTCGACGGTGATTTCGGACGGTTCTATGCGGAGCTTGACGCCTCAAAGAACATCGCGACGACGTCGGCGCCCACCGTCGACGATTTCGTCGCGGCCTTTGACCGGCTCCTGCAGCAGCACACCGCCGTTGTCTCGGTGCTGATCTCCTCTGGCATTTCCGAGACCTGCTCGATGGCTCGACAGGCAGCCGCAAAGCTAGAGGATGAGGGTGGCGACCGGGTGGTCGTGATCGACTCGGCTGGCTTCGGCGGCCACCTTGGGCTCCAGGCGCTGGTGGCCGCGCGTGCCGCCGCCGGGGGAGCCGACCTGCAGGGCGTTATCGAGCGAATACGCCACGCCCGTAAGGAAGTCAAGGGCTGGGGCCTGGTGGATACGCTCGAGTACCTGCGCCGAAGCAACAGGGTGGGCACCGTTGCCGCATGGGTCGGATCGGCGCTCGATCTCAAACCGATCCTGGCGATCGAATCGGAGCTCAAGGCCGTCGAGCGCGTGCGCAGCCACAGGCGTGGGGTCGAGCGGCTGATCGAGCTGATGCAACAACGGCGCGCCGTCGGCGCCGACCGGTGGTTCGTGCAACACGCCTATGCGCCTCAGGACGCGAAGCAGCTGACCGAGCGGCTCGCCGAGCTGTTCGGCACCGAGCCGGAGTTCGTCTCCGAGCTCGGACCGGTAGTCGCGACTCACGTCGGTCCAGGGACGCTACTGGTCGGCGGCCTTCCAGGGGCGGTGCTGAGGTAACCGATGAGTGCACCTTCAAACGTCGAATGCAGTAAGTGTGGGGCCGGGAACCGACCTCAGGCGAAGTTTTGCAATAGCTGTGGCGCCCCGATCGTGCCCGAGGTCGCATGCCCCGGCTGCGGCGCGCGCCAACCGGGCTCGCAGCGCTTCTGCGACGAGTGCGGCACCATGCTGGGCGCCCAGCCCATGCCGGCGCCGTCGGCCGCACCGCCCGTCCCCAAGACACTTGCGGACGGGCGTTACACGCTCGGCCGCCTGCTCGGCGAAGGCGCGGGCAAGAGGGTGTACCTGGCCACCGACACCCGCCTGCAGCGCGAGGTGGCTGCTGCGTTGTTGAAGGCCGGCGGGACGGACGAGACCGCCATGCGCCGCGCGCGCCGGGAAGCCGAGGCGATGGCCAAACTGGGCGAGCACCCCAATGTCGTCAACGTGTATGACTTCGGCGAAGAAGATGGGCAGCTCTACCTGATCAGCCAGTACATGGCCGGCGGTGACTTGTACGGCCTGCTCGCGGACGCAGTGGATCACCGACTCGCCGTCGAGGAGGTGGTCCGGATCGGCGGGGAGATCGCCAGCGGCCTCGCGCACGCGCACGCCCAGGGCGTCGTGCACCGCGACGTCAAGCCCCAGAATGTCTGGCTGGCGCCCGACGGCACCGCCAAGATCGGAGACTTCGGGCTCGCGGTCGCCGAAGGCGCAACGCGGGTTACGGCCGTTGGGACGGTGATCGGGACCGTCGCCTATATGGCGCCCGAGCAGGCCCTCGGTCGTGGTTCGGACGCTCGCTCCGATATCTACTCGCTGGGTGCTTTGCTTTACGAATTGCTTTGCGGAACAGCGCCATTCGCGGGTGAGTCGACGGCCGCGGTTGTCTCCCAGCATGTTTCGACTGCCCCGGTTGCCCCAAGCGGACATCGCTCCGGTATTCCAGCCGCGCTCGACCAGTTGCTGCTCAAGATGCTGGCGAAGTCGCCAGACGCGCGTCCCCAGCAAGCCGCCGAGGTTCGCGATGCGCTTAGGTCTATCGCCGGTGCGGTCGCGGGCGGCGCCGGCGCGACTCAGGACATGGCAGCGCTCGACCGGATCACCGACAGCACGTTCCTCGGGCGAGAGCGGGAGACCCACGAGCTCCGCGCAGCGATCGATGACGCCGTGGGCCGCCGCGGCCGCACGGTGCTGATAAGTGGTGAGTCGGGCATCGGCAAGACCCGGCTTGCATCGGAGGCCGCGGCATATGCCGCCCTGCGGGGCGCGCAGGTTCTGTGGGGTCGCTGCTATGCGGGCGCGGGTGCTCCGGCCTACTGGCCGTGGGTGCAGGTGATCCGCGACTACGCACGCTCTCACGACGCCGCGACGGTGGCTTCCGACCTGGGCTCGGGCGCGTTCGAGATCGCACAGATTGTCTCCGAGATACGCGAGCGGATGCCGGAGATCCCCGAATCGCCACCGCTGGACGCCGAGCAGGCGCGATTCCGGCTTTTCGATTCAGTGTCGCGATTCCTGATCGGCGCTTCCGACCGTCAGCCCGTCGCAATCTTCCTCGAAGACCTGCAACAGGCCGACCAACCCTCGCTGATGCTGCTGGAGTTCGCCGTGCGCGAGCTGGCGCACTCGCGCGTGTTCCTGCTGGGCACCTACCGCGACGACGAGCTTCCCGACGACCACTACTTGAACGAGGTGGTCACCGGGCTCAGCAAGGAGCGGGGCTACGCACGCATCAAGCTGCGAGGGCTATCCGATCAGCACGTCAAGGCGATGCTCGAAGCGGTGTTGCAACAACCGCTGGAACGACGAGACGAACTCGCGCTCGCAGACGCCGTTTGCCGAGAATCGGAGGGCAATCCGTACTTCACCGAAGAGATCGTCCGCCACCTGATCGACTCCGAAGTGCTCGACTGGCGCGACGGCCGGTGGGTTACCAACATCCGGGACGGCGGGGAGCTCGGCATCCCGCGGGGTGTCCATGAGGTGGTCTCCCGTCGGTTGGAGAAGCTGCCGACTGAAACACTCGACCTGTTGTCGACCGCGGCGGTGATCGGCCGTGAGTTCGATCTGCCGATCCTGACGCACGTGAGCGGGCTGGAGGCAGACGCCGTGTTGGCGCGGATGCAGCCGGCGCTCGACGGGGCGATCGTGCGGCAGGCCAGCGGCGAGCCGGGGCGATACGGCTTCGCGCACGGTGCGACTCGTGATGCGCTGTACGATGACCTGTCCGCGCTGCGTCGCTCCCAGCTGCACATCGCTGCCGGCGAGGCGATCGAGGAGCTCTACGAGGACCGGATCGAGTCGCATCTGTCCGCGATCGCATTCCACTTCGCGAAGGCTGCTCCATACGGTGACGCCGCGAAGGCGGCCGACTACGCCTGGTGGGCGGGCGAACGCGCGGCAGCGACGTATGCCTACGAAGACGCGGCCAGCCTTTACGCGACGGCGCTGCGGCTCTTCGACACGATCTCGGAGGTAGTGCCGCAACGCCGATGCGATCTGCTGCTGGCGCTCGGGGATGCCCGGTGGCGGGCCGGCGACGCCGAAGGTGCTCGCACGACGTTCGGCGAGGCGGCGACGATCGCGCGCGAGCTGGCGCTCAACGATCACTTTGCCCGTGCCGCGCTCGGCTACGGCGGCGGCCCGGGCGGCTTCTCGATCACCGATCGCGCCGATGAACAGCTGGTGGCGTTGTTGGATGAGGCGCTCGAGGTGCTGCCGGCGCGTGACAGCGCGCTGAGGGTGACAGTCCTCGCCCGGCTGGCCCTCGAGCTTCGTCGCAAGGGCGCGCTCGCGGAAGCCGACCGGACCAGCGCGCAGGCCATCGAGATGGCCGAACGCGTCGGCGATACGAAGATCTTGCTGCTGGCCATGCACAGCCGGCAGTGGTCAACCCTCGGCCCCGACCGGACCGACGAGGCCATCGCGTCCGGCGAGGAGATGGCGCGGCTCGCCAGGATCGTTGGTGACCGGGACATGGAGTTCGAGGGCCACCAGCTGCGGCTGATCGCGCTTGCCCAGCTCGGCGACTTCCGCGCGGTCGATCAAGAGATCGCGGCGTGTGACCGGCTGGCCAACGAACTACACCAGCCGCGCTACCTGTGGCAGACGGCGGTGTTTCGCACCATGCGAGCACTGATGCAGGGTCGCTACAAGGAGTCGGAGCGTCTCGCGCAGACGGCGCTGTCGATCGGCCAGCGTGCCGAGCCGGAAGTCGCGACAGTGGTATTTGGCGCGCACTCATTTCTGACTCGGCTCGCGGATGGCACCCTGGCCCAGCTGCGTGATGCCGCCCGCGAAGCCGCCGCGCGCTACGGTCAGGCGTGGCCCGCATCGTACGTGTGGTTGCTGACCGAGATCGGCCAGCTCGATGAGGCGCGCACCAGGTTCGCCGAGCTAGCCGCCGACGGCTTCCAGGCGCTCCGCCGCACCAGCGACTGGTTGACGTCGGTGTGCGTGCTCTCGATGGCGTCGATCCCGGTCGGTGATCCAGCAGCCGCGAGCGCGCTCTACGAGCTGCTATCGCCGTACGAAGACCGCTGCACTCTGTTTTTGGCCGGAGCCGGGTGCCTCGGCTCCAACCACACGTTCCTCGCTTTCGCCGCAGCGGCGGCGGCCCGCCACGAGGACGCCGCGCGCCACTTCGAGCTGGCCCTCGCGCGCAATGCCGAGATCGGCAGCGACTATGTGACACCCCGGGTCTGTTACGAGTACGCACGCATGCTGCTCGGCACGTCTGAACCGGCGGATCGGGACAAGGCGATGGGCTTGATCGACCGGGGGCTTGACTTGGCGCAGCGCAATGGCATGCGCGTCGAGGTCGAGCGACTCGTGCAGCTGCGCCGAGGGCACCAGGAGAGCCGGCAGCACGAGCTCGGGTGGTCGGTGATGGACGACGTCGCCGAGTCCGTCGAGGCGGACCGGCCCGACCTGAGCAGGGTGGCCGCCCCTGACGGGACGGTCACGATCATGTTCTCGGACATCGAAGGCTCGACGGCACTCGCCGAGCAGCTCGGCGATGAGCGCTGGCTGAAGCTCTTGCACCGCCACAACGCGGTCATCCGTCGCCAGCTGGCAGCCCACAGCGGCTTCGAGGTCAAATCGCAGGGCGACGGGTTCATGGTCGCGTTCTCCAGTGCCCGCAATGCGCTGCGCTGCGCGATCGCGATCCAGCGCGACTTGGCGGCGTATCGCGATGAGTCGGGTAGCCAGGTGCTGCGCGTCCGGATCGGACTGCACACCGGAGAGGTGATTCGCGAGCAGGAGGACTTCTTCGGGCACACCGTGATCCTCGCGGCGCGGATCGGGGCGAAGGCGAACGGCAATGGGATCCTGGTGTCCGCGGTACTGCGCGGACTGGTCGCAGGCAGTCACGAGTTCGAGTTCGGTGAAACACGCGAGGAACAGCTCAAGGGGATAAGCGATCCCCAGCGCGTCTACGAGGTTTGCTGGGAATAAGGGTTCTCGGCGTCGCGCAGCCGCTGCAGCGCCGCGCGGACCTGCGCCGCGTCGGTGGTCTGCCAAAACGGCGGCAGCGAGGCGCGCAGATAGCCGCCGTAGCGGGCGGTGGCCATCCGCGAGTCGAGCACCGCGACCACCCCGCGGTCGGTGACCCGGCGCAACAGCCGTCCCGACCCCTGCGCCAGCAGCAGCGCCGCGTGGCTGGCGGCGACGGCCATGAAGCCGTTGCCGCCGCGCGCGGCCACCGCGCGCTGCCGGGCGCCCAGCAGCGGGTCGTCGGGCCGCGGGAACGGGATGCGGTCGATCAGCACCAGCGACAGCGACGGGCCCGGCACGTC
This sequence comes from Mycobacterium sp. NGS26, assembly GCF_059813025.1. Lineage (NCBI taxonomy): Bacteria > Bacillati > Actinomycetota > Actinomycetes > Mycobacteriales > Mycobacteriaceae > Mycobacterium > Mycobacterium sp. NGS26. The sequence goes on from NZ_JCALDU010000003.1 coordinate 19,036, forward strand.
GACGCCCTGCCACAGCGACAGCGTGCCGAACAGCGAGGTCTCCGGGTCGGCGCTGAACTGCTCGACCAGCGCGGAGGTGCTGTCGTCGCCCTGGCACAACACCGGCGTCGACAACCGTTCACGCATCGCCTCGGCGGCGGCCCGGGCGGCCCGCATCGACGAGAACAACCCCAGAGTGCGCCCGCCCGCGGCGCCGATCAGCTCGGCGATCTCGGTCAGCTGCTCGGCCGAGCCGGTGCCGTCGCGGCCCGGCGGTGGCAGGTGGGCCGCGACGTAGAGGATGCCCGCCTTGGCGTGCTGGAACGGCGATCCGACGTCGAGCCCGCGCCAGGGCGGGTACTCCCCGGGCTCCGGCCCAGCCAGGCCCCACGCGGCGGCCATCGCGTCGAAGGACCCACCGACCGTCAGGGTCGCCGACGTCAGCACGGTCGTCGACCGCGCGAAGACGTTGTCGCGCAGCAACGCGGCGACCGACAGCGGCGCCACCCGCAGCACCGGACGCGGCGAGCCCCGGTTGTCCTCGTGCTCCAGCCAGACCACGTCCATGCGGTCGGGGATCGCGGGGTCGAACGACGCCAGGATCCGCGAGGCGGTGTCGGAGATCTCGCTCAGCGCCGCGACCGCCTCGGCCCGTGCCGCCGCCGCCTTGGCGTCGCTGGTGGTGTCGATCGCCGAGCGTGCCGCATTGGCGCCGTCGCGCAGCGCGGCCAGGTATGTGGCCATCTCGTCGTCGAGGCGGTCGACGCGGCCCGGCGTTGCGTCGTGGATCGCGGCCGCGAAGTTGGCCGACGCGGCCTCCAGCCGCTGGGTCAGCTGCGGCTCCACCAGGCGGGCGATCCGCCGGGACGCGACACCCAGCGCGGCGGGCGTCAGCTCCGCGGTGGCCACCGACGTCACCCGGTCGACCAGCTCGTGCGCCTCGTCGACCACCAGCAGCGCGTGTTCGGGCAGCACCGCCGATTCGGACACGGCGTCGATGGCCAGCAACGCGTGGTTGGTGACGACGACGTCGGCCCGGCCGGCGACCGCCCGGGCCCGTTCGGAGAAGCACTCCGCGCCGAACGGGCAGCGGGCGACGCCGAGGCATTCCCGCGCGGAAACGCTGACCTGGGACCAGGATCGTTCCGGCACGCCGGGCTTGAGGTCGTCGCGGTCACCGGAGTCGGTCTCCGACGCCCAGGCGCTGAGCCGCTGCACGTCACGCCCCAGCGCGGTGACCGCCATCGCGTCGAACAGCTCGTCCTGCGGCCGCTCGTCCTCCGAATCGGCGTCGGCCCCGCTGCCGTTGTGAATCTTGTTGAGGCACAAGTAGTTCCGTCGTCCCTTGAGCAACGCGAACGTCGGCCGGCGGGGCAGCGAGCCCGCGAGCGAATCGGCCAGCCGGGGCAGGTCGCGATCGACGAGTTGGCGCTGCAGGGCGATGGTGGCCGTCGACACCACGACCGGCGCCTCGTCGCCGACCGCGCGGACGATGGCGGGAACCAGGTAGGCCAGCGACTTGCCGGTGCCGGTGCCCGCCTGAACGACGAGGTGCTCACCGGTTTCGAAGGCCCGCGCGACCGCGGCGGCCATCTGCTGCTGGCCGCTGCGCTCACTGCCGCCGAGCGCGGCCACGGCGGTGGCCAGCAGCTCGGGCACGGATACCTCTGACACTTCTGGCACGGTATAGCTCAGGCGCGGATGTGCGCCGTCGAAATCGCCGGGTCGCCGTGCGCCAATTTCAGTCCCTCCCACGGCAGGCTGCGCAACCCGGACGCGACCAGGTCCCGGGCGGCGGTCAGCGCGCCCCGACCCGTCTCGGCCACCACCTCCCCGCCACGCACCAGCGGGACGGTCAGCACCCGGAAGGGTTCGGCGGTCGGCGGCGGGCGGCCCGCCGGATAGACGACCTCCTCGGTGATCGTGCCGGTCGGACGCGACAAGCGCAGCGCCTCCTTGCGGCCGCCCTCGGATTCCTTGTGGGCGCTGCGCTTGCACACCGGCATGCCGTCCACTTCGACCAGCTTGTAGACCATGTTCGCGGTGGGCGCACCCGAGCCGGTGACCAGCGAGGTGCCGACGCCGTAGCTGTCTACCGGCTCGGCGCGCAACGCGGCGATGGAGAACTCGTCGAGGTCGCCGGAGACCACGATGCGGGTCTGTGTTGCGCCCAGCCGGTCGAGCTGCTCGCGCACCTGGCGGGCCAGCATGCCCAGCTCGCCGGAGTCGATGCGCACCGCACCCAGCGTCGCCCCGGCCGCGGCCACGGCGTTGGCCACCCCGGTCGTCACGTCGTAGGTGTCCACCAGCAGCGTGGTGTGTACGCCCAGCGCCTCCACCTGGCACCGGAATGCGGCCAGCTCGTCGGGCCCGTCCTCGCGGGTGTGCACCATGGTGAACGCGTGCGCGGCGGTGCCCTCCGCGGGTATCCCGTAGCGCCGCTCGGCCTCCAGGTTGGACGTCGCGGCGAACCCGGCGATGTAGGCGGCGCGGGCCGCCGCCACCGCGGCCCGTTCGTGGGTTCGTCGCGATCCCATCTCGATCAGCGGCCGCTCTTCCGCGGCGCTGACCATTCGCGCCGCCGCGGACGCGATCGCGGTGTCGTGGTTGAAGATCGACAACGCCAGCGTTTCGAGCACCACGCATTCGGCGAAGCTGCCGGTCACCGACAGCACCGGGGAACCGGCGAAATACAGCTCGCCCTCGGCGTATCCGTCGATGTCGCCGCCGAACTGGAAATCGCGGAGGTAGCGCAGCGTGTCGTCGTCGAGGAACTGCGCCAGCAGCTGGCACGCGTCGTCGTCAAACCTGAACTGCGGCAACGTTTCCAGCAGCCGGCCGGTCCCGGCGACCACGCCATACCGGCGACCCGCGGGGAGGCGGCGGGCGAACAGCTCGAACGTGGTCCGGCGATGGGCGGTGCCGTCGCGCAGCGCCGCCGCCAGCATGGTCAGCTCGTATTTGTCCGTCAGCAGCCCAGCCAAGACCGGGTCGTTCATTCAGTAAAGGTAACGGCTGGCGGCACGGGACCCATCTCTCGGTATCGTGGAGAACATGGTTGTTGCGTCAGCACCCACCAAACCGGGCACCACCGGACAACGCGAATCCGCTCCGGTACACGTCACGGCCAGTCCCTGGGTCACCATCGTGTGGGACGACCCGGTCAACCTGATGACCTACGTGACGTATGTGTTTCAGAAGCTGTTCGGCTACAGCGAACCGCACGCCACCAAGCTGATGCTGCAGGTGCACAACGAGGGCAAGGCGGTGGTGTCCGCGGGCAGCCGGGAGTCCATGGAAGTCGACGTGTCCAAGCTGCACGCCGCCGGTTTGTGGGCGACGATGCAGCAGGACCGGTGAGATTCGAGGGCACCCGGGATTCCGCGTGCGCAAATGGAAGCGCGTCGAGACCGCGAGCGGTCCCCGTTTTCGGTCCGCCCTGGATCCGCACGAGGCGGAACTGCTCAGGAACCTCGTCAGCGCGATGATCGGCCTGCTCGACGAGCGCGAATCGTCCTCGCCGCCAGACGAACTCGAGGAGATCACCGGTATCAAGACCGGTAATTCCGAACCGCCGCGCGAGTCGACGCTGCGTCGGCTGCTGCCGGACTTCTACCGATCCGAGGACGACGACCCGCTGGGCGATGCTTCGGCAAGCCTCAACGCCGCGCTGCGCAGCCTGCACGAACCGGAGATCATCAACGCCAAACGTGTTGCCGCACAGGAGTTGTTGGACACGCTGCCGGACGACGGTGGCCGGTTCGAACTGACCGAGGACAGCGCCAACGCGTGGATCGCGGCGGTCAACGACATTCGGCTGACGCTGGGCGTGCTGCTCGAAATCGGGCCCGAGGGACCGGATCGCCTGCCGGCCGACCATCCGCTGGCCGCGCATTACGACGTCTACCAGTGGCTGACCGTCCTGCAGGAATACCTGGTCCTGGTGCTGATGGGAACCCGGGGATCCTGATGGCGGCCCCATGACTCACATCCCTGATATGGGGGGGATCACCGACGTCGGGGGTATCCGCGTCGGCCACTACCAGAAACTGGATCCCGACGCGTCCCTGGGCGCCGGGTGGGCCTGCGGGGTGAGCGTCGTGCTGACCCCGCCGGGGACCGTCGGCGCGGTCGATTGCCGCGGCGGTGCGCCCGGCACCCGCGAGACCGATCTGCTGGATCCGTCCAACACCGTGCGCTTCGTCGACGCGGTGTTGCTGGCCGGCGGCAGCGCCTACGGCCTGGCCGCCGCCGACGGTGTCATGCGCTGGCTGGAGGAGCACGACCGGGGCGTGGCGATGGACGGCGGCGTGGTGCCGATCGTGCCGGCCGCGGTGATCTTCGACCTGCCGGTGGGCGGCTGGGACTGCCGGCCGACCGCCGAGTTCGGCTATCGGGCGGCCGGCGCCGCGAACGGCGAAAACGTGCCCGTCGGGACCGTGGGCGCCGGGGTGGGGGCGCGCGCCGGCGTGCTCAAGGGCGGCGTCGGGAGCGCCTCGACGACGCTGCCGTCGGGCGTGACCGTCGGCGCGCTGGTCGCAGTGAACTGCGCCGGCGACGTCGTCGACCGGGCCACCGGCCTGCCCTGGATGGCGGCCCTGATCGACGAGTTCGCCCTGCGTCCGCCGCCGGCCGAGCAGATCGAGGCGTTCGCCCGGCTGCCGTCGGCCTTGAGCCCGCTGAACACCACGATCGCGGTGGTCGCCACCGACGCCGCGCTGAGCCCGGCCGGGTGCCGGCGCGTCGCGATCGCCGCCCACGACGGCCTGGCCCGCACCATCCGGCCGGCGCACACGCCGCTGGACGGCGACGCCGTGTTCGCGCTGGCCACCGGGGCCGTCGAGGTGACGCCGGCGGTCGCTTCGAAACCACCGCCCGCCGCGTTCTCCCCGGAGACGGCGCTGGTCGCCGAGGTGGGCGCGGCCGCGGCCGACTGCCTGGCCCGCGCGGTGCTGGCCGGTGTCCTGGCCGCCGAGCCGGTGGCCGGAATACCCACCTACCGCGGCATGTTGCCCGGAGCGTTCGGCCCCTGAAATGTCGACGAGAGGGAACGGTTGACGTGCTGGTGATCCGTGCCGACCTGGTGCAGGCCATGGTCGCCCACGCCCGCCGCGACCACCCCGACGAGGCGTGCGGGGTGCTGGCCGGCCCCGACGGCTCCGACCGTCCCGAGCGGCACATCCCGATGGTCAACGCCGAGCGCTCGCCGACGTTCTACCGCTTCGACGCCCAGGAGCAGCTCAAGGTGTGGCGGGAGATGGACGACGCCGACGAGGTCCCGGTCGTCATCTACCACTCGCACACCGCGACCGAGGCCTACCCGAGCCGCACCGACGTCAACCTGGCCGCCGAGCCGGACGCGCACTACGTGCTGGTGTCCACCCGCGACCCGGAGCGACACGAGCTGCGCAGCTACCGCATCGTCGACGGCGCCGTCACCGAGGAACCTGTCGATATCGTCGAGCAGTATCCGAACCCGTCCTAGAAAGGCCCCCATGAGCGTCACCGTGTCCATCCCGACCATCCTTCGGCCGCACACCGGCGGCGAGAAGCGCGTCTCGGCGAGCGGCGACACGCTGGGCGCGGTCATCGACGACCTGGAGACCAACTACGCCGGCATCTCCGAGCGCCTGATCGACCCGTCCACCCCGGGCAAGCTGCACCGCTTCGTGAACATCTACGTCAACGACGAGGACGTGCGCTTCTCCGGCGGCCTGGACACCGCGATCGCCGACGGCGACTCGGTGACGATCCTGCCCGCGGTGGCGGGTGGCTGAGCGGGGCGCATGACGCGTTACGACTCGCTGCTACAGGCCCTGGGCAACACCCCGCTGGTCGGGCTGCCGCGGCTGTCGCCGCGCTGGGATGACGGGCCGGACGGGCCGCACGTGCGGCTGTGGGCCAAGCTCGAGGACCGCAACCCGACCGGGTCCATCAAGGACCGGCCGGCGCTGCGGATGATCGAGCAGGCCGAGGAGGACGGGCTGCTGGCGCCGGGCGCGACGATCCTCGAGCCCACCAGCGGGAACACCGGCATCTCGCTGGCGATGGCGGCCCGGTTGAAGGGCTACCGGCTCGTCTGCGTGATGCCGGAGAACACGTCCGTCGAGCGGCGTCAGCTGCTGGAGCTCTACGGCGCGCAGATCATCTTCTCGCCGCCCGAGGGCGGGTCGAACACCGCGGTGGCGACCGCCAAGGAGCTGGCCGCGGCCAACCCGTCGTGGGTGATGCTGTATCAGTACGGCAACCCGGCCAACACCGAGTCGCACTACCGCGGCACCGGGCCCGAGCTGCTGGCCGACCTGCCCGAGATCACCCACTTCGTCGCCGGCCTGGGCACCACCGGCACCCTGATGGGCACCGGGCGGTTCCTTCGCGAGCGCGTTCCCGGCGTCAAGATCGTGGCCGCCGAACCCCGCTACGGCGAGGGCGTCTACGCGCTGCGCAACATCGACGAGGGATTCGTGCCCGAGCTGTACGACCCGGACGTGTTGACCACCCGCTACTCGGTGGGCTCCGCCGACGCGGTGCGGCGCACCCGCGAACTGATCGACGCCGAGGGGATCTTTGCGGGCATCTCGACGGGCGCGGTGCTGCACGCGGCGCTGGGCATCGGCGCGAAGGCCCTCAAGGTCGGCGAGCGCGCCGACATCGCGTTCGTGGTCGCGGACGCGGGCTGGAAGTACCTGTCCACCGGCGCCTATGCCGGTAGCCTGGACGATGCCGAGAACGCTCTGGAAGGGCAGCTATGGGCATGACCGGGCCGGTCGGACGGCAGAAATCACCGGCGCCACGGAACAAGAAGCGACCCGACTGGATGGTCGGCGCGGCCACGATCGTCACGTTCGTGGCTTTGCTGTATCTCATCGAGCTGATCGACCAGCTGATGAACCACTCGCTGGACCGCAACGGCATCCGGCCGCTGGAGGCCGACGGGCTCTGGGGGATCATCTGGGCGCCCTTCCTGCACGGAAACTGGACGCACCTGTTCGCCAACACCGTCCCCGCGTTGGTGCTCGGGTTCCTGATGACGCTGGCCGGCATGTCCCGGTTCGTGTGGGCCACCGCGATCGTCTGGATCGTCGGCGGCTTCGGCACCTGGCTCATCGGGAACTGGGGCGGCTGCCGCTTCGAGTCCGACCACATCGGGGCCTCCGGCCTGATCTTCGGCTGGCTGACGTTCCTGCTGGTCTTCGGCATATTCGTGCGCAAATTCTGGGACATCGTCACCGGCCTGGTGGTGCTGTTCGCCTACGGCGGCATCCTGGTCAGCGCGGTGCCGGTGCTCGACAAATGCGGCGGGGTGTCCTGGCAGGGGCATTTGTGCGGTGCCCTGGCGGGAGTCCTGGCGGCGTACCTCTTGTCCGGCCCCGAGCGCAAGGCCCGCGCGTCGAGGAAAGCCGGTTCGCGGCGCCGCGCGACATGAGCTCCCGACTGGCGCCCGTCGGGGTCTTCGACTCCGGCGTCGGGGGCCTGACCGTCGCGCGGTCCATCATCGACCAGCTGCCCGACGAGGACATCATCTACGTCGGCGACACCGCCAACGGTCCCTACGGTCCGCTCGGCATCTCCGAGGTTCGCGCGCACGCGCTGGCCATCGGTGACGACCTCGTGGCTCGCGGCGTCAAGGCACTGGTGATCGCGTGCAACACGGCGTCGGCGGCATGCCTGCGAGACGCGCGCGAGCGCTACGACGTGCCCGTCGTCGAGGTGATCCTGCCCGCCGTGCGCCGCGCGGTCGCCACCACCCGCAACGGGCGGATCGGGGTGATCGGCACGCGGGCGACCATCGCCTCGCACGCCTACCAGGACGCGTTCGCCGCCGCCCGCGACACCGAGATCACCGCGGTGGCCTGCCCGCGGTTCGTCGACTTCGTCGAGCGCGGCGTCACGAGCGGGCGTCAGGTGCTCGGGCTGGCCGAGGGTTACCTGGAGCCGCTGCAGCGCGCCCGGGTCGACACCCTGGTGCTGGGATGCACGCACTACCCGCTGCTGTCCGGGCTGATTCAGCTGGCGATGGGCGAGAACGTGACGCTGGTCTCCAGCGCCGAGGAAACCGCGAAGGAAGTGCTTCGGGTGCTCACCGAGGCCGAGCTGTTGCGGCCGCACGACGCGCCGCCGGCCACCCGGGTGTTCGAGGCGACCGGCGACCCGGAGGCGTTCACCAGGCTCGCGGCGCGATTCCTGGGGCCCGCGGTGACCGGTGTGCACCCCGTTCGGCAGCTGCGGATCGACTAGCGTGTCGACGAGATTCTGGTCACATGAATGCGGCCATGTTTTCTCCACGGGGGTATCGGGCATGGCACAGTAGTGTCCGTGCGAATAACCGTGCTCGGCTGCTCGGGCAGCGTGGTCGGTCCGGATTCGCCTGCATCGGGTTATCTGCTTCGGGCTCCGGATACCCCGCCGTTGGTCCTCGACTTCGGCGGGGGCGTGCTCGGCGCGCTGCAGCGCTACATGGACCCCGGCTCGGTGCACGTGCTGCTGTCGCATCTGCACGCCGACCACTGTCTGGACATGCCCGGCCTGTTCGTATGGCGCCGCTACCACCCGTTGCGCCCCCTCGGCAAAGCCTTGTTGTACGGCCCGAGCGACACGTGGTCACGGTTGGGGGCAGCGTCGTCGCCCTACGGCGGCGAGATCGATGACTGCTCCGACATCTTCGACGTTCGTCACTGGGTCGACGGTGAGCCGGTCGCGTTCGGCGCGCTGACGGTGATGCCACGGGTGGTCGCCCACCCGACCGAGTCCTACGGCTTGCGGGTCACCGATCCCAGCGGCGCGTCTTTCGTCTACAGCGGTGACACCGGCAGCTGCGATCAGCTGGTCGAGCTGGCCCGCGACGCCGACGTTTTCCTGTGCGAGGCGTCCTGGACGCATGCGCCGGATCGGCCGCCCGCCCTGCACCTTTCGGGCACCGAGGCCGGTCGGGCCGCGGCGCAGGCCGGCGTCCGCGAGCTGCTACTGACGCACATCCCGCCGTGGACTTCGCGCGAGGACGTGATCACCGAGGCCAAGGCCGAGTTCGACGGCCCCGTGCACGCGGTGGTGTGCGGCGAGACGTTCGACGTCCGCCGCTCCGAGAGGGTCTGAGCCGGCCGGTTGCAGGTTGGCTAGGGTTGCTGGGTGTCCAAACGAGAAGACGGTCGCCTTGACGACGAGCTTCGTCCCGTCGTCATCACCCGCGGGTTCACCGAACACCCGGCGGGCTCGGTATTGATCGAATTCGGCCACACCAAGGTGATGTGCACCGCCAGCGTCACCGAGGGCGTGCCGCGCTGGCGCAAGGGCTCGGGCCTGGGGTGGCTCACTGCCGAGTACGCGATGCTGCCGTCGGCCACCCACACCCGCTCCGATCGCGAGGCGGTGAAGGGGCGCCTGTCGGGGCGGACGCAGGAGATCAGCCGGCTGGTCGGCCGGTCGCTGCGGGCGTGCATCGACCTGGCGGCGTTGGGGGAGAACACAATTGCCGTCGACTGCGACGTGCTGCAGGCCGACGGCGGCACCCGCACCGCCGCCATCACGGGCGCCTACGTCGCGCTGGCCGACGCGGTCACCTACCTGTCCGCGGCGGGCAAGCTCTCGGATCCGCGACCGCTGTCATGTGCCATCGCGGCGGTTTCCGTCGGCGTGGTCGACGGCAGGATTCGGGTGGACCTGCCCTACGAGGAGGACGCGCGCGCCGAAGTCGACATGAACGTCGTGGCCACCGACACCGGGACCCTGGTGGAGGTTCAGGGGACCGGTGAGGGCGCGACGTTTCCACGTTCGACGCTGGACAAGCTGCTCGACATGGCGCTCGGCGCCTGCGACACGTTGTTCGCCGCGCAGCGTGAGGCGTTGGAGCGGCCGTACCCCGGTGTGTTGCCGGAAGGGCCCCCGCCGCCGAAGGCGTTCGGAAGCTGACCCGGCTGCTGGTGGCCAGCCGCAACCCCAAGAAGCTGGCCGAGCTGCGCCGCGTGCTGGACCGCGCCGGCTTGTCGGGGTTGACGCTGCTGTCGCTGAACGACGTGGCACCGTTCGACGAGGCGCCCGAAACCGGTGCGACGTTTGAGGACAACGCCTTGGCCAAGGCGCGGGACGCGTTCACCGCGACGGGTTTGGCGAGTGTGGCCGACGACTCCGGTTTGGAGGTGGCCGCGCTGAACGGGATGCCCGGCGTGCTGTCGGCGCGCTGGTCGGGTCGGCATGGCGACGACGCCGCCAACACCGCGTTGCTCCTGGCGCAGCTGCGGGACGTCCCCGACTCGCGGCGAGGCGCGGCGTTCGTGTCGGCCTGCGCGCTGGTGTCATCATCCGGCGAGGTCGTCGTCCGCGGCGAGTGGCCGGGCACGATCGCGCGGGAGCCGCGCGGCGACGGCGGGTTCGGCTACGACCCGGTCTTTGTTCCCGACGGAAGCGACCGCACCGCAGCGCAACTCAGTCCCGCCGAGAAGGACGCGGTCTCGCATCGGGGCCGGGCGCTGGCGCTGTTGGTGCCGGCGCTGCGGGAGCTCGGCTGAAGCGTCGGTCTTTACTTTCGCCGAGCGTGGGCCGTAGGTACGGCAACTGCCTCAGATTCGTGCATAGGCCACACGCTCGGCGGGCAAAGGTGAAGGCCTTAAATCCCGAAGCGCGCCTTGACGTCCCTGGTTTGGAAGTGCTCGACGATGATGCCCAGCAGCGGGATGGTGCCGGACAACAGCACGCCGATGGTCTTGGCGATGGGCCAGCGGACCTTGACCGCCAGATTGAACGCCGCCAGCACGTAGACGAAATAGACCCAGCCGTGCACCACCTCGATCCACCGGATCTCGTGGTGGAAGGCCAGATGCGAGACGATCTCGTAGCACAGCGCGATCAGCCAGATACCCGTCGTCCACGCCATGATCCGATAGCCGAGCAACGCGGTGCGGATCTTCTCGACGGGAAAGGCGGGCGCAGGCGTCTCGGGTGTGCTCATGCGGTTGTCCTGTTCTGCTTATCGGCGTCTTGCTTGGCGAGCTCGGCCAGGTAGGCGTTGTACTCCCGCAGCGCGGGATCGTCGGTCGACGGTGGCGCCTTGGGTCGTTCGGGCAGCAGCCCGGCGGGTATCTCGGTCATTTCGCCGCTGTTGCGCGGCTCCGGTGGCTCTTCCTCATAGCGAACGAACTTGCGGTACGCGTACACGCAGAACCACGCGAACAGCGGCCACTGCAGCGCGTAGCCCAGGTTCTGGAACGTGCCCGAGGCCGACTGGAACCTCGTCCACTGCCACCAGCCCAGGGCAAGGCAGCCGCAGGCTGCGACGATCACCAGGATGATCAGCGCGGGCCTGCGACGACGGGTAGTGGACACCATTTGACCGTACCGCTTGCTTGGCCGAGTCGACGGAGCGCCGAGCGGTACGATCGGCACCGCCGCGGGCGTGGCGGAATTGGAATACGCGATGGTTTTAGGTGCCATTGCTCGTAAGAGCTTGAGGGTTCGAGTCCCTCCGCCCGCACCGCACGTTTTGCCGCCGCTCCTGCGGGTAAACGCCAACAACCGCAGTGCAGGAAGGCGCAATGGTCACCGCGCAGGAGCCAGACGAAAACGCGTTCACCGCCGAGGACGTGGCCCTCGCAGAACGCAGGGCCGCAGAGGCCCGCGAGCGGGCCGCGTATGCGGGACTCTCGGCCGCCCGCAGCTTCGAGGAGTCGGCGCGCTGCCACGAGCACGTGGCGCAGGTGCAGGACAAAACCGTCCAACAAGGCGTATCGGCAACCGATGTACACCGCAGGTCGGCCAGCCGCCATCGGCAAGCGGCGGCCGATGACCGGGAGCTGGCGGAGCGGAAGCGCAAGGAATTCGAAGCCGACCTATCGACGGACGGCAACCCCTAGCGACCGGTTCAGCCGGCGCTGGGGGCGACGTGCACCTTGATGTTCTTCATCAGCGGCTGGTTGCTCTGGCTGCTGTAGTCGCTTGCCGCGACTAGCACGTTCATCTCCGGCATGTAGCCCGCCGCGCAGCCGCGGGGCATGTCGTACTCGATCGCCCGATACTGCTTGAGGGAGCGCTGGCTGCCGTCACGCGCGGTGGCGGTGATGTCGACGAGCCCGCCGTCCTCGATGTGGCGGGCGCGCATGTCGTCCGGGTTCATCAGGATCAGCGTGCGGAGATTGTGGATCCCGCGGTAGCGGTCGTTGTCGGAGTAGATCGTGGTGTTCCACTGGTCGTGGCTGCGCATGGTCTGCAGCACCAACACATCGTCGGACCGCGATACCTCCGGCAGGGCCGCGGTCGAGAACTCGGCTCGGCCCGAGGGCGTCAGGAAGACGAGTTCGCGCGCGGGCTGGCGGATGCGGAATCCCAGCGGCAGGCGCACCCGCCGGTTGAAATCCTCGAACCCGTCCAGGACCTCGGCCATGGTGTCCCGGATGCGGTCGTAGTCCTCGACGTAGGCCTCCCACGGGGTCCGGCTCTGCGGGAGGGCGGCGCGCGCCATCCCCGCGATGATGGCCGGCTCGGACAGCAGGTGCGGCGAGGCCGGCTTTTTCATCCCCACCGACAGGTGGACCATGCTCATCGAGTCCTCGACCGAGGTGGCCTGGATTCCCCGCTTCTGGTGGTCCTTTTCGGTCCGGCCCAGACAGGGCAGGATCAACGCCTTTTCGCCGTGGACGAGGTGGCTCCGGTTGAGCTTGGTGCTCACGTGCACGGTCAGCGAACAGCGCCGCAGACCCTGGGCGGTGTATTCGGTGTCGGGCGCGGCCAGCACGAAGTTGCCGCCCATGCCGACGAACACCTTCACCCTGCCGTCGTTCATCGCCGCGATGGTGTCGACGGTGTCCAGGCCGTGCTCGCGCGGCGGGTCGATTCCGCAGACGGCGGCCAGCCGGTCGAGGAATTGCGGGGCGGGACGGTGGTCGATTCCGCAGGTGCGGTTGCCCTGGACATTGCTGTGGCCGCGCACGGGTGACGGGCCGGCCCCCTCCCGGCCGAGATTGCCGCGCAGCAGCAGCAGGTTGACGATCTCGCGGACGGTATCCACGCCGTGCTCGTGCTGGGTGATGCCCAAACACCAGCTGATCAGGGTCCGGTCGGCGCGGCTGTAGATCTCGGCGGCCTTGACGATGTTGGCGCGGGTCAGGCCCGACTGTTCTTCGAGTTGCGCCCACGGGGTGGCCTCGCACAGTGCGCGGTAATCCTCGAACCCGTGCGTATGGCGCTCGATGAACTCGTGGTCCAAGGCCTTGCGATGGAAGCGGCTCTGCTCCAGCACCGCCTTGGCGATCCCGCGCAGCAGCGCCATGTCGCCGCCGACGCGCACCTGCAGGTTGAGGGTGCTGGTGCGGGTGGCCTTGAACAGCGCCATCTGGGTCAGCTCATGCGGCACGATCGTGCGGGTCGCCGCGGCCTCGACCAGGGGATTGATGTGGACGATCTGCGCGCCGCGCCGATAGGCCTCGGCCAGCGTGGTCAGCATGCGGGGAGCGTTGGAGGCGGCGTTGACGCCCAGGATGAACAGGGCGTCGGCCGTCTCCCAGTCCTTGAGGTCCGCGGTGCCCTTGCCGGTGCCCAGGGCGGCCTGAAGGGCGCGCCCGGAAGCCTCATGGCACATGTTGGAGCAATCCGGCAGGTTGTTCGTGCCGAACTCGCGGGCCATCAGCTGATAGAGGAACGTCGCCTCGTTGCCCAGCCGGCCCGACGTGTAAAAGGCCGCCTGGTTTGGACTTTCGAGCGCGCGCAGCTCGCGGCCGATCAGGTCGAAGGCGTCCTGCCAGGCGATCGGCCGGTAGCGATCGTCGGCGGCGTCGTAAACCAACGGTTCGGTGAGCCGCCCCTGGTCCTCCAGGGCGAAGTCGGACCAGCTCGCAAGCTCCGAAACGGGGTGCTGGGCAAAGAAGTCGGCACCGACCCGCTTGTGCGTCATCTCCCATGTGACGTGCTTGATGCCGTTCTCGCAGATGTCAAGCCGCAGCCCCTTGGTGTCGTCCGGCCACGCACATCCCGGACAGTCGAATCCGCCGTTCTCGTGGTTCATCTTGTAGATCGCCCGCGCGCCGTCCACCAGCGCGTGCTCGCGCACCAGAACCTCGGAGACGCTCTTCGCCGCGCCCCACCCGGCGGCCGGGTGGTGATAGGGCTTGTGCGACGGGCGCTTGTCGGTCTCCGGTCCGTCTCCGCCAATTGGCGTGCGGCCCAAGGGGTTTCCATCCGGATTCGACGGTCGGTTCAGATCAGATGTGGTCATCTGCGACGCCTTTGGTTGTCGATGTCGATTACCCCGACTCCTGAATCGTATGCGCCCCAATGAGATTTCGCGCCCCCCGGTTTCGACGGCGTCGAGACCCGGCAGATGCGGGACACAGCGACACAAACGATCGCACGTGCGGAACGATTCCTCCGCCTGGACCGCATCGCTCCGCCCGCCAACGCCGTCGCCGGCTGCCGCCCCGCCCGGTGCACCCCAAGTTGACCTTTGGTAAGGCAACCCTTAGTTTGTGGGTAGCTAGGGGTCGCGGCGGAGCTGACCGCCGCGGGAGAGGACCGTTGATGGCGCGCGGGTTGCAGGGTGCGATGCTGCGGAGTTTCGGCGCCCGTGACCACATGGCAACGGTTCTCGAAACGCTCCGGATTGCACCACATTTCATCCGGGTGCGCATGCAGTCGCCGACGTTGTTCGAGGACGCCGACGCCGAGCCCGCGGCCTGGCTGCGGTTCTGGTTTCCCGACCCGGACGGGTCGAACACCGAGTTCCAGCGGGCCTACACGATCTCCGAGGCGGACGTGCCGACCGGCCGCTTCGCCGTCGACGTCGTGCTGCATGAACCGGCCGGCCCGGCGTCGTCGTGGGCGCGCACCGTCGAACCCGGCGCGACGATCGCGGTCATGTCGCTCATGGGTTCGTCGCGTTTCGACCCGCCCGACGAGCAGCCGGCCGGGTACCTGCTGCTCGGCGACTCGGCGTCGATTCCCGGGATCAACGGGATCATCGAGACGGTCCCCGCCGACGTCCCGATCGAGTTGTACCTCGAGCAGCACGACGACAACGACACCCTGATCCCCCTCGCGCAGCACCCCCGGTTGCGGCTGCATTGGGTGGCGCGCCGCGACGAGAGGTCGTTGGCCGACGCGATCGAGAGCCGGGATTGGTCCGATTGGTACGCCTGGGCGACACCCGAGGCCACCACCCTCAAGCATGTCCGCAAGCGGTTGCGCGACGAGTTCGGGTTTCCCAAGTCCGAGATACACGCCCAGGCCTATTGGAGCGCCGGGCGGGCGATGGGTACCAGCCGCGGTGACGAGCTGGAAAGCGTTGTGCCACAACCCGAAGCGCCGACGGCGGCGGCCCCCGCTCCGCCGTCGCGGGGCAGTTGGCGCGCCCGCGCGGCCGGCCGGTTGCTCGCGCCGTTGCGTCCGGCGCTGATCCTCTCCGGCGTGCTGCAGGCGGTGATAACGCTGTTGCAGCTGGCGCCGTTCGTTCTGTTGGTCGAGCTGGCGCGGCTGTTGGTGTCGGGCGCCGAGGCGTCGCGACTGTGGACGGTCGGAATCGCCGCCGTGGCGCTGCTGGGAGCGGGCACCGTGCTCGGCGCGGGCCTCACGCTGTGGCTGCACGTCGTCGACGCGAGGTTTGCCCGCGGGCTGCGTTCGCGGCTGTTGGGCAAGCTGTCTCGGCTGCCGCTGGGCTGGTTCACCGCGCGCGGTTCGGGGTCGATCAAGCAGCTGGTGACCGACGACACGCTGTCGCTGCATTATCTGGTCACGCACGCCATCCCGGATGCGGTCGCCGCGGTCGTCGCGCCGGTGGCGGTGTTGGTCTATCTGTTCGTCGTCGACTGGCGGGTGGCGCTGGTGTTGTTCGTGCCCGTCCTGGTCTACCTGGTGCTGACGTCGTCCATCACGATTCAGTCCGGACCGCGCATCCCGCAATCGCAGCGTTGGGCCGAGAGGATGAGCGGCGAGGCCGGCGCCTACCTCGAGGGCCAGCCGGTGATTCGGGTCTTCGGCGGTGCCGCCGCGTCCAGCTTCCGGCGCCGCCTCGACGAGTACGTGGGATTCCTGGTCGCCTGGCAGCGTCCGCTGGCGGGCAAGAAGACTCTGATGGACTTGGCGACGCGTCCCTCGACTTTCCTGTGGCTCATCGCGGCCACCGGGACGTTGCTGGTCGTCACCAACCGGATGGATCCGGTCGAACTGTTGCCGTTCTTGTTGTTGGGCACCACATTCGGCGCGCGACTGCTCGGCATCGCGTACGGGCTCGGTGGCATCCGCGCCGGGATGTTGGCCGCCCGGCGCCTGCAGATCACGCTCGACGAGCGGGAACTGGCGGTGGGCGAGCGGCCGAACGAAGCGCCCGGCGACGCGCCCGCGACCGTGGTTTTCGACCGTGTCAGCTTCGGCTACCGCCCCGGCGCCCCGGTGATCCGGGACGTGTCGCTGACGCTGCGGCAGGGCACGGTGACGGCGCTCGTCGGCCCGTCGGGATCGGGAAAGTCGACGCTCGCCGCCCTGCTCGCCCGATTCCACGACGTGGAGCAGGGCGCGATATGCGTTGGGGGACAAGATATTCGGTCGATGACGGCCGACGAGCTCTACACGCGCGTCGGCTTCGTCCTGCAGGACACCCAGCTGGTGCACGGCACCGTCGCCGAGAACATCGCGCTGGCCGTCCCCGATGCGACCGCCGCCCAAATCCGGGCCGCGGCCCGCGACGCGCAAATCCACGACCGCATAATGCGACTGCCCGACGGCTACGACACCATGCTGGGCGCGGGCACCGGGCTGTCGGGCGGGGAACGACAGCGGCTCACCATCGCCCGCGCGATCCTCGCGGACACACCGGTGCTCATCCTCGACGAGGCCACCGCGTTCGCCGACCCCGAATCGGAATACCTTGTGCAGCAGGCACTCAACCGGTTGACCCGGGAGCGCACCGTGCTGGTGATCGCCCATCGACTGCACACCGTCACCGGCGCCGATCAGATCGTCGTGCTCGATGAAGGCCGCATCGCCGAACGCGGCACCCACGACGAGCTGCTCGCCGCGGACGGGCGCTACCGCCGGCTGTGGGAGAGCGGTCATCGCGAGCCGCTGACCGCGGCTTCGGAGGCCGCGCGATGATCCGCACCTGGATACGCCTGGTTCCGGCGGGCCGGCGACGCGCGGTAATCGCCTACACCGCGCTGGCGCTGGTCTCGGTGCTGGTGCGCGCGGCGGCGGCCGTGCTGCTGGTTCCGCTGATAGGGGCGCTGTTCGGCGACGCGCCGCAGCGCGCGTTGGTCTGGCTGGGCTGGCTCACCGCCGCGACCGTGACCGGGTGGGCGATCGACACCGCAACCGCGAGAATCGGTTTCGACCTGGGGTTCGCCGTGCTCGACCACACCCAGCACGACATGGCGGACCGGCTGCCGGAGGTGCGGCTGGATTGGTTCACCGCCGACAACACCGCGACGGCGCGGCAGGCGATCGCGGCCACGGGACCGGAGCTGGTCGGTCTGGCCGTCAACCTGCTGACCCCGCTCGTCACCGCGGTCCTGTTGCCGGCGGCCATCGCGCTGGCCCTGCTGCCGGTCTCGTGGCAGCTCGGCGTGGCCGCCATGGGAGGCGTGCCGCTGCTACTGGGGGCGTTGTGGGCCTCCGCACGGCTGGCCCGTCGTGCCGATCACGCGGCCGCCGACGCCAACACCGCGCTCACCGAGCGGATCATCGAATTCGCCCGAACCCAGCAGGCATTGCGGGCCGCGCGACGAGTCGAGCCGGCCAGGAGCCTGGTCGGCGGCGCGCTGAGGACACAGCACGGCGCCACGATGCGGTTGCTGGCCATGCAAATTCCCGGCCAGCTGTTGTTCAGCCTGGCCAGCCAGCTGGCCCTCATCCTGCTCGCGGGTGCCACCACGGCGCTGACGGTGGCCGGTGCGCTGGCCGTGCCGGAGGCCGTCGCGCTGATCGTGGTGATCGCGCGCTACCTGGAGCCGTTCACCACCATCAGCGAGCTGGCGCCGGCCCTCGAGAGCACCCGCGCCACGCTGGACCGCATCCGCGCGGTGCTCGCGGCACCGGTCGCCCGTGCGGGCAGCAAGACGCTGCGCGACACTGCCGCCGCCCCGCGCATCGAGTTCGACGACGTCGCATTCGGCTACGACGGCGCACACGGAAACGTGCTCGACGGGCTGAGTTTCGCGTTGCAGCCGGGAACCACGACCGCGATCGTCGGTCCGTCCGGGTCGGGCAAGAGCACCGTGCTGGCGCTGATCGCCGGCCTGCACCGGCCGGGCCGCGGCCGTGTCCTCATCGACGGGGTCGACGCCGCGGCGCTCGACACCGAGGCCCGTCGCGCGGCAACCAGCGTGGTGTTCCAGCATCCCTACCTGTTCCACGGCACGATTCGCGACAACGTCCTCGCCGGCGATCCCGGCGCCGACGACGAACGGTTCGCGCGGGCCGTCGCCCTGGCGCGCGTCGACGAGCTGACCGGCCGGCTGCCCGACGGCGTCGAGACGATCGTCGGCGAGGCCGGCTCCGCGCTGTCGGGCGGCGAACGGCAGCGGGTCAGCATCGCGCGCGCCCTACTCAAACCGGCACCGATACTGCTGGTCGACGAGGCGACGAGTGCGCTGGACACCGAGAACGAGGCCGCGGTGGTCGACGCCCTCACCGCCGATCCGCGACCGCGCACGCGGGTGATCGTCGCCCACCGGCTGGCGAGCATCCGGCATGCCGACCGCGTCCTCTTCCTCGACGACGGTCGGGTCGTCGAGGACGGCCCCGTGGACGAGCTGCTGGCCGCGGGCGGCCGGTTCAGCGAATTCTGGCGCCAGCAGCACGATGCGGCGGATTGGCACATCGCCGCCCGCTAGGCACGGCGGTTCACCGCGGGTCTTGCGGTATGGCTTACAGTTGATCGGTCAATCGGCTGTCCGAGTGCGGAGGCGTGCTGTTCATGAGCGCTGTGGTGTCCATTCCCCGGTATCCCGGCGACGTCACGCCCGAGTGGCTGTCGGCGGCGCTGAGCGAGCGCCACCCGTCGGTCGAGGTGTCGCACGTCGACGTGGTCGCCATCGGCACCGGCCAGACCGGCGCGACCTACCGAGTGACGGCCGAATACGCGACGGATCCCGGTGACCTGCCTGCCACATTCGTGATCAAGCTGCCGGCTCAGGACGACACCGTGCGCGACCGCGTCGTCATCGGTTACCGCAGCGAGTGCGCGTTCTACTCGTCCGTGGCCGACCGGGTCCGGGTGCCGACGCCGCGGTGCTACTACTGCGAGATCACCGAGGACGCAATGGATTTCGCGTTGCTGCTCGCCGATCAGGCCCCGGCCGTCCAGGGTGATCAGCTCGCCGGCTGTGGTGAAGCCGAAGCGCGGCTCGCGGTTCGGGCGCTGGCCGGCCTGCACGCGCCCAGCTGGCGCGACCCGGTCTGGCTGGATTTTCCGGGCATCGCGTTCGGGCGGCCGGACGCGGCCGGGGCCAGCGGCATGGGCGAGGTGGCGCGGATGAGCGCCGACATCACGCTCGAGAAGCTTGGCGATCGAATGAGCGCCGACGACCGCGAAACATTCCGCAGCGCAATGGGTTTGGTGGAGCCGTGGCTAATGGCCGAGTATGACCGGTTTGCCCTGTTGCACGGGGACTATCGCCTGGACAACATGCTGTTCGATCCGGACCGGACGCGGGTCAGCGTCGTCGACTGGCAGACGCTCGGCGTGGGCCTGCCGGCCAGGGACCTCGCCTACTTCACCGCGACCAGCCTGAATTCGCAACTGCGCGCAAGCATCGAGGAAGAACTCGTAGCCGACTACCACCGCGCGCTGTCGGATTGCGGGGTGGCCGGCTACGACCGCGAAACATGTTGGCGCGATTACCGGCTCGGGGTGCTGCAGGCTCCGCTGATCTCGGCGCTGGGGTTCGCCTTCGCCGCGGCCACCGAGCGCGGCGACGACATGGTGCTGGCCATGCTCAGCCGCGGCTGCCGGGCAATCCGCGAGCTCGGGACGCTGGAACTGCTGCGTTGACCGGCTCAGGCGCGGCGCCCGAGCGTCAGTACTGCGTGGAACCCTGGTCGACCCGGATCTGCGCCGCGGTGACCTTGCGTGACTCGTCGCTGGCCAGCCAGCACACCGCGTCGGCGATCTCTTCCGGCTCCGCGACCCAGTCGGGCAGAAACGGCGTGAGGACGTGGTTCAGCTGTGGGTTGGTTTCCATGGCCTTGCCTATCGCCTCCACCATTTCGATGGATCCCATCGGGGTGTTCACCGGCCCAGGGTGAACGCTGTTGACCCGGATCGAATGTTTGCCCAATTCGGCGGCGAAGGCGCGGGCCAACCCGGTGACGGCGTGCTTGCTGGCGGTGTAGTGCACCATGAACGGTTGCATCTTCGCCCCGGCCGCCGAACTGATCAGGATGATCGAGCCGCCGCGGCCGCCCTCGATGATCTTGTCCGCGCCGGCCATCACGGTGTTCCAGGTGCCCAGCACGTTGACGTCCATCACGTCGCGGAAGGACTCGGGCGTGATGTCGTTCCAGGCCTGCGGCGCGGCGATCCCGGCGTTGGCCACGATGATGTCCAGGCGTCCCAGCGCGGCGACCCCGTCGTCGACGGCCGCGCGGAGTCCGTCGAAGTCGCGGGTGTCGACCACCGCGGTGACGATCCGCCGGCCCGTTTCCTCAACCAGCCGAACGGTTTCGGCGAGGTCCTCCTCGGTCGCCGGCGGGTAGGGCACGCAGGACGGCAGCTTGCCGGCGACGTCGACGGCGATGATGTCGGCGCCCTCCTGGGCCATCCGGACCGCGTGCGCCCGCCCCTGCCCGCGCGCCACCCCGGTGATGAACGCAACCTTCCCCGCAAGCCTGCCGGTCATCGCTGTGCCCCCTTGACGAGGTTCGACCCAATGATCAGACGCTGAATCTCGCTGGTGCCCTCGTAGAGCCGCAACAGTCGCACGTCGCGGTAGATCCGTTCGACGGGCACCCCGTGCATGTAGCCGCTGCCGCCGTGCACCTGCACCGCGAGATCGGCTACCCTGCCGGCCATTTCGGTGCAGAACAACTTCGCCGCCGACGGCGCTACCCGGCGATCCTGGTTGGTGACCCACAACCGGGCGGCGTCGCGGACCAGCGCGCGGCCGGCCAGCACTTCGGTCTGCTGGTCGGCGAGCATCGCCTGGACCAACTGGAAGCTTCCGATCGGTGTCCCGCCCTGAGTCGCGGTGGCGGCATAGGACACGGACTCGTCAAGCGCGCGTTGAGCGGCGCCCACCGCCAGCGCGGCGATGTGCACCCGGCCGCGCGCCAACGACGTCATCGCCGCCCGATAACCGATGTCCTCGCTGCCGCCGATCAGCGCGTCGGTGCCCACTCGGACGTCGTCGAAGCTGACGTCGGCGGTCCACGCGCCTTCCTGGCCCATCTTGGCGTCCTTCGCGCCGACCGTCACGCCCGCGGCATCCGCGGGAACCAGGAAGACCGCGATCCCCGGACCCTGATCGTCGGCGGGACGGGTGCGCGCGAACACCACGAACAGGTCGGCGACGGGCGCGTTGGTGATGAAGCGTTTCTGCCCGGAGATCACCCAGTCGTTTTCGGAGCGAACGGCTTTGGTTCGCAGGCCCGCCGGGTTCGATCCGGCGCCGGGCTCGGTCAGGGCGAAGGAGGCGACGACGTCGCCCGACGCCATCGGCTCCAGCCACCGCTGCTTCTGCTCGTCGGTGCCGAAGCCGACGAGGACCTGTCCGGCGATGCCGTTGTTGGTGCCGAACATCGATCGCACCGCCAGCGACGTGTAGCCCAATTCCATTGCCAGCTCGACATCTTGGACAAGGTTGAGGCCGAGGCCGCCCCACCGCTGCGGAATGGCATATCCGAACAACCCCATCTTCTTGGCCTGCTCGCGGAGGTCGTCGGGTACCCGATCCTCGGTCAGGATCTCCTGCTCGCGCGGGATCACGACGCTGCGGACGAACTGACGGGTCTGCTCGAGGATCGGCTGGAAGTCGTCGTCGCAGACCTCGGCGCGCTCGTGGACGTCGGTAGTCATGTTGTAGACGCTCCTCCCGGGCCCCGGCTCCGGGCGCGATCCTATATGAAATACGATATTCGAGCGACGGCGCCCCCAGGGCGGAAGCGAACACAGGATGAGGGATCTTCGATGTCCTTGCTCAGCGGTCAGTCCGCGGTGGTCACGGGTGGTGCACAGGGTCTGGGTTTGGCGATCGCGGAGAGATTCGTCGCCGAGGGCGCGCGCGTCGTGCTCGGCGACGTCAACCTCGAGGCGACCCAAGCCGCCGCCAAGCAGCTGGGCGGCGACGAGGTCGCCCTCGCGGTCCGGTGCGACGTGACCCGGGCGGCCGATGTCGAGACCCTGATCCAGACCGCGGTCGAGCGTTTCGGCGGGCTGGACGTCATGGTCAACAACGCCGGGATCACCCGCGACGCGACGATGCGCAAGATGACCGAGGAGCAATTCGATCAGGTCATCGACGTGCACCTGAAAGGGACGTGGAACGGCACCCGGCTGGCGGCGGCGATCATGCGGGAAAACAAGCGTGGCGCGATCATCAACATGTCGTCCGTCTCCGGCAAGGTCGGCATGATCGGCCAGACCAACTACTCGGCGGCCAAGGCCGGCATCATCGGGAT
This sequence comes from Mycobacterium sp. NGS26, assembly GCF_059813025.1. Taxonomy (NCBI): domain Bacteria; kingdom Bacillati; phylum Actinomycetota; class Actinomycetes; order Mycobacteriales; family Mycobacteriaceae; genus Mycobacterium; species Mycobacterium sp. NGS26. Next base: position 41,602 of record NZ_JCALDU010000003.1, read on the forward strand.
GACCAAGGCCGCCGCCAAGGAACTCGCCTACCTGGGTGTGCGGGTCAACGCGATCGCTCCCGGCCTGATCCGCTCGGCAATGACGGAGGCTATGCCGCAACGCATTTGGGACCAGAAGGAGGCTGAGGTTCCGATGGGCCGGGCGGGTGAGCCCAGCGAGGTCGCCAGCGTCGCGTTGTTCCTGGCCTCCGATCTTTCCTCGTACATGACCGGCACGGTCATGGAAGTCACCGGCGGCCGGCACATTTGAGAGGTAGCGCGAGCAGACGCAAAAGCACCCAATTCGAGCCGAATTGGGGTGCTTTTGCGTCTGCTCGGCATAGAAACGGGAGTCGCCATGCGTGAAGCCGTCATCTGTGAGCCCGTGCGGACGCCGATCGGCCGCTACGGCGGAATGTTCAAGTCGCAGACCGCCGTCGACCTCGGTGTCGCCGCGCTGAAGGGGCTGCTGCAGCGAACCGGGCTCGCGCCCGACGCGGTGCAGGACGTCATCCTCGGGCACTGCTATCCGAGCAGCGAGGCACCCGCGATCGGACGGGTGGTGGCACTGGATTCCGGCCTGCCCGTGACGGTTCCGGGCATGCAGGTCGACCGCCGCTGCGGGTCGGGCCTGCAGGCGGTGATCCAGGCGTGCCTGCAGGTGGGCAACGGCGACCACGACCTCGTCGTCGCCGGCGGGTGCGAAAGCATGAGCAACGTCGCCTTCTATTCCACCGACATGCGCTGGGGCGGCGCCCGCGGCGGGATTCGGGTGCACGACGGGCTGGCCCGCGGACGCACCACGGCCGGCGGCCGGCACTACCCGGTTCCGGGCGGCATGCTGGAGACCGCCGAGAATCTGCGCCGCCAGTACGGCATTTCGCGCCGGGAGCAGGACGAGCTGGCGGTGCGGTCACACCAGCGGGCGGTGGCCGCGCAAAAGGACGGCGTCTTCGCCGAGGAGATCATCCCGGTCGCGGTGCCGGCCCGGCACGGCGAGGACCTCATCGACACCGACGAGCACCCCCGCGCCGACACGTCGGTCGAATCGCTGGGCAAGCTCAAACCCGTTCTGCTGGCCGAAGATCCGGACGCCACCGTCACCGCCGGCAACGCCAGCGGCCAGAACGACGCGGCATCCATGTGCGTGGTGACCACGCGCGAGAAGGCGGCCGAACACGGGCTGCGGCCGTTGGTCCGCATGGTGTCGTGGGGCCTGGCGGGCGTGGCGCCCAACATCATGGGCATCGGTCCCGTGCCGGCGACCGAGGTCGCGCTCGCCAAGGCGGGCCTGAAACTGTCCGACATCGACGTCGTCGAGCTCAACGAAGCCTTCGCCGCACAGGCGCTCGCGGTGATGCGGGAGTGGAACTTCGGCGCCGCCGACCACGACCGCACCAACGTGCACGGGTCGGGGATTTCGCTGGGCCATCCGGTCGGCGCGACGGGCGGCAGGATGCTGGCCTGCCTGGCGCGCGAGCTCGACCGCCGCGAGGCGCGCTACGGGCTGGAGACCATGTGCATCGGCGGCGGTCAGGGGCTGGCCGCCGTATTCGAACGGGTCGCGGCGGCGTGAACGAGTTGCCGCTGAGCGGGCTGGCCGTCGTGGAGGTGTCGAGTTTCGTCGCCGCACCGCTGTGCGGCATGACGCTGGGTCAGCTTGGCGCGCAGGTCATCCGCGTCGACCCGATTGGCGGCGCCTCCGACGTCCGGCGATGGCCGCTGGCCGCGGACGGCACGTCGATCTATTGGACCGGGCTGAACAAGGGAAAGCGTTCGGCCACCATCGATCTGCGCTCGACCGAGGGTCAAGAGCTGGTCCAGCGGCTCATCGTCGAGGGCGACGGCATCGTGGTCACCAACGCCGCGGGCCTGTCCTGGCTGAGCCATGATCTGTTGGCCGCCAAGCGTTCCGACGTGATCCACGTCCAGCTGCTCGGGCGCGGCGACGGGTCGACCGCGGTGGACTACACCGTGAACGCCGGGCTCGGATATCCGCTCGTCACCGGGCCCGCCGAGCACGCGGGCCCGATCAACCACGTGCTGCCGGCCTGGGACGTGTGCTGCGGCCTGTACGCCGCGCTGGCCGTCGTCACCGCCGTCCGCCACCGCGACCGGTCGGGGGCGGGCGCGCGCATCAGCCTGGCCCTCGAGGACGTCGCACTGGCGACGGCGGGCAATTTGGGGCTGCTGACCGAGCCGCAGGTGAACGGCACCCAGCGCCAGCGCCTGGGCAACGCCATCTACGGGCAGTACGGCCAGGACTTCACCAGCCGCGACGGCATCGCATTCATGGTTGTGACGTTGACCGGCAGGCACTTTCGTGATCTGGTCGAGGTGACGGGCACCGGGACAGCGGTGTCGGCACTCGCGGAGGCCCTGGGCGTGGACTTCGCCGACGAAGGCGACCGCTACCGGTACCGCGACGCGCTCTCCGGCCTGTTCGCCACCTGGTTCGCCGATCACACGGCCGACGAGGTCACGGCTGCCCTGGCGGGCACCACCGTGCTGTTCGAGCGTTACCGCACCTTCGCCGAGGCGGCGGAAAGTCCCATGGTGACCACCAATCCGCTCTTCTCTCGGCTGCATCAGCCCGGCGTCGGAGACTATTTCGCTCCCGGCATGCCGGCCGCGTTCGATGGCGCTCATCCCGCCAGCGCACCGGCGCCCGCACTGGGACAGGACACCGCCGACGTGCTCGCGCAGCGCCTGGGGCTGACGACCGCCGAAATCGAGCGCCTGGCGAGCGCGAAAACCATCGCCTGCTGAGATAGGCGCAACGGAAGGACAGCGCATGACGAAACTCGCGCAAACCCTCGGCCTGACCGAGTTTCAGACCGAGATCATCGCCACGGTAAGGCAATTCGTCGACAAGGAAGTCATTCCCAACGCGCCGGAACTCGAACGCGCCGACACCTACCCGCAGGAGATCGTCGATCAGATGCGCGAGATGGGCCTGTTCGGGCTGATGATTCCGCAGGAGTACGGCGGTCTGGGGGAGTCGCTGCTCACCTATGCGCTGTGCGTCGAGGAGCTGGCACGCGGCTGGATGAGCGTGTCCGGTGTGCTCAACACCCACTTCATCGTGGCGTACATGCTGCGCCAGCACGGCACCGACGAGCAGAAGCGGCGGTTTCTGCCGCGCATGGCGATCGGCGAATCCCGCGGCGCGTTTTCGATGTCGGAGCCCGAGCTGGGCTCCGACGTGGCCGCGATCCGCACCCGGGCCACGCGGAATTCCGATGGCAGCTATGCGATCGACGGCCAGAAGATGTGGCTGACCAACGGCGCCACGTCGACGCTGGTGGCCGTGCTGGTGCGCACCGACGAGGGCTCGGACAAGCCGCACCGCAACCTGACCGCGTTCCTCGTCGAGAAGCCGGTCGGTTTCGGCGAAGTCGTTCCGGGGCTGACGATTCCCGGCAAGATCGACAAGCTGGGCTACAAGGGCATCGAGACCACCGAGCTCATCTTCGACGGCTACCGGGCGAGCGCCGACGACATCCTCGGTGGCACCCCGGGGCAGGGGTTCTTCCAGATGATGGACGGCATCGAGGTCGGCCGGGTCAACGTGTCGGCGCGAGCCTGCGGCATCGGAATCCGTGCCTTCGAGCTCGCGGTGCGCTACGCGCAGCAGCGCCACACCTTCGGCAAACCCATCGCCGAGCATCAGGCCATCGCGTTCCAGCTGGCCGAGATGGCGACCAAAGTCGAAGCCGCGCACCTGATGATGGTCAACGCGGCCCGGCTGAAGGACTCCGGGGAGCGAAACGACGTGGCCGCCGGGATGGCCAAATACCTTGCCAGCGAATACTGTTCGGAGGTCACCCAGCAGAGCTTCCGGATCCACGGCGGCTACGGCTACTCCAAGGAATACGAGATCGAGCGGCTGATGCGCGACGCGCCGTTCCTGCTCATCGGCGAGGGCACCAGCGAGATCCAGAAGTCCATCATCAGCAAGCGACTGCTCGCCGAATATCAGGTGTGAGGCGATGATCGTTCCGGATTTCGCCGCGCGGCCCCAGCTTTCGGAGGACGTCGCGCGCTTCGTCCGCACTCGGATCTTCGACGGTACCTACACCGCGGGGTCCTACGTTCGTCTGGACCAATTGGCCGCGGAATTGGGGATCAGCGTCACGCCGGTGCGTGAGGCGTTGTTTGCCCTGCGCGCCGAGGGGCTGATCGCGCAGCAGCCCCGGCGCGGGTTCGTGGTGTTGCCGGTGACCGGGCGCGACGTCGCCGACGTCGCCAACGTGCAGGCGCACGTCGGCGGCGAGCTGGCCGCGCGGGCCGCGATCAACATCACCGACGAGCAGTTGCGCGAACTCAAGGAGATCCAGGCGCAACTCGAAGATGCCTACGCCGGCGACGACCACGAGCGCACCGTCCGTCTCAACCACGAATTTCACCGGGCCATCAACGTGGCCGCGGATTCGCCGAAGCTTGCCCAGCTGATGTCCCAGATCACCCGCTACGCACCCGAATCGGTGTTCCCGGCCATCAAGGGTTGGCCGGAGCAATCGATGAGGGACCATCGCCGGATCCTGTCCGCGCTCAAAAAGCACGACGACACGCTCGCGCGCGCCGCCATGTCGGAACACCTCGCCGCGGGTGCCGTTCCGCTGATCGATCACCTCACCGCCCATGGGGTCGTGGTGGACATGAACCGTTCGCGGGATTAGCTCTTGGTGCGCGGGCGCGCGGAGGCATACCCTGCCATGGGGGGCGACCGTACGGAGAGAAGAGATGCCCCCGATGCTTCGCACATCGGCCGCACTGGCCGTATGCATGCTCTCGTTCGCGCCGCCGGCCGTCGCCGACCCGCTCGACCCGATTCCCGGCAATGGCGTCTTTCTCGTCGGACCCGACATCGCGCCCGGCCTCTACCACACGGGCGGATCGGGGTCGGCGTTCGGGGTTTGGATCAACAATGTGCCGACCCAGGAGTCGATGTGCTCGTGGTTCACCTACAGCACGCCCGATGCGAGCAAGGACCATGTGCTGCAGACGAATACCTCCATCGGTCCGATGTACGCGAACATCAATTCAACGGTCAAGGCCTTCGAGTCGCAGAACTGTCAACCCTGGACGCGGGTGCCGTAAGCTGCCTCTGGGGCTGAATCACCGCATCACATAGGGGAACTGAGGATGCGGGTGAACACCGTGCAGGTCGCGGCACGACGGTGGCTGGCGGTCTCCCTCGTCCTTGATGCCGTACTTGACGGCCAGCTCGGCGCCGATGAGGGTCTGACCGCTGTATAGCGTGAGATCTGGATCTTCGTAAAGCCGCGAAATGACATGCCCCGTCAGTTCCGGGGTCTCGGCTATGTCGAGGACGTGCCCGAGCTTCGCCGGATTGCGTGCGACGATGTCCCGCACCCGCTGAGTCAGCAGCGAGCCCATCCAGATCGACACGGCAACGATTCCGGTGTCTCTGAGGTCCACCGCCATGTCCGCGGCCATCTTGTCGACGCCGGCCTTGGGCACGCCGTATGCGGGACCGAACGCATAGTGCGCCGCACCCGAAGCGGAGGTGAAGGCCACGAGGCCTTTGCGTCGCGGCAACATCAGGGGCACGGCAAAGACGGTGGCGACGTAACTGCTGCGCAAGCCAACGCCGAGCGTGTCGATGACGCTGAGCGGCTCTTCCCAGAATTTGGTCCGCCCCATCATCTCGTCCCGGATGATCGCGGCGTTGTTGACCAATATGTCGATCCTGCCGTGCTCTCGTCCGACCCGTTCGAACAAGTCCTTCACCTGTTCGTCGTCGGAGTGGTCGACACGGACAGCAATGCCCTTGCCGCCCAGCGCGTTGACTTGCTCCGCGGTTTCCTGGATTGACCCGGAAAGCGGTGATTGGCCAGGCTTTTCGGTGCGCCCGGTCAGGTACACGGTATACCCGTGGCCACCGAGCGCGCGTGCGATGCCCGCACCGGCCCCTCGACTGGCGCCCGTGACGACGGCGATCGGACTGCTGTTCGACATCAATTGGCCTCCGGTCTACAGAACGGCGCCGCCGTTGACGCCGACAACCTGACCGGTGACATAGCCCGACGACTCTGAGCACAGGAATGCGCACAGCGCGGCGACATCGTCGCAAGTTCCCAGCCGTCCCGCGGGAATGGCCTTGGCCAGAACCTCCGCGGGCGGAAGTTTCTTGGCTAGTTGTTGCTCGCGCAGCATCGGAGTGTCGATCACGAAAGGCGGGATGGTGTTGACCGTGATTCCGCGCGACGCGTACTCCTGCGCCAAAGTCTTCGTGAGCGCGATGACGCCGCCCTTGGAAGCGGAGTAGTGGCCCTGGCCGACCGCGCCCTGCTGCCCGGCGGCCGACGAGATGGTCACGATGCGGCCCCATTTCGCCGCCACCATGTCGGACAGCGCCGCCTGCAGGCAAAGGAAAGTACCGGTCAGGTTCACCGCCAGGTAGCGATTCCATTCGTCGAGCGCGATCTTGTGGAACGGCGTGAAGCCGGCAATGGCGGCGCTCGTCACCAGGATCTCGACCGGGCCCAACGCATTTCGCACCGTCGCGAATGCCTGGGCGACGGCGTCCGAATCCGCAACGTCGACCTGAATGCCGAGGGCGCTGGCGCCACCGGCCTGAAGGTCGCGGGCCACGTTGTCTGCGGCCTCTCCGTTCAGGTCGAGAACGGCTACTCGACATCCGCCTTCAGCGAGGCGGGTAGCGATCGCCTGCCCAAGTCCCGAGCCGCCACCGGTGACCACCGCGACCCGATTCGGCGTGTCCACCAAGCCTCCCTGCTATACGCACGTACTGCAACGTGTCTGTACGACTGTATAGCACACTTCGGGACCTCAACGCATGTCACCCGCGCGAGTGCGACCGCCTCCGCCTGCGGCGGGTCGACCGCGTCTCGAGGGAATCGAGATATTTTTCGATCGCGTTGACCACTTCGTCGTGTGCGGCGCGGACACCTACGCCTTCTTCAAGGTTCAGAAACTTGGGGATTCCGGTCACCAACAAAGCGACCGCACTCAGCGACAGATCGCCGTCCAGCCGCGCTCCCTTGCCGAACTTTCGCGCAAGCGCCTCGACTTCGATCTTGCGCACGCCGTTTGTGACGTCGGCGATCGCGGAGCGGATCGACTTGCGATGGTTACCGAGCGCGAGGAACTCGGTCATCAGGGCCCCGGTCGCCTCATCCCAGCTGAAGTCCCACAGCGCGTGCAGCGGATCGTCGGATCGGGCTTCAAGCGCGTTCGCCAGCACGGCGAGGTTGCGTTCGGAATACCGCTGGATCGCCGCGAGGAAGATCTCGTCGAGGGACGGAAAGTAGTACTGCACCAGGCTCGGTGTCACCCCCGCCTTGGCGGCCAGCGCGCGGTAGGTCACGCTGGCGTAGCCTTCCTCGAGCATCATCGTCTCGACACAATCAAGGAGCGCGTCGCGGGTCTTGGACGTCTCGGCACCGACGCGACGGGGTTTTGTTGCCATGGGCGCCTCCTTCACGTAGGACCATTTTCACACTCGCCATATGCTGTACATCCGTATAGTCTCACAGTCGTGCGCCGATGCCGTGCACCAACGGGCTCGGTTCCGACGATCAGGAGACGCATGACCACAGATACCGACCTGGGCGCGTTGCGGCGCGACGTCCAGTACCTACTTGATCGCACCGCCATCCTCGATTGCATCGCGCGCCACGCGCGGGGTTGCGACCGCCACGACGCGGACCTCATCCGCGCGGCCTACCACGAAGACGGCGTGGACGAGCACGGCGTCGCGGTCAATTCGGGGTCGGACTACGCGGGCTGGGCCAACCACACTCACGCCGAGACCTCGATCGTCCACACCCACAACATCACCACGCACTCATGCGAAATCGATGGCGATACGGCACACGCCGAAAGCTACGTCATCGTGGTGCTCATCGGCCGTGATCGCGGCAGTGCGCAGTTCATCACGGGTCGCTACCTGGATCGGTTGGAGCGCCGAGACGGTCAGTGGCGCATAGCCGTTCGACGGTCGACGGTGGAGGGCATGTTCCTGGCCGACGCGCGCGTGTTGCAATCGAAGTTCTTCAAGGAGCAGGGTTACCTCGTCGGCACTCGCGATCGCCACGACCTGTCGTATCAACGGCCATTGACGATGGAGACGCCAGACGCGACCCGCTGGTAACCTGACCAGATCAGACGCCGGCCGGCCCCGGCGCGCCGTGCATGTACAGCGTCTGCCCCGAACAGAAGCTCGAGGCATCGGAAGCGAAAAACAGCACGCCGTATCCGATCTCATCGGGTTCGCCGAGGCGGCCCACGCCGTTCGTCATCGCGATCGCCTCGGGATCGAGCCCATAGCGGGCAGCATCATCCGTCAGGGTGGCCGCACGCACGGCTCCCACGGCGATCGCGTTGACGCGGATGCCCTTGCGGGCCCAGGCCGCGGCCATCGAGCCGGTCAGGTTATTGACCGCCGCCTTGGCGGCGCCGTAGGGCGCCGCCTGTGGCATGGCCAACAGGCTTGCCCCGGAGGAGATGTTGACAATCGCGCCCTTGCCCTGTTCCAGCATCGGCTTGGCCGCCGCGCGCGAGAGATGCCACACTGCACCGAAGTTGAGGGCGAGCGTGTGCGCGAAGTCGTCGTCGGGCCATTTCAATATGGACTTTGTCTCCGCGCCGCCCGCGCAGTTCACCAGGATGTCGATCCGGCCGTACTCCCGAAGTGTTGCGTCTACGAGTGCTTGGCATGCTTCGGGGCTGGTCACGTCGGTGGGCACGGCGAGTGCCCGTCGGCCCAGGGCCTGTGCCTCCTTGGCGGTGGACTCGAGCGGGTCGGGGCGTCGGCCCGCGAGCACGACGTCAGCTCCATGCTCGGCGAGCACCAATGCGCTGCCTCTCCCAATTCCCGTGCCGCCGCCCGTGATCATCGCAACTCGCCCATCGAGGCGGAACCGATCGCTCACCTAACCAACCCTTCCTCCACACCATCTGCTGTACGAGCGTACAGCAGATGCTATATGGTCGTATAGGCACCGCTTAGGAGGGACATTGCGCCGGGACCTGTATTACGACCCGTGGGACGTCGAGATCGACCTCGACCCGTACCCGGTCTATCGACGGCTACGCGACGAGGCCCCGCTGTACTACAACGAGCGCCACGATTTTTGGGGAGTGAGCCGTTACGCGGATGTCGAGGCGGCCCTGAAGGACCCGAACGGGTTGAGCTCGGCGAAAGGCGACATCCTGGAGGTGGTGAAGACCGATCCCGTGATGCCGCCCGGAGTCTTCATCAATGAGGATCCGCCGCTGCATACGATCCATCGCGCATTGGTGTCACGGGCTTTCGTGCCGAAAAAGTTGCGGGCACTCGAGGGCCAGGTGCGCGCGTTCTGCGCGGCCTGCCTCGACCCGCTGATCGGTGGAGAGAGCTTCGACTTCGTACTCGACCTAGGACGCGAACTTCCCATGCGAACCATTGGCATGCTCGTCGGCATCCCGGACGCCGACCAACCCTCGGTGCGGGCCCAGGCCCATCGCGTCCTGCGCAACGAGCCAGGCAAGCCATTGCCCGTGGACAAGGATCACTATTTCGACGGCGACATGTTCACCGAATATGTCTCGTGGCGCGAAAAGCATCCCTCTGACGATCTGATCACCGAGCTGCTCAACGTCGAGTTCGAGGATGAGACGGGCGCAACGCGTCGGTTGACCAAGCAAGAATTGTTGATCTTCCTGGCGGTTGTCGCGGGTGCCGGCGTGGAAACCACGGGTCGGTTATTCGGATGGATGGGCAAGGTACTGGCTGAGCATCCCGATCAGCGCAAGGAACTCGTCAACGATCAGTCCCTCATCGCAGTCGCTATCGAAGAACTCCTGCGCTTCGAGCCTCCCGGTCCGCACGTCGCGAGGTACGTCGCGACCGGGGACGTCCGCTTTCAAGGACAGACGGTGCCCGCGGGGAGCGCACTGCTCGTCATGCTGGCGTCGGCTAATCGCGACGAGCGCCACTTCGACGATCCTGATCGCTTTGACATTCACCGAAAACCGGGTGGGCACCTGACGTTTGGCCGTGGAGCTCACTTTTGCGTCGGTGCGCCGTTGGCCCGGCTGGAGGCTCGTGTAGCGCTGGAGGAGGTGCTGAAGCGATTCCCGGAGTGGCAAATAGACCTCGCCAACGCCCGCCGCTCACGGACGTCCACGGTACGTGGGTGGGACTCGATGCCGGCGGTCGTCGGCTAACGCGCTCGGCGATCGTTGTCGAGCAACACCTCCCGCAGGCGATGGGCGTCGACCTTGCCGGTGCCGCCGCGTGGGACGTCGTCGTCGGATTCCAGCAACAGCCACAGCGTCGGCACCTTGAACGAGCTCAGCAGCTTTCGGGCCGATGCGCTCAGTTGCTCGGCCGTCAGAGTCCCCGCTCCCACCACCGCCGCGCCGACCCGTTCGCCCGACGGCCCGGACACGTTGGTGACATAGGCGTTGACGACGCCGTCGATGGTGCGCAGCGCCCGCTCGACCTCGCCGGGATACACCGTCGCGCCGCTGACCTTGAACATGTCGTCGGATCGGCCTTGATAGAACAGGAACCCGTCGCCGTCGAGGCGGCCGAGGTCGCCGGTGGGGTAGAAGCCGTCGGCGGTGAACAGCTCTTCGCGGCTGCGACGGCAGATGCTGCGCAGTGTGTGCGGTCCCCGGATCTGAATCACGCCGACGGTTCCCGCCGGGACCGGCTCGCCGCTGTCCGGTTCGACGATGCGAACCTCCGTGCCGCTGAACGGCTTTCCGCAACTTCCCCATGCCGCGGCCGGCATGTCGGTGTCGGCGGGATAGCCGCAATACGGCCCGAACGCCTCCGTCATACCGAACAGCGTGGCCCGCGCTCCCGGTGCGGGCCGCAATTCGGGCGGCAGCAACGCGTCCAGGCTGCCCGGCCGCAACGCCGACAGGTCGGCGCCGACCGTTTCGGCGTGCCGGGCCAGCGCCTCGGCCTGGTCGGGCCAGCCGCGAAACAGCGTGACCCGCTCGGCTTCCAGCAGCCGCAGGGTGGTCTCGGGCCGCGGTATCTCCTCGGTCACCAGGGTGGCGCCGGCCAGCAGCGCCGACAGTATCCCGCTACCGAAGCCGCCGACCCAGAAGAACGGCATCGGCAGGTACAGGCGAGTGTCGGGGGTGATGCAGCGCGCCGCCAGGCCCGAGCGCACCGCGCCCAACGCGTTGCCGTGGGAGTGGATGACGCCCTTGGGTGCTCCGCTGCTGCCCGAGGTGAACATGATGACCAGCGGGTCGGCGGGGGTGACCGTTCGGGTCATGGCGTCGACGATCCCGCGGGCCGCATCACTGGGTGCCGCGAGCCGGTCGGCCGGCCAAACCTGGCGCAGCGCGGGGAGTTCGAGTCGCGGCACGGGCCGTAGGTCGTCCAGGTAGCGGTGGCCGCGGAATTCCTCGACGCTCACCAGGAATTGCACCGAAGCCGCGCGCAGCTGGGCGATCAGTTCGCCGGGCTTCAGCAGGGTGCTCAGCGGCACCAGCACGGCGCCGATGCGGGTCAGGGCGATGGCGATCTGAACCCAGCGGACGCAATTGGGCATGATCAGCCCGACCCGGGTGCCCTTGCCGACCCCGGCATCGACGAAGGATGTCGCCAAATCGCTTGTGGTCGTGTCCAGTTCGCGATAGCTGAGCCGGGAAAGCGGGTCGATCACCATCGGCTTCGCACCATGCCGCACCGCTTGTGACCGCACCAGCTGGTCGATAGTGTCAGGCATCGAACAGCTCCCTCAGCCGCCGGGCGTCGACCTTCCCGCTGGACAGCAGCGGCAGTTCGGCAGGGGACAGGGTGATGAACCGCCGGGGAATCTTGTAGGCCGACAACTCCGACCTCAGCCGGTCCCGCAGTGCGCTTTCGTCGAGACCGGGCTGGACGACGACGGCGACAACCAACTCGCCCCGCTCGGCGTCCGGAATGCCCACGACGTGAGCCTCGGCGCCGGTGACCCTAGCGATCGCCCTCTCCACCTCCGCCGCCGAGACGTTGGCGCCCGCCGTCTTGATCATCGCGCCGCTCCGGCCGACGAAATAGAAGAATCCCTCGGCGTCGACACGCACCAAATCGCCCGTGTGGAACCAGCCGTCGGCGTCGAAGCACTCTTCGCGGCTGCGCCCGTAGTAGCCCTGCATCACAAATGGCCCCCGGATGCACAGCTCGCCGACGCCCGCGGGATCGGGGTCGACGATCTTGGTCTGGAATCCCGACGCCGGCTTGCCGAACGAGCCGCGTCGCGCTTCGGGCTGGTCGGATTCGTCGTCGCCGATCAGCACGACGCTGCCGGCCTCGGTCATGCCGAGCATATTGTGTCGCAGCTCCGGGTCGGCCGGCCGGGCGTCGGGCGGCATGATCGGGTAGAGGTTGCCGCGCCGCATCGACGACAGATCACGTCCGGCGAAGCTCGGGTGCTGGGCCAGGTGCGCGACCGCGGCGGCGAAACCATTTGTCATCGTCGGCTTTTCGGCCTCCAGCAAGTCGAGCGTCGCACCGGCGTCGGTGGCGTTGGAGCACACCAGCGTGGAGCCGGCGACCAGCGTGGCCAGCAGGCCGAATGCGAACCCGCCGATCCAGAAGAACGGCGAATTGCAAAACAGCCTGTCCGCGGCCGTCAAACCGCGGATCTCGTTGAGGTTTCGCTGATGCTCGAGCAACCCGGCGTGGGTGTGCACCACCCCCTTGGGGGCGCCCGCCGAGCCCGACGTGTAGACGACGGTCAGCGGATCGCAGCCCTCGACGTCGTCTTGCATCGCCTCCAACAACGCTGGTTCGACGACGGTGGCCGCGCGGCAAAACCGCTCGTGGGTGATCGCCACGTGGCGCAGCTGCGGCGCGGCGGCGACCAGCAGTCGCTCGCGGGAATCGAAGCCGGGGTCCGACAGCACCTCGGCGATCCGCTCCGCGTAATCGTGGGAGCGAAACGACCGGGCGCTCAACAGTATTTCGACATCGCTGTCGACCAGCTGCTCGCCCAACTCGCGAGCTGTGACGAAAGTGGAAAACGGGATCACCACCGCGCCGATTCGCGCGGCCGCGAGCATCCCGACGACGAACTCGGCGCCGTTCGGGTAGAGCAGGCCGACATGCGTTCCCTTCCCGGCACCGTGGGCGATCAGGCCGCGGGCGAGCTCCGCCGACCGCCGATCGGCTTCGGCATAGCTGATGCGCTCGGCGTCGCAGACAAGCAGCGGGTGGTCACCGCGCACTTGCGCCCGGTGCCGCAGGATGCCGCCGACCGTCAGCTCACCGGGCATGGTCGCGCTGCGCGGCGGATTCGTCGAAGAAGCGCCGGACGGCGCCCAGATCGGCCTTACCGGACGGCGTCCGGGGGATCGCGTCCACCAGCGCGATCTCGGTGGGAATCTCGTAGCGCGCCAGCCGCGTTCGCAGGTATTCCACCAGCGCGTCGGTCGATGCGGGCTCGCGCAGTTCCACCATGGCGACCGGCGCCTCGCCGAGCCGTTCGTCGGATCGCCCGATCACCGCGGCGCCCGCGACTGCGGGGTGGTCCTCCAACGCGATGCGCACGTCGTCGGGCATGACCTTGAACCCGCCTCGGATGATCGCCTGGTCGGCCCGCCCGACGATCCAGACGAAGCCGTCCGCGTCGATTCGCGCCATGTCCGTGGTCCGCATCCAGGTGGCCGACGGCCCCAGCTGTCCCGGCCTCACCTCCAGCAGGCCCACCCGATCGGGCCCGAGCACCTTGCCGTCGTCATCGACCACCCGCAGCTGCGCACCCGGGTTGGCCCGACCGACGCTGCCGCGCTTCGCACTCCAGTGTTTCCGGTAGTCGTCGAGGGTCCAGCCGGCGACACCACCGCCGAATTCGGTTGCGGCATAGGAGGTCAACACGGGAATGCCGTACTTCTCGGTGAAGGCGTCGGCGTCGTCGGCCGACAGCGGAGCCGTGCCGCAGGTGACCGCGCGGATGCTGTCCAGGTCGGCTCGCGGCAAATCGGAGTGCAACACCGTCCGCAATGCCGCCGGGACCAGCGACACCGCGCGGGGCCGGTGCCTGCGCACCGCATCGGCCCATGCGTTCAGCTCGAATCGTTCCAGCAGCACGAAGGGTCTCGCCGCGGTGACGCATTGCAGCACCCGGAACACGCCGCCGATGTGCACCAGCGGCGAGTTGACGATCGCGACGCCGCGCCGCGGCTGAGTGGGCGCCGGGCCCGGCTCGATGCCCATCACGCTGCGCGCCAGCATGTCGTAGCTGAGGTCAATTCGCTTGGGGGGACCGGTGGTTCCGCTGGTCAACATCCGCACCGCCACGCCCGGCCGGGGAGCGGGGCCGCCCGCAGGTCGCAAAGGCCCGGGGGAGTCGTCCAAGAGACCCGAGATCGCGACCGTCGGGGTCCCCGGAGTGACCAGCGTCGCCAGGTCGCCGGGCTCGCCGAGGACCAGCGGCAGGCGCAGCGCGGCGATGTCCGCCCGGGTGCGTTCGTCGCCCCGCGACGGATTGATGGTGACCACAGTCCCGCCGCCGAGCAGCACACCGAGGAAGGCCGCCACGTGGCCCGGCCGGTTGCGCAGCAGCATCCCGACAGCGCTGTGTTCGGCCGTCGATGACGCGGTGTGCGCTGCCGCCTCGCCGACCCGGCCCCACGACAGCCATCGGCCGTCGTACTCGATGGCGCGCGCGTCCGGCTGCAGGCCCAGCACATCGGCGATGCGTTGACTCAGCGGGTGATCGGCCATCAGCGGATCTTCGGTTCGCCCCTGTCAACGGGCTGGTCGCCCAGCTCGGAGGTGCCGAGCGGGTTGCCCAGCCGCGTATAGATCAGCCCCTGCTCCAGGGCGGCCCGGTAGGGCTTGTCCAGCGACTCCCAGATCGCCTTCACCGTGCCCTGGGTCGCCGACGGCGGCTTCGCGGCGATCGCCGCGGCGATCTCGTGGGCGCGGGCCCACAGCCGGTCGCCGGGCACCACCTCCGACACCAAGCCGATCCGCAGCGCGGTGTCGGCGCTCACCCGTTCGTCGTTGCCCATGAGCGCGATGCGCAGCGTCTCGCCCAGGCCGATGCGCCGCATCAGGCCGATCGGTTCCAGCGCGCAGACCAGCCCGGCCGATACGTGCGAATCGAAAAACGTTGCGTCCGTTGAGCAGATGACGACGTCGGATTCGTTGACGAAGTAGAACGCGCCCGCGGTGCAGATGCCCTGGACGGCGCACACCAGCGGTTTCCACATCTTCTGCCACTTGGGGCTCAGCGCTTCACCGGGATCCTCGTGGTTCCAGACGTTTTCGGGCTGGCCATATGGCGTCTTGACGTCCAGCCCGGCGCTGAACGCCCGGCCGCCGGCCGCCCGCAGCACGACCGCGTGCACCGACTCGTCGAGTTTGACGACGCGCCAGGCCCGGGCCATCTCCTCACACATGGTCCGGTTGAACGCGTTGAGCTGGTCGGGTCGATTCAGGGTGATGGTGGCGACGTGGTCGGAGGCGTCGACGTCGAGCAGGATGGTTTCGAAGGTGGCCGGCTCGCTCATCGGCACTGCCAATCCGGGGGCCGCTTTTCCACGAACGCCTTGGGGCCCTCCTGCGCGTCCTCGGTGCGCAGGACGCGCTCACGGAACGTCTCGGCCAGGATCTCCGCCTCGTGCAGCGGCAGATCCAGTCCCTTGAGGATGGCCAGCCGCGTCCCCCGAACCGCCAGCGGCGCATTGGAGTTGACAATGCCGGCGATCTCATGGGCCCGCTCGAGAAGCTGTTCGTGCTCGACGATTTCACTGATCAACCCCAGATCGAACGCGCGCTCCGCGCTCATCCGCTCGTGCTTGCCCATCAGCGCCATCCGCAGCGCCACCGACCGGGGCAGCACCCGCGCCAGGCGCACCAGCTCGCGACCGGCCACCAGCCCGATGCTGACGTGGGGATCGAAGAACGTCGCGCGGTCGGACGCGATGACGATGTCGGACGTGGTGACCCAGTCCAGCCCGGCCCCGCAGCACAAACCGTTGACGGCGGTCAGCACCGGCTTGGCCATCCGCCGAAACGGCGGCGTGCCCTCCTGCGGCGCCTCCCACTGTTCGTAGGTCGAAAGATACGGCCGCTCGTAGATCACCTTGCCGTCGGCGGGAATGGCTTTGACGTCGGCGCCGGTGCAGAAGGCGCGGCCGGTGCCGGTCACGACGAGCAGCCACACCTTGTCGTCGTTTTCCGCCTCGTCGTAGGCGGCCCGGAGCTCGGTGATCATGTGCGGGCTGAGCGCGTTGAGGGCGTCCGGGCGGTTCAGCGTGATGGTGGCCGTGTGCCCGTCGACGTCGTAGTCGATGGTGTCGAACGAGTCAGTGGGCATCCCTGCTCCTCTCGTTTGACGCCCGGGGCGATCGACGAGCGTGGGGCATATGGACGGGTTCAAGGCAGTTCCCGTACTTAGCGCCCACACTCGGCGCCCTAGGATTGCAGCGTTTCCGGTCAGCGACCACGAAAATCCGGATCCCGTCGTTGCCGGAAGGCTTCCAGGCCCTCCTTGAAATCGCTTGTTCGACAGGATAGTTCCAAATTGAACAGCTCCTGCGTCAGGGACTGGCTCAGCGTCGCGTGCTGACCGAAAGCCAGCGCCTGCTTGGCCAGCCCGATCGCGACCGTCGGCCCGCAGGCCAGCCGCTTCACGAGTCCTTCGGCGGCGCCATCGAGTTCGGACGGGTTGACCGCTTGGTGAATCAATCCCCTGTCGGCGGCGTCCGTCCCGCCGACTTTCTCGCCGAGCAGCAGCATTCGCCTCGCCCGGGCCACGCCGACCAACCGGGGCAGCAGCCACGTCGAACCCGAGTCCGGGCTGAAGCCACGCTCCACGAACGGCTCCCAGAACACCGCGTCGGTCGCGGCCACCGTGAAATCCGCCGCCAGCGCCAGGTTGCAACCGAACCCGACGGCCCATCCCCGCACGCTGCACACCACCGGCAGTTGAATGGTCCCGACGAGCTCGATCACGCGATGGGCCCCATGCGGAATCCGCCGCACCAGATCACCGGCCCGGGGTCGCTGCCGATCATTGGTGGCCACCCAGTCGGCGCCCGCGCAGAAGTCGTCTCCGGCGCCGCGGATGTGAATCGCCCGCAGTGAATCGTCGGCGGCGGCGTCGGTCAGCGCGTCGACCAAAGCCGCGATCATCAACTGGGTCAACGAATTACGACGAGAAGGGCGGTCGAGCGTGACCCGCAAAACCGCGCCGTCCCGGCACACGGTTACCGAACCCTCGGCCCCGGCCGTTTCGGCCCCTTGACTCACCGTCGAATCCGGCCTTTCTCCGCCGATACGGTTACCCATACAGTAGGCAATACGATTGATACGCTGTATAAGTTAGCAAGGAAACGCTCCCGACGGAAATATCCTGGCGGAACGGCCGGGCGAAAGAGGGTTGCATGGCCGAGGGCACACCCGCTTCGACGAGCACTCACGACGCCAAATTCGGCGAGGCGCCACTCGCGCAGACCATCGCCGCGGCCGGCGCCCTGCGGCGCCTCAGCTCGCTGCTGCTCAGCCTCGAGCACGATCACCCCGCGGTCGACCAGATGCTGGCGAAGTTCGCCGACTGGGAGCGCGAGCTGTCCGCGGCCGCTCCGACAGACAACGCGCCCCGAATCGGTGTGATGGACGACGACCCGCGGCGGGTCTATCTCAATCACGCCACCGACATCGGCGCCTACAACCCGTGCTTTCCGGAGTACCGGTTCGAGCATTTCGATGCCGAGAAGGCCGGCGGCACGGTGTGCTTTCCGCTCGTCTACGAGGGGCCGCCGGGACTGGTGCACGGCGGCTTCCTCGGCGTCTTCATCGACTGCGTCATACAGCACCACAATTGCGTGACGGGCCTTTCCGGCAAGACGCGATCACTGCTCGTGACGTTCCGCCGGCCGACGCCGGTGCTGACCGAGCTGCGCTTCGACATCGTTCGCTCGCAGGTCGAACGGGGGATCACGTCGACGGCCCGGCTGCTGCTGGACGATGAAGTGCTGTGCACCGGCGAGGTCAACACGTTGGCCTCACCGCCGGAGAAACTGACCGGATTCAAATTCGGCAGGCGGCGAAAGGAATCCGACAGATGACAGCCTCGAGCAACCCGGACGATCGTGTGCTTTTCGAGGTCGACCCGGCCCGCCGGATCGCGACGATCACGCTGAACAACCCCAAGCAGCGCAACTCGTATGACGCCGCCATGCGCGACGCCGTCGCCCGCTGTCTGGACCGCGTCGCCGACGACGACGACCTCACCGTGGTGCTGCTGCGCGGGGCCGGCGGGGTCTTCAGCACCGGCGCCGACATGAACAACGCATACGGCTGGTATGGCAAACAGGACGCGAAAGATGGTCCACCGGCCAAGCGCCGCCCCAGCCAGCGCAGGCGACTGACCGTGGACCGCAAGTCATTTGGCTTCTACCACAACTTCATGGGCTTCCCGAAGGTGACGGTGGGGGAGATCGCCGGCTACGCCCTGGGCGGCGGCTTCGAGATGGCGCTGATGACCGACATCTCCGTCATCGCGCGCGACACCAAGATCGGCATGCCGGCAACGCGCTTCCTGGGCCCCGCGCTTGGCAGCCTGCACATGTTCTTCCATCGGTTGGGACCGGTCCTGGCCCGGCGCCTGCTGCTCACCGGCGACGTCATCGAAGCGGGCGAGATCGAGCAGCTCGGAATCTTCACCGACACATGCGATCCCGGAACCGTCACCGCCCGCGCCCGGTACTGGGCCGAGAAGGCGGCCAAGATGCCCGCCGACGGAGTCGTCATCGCCAAGGAGGCGTTCCGCCTCGTCGAGCAGACCCAGGCGTACAACGGTGAGGAAGTCGCCAGCTATCTCTTCCACGCCTTCGGCACCAACCTGCAATTCGGGCCGGACGAGTTCAACTTCGTCAAGACCCGCGCTCAGCACGGCACCAAGGAGGCGTTCCGGCTACGCGACGAACACTTCCACGTGCCGGAACCCGAAGCGTGATAACGCGATTCGCCGATCCAGAGGCTAGCGCGCCGCGGCGGCCTTGGTCCGCCGAGCGGGGGCCTTGGCGCCCTTGCGCGGCCGGGATGGCGCAGACTTGCCGCCCTTGGATGCCTTGCCTTCCTCGATCAGCCGGCTGGCGTGATCGAGGATGCAGGTGAGGCCGTACTCGAAATTGGTTTCATCGGGCGCGGCGATCCGGTGACCTATCCGGGTCACCTGGGCGAGGAGCGGGGTTTTCTCGGGATCGATCGCGACGGCGTCCTCGATGGCGCGCGGTCCGACGTCGCTCGATTGGTTCTTTTCGTAGAGCCGCTGCAGCACCACCGACCCGCGCACGTGCATCGACACCGCGGAGTAGGTGTCGAAGGCGTCCTCGGGCGTGAGGCCGGCCTCGACGAGGTTGGCGATCGCCTTCTCCATCTCCTGGGCGCCCAGGCGCGCCGCCTTGGGGCTCAGCGCCGCGCGAATCAGAATCAGGTCGCACAGAATTGGGTTACCCATGAACGCCTTACGCATCGAGCGCGCATGGTTGCGCAAGGTCTCGCGCCAGTCGCTCGCTTCGACGTACGGGGTGGCGAACACATACTTACTGAGGGCGCGATCCGTCATCGCATTCAGCAGATCGTCCTTCTTGCGGAAGTACCAGTAGATGCTGGTGACGCCGACGCCGAGGTGTTTGCCGAGCAGCGGCATGCTCAGGTTGTCGATGGATACCTGCTCCGCGAGTTCGAAGGCGCCGCTGATGATGTCGTCCGGATTGATGGATCCGCGTTCGCGTCGCTGACGCTTATCAGCGGTTGCCTGCTTTGCCACTACGGGCACCTCCATCAAAATTCTGCGTCCGGGCCGTGAGAATCGTGCCACCCGTGGAGTTCAATCTACCGGCAGATCCTCTCCCACCTGCGCATACGTACGCGTGTCGGCGCTCGGTTGTGGCCGTCCACCTCGGCTCTCGTGCGTTTTCCCACCTGCTACTGTAATACCTATCGTAGGCTTTTTGGTAAATAAGGCTGGACAAGCGACGATGACCGCACGCGACCCATTGGGTGAATTTCCCGCTGAGCCACGGATTACACCGTTGCCTCGCCGAGGAAGGGGCCCGGGTGGTCGGGGCCAATATCAACGTCGACGGCGGCTCGGACTTCACCTGCATGCTGACCTAAGGAGTGGACTATGGCGACGGCCGGTGAGGCGCGTGCCTGGGCACGCGGGGCTTTGCGCGGAATCGGCAACTCCCTCTACACGCCGTTCTGCGGCACCGACGGCGACGACATCGACTGGGACGCCTACCGGACGCTGGTCCGCTACTGCGTCGGCGACCTCGGTCACCCGATGTTGTGGTGCACCAGCGGCATCGCCGAGTTCTGGTCGTTGACCCTCGACGAGCGAAAGCGCTTGCTGGAGGTCGCAATCGAGGAGGCGCGCAGGGCCAACCCCGGCGTCGTCGTGCAGGCCTGTACCGCGGCGATGACGGCCAAGGACTGCCTGGAGTTGACGCTGCACGCTCAGCACGCCGGCGCCGACATCGCCTACATCCAGACGCCGATGATGGAGGTTCACGGCGGGGAAGGCGTGCTGAGATTCTTCTCCTACATCGCTGCGCGCACCGACATCGCCCTGGGCATGTTCAATTCGCCGTCGTCGGGCTACGTGCTGAGCCCGGCCGAAAGCGCGCGGATCTATGACGAGGTGCCCGCGGTGTGCGCCACCAAGGAGGGCGCCTTCCGCCCGGCGGCCAGCCGCATGTTGCACGAATTGGCGCCCGATCTGGTGCTCTGGGAATGCGACAAGACGGTGTACCGCGCCGGTTGGCTGCGCGCCGGCATCGTCTGCCCGGCACAGCTTGGCACCGCGGGCTATCTCTACGAGACCCCGCAGCGGCGGTTGTTCTCCCAATACTGGGACCTGATCCAAAGCGACAAACTCATCGAGGCGATGGACTACGCGCGCGACTCCGGCCTCGACCAATTCGAGGTCGACGTCGGGTCGTGGTGGACCTGCTATCCCGGGCGACCGGATTACTTCACCCATTGGGGTGGCGCGTTCAAGTACGCCGCGTCGGTGCTGGGTTTGCCGGTGGGTGACTATCCCCATTCCCGGCCGCCGCAGGCCGAGCTGCCGGCGGAGGCCAAGGCCCAGATCGAGAAGGCCTATCGCCGCCTGGGGCTCATCGAGGCGTAGGGAACCCGCCGAAAACAACTGCGGCGCCGTGGTTCTGACGGCAAAAGGCCCGGCCCTCGATGGTGGGCCGGGCCCGTGCCGTGCGGTCGCGACCTATTGCTGTTCGGCCTGCTGGCGCTTCTCGGCGACCTTGGCGGCCGCACGGGCCGATTCGGCCTCGGCCTCCTTCTTCGCCGCGTCGCGCTGCGCCCGGGCCTTGTCCTGCTGGGCCTTGCCCTCGCTGAACAAGTCGTCACGGCCGATCAGCGCACCGACGATGATCTTGGCCTTGCCCTTCACGTCCTCCACGACGCCCTTGACGGCTTCGGTCACGCCGCTGTTGATGTCAACCATTGCGTTCCCTCCCCTCACTAATCGATGTCTCGATTTCGGTTTCCCGGGCGCCGGGCGGGGCAAAACGTGGTCGCGGCGTGTCACGCACCACACCCGGCTACGTCGACTCGCCGTGCCCGAAATTCGCTGTTTGGCCGGGGTTTCTCGGGCCCGCAACGGCAGTTGTGGAATGCGGTACCGATAGGTATACAGTATGGGTACAAAAAATCCACCGAGATCCGGTAGCCGCGCGCGAGGAGGTGCCGCTGAATATGCCCGGCAGCGACGGTGCGTCCGAACCCGAAGGCGCGGTGCTGTACGAGGCCACGGACACCGGTGTCGCGATCCTCACGTTCAACCGCCCCGAGCGCCTCAACGCCTGGGGTCCCGACATCGCCGCCGGCTTCTACGCCGCCGTCGACCGCGCCGAGCAGGACCCGGACGTCCGGGTGATCGTGCTGACCGGCCGGGGCAGGGGCTTCTGCGCCGGCGCCTATCTCGGCGCGCCGAGCGCGGCGGCCAACATGGGCGAAACGATGGAGAGGGCGGGCCGGACGAATCTCGCCGACCTGGTCGGCGAACGCCCGCCGCATTTCGTGACGACGCTGCGCAAGCCCGTCGTCGCGGCCATCAACGGTTCTTGCGTCGGCATCGGCCTCACCCAGGCGTTGATGTGCGACGTCCGGTTCGCCGCCGCCGGAGCGAAGTTCGCCGCCGTGTTCGCGCGCCGCGGGCTGATCGCCGAGTTCGGGATCTCCTGGATACTGCCGCGGTTGACCAGTTGGGGTGTCGCCCTGGACCTGTTGTTGAGCGGGCGCACCTTCCTCGCCGAGGAGGCGGCGCAGCTGGGCCTCGTCAAGGAAGTCGTCGCGCCCGAAGAGCTGATGAAGCGGGCGCTCGAGTACGCCGAGGACATCGCGCGCAACTGCTCGCCGGCGTCGATGGCGGTGATCAAGAGGCAGGTCTACGGCGACGCCACCCGCGACGTCGTGGACGCCACGGCGCGTGCCGAGGTGCTGTTGCACGAGGCGATGCCGCGGCCGGACGTCATCGAGGGGATCACCAGCTTTCTCGAGAAGCGGCCGCCGCAGTTTCCTTCGCTCGCGGGTACCGGAAAGGACTCATGATGACTGACTTGCCGTACAAGCCGATCGACGTCGACAACCACTACTACGAGCCGCTGGATGCCTTCACCCGGCATCTGGACAAGAAGTTCCGCAGGCGCGGCGTCCAGATGTTCAGCGACGGCAAGCACACCCAGGCGGTCATCGGCGACCGCGTCAACCGGTTCATTCCGAACCCGACGTTCGACCCCATCATCGTGCCCGGCTGCCTCGACTTGCTGTTCCGTGGCGAGATTCCCGAGGGCGTCGATCCGGCCTCCCTGATGAAGGTCGAGCGATTGGCGGAGCACCCGGAGTATCAGAACCGGGACGCGCGCGTCCGGGTGATGGACACCCAGGGCATCGAGACGGTGTTCATGCTGCCGACGTTCGGCTGCGGTGTCGAGGAGGCGCTCAAGCACGACGTCGACGCGACGATGGCCTCGGTGCACGCGTTCAACCTGTGGCTGGACGAGGACTGGGGGTTCGACCGCCCGGACCATCGGATCATCGCCGCGCCGATCATCTCGCTGGCCGATCCGGCCAGGGCCGTCGACGAGATCGACTACGTGCTGGCGCATTCCGCCAAACTCGTGCTCGTGCGCCCGGCGCCGGTACCCGGCGTGGTCAAGCCGCGCTCGCTGGGCGATCCCAGCCATGATCCGGTCTGGGCCCGGTTGGCCGAGGCCGGCGTCCCGGTCGGATTCCACCTCAGCGACAGCGGCTACCTACAGCTGGCGGGGATGTGGGGCGGCAAGTCGACGTTCGAGGCGTTCGGCGGATCGGATCCGCTGGAGCAAATACTGGTCGACGACCGCGCGATCCACGACACGATGGCCTCGATGATCGCGCATGGCGTGTTCACGCGTCACCCGAAACTGAAGGCGGTCAGCATCGAGAACGGCTCGTACTTCGTCTACCGGCTGATCAAGCGGCTGAAGAAGGCGGCCAACAACCACCCGCGGCTGTTCCCCGAGGACCCGGTGGAGCAGTTACGCCACAACGTGTGGATCGCTCCCTATTACGAGGACGATTTGCGGGCGCTGGCCGACGTCATCGGCGTCGACAAGATCTTGTTCGGTTCCGACTGGCCGCACGGCGAGGGCCTCGAGTCGCCGGTGTCGTTCACCGAGGAGCTCACCGGATTCAGCGAAACCGACATTCGAAAAATCATGCGCGACAACGCCTTGGACCTCCTCGGCGTCAAAGCCGCGGTGCCGGCCTAGGCGGCCCAGACCGTGAGTGAATGGACCGTCGGCGCAGTCCTCGACGCCATCGCCGATGTCGTTCCCGACCGCTTGATGACCGCCTGCGGAAACCGGCGCAGCACCTTCGCCGAATCGGCGATACGGACCAACAGGCTGGCAAACTTCCTCATCGACAAGGGATTCGGCGTTTACGCGTCGCGTGAGGAACTCGAGCGCTGGGAATGCGGGCAGGACCGGGTCGCACTCATCATGTACAACGACCTGTATCCCGACATGCTGATCGGATGCCTCAAGGCGCGCGTGGTGCCGGTCAACGTCAACCACCACTACTCGGTGCGCGAGATCCGCGACCTGCTCGACTACATCCGTCCCCGCGGCATCATCTATCACCGCTCGCTGGGCGCCCGGTTCGCGGAGGTGTTGCCGCCCAACGGCACCGAGTTGCTGGTGTCCGTCGACGACGAAAGCGGCGCCCCCGAGTTGCCGGGGGCCATCCCACTCGACGACGCCCTGGCGGCCGGCGCCGCCGACCTTGACCTGGCGGGCTCGCCCGACGACCTGATCATGATGTGCACCGGCGGAACGACGGGACGCCCCAAGGGCGTGCTGTGGCGCCAAAGCGACATGTACGTGTCGTCGATGGTGGGCGCCGATCACGACAGCGTCACCGAGATCCACGACAAGGTCCGCGGTGGCGGCCCACCGTGGTTCGCGGTTTCGCCGCTGATGCATGCGGCCGGGATGTGGACCGCGTTCGCGGCGCTCTGCGCCGGCCTGCCGGTCGTGCTCTACGACGACCGCCACAAGCTGGACGTCCGGTCGGTGTGGGAAACCGCCGAGCGGGAAAGGGTGGGCATGATGACGATGGTTGGCGACGCCTACGCCGGCCCGCTGGTCGCCGAACTGCGGGCGCACACCTACGACCTGTCGGCGCTGAACGCCATCGGCACCGGCGGCGCGGCGACCAACGCGAAATACAAACGGGCACTGATGGAATGCCTGCCGCACATCACGATCATCGAAGGCTACGGGTCGTCGGAATCCGGGAACATGGCGTTCGGGCACAGCCGCGGCGGGCATGCCAGCGAGACCTTCGAACCCAGGGTCGGCGCCACGGTGGTCTCCGCCGACCGCAGCCGGTTCCTGCGACCCGGCGAGCAGGAGATCGGCTGGGCCGCAAGGACCGGCCGGATCCCGCTCGGATACTTCAGCGACCCCGAGGGCACGCAACGGACCTTCCCGGAGATCGACGGCCGGCGGGTGGTGATCCCCGGCGACCGGGCATCCCTCGAAAAGGACGGCACCATCCGGCTTTTCGGCCGCGATTCGCTGGTGGTGAACACCGGCGGTGAAAAGGTGTTCGTCGAGGAGGTCGAGGAGGTGCTGCGCGCGCATCCGGGTGTCGCCGACGCCCTCGTGGTGGGGCGGCCCAGCGAACGGTGGGGCCAAGAGGTCGTAGCGCTGATCGCGGCGCACCCGGGCGCCGAGCCCACCACAGAGGCCCTGTACAGCTTCTGCACCTCCCAGCTCGCGCACTTCAAGGCGCCCAAGGCGTTCATCTTCGTCGAGCAGATTCAGCGGCTCGGCAACGGCAAGCCCAACTATCGCTGGGCCCGGGAACAAGCCGAAGAGAAGGTGTCATGAGCACCGGAGCCATCGACTGCCTGGTCAACGTCCACTTCGGGGAGGCCGAGTCCCAGCCCTCCTGGATGCTCAAGGTCCGCGACGACTACTTCAAGGGGCCGGAGTCGATGTTCGCGCCGGTCGACCTGTCCGAGCTGCTCGACGAGATGGACGAACAAGGCGTGCGCAAGGCGATCCTGATGGACTCGCTGACCAACCCGTCGACCACCGCGCGCAAGTTCGTCGAAGCCAAGCCGGATCGGTTCGCGCTGGCCATGGGCGGGGTCAACCTGCTGCGCCCGGTGCGGCCGCTGCGCGAGCTGACCGCGATCGTCGGCGACCTGCCGGTCGCGTATGCCGTAGTGGGGCCGAGCTTTTGGGGCGATGGCCAGTACCCGCCCAGCGACGCCGTCTACTACCCGCTCTACGCCAAATGCGCGGAGATCGACCTGCCGCTGTGCGTCAACACCGGCATCCCCGGGCCGCCGATTCCCGGGGAGGTGCAGCACCCCATGCATCTCGACCGAGTGTGCGTGCGGTTTCCCGAACTGAAGCTGTGCATGATCCACGGCGCCGACCCGTGGTGGGACGTCGCGATCCGGCTGCTGCTCAAGTACGCCAACCTGCGGTTGATGACGTCGGCGTGGTCGCCGAAGCGGCTGCCGGAAAGCCTGCTGCACTACATGCGCACGCGCGGGCCCGACAAGGTGATCTACGCGTCCGACTGGCCGGTGCTGCGGATGCGCCGCGTGATACCCGAGGCCCGCGCGCTGGACCTGCCGGCCGACATCCTGGACAACTACCTGCACAACAACGCGCGGGAATTCTTCTTCGGACGGGAGCACTGACCATGGACCGCTTCGAATTGCGCAGGCTGGACTACAGCCTGTCCGACGACCACGTGGACCTGCAGAACGCCTACCGGCAATTCTTCAAGACCCACTGCCCGATCGAAACCGTCCGTGCCGCAGAGCCTTCCGGCTTCGACAAGAGCCTGTGGGAGCGGTTGTGCGCGATGGGGGCGACCACGATGGCGCTGCCGGAGTCGTGCGGCGGTGACGGGGCGACGCTGGTGGACCTCACGCTGGTGGCCGAGGAGGTCGGCCGGTCGCTGGCGCCGGTGCCGTGGATCGACCACGTGTGCGCGGCGCGGCTGCTCGGCCGGCTGGGGGCGCTGGGCGCCGAGACCACCGGGGTGGCCAATGGCGAACAGCTCGCCGCGCTCGACGCGCGGCTCGACGATGCACCCGGTGCCCGGCTGATACCGACCGGGTCGATCGCCGACCACATCATCGTCCGGGACGGCGACCAGGTTGTGCGCCTGACGTTCGGCACCCGCCCGGCCAAGGTCGACAACATCGGCCGGCTGCCGATGGCCTGGGTGGACCCGGCCGCCGCGGACGGCCGGACCGTCATCGCCGAAGGCCCCGACGCGACGGCGAATTACCAACGGGCACTGGACGAATGGCGGCTGCTGACCGCGGCGGCGCTGGTCGGCCTGGTCGAGGAAACCATGACCATCGCCGCGGAGTTCGCCAAGACGCGCTACACGCTGGGCGTACCCATCTCGACGTTGCAGGCGATATCGCACCCGCTGGCGAACATGGCCATCACCGTCCAGGGCGGCCGCAACCTCGCCCGGCGCGCCGCCTGGTTCCTGGACAACGAGCCCGACGAACGGCCCGAGCTGGCGCCGTCGGCGTTCGTGTTCATGGCAGAGGAGGCCGCCAAGGCCGCGACCATGGCGGTGCACATCCAAGGCGGGCTTGGGGTTTCGTCGGAGGCCGCCGCGACGGCGTATCTGGTGCGGGCCAGGGGATGGCCGCTGGCGGCCGGCGATCCGGGCGCGACCGCCCAACGGGTCGCCGAACTCGTGATCGCCCGCGAAAGCGCCGAGTAGACAGGGACCACACATGGATTTCTCCCGGGTCGAGCTGTCCGACGCGGATCGGGCCTTCCGCGACGAGGCGCGGAGCTTTCTGGATACCCACATGACCGAGGAGGTCAGGCGACGAGACCGCGAGACCGGCGACAACTTCGACGAGGGTCTGCACCTGAAGTTCGGCGCCGCGGGCTATCTGGAAAAGGAGTGGAAGCCCGAATCCGAGGGCGGGTTCAGCCGGGTGCGGCGCCGCATCTGGGAGCTGGAGAAGCGCCGGGCGCACGTGCCGTGGGTGACGTGGGGGACCACCGCGATGGTGGCGCGTTCGGTGGCGAAGTTCGGGTCACCGGAGGTCCGCGACGAGGTGCTGCCGAAGGTGTTCAGCGGCGAGGTCCGGCTCTGTCTGGGCTACACCGAACCCGAGGGCGGCTCCGACGTCGCCACCTGCAAGACCCGCGCGGTGCGCGACGGATCCGGCTGGGTTATCAACGGCTCCAAGATGTTCACCACCGGCGCGCACAACTGCCAGTACGTCTTCCTGATCACCAACACCGCCCCGGGCGCGCCGAAACACAAGAGCCTGACCATGTTTCTGGTGCCGCTGGACAGCCCGGGCATCGAAATCCAGGGCATCCGCACCGTGGACGGCGACCGGACGAACATCGTCTACTACAGCGACGTCCGCGTCGACGACAAGTACCGGCTCGGCGACGTGAACGCGGGCTGGACCGTGCTGCGCGAGCCGCTCAACACCGAGCACGGCGCGGTCGCCGCCGCGCCCGACGGCCTGCAGGACCCGTCGATCATGATGCACCAGGCCGGTTCCCTGGCCGAGGCGGTGGACAAGGCTGTGGCGCGTGTGGCGCAGCCCGATTCCGCCGGCCGCCGGCTCATCGACGACACGTCGGTCGCGTACCGGCTGGGCCGAAGCGTCGCCCGGCTGGAGACGGCGCTGTCCTCCCCGAACATCTACGGCCGGGTCGCCATCGCTCAGGCGATGCGGGACGTCTCGCCCGACCTGATGGACCTGCTCGGCGCGGCCTCGGCCCTGCCGTTCGGCGCCGAGGGGGCCGCCGACGACGGCAGCGCCGAATACGCCTACCGGTTCGCTCCCCTGGTGGGGATCTACGGCGGCACGCTGGAGGTGTTCCGAAACATGATCGCCCAGTACGCGCTTGGGCTGGGCAAGCCGGCCTACGCGAAAACCTCCTGACGCCGAAAGTGAAGCTGTTGCGACGGAATCGGCTTGTGGTCGCAACAGTTTCACGCTCGGCGCCGTCAGGTGGTTAACACCGTCGCTGCGGCGGTGCCGGGCGCCCCGTACAGCTGGGTGAACCCCACCGTCGGATTGCCGGGAACCTGGCGGTCGTCCGCCTCACCGCGGAGTTGGCGGACGATTTCGTGGATCTGGCGCAGCCCGGAGGCGCCGATCGGCTCGCCGTTGGCGATCAGCCCGCCGTCGGTGTTGACGGGCATCGCGCCGCCGATCTCGGTGGCGCCGTCGGCCAGCAGCTTCTGCTGATCGCCGTGGGCGCAGAATCCGCACTCGGCCATGTGGATGACCTCGGCGCCCGCGTCGGTGTCCTGCAGCTGGATGACGTCGACGTCTTCCGGTGCCACGCCGGCCTTTTCGAACGCGGCCCGTGCGGCGTACACGGTCGGCGCAACGTCCTCGTCGACCGGCGCGAAGGTGGTGTTGACCTCGTAGGCGCCGTAGCGGCGCGTGCGCACCTCCACCGCCCGCAGGTACACCGGCCTGGACGTGTAGCGGTGCGCGATATCGGCCCTGCACATCACCGCGGCCGCGGCGCCCTCGTCGGGCGCGCAGAACATGTACTGGGTCAGTGGGTAGTTGAGCATCGGCGAACTCAGGATCTGGTCCTCGGGGATCGGCTTGCGGCGGAAGGCATTCGGGTTCAGCGAACCGTTGCGGAAGTTCTTGGCGGCAACCTTGGCCAGCGTCTCGGCGGAGATGTTGTGCTCGTGCAGGTAGCGGTTGGCCTTCATGCCGAAGAACTTGGTGGTCAGGTATTGCCCGTTCTCGGCGTACCAGCGCGGCATCCCCACCAGCGCCGGATCCTCGGTGAACGCGCCGCGCGGGTGCTTGTCCAGGCCGATGGCGATGCCGATGTCGTAGTCGCCCAACCGGATCCCGTCGGCGCAGGCCTTCACCGCGCTGGCGGCGGTCGCGCACGCGTTGAACACGTTGGTGAACGGGATGCCGGTCAGCCCGACCATGCCGACGATCGCGTCGGGGTTGGCCACCGTCCAGCTGCCGCCGGTGGCGAACTGAATGTCCTGCCACGCGACGCCGGCGTCGGCGACCGCGGCGAGGATCGCGTCGACGCCCATCTGCATCGCGGACTTGCCCTCGAAGCGGCCGAACGGGTGCAGGCCCACGCCGATGATGGCGACGTCGTTCACGCTATGGCTCCCGATTCCTTGAGTTCGGCGATGCGGTCCCAGTCCATGCCCAGCTCCAGCAGGACGACCTCCGTGTGCTCGGAGGCCTGCGGCGCCCTGGTGGTCACCAGCGGCTCGTGGTTGAACTGCACCGGACCGCGCACGACCCTGAACGGCGCGCCGCCGCTGGCGAGCTCGACCTCGCTGATCATGTCGTTGGCGAGGGCCTGCTCGTCGCCGGCCAGGTCGAGCAGGCTCTGGAACGGCGCCCATTGGCCCTTCATCGTCTTCAGATGCTGGCGCCAGTACTCAAAGGGCTTGGCGGCGAACGCCTTCGCGATCAGCTCGGCGGCGGCGTCGGCGTTCTGGATCAACGGCAGCACCTCCGAGAAGCGGGGATCGTCGGCGGCCTCGGGGATGCCGAGGTGCTCGAAGGTGTCGCGGATCAACCCGGTCGGGCTGATGATGCACAGGTTGATCGTGCCGCCGTCGGAGGTCAGGTAGTTGCCCATGAAGGGGTTCACCGACATCGCGGTGGCGGAACCCGGCATCGGCGTGCGCATGACCTCGCCGGTCTCCATGCCCTGCGTCACGCTGGCGCCCGCCGCCCACCAGGCCGTGCTCAGCAGCGACACGTCCAGCTCGAGAGCCTCGCCGGTGCGCTCGCGGTGCAGCAACGCGGCCGAGATGCCGCCGGCGATGAACATGCCGCCGATGGAATCGCCGAACGCGGGAATACCTTGTCCCAGTGCGCCGCCCAGCTCCTCGGGTGTCAGCGCGTACCCGATGCCGCTGCGCGTCCAGAACGCGGTGCCGTCGTAGCCGCCGACGTCGCGCTCGGCGCCCTTGTCGCCGTACGCCGAACCCCGCGCATACACGATGTCGGGGTTCACCGCGCGGATGTGCTCGACGTCGAACTTGTGCTTCTGCCGCTGCGCCGGCATGTAGTTGGTGAGGAACACATCCGAGGCCTTGGCCAGTTCGTAGATCACCTCCTGGCCGCCCGGCGTCGACACGTCGATCCCGACGCTGCGCTTGCCCCGGTTGGGATGCTCCATCAGCGGGTGCCGGTCCGGGTTGACCTGGATGCCACCCATGTTGAGGAAGCCGCGCTGGGTGTCGCCGCGCAGCGGGTGCTCCACCTTGATGACGTCGGCGCCCCAGTCGGCGAGGATGGCCCCCGCCGCCGGGACGAACGTGAACTGCGCAAGCTCGAGGACCCGAAAGCCCTCCATTACCTTGACCATTCCCGGACCTTACTTCCCGTCGAACGTCACCGGAAGCGCGGTCGGCGAACGGAACGGCTGCCCATGGATGTGCGGGTCTTGAACGTCCCCGTCCGTGAGCAGGGTGACGTTGGTCAACCGATTCAGCAGGCATTCCAGTGCCACGCGGGTTTCCAGCCGCGCCAGATGCAGGCCCAGACACGTGTGCTCGCCGGCCGCGAAGGAGATGTGCGGCATGTGCTTGCGGAAGATGTCGAATTCCTCCGAACGCTCCCAACGCTGTTCGTCGCGATTCGCCGAGCCGATGCACACGCCGATCACCGAGCGCGCCGGAATCTCAACACCTTCCACCTCGGTGTCCTCGGTGGTGAAGCGCTGCACGGTGGTCAGCGGCGTCTCGAAGCGCAGCCCCTCCTCGATGGCCTGGGGGATCAGCCCGCGGTCGGCCTGCAGCGCGGCGAATTGGTCGGGATGGGTGAGCAGCAGATACAGCAGGTTCCCCGAGGACCGGTAGGTGGTCTCCAACCCGGCCGGCAGCAGCAGGCGCAAGAAGGAGTAGATGGCTTCGTCGCCGAGTTTTTCGCCGTCGATCTCGGCGGTGACGAGATCGCCGATGATGTCCTCGGTGGGTTTGGATTTGCGTTGCTCGATCTGCTCGACGAAGTAGTCCTTGAGCACCGCCGACGCCTCGAAGGCCCGTTCATAGTTGACGTGATAGCTGATCAGCTCCACGGCGCGGGTGTGGAACATCGCCAGGTCCTCGTCGGGCAGACCCAGCAGTCGCGCGATGACCCGGGTCGGGAACTCGAACGTGAAATTGCGGACCAGGTCGGCGTGCCCGGCGTCGATGAACTCGTCTATCAACGCGTTGCAGACCGGCCGCACGATGGCGGGCTCCCACCGGGCCAGCGCCTTCGACTTGAACGCCGCGGACACCAGGTTGCGATGATCGCGATGCTTCTTGCCCTCCATCGCCAGGATGGTGGGACCCATGAACAGCCCGATCGTCTTGTCGTAGGGCTCGGAGCTGAACACCCGGCCATCGCGGAACACCGTGTTGACCGCGTTGAACGACATCGCGGAGTACTCCCGCTTGGGCATCAGGGACTCGGGTGTCTTCGAGTAGTCCATGACGGTGCCCCGGAAGACGCCGCCCTGCCTGCGCTTATGGGCGAAGAACGGGTAGGGGTCGCGCAGGCTGACGGTTTCGGCGGCAGTGTGCGCGTTGGTCGTCACCATGCGTAAGATCGTACTGTAATTCTTACAGTAGGCAATATGGGCCGGTGACGACGGCGACGTGGCCTTGGTACTTCACCCGGTCACCGCCTGCTCGCGCGCCCACCGGTAGTCGGCCTTGCCCGACGGGCTGCGCTCGACGACCGGGCGGAACACGATCGCCTTGGGGAGTTTGTAGCGCGCCAGCGACTGTGCGGCGTGCGCGACCAGCTCGTCGGCGCTGGCGTCGGCGCCCTCGGTCAGCGCGACGACGGCGACGACCTCCTGCCCCCACCGCTCGCTCGGCCGCCCGGCGACCACCACGTCGGCCACCGCGGGATGCGACGCGATCGCGGTTTCGACCTCCTCGACGAAGATCTTCTCGCCGCCGGAGTTGATCGTCACCGAGTCACGGCCGAGCAGCTCGATGCGGCCGTCCGCGCGGTGGCGGGCCCGGTCGCCGGGGACCGCGTAGCGCACGCCGTCGATCACCGGGAATGTCGCGGCGGTCTTGGCCGCATCGCCCTTGTAGCCCAACGGAACAAAGCCGCGCTGCGCCAGCCAGCCCATGCCGTCGTGACCCGGCCGCAGGATCGCGGACAGGTCTTCGGCCGCGACGAAGGTGTCCGGTCCGGCGTTGAAGGTCCCGGTCGACACGGCTCCCGGGGCGGACAGGTGATGCATCTGCGCACCGGTCTCCGAGGATCCGACGCCGTCGACGACTACGGCGTTGGGCAGCGCCTCGATCAGGCGCTGTTTCACATACGGGGTCAGCAAGGCGCCGCCGTTGGCCACCACGCCCAACGACGACACGTCCGCGGTGCCCTTCTCGATCGCGGTGACCAGCGGCCGCGCCATCGCGTCACCCACGACGGTCACCACCGACACTCGCTCGCGCTCGATCGTGCGGACCGCGTCGTCGGCGTCGAAATGATCGACGACGGATCCGAAGACGACGGACTGCCCCGTCGTGATCGCCGTCATCACGCTCCACTGCGCGGCACCGTGGATCAGCGGCGGCAGGATCATCAGCTTGGCGCCGGGGCCCGCGACGACCCCCGCGGTGATCTCGTCCACGGAGCCGAAGGGCTCGCCGGTCATCAGGTTGCGCCCGCCGAACGACGTCATGAAGATGTCGTGCTGGCGCCACAGCACGCCCTTCGGCATCCCGGTGGTGCCACCGGTGTACAGCACGTACAGGTCGTCGGGCGAATGCTGCACCGGCGGCGGCGAGGGCGGGGTGGATGCGATGACGGCCTCGTAATCCACTGCGCCGTAAACCAAGTCGTTGCCGGAGTCGTCGGCGATCTGAATCAGCACGCGCAGCTGCGGCAGGTCGGGAAGCACCTCGGCCACGCGGGGCGCGAAGGCGGAGTGGTAGATCAGCGCGGTCGCACCCGAGTCCGCCAGCAGGTACTGCAGCTCGCTTTTGACATACCGGAAGTTGACGTTGAAGGGCGCGACCCGGGCCTCGAAGGCGCCGAGCAGGGCCTCGACGAATTCGTTTCCGTTGTAGGCGTAGATGCCGAGCAGGTCCTGGCCGACCTCGTGGCCGGCGAGCGCGGAGCGCTCCGTGTGACATCCCAGTCCCCGCGAGTGCAGGTATGCGGCGAGCCGGCTCGATCGCTCGATCAGCTGGGCGTAGCTGTAGCGCCGTTCGCCCTGGATCACCAGCTCGCGATCGGGGATCGCGGCTGCGACGGCTTTCGCGACGGCGGGCACCGTGAATTGTGTTCCGGTGTCGGTCATTGCCATACTCCCAGCAGGTCGTCGGTCGTGGTGATGGTCGCCAGCAGCGAGAGGGTGTTGGCGATGACGGCCTCGCCGTACTCGGTCGGTATGCCGGCGACGGCATCGCGGGGCACGACTACGCGGTAGGCGGCGTTGACGGCGTCCATGACCACGTTCGGTATCGCGATGTTCAGCGAAACACCGACCACGACGATGGTGGACACCCCGAGGTTGCGCAGCACCGCGTCGAGGTCGGTGCCGCCCATCGGCCCGACGCCGTGCCACCGGCTCAACACCAGATCGCTTGGCTCGGGACCCAATTCGGGAAGCACGGCCGCTCCCGGCGTGCCGGGGACGATGTCCACTTCACCGCGTCCCAGCGCGAAAATCTTGGCGTTGTGGTTGGAGCCGAGCCCGTCGGGGCGCCGCTGCACCAGGCAGTGCACGACGCGCACGCCGGCCGCCCGCGCCGCCGGCAGCAGCCGCACGATGTTGGGGAGGGCGACGCGGCGCGCCTCCTCGGCGAGTTGCGCCAGCCCGGCGTGCGGGCCGACGACCGCGCCCTGGCATTCCTGGGTGACGATCGCGGTGTGCCCGGGCGCCACGAGGTCCTCGAGTGCCGTCATGCCGGCACTTCGTAGAACTGGGTGGCCCACTTACGCAGTGCCATATAGCCTTTCGCGTCAACCTTAGAAAGCGGCGGATGCTCGACGTACCGCTGGTAGCGCCAGATCTGCAGATCGTCGAACACGGTGGACAGGAACTGTTTTTCGATGAGCTCGCGCAGCCTGCCGTCGGGCACCTCGGCGGTGTCGCCGGGAGTCCGGGGCCACCAGATCGAGTAGAACAGGTCCGAACATTCGTCGTCGACGGGCGTGCAGGTGAAGATCAGCCGGTGGTTCTGCGCGCCCTCGAAGGCGCTGATCGCCCCGCCCAGCCCGAACAGGTGGCTGTGGAACCGCAACACGAGATCCTCGGGGTTGTCGCTGCGCGCGTCCGGCCAGCCCGCGACGAATTGCCATTCGTGGTCGACGATCCGCCAGTCGAGCACCCTGGGCGTCACGGTGGCGTGGTGCACGTACTCGAAATGCGCGCTGTCGGGGGCGTTCTCGGCGACGATCTGCGGGTGCACCGGTTCGCGCTCCGCGCGCCGGGAGAACTCCGGATATGCCCGGTAATAGGCGGCCGGGTCGGTCTCGAACTGGGGGAACTTACGGAAGATGTCCGGCATTTCCCACTGCGGCTCCTTGCCGTCGGGCTGATGCCAGATGAACACGCAGTCGTACTGCTCGCGGACGGGAAACACCCGCAGCCGCAGCCCGCGGTTGGGCCGGTCCGGCTGGTAGGGGATGTATCGGTTCGTTCCGTCGGGACCCCAGCGCCACCCGTGGAACGGGCACTCGACGCAGTCGCCGACCACCTTGCCGCCGTGGCCGATGTGGGCGCCGAGGTGCTTGCAGTGCGCCTCGAGGACGTGCAGTTCGCCGTGCTCGTCCCGATAGGCCACCAGGTCCTCGCCGAAGTAGTGCAGCGGGCGCACCTCGCCGACCGGGAATTCGGGCGACCACCCGACCATGAACCACCCGGTCACCTTCCAGGTGAAAGGCACTTTCACGCCGGCGCCTCCGTGATCGTTGATACTAAGTCCGTTACAGTATAGATTTCAGCAGTTCGGTCGGTGCGCGGCAAGGAGAGAGATGACGACAGCGGCTGACGAGCTGGAAGCGATCCGGGCGCTCAAGGCTCGCTACTGCCGATTTCTGGACACCAAAGACATCGAGGGCTGGCGCTCCGTCTTCGCCGCCGACGTGGTGGTCTACCTCGACATGGCGGTCTCCACGGGCGGGGCCGACCCGCAGACGGCGCCGCCGCTCGAGGGTGTCGACAACTTCGTCCCGATGGTGCTGGGCGGCCTCGAGGGCGCGGCCACCATGCACCACTGCCACACCCCGGAGATCACCCTGACCTCGGCCACCACTGCAGCCGGCGTCTGGGCGATGGAGGACTGGATCGTCTTCGGCGACGGCCACGAGTTGCACGGCGCCGGCCACTATCACGAGACCTACGAGAAGCGCGACGGCGACTGGCGGATCAAGACCCTGCACCTGACCCGAACCATCCTCAAGCTCAGTGGTGACGGTGGCTGAATCCGGGGCCGAATCCAGGGCTGAATCCGGGGCCGACTTCGACGCGCTGGTCATCGGAGCCGGGTTCTCCGGCCTGTACATGCTGCATCGGCTGCGGCAGCTGGGAATACGGACCCGCGTACTGGAGATGGCCGAAAACGTCGGCGGCACCTGGCTGTTCAACCGATACCCCGGGGCCCGCTGCGACATCGAGAGCATCGAATACTCGTACAGCTTCTCCGAAGAGATTCAGCAGGAATGGGTTTGGACCGAGTCGATGCCCGCCCAGCCCGAGGTCGAGGCCTATCTGAACTTCGTCGCCGACCGGCTCGACCTGCGCCGCGACATCCAGTTCGACACCAGGGTCGTCGCGATGACCTTCGACGAGGACGCCGCCCTGTGGCGGGTCCGCACCGAGTCTGGCGAAACCTTCGCGGCGCCGTTTGTGGTGGCCGCCTCCGGCATCCTGTCGGCGCCGCTGCGACCCGACATCCCCGGGATGGCGAGCTTCGCCGGGACGTCGCTGTTCACCAGTCGCTGGCCCAAGGAAGGCGTCGACCTTGCCGGCAAGCGGGTCGGCGTCATCGGCACCGGCTCCACGGGCGTCCAGCTCATCCCCGTCGTCGCTCGGGAGGCGTTGCAGCTCTACGTTTTCCAACGCTCGCCGGCGTACACCCTGCCGTGGCGGGTGCGGCGCTTCGAGCCCGGCGAGCTGGACGAGATGAAGGCCCGTTACGGCGAGATCCGGGCCGCCCAACGGGCGCACCCGATCGGGGCGGCGCGGCTGAGCGCGTTCTCGGTGCTGCTGGAGATGCTGGGCAAGCCGCCCCTGAAGACGGCGACGCGCGAAGAGCAATTGCGCGCCATCGAGGAGCACGGCGTCATGGGAGCGCTGAATTGGGGTGACGTCTTCTTCGACATCGAGGCCAACCGGATGGCCGCCAGGCTGTACGGCGAGGCCGTGGCCCGCATCGTCAAGGACCCGGAAACGGCGGCCTCGCTGGTGCCCGTGCATCCCTTCGCGTGCAAGCGGCCGATCATCGACCAGGGCTACTACGAGACGTTCAACCGGGACAACGTCACGCTCGTCGACCTGCGCAAGGCGCCCATCCGCGAGGTCACGCCGACCGGCATCCGCACCGAGCGCGACTCGTACGAACTCGACGTGATCGTCTACGCCACGGGTTTCGACGCGATGACCGGAGCGCTCAGCCGCATCGACATCCGCGGCCGCGACGGGCTGTCGCTGGCCGAGTTCTGGGCCACCGCGGGGCCGCTGTCCTACCTCGGGCTCGCGGTCGCGGGCTTCCCGAACCTGTTCACGGTCCAGGGCCCGGGCAGCCCGAGCGCCGCGGCGAACTTCGTCGCCGCGCTGGAGCAGCATGTGGAGTGGATCGGTGACTGCATCGCCCACCTGCGCGCCCGCGGGATCCGCACCATCGAGGCGCTGCCCGGCGCGCAGCAGGAGTGGGCCGACCAAGCCGCTGCGCTCGTGGCGCCGACGGTGCTGGTTCACCCGTCGTGCAACTCTTGGTACAACGGAGGCAATGTGCCCGGCAAGAAGCGGATGTACATGGGCTACACCGGCGGAATCCCCGAATATCGCCGCCGCTGCGACGAGATCGCGGCCGGCGGATACACCGGTTTCAAGCTGGCGTGAATGATGAATCGCGCGCTAGACATCACCCGCGAATTGGGCATGCTGCTGCCGCGCACGGTGGCCGGCCTCCGGGAATCGACCAGCTGGGCCCCGGCGTCGCCGCGCGGGCTGCGCCAGTTCGGTGAGGTCATGCTGGACGAGCTTGTCCTGAGCGGCTTTTCGCTGCTGGGCGGAGCCCCCGCTGCGCTGCGGCCGGTGGATGCGTGCACCGCGGCGGCGCAGGAGCTGTCGGAGCTGGGCATCGATCGCGCGCATGCCGAGCCGAAACCGTTGCGGGTGACGTCGTTACGGCGGCGGCGCATCGGGGGGCTCGCCTACGAGCGGATGAAATTCGAACACGACCCGCAGCTGCCGGCGACGCTGGAGGCCGACGGGCTCGGTGGCCCGGCGCGGGCGGTGGTGCACGTGTGCCGGCACCGCGACGGCCCGAGGCCGTGGCTCGTCTGGGTGCACGGCGCCGGTCAGGGCGGCACGGAAGACCTGGTGTTGTCCCGGATCGGCCGGATACATCACCAGCTGGGCTTCAACGTCGCGATGCCGGTGCAGCCCGGTCACGGTTGCCGGCGCCGCGAATGGCCGGCCTACCCCGACGTGGACCCGCTGGGCAACGTCGCCGGCATGATGCGCGCGGTGTCGGAGGTGCGCGCCGTCGTGCGATGGGCGCAGCCGCAGGCCAGCGCCGTTGTGGTGGCCGGGATTTCGATGGGCACGCCCGTCGCCGCGCTGGTTTCCCATCTGGAGAGGGAGATCGACGCGGTTGCGCTGTACACGCCGATCCTCGGGCTCAACGCGATGATCGCGCGGCACCTGGGGCGGTGGGGGCCGTCCCGCAACGGGTTCCGAGAGCTGTTGGGGTCCCCGGAGGTCTCGAAGCTGACCTCCGTGATCGACCCGCTCGCCGTCGACCCGGCCCCACCACCGCAGCGCAGGCTCATCGTCGGGGCGTGGCACGACCGAATGGCGATGCGCGAGCCCGCGATCGCGCTGCAGGAACGCTGGGACGGCCAGCTGTACTGGTACGACGGCGGCCACGTCGGTCATGTGTTCTCCCGGCGGGTGCAGCGGGTCACCGAGCGATTCCTGCGCGAGGTGGCACGGTGAGCGCGGCCGCGCGCACGGCGCGCGAGGTGGTCGAGCTGTACAACCTGGTGGTCTGGAACGAACGCGATCTCGCCCTGGCCGGGGAGTTGTTCGCCGACACCGTGATTCGGCACGAGGTGGGGGAGGCGCACACGCTGACGCGCGAGCAGGCGGTCGACCGGGTCAGGGACCTCTGGGAGATGTTCGACGCGCTGCGCTTCGACCTGAACGTCGTGATCGCCGGCGACGACGGCGAGCACGTCGGGATCGTCTACGACTCGGCGATGACCACCAAGGACGGGACCGAGACCAACGTCGGAAGCATCGAGGTGTTCCGCGTCGTCGACGGCAGGATCACCGAGGTCTGGAATTGCGGCTACCGGCAAGGGGTTTGGAATTGAGCGATCGCGCGCTCGACGAATTGGGCTACTACCTGCTGGCCGGGGCCGGGGGCGAGGGACCGGCGACCCTGATGGACGAGGCGCGCCGGGGCGAGGAGCTGGGCTTCGGCACCGCGTTCATCTCCGAGCGCTGGAACGTCAAGGAGGCCTCGTCGCTCGTCGGCGCCGCCTGCGCGGTGACCACCCGGATGCAGATCGCCACCGCCGCAACCAATCACAACACCCGTCATCCGCTGATCACCGGGTCGTGGGCCACCACCATGCACCGACTTTCCGGCGGCCGCTTCACCCTGGGCATCGGGCGCGGCATCGCCGCGATCTACGGGGCGTTCGGCATCCCCGCGGTGACGACCGCGCAGATGGAGGATTGGGCGCAGGTCATGCGCCGGCTCTGGCGCGGCGAGGTGATCTTCAACCATGACGGCCCGATGGGCAAGTACCCAATCCTGTTTCTGGACCCGGACTTCGACGAGGACATTCGCCTGGCGTTGGTGGCCTTCGGGCCGCGCACGCTCGCGCTCGGGGGCCGCGTTTTCGACGACGTCATCCTGCACACCTACTTCACGCCGGAGACGTTGCAGCGCTGCGTCAAAACGGTGAAGGCCGCCGCGGAAAAGGCGGGCCGCGATCCCGCCAGCGTGCGGGTCTGGTCCTGCTTCGCCACGGTCGGCGATCACCTTCCCGAGCCGTTGCGGCTGAAGAAGACCGTGGCGCGCCTGGCCACCTACCTACAGGGGTACGGCGACCTGATGGTGCGCACCAACAACTGGGATCCCGCTGTGCTGCAACGCTTCCGCGAAGACCCGGTGGTGACGTCGATCGCGGGCGGGATCGATCACAAGGCCACACCCGAGCAGATCGAGCACATCGCGACGCTGATCCCCGACGAATGGCTGGAACCCTCGGCCACCGGGTCCGCCCGGCAGTGCGTGGATCGCATCCGCAAGGAATTCGACTACGGCGCCGACGCGGTGATCCTGCACGGGGCGACACCCGACGAGCTCGAGCCGGTCGTGCGCGCTTACCGCGAGACTGTAACTACCAACGCTCCCACTCGGTAAACGCGTCGCTAGTTACAGTTTCGCGGCGGTCCTACGGCATGATGACGGTTCGGCTCACCGGCTCGGCGGCGGCCTGCCGGCTGGACAGGCCGCGAAGCAGGGACGCCAGCAACGCGTCCCGGGTCTCGCGGGGGTCGATGAGCTCGTCGAAGCCCATGTGCTCGGCCGACCGATACGACGCCTGCAGCTCCGCGTTGCGCAGCTTGGCGGACAGGTCCTCGCCGGCGTGCGACGCCCGGCTCAGCGCCGCCGCGCTCATGGCGCCCATCGTCGCGCCGGGGTAGGCGAACGTCGCGACCTGGTGGTCGAATCCCAGCAGCGACATGACCATCGAGCCGAACCCGTACGCCTTGCGCAGCGTCAGATGCAGCTTCAGGGTCGTCGCCGCAGTCTGGGCGGCGAACATGCGCGCGCCGGCCCGCAGCACGCCGCTGCGCTCCGACCGGCTGCCGGGCAGCATGCCGGGGTTGTCGGCGAGGAAGACGATCGGCAGGTGAAACGAGTCGGCCACCATGATGAAGTGCGCCGCCTTGTCCGCGGCGTCGGCGTCGATCGAGCCGGCGAGCACCTGGGGCTGGTTGGCCACCACCGCGACCGGGTGGCCGCCGAGATGGGCCAGCGCGCAGATGATCGCCTTGCCGAACCGCGGCTGGATCTCGAACCAGTCCGGGCTGTCGAAGATCACGTCGAGCACCGCGCGCATGTCGTAGACGCGGCGGTTGTCGCGGGAGACGATGTCGAGCAGCTCCGGCGTGCCCCGCGGCCCGGCGGCCTCGCAGGCGGGCAGCGACGGCGGGTACGACCAGGCGCTGGGCGGGAAGTACGACAGGTAGCGGCGGATGTTGTCGAGCACGGCCTCGTCGTCCTCGGCGACGTTGTGGATCACCCCGCTGGGCAGGGCGACGTCCGGCCCGCCCAGGTCCTCCTTCGAAATGTCTTCTCCCGTCGACTCTTTGACGACGGGCGGCCCGGCGGTGAAGATCGCGCCCTGGGCGCTCATGATCCGGAAGTCGCACACCGGGGCCACCAGCGCGCCGTGCCCGGCCGACGGGCCGAGCACGGCGGCCACCGTCGGGACCCGGCCCGAGCACTGCGCCTGGGCGAGCAGGTCGGTGGGGGTGCGGCCGTAGTGCCCGCCGGTGGGGCGAAAGCCCGCGCCCTCCAGCAGCATCACCAGCGGAATCTTGTCGCGCAGCGCCAGTTCGGCGATGCGGTAGCGCTTGGAGTTGCCGCCGGGCCCGATGCTGCCGGCCATCGTGGTGAAGTCCTCGGCGCCCAGCATCACCGGCGAGCCGTTGATCAGCCCGGAGCCCACCACGAGCGCGTCGGCCGCGATCTCACCGCCGACCAGGGTGCCGAGCTCGCGAAACGTGCCGGGGTCCAGCAGCCGCTCGATGCGCGCGCGGGCGTCGAGCTTGCCCTTGCCGCGGTGCTTGTCGAGCCGCTCCGGCCCGCCCATGGCCAACGCATGCTGACGGCGGCGATCGAGATCCTCGAGCGTCTCCGCCCAGTCCGGCGGTTTTGTCATGCTTCCGTCCTACCCTCGTGCGGCTTCGGTCGCGCAGCTAGATCAGCAGGGTCACATACTGGATTGCTTACTGTAAAGTTACCCGCATGGCCGACGCCGCCCGCCTCAAGATCGACGGGGGCATCCCCAACCGGCTTGCCGATGTGGCCGACGCGGCCGCCGCCCTGGAACAGCGCGGGTATGACGGCGGCTGGACCGCCGAAACCAGCCACGACCCGTTTCTGCCGCTGCTGCTCGCCGCGGAGCACACCTCGCGCCTCGAGCTCGGCACCAACATCGCGGTGGCGTTCGCGCGCAACCCGATGATCGTCGCCAACATCGGCTGGGACCTGCAGGCGTACTCGAAGGGCCGTTTCATCCTCGGGCTGGGCACCCAGATCCAGCCGCACATCGAGAAGCGGTTCAGCATGCCGTGGAGCCACCCGGCCCGCCGGATGCGCGAATTCGTCTCCGCGCTGCACGCGATCTGGTCCGCCTGGCGGGACGGCACCAAGCTGCGCTTCGAGGGCGACTTCTACACCCACAAGATCATGACCCCGATGTTCACCCCCGAGCCGCAGCCCCATCCGCCGCCGAAGGTCTTCCTCGCGGCCGTCGGCGAAACGATGACCGAGATGTGCGGCGAGGTCGCCGACGGCCACCTCGGTCACCCGATGGTTTCCAAGCGCTACCTGGACGAGGTGACGCTGCCCGCGCTGCGGCGCGGCATGCAGCGCGCCGGCCGCGACGGCGCCGACTTCGAGGTGTCGGCCGAGGTGCTGATAGCCACCGGCGGCGACGACGCCGCGCTGGCGGCCGCCACCGCCGCGGTGCGCAAGCAGATCGCCTTCTACGGATCGACGCCGGCGTACCGGAGGGTGCTGGAGCTGCACGGGTGGGGCGGGCTGCAACCCGAGCTGCACCGCCTGTCCCTGGCGGGGGAGTGGGACGCGATGGGCTCGCTCATCGACGACGACATGCTGGCGGCCTTCGCCGTCGTCGGCCCGGTCGACACCATCGCGACCGCCCTCAGGGACCGTTGCGAGGGCGCCGTCGACCGGGTCCTGCCGATCTTCCTAACCGCGTCGCAGTCCTGTATCACCGCCGCACTGAAAGGGTTTCGCGAGTGAGCACAACGACGATGGACGAGGCCGCCAGGCTGCTGGCGGACCCGCTGGCCTACACCGACGAGCCGCGGCTGCACGCCGCGCTGGCGCACCTGCGCGCCAGCGCGCCGGTGTCGTGGGTCGACGTGCCGAACTACCGGCCGTTCTGGGCGATCACCAAGCACGCCGACATCATGGACATCGAACGCGAGAACATGCTGTTCACCAACTGGCCGCGCCCGGTCCTGACCACCGCCGAGGGCGACGAGATGCAGGCCGCCGCGGGGGTGCGCACGCTGATCCACATGGACGACCCGCAGCACCGGGTGGTGCGCGCGATCGGCTCCGACTGGTTTCGCCCGAAGGCGATGCGGGCGTTGAAGGTTCGCGCCGACGAACTGGCAAAGGTCTACGTCGACAAGATGATGGCCGCGAGCCCCGAGTGCGACTTCGTTCAGCAGGTCGCCGTCAATTACCCGCTCTACGTGATCATGTCGCTGCTGGGGCTGCCGGAGGCCGACTTTCCGCGCATGCTCAAGCTGACCCAGGAGCTGTTCGGCAGCGACGACTCCGAATTCAAGCGCGGCAGCACCAACGAGGATCAGCTGCCCGCGTTGCTGGACATGTTCCAGTACTTCAACGGTGTCACCGCGTCGCGCCGCGAGCACCCGACCGAGGACCTCGCCTCGGCGATCGCCAACGCCCGCGTCGACGGCGAACCGCTGTCTGACATCGACACCGTCTCTTACTATCTCATCGTCGCCACCGCCGGCCACGACACCACCAGCGCCACCATCTCCGGGGGCCTGCAGGCGCTCATCGAGAACCCGGACCAGCTGCAGCGGCTGCGCGACAACCCGGAGTTGATGCCCCTGGCCACCGAGGAGATGATCCGCTGGGTCACCCCGGTCAAGGAGTTCATGCGCACCGCCGCCAAGGACACCGTCGTGCGCGGCGTGCCCATCGCCGCGGGCGACTCGGTGCTGCTGTCCTACGTGTCGGGCAATCGCGACGAGGACGTGTTCGACGATCCGTTCCGCTTCGATGTCGGGCGCGACCCCAACAAGCACCTGGCCTTCGGCTACGGCGTGCACTTCTGCATGGGCGCGGCCCTGGCCCGGATGGAGGTCAGCAGCTTCTTCTCCGAGCTGTTGCCCAGGCTCAAATCCATTGAGCTGACCGGTGATCCGGAGCTGGTCGCCACCACGTTCGTCGGCGGCCTCAAGCACCTGCCGGTCCGCTACTCGCTGGCCTGACCCGACGGCAGTGACGCGCAGGACGATCGTCATCACGGGCGCCAGCGACGGAATCGGCGCCGCGGCGGCTCGCCGCCTCAGCCGCACCGGCGGCCAGGTCGTCGTGGTGGGGCGGTCGGAAACCAAGACCGCCGCGGTGGCCGCCGAACTGGGCGCGGACCGCTTCGTGGCCGACTTCGCCGACTTGTCCCAGGTGCGGACCCTCGCGGACAAGATTCGCGCGCAGTACCCGCGCATCGACGTGCTGGCCAACAATGCCGGCGGCATGTTCACCAAGATGCACGACACCATCGACGGTCACGAGATCACGTTCCAGGTCAACTATCTGGCGCCGTTCCTGCTCACCACGCAGTTGATGGAGGTGCTCGTCGCGTCGCGCGCCACCGTCGTCAACACGACCAGCTCGTCGCAGAAACTGCTTCGCCGGGTGCGGATCTCCGACCTGGAGAGAACGGCCGAACGCCACCCCAGCGTCGCCTATGCCCTCACCAAACTGGCCGTCGTCATGTTCACCAGAGAATTGCACCGGCGCTATCACGCCGACGGTCTGTCGGTCGCAACGTTTCACCCGGGCAACGTCAACACCAACTTCGGTGATGCGTCGGGTTCACGATTCCTGCGGTTCATGCGGCACACACCGGTCGC
The DNA here is from genome assembly GCF_059813025.1 of Mycobacterium sp. NGS26. Classification (NCBI taxonomy): domain Bacteria; kingdom Bacillati; phylum Actinomycetota; class Actinomycetes; order Mycobacteriales; family Mycobacteriaceae; genus Mycobacterium; species Mycobacterium sp. NGS26. Next base: position 86,260 of record NZ_JCALDU010000003.1, read on the forward strand.
ACGGCTTACCCTGAGCGCCGACCAGGGCGCCGATCAGCTGGTCTGGCTGGCGTCGAGCACCCCGGGCGTCGACTGGACGTCCGGCGAGTACTACTCGAAGCACAAGATCGCGAAAGCCAACCGCGCGGCCTACGATCCGCGGCTCGCGCGCGAGCTCTGGGATCGCACCCTGGCCAAGCTGGGCCAGGGGGGAAGGGAGGACTCGTGCTCGTCGAGCTGATCGGGCCCGCGCGATGACGGCCCTGGTGACCGGGGGCGCCTCCGGGATCGGGCGCGAGGTCACCGCACGGCTGCGCGAGGCGGGACACGACGTCGTGGTGTGGGACGTCTCCGGCGGCGACATCGCTTGCGACGTCAGCGATCCCGACGCGGTGGCGGCGGCGATGCAACGAACGGTGCGCGAGCACGGTGCGCCGACCCGAATCGTCACCTGCGCCGGAATCGGCGCGACGGGCATGCTGCTCGAACAGTCACCGGCCGAATGGGACCGGGTGCTCGCCGTGAACCTCACCGGCACCTGGCTGACCATTCGCGCGGGGGCGCGAGCCATGATCGACGCCGGGGTGAGCGGCTCGATCGTCGCGGTGTCCAGCATCAGCGGCACCCTCGCCGACCGCGACATGGGCGCCTACTGCGTGTCGAAGGCCGGGGTGGACATGCTGGTGAAGGTCGCCGCGGTGGAGTGGGGCGGCCACGGAATCCGCATCAACGCGGTGGGCCCCGGCGTCACTCGGACGCCGATGCTGACCGACGCCGAACGGCTGCCCGGCTGGGTGGAGGCCCTGTCCGAACGGACGGCGCTGGGCGGCGTGGGTGACGCCGCCGACGTGGCCGGGGCCATCCTGGGCGTCCTCGAATTACCTTGGGTGACAGGGCAAATCGTGCACGCCGATGGCGGCCTGGCGCTGCACAGCCCGATCGACGCCTACGGCCAGCTGCAGCGGATCCAGCGGTAACCCGCCGGGGAAGTAGCGTCAGCCGATCCCGAAATCGATGATGCCCCTGATGATCTTGCCGTTGAGCAGGTCGTCGTAGGCGTCGTTGATCTCGTCGAGCCGGTAACGCCTGGTGATCATCTCGTCGAGCTGCAGCTGCCCGGTGTGGTAGAGCCTGGCCAGCCGGGAGATGTCCGACTTCGGGTTGCAGGAACCGAATATGGTGCCGGCGAGCGTCTTGTTCATCAGGATGAACTCCTGCAGGTCGATGTTGACCGACCGGGTCAACTGCGAGGTCATGCCGGTGAGCACGCAGGTTCCGCCCTTGCGGGTGAGCTTCACCGCATCGCGCACGTCGTCGGCGGTGATCAACGACGGCGAGACCACCACGGCGTCGGCCATGACCCCGTAGGTCAGGTCCCGCACCAGGTCCAGCGCCTCGGCGACCGTCGCGGCGCTGTGCGTCGCGCCGAACTGCAGGGCCGATTTCTGTTTGAAGTCAACCGGATCGACGGCGACGATCTGCGCGGCACCGCCGATCCGGGCGCCCTGGATCGCGCCCGTTCCGATGCCGCCGACGCCGATCACGACGACGGTGTCGCCCGGTCTCATGTTGGAGCGGTTCATCACCGAGCCGAAGCCGGTCGGAATCGCGCACGACAGCAGCGCGCTGGGCGCCAGCGCCAGGTGCGGTTCGATCTTGACCAGCGAACTCTGCGCTACCACAGTGTGTTCGGCGAAGGCTCCCACCTTCGCCAGATGCCCGAGCGGCCGGCCATCGCTGGTGTGATGGCGAAACGTGCCGTCGGTGGGCATGCCCGGGATCATGGTGCCCATGCCGACGTCGCAGATGTATTCCATGCCGCTCGCGCACCAGCGGCACTTCCCGCACACGGCGACGAAGGACATCACCACGTGGTCGCCGACGGCGAAATCGGTGACTCCGTCCCCGACTTCCCGAACCGTCCCGGAGCCTTCGTGGCCGCCGACCGTCGGGAACATCGTCGGCAGCCCGAGCGATCGCATCACCTCGTTGGGCGCCGACATGTCGCCCTTGAGGATGTGGTCGTCGGAGTGGCACAGCCCGGCGGCGGCCATCTCCACCAGAACCTCGCCGGCCTTCGGCGGATCGAGCTCGAATTCCTCTACGGACCAGGGGCCTCCGACGTCGTGGAGGATGGCTCCTCGGGTTTTCATGCGGCCGGGCGGAAGGTGACGGGAAGTTTGTTGGGCGAGCGGAACGTCAGCCCGACGATCTTGGACTCCGTCCCGGTTCCGTCGTCGGGCACCAGCGCCAAGTCCTCGACCCGGTCGAACAGGCTGTTGAGCATGACCCGCGTTTCCAGCCGCGCCAGGTGCATCCCGAGGCACATGTGGATCCCACCGGCGAACGCGATGTGGGCCTGCCGCGGCCTGGTGATGTCGAAGGTGTTCGGGTCGGTCCAGCGGCTCTCGTCGCGGTTGGCCGAGCCCATGCACATGTCGATCTGCGCGTCGGCCGGGATTGTCTTGCCGCCGATTTCGATTTCTTCGGTCGTCGTCCGCATCACCATGGTCAGCGGGGTTTCGTAGCGCAGGCCCTCTTCGATCGCGCTGGGGATCAGGGACCGGTCCCGGGCGACCATCGCCAACTGCTCGGGGTGGGTGAGCAGCAGGTACAGCAGGTTGCCCGACGACCGATAGGTGGTCTCGAGCCCGGCGGGCAGCAGCAGGCGCAGGAACGCGATGATCGCCTCGTCGGACAGCTTCTCGCCGTCGATCTCGGCCGCGACGAGGTCGCCGATGATGTCGTCGGTGGGTTTGCGGCGCCGCTGCTCGACCTGGTTGAGGAAGTAGCCGTGCAACTCGTTCGCCGCGTTCAGCCCCGCCTCGATGTCGGTCGGAATCGAGATGAGGTCCAGCGACAGTCGCCGGAAGAGGTCGAGATCCTCGCGGGGCAGTCCGAGCAGCGTGGAGATGATGCGGGTGGGGAACTCGAACGTCACCGCCTTCACCAGGTCGGCCTGACCGTCGTTCTTGATCTCGTCGACCAGCCGATCGCAGACCGGTCCGATGACCGACGGCTCCCAGCGCTCCAGCGCGGTGGCGCGAAAGGCCTTGGCCACCAGGTTGCGGTGGTCGTGATGTTCCTTGCCGCCCATCGCGAGGATGGTGTGGCCCATGACCAAACCGATGGTCTCGTCGTATTTGTGCGAGCTGAAGATGCGGTCGTCGCGGAACGCCTGGAACAGGTCGTCGTAACCGAACAGCACCCACTCGTCGGCCGGCCGGAGTTCCTCGGGCATCTGTGAGTGGTCGGCCAGGGCGCCGTGCCACACCGGGTCGGTGCGCCTCATGTACTCGAAGAACGGGTACGGGCTGGTTTCGCCGGTGAAGTCGAGGGTGACGGCCTGGCCGCCGGGGTCGGTGCTGAGCGTCATCAGCGCTCCTCCTGAACAGCCGATATGGCGGGTTTGGATCGAGGGGAATATCGCTATCATAGTATAAATAGCAACGAAGCCCAACGGCTTGTGGTGGTTACCGTAACGGGCACAGTATTGACCCTGGCAGGTCGAGGAGGCGGTGATTCGGCAATGCCCACGCGGCGATTCGTGTGCTCCCTCGACGAGCTGCCGCCCGGCGCGATGAAGCTGGTCGACGCCGGGAAGTTCGGCGTGGGCGTGTACAACGTGCGCGGCGTGCTGTATGCGATCGCCAACTACTGCTCGCACGAGGGCGCGCCGCTGTGCCTGGGCCTGATCGGCGGCACCAACGAGCCGGCCCCCGAGTCTCCCGACGGGATGCGCCGGGTGCGGGACGGGCAGATCGTCCGATGTCCTTGGCACAATTGGGAATTCGACGTCACCACGGGCAAAAACGTCGCCGATCCGCGCCGCCGCGTCCGCACCTACCGGGTCGATGTCGCCGACGGGGAGGTGTACCTCACTGCATGATCATCGACGCCAACGTGCAACCGCACTTCCGCCACAACGCCGAGATCCGGCGCTACCTCCCCGACGCCCACAAGCTGCGGTCGATCCCCGACGTCGAGCAGCAGTGGTACCAGGCGCCGGGCGGCGATTACCGCCAGGACCTGTACGGAGAGCACTACCCGGGATCGGACCCCGAGACCGTCGGCCGGCATCTGTTCGACGGCGGCGTCGACTACGCCATCCTGAACCCGCTGACCCGCGGAAACATCGCCGATTACCTGCTCAACAGCAGGATCTGCGCCGCGGTCAACGACTGGCTGCTCGAGCGGTGGCTGGAACCCGACGCCACCGACCGTTTTCTGGGCACCATCCGCGTCAACCCCGAGGACCCCAAGGGCGCCGTCGCCGAGATCGAGCGCCTCGCCGCGCACCCCAAGCTGGTGCAGGTCGGCGTCCCGATGCAGTCGCGCGAGCCGTACGGCAAGCCAGTGTTCGAGCCCATCTGGGAGGCCGCGGCCGCGCACGGGCTGCCGGTCGCGGTGCACATCAACGGAGGCAACGGCGTCGACTATCCGCCCACCTTCGCCGGGCACGCGCACACCTACCCCGGATACGCGGCGTTCATGCCGCTGAACTACTTCGTGCACCTGGCCACACTCATCGTCGAGGGTGTGTTCGGCCGGCACCCGGGCCTGAAGTTCGTGTTCGCCGACGGCGGCTACGACATCCTCACCCCGCTGATGTGGCGGCTGGACACCTTCTGGTTGTCGATGCGCGACCAGACGCCGTGGGTGGACCGCTATCCCAGCGAGTACCTGCCCGGCCACGTCCGGTTCTGCTCGTCGGCGTTCGACGGTCCGGTCGACACCGGGTCGATGCGGCGGTGGATGGATTTCAGCAACAAGTCCGACCTCCTGATGTACGGATCGAGTTACCCGCACTGGTCGACCACGTCCCCGGACGTGATGGCTTCTGAGCTAGCGGGGCTCGACGCCGTCCAGCGCGACAAGGTGCTGTGGCGAAATGCCAGTGAGCTCTACGGGATCGAGGAGCGTGTGCCATGACGACGATCGAGCGAGTCGACTCGTCGACCGGTCAAACGGACGAAATCGCCGTCACCATCGTCGACACCGATGTCCACCCGCTGCCCGTCTCGGCCGACGTGCTCAAGTCCTACGCGCCGGCCGAATGGGTGGACAAGATCTGGCCGACCGGCAACGCGGTCACCCCGGTGCCGCATTTCTACGACACCCCGGACTCGTACAAGACCATGTCGCTGCGCCTCGACGCGGCCCCGCCGAACGGTGGATTCGCCGGCAGCGACCCGGATTTCGCCGCCAAGCAGTTGCTGCTCGACGCCGGCGTCAGCATCGCGACGCTGGAGCCGATGTGCGACGCGCAGCTGCCGCAGGCCGAGCACGTGCTGAAGTCGGCCTACAACGACTGGCTCGCCGACGTCTGGCTCGACAAGCACAACTGGCACGGCCGGTGGCGCGGTTCGATCAGCGTCAGCGCGCAAACGCCCGAGCAGGCGGCCCGCGAGGTCGAGCGGTGGGCGGGACATCCCTACATGGCGCAGGTGCTGATGACGCCGCAGACCCGCGGAATCCCTTTCGGCAATCCGCATTTCGACCCGCTCTACGAGGCCGCGTCGCGCAACGGGTTGCCGGTGGCCACGCACCTGATGGGGCAGACGCCCTTCGAGTTGATCCCGATCTATCCGGTCGGCAACCCCGCGCACTGGCATGACTTCTTCGCGTCCTGGCCGCTGCTGTACGTCTCGCACCTGATGAGCCTGGTGTTCGACGGCGCGTTCGATCGCCACCCCGACCTGCGGGTGGTGTTCGTCGAGGGCGGCTTCACCTGGGCGATGCCGGTGATGTCGCGGATGGACCGCATCTGGGAGGCCCGCCGCGGTGACCTCCCGCACGTGCGTCGCCGCCCGTCGGACTATGTGCGCGAACACGTTCGGTTCACCACCCAGCCGCTCGAGGACACCGACGTCGTGCAGTTCCGCGAGTACCTGGAGATGATGGACCTGGGCGACAACCTGATGTTCTCCACGGACTATCCCCACTGGAGCTACGACGCCCCGACGTACGCGATCAACCGATTTCCCGCCGACCAGCGCGAGCGGATCATGCGTGGCAACGCCACCGCGCTGTACGGGCTGCCCGCGACCGTCAGGGCCCTTCCCGGGGAACGGTGAGTCGGTGGCCGGACCGGCCGCCGTAGGTCTACCTTGAAGGGCGGCCCTGTGCCGGGCCCGGAGGATGAGCGCGGAAGTCGAGAGGGTATGACGCAAACGGATCTGACGCGGCCGCAAGGCCTTAACCGCATCGACCCGGTGCTGCGCGAGGCGGCGATCGAGTCGGGCATCGTCGAATTCCAGGCCGAGACGCTGCCCGCCGAGCGGGAACGCGCCGACCGGTTGGCCGCCGAGCGCGCCGCGGCGGTCGACACCGCCGGCGTGGCCGTCGAGTCGCGATCGATCGCCGGTCCGGGCGGCGCGCGGCTCAACGTCCGTTTGTACCGCGGTCCCTCGGACGGCGCTTCGGGGGCGCCCCTTGTGGTGTACGCCCACGGGGGCGGGTTCGTGACCGGAAACCTCGACACCGACCACGCGCGATGCGTGGAGCTGGCCAGGGACGCGGGATGCCTGCTGGTATCGGTCGACTACCGGCTGGCGCCGGAAAACCCTTGCCCGGCGGCGTTGGACGACGTCGAGGCGGGCTTCTACTACGCGATCCGCAACTGCGCCGAGCTGAACGTCGACGTCGGCCGCATCGCGGTGATGGGCCGCGACGCCGGCGCGGCGCTGGTCGCGGGCCTGACCCAGCGCATGTTCGATGACGAAGGCCCACAGATCCTGGTGCAGATCCTGCACCAGCCGATGCTCGACTCCGACGCCACCCAGTCGCGGCGCGAATTCCAGCGCACGCCGGGGCTGAACGGTCCCGCGGTGAGCCGGGCATGGAACCACTACCTCGGTCACGCCTCCGCCAACGGCCAACACGTCCCGGCGCATCGGGCGAACCTGGAGGGCCTGCCGCCCACCTTCATCAGCTGCTCCGAGATCGACCCGTGCCGCGACGAGGCGATCGACTACGCCAACCGGCTGTTACACGCCTATGTTCACACCGAGTTGCACGTCATCGCGGCGACCTTCAACGGCTTCGACTCGCTGGTCCCGGATTGGATTGTCTCCCAAGAGAACCGGGCCCTGCACGCGCAGACGCTGCGCCGCGTGTTCGCCATGTAGGGGCGGTCGTTAGATCGGTTCGAATTTGCTTATCAGCCAGTGGTTGTTGACCCGCGTCATGCTCACCCGCACGTTGCTGGCATCCAGCGACGGGTCGGGCCTGTCCTTGCTCGTGGTGCTCTGGTCGACGAAGACCAGAACCACCGCCGAATCCGGATGCAGCTCCTGCAGCGCGGCCCCCATGACGTGAGCCGTGGTTTTCAGCGACTTCTGCTTGGCCGCCGGAGCCACGATGTCCTGAGTGAACTGGTTGTAATAGTTCAGGAAGTCCCCGGACAGGTGTGACTTGGCGGTGGCGAAGTCCTTGTCGAGCGACTCGGGTGAATAGGACAGCATCGCGACCGTTCCGTCCGATGCCGCGCTGACCACCGCCCGGGCCACATCGGGGCTGGTCTGCTGGTCGTGCTTGTACTGCATGAAGTACAGCCATGCCGCCGAGCCGCCGGAGATCAGCAGCAGCACGATCAGAATCGCCGGAAAGAGTTTCGCCTTGCGCAGCAGGCGTGCCGGGCCGGCGCCGCGCGCGGAAGATTCTCGCTCGGCGGGCCTTTCGGCCTCGACGGTTTCGGTGTCGTCGCGCTCTGTCATAGCACGAAGTCGACTTTCGACATCTTGTACTGCCCGCCGTCTTCGGTCACGGTCACCCGGAACCGCCACACGCGCTGTTCATCCTTGGCGCCTGCGGAATTGGTGATCTTCGAGGTCGCGGCCACCAGCACCTGCGCGGAGTGGTCGTCCATGTTTTCCAGGGCCGCGGCGTTGACCGTTCCCTCGGTGACCACCTTGGACTGCTCGACGACCGTCGCGAAATCCTTTGCGCGCTGCTGGAAATCGTCCCGGAACTGCCCGGTGGAGCTGTCGATCACCCGCTGGACATCGTCCTTGGCCTTCTTGAAGTCCAACGAGGTCATGTTGACGATGCCCTGCCTGGCCCCGGCGATGAACCTCGCGGCGCGCTGCTCGCGCTGGGTGGCGTCATTGTGTTTCCAGGCCATGTATCCGCTGGCCCCGGCGAAGCAGACGATCAGGATGATCGCGGCCGCCTTCCAGGTCACGGACAGCGACGGCAGCCGGCGCCGCCACCTGGCCAGCCTGGACTCCGGCGCCGGGGCCTCGGCGGTCTCGTCGGAAACTTCCTCCGTTTCTTCGACCGCCGCGTCGGCGTCCGGGGTTTCCTCCTCGCCGGCCGCGGCAGTCGTCTCGGCCTCCGCCGGGGCCTCGGTCTCGGACTCCGCCTCCGCCTCGGCCAGCGCCTCGCGGCGCAGCCGGGCGGCGCGGGCGCGGGCGCGCGCGGCGGCCGCCAGCGCTTCGGCCTCGGCGGCCTCGGCCTCGGCCTCCTCGAGCAGCGCCATCGCGTCGGCTTTCGACGTGGCCGATTCCTCCGGCGGTTTCCTCGCCTTAGGCATCGCGCTCACCGCTGGTCAGCATCATTATCGACTGGACTCCGGTATCTCTTACTGTATTGCTCATTGATAGCATCAGAGTCTCCAGCGAACTCCGACGAGGACCGATTAGGCGGATGATCATCCACCCACACTTTCCACCGTGCATCCCTGGCAGCGGCGACCGAATGCCCAGGAAGGCCCCGTCGGCACCATGACCGCCGTCGACTCTCCCGAAAAGATACTCTTCGCCTCGACAACCCAATCCTTTCTGCAGAAAGAAGCGCCGCTGCGGCACGTCCGGGAGCTGCACGCGGCGGGTGCGTCCTTTGATCCTGCATGGTGGCGGCGGGCCGCCGAACTCGGGTGGACGGGTCTGCTGGTTCCCGAGGAGCTCGGCGGCGGCAGCGTGTCCGGCAGCGGCGTCGCGGATCTGGCCATGGTCGCCGAACAACTCGGCAAGACGGTCGCGCCCGGCCCGCTGTACCCGGTCAGCGTCGTGCTCGCGGCGCTCGCCGACTGCGCCGACCGGCAAAGCCACGCCGCCACCATCGAGTCGTTGATGTCGGGCGACACGGTGGCCTCCTGGGCGGTTTCCGAGCCCGGCCGGGGCTGGGCGCCGCTGGAGTCGGCGGTGATGGCCACCCCAACCGAGTCCGGCTATCGCATCGAGGGAACCAAGGACCGTGTCGAGGCCGGCGCGCAGAGCGGGTTGCTGCTGGTGGTCGCGCGATGCGGCTCAAACAGTGACGAGATCCGCCAGTTCCTGGTCCCGACGGACGCACCGGGCGTCACCGTGGTGCCGCAGCAGTCCGTCGACCTGGTCAAGCAATACGCGCGGGTGCAGTTCGACGGTGTGGTCGTCGAGCCGTCGGCGGCGGTGGGCAGCGCCGCCGAAACCCCGGCACTGATCAGGCGGCAGAGCCAGATCGCCCAGGTGCTGCAGTGCGCCGAGGTGGTCGGCATCCTGCAGACGGTGTTCGACTTCACCGTCAAGTGGGCCCTCGACCGGCACACCTTCGGGCGTCCGCTGGCGTCATACCAGGCGCTCAAACACGGGTTCGCCGACATGAAGCTGTGGCTGGAAGCGTGCCGCGCCACCACGGCCGCGGCGGTCGCCGACGTGGGCGCGCGCTCAGCCACGGCCGGCCTGTCGGCCAGCATCGCCAAGTCCTACGTCGGGGAGATGGCCGGGCGCATCGTTCAGGGCTGCGTGCAGATGCACGGCGGCATCGGCGTCACCTGGGAGCACGACCTGCACCTGTACCTGAGGCGAGTCGCGTTGTACCGCTCCATGTTCGGCACTCCGGAGGAACACAACCTCAGCGTGTACCACGCCGAGAGCGCGGGTCGTTCGGCGAGATGACCGCGCAACGCAGGGCATCCGCGGAATCCGTCGCGGAGTTCGCCACCCGGGCCCGGGCGTGGTTGGCGGACAACATGCCCGCCATCGACCCCGACTCCCCGCCGGCCGCCCCGCGCGACGACGAACGCTCCTGGCTGCGGGCCCGCGAACTCCAAAAGCGGCTCTACGAAGGCGGATTCGCCGGCATCTGCTTTCCCCGCGAGTACGGCGGTCTGGGTTTGGATTACGAATACCAGAAGGCGTTCGACGAGGAATCGGTCAACTACGAGATGCCGTTGATCCTCAACACGCCGACGTTCACCATCTGCTGCGCCACGCTGCTCGACATGGGCAGCGAAGAGCAGAAGCGCCGGCACATCGCCGCCGCGCTGCGTGGCGACGAGGTTCTGGTGCAGCTGTTGTCCGAGCCCAGCGGCGGGTCGGACCTCGCCGGTGTCCTCACCCGGGCCGAACGGCAGGGCGACCGCTGGGTGCTCAACGGCGCCAAGACCTGGAGCACCAGCGCGTTCGCCGCCGACTACGGGCTGTGCCTGGCCCGCACCGACTGGGATGTGCCCAAGCACGAGGGCCTGACGATGTTCCTGGTGCCGATCGCCCACCCGGGAATCACGTTGCGGCGCATCACCATGCTGAGCGGCTCCACCGAATTCTGTGAGGAGTTCCTCGACGGGGTCGACGTCGGCGACGACGCCGTCGTCGGGGAGGTCAACGGCGGCTGGGCGGTGGCGTCGCGGCAGCTCTATCACGAACGTCGGGCGGTCGGGCAGGGCTCGGAGTTCGCCAGCGGCGCCGGCCACGAGGGAGGCCACACGACCCCGGTCGACTATGCCGAGCTCGCCGAGAAGACGGGCCAGGCCGACAGCGAACGCGTGCACGAGATGGCCGGCCGGGCACTGGTGCACCGCGCGGTGGCCGAACAGCTGATCGATCACGTGTACCGCAACGTCCGCGACGGGGTGCTGCCCCCGGCCGCCGGCACGCTCATCCGGCTGTTCCACGCCGAGACCGTGACCCTGGAAATGGACACCGCGCTGGCGATCGCGGGGGCCGCCGGCGTGGTGGGCGAAATCGGCGAAGGGCTACAGGCCGGGCTGCGCTATCTGTCGCGGCAGAACGTCGCGATCGGCGGCGGCACAACGGAAATGGCCCGCAACGTCATCGGCGAACGGGTGCTGGGCTTTCCGCGAGAGTACGCCGCCGACCGCGGGGTGCCGTTCAACCAGGTGCGCCACGGCGGGGCGCGCTGAGTCAGTCCTCGGCGAACACGTTCTCGGCGTCGCCGCTCACGACGGGCATCTGGACCAGCGACAGGACGTGGTGCGCCGGGCTTCCGGGTGGGGCCACCAGCACACAGTCGCCACCCTGGCGGCGCGCACGCTCTCGCGCGGCGGCCAGCGCGCTGATGCCCGCCGAACCCAAGTGGGTGACCGCGCTCAGATCGATCGTCAAAGACGCTACGCCGGAACGGCTTTCGACCGCAATCTGGCGGTCCAGAATGGACGCGGTGTGGGCATCGACGTCTCCGCTGACGACGATGTGGCCCGGCTCGTCGACCATGGAGACGAATTCGGAGTCGGCCGACCGCTGGTGGTTCGCGCGGCCGACAATCGCGTCGGTGACGACGTTCGCCGGTCGTGACAATAGGTGCGTCAGGCTCGCGGTCGTGCCGTCGGGGCCATGCGTGACGGTCGCCTGGGACACCAGGCCTTCGGCCATCGCGAGTCCGCGCCCGCGGCCCTGTTCGCCTTCGCGGTGGTCCTTCCAATTTCCGCGGTCGCTGACCGAGGCATGCAGGTTGCCGTCCCCGGCCAGGTACGCCTCGACGACAACGCCGTCGGAAACCTCGGTGGCATAGCCGTGTTCGACGGCGTTCTCGACGAACTCCGACATCGCGTGCACCACGTCGGAGACGTCGTCGGCGTCGGCGCCGACCTCCAACAGCCACTCGCGAAGCCGGGAGCGGACGGCGCGTGCGGCGTGCACCGTCGCATCCACGGTCATCTGCAGCGGTGGCGGCGGCGTACGGCGTTGCGCCGCAAGGAGCGTGACGTCGTCGCTGTAACCCGATGACCGGAGCAGCAATTCGAGTGTCTCCGAACAGATTCGGTCGATCGGCCGCATTCCGGCATCGATGACGAAGCCGCCGCTGCCGCCGGCGATGTTGGCGGCCAGTTCGGCGAATTCCGCGGTGCTGGCGACCAGCGGGCGGCCGGGACGTTCGATGAGGCCGTCGGAATACAGCAGGACCGAGTCGCCGACGTCGAGGATCTCGGTGCGCACCGGAAATCCCGTTCCGCTGCCCAGCGGGCCGCCGCCCGACGGTTCCGCGTATCGGGCGTCCGCGTCGGCGCTCACCAGCAGCGGCGGCGGGTGCCCCGCGGTGCAGTACTGAAAGTTCCCGGTGGCGTGGTCGAGCGAACCGACGCAGATGGTGGCCGAATTCGATCCCGGCACGTGCTCGTGAAAGCGGTCCACGGCGTCGAGCGCCTCGGCGATGGTGCGGCCCGCCAGGATCTGCATCCGGAGCGCGGTGCGCAATTGCGACATCACCGCCGCGGCCTCGACGCCGTGGCCGACGACGTCGCCCACGATGAGAACCAGCCGATCCCCGAGGGCCACCGCGTCGAACCAGTCGCCGCCGGCCGCGGTGTCCTCGGCGGCGACGAGGTACTGCGCGGTGATGTCGGCGCCGGGGACGACGGGCACGGACGGGGCCAGCAACGCCTCCTGCATGACGATGGCGGAGTCGCGGACGTTGCGGAACCGCTCGGACAGCTCGGCCATGCGCGTCTCGGCGGCCAGCCGCGCCCGCACCCGGCCGGTGACATCCTCGAAGACGAGCTGCACGCCCTCGATCGAACCGTCCTCGCCGCGGCGGGGAGTGACGACGAAGTCGAAGAACCGCTCCTGGATTCCCGAGCCGTCGTAGTCGGTCTGCAGTCGCCACTCGCTGCCGGATTGCGGCTCACCCGTCTGGTACACCCGGTCGAACATCTGGTAGACCTGCTGGCCCTCCAGCTCCGGGAAGACTTCCCGCGCAAGCTTTCCCACCGGGTTGCCGGTCGGATTGAAGGCGCGGTAGGCGGCGTTGACGGCCACGAAGCGATGGTCGGGGCCCTGTAGGCCGACGAGCAGCGCGGGCACGTTTTCGAAAACCCGGCGCACGTCTTCGGCGGCCCCGACCGTTGTGTCCCAATCCTTTTCGGCGACCATGTGGCCGTTCCTCCTCTACGGACCGGGCCAAAATCGGGCAAGCGAACGCTGCATCGGTTTGCTAACGAACCGTGGTGGACAGCGCGGCGTCCGTGCTGGGGTGCAGCGGCAAAACGTCGCCGAGATGGCACGCTTCGACCACCCGGGCGACGCTCGGGTCGCCGCTCACCAGGCGAAGCTCGACGCCGCGACGACGGCACCGCTCCGATTCGGCGGCCAAAACGGCGAACGCGCAGCAAGCCATGAAGCCGAGGCCGTTGACGTCGACGACGAACGGACCGGGGCGGCCGGCCACCGCCGCCGCCTCGCCGACCAGCCGCTGCCAGATGTGCTCGTTGGAGGCGTCGACCTCACCGCCCGCGCGGACGATCACGACCGGCCCGCTGCGCTGCGTCGTCGCCCGCAACGTGCTGTGCGGATCGCCGAGCTCCGACAGCAGACGGGGGCTCAACATGACCTGGGTGGGGGAGGACTCCGCGGGAGCCAGGTTCATCGTGCACTCCTAGTCGGCCGCCTGGTGAGGCCGCGATGGATGCCCGTCAATGTTCGAAACCGTGGTGATGCGTGGATTCTTTTCTATAGCAACGCGGGCGGGCCCGTCTATAGCCGGGCCCGCTGACCAGGGCATACGAAAATGCGCCCGCCTCCGCGTGTGGGAGGCGGTCACCCTATGGGCGAGCAGACGCAAAAGCCCCTCATTTCGGGGCGAAATGGGGACTTTTGCGTCTGCTCAGCAGGTTTAGGCGGACACGGGCTTCTTGGCCGGCTTGGAGACCTTCATCAGCTTCATCAGGTTGCCGCCCATGATCTTGGCGACGTCGTCCTGCTCGAAGTCGGTGAGCTCGTCGACGAAGGAGATGGGGTCCTTCAGGCCCTCGGGGTGCGGCCAGTCGGATCCGAACAGCACCCGGTCGGTGCCCACCATCTTGACGATCTCGGTGAACCGGTCCTCCCAGAACGGGGTGATGTACACGCATCGCTTGAACGCCTCGATGGGGTCCTCGCTGAACGACTGCGGCATCTTCTTGTAGACGCCCTTGAGGCCCTTGAACAGGTCCGGCACCCAGTCGGCGCCGTTCTCGATCGACAGGATTCGCAGCTCCGGGTTGCGGGACAGCGCGCCGTGGCAGACCAGCGCGCCCATCGCGTCGATGATCGGCCGGTGGCCCATCACCAGGCTGCGGAAGGCGGTCGGCTTGAACGGCAGGAACTCGTCGCCGGGCTCCCACACGTTGGCGAACTCGGAGTAACCGCTGTCCGAGGCGTGCATCGAGACCGGCAGCTCGGCCTTGATGCAGGCCTGCCAGAACGGGTCGAACTCCTCGAGACCGAACGACCGGCTGCCCTTGTAGCCCGGCACCGGCGCCGGACGCACCAGCACGGTGCGTGCGCCGCGCTCCAAGACCCATTCCAGCTCTTCGAGCGCGCGCTCGACGATGGGCAGGGTGATCACCGGCGTGGCGAAGATCCGGTCCTGGTAGTTGAACGACCACGTCTCGTACATCCACTGGTTGAGCGCGTGGATGACGTCGTGGGTCATCTCCGGGTCGTCCTTCATGCGCTCCTCGACCAGGCTGGCCAGGGTGGGGAACATCAGCGCGTAGTCGATGCCGAGCTCGTCCATGACCTCGAGCCGCGGGCCCGGTTCGCGGAAGGCCGGGATGGCCTTCATCGGCTCGCCCAGGATCTCGCGGTAGGACTTGCCCTGCGCGCCGTGGCGGAAGTAGTCCTCCTGGGCGCCCGGGCGGGCCACCTTCTCGAACGTCGGGTTGGGGATGTACTCGCTGATGTGGCCGCGCACCACGATCTTGGTGCGGCCGCGGACCTGCACGTAGTCGATGACGTTCTTGCGGTTGTCCGGGAGGTGCTTGGTCAGCGCCTCCTGCGGCTCGTACATGTGGTTGTCGGCGTCGAACACGGGGAACGGAAGTTCGCGAGAAGGCACGGCGATCTCCTTGCAGAAGTCTTGATTCTCAACTTGTGGTAATGACGTTACCACCATTGCGCAACAACGTGTACCCGGCAGCTCGGCCTAGGCGTCGGGCCAGGCGGGAAGCTTCGGTGTCGCTCCCTCGATCACGGCGAAGTTCACCGTCGCCGTGGCGAGGAGTTCATCGCCGTCGCCGTAAATGTCGACCTGCATGACCATCGACCGGCGCCCGGACCGCAGCATCCGGGGCACCGCGAACGCCGAGCCCTGCCGGATCGGCCGCAGGTAGCGGACGAACAGGTCCGCGGTCGTCATCGTGGTGCCCGGTTGCAGGTATTCCAGCCCGAACTGTCCTCCGGCCACGTCCACGAGCGTCGCAATCAAGCCGCCCTGCAGCGCGCCGGAGGTGTTGACCACCTGCGGGCTGACCGGCATCGTCATGGCGAATTCGCCCTCGCGCGAGCCCGGCCGCATGCCGATCTGCGCGAACAGCTCCGACAGCGACGGCGCGCCCGACTCCTCGTCGGTCTCCCGGATGCCCAGGGCGCGGCTGCAGAAGTCATACAGCTGGCCGGCGTCGATCGGTGTTCCGTTCAATTCGCTGCCCAGCCAATGCAATCGCTGCGCACCCACGATCGTCTGCATGACGATCGCGGCGGCGGCGCCGACGTCGAGCCCCGGGTTGAACACGCCCTCGGTGATGCCCTGCCCGACGATGTCGCGGATCAGTTGATGCAACGGGGACAGCACGCGGGCGTATTCGCGGGGTCGGGTCTCGGCCAGGTGCTGGTTGTAGAGGCTCAGCGCCCGGTTCAGGCTGTCCTGGGTGCTCGATTCGGGCTGTTGGCTGACGCGGTCGATCACCAGCTTGAGCGCGGCGGTGCTGTCCAGGCCGGTGGTCTCGGCGCGCCACGCCTCGGCCGATTGCGCGATGGTCCTGTCGAAGAGCGCCAGCAGCAGCTCGTCCTTGCTGCTGAAATGCTGGTAGAAGGCCCGCAACGAGGTCTTGGAGCGCGCGACGACCTCCTGCACGGTGAAGTCGGTGCGCCCGGTTTCGCCCAGTATCGCGACGGCGGTCTTGATGAAGCGGTCGCCGCGCGTCACCTCGGTTTCAACGCTGGGGTCGGTCATGAGAATGAGGTTACCGCGCGCGGTGTCATATCCGCGAAGGTGGAACCGCTTGGGCGCGCGATTTATCCTTCCGCCATGGCGGCGACGGTTTCGGGAAAGATCGCATTCGTCACCGGCGGCGCGTCCGGCATCGGGGCCGCGTTGACCACCCGGCTGGGCGACGGCGGCGCCGAGGTCTGGATCGCCGACCGTCAGATCGAGCTGGCGCAGCAGCTGGCGCAACGTCTGAACGATGGCGGTGGCAAGGCGCACGCGATCGAGCTCGACGTGCGCGACTACCCGTCGGTCGAACGCGCCGTCGCCGAGGCGGTAGAGCAGTCCGGGCGGATCGACTACCTGTTCAACAATGCCGGCATCGGCGTCGCCGGTGAGGTCGACTCGTACACGCTCGACGACTGGAACGACGTCTTCGACGTGAACCTGCGCGGCGTGGTGCACGGCATCCAGGCGGTCTATCCCATCATGATCCGGCAGCACTCCGGGCACATCGTGAACACCGCGTCCATGGCCGGCCTGGTGACCACCGCGGGCCAGGCCAGCTACACCGCCAGCAAGCACGCGGTCGTCGCGCTGTCGAAGGCGCTGCGCCTGGAGGCCGAGCGGCACGGCGTGCGGGTCTCGGTGCTCTGTCCGGGCGTGATCCGGACGCCGATCCTCACCGGCGGCCGGTACGGGCGGACCGAGATGGCCGGCGTCAGCGACGAGGACATCCTCAAGATGTGGGAGCGGTTGCGGCCGATGGCGCCCGAAAAGTTCGCCGAGCGCGCGCTGCGTGCCGTGTTGCGCGGCGACGCGATCATCGTGGTGCCCGCATGGTGGAAGGTGTTCTGGTACCTGGAGCGGCTCTCGCCGGCGTTGTCGATGCGGCTCGTGAAGGCAACGCTCGAACGGATGCGTGAAATGCGGTCCGCCGCTTCCTGATTCGCCGCGACTACCCGCCTACCCGCCGCGGGCCTCGATCATCGCCGAGCGGTTGACCTTGGTCGCCGCCGTGCGCGGGATCGCGTCGACGAACTCGACGGTCTTGGGCGCCTTGTAGTGGGCAAGCCGACTCTTGGCGTATTCGATCACCTGCTGCTCGGTGAGCGCGTCCGGCCCATGGGAGTCGGCGCGTTGCACGACGGCGTGCACCCGGCGTCCCCATTGCGGATCGGAAAGCCCGATGACCACGACGTCGGCGATGCCCGGGTGGCCCGCGAGCGCCGACTCCACCTCGGCGGGAAAGACATTGGCGCCGCCGGTGATGATCATGTCGACGCGGCGGTCGACGATGTAGAGGTAGCCGTCGTCGTCCAGGTAACCCATGTCGCCGGCGGAGACGAAGCCGTCGTCGGTCGACGGCAGCGGCGGCGCCCCGCCCAGATAGCGGGATCCCGCGCTCATCGGCGCGCGCAGATAGACCTCTCCGTGCTCGCCGGGGCCGACCGGTTTCTTGTCGGCGTCCAGGATCCGGATCTCGGTGTCGCGAAAGCCGCGGCCGACGCTGCCCGGATGGGCGAGCCACTCGTCGCCACGCAGCGCGGTGAGGCCGAGGTTCTCGGTCATGCCGTACGCCGTCACGATCCGCTCGGGGCCCAGCAGCTCGAACCAGGTCTGCATCAGCGACGGCGGCATCACCGCGGCGCCCTGCAGGACGAACACGATGCTGGACAGGTCGCGCTGCCGGACGTCGGGGCGCGCCGCGATGCGCGCCAGCATGGTGGGCGTGGCCGTGAAGTTGGTGATCCGGTAGCGCTCGATCACGTCCAGAACCAGTGCGGCGTCGAACTTTTCGAGCACCACCAGGTGGTCGCCGGCGAGCAGGAAGAAAAAGGTGGCGAAGCCGTTGGTGTGGTACATCGGGGCGGGCACCATGATCGTCTGGGGCTGGGGGACCGGTGTCCAGTTCGACAGGAACGGCTCGCCGTGCTGCGGCGTCCACAGCGACGGCGCCAGGCTCAGTATCACCTTCGGCACGCCGGTCGAACCGCTGCTGCAGATCCCGTTGGCGTTGGGGGAAACGGCCTCGGGCAGCGGGCCATCGGATTCGCGGGCCGCGTGCGCATCCAACTCCCACCGGCTCCTCTCGTCGACGACGACCGCGGGCTCGATCACGTCGCGCACCCGGTCGCGCTCCCAATCGGGCAGATCCCAGTGCATGGGGACGGGAACCGCGCCGATCTTCCAGCAGCCCAGCGCGGCCAGCACCAGGTGCTGCGAGTTCGGGATGGCCAGTGCCACAAGGGAACCCGTCTCGGCGCCAGCGCCGGCCAACGCCCGCCCCCATTGGTTCGCGCGCGCGTCGAGCTCGCCGAAGGTCAGCGATTGCGCGCGGCCGTCGAGCGCGACGACGGTCACCGCCGGGTCGTCGCGCCGTTCGGCGGCCAGCCGCGCCAGCTTGGTGCCGAACGGGATGCCGTCCTCCAACGGGTTCGGCGTGGCCGAGGGCGCGACGGGTTGGGTGCTCATGCCGAGACGGGCTGGCTGAACAGTGTCTCCAGCGAGCCGTCGGGCACGCCGGGGATGAGCCGCAGCGCCAGTTCCTCGGTGCTCAGCGGCAACCGGATCAGCGGCTGGGTGTGCCGGTCGAGCACGCTGACGTCGGACTCGTCGCAAAAGCCCAGGGCGCCGAGCAGCTGGTGAGACGTGCGCAGCACCTGCCGCGCGGTGTCGGCCGCCTTGAGCCGAAGGACGAGCGCGTCGGCCGAACGGACTTGCGGTGCCGCCGATTCCGGGCGGGAGACGGTGAATTTGGCGAGCTCGTGCAGCCCGCGCACCGCGACGGCGGCATCCGCGACGGCGAACCTGACCGCCTGGAAGTCCGCCAGCGGCTTGCCGAACTGAACGCGGGCGCGCACGTGTTCGGTGACGATCTGCAGCGATTGCTGCACAGCTCCCAGAATCCGCCATGATCCCAGCACGAGATGAAGGTTAACGTCGGCGGCCGGGACGGTTCCGTCGGGGGCGCTCAGCGTGGCCGGCACCAGGAACGGCCCCAATTTGGCGTTGGTGCGCGACCCGGGCCGCGGGTGGTAGCGGTTGCCGTCCACGTCGGCGGCGATCCAGTCGCCGGGCAGGTCGCCGTGATCGATGCGCGGCGCCGCCGGGTTGACCAGGGCCAGCCGGGCGCCGTCGATCGCCAGCAACTCCTCGACGAGGGGGTAGGGCAGCGCCGTCGCGCCGGCGGCCTGGCAGAGCACCGCGGCGGCCAACAGGTCGTCGGCCGACGAGCGGACGTCGAGCTCGAACGCGCCGACCTCGCTCAGGGCCGCGCGCGCCGACTGCCTAACCTGGTCGTCGGCCTCGGCGCGCAGCGCCGCGGGCGGCCCGCCCAACCGGGTGAGCCGCTTGGTGGCGACGGCGGCGAAGTCGCTGATGTCTTGTGGCAGATCGGTTTTCACCGGTGCCCTCCCAATACGTCCCGCGCCACCAGCATCTTCTGCACTTCGATGGTGCCCGACGCCACGGTGGCGGCCTGTGCGTAGCGCCAATGGTCTTCGATCGCCCCGTGCAACGGTGCGCCGGTGCCGCTGTCCAGCGCCGTCGGACCCAGCACGTCGAAGAGCAGCTCGGCGACCTGCTGGTCGCAGGTCGTGGTGGCGATCCGGGCGGCGCTGGCGGCCGCGCCCGCCGCCGGATCGTCCTGCAGCGACACCGCCCGGTAGGCCAGCATCCGGGCCACCCGCAGGTCGACGAGCGCCCGCACCCAGCGGGCGCGAATCGATTCGGGCAGCCCGTTCCAGTCGTCGCCGAGTTCGGCGCGCATCCGCTCCAGCAGCGATTCGCAGCGCGCGTAGCGCGCGATGCCCACCCGCTCGAAGGCCAGCGCCTCGCGCATCACCCGCCAGCCGTCGCCGACCTCGCCCAGGACGTCGCCGGGGAACGCCGGCACGTCGTCCAGGAACATCTCGTTGAGGTGGTGCGGTCCCAGCATCGAACCGATCGGCCTGACGGTGAAACCGGGCCGGTCCATCGGGATCAGAAAAAGGGTGAGCCGCTTGGGTTTTGGGGCCTCAGGGTCTGTGCACGCCGCCAGCACGCACCAGGACGCCATCTGCGCGTACGATGTCCACACCTTCTGGCCGGTGATGCGCCAGCCGTCGCCGTCGCGCACGGCGCGGGTGCGCAGCGAGGCGAGGTCGGTCCCGGCCTCGGGTTCGGAAAAGCCCTGGCACCAGATCACGTCCCCGGAGGCGATGGCCGCCAGGTGCTTGGCCTTCTGTTCCGCGGTCCCGTAGCGCATGAGTGCCGGCCCGACCCAGTTGATGCCCATGTACTGCGGGCCGCGGGGCTCGTGCTGGGCCCACATCTCTTCGCGCAGCACCGTCTGCTGCCACACCGAACCACCGCCGCCGCCATGCTCTTTCGGCCAGGCCAGCGCCAGCAGCCCCTCGGAGGCCAGCAGCTTGCAGAACGTCTCGGTGGTGGCGAGATCCTGCGGGTTCTCGGTGCAGGCGCCCAGAAAGTCGGCGGGGATATGGTTGGCGATCAGCTCCCGCAGGTGGTTTCGCAGTTGGCCGGCATCGTCGCCGAGGTCATAGTCCATCGTGGTCATCCCTTCGGCAGCCCGAGCAGCCGCTCGGCGATGATGTTGCGCTGAACCTCCGACGTCCCGCCGTAGATGGTCGCCGCCAGCGCATCCTGGCGTTCGAAGAGCAGGTCCGGGTCGCCCGCGGAACGCGGACCCGCCGCGGCGGCGCTGAGCTCCCAAACACGTTGCAGGGTAACCGACCCGAGCAACTTCAGGATGTCTGCCTCCGGGCTGGGCCGTCCCGCCAGTTCGTTGCCCAGCGCGCGGTAGCCGGTGGCGCGCAGCGCCTCGGCGTCGGCGAGCAGCGAGCCGAGCTCGGCGTAGATGTCGTCGTCGTGGGTGCCGCGGACCGAGTCGAGGCCGCGCTTGATCTCGACCCAGTTCATGATCCAGATCATCTGGCGCTCGTGCTGCAGCGAGGACAGCGCGACGTTCCAGCCGCCATTGAGCGGCCCCAGCAGGTTTTCCGCGGGCACCGCGACGTCGTCGAGGAAGACCTCGCAGAACGTCTCGTCGGAGATCGACGCCATCCGGATGGGTTCGATGCGGACCCCGGGCGAGTGCAGGTCGAGGATCAGGCAGGAGATGCCGCGGTGTTTCGGCGCGTCCGGATCGGTGCGGGCGTACAGGGTGCACCATCGCGACTCGTGCGCCTGGGTGGTCCAGATCTTGTGGCCGTTGACCCGGAACACGTCGTTGTCGCGTTCGGCGCGGGTGCGCAGGCCGGCGAAGTCCGACCCGGCTTCCGGCTCGGACATGCCCAGCGCCCACCATTCGTCGCCGCGCAGCAGGGGAACGAGCAGGCGCTCGATCTGGGCGGGCGTGCCGAACTGACGGATGCCGGGCGCGGCGACGTTGGGGCCCGCGATGTTGGGCAGCTTGGGCGCCGAGCGCATCGCCCCTTCCAGCCGCACCTCCATCGCATCGCGCAGGCCCAGCGACCGGCCGCCGTGCTCGCGCGGCCAGGTCGGTTGTATCCAGCCGGCCTCGAACGCGGCCCGCTGATAGTCGCGCCGCAGCGTGAGGTCCCAGCGGTAGCGCCGGTAGTTCTCGTAGTAGTCGTCCGGCAGGAATGCCGCCAACCAGGCCGCGAACTCGGCGACCACCTCGGATCGAGTGCTTACCCCGCTGGTCACGCCGCGCCCCCCGCGAAGCGGTGGCCCACCGCGTGATACAGCGCGCGACTGTCCCCCAGTAGCGCGGCGCCCTGCCAGGCGTGCCGCACGTAGAGGTGAGCGTCGTGCTCCCAGGTCTGCGCCAGCGCGCCGTGCACCTGGACCGCGGTGCGCGCGCAATTGGCCGCCGCGTCGCCGGCGGCGGCCTTGGCCAGCGCCGCGGCGGTCCAGGCATCCGCGGGTGCGGCGGTGGCGTCGCCGAGCCGGGCCGCGGCGGCGTAGGTGAGGCTGCGCGCGCGTTCCAGGCCGACGTAGTTGTCGGCGAGCGCGTGTTTGATCCCCTGGAAGGCCCCGATCGGGGTGCCGAACTGGCGGCGTGCCTTCGCGTGCTCGACGGATCGGTGCAGGGCCGCGCTCGCCACGCCGACCAGGTCGGCGGCGGCGGCGACCAGCGGCGCGGTCAACGCCGACCCGACGCCCACCCGCGCGGTCGCCATCGGCTCGACGTCGATCTCCACGTCGGCCACCGGCTGGGCGGGGTCGGTCGACTCCGCCGGAACCGGCGTCACCCCGTCGCCGCAGCGCGCCACGGCCGCCACGACGCCGTCGTCGGACCTGGCCAGCGTGACGATCAGCTCCGCCCGGGGCAGGTTGGGGACCGCGATCGCCCGCCCGCGCAGCCGCCCGCGCCGCAGCGTCATCGGCGCCCCGGGCAGCCGGCGCCCGGGGGAGTGCACCGCCAGGGTGGCGACCACGCCGCCGGCGATGTCGGCGAGCACCGAGTCGAGGCCACACCCGCGCAGGGCGCCCGCGGCCAGGCCGACGCTGCTCAGCAACGGGATCGGCGCGATCGCGGCGCCGCACTCCTCGAGGACCACCGCGAGCTCGACGGGTCCGTAGTCGCCGGTCGCGTCGGGTGCGGCAAGCTCGGTCCAGCCGAGGCCGACGACCGTCTTCCACAGCGTTCGCCAGCGTTCCGGGTCGGTCATCGCTTGGCGGGCGGCGTCGGGCGGGCACTCGGTGCGCAGGATGTCGCGCACAGTGTCGCGCAGCGACAACTGCTCCGAAGTCAGACCGACATCCATAAGACCCCTAACATAATAAAAATAGTAAACTAGCGACGCTGTCGCAATCGATGCATAGGTGGCGCATGGTCGAGTGGTATCTGTTCCTGCCGCAGGTGAGGCTGTCGGCGGCCGACATCGCCAAACGGGCGCGCCACGCCGAGGCCAGCGGCTTCGACGGGATCGCGTTCATCGACCACCTCGAGGCGCCCGGGCTGCCCGACGAAAACATCTGGGAGGCAATGGGCATTGCCACCTGGGTGGCGGCCAAGACGAAGCGGCTGCGCATCGGCCACCTGGTTTTGTGCGACGCCTTCCGGCACCCGGCCGTGCTCGCCAAGCAAGCCGTCACCTTGTCGGACGCGTCCGAGGGCCGGTTCGATCTCGGCCTCGGCGCGGGGTCCTGGCCCGCCGAGTTCGCCAGATTCGATGTCGGCCAGCAGGATCCGGTGGCCCGGGTGCAGCAACTCGGGGCTCACCTGGCCCTGATACGGCAGTACTGGGGCGACGGCGGCGACGACGCCGGCCCGGTTCAGCTGCCGCGACGGTCCCATCCGATCCCGCTGGTGCTCGGCGGCACCGGGCCCCGGATGATGGAACTCGTTCGCAGACAAGCGGATTGGTGGAACCTACCGGCAAACCACCTGGACAGGTTGCCCAAGCTGGCCGCCGCGGCGGGCAACGCCCGGGTCTCGATCCAGCAGATGGTGGGCTTCGTCCGGTCGGGCGGCGACCCGAACACCGTCCGCGACGTGAGCACCCGGCGATTCGGCAACCTGGGCTCGGGGCTGGTGTGCGGGGACGCCGACGAGCTGATCCGGCACTTCGCGGATCTGGCCGCCCAGCGGGTCGAGCGCTTCTACGTGTGGTTCGCCGACTTCGCCGTCCCCGATTCGCTGCACGAGTTCGGCGAATCGGTGATCAAGGCTTTCCCTGGCGCCGCCGCCGCGCCTCGGTAGGCACCACCGGCGGCCGGGCATACGGGCCGCGCTGCACCGCGGAAAGCCGTATCTCCGGCAGGTCGACCGACGGGTCGACGGTGTCCAGCCACGCGACCGCCTCGGCGACGTCGGACACCCGAATCGCGTACATCTCGAACGGAACGTCCTGCAGCATCTCGGTTTCCACCGGGCCGGGCGTGACGATGTGCACGGCGATGCCGTCGCGATCGACCTCGAGCGCCAGCGCGCGGGCGAACGCGTTCATGCCGGCCTTCGACGCGGAGTAGGCGGTGCGGGCCATCATCGGCTCGTGCGCCGCCGACGACGAGATGAACACGAACCGCGAGCCCGCCCGCATCCGGGGCAGCGCGGCAGACGTCACCACAAAGCACGAATCCAGGTTGGCCGACATGATCGTGCGCCACTGCTCGAAAGTCTGCTTGCGCGCGTAGGTTCCGCCCAGCGTGCCGGCGGCGTGGACGACGAGATCGATCGCCTCCAATGTGCTTATCGCGGAAGAAAATCCGTCCGGATCCGACGCGTCCGCCACGATGTGACGGGCGCCGAGCTCCTCGGCGGCCGCGCGCAGCGGGGCTTCGCGTCGCGCCGCCAGCACCACGTCGTAACCCAGCTCGCACAGCTTGCGACCGCACCCCTTGCCGATTCCGCCGCTGCCGCCGGTGACCAGTGCGGTTCGCATGGGCGTTGCAGGTCGTCGCTCAGGATTGCCGGATGTCCCGCGGGCGCGACCCCGAACGTGACAGCGCCTGCGGCGAAAGCGCATAGATCCGCTGATCGGGCCGGCCGGCCAGCACATAGGTCTGGGTGTCGGCGAGGTGGCGGCCGGCGATGCGGCGGGCCCGGTCGACGTCGCCCTCCGCGATCGTCTCGGTCAGCTTGATGTGCGTGCTGAGCACCGCGCGGCGCTGCGCCAGCGACGGGTAGGTGCCGCGCGCGGAGCTTTCGTCGGCCCATCGTTGTTCGTGGCTGGTCCACAGCGTCTCCAGGCTGCCGACGACCGCGATGATGGTGTGGTTTCCGCAGCCGTGGACGATGAGATCGTGGAATTGGCGGCCGATTTCGGTGAAGAGCCGGCCGTCGTCGAGGTGCTCGGCCATCGAATCGTTGACGCGCGTGAGCTCCGGCACCAGGGTGTCCGCCCGGTCGGGCCGCTGGGCCGCCAGCGCGGCGCAGGCCGGCTCGAGTTCCCGCAACGCCATGCCCAGGTCGGCCACCTCAACCGATTCGCTCTGCAACAGCAGGCCGAGCATGTAGGCCGCGCTGGTCTTCGCCGGCGCGTGCACGACGGCGCCGCCCCGGTTGCCGCGCCGGACCGAGACCAGCCCCTCGGTTTCCAGGATCCGCAGGGCTTCCCGCAACGAGACCAGGCTGACGTTGAACTGTTCGACCAGCACCTCTTGGCGGGGTAGCAGATCGCCGTCGGCGAGCTCGCCGTCGATGATCTGGCGGCGCAACTCGTCGGCTACGATTTCGGCGATCCTCGGCGCCGACAAACGGCGGCGGGCATCGGGGCCAATACCCAGGGCGGTCATCCAATCCTCGCAAGTCAAGTGGCTTAGCTATTTTAGCAGTAATGGTATAAATAGCTGGGTGAGTCGCGGATCCGACAGCCGGCCGACACCGCTTCACGAGTTGCGCGTCGTCGAGATCAGCGACCGGATAGCCGGCGCCTACTGCGGCAAGCTGTTGGTCGACGCGGGGGCGCAGGTACGCAAAATCGAACCGCCGCAAGGGGATTCGCTGCGTCGATACTCCGCCGCCGGCTCGCCGGTGCCCGACGGCGCAACATCGCCGTTCTACAGCTACCTCAACGCGGGCAAGCGCAGCATGACCATCGGCGACGATGCCGAACGGTATGCCGCCGAGCTGGCGGGCGCCGACATCATCGTCGTCACCGCCGGCCGCACGCGGGCGGCGGCGCTCGGGATCGACCCGCGCCGGCTGCTGGCCGATTCACCGCGGGCGGTCATCGTCACCATCTCCGACTTCGGCTGGACCGGACCGTACGCCGACCGCGCGGCCAGCGAGTTCACCCTGCAGGCGTGGGCCGGCTCGCCGGGCTTCCGCGGCGACCCCGCCGGACCGCCCATTTCGATCGGCGGCGACCTCGGCGAATACATGGGCGGCGTGTTCGCCGCGTTCGGCGCGCTGGCGGTGCGCCGCCGCGTCGAGCGCCGCGGTCCCGGCGAGCACCTCGATTTGTCCATGCTCGAGGCGATCACCGCGATGCAAAGCAGCGAATGGCTGCACTCCCAGCTGCTGCGGGTGCCGCCGATCAGCCGCACCACCGAGGTGCCGTCGATAGAGCCGGCCAAGGACGGCTACGTCGGGATCACCATGGTCACCGGTCAGCAGTGGCTCGACTTCGTGGCGATGGTCGAATGCCCGCAGCTCGAGGAGATCGAGCAGCTGCGTTTTCAGATCGGCCGCTGGGAATACCGCGACCTGATCCGCGAGCAGATTCACCCGTGGCTGGCGCAGCGGACCGTCGACGAGATCGTCGAACTCGGGCAGCTGTTCCGGCTGCCCATCGCGGCGTTGGGCAACGGCTCCACCATCCGAGACCTCGAGTACGTGCGGCAGCGGGGGGTGTTCGTGCGCAACCCCGCGGGCTTTCACCAGCCGCGTCCGCCGTGGCTGATGTCGGCGTGTGCGCCCGCGCCGTCGGGCCGCACCGCTCCCGTCGGGGCGGACAACGACGAATCACCTTGGCGGAAAAGCGAACCCGAGGAGGCGACGGCGCCGCCGACGCGGCCCCTCGAGGGGGTCCGCATCGTCGACCTGACCGCGTTCTGGGCCGGGCCGGCCGCAACCCATCTGCTGGCCGCCTTCGGCGCCGACGTCGTCAAGGTGGAGTCGATACAGCGGCCCGACGGCATTCGCTACTCGGGTGGGATGCGCACCGACGTGGACGACTGGTGGGAGTACGGCTGGGTGTTCCACGCGATGAACACCAACAAGCGTTCGGTCACACTGGATTTGGGCTCCGACGACGGGCGCCGCCTTTTCAAGAAGCTGGCCGCCGGCGCCGACGTGGTGATCGAGAACTTCTCGCCGCGGGTGATGGACCATTTCGGGTTGACCGCCGATGTGCTGCTGGAGGTCAACCCCCGCCTCGTCGTCGCGCGGATGCCCGCGTTCGGGCTGACCGGCCCGTGGCGCGACCGGGTCGGATTCGCCCCCACCATGGAGCAGATCGCCGGCCTGGCCTGGGTGACCGGGCTGCCGGACGCCCCGCCGGTCACGCCGCGCGGCGCCTGCGACCCGCTGGCCGGCGTGCACGCCGCCTTCGCCGTGCTGGCCGCGCTGAACTTCGCCGAGCGCACCGGAACCGGGCAGCTGCTCGAGCTGCCGATGCTGGAAACGGTGTTGAACGCCACCGCGATACAGGCGATCGAATGCGAGGTGTTCGGGAAAACGCTGGGCCGGCGCGGCAACCGCGGTCACTGCGACGTGACCCAGAACCTTTACCGCTGCGCCGGCCCGGACGACTGGATCGCGGTCACCGTGCAGGACGACCGGCAGTGGCGCGCCCTGGTCGATCTGATGGATCGGCCCGCCTGGTGCGACGAGCACCTGTGCACGGTGGCCGGGCGGCGCGAGCGCGCCGACGAAATCGATTGCCGGCTGGCGGAGTGGTTCGCCGGGCGGCCGCTCGCATCGACGGTGGAGCGGCTGGCCGGCGCGGGCATTCCCGTCGCGCCCGTGGTGTCGCCGTCGCTGGTCACCGAGAACCCGCAGCTGCGTGACAGGGGATTCTTCGAGGCGCTGGACCATCCGAGCACCGGGCCCGGGCTCTACCCGTGCCCACCGTTCGCCGCGCTGGCCGGCCAGGAGCGGTGGCTGCGGCGTCCACCGCCGAGGCTGGGCGAACACAATGAGGAGATACTGTGCGACCTGTGCGGGCTGACCGACGCGGAGCTCGCGCGGCTGAGCGCGGCGGCAGTGATCGGGACGAGACCCAAAGGGCTGTGAGCGGGGGACAGCAAACCGCACGGCCGCCCTGAGGTTTGTTGCCCGAAACCAGCACGATCGGCCCGGCGAAGTTGCTACCGTCAGGCGATGAAACGCATGTTCATGGCGGTGGCGGCGGCCGCCCTTGTGCCCGCGACATCGCTGGTCTTCTCCGCCGGCGCAACGGCCGATCAATGCAACAGCGCGGACTGTGTTCCGTACCTGCGCTACAACGTGACCCCCCAGGCGCCGTGCAGCAGCAACGGCCGCTACCTGTTCGGCCTTGACGCCAACCGGCAAACCATGATCTGCATCCAGGGCCACTGGGCGATGGCCGCGCCGCTGCGGGGCGTGCACAGCGCGGGCGAGACATGCCCCGGCGTCGACGCCACCGCTCAATCGCCCGACGGGTTTCCGTTGATCTGCGGCCGGGATCCCAACACCGGCCAGTCGATCTGGAAGAGCAACGACTGACCCGCAGCACCGCTCCCCACGCGTACCGTCGCGGATAGCATGAACGAATGGCAACCCTGAGGAGCAGCCGATGCGAGTAACCGTCGACGAATCACTCTGTGAGGCCAACGGGTTCTGCGAATCGATCGCCCCGGACATCTTCGAGCTGGGCGACGCGGACGTGGTGCAGATCGCGGACGGCCCGGTGCCGCCGGACCGCGAGATCGACGTCCGCGCCGCGGTGGAACAGTGCCCGAAGGCGGCGCTGCGGCTGATCGACTGACTAGCGCTCGGTGAGCGATATCGACATCTCGTCGTAGATCGACATGTTGGTGGTCAGGTTCGGGTAAGTGACCTTGGCCGGGCCGATTTCGATGTCGTCGCAGCGCAGCAGCAGCTCGTCGAACACCGCGCGAAGCTCCGCGCGCGCCAGCATCGCACCCAGGCAATGGTGCGGTCCGCCGCCGCCAAAGGCCACGTGCGGGTTGGGCTGACGGCCGATGTCGAACGTGAACGGCGACTCGAAGACCTCCTCGTCGCGGTTGGCCGACCGCAGCATCGACACCACCCGGTCGCCCCGGGGGATGTGCTGGCCGTCCATCTCCACGTCGACCTTGGCCGTGCGCGTCCAGTACGCCACCGGTGACGCCCAGCGCAGCACCTCCTCGACGGCGCTGGGTCGCAGGTCTTCGTGTTCGCGATACCGCTCCATCTGCTCGGGATTGGCCACGAACGCCTGCAGCCCGATGGCCATCGCGTTCTTGGTGGTGTCGCTGCCGGCGAACGTCAGCACGAAGAAGAAGAACTCGAGTTCGTTTTCCGGCAGGCTGAATTCCTCGCCGTCGTCGCCGGTGATCACCGCCGACGCCAGCGTGCTCCAGATGTCGTCGGTGGGATTGCGCCGCTTCTCGGCGGTGAGCTCCATCGCGTAGCCGAAGACGGTGGCGTACAGATCGGTGTAGTCCTGCTGGGTCGGCCGCGCCCCCGGCGCGTTGGCCTTCAGGATGCGGTCCAGGGAATCGAAGATCCGCGGCCGGTCGGATTCCGGTATGCCGATGATGTCGCCGATGACCGTCATCGGCAGCGCGTCGGCGACGTCGGCGATCCAGTCCCCGCCGCCCCCGGCGAGCAGGCGGTTGATCATCCCGGCCGCACGCGCGCGGATGCCGTCCTCGAGTTTGGCGATCGCCCGCGGGTTGAAGGCGTTGGAGATCAGCTTGCGGCGCTTGTTCAGCGCCGGCGGGTCCATGTTGATGATCGTCGGGTACGACGAAAACATGCCGACGGGCTGGATCAACGGGCCGTCGACCGCGGTGAACGAGTCGACGTCCCGGTGCAGGCGAACGGTGTGGCGATGCTTGGTGGTCACCCAGAAATCGCGCTGGACGGTCCGGGCGACACCGGGGGTCAGGCCGTGCCGGAAAATCGGCCTGCTGCGCCGCAATTCGGCAAACAGCTCGTCGGGAAAGCCGTTGCGCCACAAGGCAAGATCGGAGAGGTCCACTGCCGCAGCCGTCATTTGCAACCCCGGTTCCTTCGACACCGCGCGACGGCCGGCCGGCGCCGCGTTGACGTTCAATGCTTAAGATAGTAAAAATAGACCCAGACGTCGAACCGCGGTGGTGTCAAGGGCGGCCCGGTTGCGCTGGGCTCACCTTGTTTGAGGCGGGATACGGAGTACTCGTGACGGATACGATTTCAGGCCCGACTTCCGAGCCGGGCGAAGACCCGTCGGAACGTGAGTTCGGGCAGGGCGGCATCGCGCTGTCGACCTACCGGTTCCCGACGGGGTGGTTCATCGTCGCTTTCGCGTCCGACCTGCAGGCCGGTCAGGTCAAGCGGGTGCACTACTTCGGCGAGGAGCTCGTGCTGTTCCGCACCGAATCCGGCCGGGTGCACGCCATGGACGCCTATTGTCAGCATCTTGGCGCCAACCTGGGCGTCGGCGGCACCGTGGAGGGCGAGAACATCGTCTGCCCGTGGCACGGCTGGCGCTGGCGCGGCGACGGCACCAACGCGCTGATCCCGTACAGCAAGATCGGCTGCAAGAACAACGTCCGCATCCGCACCTATCCGAGCATGGAGTGGTACGGCTTCGTCGTCGTCTGGCACGAACGTCATGGCCGGGCGCCGTATTGGCAGCCGCCGGTGTTGCCCGAACTGGAAACCAACGAGTACTACCCGCTGCACCCGCACACCCAGATGCTCAACCGGGTCAAGGTGCACCCGCAGATGATCATCGAGAACGCCGCCGACCCGTACCACGTGCAATACGTGCACAAGGCCGCCAACCCCGCCACCACAGCCTCGTTCGAGGTGTCGGGTTATCACCTGCACGCCACCGTGAACGCCCATTTCGGCGGCGGCCGCGCGTCGACTTGGTTGACCCCCAACGGGCCGGTCGACGCCAAGATCATCTACGACAACTACTCGCTGGGACTAGGTATCGTGCGGTTCCCCAGCGAGCTGGTCGCCACCATCCAGGTCACCGGGCAGACGCCGGTGGACGAGGACTACACCGACTACTTCTACACCCAGGCCTCCGTTCGCGAGCCCGGTGACACCGGCGACGTGCCCACCGGGCGGGCCGCCAAATTCCTGGCGCTGCAGCAAGAGGTCATCAAGCAGGACTTCTTCACCTGGGAGAACATGAAATACCTGGAGAAGCCGAACCTGGCGCCCGAGGAGGCGCACGACTACGCGGCCCTTCGCCGCTGGGCGCACCGCTTCTACCCGGGTCCCCAACCGTCGCCCGCCGACTTCGGCTACACCGCCGAGGGTGAGCCCGACCCGGCGGCGTCGAAAGCCTGACTGGACGCCTGATGCCGGGGCCGTCGGATTTCGGCGTCGATCGCTTCACCGTGCCGGCCGTGCTGGATCGCCGGGCCGAGCAGTACCCCGACCGGGTGATGATGTCGATCGGCGGCGTCGACGTGACCTTCGAGCAAATGCGGCGGCGATCCCGCGCCGCGGCGAACATGCTGACCGAATTGGGCGTCGGCCGGGGCGACAGCGTGGCGCTGTTCACCGCCACCTGCCCGGAGTGGGTCTACTTCTGGCTGGGCGCCGCGCGCATCGGGGCGATCAGCGCCGCGGTCAACGCCGCGAACCGCGGCGACTTCCTGCTGCACACCCTCCGCCTGTCGCAGGCCCGGGCGATCCTCACCGATGCCGAGCGACGTCCCCGCGTCGACGAGGTTTTGAGCCGGCTGGACACGGTGACCGACGTTGTGGTGCGGGATGATTCGCTCACCGACGCGTTGAGCCGTGGCGCCGATCCCGCGGTGGCCGATAGCCCCGCCGGGTTGGCGGACATCGGCGCGCTGTTCTACACCTCGGGCACCACCGGGCCCTCGAAAGCGGTTGCCACGACGTGGCATTACCTGTTCTCGGTGGCCGCGACGGCCGCTGCGGCGTGGGAATTTCGCGCGGGGGAGGTGCTGTGGACGGCGATGCCGCTGTTCCACCTGAGTGCCGCGCCCAGCGTGCTGGCGCCGATGCTGGTCGGCGGGACGACCGTGCTGGCGCAGGCATTTCATCCCAGCGAGGTGTGGGACGACGTCCGCGCCCAGGGCGCCATCGGCTTCGCCGGCGCCGGCGCGATGGTCTCGATGCTGCAGAACCTGCCCGCCGATCCGCGCGACGCGCAACTGCCGCTGCGGTTCATCTCGGCGGCGCCCATCGACGCCGACTCCTACCGCGACATCGAAAAGCGTTACGGCTGCCGCATTGTCACGATGTACGGGATGACCGAAGCCTTTCCGATCGCCGTCAAGAGCGTGTCCGAGGAAGGGATTCCCGGAACGTCGGGCCGGCCCAACCCCAACTTCGACGTGCGCATCGTCGATGACGACGGCGCCCCGCTGCCCGCCGGCACCGTCGGGGAGATCGCCTGCCGGGCCAGGCATCCGCATGTGATGAGCGAGGGCTACGTGAGCCACGGTCTGCGGGTCGAGCCGCACCAGGAATGGTTCCGCACCGGCGATCTCGGCCGGCTCGACCCGGACGACAACGGCGACGAGCACCTGACATACGTGGACCGCATCAAGGATTCGCTGCGCAGGCGCGGCGAGAACGTCTCCTCGGTCGAGGTGGAGACCGTCGTCACGAGCCATCCCGCGGTCGCCGAAGCCGCCGCGATCGGGGTGCCCAGCGAGTTGGGCGAGGACGACATTCTGCTGATCGTGACGATGCGCCCGGGCGCCACACTGGATTACGCCGAGTTGCTCGACTTCTGCGCCGCCCGCATGCCGTACTTCTGCGTGCCCAGATTCGTCGAGACGGTTGATGAACTGCCGAAGAACGTCATTGGGCGAATACGTAA
The DNA here is from genome assembly GCF_059813025.1 of Mycobacterium sp. NGS26. Taxonomy (NCBI): domain Bacteria; kingdom Bacillati; phylum Actinomycetota; class Actinomycetes; order Mycobacteriales; family Mycobacteriaceae; genus Mycobacterium; species Mycobacterium sp. NGS26. The sequence continues at coordinate 118,773 of NZ_JCALDU010000003.1, forward strand.
AGACTTGTTGCGATCTCGGGGCCTGAACCCCACTGCCTGGGATCGTGAAGCACACGGTTATGTCGTTAGTCGCTGAGTTCAGTTAGTGTTTGCATAAGGCAATTTGCCGGCGATTTCGCCAGAGAGGCTGGAGAAACAAGATGACCCTGACCTATCAACAAGAACAGTTCCTCCACGCCGCGACGGCCCGCGCCGCCATCCTCGACCTGACCGCCCGGCAGAACCGGGCCTACTCCGACGGCGACCGGGAGCGCTGGGTCGCGACGTTCCGTCATTCCGGTGCCAGCTACACCCGCGACGGCGAGGTGTTCACCGATCTGCGCGCGGCCTTCGATGGCGGCGACGGGCAGCGGTTGGTGACCGTGGATCACGAGATCCGCATCGACGGGATCCACGCCGAACAGCGCTGTGTCGCCGTGCTGTACGCCACCATGTACGGCGACACGACGCTGCGGGCGACCGGGGTGCTCCACGACAAGCTGATCTACGAGCGCGGCGGCTGGTATTTCGAATCCCGGGCGCTTGCTTGGGATTCGGTGCCCAGCCGGCATCCGCTGGTCATGTAGGCGGCGCCGCTCCGTGGACTCCGACCTCAGCTACCAGCTGACCTTCGGCACCTACGAGGATGCGCTGCGAATGGTCGGCACGGCGAGCGAACCGCGAACCGCGCGGACCCCGGTCAGCGGCGCGCGCATCCAGCTGTTCGCCGCGACGGTTCACGACGGCAATCGTTCGTATTGGGACGCCGAGTTCGCCCGGCGGAGATGGGGAGGCCTGCTGGCCCCGCCGGCCCTGCTGATGGGATGGCTGATACCCCCGCCCTGGGAACCGGAGGGCCGACCGCCGGCGGCGTCGATGGTGCTTCGGGTTCCCTTGCCCGGCAACACATTCATCAACGCGGCCAACGACGTCGAATTTCCGGAGCCGATCATCGAGGGCGACCTGCTCACCGTCGTCGAGGAACTGGTGTCGGTGTCGCCGGAAAAGCGGACCCGGCTCGGTGTTGGTCATTTCGTCCAAACGCTGGAGACCTATCGTCGGCAGGACGGGACCGTCGTTGCCAGGTGCCGGAACACGCTATTCCGGTTCACCCCCGGGGAATCCGCGTGAGCGGCGATCTGGACTGGAACGACGTCAGCGTCCCCGCGGAGCTGCCCGAGGTGGTCGACCACATCAGCTACCAGCGGGTGGTGGAGAACGCCGGGGCAACATGGGACTACTTCCCGGGCCACTTCGACCCGGAATACGCTCGCGGCCAAGGAAACCCGACGATTTACGTCAACACCATGCACCTCGCGGGGTTCGCCGACCGCGTCGCAACCGATTGGGCGGGCCCGGGCAGTCGCGTGGTGCGCCGCTCGCTGCGGCTGGCCGGCTCGGTCTACGCCGGCGACACCATCACCGGCCGCGGCCGGGCGGTCGCCAAACGGCAGGACACGTCGGTGGATCCGCCGCGCCGGCTGGTCGACGTCGAGATCCAGGTGACCAATCAGCATGGCGCCCTGTGCTGTCCGGTCGAGCTCACGTTGCAGCTGCCCGGTGATTGACGCGGCCGCACTGCACCTGGCGGTCTGCCGGCGGTTCGGCGAGGGCGTCGCGTCGGCGGCTGGCCGATGGGAGCGTCGCTCCCCGTGCGACGAGTGGGACGCCCGCGCGGTGCTGGAGCACGTGATCGGTTTTCACGACGTGCTCGTGTTGCGCCCGCTGGGCTTGAAACCCGACCGGCCGCGGGAAGATCCGCAGTTGCGGTGGCAACTGACCTACGACGCGCTGAAGGAAGCCATGGATAACAACCCGGCGCCACCGGTGATGCCGAAACTGACCCGCGACGTGTTGGTGCACAGCTGGGACCTGGCCCGCGCGGTGGGGGCCGACGATCGGCTCGACCCCGGTTGGTGTGAGCTGTTCTTGGCCGACTTGCCCGCGGATTCGGAGGTCTTGCACTCGTCGGGAATGTTCAAAGGGCCGGTGGCCGTGCCCGCCGAAAGCGATGCGCAGGCAAGGCTTCTCGCGCTGCTCGGCCGCGACCCGTCGTGGTCGCACTGACGCGCCGAAAGTGAAGTGGTTGCGAAAAATCGCCCGATCTTTCGCAACCACTTCACTTTCGGCGCTACTCTAGCGGCGGCAGTTGCCCCTTGCAGACCAGCGTCTGAAGCTCGACGTACTCGTGCAGGCCCTCCGGGCCGAACTCGCGGCCGATGCCCGATTGCTTGAATCCGCCGAACGGGGCGCCGATGTCGAGCGTGTACATGTTGATGCCGTAGGTGCCGGTGCGGACACCCGCCGCGACCTCCAGGCCGTGCGCGATGTCTGCCGTCCACACCGAACCCGCCAGCCCGTAGTCGCTCTCGTTGGCGATCCGGATCGCGTCGTCCTCGTCACGGTAGCGCAGCACGGTCAACACCGGGCCGAAGATCTCCTCCCGGGCGATGCGCATGTCGTTGGTGGCGTCGGCGAACAGCGTGGGCCGCACGTACCAGCCGCGCTGGGCCGGGCTGTCTTCGCCGCCGAGGACCACGCGGGCGCCCTCGCTTTGGCCGGACCGGATGTAATCCTGGACGCGGCGCTGTTGTCGTTGGGCCACAAGCGGTCCGATGTCCGTCGACTCGTCGGCCGGGTCGCCGACGGTCAGCGACGACATCATGGCGGCCAGCGCGTCGACGATCTCGTCGTGCCGCCGATCGCTGACCAGGATCCGGGTCTGGGCGACGCAGGCCTGCCCGTTGTTCATCAGGCCGGCCGTCTTCAGCCCGGCCACCGTCTTGTCGATGTCGGCGTCGTCGAGGATGATCGCCGCCGACTTGCCGCCCAGTTCCAGGCTGTAGCGTTTCAGCTGCTCCCCGCACAGCGTGGCGATCCGGCGCCCGACGGCGCTGGAGCCGGTGAACGCGACCTTGTCCACGCCGGGGTGGCGCACCAGCGCCTCGCCGACGTCGGTGCCCCCGGGAAGCACGGAAACGACGCCCTCGGGCAGGCCGATCTGCTCGATCATCTCCGCCAACCACAAAGCGTCCAAAGGGGTTTCGGGCGCCGGCTTGACGATGACCGTGCAGCCCGCGATCAGGGCCGGGATCAGCTTGGGCATGATCAGGAATTGCGGCACGTTCCACGGCACGATCGCCGCGACCACCCCGACGGGCGCCCTGCGCAGGTGTACCTCGCCCAGCACGCCCTGGCGGCGCTCCGTCCAGGGAAAGTCGCGGGCGGTGGCCAGCGCGAGGTGGATCAGCGACGCCGCCGCGGCCGCCTGGCCGAGCCGGCTGAAGCTGCGCGGCGAGCCCATCTCGTCGGTGATCAGCTCTGCCATCTCGTCGAGGTGTCCGGCGTAGATCGCCGCGAGCTGTTCGACTTTGGCCATCCGGTCGGCGTGGCTCATCCGCGGCCAGGGGCCGTGGTCGAAAGCGTGCCGCGCCGCGGCGACGGCCGCGTCGACGTCCTCGGGCCCGGCCACCTGGACGTGGCCGACCGGCTCCTCGGAGTGGGGTGAGATCACGGCGAGCTGCTGCGGGTTGGCGGGCTTGCGCCACTGCCCCCCGATGAACAGTTCGTCGTAGTAACGATGGCCGGGATTTTCTGGCATCGGGGCACTTCCTCGGGGAATGGGACCGCGACCGCAACTTCGCTATTGACGCTAACATAGCGAAGAAAGCAGGATTGCGCCGTGGCAATGGCCCCAGGCGGAGACATGGACGACTGGCGCACCTACCCGTTTCGGTTGGTGCCCGGGGACAGCCAGCTGGATTTCCCCGCCGCCGAAGGCGAGCATCCCGACCAGGAGTCGGACACCTGGTTTCTCGCCGGGCAACTCGACGCCGCCGACAGCGGCCGCTCGTTCGCCTTCCTGACCATCTTCAACAAGAACCGGCCCGGGGGAACGATCGTCGCCGACTTCTACACGATGGCGCTGTTCGATCTGGACTCCGGCGACTACGGCACCTACACGGATTACGACATGCCGCCGGCCAACCTGGAACCGGGAGCGCAGCGCAAGCTCGCGATGGCCCAGGGTTATCTCGACCTCACCTACCACTGCGGCGCGGGAACCGCGTCGTGGATCGCCTGCCGCGACGCCGACGGGGAACTGCTGCCCTACACCTATCGGGTCAGCCTGGTCGGCGAGGACCAGCGCGGCCGGCCCATGCGACTGGATCTGGCCGTAACGCCAACGCGCGCACCGACACCGGTGGGCGCGTCGACCTACAACGGCAAGATATTCTGCTTCGGCCAGCCCGACACCTACTCGTATTTCCAGACCGGAATGGCGATGACCGGAACCCTGCGCTGGGGGGACGCGGTGGAGCAGGTGTCGGGCAGCGGCGGGCACATCGACCGGCAGTGGTTCCCGAAGTACGCCGGCGGCGGGGGAAGCGGGGGAGACCCGCGGGCCAGGTCGCACGAATGGCGCACGATCAATTTCGACAACGGCGTCGACCTGAGCATCTGGCGGCAGTTCGACCGCACGAACGGCAATGCGCTGCAGCCGTTCACCGGCGTGACGGCGAGCTACCCCGACCCGGCCATGCCGCCGACGTGCGCCGAAGACGTCGAGGTCACGGTCAGCAGCTACGTCCGATGGCCGGAATCGGTGCGGCCGCTGGTGCGTCCGCCCGCGCCGGCCCGATACCTGCCCGACCGCCACCGGATCACCTGCGCCACACTGCAACTCGACCTCGTCGGCGAGCCGCTGGTGCCGGCCCCCGCGCACGGCCTGCCGATCGAGTACATGGAGGGCCCGTACCGCTACCGCGGAACGCTGTGGGGCAAACCGGTGACCGGCTTCGCGTTCAACGAGCGTTCGCTGGCGCTGTACCGGGATTGGGAGCTGGTCGAGGTGCTGGCCACCACGGTCGCGGACGTCGCCCCAAGCCTGCAGGCGACGGTGGATGAGCTGGCGCCGTTGGTGGGTGCTGGCCGGCGCGACGAGGCCATTGAACTGTTGACCGGCGCGCGTCCCGGTGAAAATGACACGCTGGCAACCATTTTCGACGACCTTATCGCCGCACTGTCGGTCGATACTGCGCGCCGAGACTGACAATTTGCAGGTGTCTACTCGCACTTTCTCTGAAAAACTACAGTTTCGGCGTAGCTGAGCGTGCCAGCGCCTCGGCCCAGGTGACGTGGCGATGCTGCAGCCCCGGCTCGTTGCGGCCGAACCGCAATCGATCGCGGGCGCCCGACTCGAGGTTGGCCTGTAGGCCCTCGACCAGCCGGTAGTCCTCGTCGCGCACGGTGGCATGCGCGTACTCGAAGACGGCCTGCGCCCCGGCGGCCACGGATTCGTCGGACAGGTCCAGCGGCGTCGAGTTCTGGTGGACGGTGATGGACCGGCCCGGTCGGTCGCCCGGGTAGATGCGGAACAGCTCACCGTTGGCGATCGTCACCGACAGCACGATGTTGGGGAACAGCGCGTAGATCACGACCATGTTGTGGAAGGGATCCCACTGGTCTTCGGGAACGTTGTCCAATTCGAGAATCGTGTTGAGCGGGAATATCAACCGGTGATGCGGCCCGTACGCGTCGAAGACCGTGCAGTTGCTGCGCGCGATCCTGGCGAAGGTCTGCTGGTGGACAGTGGCGAAATGGTAGTTCTCGGCGAAGCTGTCGACCGCCAGCTTCCAGTTGATCGGGCAGTCAAGCACCTTCTCGCCCAGCGGAGACCATCGCCCGATGCCCCACGAGTCGAGTTCGTCGGCCAGCGGCCCCAGGTGCGCGGCGATGTCCAGGGTGGCGCCGGGATTCAGTGCCACCCAAAGGAATCCGGCGAATTCGGCGGCTGGAAGCTCGGTCAGGCCGTCGGACCTGACGGTGACGTCCGGGAAACCCTCGCGGCCCGGCAGCCCGACCAGCTTGCCGGTGTTGTCGTAGGTCCAGGCGTGATACGGGCAGGTGAATCGCTTGGCACTGCCGCAGCCCGTCACCACCCGTGACTGCCGGTGCAGGCAGACGTTGTCGAACGCCCTGACCGTCCCGTCGGACGCCCGGGTCAGCAGGACCGATCGCCCCATCACCGTCTTGGTGCAGTAGGCCCCGGCAGCGGGAAGCTCCGAGACGTAGCCGACCAGTTGGGGGGTCGCCAGCAGCAGGGCCCGGTCGCGGTCGTGTCGCTCGAGTGAGGTGTAGTCGGCCGCGTCGATCGTGTGCTCGCCCGGCGCGAGGTCGGTGGTCTTGTCGCGGGCGAGCTTCAGGGCCCGCCGGGTCAGGTCGATGAGCTGGTCGCGATCCATCTGAAAAGCCCCCTGCAATCGCGTTCGGTTCTCGGACTAGCTGTACTTCGCGCTAACTTTATTAACTTTATAGTGAAAGCAAGGCGTCGAGAACCGGCTATGCGGCGCTTGGGGCAGTCGGCACCGGCGTTGCGGCAATGTGATACACATGTGACTCCTGTGGCCAGTGTGTCTCCTGGTGTTTATGCCGTACCCTGTGGCTTGTGTCATCGGTTTCGCGACGTGACCTGCTCAAATTCGCGGCCGCCACCCCCGCCCTAGTCGGCCTGAGCGTGGCGGCGCCTACGTTGCACGCCGCGCCGGCCTCGGCGTCACTTGGCACCCTGCTGGACTATGCGGCCGGCGTCATCCCCGCCAGCCAGGTCAGGGCCGCGGGCGCCGTCGGCTCGATCAGGTACGTGTCCGACCGGCGCCCCGGCGGCAACTGGATGCTGGGCAAGCCGATCGGACTCGCCGAGGCGCATGACCTGAACAGCAACGGGCTGAAAATCGTGTCGTGCTACCAGTACGGCAAGGGCAGCACCGCCGACTGGCTGGGCGGCGCCGGCGCCGGCCTGCAGCACGCGCAGCGCGGCATGCAGTTGCACGCCGCCGCCGGTGGCCCGGCCAGCGCCCCGATCTACGCGTCGATCGACGACGATCCGTCCTATGAGCAGTACAAAAGCCAGATTGTCCCGTACCTGCGGTCTTGGGAGTCCGTCGTCGGGCATCAGCGGACGGGCGTTTACGCCAATTCGAAGACGATCGACTGGGCGCTGCACGACGGCCTGGGCTCGTATTTCTGGCAGCACAACTGGGGCTCGCCGAAGGGGTTCACCCATCCGGCCGCGCATTTGCACCAGGTCGAGATCGATAAGCGCAGCGTCGGCGGGGTCGGGGTGGACATCAACGAAATCCTCAAGCCGCAATTCGGGCAGTGGGTCTAGTCATCCCGCGCCGACCCGGAGGCGCCCCGGCCCGCTGATCGGGTCCCATCGGGCCCCGGCGTCGCCCGCTCCAGCAAACACTCGTTCGCCGTTGCTCGGGCGGCGCTGCCGCGGAAAATCGCGCGACGGCCCGCCGAACGCGCCGCCGGGCGCTCGTCGGAGCCCGAATTTTTAACATAACGATTTGATAACAAAACTGCCTTAACCAGCGCAGTTATGGCTACTCGACCGTAACCACCTGCATGCAGGACGTTTGTTTGCGGCGCTCGCGGCCTCGGGTGAACGCGGTGTTACCCACAACACGGTTACCCATGCGTAGAACTCACCAGTAACTGCTCAACATGCAAAAAGGGCACTGATCCTTATGACACTCTTAGTGCAGCCGATGCAGTCCGTCGCGCCGTTCGGCCCAGGGGGCGGCCCGCCGACACGACACCGGTCAGCCGTTTCTCGGCTGCGATTCGACGGGGAATCGAAACGACGGGTCCGCAGGCCGGTGCGGAACCGGCCGAGCGAACCGATACGTAAAGACGCATACAGGGGAGACATAGAAGGTGACGATCCACGAGCACGACAGGGTGTCCGCTGACCGCGACGGGAACATCCCGCACAGCACCCATGCTCTGGTCGACCGCCTGACGGCCGGTGAGCCGTACGCCGTCGCCTTCGGCGGCCAGGGGAGCGCCTGGCTGGAGACCCTGGAGGAACTCGTCTCGTCGGCCGGGATCGAAACCGACCTGGCGACACTGGTCGGCGAGGTGGAGCTGCTGCTCGAGCCGGTGGCCAAGGAGCTGGTCGTGGTGCGCCCGATCGGTTTCGAGCCGCTGCAGTGGGTCCGCGCGCTGGCGGCCGGCGACCCGGTTCCCTCGGAGAAGCACCTGACGTCGGCCGCGGTGTCGATACCGGGCGTGCTGCTCACCCAGGTTGCGGCCGGGCGTGCCCTGGCGCGCCAGGGTATGGACTGGGTCGCGACACCTCCGGTGGCCGTCGCCGGGCATTCGCAGGGTGTGCTGGCCGTCGAGGCGTTCAAGGCGGCGGGCGCGCGCGACGCAGAGTTGCTGGCGATGGCCCAGCTGATCGGTGCGGCCGGGACGCTGGTGGCGCGTCGGCGCGGCATTTCCGTCCTCGGTGATCGTCCGCCGATGGTGTCGGTCACCAACGCCGACCCCGAGCGCATCCGCCTGCTACTCGACGAGTTCGCCCAGGACGTTCGCACCGTGCTGCCGCCGGTGCTGTCGATCCGCAACGGCCGGCGCTCGGTCGTGATCACCGGCACCCCGGAGCAGCTGTCCCGATTCGAGCTCTACTGCCAGCAGATCTCCGAGAAAGAGGAGGCCGACCGCAAGAACAAGGTCCGCGGCGGCGACGTCTTCGCGCCCGTCTTCGATCCCGTGCAGGTGGAGGTGGGCTTCCACACGCCGCGGCTGGCCGACGGCATCGACATCGTCGGCGGCTGGGCCGAGAAGGTCGGCCTCGACGTCGCGCTGGCCCGCGAGCTGACCGAGGCGATCCTGGTGCGCGGGGTCGACTGGGTGGACGAGATCAACCGGGTGCACGAGGCCGGCGCGCGCTGGATCATCGACCTGGGGCCTGGCGACATCCTCACCCGGCTGACCGCGCCGGTGATCCGCGGCCTGGGCATCGGCATCGTGCCGGCGGCGACCCGCGGCGGTCAGCGCAACCTGTTCACCGTCGGGGCCACCCCCGAGGTCGCCCGGGCCTGGTCGAGCTACGCCCCGACCGTGGTCCGCCTTCCCGACGGCAGGGTCAAGCTGTCGACGAAGTTCACCCGGCTGACCGGGCGGTCGCCGATCCTGCTGGCCGGCATGACCCCGACCACCGTCGACGCCAAGATCGTCGCCGCGGCGGCCAACGCGGGTCACTGGGCCGAGCTGGCCGGCGGCGGGCAGGTCACCGAGGAGATCTTCGCCAACCGGATCGAGGAGATGTCCGGCTTGCTCGAGGACGGCCGCACCTACCAGTTCAACGCGCTGTTCCTCGACCCGTACCTGTGGAAGCTGCAGGTCGGCGGCAAGCGCCTGGTGCAAAAGGCCCGCCAATCCGGCGCGGCGATCGACGGCCTGGTGATCAGCGCCGGCATCCCGGATCTCGAGGAAGCCGTCGAGCTGATCGACGAGCTCAACGACGTCGGCATCAGCCACGTCGTGTTCAAGCCGGGCACCGTCGAGCAGATCCGCGCCGTCATCCGCATCGCGACCGAGGTGCCCACCAAGCCCGTGATCGCGCACGTCGAGGGCGGGCGCGCGGGCGGCCACCACTCCTGGGAGGACCTCGACGACCTGTTGCTGGCGACCTACTCGGAGCTGCGGTCGCGCCCCAACATCACCGTCTGCGTCGGCGGCGGCATCGGCACCCCCGAACGGGCGGCCGAATACCTGTCCGGCCGCTGGGCGCAGTCCTACGGCTTCCCGCTGATGCCGATCGACGGCATCCTGGTCGGCACCGCTGCCATGGCCACGCTGGAATCCACCACGTCGCCGTCGGTCAAGCGCATGCTGGTCGAGACGCAGGGCACCGACCAGTGGATCAGCGCCGGAAAAGCCCAGGGCGGCATGGCTTCCAGCCGCAGCCAGCTCGGCGCGGACATCCACGAGATCGACAACGCCGCCTCGCGCTGCGGCCGGCTGCTCGACGAGGTCGCCGGCGACGCGGAGGCGGTCGCGGAGCGTCGCGACGAGATCATCGCGGCCATGGCCAACACGGCCAAGCCGTACTTCGGTGACGTCGCCGAGATGACCTACCTGCAGTGGCTGCGGCGCTACGTGGAGCTGACCATCGGCGAGGGCAACTCGACGGCCGACACCGCCTCGCCCGGCAGCCCCTGGCTGGCCGACACCTGGCGCGACCGCTTCCAGCAGATGCTGCAGCGCGCCGAGGCGCGTTTGCACGCAAAGGATTTCGGGCCGATCGAGACCCTGTTCAACGACGACGGGTTGCTGGAGACTCCCGACCGCGCCATCGACACGCTGCTGCAGCACTACCCCGACGCCGAATCCGTGCAACTGCATCCGGCCGATGTGCCGTTCTTCGTCACGCTGTGCAAGACGCTGGGCAAGCCGGTCAACTTCGTGCCCGTCATCGACAAGGACGTCCGGCGCTGGTGGCGCAGCGACTCGCTGTGGCAGGCACACGACGCCCGCTACGAGGCCGACCAGGTGTGCATCATCCCGGGCACCGCGTCGGTCGCCGGCATCACCCGGATGGACGAACCCGTCGGTGAGCTGCTCGACCGCTTCGAGCAGGCCGCCATCGACGAGGTGCTTGCCGGCGGGGCGGAGCCGACGGCCGTGCGGTCGCGCCGGCTGGGCCGCCCCGACGTGACCGGGCCGCTGGCCGTCGTGCTCGACGCCCCCGACGTGATGTGGGCCGGGCGCACCACCACCAACCCCGTCCATCGCATCGCCGACCCGGCCGACTGGCTGGTGCACTCAGGCTCTGAAGGAGCCGAAAGCCCGCGCGCCACACACTCATCCACCGGCGCGCGGCTGCAGGTCACGTCCGACGACGGCGCCGGCACCGAGCAGGTCGTGCTCAGCGTGCCCGTGTCCGGCGTCTGGGTCGAGATCCCATTCACGTTGCCCGCCAACACACTTGACGGCGGCATCCCGGTGGTGTCCACCGAGGCCGCCACCACCGCCATGCGCGCGGTCCTGGCGATCGCCGCCGGCGTCGACGGGCCGGAGCTGCTGCCCCGGGTCGTCGAGGGGACCGCGACCGTCACGGTCGACTGGGATCCCGAGCGCGTCGCCGACCACACCGGGGTCACGGCCACCTTCGGTGAGCCGCTGGCGCCCAGCCTCACCACCGTGCCGGACGCGCTCGTAGGCCTTTGCTGGCCCGCGGTTTTCGCGGCCATCGGCTCCGCGGTCACCGACGCCGGTGTCCCGGTGGTCGAGGGGCTGCTGAGCCTGGTGCACCTGGACCACGCCGTCCACATGGTCGGCGCGCTGCCGAGGGATCCGGCCCAATTGACGATCAGCGCAACGGCTTCTCCGGCGACCGACACGGAGATGGGCCGCGTTGTCCCGGTCTCGGTGACCATCAGGGGCGCGTCCGACGCCGACGGCGCTGTGATCGCCACCCTCGCCGAGCGGTTCGCGATCCTCGGGCGCACCGGAGCCGCGGAACTCGCCGACCCGGTCCGGGCCGGCGGCGCGGTCTCCGAGAACGCCACCGACACCCCGCGCCGTCGCCGCCGCGACGTCACGCTGACCGCGCCGGTCGACATGCGCCCGTTCGCGGTGGTGTCCGGTGACCACAACCCGATTCACACCGACCGGGCGGCCGCGCTGCTGGCCGGCCTGGAATCGCCCATCGTGCACGGCATGTGGTTGTCGGCCGCCGCGCAGCACGCGGCGACCGCAACCGACGGTCAAGCCCGCCCGCCGGCCCGGCTGATCGGCTGGACCGCCCGGTTCCTGGGCATGGTCCGTCCGGGTGACGAGGTCGACTTCCGCGTCGACCGCGTCGGGATCGACCAGGGCGCAGAGGTTTTGGAGGTGGCCGCGCGCATCGGATCGGATCTGGTGATGTCGGCCACGGCGCGGCTGGCCGCGCCCAAGACGGTCTATGCGTTCCCCGGCCAGGGCATCCAGCACAAGGGCATGGGCATGGAGGTGCGGGCCCGGTCCAAGGCCGCCCGCAAGGTATGGGACCGCGCCGACAAGTTCACCCGCGACACGCTGGGCTTCTCGGTGCTGCACGTGGTGCGCGACAACCCGACCAGCATCATCGCCAACGGCGTGCACTACAACCACCCCGAGGGCGTGCTCTACCTGACGCAGTTCACCCAGGTCGCGATGGCGACGGTGGCCGAGGCCCAGGTCGCCGAGATGCGCGAGCAGGGCGCCTTCGTCGAAGGCGCCATCGCGTGCGGCCACTCCGTCGGCGAGTACACGGCGCTGGCCTGCGTGACGGGCATCTACGAGCTGGAAGCCTTGCTGGAGATGGTGTTTCACCGCGGCTCGAAGATGCACGACATCGTGCCGCGCGACGACCTGGGCCGCTCCAACTACCGGTTGGCCGCGATCCGGCCCTCGCAGATCGACCTGCCCGACGACGAGGTTCCCGCATTCGTGGCCGGAATCGCCGAGAGCACAGGCGAATTCCTGGAGATCGTGAACTTCAACCTGCGCGGCTCGCAGTACGCGATCGCCGGCACGGTGCGCGGTTTGGAAGCGCTGGAGGCCGAGGTCGAACGCCGCCGCGAGCTCAGCGGCGGGCGGCGCTCGTTCATCCTGGTGCCCGGCATCGACGTGCCGTTCCACTCGCGGGTGCTGCGGGTCGGGGTCGCCGAGTTCCGCCGTTCGCTGGAGCGGGTCATGCCGCGCGACAAGGATCCCGACATCATCATCGGGCGCTACATCCCGAACCTGGTGCCGCGGCCGTTCACGCTGGACCGCGACTTCATCCAGGAGGTCCGGGATCTGGTGCCCGCCGAGCCGCTCGACGAGATCCTCGCCGACTACGACACCTGGCGTAACGAGAAGCCGCGTGAGCTCGCCCGCAAACTGTTGATCGAGCTGCTGGCGTGGCAGTTCGCCAGCCCGGTGCGCTGGATCGAAACCCAGGACCTGTTGTTCATCGAGGAGGCCGCGGGTGGCCTGGGCGTGGAGCGGTTCGTGGAGATCGGCGTGAAGTCGGCGCCGACCGTCGCCGGGCTGGCCACCAATACCCTCAAGCTGCCCGAATATGCCCACAGCACAGTCGAAGTGCTCAACGCCGAGCGCGACGCGGCGGTGCTGTTCGCCACCGACACCGACCCCGAGCCGGAGCCCGAAGACGAGCCCAGTACGGCCGCGCCGGAAGCCGCCGCCGTCGAGGCCGCTCCGGCGGCCCCTTCCGCTGCGCCGACGGCTCCGTCGGGCGGGGCTCGGCCCGACGACATCGCGTTCGACGCCGCCGACGCGACCCTGGCGCTGATCGCGCTGTCGGCCAAGATGCGCATCGACCAGATCGAGGAACTCGACTCCATTGAGTCCATCACCGACGGTGCGTCGTCGCGGCGCAACCAGCTGCTGGTGGACCTCGGCTCGGAATTGAACCTGGGCGCCATCGACGGCGCCGCCGAGGCCGACCTGGCCGGACTGCGGTCCCAGGTCACCAAGCTGGCGCGCACGTACAAGCCTTATGGCCCAGTGCTTTCCGACGCCATCAACGATCAGCTGCGTACGGTCCTGGGTCCGTCGGGCAAGCGACCCGCCGCCATCGCCGAGCGCGTCAAGAAGACCTGGGAGCTCGGCGACGGCTGGGCCAAGCACGTCACGGTCGAGGTCGCGCTGGGAACGCGCGAGGGAACCAGCGTTCGTGGCGGCGCGATGGGCCACCTGCACGAGGGCGCGTTGGCCGACGCCGCCTCCGTGGACAAGGTCATCGACGCCGCGGTCGCGTCGGTCGCCGCGCGCCGCGGCATTTCGGTGGCGCTGCCGTCGGCGGGCGGCGGTGGCGGTGCGACCATCGACGCGGCCGCGCTGAGCGAGTTCACCGACCAGATCACCGGTCGCGACGGGGTGCTCGCCTCGGCGGCGCGCCTGATCCTGGGCCAGCTGGGCCACGACGACCCGGTGAGCGCGTTGCCGGCGGCCACCGACGCCGAACTCATCGACCTGGTCACCCTCGAATTGGGCGCGGACTGGCCGCGCCTGGTGGCGCCGGTGTTCGACGCCAAGAAGGCCGTCCTGTTCGACGACCGCTGGGCCAGCGCCCGTGAGGACCTGGTCAAGCTGTGGCTCGCCGACGAGGGCGACATCGACGCGGACTGGGCGCGGCTCTCCGAGAGGTTCGAGGGCACCGGGCATGTCGTGGCCACCCAGGCCACCTGGTGGCAGGGCAAGGCGCTGGCCGCGGGCCGTCAGGTCCACGCATCGCTGTACGGCCGGATCGCCGCCGGCGCCGAGAACCCGGACCCCGGCCCCTACAGCAGCGAAATCGCCGTCGTGACAGGCGCTTCCAAGGGCTCGATCGCGGCATCGGTCGTCGCGCGACTGCTCGACGGCGGCGCGACCGTCATCGCAACGACCTCGAAGCTCGACGACGAGCGGCTGGCGTTCTACCGGTCGCTGTACCGCGACCACGCCCGCTACGGCGCCGCCCTGTGGGTGGTCGCCGCCAACATGGCGTCCTACTCCGACATCGATGCCCTGGTCGAATGGGTCGGCACCGAGCAGATCGAAAGCCTTGGGCCACAGTCGATTCACATCAAGGACGCGCAGACCCCGACGCTGCTGTTCCCGTTCGCGGCCCCGCGGGTGGTCGGCGACCTGTCGGAGGCCGGTTCGCGCTCCGAGATGGAGATGAAGGTGCTGCTGTGGGCGGTGCAACGGCTGATCGGCGGGCTGTCGAAGATCGGCTCCGAGCGCGACATCGCGTCGCGGCTGCACGTGGTGCTGCCCGGGTCGCCCAACCGCGGAATGTTCGGCGGTGACGGCGCCTACGGCGAGGCCAAGTCGGCACTGGACGCGCTGGTGAGCCGCTGGCACGCCGAGTCGTCGTGGGCGGCGCGAGTCAGCCTGGCGCACGCGCTGATTGGCTGGACGCGGGGCACCGGGTTGATGGGGCACAACGACGCCATCGTCGACGCCGTCGAACAGGCCGGCGTCACCACCTACTCCACCGACGAGATGGCCGCGATGCTGCTCGGCCTGTGCGACGTGGAGTCCAAGGTCGCCGCGGCGGCCAAGCCCATCGAGGCGGACCTGACCGGCGGGCTCGGCGAGGCCGACCTCGACATGGCCGAGTTGGCCGCCAAGGCCCGCGAGGAGATGTCGGCCGAGGCGGTTTCCGACGACGAGTCAACCGAGGGCACCATCGCCGCGCTGCCGTCGCCGCCGCGCGGTTACACCCCGGCGCCGCCCCCGCAATGGGACGACCTCGACGTCGACCCGGCCGACCTGGTGGTGATCGTCGGCGGCGCCGAACTCGGCCCGTACGGTTCGTCGCGCACCCGGTTCGAGATGGAGGTCGACAACGAGCTGTCGGCGGCCGGAGTGCTCGAGCTGGCGTGGACCACCGGGCTGGTGCGCTGGGAGGACGACCCCCAACCGGGTTGGTACGACACCGAATCCGGTGAGCTGGTCGACGAGTCGGAACTGGTCGAGCGCTACCACGACACGGTCGTGCAGCGCTGCGGCATTCGCGAGTTCGTCGACGACGGCGCGATCGACCCCGATCACGCGTCCCCGTTGCTGGTGTCGGTGTTCCTGGACAAGGACTTCGCCTTCGTGGTGTCGTCGGAGGCCGATGCTCGCGCGTTCGTCGAGTTCGACCCCGAGCACACCGTCATCCGGCCGGTGCCCGACTCGACCGACTGGCAGGTGATCCGCAAGGCCGGCACCGAGATCCGGGTTCCGCGCAAGACCAAGCTGTCGCGCGTCGTCGGCGCCCAGATTCCGACCGGGTTCGACCCGACGGTGTGGGGCATCAGCCCCGACATGGCGAGTTCCATTGACCGGGTGGCGTTGTGGAACATTGTCGCGACCGTCGATGCGTTCCTGTCTGCAGGATTCAGCCCGGCCGAAGTGATGCGCTACGTGCATCCGAGCCAGGTGGCAAGCACGCAGGGCACCGGGATGGGCGGCATGACGTCCATGCAGACCATGTATCACGGCAACCTGTTGGGCCGGAACAAGCCGAACGACATCCTGCAGGAAGTGCTGCCGAATGTTGTTGCCGCGCACGTGGTTCAGTCCTATGTCGGCAGCTACGGATCGATGATCCACCCGGTGGCGGCCTGCGCCACGGCGGCGGTGTCGGTCGAGGAGGGCGTCGACAAGATCCGGCTGGGCAAGGCCGAACTGGTGGTGGCCGGCGGCCTGGATGACCTGACGCTGGAGGCCATCATCGGCTTCGGTGACATGGCGGCCACCGCCGACACCGCGATGATGCGCGGCCGCGGCATCGACGACTCGAAGTTCTCCCGGCCCAACGACAGGCGCCGGTTGGGCTTCGTCGAGGCCCAGGGTGGGGGGACCATCCTGCTGGCGCGTGGCGATCTGGCGCTCAAGATGGGCCTGCCGGTGCTCGCGGTGGTGGCGTTCGCGCAGTCGTTCGGCGACGGCGTGCACACCTCGATTCCGGCGCCCGGCCTGGGCGCGCTGGCCGCGGGCCGCGGCGGCCAGGACTCCCCGCTGGCGCGCGCGCTGGCCAAGCTGGAGGTGGGCGCCGACGACGTCGCGGTGGTCTCCAAACACGACACTTCGACGTTGGCCAACGATCCCAACGAGACCGAGCTGCACGAGCGGCTGGCGGACTCGTTGGGCCGCTCCGAGGGCGCCCCGCTGTTCGTCGTGTCGCAGAAGAGCCTCACCGGCCACGCCAAGGGCGGCGCGGCGGTCTTCCAGATGATGGGCCTGTGCCAGATGCTGCGCGACGGGGTGATCCCGCCCAACCGCAGCCTGGATTGCGTCGACGACGAGCTGGCCGGCTCAGCGCACTTCGTGTGGGTGCGCGACACGCTGCGGCTCGGCGGGAGGTTCCCGCTCAAGGCCGGCTTGGTGACCAGCCTCGGGTTCGGCCACGTGTCCGGGTTGGTCGCGCTGGTCCACCCGCAGGCGTTCATCGCCGCGCTGGACCCGGATCAGCGCGAGGCCTACCAGCGGCGCGCACAGGCACGCCTGCTGGCCGGCCAGCGCCGGCTGGCCTCGGCCATCGCCGGCGGTGCGCCGATGTACGAGCGGCCGGCGGACCGTCGCTTCGACCACCACGCTCCGGAGAAGCGGCAGGAGGCGGCGATGCTGCTGAATCCGGACGCCCGGCTGGGTGATGACGAGGCCTACGAGGTCCCTGCCGGATGACCCCGGTCGTCCGTTAACCTGGCCTGCCATGGGCATCGTCGGTGTGGGGATCGACCTCGTCTCCATCCCTGATTTCGCCGAGCAGGTCGACCAGCCGGGAACCGTGTTCTCCGAGACGTTCACCCCGGGTGAGCGCCGCGACGCCTCGGACAAGAGTTCGTCGGCGGCGCGTCACCTGGCGGCGCGCTGGGCCGCGAAGGAGGCGGTGATCAAGGCTTGGTCGGGATCACGGTTCGCCCAGCGCCCGGTGTTGCCGGAGGACATCCACCGCGACATCGAGGTGGTCACCGACATGTGGGGGCGGCCGCGGGTGCGGCTGACCGGGGACATCGCCACGCATCTGGCCGACGTGACGATCCATGTGTCGCTGACGCACGAGGGCGATACCGCCGCCGCGGTCGCCATCCTGGAGACCCCCTAGCGCGAACAGACGCAAAAGCACCACGACACGCCGGAAAAGAGGGGCTTTTATGTCTGCTCGCGAGATCACCGAGCGCGTCCGCGACGTGTTGCCGTCGGTGCGCCGCGACCTCGAGGACCTGGTGCGCATCGAATCGGTGTGGGCCGACCCCGGCCGCCGCGACGAGGTACACCGCAGCGCCCAAGCGGTGGCGGACCTGTTGTCGCAGGCGGGTTTTGACGACGTGCGGATCGTCAGCGAGGGCGGCGCCCCCGCGGTCATCGCCCGGCACCCGGCGCCCGCGGGTGCGCCCACCGTGCTGTTGTATGCCCACCACGACGTCCAGCCCGAGGGTGACCGCGGCCAGTGGACGTCCCCGCCCTTCGAGCCCACCGAACGCGGCGGCCGGCTCTACGGCCGCGGCAGCGCCGACGACAAGGCCGGTATCGCAACGCATTTGGCGGCGTTCCGCGCGCATGGGGGCCAACCGCCGGTCGGTGTGACCGTCTTCGTCGAGGGCGAGGAGGAATCCGGATCGCCGTCACTGGGCCGGCTGCTGGCGGCCCATCGCGACGCGCTGGCCGCCGACGTGATCGTGATCGCCGACTCGGACAACTGGAGCGTCGCCGCCCCGGCGTTGACGGTGTCGCTGCGCGGCCTGGTCGACTGCGTGGTCGAGGTCGCCACGCTCGACCACGGGCTGCACTCCGGCCTGTGGGGCGGCGTCGTGCCCGATGCGCTGAGCGCGCTGGTACGGCTGTTGGCCAGCCTGCACGACGACGACGGCAACGTCGCCGTCGCCGGCTTGCACGAAAGTACCGCCGCGCCGGTCGATTACCCGGCCGAGCGGGTGCGCGCCGAATCCGGCTTGCTGGACGGGGTGTCCGAGATCGGCTCGGGCCCGGTGCCGCAGCGGCTGTGGGCCAAGCCGGCGATCACCGTGATCGGCATCGACACCACATCGGTTGCGGCGGCGTCGAACACGCTGATCCCGCGGGCCCGGGCCAAGGTCAGCATGCGCCTCGCGCCGGGCGGCGACGCGGAAGCGCATCTGGAAGCGTTGACCGCTCATCTGCGGCAACATGCCCCCTGGGGCGCGCAGGTGACCGTCACCCCCGGCGAGCTCGGCCAGCCCTACGCCATCGACGCCAGCGGCCCGGTCTACGACGCCGCGCGGGCGGCGTTTCGCCAGGCATGGGGCGTCGAGCCGATCGACATGGGCATGGGCGGCTCGATCCCGTTCATCGCCGAGTTCGCGGCCGCATTCCCGCAGGCGAAGATCCTCGTCACCGGCGTCGAAGACCCGGCGACCCAGGCGCACAGCATCAACGAGAGCCTGCACCTTGGCGTGCTGGAACGCGCGGCCACGGCCGAGGCGCTGCTGCTCGCCAACCTCGCCGAGCGAGGGATCTAGACCGACAGGTCGCGCCGAAGTTTCGCGACGTGGCCGGTGGCCTTCACGTTGTACTGCGCGACGGCGATCTTGCCGTTCTCGTCGACCACGAAGGTGGAACGAATCACGCCCTGGACGGTCTTGCCGTACATCTGCTTCTCGCCGTAGGCGCCCCAGGCCGTCAGCACCTTGCGGTCGGGATCCGACAGCAGCGGGAACGTCAGTTTCTCCTTGTCCCGAAACTTCGCCAGCTTCTCCGGCTTGTCGGGGGAGATGCCGATGACGTCGAGTCCGGCGTCGTTGAGTTCGTGCAGGTTGTCGCGGAAGTCGCAGGCCTGCTTGGCGCAGCCCGGGGTCATCGCCGCCGGATAGAAGTACACGACGACGCGGCGCCCCCGGTAGTCGGACAGCTTCACGGTCTTGCCGTCGGCGTCGGGCAGGCTGAAGGCGGGCGCTTTGTCGCCCGGGGCAAGCCGCTTGGTCTCGGTCAACATGGGTCCTTTCTGTTCACTCCGATCGTGGGGTCATCGTCGGCTGATCTAGGGTAGTGCGGGCAGGTGTATCAGCCGGATTGTGGGCGACTTGGAGGAAGACGTGGCGGATCGGGACCCCGAGACCATCAAGCGGGACATCGACGTCGCCCGCGACCAGCTGGCGTCCACCGTCGACTCCCTTGCAGAGCGGGCAAACCCCCGTCGCCTCGCCGACGACCTCAAGGCCCAGGTGATCGCGTTCGTGACGAAGCCCGCGGTCGCCATCTCGCTGGTGGGGATCGGGTCGGTGGTCGTGGTCGTGGTCGTCCGTCGGATCAGGAACCGCTGAGCCGCCGGTCTGCCGCTCAACTTGACTGTGCGACAACGCGATTGGCGATGCAAAAGCCCGTATGACGGCCGGTCGATTCCGGTACCGGCTGGCGTCCGGGCATGCCACACTTTCGCGCGGCCAGGGGCCAGTCCACACTGGTGGCATGAAGGTATTTGATTTCAGCGTCACCGCGCCGACCCCGGCGCTCCCGCCCCCGGCGGCAACCACATGAGCGTGCCCACCGGCGGAACCGAGCCCGGGACTCGCCTGCTCAACGGCCTCTCGGACGTACGCGCGTTCTTTCACACCAACACCGTGCCGCTGTATTTCATCTCGCCGACCCCGTTCAACCTGCTGGGCATCGACCGTTGGGTGCGAAACTTCTTCTACCTGACGTACTTTGACTCTTTCGAGGGCACTCACTCGCGCGTGTTCGTGCCCCGCCGGCGCGACCGCATCGACTTCGAGTCCATGGGGGACGTGTGCAACCACCTCCTGCGCGACCCGGAGACACTCGAGTTCATCGCGGGCCGAGGCCCCGGCGGCAAGGCCTGCTTCGTGATGCTCGACGAGGAGACCCAGGCCCTGGCGCGCCAGGCGGGTCTCGAGGTCATGCACCCGCCGGCGGAGCTGCGCCATCGGCTGGGCTCCAAGCTCGTCATGACGCGCCTGGCCGACGAGGCGGGCGTGCAAAGCGTGCCGCATGCGATCGGGCGGGTCGGCTCCTACGACGAGCTGTCGGCGCTCGCGCACAGCGCCGGGCTGGGGGACGACCTCGTCGTCGTGGCCGCCTACGGCGACGCCGGCAGCGCGGTGTTCTTCGTGCGCGGCCAGCGCGACTGGGACGAGCACGCGGCTGACCTGGCCGGGCAGGAAGTCAAGGTGATGAAGCGCATCCGCAATGTCGAGGTGTGCATCGAGGGCACCGTGACCCGCCACGGCACCGTGATCGGCCCCGCGATGACGAGTCTGGTGGGCTATCCGGAGCTGACGCCGCGCAAGGGCGGCTGGTGCGGCAACGACGTCTGGCGCGAGGTCCTGCCGCCCGCCCAGACCCACGCCGCGCGGGAGATGGTGCGCAAGCTCGGCGACATCCTGAGCCGCGAGGGCTACCGCGGCTACTTCGAGGTGGACCTGCTGCACGACCTGGACTCCGACGAGCTCTACCTGGGCGAGGTGAACCCGCGCCTGAGCGGCGCCAGCCCGATGACGAACCTGACCACCGAGGCCTACGCCGACATGCCGCTTTTCCTCTTCCACCTGCTCGAATACATGGCCGTGGAGTACCAGCTCGACATCGACGAGATCAACTCGCGCTGGGAGCGTGGCTACGGCGAGGACGAGGTCTGGGGCCAGGTGATCATCAGCGAGACCTCACCCGATGTCGAGCTGTTCACCGCGACGCCGCGCACCGGTGTGTGGCGCATCGACGACGACGGGCGCGTCACCTTCGCCCGGTCCGCCAACGACTGGGCCACGCTGCTCGACGGGTCCGAGGCCTTCTACCTGCGTGTCGCGGCGCCCGGCGACCTGCGGACCGAGGGCGCCCAACTCGGCGTGCTCGTCACCCGCGGCCACCTGCAGAACCCGGACTACCAGCTCACCGAGCGCTGCCAGCGCTGGATCAAGGGCATCAAGGCGAAGTTCGCGTCGACGCCGCTGGCGCCGGCCACGCCGATCGTCTCGCGGCTCGTCGCACGAGCGTGAGCGTCCCCGCCGGCATCTCACTGGACAACTGGCTGTCGCCGCCCTACTCGCATTGGTCGTTCCAGCACGTCGAGGACTTCGTGCCGACCGCGCTCATCTCGCGCGGGACCGGGCCGGTCGCGGCGTTGCCCGCCGCCAGCGCCCCGGTGGCCGGCATCCCGGTGACCAGCACTCACGGGAGGACCACCACCGTCGGCGCGGTGATGGCCGCCACCGCCACCGACGGATGGGCCGTCGCCCACCGCGGGTCGCTGGTGGCCGAGGAGTATCTCGACGGGTTGGCGGCCCAAACCCGGCACCTGCTGTTCTCGGTGAGCAAGTCGCTGGTGGCCGCCGTCGTCGGCGCGCTGCACGGGGCCGGGGCGATCGAGCTGGACGCGCCGGTCACGGCGTTCGTTCCGGCCCTGGCGAACAGCGGCTACGCCGGTGCGACGGTGCGTCACCTGCTGGACATGAGGTCGGGCATCGCGTTCTCGGAAGACTATGACGACCCGGCCGCGGAGATACACGTCCTCGAGCAGGCGATGGGGTGGCAGCCCAAGAGCAGTCCGGATGCCGCGTCCACGCTGCAGGACTTCCTGCTGACGCTGAGGCGGAAGTCGGCGCACGGCGGCCCGTTCGAATATCGCTCGTGTGAAACCGATGTGCTGGGCTGGATCTGCGAGGTGGCCGGCGCCCAGCGGATGCCCGAACTGATGTCGGAACTGCTGTGGAGCCGCATCGGTGCCCAATGCGACGCCTCCATCGGGGTCGACTCGGCCGGCACCGGATTGTTCGACGGCGGCGTCAACGCCTGCCTGACCGACATGATCCGGTTCGGGTCGATGCTCCTGCGCGACGGCGTCTCGCTGACCGGCGACCAAGTGATGCCCGCGGCGTGGATCGCCGACACCCTCGACGGCGGCCCCGACTCCCGTCAGGCCTTCGCCGCCAGCCCCGACGACATCGAATTGCCGGGCGGGATGTACCGCAACCAGATGTGGTTCCCCTACCCGGGCAGCAACGTCGTGTTGTGCCTGGGAATGTGCGGCCAGATGATCTACGTCAACCGCGCCGCGGAGATGGTCGCCGCCAAGTTGTCCACCCAGCCGCACTCTCACGAGCCGCACATGCTGGACACGCTGCGCGCATTCGATGCGGTTGCACACGAACTGGCGGTAGTGCGCCGTCAGGGTTTCGAACCCCGGACCCGCTGATTAAGAGTCAGCTGCTCTACCAACTGAGCTAACGGCGCGGACGGCCGAGACCGCGTACGCGACAATAACAGGCGTCCTGCCGCGTAGCGAAATCCCGACTCCATCCAGAGTAGCTGCTGAGCCGCGCGCGGTCGTATCGCGACGGTCGGCGACGCCCGGAAAGGTGTGGGGCACATACAGAGCGACGTCAGAACAGCGTCCCGCAGTACGGGGCCCGGTCGGTGCGGAAGGCGGTATCCAGCTCGCGCACCGCACCCGGCCGCAGCTCGGCGACGCGGTTCGCCCGGAGCAGCTGGGAGGCCGAATGCGCGCCCATGAAGATCGTCGCCAGGTCGCCCAGGCCGAGCCTCACGTCCGCCGGCCCGTCGTGCGGCGCACACTTCCCCGCACCATCGCGAGCCTGCAGCAGGAATCGTCCTCCGGCGAGGTCGAGCGGATCGGAGACTTCCAGTACCACCTCGGCATCGGCAAAGTACTCGCGGGCACCGAGCGCCTCGGGCACGTCGTTGATGCGTACCCACAGAAAATCGTTCACGCCGGTGGTGTGAGCGGCACGCTGGTCGCGAAGTTTGAGCGGAAGCGGATCGTCGACGGGCACATCGATCTCGACGTCGTCGAACATCTCCAAAACCAACAACGTCTGCAGCAGTTCGGTATGGGCTTCGTCTGTGATGGGGCAGAAGTCTTGCACGACGACGGTGCCCAACGGCGGCCGAAACCCGTGTTGCGTCTCGGTGATGATTCGATACGTCAGGAAGCCGTCCGGATGAACCGTGCAATTCAGCGTCGATGCGTTGCCCCGCTGCGTCGACCTGTCCTCCAAATGGTCGATCCACCACGCGCCGTCCCGCTCCACGGCTCCATTCGTTGCGGCACACCACCGTTCGTACATTTCCGGCAGCTGCCGTCGCGCCTCGGACGCGTTGACCTCGCGCGCGCGATGTTCGCTCGGTGTCTCGCGCAGCTTCGCCGATCGGCGGTCGATGGAGTAGCTGCGGGTGTAGCTCGCCACCCCGGCGCCGAAGTTGTCGTACATCGCCGTTTGGGTCGGAACGCCGCAGATGATCGGATAGCCGCGCTCCAGGAGTTTGCCCAGCCCCTCCGCGCTGAGCCGGCCCCATATTCCCTTGTCCTGGTGCGTCGACGCGACGGCGATCATCGTCAGCCAGGCCGCCCGCAGGCGGGCGCCACCCGGCACGGTGAGTTGCGTGCGGTAGATGATGGACGTCCCGACCAGGAATGGCCGACGGGGATCGGAGTGATCCTCGGCGATCAGAATGTCCTCGAGCTTGACCCGGCGTTTCCACGCTTCAATGTCTCTCGCCCCCACGGGATCTCCGAAAGCGCGAGCCTGGTTCTCGTAGACCGCCTCCCAGTCGTCTTCGGTTGGATGTCTGATCCTGATGGCGTCTTCCGACATGTTCATCGCTCATCCAATCCGCTTCTCACCCAGCCCGTTCGGTGCGATACCCGAGTGATGGGGAGCCGAAACCTGGCCCCGGTTCGCGCCGGGACGGGTCAGTCGTCCACTTTGCGGGTATAGCGGTACGCGATGCTGCAAGGAATCACTCGGCTTGCCATCGCCGCGCCGCGCATCATCGCGCTCGAGGGGGAGTTTTCCTGATGTCCGGAACGGGGCTCGCCGCCCTGCTGGCGCTGGGGTCGGCGCTGTGCATCGCGGCCGGCGACGTGCTTCAGCAACGCGCGGCTCACTGCATCACCGACCGGTCGGTCGGCAACATCGAATTGCTGGCCGGGCTGCTCCGCAACCGACGGTGGTGGTGGGGCGCGGTGCTGCTGGTGGCAAGCGTCGCGCTGCAGGCGGCCGCGCTCGGTCGGGGTTCGGTGCTGCTGGTGCAGGCGCTGCTGATGCTTTCGCTGCTGTTTGCGCTGCCGATCAATGCCAGGCTGTACCACCGCACGGTGAGCGGCGGTGAGTGGACGTGGGCCGGCTTGCTCACCGCCGCGGTGATCGTGATCGTCGTCGTCGGCAATCCGCAGGCCGGCCGCGCCGGCGCAGCGCTGCAGACCTGGGCGGTCGTGGCGGCGGTCCTCGGGCCGCTGCTGGCCGCGTGCGTCGTGGCCGGCCGAATCCGGGGTGGTTCCGTCGCCGCGGTGCTGTTCGCCTTCGTGTCGGGCTCGCTGTGGGGCGTCTTCGCGGCGCTGACCAAGGAGGTCGTGGCTCGCCTCGGCGATGGCGGATGGGTGGCCGCCAGGACCCCCGAGCTCTATGCCGCGCTGCTGGCCGCGGCGGGGGGTGTGGTGTGGAGCCAGTCGGCGTTTAGGGCCGGGCCCTTGACCGCGTCGATGCCGACCCTGCAGATGTCGCAGCCGGTGGTGGCGGCGGTGCTGGGCGTCGTCGTCCTCGGCGAGACGCTGAACACCGGTGGCGCCGGGATCGTCGCCCTGGTGGCCGCGGCGCTGGTGATGGGGGCGGCCATCGTCAAACTCGCCAGGGTCGAGGCCGTCGCGACCCGGGACAGGGTCGCCTCGAAGCGGCGAAGGCGCGTCCGCCAACCGGCATAGTCGCCGTATTTGTCGCAATTGCGACACCGAATGGCATTGAGCCGTCCATGTCGGCGTGGGCGGTCGCCGGAAGCCATTAGAATGCTTGCACTGTTTCCGGTCAGCGGTGACCAAACCAAGCCGATCAATTCGAAAGGCCGCTCGATGACGCCTTTGCGTAGACACCGATCATGGCTGCTCGTGGCCATGATCGTGTTTGCTATGGTCGGCGTCGGCTGCGGCAGCCACCCGGCCGCCGCGCCTGCGAAGGTCATCTTCGACAAGGGAACGCCGTTTGCCGACCTGCTGGTCCCCAAGCTCACCTCTTCGGTGAGCGACGGTGCCGTCGGGGTCACCGTGGATGCGCCGGTGACGGTCAGCGTTGCCGACGGGGTGCTGGCGTCGGTCACCATGGTCAACGAGAACGGCAAGTCGATCAGCGGGCAGCTCAGCCCCGACGGCCTGCGCTGGTCGACCACCGAACAGCTCGGCTACAACAGGCGCTACACGCTGAACGTGAAGGCGCTCGGGCTCGGTGGTGCGGCAAACCGGCAGATGAGCTTCGCGACCAGTTCCCCCGCCCACCTGACCATGCCCTACGTCTACCCCGCCGACGGCGAGGTGGTTGGCGTCGGCCAGCCGGTGGCGATCCGGTTCGACGAGAACATCGCGGACCGCGCCGCGGCGCAGAAGGCCGTCAAAATCACCACCAACCCGCCCGTCGAGGGCGCGTTCTACTGGCTGAACAACCGCGAAGTGCGTTGGCGCCCAGAGCATTTCTGGAAGCCGGGGACCACGGTTGACGTGGCGGTGAACACCTACGGCGTCGACCTGGGAGACGGTATGTTCGGCGAGGACAACGTCAAGACGCACTTCACCATCGGCGATGAGGTCATTTCGACCGCCGACGACACCACCAAGACGGTGACCGTGCGGGTCAACGGCGAAGTCGTCAGGACCATGCCGACGTCGATGGGCAAGGACAGCACCCCGACCGCCAACGGCGTGTACATCATCGGCGGGCGGTTCAGGCACATCATCATGGATTCGTCGACCTACGGCGTTCCGGTCAACTCGCCCAACGGATATCGCACCGAGGTCGACTGGGCCACGCAGATGTCCTACAGCGGTGTCTTTGTGCACTCCGCGCCGTGGTCGGTCGGCGCCCAGGGCCACACCAACACAAGTCACGGCTGCCTGAACGTCAGTCCCAGCAACGCCGAGTGGTTCTACGACCACAGCAAGAGCGGGGACATCGTCGAGGTGGTCCACACCGTGGGCCCGACGCTGCCGGGCACCGAGGGGCTGGGCGACTGGAACGTGCCCTGGCCGGTGTGGAAGGCCGGCAACGCCAACACGTGAGCCTTGCCGCCGCTGAGCGGTTCGCGAAACTGCATTCCGCGACACAACGGCCGAGAAGGACCGTCGTTAGTTGCAGTCTGGCGCACGGGCTAACGCCCTGACTTTGGGGTGGCTGACGGGACTCGAACCCGCGACACCCAGGATCACAACCTGACCGCCAAATGCACGTGTCTATGCAGGTGAGGATATGTTTACAGCCAGCAAACTTTTAACCCCGGAGTGGACAAAAGTGCCAGTAAACAGGCATGACGCGACACCGTTAGGGTGCGCTAAGGGTGCAGTAGAGTGCGGGCATGGCGACACGCAACAAACCCGCCCGGCGGCGGCGGGCATGGGGCAAGCTCCGCACACTCCGCAGCGGGCACATACAGGCGAGCTACGTCATGGCAGACGGACGCAGGTACTACGCCCCGTATACCTTCACAACCAAAATGGACGCCGAAGGCTGGCTGTCTGGTGAGCGCAAGCTGATCGGACTAGGGGAGTGGACACCACCCGAGGACCGGGAAGCGGCCAAGGCGGCTCGCACGGTCACGCTCCGCGAGTACGCCGAAAAGTGGCTAGCCGAGAAGCAGGCCACCAGGGCGCACACGGCGAAGACACACCAGCTAAACCGGGAATTGCTCGACGGTCGGATTCTGCCGACGTTGGGCGATGAGATGATGCGCGCTGTAACCCCGGCTGATATCCGGGCCTGGTGGGTGGCGCTGTGCTCCGAGAAGAAAACTCCCACGCGCAACACGCACGCTTACCAATTGCTCAAGACGATCTTCAACGCGGCTCACGAAGACAAGTTGGTCACCGAGAACCCCTGTCAGGTCAAGTCAGCCGGTAAGCCCCCTAAGCCGCGTGATGTGCAAGCGTTAACACCCGCTGAGCTTGTGAAGGTGGCGGAGCCTGTGCCCGAGCGTTACCGGGTAGCCGTGCCCGTGGCTGCATGGTGTGGGTTGCGGTTGGGGGAGCTAATCGAATTGCGTCGCAAGGACATTCACGCCACGGCCGACCGGGTGACTATCAAAGTTCGTAGGCAAGCAACAGAAGTTGACGGCAAGCTGGTAATCGGCCCACCGAAGACCGATGCCGGCATCCGCGACGTTGTGGTGCCGCCCCATGTCGCGGACATGCTGCGGGCGCACATGAAGGCGCACACCGGGCACGGGCCGGAATCGTTCGTTTTCACCACCACGCGCGGGTTGCGATTGTCCAAGACGGCGTTCACCAAGCAGGTTAAGAAGGGGTTCGCCAGCGTGGGCAAGCCCGACATGCGGGTCCACGATTTAAGGCACGTCGGGGCGACCCTTGCCGCCCAGGCTGGCGCGACGCAAAAAGAGCTTATGGCGCGGATCGGGCACGCTACCCCGGCGATGGCTATGCGGTATCAGATCGCGGCGGCCGATCGGGATGCGGTGATTGCGGCCCGCATGTCAAGGTTGGCACAGAACGGCGGCTAAATCCCCCACGTGGGGCGCGTGGCGTTTATCACGCCACAGACATAAACGCGCTGGTCGAACGCATGTTCGGTTACGGGTAGCCGCACACTGCCAGGAAAAGTCGCCATTTGGTGATTTCATGACGTCCATGAACGGACAAGAAAAGCCATTACCGGCCAGGGTGACTATTCAGCGGGCGGCAGAATACCTGGACGTAACCGACAAGACGATTCGGCGCCGTATCGCGGACGGCACGTTAAAGGCTTATCGGGTAGGTCCGCGATTGATTCGTGTGGACCGGGATTCGCTGCTAGCGCTGGCTAGGCCAATGGCGGCGGCGACGGGCTAAGAAATCTGAGAGACGCCTGGATTGTGGAGCAGGAATTAGCGACGGCTCGCGGGTAACGCAAGCGCTTGCCGTCACTAGCCGTTAACGGCAATAAATTCTGTAAGAAGGTTTTTGTGAGCTACGTCACCATTCGACTATTTAATACGGAGATTCGGCATGCCGTGTGATAGGTTTTCCTTAGAGGGTTGTCGCCTTCGTGACGTTACCAAGCGTTGTGAAGAATGAAGCCGCGCTATAAGCGCCGAGCCGTCACCAACGCTCCCGGCCACGAAATCAACGAAGCTGGCGCGGCTTTCTACTACGGTCATGCGATTGACCCCATTGGGGGCGTGCGACCGCGCATCGAGTTCGGCCCGAGCGTTGACATGCAACGGCTAATCGTAGAGCCCGCAAACGGTGAACTCGCCAATCAGGTTTATCTCGAAGAACTCATACTTGGCGAATTTAAGCGCATCGAAAAGCATGAGTGGAAATATCTGCAAGTGCGTCACCTTGACGGCAATACGCAAAATAACCACATAGACAATCTGGAAGAATTTTACGATCCGGAATATGTGGCAAGGGAAGCGGCAAAGGCGCTGCGACCAGACTTCTTGCCGCCCAAGCGCATGCAAGCGCCGGGGAAACAGGTCTATGTTTACAGCCCCGCCAGGCACGGGGCGCCACGCGATCTGCGCGCAGCGCTCCCCATAGAAGCGCTTCCCCGCTGGGCCGAATTAAGCCAAATCGGATGGCTCCGACAACCAGAACAACACAAGAAAGAAGCATCATGAAACTGCTTAATGGCGGCGACAGCCCACACGTCCAGTCAATTGCGCATGTCGTACTTGTCGCAGAGAACCGCGAACATGTCGGGCTGCGGTTTTTTGACGAGAACATGGAGCCGATGACGTTCGTGCTAGACCTTGAAGCGGCCGAGCACTTGGCCTTGTCTCTGCGCTTCCATACAGACTACGCGGCCGGCGTCATTAACGCGGTTCCGGACCTGTCGCAAGAGCGGATCGCCGCGTTTAATGAGCAGCGCCGCGAGCGCATGCTGCGCGAACATGCGACCGCTTAACAACTAAAGGTGTGAGCAAAGAAAAATGGCGCTCGTCGAGGTAGGTAAGGCCGTCTTGAGGCAGCGAGCGGACGATTTAGGGGGGAACTAAACCAATGAACGCAACTATTATCAAGGCGGGCGACGTACGACCAGGCGACACCATCTACGCCGGTGGTGAAAGCCGTATCTGCGTCGACAAGATTGCGCGCGGCACACTCGGCGAAGTGCAGGCCGCGCTCGGCCGCAAAGTCCACAACATAGACGACGGCCCCGAAGAATGGCATTACTTCGCCAGCGCGCCGGTTGACGGCAAGATCGCACACCTGGTTGTGCGCGGCGACACGCCTGTAGCGCGCCTGGAAGCGGTGAACTGATGATTATTGACCTCTCGGCCGAACACGCACCGATCACAGTTAAACGGCGCCCGCAAGGCGGAGTGATAATCAAGCAGGGCACGTCGCTTATCCGCATGAGCGATGCGGAGATTGTCGAGTTTGTCCGCGTCGTGGCGCCAGCAATGACACCCGCTAAAGCAATCCAGCGCTATCGGATGGCCTAATGGCAGCGACCAGGGTCAAATCTAGTCGCGGCGGGGCATTCGTTATCGGCCGTCTACCGGACGGCTCGGTGAATGTGAGCCACAGAAACTCTACGATCAACTTCGCCACAAAGGCGGACGTTGCCAGTGTATTTGAACAGCTTTACGCCGCGCTGTACGACGGCGGCGACCCCGAACGCGTGTGATCCGGTCATTCTGCATCGGTTGCGGCGACTATGTGCCCAAGGGTGTATCGCGTTGCCCTGACTGCAAACCGCGATACTCGACGCCAGTACGCGAGCGCGGATCAATCCGCACAAACCCAACATGGTGGAAGCGGCTAAGCGCACGTGTCCGCACAATGCAACCGTTCTGCCTCTACTGCGGAGCCCGTGACAACCTACAGGCACACCACATAGTGCCCGTCGCAGTCAAACCCGAATGGGAACGACGAATAGAGAACCTGACCACAGCATGCGCCACGTGCAACAAGCGCATCGGAAAGAACTACCGCGACGCCGACTACAAAGCTGTAGAGGCAGCTATTCAGCTAGCGGACAAGACACGTCGCGGCCGCAGAGCATGCGGCTAGACAGGTCAACAGTCGCTTAGCGAATAGCCGCAGGTCAAACGAGTGCAGCCGACGCCTAACCGCGTTTGCTAGCGCAACGGCTAAGCGGCTAAGGCAGCGGCTAAGCGGGGCTAAGAAACCGCAGGTCGCGCCACGTTTCGGACAGCGACCCGGGGGACCAGCCCCCACGCGCCGACCGTCCTCACGAACGGCTCAGCACAGAGCGCCGCTGAGAGCGCGCCCAAAACCGCAGGTCACGGCGCGACGCCGCAGGTCAAACGATTGAGGCTTATTCGCAAAACCGCATGTCGCTAACGCATTTTGGCGGATAGATAACTGAATACCGGGGAGAATTTGAATTGGCTAGACAACTCAGCCAGCTTGACGATTCCCCGTTACCGTGGCGCCCGCGCGTTACCGGGTCTGCTGCTTTCGTGTTGTTTTGTGAACGCTATATACGGGTGCCGAGGGGAACCGGCGCCCGTAAGCCGCTCCGGCTGCGCGATTGGCAGCGCGAATTGGTGGGCTCCGTGCTGGACGCGGAGGTTCAGCCGCGCATTGCCGGGTGGTGCTTACCGCGCGGCCAGGGCAAGAGCACGCTAATAGCGGCGCTGGGCCTGTACGTGTTTCTAACCGGCGCTGAGGGCACGTCGGTAATCGTCGCCGCAGTCGATGAGCGCCAGGCCGGAATCGTGTTCGGTATCGCGTCGCGGATGGTTGGGCTTCACCCGGACCTAGAAAGCCGGGTGATGGTTTACAAGGACCGCTTGGAGATACCTAGCCGGGGCGCGTCGTTTCAGTGCTTACCGGCTTCGCCAGCGTCGCTAGAGGGCTTGGATTACGACCTGGCGATTGTTGACGAGATTGGCCGGGTGCTGATCGAGACGTGGGAAGTTATCGCGCTGGCTCAGGGTAAGCGGGAGCGTTCGACGCTTATTGGTATCGGCACTCCGGGGCCTAACGAGGATTCGGTTTTAGCGCGGTTGCGGGCTTATTCGGTTGAGCATCCCGAGGACACTTCGCAGGTTTACGTAGAGCACAGCGCGGCCGGGTTTGAGGACCACGCGCCCGACTGCGGGCACTGCTGGGAGCTTGCAAACCCGGCTCTCCATGATTTTCTCCATGCCGACGCGCTGCGGGCGTTGCTGCCGCCGAAGTCAACGGAAGCGCATTTTCGTCGGGCGCGGTTGTGTCAGTTTGTCGGGTCGAACGAAGCGCCGTTCTTGACGGCCGAGACGTGGAACAGCCTTGAAAAGCGAGGCGGTATCGCGGACGGGGCGGAAGTGGTGATTGCGCTGGACGGCAGCCTTAAGGACGACAGCACGGCCCTTGTGGTCGGTACGGTCGATAAGGCGCCGCACTTTGACAAACTCGCGGTGTGGGCTAATCCCGGCAATGACGATTGGCGGGTGCCGGTGCTTGAGGTTGAGCAGACGATTAGGGATGCGTGCAAGCGCTGGAAGGTCCGAGAAATTGCGTTTGACCCGTACCTATGGACGCGCTCAGCACAAATATTGCAAGCCGAAAAGTTGCCAATGGTTGAGTTCCGGCAGTCGGCGCAGCGACAGACAGCGGCCACTAATGACTTGCACAGCGGGGCTGTGAATGGGCAATTCACCCATTCGGGCGATGAGGATTTGCGCCGGCACGTGCTTAACGCGACCGTGCTTGAGACCGATAAGGGTATCCGGATTGCGAAAGTGTCGCGGTCTCGGAGCGCGGGCAAGATAGACCTATGCACAGCCTTAATGATGTGTCATTCGCGGGCTACCTGGCTTGCGGCCCAACCTAAAAAGCGTACGCGCTACGGCGCAGCATAAGAAAGTTCAAAACTGAATATGGACCTAAGCATCTTAGTCGATCTGTTGGAAGCGCTGGAAGCGCCACAATGGAGATATGCGGAGCTTGAGCAGTATTACCACGGACACCAGCCGCTAGCTTTCTTGTCGCCGGAGTCGCTTGCCGCGCTGGGTCAGCGGTTCGGCCGGATGGCGACAAATCTCCCGAGGTTGGCTATCGGTTGTCTGGCGGAGCGGTTGCGTGTTACCGGATTCTCTAACCCGGACGTGTGGCCGCTATGGCTGGCGAATGACTTGGATCAGATGAGCGACGCCGCGCACCGCGACGCGCTGCTTTTTGGCACGTCTTACGCGATTGTGTGGGCAGATGAGCGCGGCAATCCGCAAGTGTCGCTAGAGTCGCCCAAGCAAGTGACCGTGTTGGCCGATCCGGGCTCGCGCGAGATTGTTGCCGGATTGAAGCGGTGGACCACTAAAACCACGACCGAAGCGGCGCTCTATCTGCCCGATGAGGTTATCCGACTCAGCGCGGATAGCTTGGGCGCGGTAGCGACCGAATTTAACGTGGTCGAGCAGATGGATAACCCGCTTGGCGTGGTTCCTGTGGTGCAGCTTCGCAACGCGGAGCGCATCCCTGTTGGGGCGCCTTACTACTATCCGGAGCGTTTGCTTGATTGGGGATGGTCTGAGATACACGACCTTATCCCGCTGGTCGACGGCATTAACAAGTTGCTTGCGGACATGTTGGTGAGCGCTGAATATACGGCTAGGCCGCGTCGGTGGGCTACCGGAATCGAATTGGTCGAAACACCGCGCGTCGATGACGCCGGTAATCTGGTACTGGACGACAGCGGCGACCCGGTTATGGACGTTGTTTCGCCGATCCCTGACGGCCCACGAACAATGTTCTCGGAGCAGGCAGAAGCGAAGTTCGGTCAGCTTGACGGCGCATCTCTTACCGGCTACGAGAACGCCGTTAACGTGCTGCTCGGTCAGATTATGGCTGTGGCTGCGCTACCGGCGCATATGGTCGGTATTTTCACTGATAACCCGGCTAGCGCGGATGCTTTGCGGGCTAGCGAAGCTAGCTTGACCGCGCGTGCGGAATCTCGGCAAAAGATGTTCGGCCGGGCGTGGGAACAGGTCGGGCGGCTAATGGTCGCGGTACAAGACGGCACAGACCCTAGCGGCGTGAATGTTCGCACTGAATGGTGCGACCCGGCCACGTCTTCAGCGGCCCAAGAAGCCGACGCGGTAACAAAGCTGGTCCAATCCGGCGTTATTAGCCGTTTGGGCGCCTTGCGACGCTTGGGCTATACCGAGGATCAGATTCGGCAGGAATTAGCCGACATATCAGCGGAAAAGAATGCCGCATTCGACCCAATAACACGACATTATCACGAGAGCGTTGCAGGAGTGATGGACGATGGATGATTCAGTGCAGCCCGACGCGGCCACAAACGCCACCATTTCAACCGATACAGACGAAACCCCGGCATCCGATACGGCTACCGCAGAAACGGCGCCCGATGCGCCAGAAGCGCAGCCAGGCGCAAATAGCGACGAATCCGCAGATAACGCGGACACATTTGACCGTGCCTACGTGGAAAGGCTACGAAAAGAATCGGCCGGATACCGCGACAGGGCTAAAACGGCAGAGGCTCACGCCGACGCGGTGAGCAGGCGCCTACACACGGCGTTAGTTGCCGCTACAGGCCGCCTAGCCGACCCGGCCGACCTGCCCTATGCCGCTGACCATTTAGACGACGCTGACGCGCTTACGGCCGCGATTGATTCGCTGCTAGAAGCCAAACCGCACTTCAAGAGCAGGGTGCCACGCGGCGAGGTCGGGCAGGGCCTTAAAGACAGCGCCCCGGCCGAGGTTGACCTGCTGGGCCGCCTTCGCGGACTGATCTAGTGTGGAGTCGATAACGGTTAATCGCGGCGCGACTAACAACCGCGCTCTGCGCGAAAAAGTTTCCACTCACACCATTGAAGGGTTCTTTGCGTGGGGTGAGTCGGGTAAGTCTACTGGCCGCTATTCGGCTAACACTACCGGCCAAGAATCCGCGACGTTCACCGCGCAACTGTACGTGCAACGTGGCACTGATTTGCAGGCCCGAGACCGCATAGTCCGCGCAAACGGCGAAGGGTACGCGGTGGTGGGTCACGCTCTATGGTCCGAAGATTTTCCTTTGGGCGACGGATACGACGATGATCTAGATGATTTTGTCGTGTTTCAGGTGGTCTCCACTAACGGCTAGACGCCAACCAATCCCATTCCTGGTGAATGGCCTTAGACAACTATACGAATAATTGAATAGGCACAACTTAATATGACTATTGCAACACCAGCGTCTAATACGGCGCTTATCCAGTCGGAAGTTCAGCAACTTTTGGTGCAGCCGCTACAGCAAGCGAGCACTTTCCTTGCGGCCGGGCCGATCATTATTGACAGCAATTCGCCGGTTCGCATTCCGCGCATCAGTTCGGCTAGCTCTCCGGCATTCGTTTCCGCCGGTAGCCTAATCTCAGACGGCGCTGTCGCATTTGACGAGATTGACGCGCTGCCGTCCAGCCTTGAAAGCATTAAGGTATGGCTGCCGATCTCTAACGAGCTTGTGCGAGGTTCTGCGGTTAACGGACTGTCGAGCATTTTGCAAACCCGACTCGTTACCGACGTGGCGAACACCCTGGACACCGCCCTTTACACGGGCGCCGGTACGTCCAACACCATTAAGGGTTTGACTGCCGTGTCTGGTGTTCAGACTGGCACGCTGGACACGACCGACCTTAACTCGATCCTTGAAGGTCTGGCGCTGGCTTACGCGGCAAATGCGCAGCCTAACCGCATTTTCCTTAACGCAACCGACTGGATCGCGCTTCGCAAGATTCAGCGCGGCACTGGTGACAAGGCTTACGTGTTGGACCCTGACGCGCACGCGGCGTTTAACTTCAGCCTGTTTGGTGTGCCTGTCACGGTGACCAACAAGCTGGCATCCGGCACCGCGATTATCGCTGACATGCGGTACGTGGTTGTGGTTCGGGATTCCGCGCCTAGCGTGTTTATCGCGGATCAGACTCTCGCCAACTATGACAGCATCGCTATTCGGGTGACTGCCCGGTTTGATTTGGCTGTGACGCAGCCGGACGCCGTTGTTGTTCTGACCGCCGCGTAATCGTGGCCGCGTATACCGCTGCTGACGTGGCCGCATTCCTGGGTAACTCCGGGGATGCGGCCACCGAGGCTTACGCGACAACGGCGCTCGCGGTGATTACCTCTATGGCGCAGTCTTACACGCGCGGCGAAGGGTTTACCAATGGGACGCCGGCCGACGATATAGCCGCTGCCGTTTTCACGGCCACGGTGCGTTTCATGGCGAATAAGACGCAGCTTGAGCACAGCAAGGCTAAAGGACCGTTTTCTGTCGATTACCGGGGCGGCTTTAGCGGCTGGTCGGTCGCCGAGACTAAAGTTTTGGATCGCTACCGCGTAAACGCGGTTGGATAAGGCTTCCGCTAGAAAGTCTAGCGGAATTTGTGAAGCAAATCTCGCGCAAGTCCTTCACAAAAAATGGAACTACCCGGTGATCAATTGACCGGGCGGTGGCTGTGGCGGGTGCGGTTTCTCCTTGCGCTGCGCACGGCCCCAATGGTGCCGGGGTGGACCAGTTGCTACCCCGGCGCCCTGTCCGCTCTCCGCAAATAGTTGGAAGGATTTACGGCGCGTGAAGGTCATAAACGGCATACCGACCCCGGCATGGATTGAAGACCTTTCCCGCGCTAAGCCGCCCTGGCAACGCCTACCACATTTCGCCACCTTAGGTTTCGGCGGCGCCGATGACACGAATAAGCGAACGTCGGTCCTTGGGCTTCGCCGTCACTGTTCAATCTGCGGGTACGCGATACGCGGGCCGGTATTCCAAATTGTCCAGCAGTCGCCTAGCTCCCATTCTCACAATTTGTGGCCGGGCGCCGTTTTGGCCGGTGGTCACGTCGGACCAATGCACAAAACGTGCGCTATATATGCCGCCCTCGCGTGCCCGTTTCTACACCATCCAACACGGCCGGGACGACACGGCCACAAAACGCGGGGAGACTCACAGATCGTAGGTTTCCACCAATACGGCAAACCGCTTTACTCCGAGAACATGGCGGCCTACTACAAGGACAAACTGAGCACTGGCCTCATAAAGCAACTCCCGAGGTTTGGCTATTGGGACATAGCAGAACAAACACCCTTTGACAACCGTAAAGACGTTTTACCGCTATGCGAGCAGGCAGCGGCAGCCGAGGTTATCGACACCGCTACCCGGCTTCACTTTGAGGCGGGGAGCCGCCGACTGGACGAGCTTGCGCGCGTCGATGACATGGTTACGCCACAACGGACGGTCTGGATCGGTGGGGAGCCGTACCGTCTGCCGTATGGCGCCGCGTTGTGGCCGTCCTAGTTGCAGCGGCAGCGTGGCGCTGAGGCCGACCAGTCCGCGCACCGGTCCATGTGGGCGAGCATTTCGCGCGAGCCCGCAAGCCGGGTACCGCACGTGCAGACCCACGGCTCCGGGCGATGCTCCACAATCAGCCCGCGAAACGTTTCGACGCGATCCCCGCAGAACGGGCAACGGGTGTCGCCGTGGTCGTCAACGGTCAGGCCGGAACCGTAACAGTAGGCGAGGGAGGGCATGTCCGATCCTTTCGTGGTCAAGCCCTGCCCGAATGTGTGGCGTGTTGTAGAGACTAGGTGGTATTCGTTTGCGCCGCAACGGAAACGGCCCCGCAGTCGTAGCCCACACTAAAGGGTGCGCTAAGGGTGCAGCGGGGTTCAGAAAGAAAAAGACCAGAGGGCGAAAATACCCTCTGACCTGTGGGGTGGCTGACGGGACTCGAACCCGCGACACCCAGGATCACAACCTGGTGCTCTACCAGCTGAACTACAGCCACCATCGCCGCGAGCCGGCCCGATTCGGGCCGATGAGCGGCGACGTCGATACTAGCGGGTCGGTGGCTCGGCGGCCGAATCGATTTCCTCCGGTGGGCCCCCTGCGACACCCCCGAGATCGGCGACCACCGCCTCGATTTCGCTGGTAGAAGGTCCCGGTTGGGGCACGAATGCGGTCCGCCGGTAGAACTTCAATTCGCGGATGGATTCGTGGATATCGGCCAGCGCCCGGTGCGCGAGCCCTTTGACCGGCTGACCGTAGTAGATGCGCGGGTACCAGCGCCGGCAGAGTTCCTTGATCGAGCTGACGTCGATCATCCGGTAGTGCAGAAACGTGTCCAGCTTGGGCATGTCGCGGGCGATGAACGAACGATCGGTGGCGATCGAGTTGCCCGCCAGCGGCGCCGTCTTGGGCTGCTTGACGTGCTTGCTGACGTAGTCCATCACCATCGCCTCGGCGGTCGCCAGGTCGACGGTAGATGCCCTCACTTCGTCGATCAGGCCCGAGCGCGAGTGCATTTCGGCGACCACGTCGATCATCGACGACAGCGCGGCGTCGTCGGCGTGGATCACCACGTCCACGCCGTCGCCGAGGATGTTCAGATCGGCATCGGTGACCAGCGCCGCGATCTCGATCAGCTTGTCCGAACCCAGGTCGAGCCCGGTCATCTCGCAGTCGATCCACACCAATTCGTCCCGCACAGCGCTCAGCGTAGGCGCACGTCGGGCCCTGCACCCGCATCCCCCTGGCAAGTAGGGTGAGCGTTGCCAAGAAGTACGGGGGAGAGGGGCGCGCCACGATGAGCACCGAATCAGCGGCCGGCGGGGCTGCCCAGCGGATCGCCAGCGGCTACGCCGTGCAGGGCCAGGCACTGGAATTGGGCACCGTCGTCGTCGACGGGCAGGCTGACCCGACCGCGCAGATCCGCATCCCGCTGGCCACCATCAACCGGCACGGCCTGGTCGCCGGGGCAACCGGAACCGGCAAGACCAAGACGCTGCAACTGATCGCCGAACAGCTCAGCGGCCAGGGGGTGCCCGTGCTGATGGCCGACGTGAAGGGCGACCTGTCCGGGCTGTCCAGGCCGGGGGTGGCCGACGACAAGACCGCCGCCCGCGCCAAGGACACCGGCGACGATTGGGAGCCGACGGCATTCCCGGTGGAGTTCTTGTCGCTGGGCACCAACGGAATAGGCGTGCCGGTGCGCGCGACCGTCGACAGCTTCGGCCCCGTCTTGTTGTCAAAAGTGTTGGGGCTCAACGCCACTCAAGAGTCGACGCTGGGGCTGATCTTCCATTGGGCCAAGGACCAAAACCGGGAGCTGGTCACCACGAACGATCTACGCGGTGTCATCAGCCACCTGACCAGCGACGAGGGCAAGGAGGCCCTGAAATCCCTGGGCGGCGTGTCGGCGACGACGGCGGGCGTGATCCTGCGGGCGCTGGTGAACCTCGACGCCGAGGGCGGGGACACGTTCTTCGGCAAGCCCAACCTCGACCCGAACGATCTGCTGCGCGAAGACCAGGGCAAGGGCATCATCTCGCTGCTGGAGTTCACCGGTCAGTCGGTGCGTCCGGTCATCTTCTCCACCTTCCTGATGTGGCTGCTCGCCGACCTGTACGCGAAACTGCCCGAGGTCGGCGACGTGGACAAGCCCAAGTTGGTCTTCTTCTTCGACGAGGCCCACCTGCTGTTCGCCGACGCGTCCAAGGCGTTCCTCGAGCAGGTCGAGCAGACCGTCAAGCTGATCCGATCCAAGGGCGTCGGTGTGTTCTTCTGCACCCAGCTGCCCACGGACATCCCCAACGACGTGCTCTCCCAGCTGGGCGCGCGGATCCAGCACGCGCTGCGCGCGTTCACGCCCGACGACCAGAAGGCGCTGTCCAAGACCGTGCGCACGTATCCGAAAACCGATGTGTACGAGCTGGAGTCGGCGCTGACGTCGCTGGGCATCGGGGAGGCCGTCGTCACGGTGCTATCCGAGAAGGGCGCGCCGACGCCGGTAGCGTGGACCCGCATGCGGGTGCCCCGGTCGCTGATGGCCTCGATCGGCACCGACGACATTACGAAGGCGGCGAAAAACAGCAAGCTGTATCAGACGTACGGTCAGACCGCCACGCAGGAGTCAGCGCCGGTGCCGAGCCCGAAGGCCGGAGAAGCCCAACGCCCGCAAGCCCAGTCCGATTACCCGCCGGTCCCGGCGAACGAGCCACCGCCGCCCATGCCGGAACCGGCGGAGCCCAAGGGGCCCAGCCTGTTAGAAAGGCTGTGGCACGATCCGGACGTGCAAGGCGCCGTGCACATGGGGATTCGCGAGATCATCAAAGCCAAGTTCGGCACCGGACGTCGCCGGAAATAACGACTACCCGCCGCCGAGCTTCTTGTAGAAGCTGCCCACGATGGGCGCGACGATCGCTCGGGGGGCGTACCCGCTGGCCACCGACATCGCCTTCGACGTCAGGCCCGGGACGACGCGCATCTTGTTGCGCGCCAACGCATCCAGCGACAGACGGGCGGTGTGCTCGGTGGAGATCCACAGAAAGTCGGGCACCAGCCTGTCGACCAGCGTGGCTTCGGCGTCGTCGGGAAGGTCGGTGCGCACCGGGCCGGGCGCCAGCAGCGTGACGTGCACCCCCGAACCCCGCAGCTCGCCGCGCAGCGATTCGCTGAAGGTGTTCACGAACGCCTTGGTGGCTGCGTAGGTGGCGTTGTAGGGGATCGGCGAATTGCCCGCCGCCGAGCCGGAGATCAAGATGCCGCCGGCCCCGCGCTCGATCATGCCGGGCAGCACCGCCAACGTAAGATCATGCACCCCAAGGACATTGAGCTGCACTTGAGCCTTCTCGCCGGCCGGGTCGAGCTCCGCGAGCGGGCCGAATGTCGCGGTGCCCGCGTTGGCGCACAGGATCGAGATCGGGCGGGCGGCCAGCTCGTCGCACAATTTCGCCCGCTCGGCCGGGTCGGCGAGGTCGGCCGGTCGCACCTCCACGGTGACGCGATACTTGTCGGCCAGGCGAGCGGCCAGGTCGGTCAGGATGTCCTCGCGTCGCGCGGTGACGATCAGGCTGTGCCCGCGCGCGGCGAGCTCGGTGGCCAACGCCTCGCCGATGTTTTGCGAAGCTCCGGTGACAACGGCGCGCGCGTCGGGGCTGGGCGCGGGTATCGGCATGCGCCAATCGTAGACACGCAGCGATCGCAAGCGCGGCGCAGCCGGGCGAGGCGGGTCGCTGCGCATCAGATGCCCAACACATAGAGTGCCGGGCATGAGTCGGCCGGATTCGGGTCCGGGCACGGTTGCCCCGTCTCGGGTGGTGGCGTGGGCGTTGTGGGACACCGGATCCACCGGCCTGAACGCGATCGTGGCGACGTTCGTGTTCTCCGTCTACCTGACCAGCAG
This sequence comes from Mycobacterium sp. NGS26, assembly GCF_059813025.1. Classification (NCBI taxonomy): domain Bacteria; kingdom Bacillati; phylum Actinomycetota; class Actinomycetes; order Mycobacteriales; family Mycobacteriaceae; genus Mycobacterium; species Mycobacterium sp. NGS26. Next base: position 159,168 of record NZ_JCALDU010000003.1, read on the forward strand.
CGTGGGGGTGGGGCTGCCCGGGCCGACCACGCCGGCGAGCTGGCTGGGCCGCGCGGGGGCCGTCGCCGGGTTGACCGTCGCGCTGCTGGCGCCCGTCGTCGGCGTGTGGGTGGAATCCCCGCATCGCAGGCGCGTGGTGCTGAGCGTGTTGACCGGGCTGGCGGTGGCGCTGACCTGTTCGATGTTCTTCATCCGCGACCGCCCCGCCTACCTGTGGGCGGGACTGGTGCTGCTGGGGGCGACGGCGGCGTGCGGTGACCTGGCCAGCGTCCCGTACAACGCGATGCTGCGGCAGCTCTCGACGCCGGCGACGGCGGGCCGGATCTCCGGGTTCGGCTGGGCGGCAGGCTATCTCGGCAGTGTCCTGCTGCTGTTGGTGATCTACACCGGCTTCATCTCCGGGTCCGGCTCCGGCCCGGGCGCGGTGCGCGGGCTGCTGCGGGTCCCCGTCGCCGACGGGCTCTACGTCCGCGAGGCGATGCTGGCCGCAGCGGCGTGGCTGGCGGTGTTGGCGCTGCCGTTGCTGGTGGTCGCACAGCGGCTGCCCGACACGACCGAGGCGCACCGGCCCATCAGCATGCTGGGCGGCTACCGCAAGCTGTGGCGGGAGGTGTCCGCGGAGTGGCGGCGCGACCGCAACCTGGTCTACTTCCTCGGGGCCAGCGCGCTCTTCCGCGACGGGCTGGCGGCGATTTTCGCCTTCGGCGCCGTGCTGGGCGTCAGCGTCTACGGCATCTCGCAGGCCAACGTGCTGATCTTCGGGGTGGTGGCCAGTGTGGTGGCCGCGGTGGGCGCCGTGCTGGGCGGGTTCGTTGACCACCGCATCGGGTCCAAACCGGTGATCGTGGGGTCGCTGGTGGCGATCGTCGCGATGGCGCTCACCCTGATGGTGCTGTCCGGCCCGGTGGCGTTCTGGGTGTGCGGGCTGCTGCTGTGCATGTTCATCGGGCCGTCGCAGTCGTCGGCGCGCGCCCTGCTGCTCCAGATGGCGCACCACGGCAGGGAGGGGGTGGCGTTCGGCCTCTACACGATGACGGGACGGGCGGTCGCCTTCCTGGCGCCGTGGCTGTTCTCGGTCTTCGTCGACGCCTTCGGCGCCGTCCGCGCCGGGCTGGGTGGCATCTCGCTGGTGCTGATCGCCGGGCTGCTGGGGATGCTGATGGTCCGCGTCCCGCCGCGCCACCGCGCCGCCTTGGAGCCCTCCTAGTAGCGCCCCGCGTCGAGCGTGGGGCACATGCACACAGGACGACGGCTTTTCGTCCATATGCCACACGTTCGGCGAGCCGAACCCTGCCGACGAATTAGCGACTCAGCACTAGTGCCCGGCGTCGCAGATCGTGATGCCCGCCCCGACGCGTTGGCGCACCTGGACGCCGTCGACCGTGAGCGTGCAGGTGACGTTGTGCCCGATGTTGATGATCGTGACGCTGGCCGGGTGGGCGGCCGACTTCGACAGGCTGACCTGCTTGCTCCACGGCAGCGCCACATTGAACTCGGTCTGTATGACGTCGCCGGTGTCCCAGTAGGTGATGCTGATCGCACGCCCGTCGCCGCTGACGTCGTAGACGACGCTCTGCATCGCGGCGGGCCCGGTGGTCTCGGTCGGCATGGTCGAGACGGTGGGCGGCGGCAGCGGATAGTGCGAACGCGGCGACGTTCGCGTGGTCGGGGTGGTGGTCTCCGGGCTCGATCCGGGCATGGCGGGCAATGGCGGCACGGCGGTCTGGTTTTTCACCGCGCCGTTGGCAAGCACCAGCGCGATCACCAGCGCCACGACCAGCAGCACCGCCACGCCGGCGCCGATCAACAACCAGCGCGGCGTTTTCGGGCCTTGCGGCGGCGGGGGAGCCAGGATCTCGGTGGGTGTCTCACCCGGCGGGATTTGGCCCTGCTGCCAGTACGCAGGCAGCTGATCGGTCGGGTTCTGCGTCCATTGCGGGCTGTACCCGCCGCCGTAGGTGGGCGCATAGGGTGCTTGCCCGGCATAGGCGGGATCGACGGGCGGTGAACTTTGCGGGCCCTGCGGCGCGGCCGGTCCGGACCCCGCAAGAGGGGGACTGAACCACTCCGGCCGACGTGGATCGTTCATGTCCACCTCATGGCTTGCAGGGTACCCGGCGGCGGCTACTGACTCCGGTCACTGGCCAGCAATGCGGCGACCGTCATCGCCCGCATCACCGCGCGGGATCGCTCCGGCCCCGCCGGCTTGCCGCGCGAGTCGTCGCCCGCCTTCATGCTGTACGGCGTCGAGTTCAACAGGCCGAACACCGCGTGGGCGGTCAGCCGGGCGTCGGCTTCGGCCCGTTCGGGGTTCAGCTCGCGCAGCACGCCCACCCAGATCTCGACGTACTGGCGCTGGGCCTTGCGCACCTGCTTCTCGGCGGTCTCGGGCAGGTGGGCCAGGTCGCGGTCCTGAATGCGGATCAGGTCCGGTTCGCCCAGCACGAAGTCGAGGTGAAAATCGATGAGGCCGTCCAGCGCCTCGGCGGCGTCGGCGCTGCGGGCCTTGACCTCCTGCGCGCCGGCGAGCAGTCGGGCGCTGATCCCGACCAGCAACTCCACCAGCAGCGATTCCTTGTTGGGGAAGTGCCGGTAGATGGCCGGGCCGCTGACGCCGGCGGCCGCGCCGATGTCCTCCAGCCGCACCGCGAGGAAACCGCGTTCGGCGAACAGCCGTTCGGCGGCCGACAGCAGTTGCAGGCGCCGGTCGGACTTCAACTGGCTGCGGCGATTTCGGGCGTCGGGCCGGTCGACCCGGCCCCCCGGGGCGGACGCAGTCACGACGGCCTCCGTCCATGATCAGTCGGTTAATCGTCACTAACATAGCATGGGTTATTGGTGATTAACTCGAATTGCGGTGCGGTGGTGGGCGATCCCGGCGGCGGTCTACGTTGGTAGCGAACAACCCGGAGGAACGGTGGCAGCCGCAGGAGCCGATGACCTTTCATACGACCGCGGTCCGAGCGAGCCGCCGCTGCTCGAGATGACCATCGGCGCCAACCTCGCCGCCAGTGCGGCCAGGCATCCGCGCGCCGACGCGCTCGTCGACGTCGCGGCGGGGCGACGGTGGAGTTACGCCGAATTGCTGGCGTCGGCGCGCCGATTGGCGACGGGCCTGGTGCGGGCGGGGATCGGTGCGGGCGACCGGGTCGGCATCTGGGCGCCGAACCGCTGGGAGTGGGTGCTCGTCCAGTACGCGACCGCCGAGATCGGCGCGATCCTGGTGACCATCAACCCCGCCTACCGGACGCACGAATTGGAGTATGCGCTAAGGCAATCCGGGGTCGCGATGGTGATCGCCGCCTCGAGTTTCAAGACCACCGACTACGCGGCGATACTGGCCGAGGTGGCGCCGCGCTGCCCCGCCCTGCGGGATGTGGTGCTGCTGAACAGTGATCGCTGGGAGGAGCTCGCCGGCGCCGAGGCCGACCTCGATGCGCTGGCCGGAATCGCGTCGATGCTGGATCACCGCGACCCGATCAACATCCAATACACCTCGGGCACAACGGGATACCCGAAGGGTGCTACGCTGAGTCACCGCAACATCCTCAACAACGGCTACCTGGTGGGCGAGCTGCTGGACTACACCGCGCGGGATCGGATCTGCATCCCGGTGCCGTTCTATCACTGTTTCGGCATGGTGATGGGCAACCTGGCGGCCACGAGTCATGGTGCGTGCATGGTGATTCCGGCGGCCGGGTTCGATCCGGCCGCCACCTTGCGGGCCGTGCAGGCCGAGCGGTGCACCAGCCTATACGGCGTGCCCACGATGTTCATCGCGGAGCTGGGCCTGCCGGAATTCGCCGACTACGACCTGAGCAGCCTGCGCACCGGGATCATGGCGGGCGCGCCCTGCCCGGTCGAGGTGATGCGCAAGGTGATCGAGCGCATGCACATGCCGGGCGTCTCGATCTGCTACGGCATGACGGAAACGAGCCCGGTCTCCACGCAGACGCGCACCGACGATTCGCTGGATCGGCGGGTCGGCACCCTCGGCCGGGTGGGCCCGCACCTGGAGGTCAAGGTGGTGGATCCGGTCACTGGCGAGACCGTGCCCCGCGACGTCGCCGGCGAGTTCTGCACCCGCGGTTATTCGGTGATGGCCGGCTACTGGAACGAGCAGGCACGGATCGCCGAGGTCATCGATGCCGACGGCTGGATGCACACCGGAGACCTGGCCGTGATGGACGCCTGCGGATACGTGCGGATCACCGGCCGGATCAAGGACATCGTCGTGCGCGGCGGCGAGAACATCTCCCCGCACGAGATCGAGGAGTTCCTGCACACCCACCCCGACATCGTCGACGGCCACGTCATCGGGGTGCCCGACGACAAGTACGGCGAGGAGCTCATGGCCGTGGTCATGCTGCGCGACGGCGCGCCGGAGCTGAGCATCGAGGGCCTGCGGGAGTTCTGCGCGGACCGAATCGCCAGGTTCAAGATCCCGCGGTACCTATGGATCGTCGACGAGTTCCCGATGACCGTCACCGGCAAGGTGCGCAAAACCGAGCTGCGCGAGCGCGCCGTCGAGCACCTCCGCGGCCTCGACTGAGCGCCCGGTGCCTCCCTGGACGCGACGGCGAAGGTAATGGTATTCTCGTCCAGTTAATGAAAATTAACTGAAATCCCGCTACCGCAAGAGGAGGCCCTGCGGCTATGGACAAAGTGGTGGCGACCGCCGCGGAGGCGGTGGCGGACATCGCCGACGGGTCATCGCTGGCGGTTGGGGGATTCGGGGTGTGCGGCATCCCCGACGCGCTGATCGCCGCGCTGGTCGACAGCGGTGTCACCGACCTGGTGACGGTGTCGAACAATTGCGGCATCGACGGCGTCGGGCTGGGAGTGCTGTTGCAGCACAAGCGGATTCGCCGAACCACCGCGTCCTACGTGGGCGAGAACAAGGAGTTCGCCCGCCAATTCCTGTCCGGGGAGCTCGAAGTGGAGCTCAACCCGCAGGGCACCCTGGCCGAGCGGCTGCGCGCCGGCGGCATGGGGATACCGGCGTTCTACACGCCGGCCGGCGTCGGCACCCAGGTCGCCGACGGCGGGTTGCCCTGGCGCTACGACGCGTCGGGCGAGGTGGCCGTCGTGTCGCCGGCCAAGGAAACCCGCGAGTTCGACGGCACCACCTACGTTCTCGAGCGGGCGATTCGCACCGACTTCGCGCTGGTGCACGCGTGGAAGGGCGATCGGCACGGCAACCTGGTCTACCGCGAGGCGGCGGCCAACTTCAACGCCGACTGCGCGGCGGCCGGAGCGATCACGATCGCTCAGGTCGAGCACCTCGTCGAGCCCGGCGAGATCGACCCCGCCACGGTGCACACCCCGGGTGTGTTCGTGCAGCGGGTGGTGCACGTGCCCAATCCGACCAAACTGGTCGAGAAGGAGACGGTGCGGCCATGAGTGCGCCGACGACGATGCAGAGCGCAGCGATGAGGAGGAGTGGCGCCATATGAGCTGGAGCAGAGACGACATGGCCGCCCGCGTGGCGGCGGAGTTCGAAGACGGCCAATACGTCAACCTGGGCATCGGGATGCCCACCTTGATCCCCAACCACATCCCCGAGGGCGTCCACGTGATTTTGCACTCGGAGAACGGGATTTTGGGCGTCGGCCCGTACCCGCGGCGCGAGGATCTGGACCCCGACCTGATCAATGCCGGTAAGGAAACGGTCACCACGCTTCCCGGTGCGGCGTTCTTCTGCTCCTCGACGTCGTTCGGGATCATCCGCGGCGGGCACCTGGACGTCGCGGTGCTGGGGGCCATGCAGGTTTCGGCCACCGGCGACCTGGCCAACTGGACGATTCCCGGGAAGATGGTCAAGGGCATGGGCGGCGCGATGGACCTGGTGCACGGCGCCCGCAAGGTGATCGTGATGATGGAGCACGCCGCCAAGGACGGCAGCCCCAAGATCCTCGAGCGGTGCACGTTGCCGTTGACCGGCGTCGCCTGCGTGAACCGCATCGTCACCGAGCTCGCGGTCATCGACGTCCGCGACGACGGCCTGCACCTGGTCGAGACCGCCCCCGATGTGTCGGTCGAAGAGGTCATCGCCAAAACCCAGCCGCCCCTGGTGATTCGAGCGGCCGCGCAGTGACCTCCGTGACCGCCGCGCCTTCCTTCGCCGACGAGCACCGCCGGCTGGTCGGCGAGCTGAACGCCAGGCTTGCCGCCGCGGCGTTGGGCGGCAACGAACGCGCGCGGGAACGGCACGTCAGCCGGGGCAAGCTGCTGCCGCGCGAACGGGTGGACCGACTGCTCGACCCGGGCAGCCCGTTTTTGGAGCTGGCCCCGCTGGCCGCGAACGGCATGTACGACGACGAGTCGCCGGGCGCGGGCATCATCACCGGGATCGGCCGGGTGTCGGGGCGCGAGTGTGTGGTGGTGGCCAACGACGCGACCGTCAAGGGCGGCACCTACTACCCGATGACGGTCAAAAAGCACCTGCGCGCACAGGAAGTCGCGCTGCAGAACCGGCTGCCGTGCATCTACCTCGTCGACTCCGGCGGCGCCTTCCTGCCGCGCCAGGACGAGGTGTTTCCCGACCGGGAGCATTTCGGGCGGATCTTCTACAACCAGGCGACCATGAGCGCCAAGGGAATTCCGCAGGTGGCCGCGGTGCTCGGGTCGTGCACGGCGGGCGGGGCGTACGTGCCGGCGATGAGCGACGAGGCGGTCATCGTCCGTGAGCAGGGCACGATCTTTCTCGGCGGCCCGCCGCTGGTGAAGGCCGCCACCGGCGAGATCGTCTCCGCCGAGGAGCTCGGCGGCGGCGACCTGCACTCCCGGGTTTCCGGCGTCACCGACCACCTCGCGGACGACGACGAGCACGCGCTGCGGATCGTCCGCGCCATCGCGGCCACCTTCGGGCCACGCGAGCCCGCCCAGTGGGAGGTGCGGCCCCCGACCGAGCCCAAGCACGCGCAGGCCGAGCTCTACGACGTCGTGCCCCCCGATCCGCGGGTGCCCTACGACGTGCACGAGGTCATCGTGCGGCTGGTCGACGGCAGCGAATTCAGCGAGTTCAAGGCCAACTACGGCAAGACGCTGGTGACCGCGTTCGCGCGCATCCACGGCCATCCCGTCGGGATCGTCGCCAACAACGGGGTGCTGTTCAGTGAATCCGCCTTGAAGGGCGCGCATTTCATCGAGCTGTGCGACAAGCGCCGGATTCCGCTGCTGTTTCTGCAGAACATCGCCGGCTTCATGGTCGGCCGCGACTACGAGGCCGGCGGCATCGCCAAGCACGGCGCGAAGATGGTCACCGCGGTGGCCTGCGCCCGGGTGCCCAAGCTGACCGTGGTGATCGGTGGATCCTATGGGGCGGGCAACTATTCGATGTGCGGCCGGGCGTACTCGCCGCGCTTCCTGTGGATGTGGCCCAACGCGCGGATCTCGGTGATGGGGGGCGAGCAGGCCGCATCGGTGCTGGCCACCGTGCGCGGCGAGCAGCTCGAGGCGACGGGCAAACCCTGGTCGGCCGACGACGAGGAGGCGTTCAAGGCGCCCATCCGCGAACAGTACGAGGACCAGGGCAACCCGTACTATTCGACCGCGCGCCTGTGGGACGACGGCATCATCGACCCGGCCGAGACCAGAACGTTTGTCGGGCTTGCCCTTTCGGTGTGCGCGCAGGCCCCGCTGGAACCGGTCTCCTACGGCGTCTTCCGGATGTGAGCGCCGTGTTCGAGACCGTGCTGGTGGCCAACCGCGGCGAGATCGCCGTGCGGGTGATCCGGACCCTGCGTCGGCTGGGCATCCGGTCGGTCGCCGTCTACAGCGATCCCGACGCCGGCGCGCGGCACGTGCTGGAGGCCGATGAGGCCGTGCGGCTCGGGCCCCCCGCGGCGCGCGAGAGCTACCTCGACATCTCCCGCGTGCTGGATGCGGCGACGCGCACCGGAACCCAGGCCATCCACCCGGGCTACGGGTTCCTTTCCGAGAACGCCGATTTCGCGGCGGCCTGCGAGCGCGCCGGCGTGGTGTTCCTCGGGCCGCCCGCGCGGGCGATTCGGGTGATGGGCGACAAGATCACGGCCAAGAACGCCGTCGCCGCCTTCGACGTGCCCGTGGTGCCCGGGGTGGCGAAGCCGGGACTGAGCGACGACGAGCTCGCCGCGGCCGCCGACGAGGTCGGCTATCCGGTGTTGATCAAGCCGTCGGCGGGTGGCGGCGGCAAGGGCATGCGGCTGGTGGACGACCCGGGCCGGCTGCGCGAGGCGCTGGTGAGCGCGCGCCGGGAGGCGGCCTCCTCGTTCGGCGACGACACGTTGTTCCTGGAGCGATTCGTGTTGCGGCCCAGGCACATCGAGGTGCAGGTGCTCGCCGACACCCACGGCAACGTCGTGCACCTCGGCGAGCGGGAGTGCAGCCTGCAGCGGCGCCATCAGAAGGTCATCGAGGAGGCGCCCTCGCCGCTGCTGGATTCCGAGACCCGCGCGCGGATCGGGTTGGCGGCCTGCAACACCGCCCGCAGCGTGGATTACGTCGGCGCGGGCACCGTGGAGTTCATCGTGTCCGCCGAGCGCCCCGACGAATTCTTCTTCATGGAGATGAACACCCGTCTGCAGGTTGAACATCCGGTCACCGAGGAGATCACCGGGCTGGACCTGGTCGAATGGCAATTGCGCGTCGCCACCGGCGAGAAGCTGGCGTTTTCGCAGGACGACATCCAGCTGCGCGGGCACGCGATCGAGGCCCGGGTGTACGCGGAGGATCCGGCGCGCGGATTCCTGCCCACCGGCGGGCGGGTGCTGCAGGTGTTCGAACCCTCCGGCGCGGGCGTGCGGGTTGACTCGTCGCTGCTGCCCGGGACCGTGGTGGGCAGCGACTACGACCCGATGCTGAGCAAGGTGATCGCGCACGGCGCCGAGCGCGACGAGGCCTTGGCTCGACTGGACCGGGCGCTGGCGCGGACCGCGGTCCTGGGCGTGCAGACCAACGTCGAGTTTCTCCGTTTCCTGCTCGCCGACGAGCGGGTGCGCGCCGGCGATTTGGACACCGCGCTGCTGGACGAGCGGCTGGCCGGCTTCGCGCCGCTGCCGGCGCCCGACGACGTGCTCGCCGCGGGCGGCATGTTCCGCCAGTGGGCGCTTGCCCGCCGCGCCCGCGGCGACCTATGGGCCGCACCGACGGGATGGCGCGTCGGCGGCGGCGCCGCGCCGGTCCGCACAGCGATGCGCACCCCGCTGCGCACCGAGACGGTGTCGGTGTGGGGGCCGCCCGAGGCCGCCGAGGTGCAGGTCGGCGACGGTGAAATACGTTCCGCGAGTGCGCAAGTCGAGGGATCGCGGCTGAGTGTGACGCTCGACGGGCTGCGCCGCGACTACCGGTGGGCCGAGGCCGACCGGCACCTGTGGATCGCCGACGAGCGGGGAACCTGGCACCTGCGGGAGGCCGAGGAGCAAAAGATCCACCGCGCGGCGGACGCGCGACCGGCCGAGATCGTCAGCCCCATGCCCGGCAACGTGATTGCCGTCCAGGCGGACTCCGGCGCCGAGGTCTCCGAGGGCGAAGTGGTGGTGGTCGTCGAGGCGATGAAGATGGAACATTCGCTGGCCGCCCCGGCTTCGGGGCGCGTCGAGGTGCTGGTCTCCGTCGGCGATCAAGTGAAAGTCGATCAGGTACTGGCTCGGATCAAGGAAGGATCATGACAGCTTCCATTACCGCGGGGACGTTACCCAAGGAATACGAGGACCTGCGCAACACGGTCGCCGACTTCGCGCGCACCGTCGTCGCACCGGTATCGGCCAAACACGATGAGGAGCACAGCTTCCCGTACGAGGTCGTCGCCAAGATGGGCGAAATGGGCCTGTTCGGCCTGCCGTTCCCCGAGGAATACGGCGGCATGGGCGGCGACTACTTCGCGCTGGCACTGGCGCTCGAGGAGCTGGGCAAGGTCGACCAATCCGTGGCGATCACACTGGAGGCCGCGGTCGGTCTCGGCGCGATGCCGATCTACCGCTTCGGCAGCGAGGAGCAGAAGCGAAAGTGGTTGCCGGACTTGACGGCCGGCCGCGCGCTCGCCGCCTTCGGGCTCACCGAGCCGGGTGCGGGCTCCGACGCCGGCGGCACCCGCACCACGGCCCGCCTCGAGGGTGACGAGTGGGTGATCAACGGCAGCAAGCAATTCATCACGAACTCGGGCACCGACATCACCTCGCTGGTGACCGTCACCGCGGTCACCGGAACCACCGGAAGCGCCGACGGCAGGAAGGAGATCTCGACGATCATCGTGCCCAACGGCACACCGGGATTCACCGTCGAGCCGGTCTACAACAAGGTCGGCTGGAACGCGTCGGACACCCACGGCCTGACGTTCGCCGACGCGCGCGTCCCGCAGGAGAACCTGCTGGGCGCCCGCGGGACCGGCTACGCCAACTTCCTGTCGATCCTCGACGAGGGCCGCATCGCGATCGCGGCGCTGGCCACTGGCGCCGCGCAGGGCTGCGTGGACGAGAGCGTCAAGTACGCCAAGGAACGCCAGTCGTTCGGCCAGCCGATCGGCTCCTACCAGGCGATCAGCTTCAAGATCGCGCGGATGGAGGCGCGGGCACACGTCGCCCGCACGGCGTACTACGAGGCGGCGGCAAAGATGTTGGCGGGCAAGCCGTTCAAGAAGGAGGCGGCGATCGCGAAGATGGTCTCCTCGGAGGCGGCGATGGACAATGCGCGCGACGCCACCCAGATTCACGGCGGCTACGGGTTCATGAACGAGTATCCGGTGGCGCGTCACTACCGCGACAGCAAGGTGCTCGAGATCGGGGAGGGCACCACCGAGGTGCAGCTGATGCTCATCGCGCGTTCGCTGGGGCTGTCATGACGCGCGCCGGCGACGATGCAGAGCGGAGCGATGAGGAGGAGCGGCGCGCATGACGGATGCCAAGTCGGTTGTCCAGCGGGGCTTGTGGTTTGAGGAGTTCGAGATCGGCACGACGTACCTGCACCGGCCGGGCCGCACCGTCACCGAGGCCGACAACGTGTTGTTCACCACGCTGACCATGAACACGCAGTCGCTGCACCTCGACGCGGCCTGGGCGGCCGGGCAGCCGGGCTTCCGGGGCGAGCGGCTGGTGAACTCGATGTTCACGCTCTCGACGCTGGTCGGGCTGTCGGTCGCGCAGCTGACGCTGGGCACCATCGTGGCCAACCTGGGCTTCTCCGAGGTGTCGTTCCCCAAGCCGGTCTTTCACGGCGACACCCTCTACGCCGAAACCGTGTGCACCGGCAAACGCGAATCGAAGAGCCGGCCCGCCGAGGGCATCGTCACCCTCGAGCACACCGGCCGCAACCAGCACGGCGACGTCGTCGCGCGGGCGGTGCGCACCACGCTGGTCCAGAAGCGGCCCGCCGGCGGGGAGGCGCGATGAACCTGCGCGCCGCCGGCCCCGCCTGGCTGTTCTGCCCGGCCGACCGCCCCGAGCGGTTCGCGAAGGCCGCGGCCGTCGCCGACGTCGTGATCCTCGACCTCGAGGACGGCGTGGCGGCGGCGGACAGGCCCGCCGCCCGCAAGGCGCTGCGCGAGACGCCGCTGGACCCCGAACGCACCGTGGTGCGGATCAACGCCGCCGGCACCGACGAGCTGGCCCGCGACCTCGATGCCCTGGCCGACACCCCATACACGACGGTGATGCTGTCCAAGACCGAGTCGGCCGCGCAGGTGACCGCGCTCGCGCCCCGCGACGTCGTCGCGCTCGTGGAGACCCCGCGGGGCGCGGTGCTCGCCGCCGAAATCGCCGCGGCGCAGGGCACCGTGGCGATGATGTGGGGCGCCGAGGACCTGGTCGCCACGCTGGGCGGCAGCTCCAGCCGACGGCCCGACGCGACCTATCGGGACGTTGCCCGCCACGTCCGGTCGACGACCCTGCTCGCGGCGTCCGCGTTCGGCCGGATCGCGCTCGACGCCGTGCATTTGGACATCCGTGACCTCGACGGCCTGCGGGCGGAGGCCGACGACGCCGTCGCGGTGGGCTTCGACGGGACCGTCTGCATCCACCCGAGCCAGGTCGCGGTGGTGCGCGACGCCTATCGCCCCAGCGAGGAGAAGCTGGACTGGGCGCGAAGGGTTTTGGCGGCGGCGCAGACCGAGCGAGGGGTGTTCGCGTTCGAGGGACAGATGGTCGACTCGCCGGTTCTGAAGCACGCGGAAATGGTGCTGCGGCGGGCCGGAAAGCCGGCCTGAAGCGCGCGCGACACGTTCGGTCGGGATCCGCGATCAACGAGGTCTCTTCGCATTTGAGCGCATAATGGAAAGTGCGTCAGTGTCGCGGCGAGGTGAGCCCCGACCGTGGTTTTGCTGCGGGTTTGTCACGGCACTTGCGCGCAAAAGGCACAGGACGGAACGCAGGGCGAATCGAGAGGGCGGCATTTTTCAAACGGCGTGACCCCTGGAGCTGGGGAGGCGGTATGGCACAGGCAACTCAGGCGCCGATGACTGTCGACCTCGACCCGGTGCAACTCGTCGCCCCGGACGGCACGTCGACGGCCGAACGCCGCTACAGCCGCGACCTTCCCGCCGAGACACTGTGCTGGCTCTACGAGACGATGGTGGTCACCCGGGAGCTGGACATCGAATTCGTCAACCTCAAGCGCCAGGGGCAACTGGCGCTGTTCGCGTCGTGCCGCGGCCAGGAGGCCGCCCAAGTCGGCGCGACCGCCTGCCTGCGCAAAACGGACTGGTTGTTTCCGCAATATCGCGAGCTGGGCGCCTTCCTGGTGCGCGGCATCCCGCCTGGGCATGTGGGCGCCGCGTGGCGCGGAACCTGGCACGGCGGGCTGGAATTCACCAAGAAATGCTGCGCCCCGATGGCGATTTCGATCGGCACCCAGACCCTGCACGCCGTCGGTGCGGCGATGGCCGCGCAACGCCTCGGCGAGGACTCGGTGACGGTGGCCTTCCTCGGTGACGGCGCCACCAGCGAGGGCGACGTGCACGAGGCGCTCAACTTCGCCGCGGTGTTCACCACGCCGTGCGTGTTCTACGTGCAGAACAACCAGTGGGCGATCTCGGTGCCGATCTCCAGGCAGACGGCCGCACCGTCCATCGCGCACAAGGCGATTGGCTACGGCATGCCGGGACTCCGGGTGGACGGCAACGACGTGCTGGCGTGCTACGCGGTGGTCGCCGAGGCCGCCGCCCGGGCCCGCTCCGGCGGCGGCCCGACGCTGATCGAGGCGGTCACCTACCGGCTGGGCCCGCACACCACCGCCGATGATCCGAGCCGGTACCGGACGCGGGAAGAGGTCGAGCGCTGGGAGGCGCTGGACCCAATTCCTCGTTACCGCGCCTACTTACAGGGCCAGGGGCTGTGGTCGGAACGCCTGGAGGAGCGGGTCGCGGCCCGGTCGAAACGACTGCGCGCCGAGCTGCGCGACGCGGTGTTCGATGCGCCCGACATCGACATCGACGAAGTCTTCACCACCGTCTACGCCGAAATCACTCCCGGATTGCAGGCGCAGCGCCAACAGCTGCGCGCCGAGCTGGGGAGGCTTGAATGACCCAGCTCGCCGATCGTCCGGCCGGTTCGGATGAAACGCTAAGGGCGACAGCCGAAGACGGCGCGCTGGGCGCGCGGCCGCTGACGATGGTGCAGGCGCTCAACCGCGCGCTGCATGACGCGATGGCCGCCGACGATCGGGTCCTGGTGTTCGGCGAGGACGTCTCGGTCGAGGGCGGGGTGTTCCGGGTGACCGAGGGACTGGCCCGGACGTTCGGCGAGGACCGATGCTTCGACACCCCGCTGGCGGAGTCCGCGCTGATCGGGATCGCGGTCGGGCTGGCCCTGCGCGGCTTCGTGCCCGTGCCCGAGATCCAGTTCGACGGCTTCTCCTATCCGGCGTTCGACCAGCTGGTCAGCCACCTGGCGAAGTACCGCACCCGCACCCGCGGCGAGGTGAACATGCCGGTCACCGTCCGAATCCCGTCGTTCGGCGGTATCGGTGCGGCCGAGCATCATTCGGATTCCACCGAGGCGTACTGGGCGCACACCGCCGGCCTGAAGGTGGTGGTCCCGTCGAATCCGTCCGACGCCTATTGGCTGCTTCGACACGCGATCGCCTGCCCCGACCCGGTGATCTTCCTGGAACCGAAGCGGCGCTATCACGGGCGCGGTGCGGTCGACACCGATCGGCCCGAACCGCCCATCGGCCAGGCGATGGTGCGCCGCCCGGGCACCGACGTAACCGTCATCACCTACGGCAACCTGGTGAACACCGCCGTCGCCACCGCGGAAGAGGCGCAGCGCCAACGCGGTTGGAGCCTGGAGGTCATCGATCTGCGATCGCTGGTCCCGTTGGACTTCGACACCGTCGCGGCCTCGATTCATCGAACCGGGCGCTGCGTGGTGATGCACGAGGGGCCGCGCAGCCTGGGCTACGGGGCCGGCCTGGCCGCCCGCATCCAGGAGGAGATGTTCTACGAGCTGGAGGCACCGGTGTTGCGGGCCTGCGGATTTGACACGCCTTACCCGCCGGCGCGGCTGGAGCGGTTGTGGCTGCCCGGCCCCGACCGGCTGCTGGACTGCGTCGAGCGCGCGCTGGAGCAGTCGTGAGCGCCGACGAGCGGATCAAGGCATTCCGGGTTCCCGATCTCGGCGAGGGACTCGAAGACGTCACCGTGACGCGCTGGAACGTCGCGGTCGGTGACGAGGTCGAGCTCAATCAGGTCCTGTGTTCGGTGGAGACCGCCAAGGCCGAGGTGGAAATCCCGAGCCCGTATGCGGGCCGGATCGTCGAAATGCACGGCGCCGAGGGCGATGTGCTCGACGTGGGCGCGGTGCTGGTGCGGATCGAGACTGCCCCGGCGAGCGCGGAGGCCCCCGCGGCCAACGGCCAATCCACGGCGCCCACGCTGGTCGGTTATGGCGCGAATGACGACATCGACGTCAGCCGGCGCCGGGGCCGGCCGCGCGCCGCGCCTCCGGTGCGCAAACTGGCCAAGGAGCTCTCCGTCGACCTCGCCTCGATCCAGCATCGTGGGGTGATCACCCGCGCGGACGTGATCTCGGCCGCCGAGGGCTCAAGGGCCGCCCCCGACGTTCGGCCCGTGCAGGGCGTGCAGGCGCGGATGGCGGAGAAAATGACGTTGTCCCACAAGGAGATTCCGGCCGCAAAAGTCAGTGCGGGTGTCGATTGCTCCGAATTGCTGCGGTTGCGCGACCGGTTCCGCCCTGCGCAGCCGGAGATCACGCCGTTCGTGCTGACGCTGAGGCTGCTGGTCATCGCGCTGTCCCACAACGGGGTCCTCAACTCGACGTGGGTCGATTCCCCGGATGGGCCGCAGGTGCACGTACACCGCCACGTGCACCTCGGCTTCGGGGTGGCCACCGAACGCGGCCTGCTCGTCCCGGTGATCACCGATGCCCACAAGAAGACAACACGCGAACTGGCCGGCCGGACAGGCGAATTGATCGCCGAAGCGCGCGAGGGCACGCTCGCGCCCACCGAGCTGCGCGGCTCGACGTTCACCGTGTCCAACTTCGGCGCCCTGGGCGTCGACGACGGCGTGTCGGTGATCAACCATCCCGAGGCCGCGATCCTGGGCATGGGAGCGATCAAGCCGCGGCCGGTGGCCGTCGGCGACAAGGTGGTGGTGCGTCCGGTGATGACGCTGTCGTGCGTATTCGACCACCGCGTGGCCGACGGGGCCCAGGCGGCCCAATTCCTCTGCGAGCTCAGGGATCTGATCGAGTCTCCCGAGACCGCGCTGCTGGATCTTTAGCCCGCTCGTCAGGAGTGCGGCGGCACCGGGCACCAGAAGAGGCCGCAGTTGAAATTCGGCTGGTGGAACGGCGGTGGCGGCGGGTAGGACGGCGGGTTGTCGGTGTCCCAGCACTGATTCCAGTATTTGTTGTCACCCCACGCCGGGTTCCACGGCTGGTTCGGGCACCAATAGACCTGCGGCGCAACGCCGGGCTGGGCCTGCGCGGTTCCTGCGGCCAGCCCGAACCCGGCCATCGCGACACCGCTGGACAGCAGCGATCCGGCGACAAGCCGCTTCAGAGTGGGGGTGGAGATCATGCTGTGCTTCCTTTGCTAGGGGCGCCGCCTCGCGCGGCGTCTTCGCGGCAAGTTCACCCGGGACGGATCGCTACCGATCCCAAAAACACGCAACGCTAGCGGCGCCGCGCCGCGGCCAGCCGGGCGGCGAACTCGGGGGACTGGATGGACTTGGCCTGCGGCCCCAACTCGGCGCGCATCGTCAGTTCGTGTTGCTCGTTGTCCAGCGAACCAGGGCTGAACGTGGCGCGCATCGTGGCCTTGGTTGCCAGCACCACGTCGCGCGGCGCGCCCGCGGGCCCGGACGCCAGTTCCCGCGCGGCCGCGACGGGGTCGTCGGCGACGCTGAGCGCCAGCCCGTGCCGCACGGCGGAGTCGGCGTCGAAGCACATGCCGAACAACAGGGCCGCCCGGGCCACCTGCGGGCCGACCGCTCGCTGCAGCATCCAGGTCGCGCCGCCGCCGGGATGCAGGCCGAGCTTCTGGAAGCGGGCGTCGAACAGTGCGGCCGGCCCGGCGATGCGCACGTCGGCGGCCAGCGCCAGGTTGAGTCCGGCGCCGACGGCCGGGCCGTTGACCGCGGCGATGGTGGGCAGCTTGCATTTGCTCACGGCCATGAAGCCGTCGTAGATCAGCGTCAGCCCCGACTCGGCCGCCCCGCCGCCCGCGGCGCCCAGCGCGCTGAGGTCGGCGCCAGCGCAGAACGCCTTGCCCGCGCCCGTGACCACCACGGCGTGCACGCCGGGATCGGCTTCGGCCCGCTCGACGGCCGCGCGTAGCAACGCCGACATCTCCGCGGTGAACGCGTTACGCCGGTCGGGGTCGTTGACGGTGATGAGCGCGACGTGATCGTCGACGCTGTACAGCACGAGTTCGGGTTCGGCCACCGGGCACCTCCGCGGGTTTCAGGGGTTTGCTGGCGGCGTCCCGGGCGGATGACCGGAGATCGATGCCAGGCACCTCATTGCCCAGCAACATTAACTTCGCAGCCCGTTGGCCCCACCGGGGCGGTCGAAAGCGACGGCCATCAAGTCACGCCGGCGCTCGAACTGATGTGCCCCGGCACGAACTGATGTGCCCCCGGCACGACTCGAACGTGCGACCTAGGGATTAGAAGGCCCTTGCTCTATCCACCTGAGCTACGGAGGCAATATGCAGGTCAGTGTATCCAACCGGGCCGCCGATCCGATTCCGCGCCCGCCACGCGGACGAAAAGTGTTCCGGCGCCGAGGTTATCCGTTATGGTGTGACCCTCGACACACGCACAACATCGGTTGGTAAACAGCCGTTAACCGCAACGAGGCGTGTGCCTAACGTCGAGGGGTGGCGTTGCTATGAGCGTGGCCATTAACGTGACCTCGCGGGTCTCGTGGGCCGGTGCCCAGGCACAGCGCCTGGCGGCCGATGCCAGGGACACGTATCGCGCCGGCGCGCTGTTGCTGCGCGGCTCGCCGTTCGCGCTCGGCTGGTTCGCCGGCTGGCTGTCCGCGGAGTTTCCGCCGCACGTGTTGACCGGCCACGCGCTGTCCCGGGTATCGCGCCCCTCCATCGGCCGCGTCGGCACCACCTGGGCCGCGCAGCGGGCGGACCAAACCCTCACCGCCGCGCTCGAGGAGTCCTTCGGGCCGGACTTTCGCGAGCTGGTGTGCCATCCGACCTGCGAACAGTCCGAATGCGCGCCGCGCGACGGGTTATTGCGCATGCCGGGGCCACACCGCAGGTACGCGAGGCACACCTCCGACATCTCCTATGGCCCCGGTGGTCGCGACAATCTGCTGGACATCTGGCGGCGACACGACCTGGCGCCCGGTCGCCGCGCGCCGGTGCTGATACAGGTTCCCGGCGGGGCGTGGGCCGTCAACGGCAAGCGCGGGCAGGCTTACACGCTGATGAGCCGGATGGTCGAGCTCGGCTGGATCTGCGTCTCGATCGACTACAGCAGGAGCCCGCGCAGCACATTTCCGGCGCACATCATCGACGTGAAGCGGGCCATCGCGTGGGTCCGGGAAAACATCGCCGACTACGGCGGCGACCCGGGTTTCATCGCGATCACCGGCGGTTCCGCGGGCGCACACCTGGCCTCGCTGGCCGCGCTCACCCCCAACGACCCGGCGTTTCAGCCCGGGTTCGAAGGCGCCGACACGACGGTGCAGGCGGTGGCCCCCTACTACGGCGTCTACGACTTCACCGACGTCGAGAACATGCACGCGCTGATGATGCCGTTCCTCGAGCAGTTCGTGATGCGCGCCCGCTACGCCGAAGATCCCGAGCGGTTCCGGGCGGCATCGCCGATCTCCTACGCGCACGCCGAGGCACCCCCGTTCTTCGTCCTGCACGGGGAGAAGGACGAACTGGTTCCCTGCGGGCAGGCCCGGGAATTCTGCGCGGCCCTGCGTGCGGCCGGGGCGCCCACGGTGGCCTACGCCGAGCTCACCAACGCGCACCACGCGTTCGACATCACCCCGACGGTTCGATCGCGGCTGGCCGCCGACGCCGTCTCGGACTTCTTGGGTGTCGTCTACGCGCGGCGCGCCAGCTCGCTACTGGATTCGTTGTCGCTGCCGGCGACGTCGGCCAGCTGATCCCGCGAGCCTCATCGCGCCTTTCACCAGCGCGTCGAGCCGACTAGCGTTGTGTTGGCAACTGGGTTGGCAAGTCCGAGGCAGGAGGCTTGATCGGCGGTGACAAGGCTGACGCGTCGAGTAAACGATCATGACTGAGCCCGTCGAGGCCGTGGGATTGTCCGACGAACTCGGACCGGTCGACTATCTGATGCACCGGGGCGAGGCGAACCCCCGGACCCGGTCGGGGATCATGGCGCTGGAGCTTCTCGACACGACGCCGGACTGGGAGCGGTTCCGGACCCGGTTCGAAAACGCCTCCCGACGGGTGTTGCGGCTGCGGCAGAAGGTGGTGGTGCCGACGCTGCCGACGGCGGCGCCGCGCTGGGTGGTCGATCCGGATTTCAATCTCGACTTCCACGTGCGCCGGGTGCGCGTGTCGGAACCCGGCACCCTGCGCGAGGTGTTCGATCTGGCCGAGGTCATCCTGCAGTCGCCGATGGACATATCGCGGCCGCTGTGGACCGCGACCCTGGTCGAGGGTCTGGCCGACGGCAGGGCCGCGACGCTGCTGCACGTCAGCCACGCCGTCACCGACGGCGTCGGCGGCGTCGAGATGTTCGCGCAAATCTATGACCTCGAGCGCGATCCACCGCCCAAACCGACTGCCCCGCAACCCATTCCGCAGGACCTGTCACCCAACGACCTGATGCGGCAGGGCATCAACCACCTGCCCTTCGCCATCGTCAACGGCGCCCTGGGCGCGCTGTCCGGGGCCGTATCGGTGACCGGGCGCGCGGTCTTGGACCCGGTGTCCACGGTGTCGGGGATCGTGCGCTACGCCACGTCGGGCATGCGGGTGATCAATCGGGCCGCCGAGCCGTCGCCGCTGCTGCGCCGGCGCAGCCTGGCCACCCGCACCGAAGCGATCGACATCCCGCTCTCCGATCTGCACAAGGCCGCGAAGGCCGGCGGCGGATCGATCAACGACGCCTACCTCGCCGGCCTGTCCGGCGCCCTGCGCCGCTACCACGAGGCCCTCGGCGTCCCGATCAGCACGCTGCCGATGGCGGTGCCGGTGAACCTGCGGGCCGACGCGGACACCGCCGGCGGCAACCGGTTCACCGGCGTCAACCTGGCGGCACCGTTGGGCACCGCCGATCCCGTCGCCCGGATGAGGAAGATCCGCGCGCAGATGACCCAGCGCCGCGAGGAGCCGGCGATGAACATCATCGGCTCCATCGCGCCGGTGCTGAGCGTCCTGCCGACCGCGGTCCTGGAGGGGATCACCGGCTCGGTCATCGGCTCCGACGTGCAGGCCAGCAACGTCCCGGTCTACCCGGGAGACACCTACATCGCCGGTGCAAAGATATTGCGGCAGTACGGGATCGGCCCGCTCCCCGGGGTGGCGATGATGGTGGTGCTCATTTCCCGCGGCGGCTGGTGCACCATCACCGTGCGCTACGACAGGGCGTCGGTGCGCAACGAGGCGCTGTTCGCCCGGTGCCTGCTCGACGGCTTCGACGAGATCCTGGCGCTGGCCGGCGACCCGCCGCCGCGCGCGGTCCCGGCGTCGTTCGCCGAACCCGCCGCCGCGGCGTCGCGATCGGTGTCGGGCTCATGAGCGCCACCGGCGAGCGGAAAGCCGAGGGCGCCAAGCCCAAGGCGGCGGAGGACATGCGGTTGCCCGGCTCGGTCGCCGAGATCATGGCCAGCCCCCCCGGCCCCAAGATCGGTGCGTTTTTCGACCTCGACGGCACGTTGGTCGCCGGCTTCACCGCCGTCATCCTCACCCAGGAGCGCCTGCGCCGCCGCGACATGGGCGTCGGTGAGCTGCTCAGCATGGTCCAGGCGGGCCTGAGCCACACGCTCGGCCGAATCGAGTTCGAAGACCTCATCGGCAAGGCCGCCTCGGCGCTGGCCGGGCGGCTGATCGACGACCTGGAGGAGATCGGCGAGCGGCTCTTCGTCCAGCGGATCGAGTCGCGGATCTACCCGGAGATGCGCGAGCTGGTGCGGGCACATGTGGCCCGCGGCCATACCGTGGTGCTCAGCTCGTCGGCGTTGACCATCCAGGTCAATCCGGTGGCCCGCTTCCTCGGGATCAGCAACATGCTCACCAACAAGTTCGAGACCAACGAAGACGGGTTGCTCACCGGCGGGGTGGTGAAGCCGATCCTGTGGGGGCCGGGCAAAGCCGCTGCGGTGCAACGGTTTGCCGCCGAGCACGACATCGACCTCAAGGACAGCTACTTCTACGCCGACGGTGACGAGGACGTCGCCCTGATGTACCTGGTCGGCAATCCGCGCCCGACCAACCCCGAGGGCAAGATGGCCGCCGTCGCCAAGAAGCGTGGCTGGCCGATCCTGAGATTCGACAGCCGGGGTCGCGTGGGCCTGCGCCGGCAGGTGCGCACACTCGCCGGCCTGGGCTCGATGTTCCCGGTCGCGGCCGGCGCGGTGGGAATCGGTGTGCTGACGGGCAGTCGGCGCCGCGGGGTGAACTTTTTCACCTCCACGTTCTCCCAATTGGCGTTGGCGATCAGTGGTGTGCATTTGAACGTCATCGGCAAGGAAAACCTGACCGCGCAGCGCCCCGCCGTCTTTATCTTCAACCACCGCAACCAAGTTGACCCGATCATCACAGGTGCGTTGGTGCGGGACAACTGGACCGCGGTGGGCAAGAAGGAACTGGCCAAAGACCCGATCATGGGCACGATTGGCAAGGCGATGGACGCGGCGTTCATCGACCGCGACGACCCGGTGGCCGCCGTGGAGTCGCTGCACCAGATCGAAGAACTCGCCAGAAAAGGGCTGTCGATCGTCATCGCCCCGGAAGGCACCCGGGTCGACACGACGGAGGTGGGACCGTTCAAGAAGGGCGCGTTCCGCATCGCGATGGCGGTGGGAATTCCGATCGTTCCCATCGTGATTCGCAATGCCGAGATCGTGGCGGCCCGAAACTCCTCCACGATCAACCCCGGCACGGTCGACGTCGCGGTGTTCCCGCCGGTCCCGGTCGACGACTGGACACTGGACACCTTGCCGGAGCGCATCGCCGAGGTGCGCCAGCTGTATCTGGACACCCTGGCCAACTGGCCCGTCGACGAGCTGCCCGAGGTCGGCCTGTACGCCGAGCGGAAGGCGGCGAAGAGGGCCAGGGCCAAGCCTGCTGCCAAGCCGGCCGCCAAGGCCGCCGCGCGCAAGGCCCCGGCGAAGAAAACCACCGCGAAGAAAACCACCGCGAAAAAAACCGCGACCAAGGCAAAGCCGGCCAAGGCGGATCCGAACGCGTCCAAGGTCGCTCTCAAAGACGGTGAGGTGCAACAGCCTTCGCGTCCCAGAGGGCGGCCGTGACACAACCGGCCGCAGATGCCAGCGCGGTACTGACCGCGCAGGACTCGCTGGTACTGGCGTCGATGCGGACCAGCATCGAACGGGAGCTGGTCATGGATTGGCTGGGCAAGCAGCGGGCCCGGCATCCCGAGACCAGGTTCGACATATTGAAGTTGCCGTCGCGCGATGCGCCGCCGGGGGCGCTGACCGCGCTCGCCGAGCAGCTCGAGTCCGACCCCGAATCCGCCGACGATCGGCTGGTGGTGCCGGTGCGGGTGTTCTGGCTGCCGCCGGCGGAACGCGGCAGGATGGCCAAGCTCGCCGGGCTGTTCCCGGGCCGAGATCCCTACCACCCCAACGAACGTCAGCAACGACACATCGTGCGCGATGCACCGCACCGGGCGCGGGTGGTGGCCGGCGAACCCGCCAAGGTGTCCGAGCTGCGCCAGCAGTGGCGCGACACCACCGTCGGGGAGGACAAGCGCGACTTCGCGCATTTCGTCAGGCGCCGCGCCATCCTGGCGATGGAGCGCGCCGAGTACCGCATCCTCGGACCGCACTACAAGTCTCCGCGGCTGGTCAAGCCGGAAATCTTGGCGTCCACGCGGTTTCGCGCCGGGCTGGAAAAGATCCCGGGCGCCACCGTCGAAGAGGCCGGGAAGATGCTCGACGAACTCGCCACCGGGTGGAGCCGGGTGTCCGTCGACCTGGTCGGTGTCCTCGGCAGGGCGCTCAGCCGCGGATTCGACCCGGACCTCGACTACGACGAATATCAGGTCGCGGCGATGCGTGCGGGGCTCGAAGCGCATCCGGCGGTACTGCTCTTCTCGCACCGGTCCTACATCGACGGCGCGGTGGTGCCGGTGGCGATGCAGGAGAATCGGCTGCCGCCGGTGCACGTGTTCGCCGGCATCAACCTGTCGTTCGGGTTGATGGGGCCGCTGCTGCGGCGCTCCGGCGTCATCTTCATCCGCCGCAACATCGGCGACAACGCGCTCTACAAGTACGTCTTGCGCGAATTCGTCGGCTACATCGTCGAGAAGCGGTTCAACCTGAGCTGGTCGATCGAGGGAACGAGGTCGCGTACCGGAAAGATGTTGCCGCCCAAGCTCGGTCTGATGTCCTATGTGGCCGATGCCTACCTGGACGGCCGCAGCGAGGACATCCTGCTGCAGCCGGTGTCGATCAGCTTCGACCAGCTGCACGAGACCGCCGAGTACGCCGCCTACGCGCGCGGGGGCGAGAAAACACCCGAGGGCATCCTGTGGCTGTACAACTTCATCCGCGCGCAGGGCGAACGCAACTACGGCAAGATCTACGTGCGCTTCCCCGAGGCGGTCTCGATGCGCGAGCACCTCGGTCCTCCGCACGGACCGCTGGCCCAGGATCCGGACGCCAAACGCCTTGCCCTGCAGAAGATGTCGTTCGAAGTGGCGTGGCGGATCTTGCAGGCAACGCCGGTGACGGCGACGGGCTTGGTGTGCGCGTTGCTGCTGACCACCCGGGGCGCGGCGTTGACGCTCGACCAGCTGCACCACACCTTGCAGGATTCGCTGGACTATCTCGAGCGCAAGCGAAACCCGATGTCCACGAGCGCGTTGCGGCTGCGCTCGCGCGACGGGGTGCGGGCGGCGGTGGACGCCCTGTCCAGCGGCCACCCGATCACCCGGGTCGACAGTGGCCGGGAGCCGGTGTGGCTCATCGCGCCCGAGGAACAACACACCGCGGCGTTCTACCGCAACTCGGTGATCCACGCCTTTCTGGAGACTTCCATCGTCGAGCTCGCGTTGGCGCACGCCAGGCACGTCGACGGCGCCCAAGCCGACCGCATGGAGGCCTTCTGGACCCAGGCGATGCGGCTGCGCGATCTGCTGAAATTCGATTTCTACTTCGCGGACTCGGCCGCGTTTCGCGACAACATCGCCGAAGAGATGGCGTGGCACGACGATTGGGAGGCCCACGTGGGCGCCGGGGGAGGTGACATCGACGCCATGTTGTTCGCCAAGCGTCCGCTGATGTCGGAAGCGATGTTGCGGGTGTTCTTCGAAGCGTATGCGATCGTCGCCGACGTGCTGTGCGATGCGCCGGCGGATATCGCTCAACAGGATCTGACCGAGTTGGCGCTCGGCGTCGGGCGGCAATACGTGGCGCAGACCCGGGTCCGCAGCAGTGAGTCGGTGTCGACGCTATTGTTCGCCACCGCGTATCAGGTCGTCGCCGACCAGGATCTGATCGCACCCGCCGCCGACCTGGCCGAGAGACGGATAGCGTTCCGGCGGGAATTGCGAGACATAATCCGCGATTCCGACCACGTCGGGAACATCGCGCGCGCCCAATTCGTCGCCCGCGAACGGGCCCGGCACAGCCGTCCGGACAGCCAAACTCCGTAGTGGGTGGCCCCGCCCATACCCTGGGTACATGACGGTTGCCAGGCCCGCCGGCAAGCCCGCTGCGCTGGTGTGGCCCCTGTTGATCGGCGTCGCGGTGCTGGCGGGCTGCACGGCCGCCGGAATCGGCGCGCTGTCACTGGCCGACGCGTTGAATCTCACCGGCTTGCCCAATCCTGGCCCGGCAACCACGATGGGGCTGCCGTTCGTCCGGGCGGCCGGTGAGATCGCGGCGGCGTTGGCCGTCGGATCCTTCCTTTTCGCCGCGTTTCTGGTGTCCCCGCAGGCCAGCGGTGTGCTGGACGCCGGCGGATATCGCGCGCTTCGGCTGGGCACGGTGGCGTCGGGGGTGTGGGCGGTGTGCGCGGCCCTGCTGGTTCCGCTGACCATTTCCGACGTATCCGGGCAACCACTGGCCGACCACCTCAACCCGGTGACGATCTGGAGGCTGGCCGACCTGATCTACACCGCGTCGGCGTGGCGCTGGACGGCGTTGTTGGCCGCGACGGTGACCCTGGCGAGCCTGTCGGTGCTGCGCTGGTCGTGGACGCCGCCGCTGCTCGCGGGGTCGCTGGTGACGCTGATTCCGCTCGGGCTGACCGGCCACTCGTCGGCGGGCGGCGCCCACGACCTGGCCACCAACAGCCTGCTGATCCACCTCGTCGCCGCCACCCTGTGGGCCGGTGGCCTGCTGGCCCTGCTGACGCACGCGCTGCGCGGCGGCGAGCACCTCGGGCTGGCGGCGCGGCGCTTCTCGGCGATCGCGCTGTGGTGCTGGGTGGCGATGGCGCTCAGCGGTTTGGTCAACGCCCTCGTGCGGGTGACGCCCGCCGACACGCTGAGCACCGGTTACGGGCGGCTGGTGGTGGCCAAGTTCGTCGCGCTGTGCGTCCTGGGTGTCGTCGGCTGGCGCCAGCGACGCACCGGAGTCGCTGCGCTGCAAGCGGATTCGAGTCCTCCCACGGTCGCGCGTGCTGCCCTGATTCGGCTGGCGCTGACCGAGGCCGTCGTTTTCGGCCTGACATTCGGTGTGGCCGTCGGGCTGGGCCGCACCCCGCCGCCGCCACCGCCGCTGCGGTTGCCGTCGATTCCCGAGGCCGAGATCGGCTACAACCTCGAGGGGCCGCCCACCCTGGCCCGCATCCTGTTCGACTGGCGCTTCGACCTGATCTTCGGCACGGCCGCGCTGGTCCTCGCCGGCCTGTACGTGGCGGCCGTGGTGCGGCTGCGCCGCCGCGGCGACCGCTGGCCGCCGGGGCGGGTCGTGGCCTGGCTGCTCGGCTGCCTGGCCTTGCTGTTCGTGACGTCGTCGGGGGTGGGCCGCTACATGCCGGCGATGTTCAGCATGCACATGGTCGCCCACATGGGCCTGTCGATGCTGGTGCCGATCCTGCTGGTGCTCGGCGCCCCGGTCAGCCTGGCGTTACGGGCGCTGCCCGCCGCCGGCCGGGGTGATCCGCCGGGGATGCGGGAGTGGATATTGGCCGCGCTGCACAGCCGGTTGTCGCGGCTGCTGACCAACCCGGTGGTCGCCACGGTGCTGTTCGTCGCGGGCTTCTACGGGCTATATTTCTCGAACCTTTTCGACACCACGGTGAGCAGCCACGCCGGCCACATGGCCATGAATCTGCACTTTCTCCTCAGCGGTTACCTGTTCTACTGGGTGGTGATCGGGGTGGACCCGACGCCGCGGCCGATCCCGCCGCTGGCCAAGGTGGGCGTGGTGTTCGCCTCGCTGCCGTTGCATGCGTTCTTCGGGGTGGAGCTGATGGGCACCCGGACCGTCCTCGGGGCCGCCTACTACCGGTCGCTGGGTCTGCCCTGGCACACCGATTTGCTGGGGGACCAGCGACTGGGCGGCGGAATCGCTTGGGCGGCAGGGGAAATGCCGCTGGTGATCGTCATGATCGCGCTGCTCGTGCAGTGGGCGCGCAGCGATGCGCGCACGGCGCGGCGGCTGGACCGGGCCGCCGATCGCGATGACGACGCGGAGCTGACCGCCTACAACGCGATGCTGGCCGAACTGTCGCGGCGCGAAACGCCCGGCCCGCGTGGGTCATAGACCGGACGATCAGTCCGCGATCAGTGACGCGATATACGAGTCTTGTGGTCCGAACGAATTTCTGGATGTCCCACCCGGCCTCGACCAGCCGCATAAACGCCTCGATGGTGCCCGGCAGCGGCGGAGCGTTATCCGATGCCGGCCCGTGGTTGTCGCGGTCGTGTTTCCACTCGGCGATCAGCGCATCCAAATGCGATTGCAGCGCCGCGTCGAACTTGGCCGCGTCGTCGTGGCCGAGTTTGATCCGATAACACGCGGAATTCTCATCGGCGGTCTTGGTGATCGAGCGCGCGGGTGGTGTCCAGCACTCGGGATCGGGGGGCTCGGGTTCGGGTCGCGGTTCGAGTTTGACCGCGGTGCGCAACTGGCCCACCGTGGCCACGGCGGCCAACTGCGCGTAATGCTCATCGGATCCATCGCCGGCCCGCCCGGCGATCACGCCGATCTGATCCAGCGACAGCCGGCCCTCCCGCATGCCCGCCACGCAGCGCGGAAACTGCTCAACCCGGGCCGCCACGGTCGCGATCGCGTGGGCGTTGGTCGACGACAAACCCAGCTTCCACGCCACCAACGCCGGTAGCGAACGCGCGCCGGTGGCACCCCACAACTGGTCACCATCAATCTCGGCGACGATGTCCACGATGCGCCCATCAATCGCGTTGCGCTGACCGGCCAACTCCGCCAACTCCTCAACAGCACCCCCAGGCGATCGGCAGGGCGCAACTCCGAGTCAAGCGCTGCGGTCGACGACATGACCACATCAAAGCAGAGGGCTACGACAAGTTTCGGCCACAATCCGCACCGGCCCCCAGGCCCCACATGGACCGCGATGAGCTTGTTGATTTGCTTGAGCACCGTCCGGCGTGCGGCGTGCCAATGCAGGTAGTCCTTCCACGCCTGAGGCGAGAAGACAAACTTCAATCGGCGAATTCGCCCGGGATTCCGGGGCTCTGGTCCAAGGCGTCGGCGGCGTCCAGGAGTCGGCGCGCATTGCCCCGGGATCGGAACAAGTACGCCGTCTCCTGCCACGCTTCCCAGTCATCGGCGGACGTCAACACCGTGCGCCCGGCGTTCGACGCGATCTCAACCGAACTCCGGTCGGCATTCACTTTCTTAGTCAGAAGGAACAGGTTCTTGCGCGCCTGATTCCCCCGCTAGTTGATGAGGCAAACTCACGCGTCGGCCTCTTGTCCGAGCCCGAACACCTGTATCGCCGCCGACTTTCCTTTCAGCACATGGAATCCCCGGTCGATGAGTTTGGGCGGCCGGGACGCTAAGGCGTCGATGCACTGCTGGGTGAGAAGGATGGCATCACCGGTGGATTTGGTGAGCTGCTCGACGCGGGCTGCCACGTTGACGGTGTCACCGATAAGGGTGAACTCGAGCTTGCCGCCGCCGCCGATGGTTCCCGCGATCACCGCGCCGGTGTTGATCCCGATGCCGATGCGAAGCTCCCCGCCGAATCGCTCGGCGACACGGCGGTAAATCAATTCCGCGGCGCTCACGGCGGCATCGGCATGCCCCGCGAGGTCGTTCGGGGCGCCGAAGACGGCCAGCGCCCCGTCGCCGAGAAACTTGTTGACGTGCCCACCGGCGTCGACGACCGCAGGCACGACAATTTCGAACAACGCATTCAGGCGCGCGACCGTGTCCTCGGCGGTGTTGGCCTCGGCGAACGGGGTGAAATCGCGGATGTCGACAAACATCACCGTCACCTCCCGGCGCTCACCGGTGAACACATCGTCGCCCTGCTCAAGCAACCGCGCCGCGAGGGCCGGGTCGACGTAGGTTCCGAACGCTCCCTGAAGTCGTTGCCGCTCAGCCAAACCCGCCTGCATGCGGTTGAACGACGCGGCCAATGCGCCGAGGTCATCGTCCTGAACGACCGGCAGGCGCTGGCTGTAGTCCCCGGCCGCGACGCGTTCGGCGCCCTTGGCGAGGTCGCGAATGGGCTGCAAAGAACGCGAGAAGCCAAGTCCGACGGAGACCGGCACCGCGAATACGACCGTCAACGCAGCTCCGATCACCAGCGACAGAACGGGGGCCGCACTGACTCGATTCGATACGGCGGCAAGCAATGCGCCACCGACGGCGTACCCAAAGGCGACGGCAACCATGGACACGTTCGACCTTGTTGCGAAAGTCGGGCGAGAGCGGGGCAGCGAATCGCCGATCCCCGTTTCACCGACGAGGGCGACCCTGGCTGGCCACCACGCTGCTTCCACGCTGTTATGAAGCGCGACCAGTTGGACCGCTACTGCGATGGCGGCAGCCAAAACCCCGTATTGCACCAGCCGTAACCAACTCGCTCCCGCGATCGCGCCGACAACGACCGCCAACGCGGCGGCCCAGACACCGGCGGCCCACATCGTGCGAGAAGTCGCCCTGCGGGCAAAGACATAGGTGCCCTCTAGGGCCGCTGCTCGATCGACGTCTTTGCCGGCCGCCCACTGCTCGGCCAGTCGTGCCCATCGGCGATCGGGAAGAACCATGATGCATGCGAGCACCAGTACGGCCACGACGGTGACTGCCGCCGCGTCAACGTAGCGATCAGATTTCTCAAAAGCGATGATCGGAAACGACACGAAGGTGAGGTAGATCGGCAGCGAGATCAGAAATGCGCCCACCCCACCCGCCCAGATGTACCTCGCCCCGTACCGATCCCAGGTCCACTGCCAGATGCGGTCCATGCCGGCAGACTAAGCGACCACCCGCCATGTGCTGCGCGTTTGAACGCGCGTCGGTGGCGGCACCATCGCTCGCGATCACGCCGGCCGGCAGGCTTATCCACAGTCTCGGTTCTTTCCACAGGTTTGCCGACCGGGCCCGAGTTCGGCACGGGACCCGTCGGTGGTACGGCGCTGAATGGTGGCCAGATAGGGCGCGGTCACCGCGCGAAGAGAAAGCAAAACGAGAAGGGACAAGCCAATGTTCGAAACCCCGCTGACCGTCGTCGGCCACATCGTCAACAACCCCGAGCGTCGACAGGTCGGCACCCAGGAGGTCATGAAATTCCGGGTCGCCAGCAATTCGCGCCGCCGCACCGCTGATGGCAGCTGGGAGCCGGGCAACTCACTGTTCATCAACGTCAACTGCTGGGGCAAGCTGGTCACCGGCGTGGGTGCCGCGTTGGGCAAGGGCGCGCCGGTGATCGTGGTGGGCCACGTCTACACCAGCGAGTACGAGGACCGGGACGGCAATCGACGTTCGTCGCTGGAGATGCGCGCGACGTCGGTAGGCCCGGATGTGTCGCGGGCGATCGTGCGCATCGAGAAGCCGGGCTACACCGGTCCAACCGCCGACGAGACCACCGCGCCCACCGCGGATGCGTCCGACGCCGCTGGTGAGGACACCGATGCCGATGACACCCTCGAGCCCGCCGCAACGGGGCCGGTGTCGCTGTCCGCTTAGCTGCCCGGTCAGCGCCGCGGGGTGATGCCTAGGATGGTTCGCGAGGCAATTCTGCACGACCAGAGAGGCAAACCCGCGGCATGGCTGAGTTCATCTACACGATGAAAAAGGTCCGCAAGGCGCACGGCGACAAGGTGATCCTGGACGACGTCACGTTGAGCTTCTTGCCGGGAGCCAAGATCGGCGTCGTCGGCCCCAACGGGGCCGGTAAGTCGAGCGTCTTGCGGATCATGGCCGGCCTGGACAAGCCGAACAACGGCGAAGCCTTCCTGGCCAACGACGCCACGGTCGGCATCCTGCTGCAGGAGCCGCCGCTGAACGAGGAGAAAACGGTTCGCGGCAACGTGGAAGAGGGCCTCGGCGACATCAAGGTCAAGCTGGACCGCTTCAACGAGGTCGCCGAGTTGATGGCCACCGACTACTCCGACGAGTTGATGGAAGAGATGGGCCGGCTGCAGGAGGAGCTGGACCACGCCGATGCGTGGGACCTCGACTCACAGCTGGAGCAGGCCATGGACGCGCTGCGCTGCCCGCCGCCGGACGACCCGGTGACGAATCTGTCCGGCGGCGAGCGACGCCGCGTGGCGCTGTGCAAGCTGCTGCTGTCCAAACCCGACCTGCTGCTGCTCGACGAGCCCACAAACCACCTCGACGCCGAAAGCGTGCAGTGGCTCGAACAGCACCTGGCCGCCTACCCCGGCGCGATCCTGGCCGTCACCCACGACCGCTACTTCCTGGACAACGTCGCCGAATGGATCCTGGAACTCGACCGCGGGCGCGCGTATCCGTACGAGGGCAACTACTCGACCTACCTGGAGAAGAAGGCCGAGCGGCTGGCGGTGCAGGGACGCAAGGACGCCAAGCTGCAAAAGCGGCTGGCCGACGAGCTGGCCTGGGTCCGGTCCGGGGCCAAGGCCCGCCAGGCCAAGGGCAAGGCGCGGCTGCAGCGCTACGAGGAGATGGTCGCCGAGGCGGAGAAGACCCGCAAGCTCGATTTCGAGGAGATCCAGATTCCCGTCGGGCCACGGCTGGGCAACGTGGTCGTCGAGGTCGAACACCTCGACAAGGGCTACGACGGGCGCACCCTGATCAAGGACCTGTCCTTCACCCTGCCCCGCAACGGCATCGTCGGCGTCATCGGCCCCAACGGGGTCGGCAAGACCACGCTGTTCAAAACCATCGTCGGGCTCGAGCAGCCGGACAGCGGCACCGTCAAGGTCGGCGAGACCGTCAAGCTCAGTTACGTGGATCAGGCCCGCGCGGGCATCGATCCGAAGAAGACGGTGTGGGAGGTCGTCTCGGACGGGCTGGACCATATCCAGGTCGGCCAGAGTGAGATACCGTCGCGGGCCTACGTGTCGGCGTTCGGCTTCAAGGGCCCCGACCAGCAAAAGCCGGCCGGCGTGCTGTCCGGCGGCGAACGCAACCGGCTCAACCTCGCGCTGACGCTCAAGCAGGGCGGCAACCTGATCCTGCTGGACGAGCCGACCAATGACCTGGACGTCGAGACGCTGGGTTCGCTGGAGAACGCGCTGGAGAAGTTCCCCGGGTGCGCGGTGGTGATCTCGCACGACCGCTGGTTCCTGGACCGGACGTGCACGCACATCCTGGCGTGGGAGGGCGACGACGACAACGAGGCGAAGTGGTTCTGGTTCGAGGGCAACTTCGGTGCGTATGAGGAGAACAAGGTGGAGCGGCTCGGCGAGGAAGCCGCCCGGCCGCACAGAGTGACCCACCGCAAGCTCACACGCGACTAGTGTCAGCTCTGCCAACGCCACGTGACGACGCGGCCGGACGGGCCGTCGAGGAGCGGGGCGCACTGGCATCCGTCGCGAGTTGGGAGCAATCGGCATGACGATCGATCCCGGAGCAAAGCAGGAACACAAGCCCTGGACCGCGTTCACCAACAAAGACGACATTCCCGACTGGATCGCGAAGGCCTACATAGAGAGCTACCGGGGCCCGCACGGTGAGGAGCCGGGCGCAGAAACCGGCACCCTCGACCTGACTGTCCCGGCCCGGATGGTGACCCCCGCCATGCTGAGCGCTCACTACCGGCTCGCCCAATGCCGCCCGGCCGGCTGCAGCTGCGTATGCGTCCACCCCCCGGACGATCCCGCGGGATTCGGGCCGGCGCTGCAGGTCGTCACCGACCACGGCGGCATGCTGATGGACTCCGTCACGGTGCTGTTGCACCGGCTCGGGGTGCAGTACTCGGCCATCATGACCCCGGTCTTCGAGGTGCGCCGCAACGCGCAAGGGGATTTGCTCAGCGTGGAACCGAAGGCCCCCGGCACGCCGCAATACGTCGGCGAGGCTTGGATATACGTCCAGCTGTTGCCTTCGGTCGACACCAAGGCCCTCGCCGAGGTCGAGAAACTGTTGCCCAAGGTCCTCGGCGACGTGCAACAGGTCGCCAGCGACGCGGCGGCGTTGATCGCCGCGCTCGGCAACCTGGCCGCCGACGTCGAAGCCAACAAGGAAGGCCACTACACGGCGCCGGACCGCGAGGATGTCGCGGCGCTGCTGCGCTGGCTGGGCAACGGGAACTTCCTGCTGCTGGGCTACCAGCGGTGCCGGGTGCACGACGGCAGGGTCTCCGGCGACGGGTCACCCGGCCTCGGCGTGCTGCGCACCCGCACCGGTTCCCGCCCCCGATTGACCGACGACGACAAGCTGCTGGTTCTGGCCCAGTCCGTCGTCGGCAGCTACCTGCGCTACGGCGCCTACCCGTACGCCATCGCGGTCCGCGAAAACGTCGACGACGGCATCATCGAGCATCGCTTCGTCGGCCTGTTCACGGTCGCCGCCATGAACGCCGACGTGCTGGAGATCCCGTCGATCTCGAACCGGGTCCGCGAGGCGCTTTCGATGGCCGACAGCGATCCGGCCCACCCGGGCCAGCTGCTGCTCGACGTCATCCAGACCGTTCCGCGCTCGGAGCTGTTCACGCTCAGCGCCGATCGGCTCTTCGCGATGGCCAAAGCCGTGGTGGACCTGGGGTCGCAGCGCCGCGCGTTGTTGTTCCTGCGCGCCGATCGGTTGCAGTACTTCGTGTCCTGCCTGGTGTACGTGCCGCGCGATCGCTACACCACCGCCGTGCGGCTGCAGATCGAGGACATCCTGGTCCGCGAGTTCGGCGGCACGCGGCTGGAATTCACCGCCCGCGTGAGCGAATCACCTTGGGCGCTCATGCATTTCATGGTGCGGCTGCCCGAACACGCCACCCCGGTCGACGTTTCCGAGGCCAACAGGTCCCGGATACAGGCGCTGTTGAGCGAAGCCGCGCGGACCTGGGGCGACCGGCTCATCGGGGCCGCGGGGACCGGCGCCGTCTCGCACGACGACGCCGAGCATTACGCGGCCGCCTTCTCCGAGGCCTACAAGCAGGCCGTCACCCCCGACGACGCTATCGAACACATCGCCATCATCAACGAGCTGACCGACGACTCGGTCAAGCTGGTGTTCTCCGATCGCGGTGAGGACGGGCTCGCCCTGCTGACCTGGTTCCTGGGGGGACGCACCGCGTCGTTGAGCCAGTTGCTGCCCATGCTGCAGAGCATGGGCGTCGTGGTGCTCGAGGAGCGACCGTTCTCCGTCACCCGCCCGGACGGGCTGCCGGTGTGGATCTATCAGTTCAAGATCTCACCGCACCCGACCATCCCGCTGGCGTCGACGACGGCCGAACGGGACGCGATGGCCGAGCGATTCGCCGACGCGGTCACGGCGATATGGCAGGGCCGCGTGGAGATCGACCGGTTCAACGAGCTGGTGATGCGCGCGCGGCTGACGTGGCAGCAGGTCGTGCTGCTGCGCGCCTACGCGAAATACCTGCGGCAGGCGAACTTTCCCTACAGCCAGTCCCACATCGAAACGGTGCTCAACGACCACCCCTCCACCGCGCGGTCGCTGGTCCTGTTGTTCGAGGCGCTCTTCGACCCCCGTGCTTCGTCCGTTAAGGGATCGCCGACGAGCCGCGACGCGCAAGCGGCCGCCGCGTCGGTCGCCGCGGACATCGACGCGGTGGTGGGTCTGGACACCGACCGGATTTTGCGTGCGTTCGCGTCGCTGGTGCAGGCGACGTTGCGGACCAATTACTTTGTGACGCGCGAGGGTTCGGCCCGCGCGCGCAACGTGTTGGCGCTCAAGCTCGACGCCCAGCTGATCGAGGAGCTGCCGCTGCCGCGCCCCAAGTTCGAGATCTTCGTGTACTCGCCGCGCGTGGAAGGCGTGCACCTGCGGTTCGGCCCGGTGGCCCGCGGCGGCCTGCGCTGGTCGGATCGCCGCGACGACTTCCGCACCGAAATCCTGGGCCTGGTCAAGGCGCAGGCGGTGAAGAACGCCGTCATCGTGCCGGTCGGGGCCAAGGGCGGGTTCGTCCTCAACCGCCCGCCGCTGCCCACCGGCGACGCCGCCGCCGACCGCGAGGCGCTGCGCGCCGAAGGCGTGGCCTGCTACCAGCTGTTCATCTCCGGGTTGCTGGACGTCACCGACAACGTCGACCACGCCACCGGAAAGGTAAGCGCGCCACCGGAAGTCATACGCCGCGACGGCGACGACGCCTACCTGGTGGTCGCCGCCGACAAGGGCACCGCCACCTTCTCCGACATCGCCAACGACGTCGCCAAGTCCTACGGCTTCTGGCTGGGCGACGCGTTCGCGTCCGGGGGCTCGGTGGGTTACGACCACAAGGCGATGGGCATCACCGCCAAGGGCGCGTGGGAGGCGGTCAAACGACACTTCCGGGAGATGGGCGTCGACACCCAGACCGAGGACTTCACCGTCGTCGGCATCGGGGACATGAGCGGCGACGTGTTCGGCAACGGCATGCTGCTGAGCGAGCACATCCGACTGGTCGCCGCCTTCGATCACCGGCACGTCTTCCTCGACCCGAACCCCGACGCCGCGTCGTCGTTTCGAGAACGCCGGCGGATGTTCGACCTGCCGCGGTCCAGCTGGGACGACTACGACAGGTCGCAGATCAGCGAGGGCGGCGGCGTGTACAGCCGTGAGCAGAAGTCCATCCCGATCAGCCCGCAGGTGCGCGACGCCCTGGGCATCGAGGGCGAAACCAGCGAGATGACCCCGCCGAACCTGATCAAGGCGATCCTGCAGGCGCCGGTGGATCTGCTGTTCAATGGCGGCATCGGCACCTACATCAAGGCCGAAACCGAGTCCGACGCCGACGTCGGCGACCGCGCCAACGACCCGGTGCGGGTCAACGCAAATCAGGTGCGCGCCAAGGTCATCGGCGAAGGCGGCAACCTCGGCGTGACGGCGTTGGGCCGCGTCGAATTCGACCTGGCGGGCGGGCGCATCAACACCGACGCGATGGACAACTCCGCTGGCGTGGACTGTTCCGACCACGAGGTCAACATCAAGATTCTGATCGACTCGCTGGTCACCGCCGGCAAGGTCAAAGCGCAGGAGCGCAAGCAACTGCTCGAGTCGATGACCGACGAGGTCGCGCGGCTGGTGCTGACCGACAACGAGGACCAGAACGATCTGATCGGCACCAGCCGCGCCAACGCGGCCAGCCTGCTCCCGGTGCACGCAATGCAGATCAGGTACCTGGCCGAGGAACGCGGCGTCAACCGCGAATTGGAGGCGCTGCCGTCGGAGAAGGAGATTCACCGGCGGACCGAGGCCGGCATCGGGCTCACCTCGCCCGAGCTCTGCACGCTGATGGCGCACGTCAAGCTGGGGCTGAAAGAGGAGATGCTGACCACCGAGCTGCCGGAGCAGGACGTGTTCGCGTCCAGGCTGCCGGAATACTTCCCGAGGCCGCTGCGGGAGCGGTTCACCCCGGAGATCCGCACGCATCAGCTGCGCCGGGAGATCGTCACCACGATGCTGATCAACGATCTGGTGGACACCGCCGGCATCAGCTATGCCTTCCGGATCACCGAGGACGTCGGCGTCGGGCCGATCGACGCCATTCGCACCTACGTGGCCACCGACGCCATCTTCGGTGTGGGTCACATCTGGCGGCGGATCCGCGCGGCGAACATGCCGGTCGCGGTGTCCGACCGGATGACGCTGGACACCCGGCGGCTGATCGACCGCGCCGGACGGTGGCTGCTCAACTATCGTCCGCAGCCGCTGGCCGTCGGCGCCGAGATCAACCGGTTCGCCGCCATGGTCAAGGCGATGACGCCGCGCATGTCGGAGTGGCTGCGCGGCGACGACAAGGCCATCGTCGAAAAGGAAGCCGCCGAATTCGCCTCGCAGGGTGCGCCGCGCGACCTGGCCTACCGGGTCGCGACCGGCCTGTACCGCTACAGCCTGCTCGACATCATCGACATCGCCGACATCACCGAGATCGACACCGCCGAGGTCGCCGACACCTATTTCGCGCTGATGGACCGGCTCGGCACCGACGCCCTGCTGACCGCGGTGTCCGAGCTGCCCCGATATGATCGCTGGCATTCGTTGGCGCGCTTGGCGATTCGCGACGACATCTATTCCTCGCTGCGGTCGTTGTGCTTCGATGTGCTGGCGGTCGGGGAGCCCGACGAAAGCGGGGAAGAGAAAATCGCCGAGTGGGAGCACATCAGCGCGTCCCGGGTGGAGCGGGCGCGACGGACCCTCAACGAGATCCAGGAAAGCGGCGCAAAGGATCTCGCGACGCTGTCGGTGGCCGCGCGGCAGATCCGCCGCATGACCCGCACCAGCGGCAGGGGATCGTCGAGTTGAGTGTTGGATTCGTCGCGCCGGTGCCGGTGCGCTGGTCGGACATCGACATGTACCAGCACATCAACCACGCCACCATGGTCACCATCCTCGAGGAGGCGCGGGTCCCGTTCCTCAGGGAGCCGTTCGCGGCCGACATCACCACCATCGGCTTGCTGATCGCCGACGTTCGGGTCACCTACAAGGATCAGCTGCGGCTGGCCGATTCGCCCCTGCAGGTGACCATTTGGACCAAGCGGCTGCGGGCGGTCGATTTCACGCTCGGCTACGAGGTGCGTTCTGTCAACGCCGATCCCGGGTCCAAGCCCGCCGTCATCGCCGAGTCGCAGCTGGCCGCGGTCCACATCGAGGAGCAGCGGCTGGTGCGGCTCTCCCCACAGCATCGGGAGTATCTGCAACGTTGGGTGCGGTAGCCGAGCGCGGACTGTGGCTGGGGCCGGAACACCGGGAGGCCCACCGCGCGGACCTGGCCGCATTCGTCGACCATGCGATGCGGCTGGACGACGCCGCGGTCATCCGCCTGCGCGCCCGATCCGCCGGACTGCTGACGGCATGGGTGGCAACGGGTTTCGACGTGCTGGCCAGCCGGGTGGTGGTGGGCAGGCTGCGGCCGGGGGACGTGACCGTGGGCGCCGACGGGTTGGCGCGCGGGCTGTCCGCGATGGACGATTCGGGCCACGTCGACCCCGGCTTCGCGATGGACTCAGCGTGGCGATCGGCGTTGCCGCCGGAGTCCGGCTTCGTCCATCTCGACGACGTGCCCGCCCGGGTGATGCTGGACC
Organism: Mycobacterium sp. NGS26; assembly: GCF_059813025.1. Lineage (NCBI taxonomy): Bacteria > Bacillati > Actinomycetota > Actinomycetes > Mycobacteriales > Mycobacteriaceae > Mycobacterium > Mycobacterium sp. NGS26. The sequence goes on from NZ_JCALDU010000003.1 coordinate 196,396, forward strand.
TGGCGCAGCGCGGCGCGCGACTTGCTCAGGAACACAGCAGTTCTCACGGCCCGCCGGTCTCGCTGCTCGACCAGGAGGTCATTCGGGTCAGCGCGGCCGACGTCAGCGTGGGCCTGCCGATGCGCTGCGTGTTCGCGTTGACCGCGATGGGCTTTCTGCCGCAGTCGCCGGATGCGATCGACAGCGACGAAGTCATCCGCGTCCGGATACTGCCGGCGTGGTTGCGCCTCGACGCCAAATTCGGCTCGGTGCACCGGCGTCGCGGTCATGCGGCGCTGGTGCTGCGCTAAGCGCAGATCACCCAGGCCGCGCCGTCGGCCGGCAACTTGCCGCGTTCCAGCGGCGCGCTGGCCAGGATGAGCTCGCCCGGTGGCAATGCGATCGGGCGCCGGCCGGCGTTGAGCGCGCACACCACGCCCCGGGCGCCGCGCCGGAATGTCAGCGCATCGCGCGGCGCGCTCAGCCACTCGATGTCGTCGCCCTCGAATTCGGCTCGTGTACGGCGTAATTCGATCGCCTTCCGGAAGAACGACAACGTCGACCCGGGATCCGCGGTCTGCCTTTCGACGGTCAGCGCCGCCCAGTCCGCCGGCATCGGCAGCCAGGTGTCGGCGTTCGTCGAGAAGCCGAACGGGGGAGTGTCGCCCGACCACGGCATCGGGACCCGGCACTTGTCGCGGCCGCGCTCGGTATGTCCGGAGCGTTCCCATGTCGGGTCCTGCAGCACATCGTCGGGCAGCTCGACGTCGGGCAGGCCGAGTTCCTCACCGTTGTAGATGAACACCGCGCCCGGCAGGGCGAGCATCACCATCGCCATGGCCCGCGCCCGGCGCAGCCCGATCTCCCCGCCGCCGTAGCGGGTCACCTCGCGGCCCACGTCGTGGTTGGACAGCGTCCACGTCGGGACGGCGTTCTCGAGAGCCGTTGCGGCCAGCGAGTTCTCGATCGCCTCGCGGATCTCGGCGGCGTCGAAGCCGACCTTCGCAAGCCGGAAATTGAAGCCGAGATGCAGCTCGTCGGGCCGCAGGTACTCCGCCCAGCGGACGTTGTCGGTGACCCAGACCTCGCCCACGGTCACCGCCGCCGGATAGTCGTTGACGACCCTGCGGATGTCGCGGTGAATCTCGTGCACGCTCGGGTGGTTGAAGCGCGGGTCGTCGTCGCTGTGGTGCAACACCTTCGCGTCGACGGCCGGCGAGTCCGGCAGGCCGGGCGGCTTGGCCATCCCGTGCGCCACGTCGATGCGAAACCCGTCCACGCCGCGTTCCAGCCAGAACCGCAGCGTCTTCTCGAAGTCGTCGAAGACATCCGGGTGCTCCCAGTTCAGGTCCGGCTGCTCGGCATCGAAGAGGTGCAGATACCACTGGCCGGGCTTGCCGTCGGGCTCGACCACCCGCGTCCACGCCGGCCCCCCGAACACCGACCTCCAGTTGTTCGGCGGCAGCTCCCCGTCGGCGCCCCGGCCGTCGCGGAAGAAATAGCGTGCCCGCGCGTCGGCGCCCGGGCCCGCGGCCACGGCCGCCCGGAACCACCCGTGGGCCGAGCTGGTGTGGTTGGGCACCACGTCCATGGTGATCTTCATGCCCCGCTGGTGGGCCGCGGCGATCAGCCGTTCGATCGCGGCCATCCCGCCGAACAGCGGGTCGATGTCGCGGGGATCGGCGACGTCGTAGCCGTGGTCGGCCATGGGCGAGACGGTGACCGGGTTGAGCCAGATGGCGTCCACGCCGAGCCGCTCCAGGTGCCCCAGCCGGGCCGTCACCCCGTCCAGGTCGCCGACGCCGTCGCCGTCGCTGTCGGCGAACGACCGCGGATACACCTGATAGAAGACCGCGCTTGACCACCACGGCCTGGAGTCCATTGCGTTGGCCGACATCAAAACGGCGAGTTGACGAGCGAGTGGGCGGCCATTTCCAGATAGTCGAGCAACTCCCGGCGGTGCTCGTCGTCGAGGGTCTGCGAGTCGATGGATGCGACGGCCGTGTGCATGCAGCGCAGCCAGGCGTCGCGCTCGATGGGGCTGATGCGGAAAGGGACGTGGCGCATCCGCAGCCGGGGATGCCCGCGCCGGTCGGAGTAGGTTCGCGGGCCGCCCCAGTACTGCTCGAGGAACATGCGCAAGCGCTCCTCGGCGCCCTCGAGGTCGTCCAGCGGATACACCTCGCGCAGTATCTCGTCCTCGGGAACCTGTGCGTAGAAGCGCGAAACGATCGCTCGGAACGTCTCGGCACCGCCGACAGCGTCGTAGAAGCTCACCTGATCCATCGCCGTCCATTGTGGTGCATCGCCGGCCCGACAAGGCGCGGCGGGCTTCGACAACCGCCCAGCCACGCCCGCCGTTCACCGGATCGACACGGCGTTCACCTGCAAGAGACGTGCGATTGGCGGCGAATCATGGTGGACTGTTCCGCGGAGGATCTATGGCGCAGCGCAAGAGACGCCGCAGCCACCGAAGTTCCGGTGCCGCGGCAGGGCTAACCGGGCCCGTAACAGCGCCATGCCTGCACAGCGTCGACACCCACGCGCCGACCCGCCACGAGAGCGCGTCGATCTGGAGCCGCCGGCGGGTGCTGCTGCTGAATTCCACCTACGAGCCGCTGACCGCCCTGCCGATGCGGCGGGCGATCGTCATGGTGATCTGCGGCAAGGCCGACGTGGTGCACGACGATCCGGCCGGGCCGGTCATCCACTCGGCGACCAGGTCGATCGTGGTGCCGTCGGTGATCCAGCTGCGGAAGTATGTGCGGGTGCCCTACCGCGCCCGCGTCCCGATGACCCGCGCCGCGCTCATGCACCGCGACCGGTTCTGCTGCGCCTATTGCGGCGCGAAGGCCGACACCGTCGACCATGTGGTGCCACGCAGCCGCGGCGGTGACCATTCGTGGGAGAACTGCGTCGCGTGCTGCTCGACCTGCAACCACCGCAAGGGCGACAAGCTGCTCACCGAGCTGGGCTGGGCGCTGCGGCGCGCGCCGCTGCCCCCGACGGGACAGCACTGGCGACTGCTGTCCACCGTCAAGGAATTGGATCCCGCCTGGGCCCGATACCTCGGTGAAGGCGCCGCCTGAGGACGACTCGGGTCCTGAGTGCGTGTGTTCGCCGCGCGGTGGGTTACGGTTTGCGTCGTGAGCGTTGTGCAGATCCACCTGTTGTTCGTCGGCATCCCGTTGTTGATCGTGGTCGTGCTTGCGGGGCTGATCTGGTCGCACAAGGGGCCACACCCGGCGACCTACACGATGTCGGAGCCGTGGACCCATCCGCCCATCCTGTGGGCGGCCACCGACGAAGCCGTCGGCGGCGAGCACGGCGGGCACGGCACGTCGGAGTTCTCGGTCGGGGGTGGCGCCAGTGGCACGTGGTGAGGTAGCGACGGTCGAGCCCGCCGAGCTGCCCAAGGGCTCGGTGATCACCACCAGCGGACGCATCTCGGGGGTCACCGAGCCCGGGGACGTGTCGGTGCACTACCCCTTCCCGATCAAGGACCTCGTCGCCATCGACGACGCGCTGAAATACGCCTCGCGGTCGTCCATGGCGCGGTTCGCCATCTACCTCGGCGACCTGGGCAGCGACACCGCCGCGCGGGCCCGCGAAATCCTGGCCCGGGTGCCCACGCCCAACAACGCGGTGTTGCTCGCGGTCTCGCCGAACCAGTCCGCCATCGAGGTCGTCTACGGCGCGCAGGTGCGCGGGCGCGGCGCCGAGTCGGCCGCGCCGCTCGGGGTTGCCGCGGCCGCGTCGGCGTTCCAGCAGGGCGACCTGGTCGACGGGCTGGTCAGCGCGATCCGCGTGCTCAGCTCCGGGATCTCGCCGGCCTGATCCGCCGGCCGCCCCGCGGTCGCGAGCGTCCCCAAAATGCCGTGCAACACGGCGTGTCGGCGTACAAATGAGCGCGCTCGCGGGAGGCAGTATCAGGAACCGTCGAAGCGGCGGGCTTTCAGTGACCGCTTCACCCCCGCCTGGCCCTCCAGCACCAGCCGGCGCAACGCGGGCGGCACCTCGGACTCCGGGGCCTGCAGGAACCGGTCGGCGGCCGCGACGCCGTCGTCGCTGATGTCCCAACCCGGGTACAGCCCGATCACCACGGTCTGGGCGACCTCGCTGGACCGTCGCGCCCAAACGCCGGGGATGGCCTCGAAGTAGCGCTCGGTGAACGGCTTGAGCAGCTCCTGCTGCCCCGGCGCCGCGAAGCCCGCGATGATCGAGCGCGCGGTGACGTTGGGCAGGGTGTCGTCCTCGACCACCGTGGTGAACGCCTCCTCCTTGACGCGCAGCTGCGGCCGGGCCGCCGCCGCCTGCGCGCCGTGGCGCTTGCCGGCCGCGGTGGGGTCACGCTGCACCTCGGCGTCGATGAACGGCGTCGCCGGCCCGTCGGCGTCGATCGCGGCGGCGGTGGCCAGCGCGGTCACGATGCGCCAGCGCAGGTCGGTGTCGATCTGCAGGCCGGTCAGCCCCAAGTCGGCGGGTTCCCGGTCGAGCAGGCCGGCCAGCACCTCGACGTGCCGGGGCGACAGCACCGACGCGCACAGCGCGTTGAGGAACGCGAGCTGCCGATCCGATCCGGGCTCCGCGCCGCGGGCCAACTCCAGCAGCCGGTCCGCGAACTGCGGCCAGCCATGCTCGCGGGCCCAGGCCGGCTCGGCGTAGGAGCCCAGCGCCGTCTGGGCCTGCATCAGCAGCCGCTGCAACACCGCGACCTCGGTTTCGGCGTGCACGCCGCGCGACACCAGCGCCACGAAGTCGCGGGCCCTCAGCTCGGCCTCGCGGGTCATCTCCCAGGCCGCCGACCACACCAGCGTGCGCGGCAGCGCCTCGGTGATGTCGGCGATCCGGTCCAGCGCCGTCCGCAGCGACTGCGCGTCCAGCCGCACCGAGCAGTAGGTCAGGTCGTCGTCGTTGACCAGAACCAGCTTGCCGCGCGAAACGCCAACCAGCGCAGGGACTTCCGTCTCCGGGCCCTCGACGTCGAGTTCCTCGCGGTGCACCCGCACCAGCTTGCCGGCGCCATCGTCGACCGAGTCGTCGTAGATACCGATCGCCAGCCGGTGCACCCGCGTCTCGCCCGCACCGGGCGCGGCGCCGCCCTGGCGAACCACGAACCGGGTGAACCTGCCGTCGGGGCCGTCGTCGTCGACGTCGAAATCCGCCGAAAGCGTGTTGAGCCCGGTGGTTTTCAGCCACTGCCGGCCCCAGTCCGACAGGTCGCGGCCGGACGCCTTCTCCAGCGCGGCCAGCAGGTCGTCGAACGTGGCGTTGCCGTACGCGTGGGCGCGGAAGTAGTCGCGCAGCCCGGCCAGGAACTGCTCCAGCCCGACGTAGGCGACCAGCTGCTTGAGCACCGAAGCGCCCTTGGCGTAGGTGATTCCGTCGAAGTTCACCTCGACGGCGGCCAGGTCGGGGATGTCCGCGGCGATCGGGTGCGTCGACGGCAGCTGGTCTTGGCGGTACGCCCAGGACTTCTCGACGGTGGCGAACGTCGTCCAGGCCTCGGTGAATTCGGTTGCCTCGCTTTGGCAGAGCACCGACGCGAACGTCGCGAACGACTCGTTCAGCCACAGGTCGTCCCACCACCTCATGGTGACCAGGTCGCCGAACCACATGTGCGCCATCTCGTGCAGCACCGTCTCGGCGCGCCGCTCGTAGGACGCGCGGGTGACCTTGCTGCGAAAGACGTAGTCCTCCAGGAACGTCACCGCGCCGGCGTTTTCCATTGCGCCGGCGTTGAATTCGGGCACGAACAACTGGTCGTACTTGCCGAACGCATACGGCAGCCCGAAGTTTCGGTGGTAGAAGCCGAAGCCCTGTTTGGTCTGGGTGAACAGCCGGTCGGCGTCCATGTACTGCGCCAGCGAGGCCCGGCAGTAGATGCCCAGCGGGATATCGCCGTGTTCGTCGGTGTAGGTGTCTTTCCACTCGGCGTACGGCCCGGCGATCAACGCCACCAGATACGTGCTCATCCGCGGGGTGGTGGCGAAGGTGTGCACCCCGTGCTTGTCGAAGTCTTGCACCGACACGGTCGCGCCGTTGGAGATCACCCTCCAGTGCCTGGGCGCCCTCACCTGGATGGCGAACGACGCCTTGAGGTCGGGCTGGTCGAAGCAGGCGAACATGCGCTTGGCGTCGGCGGTTTCGAATTGCGAATACAGGTATGTCTCGTCGTCCACGGGGTCGACGAAGCGGTGCAGCCCCTCGCCGGTGTTGGAGTAGCGGCAGTGCGCGTCGACGACCACGACGTTGCGGTCGGCCAGCCCGGCCAGCGGGATGCCGGTCGATTCGTCGTAGCCGGAGACGTCGAGCTCGCGGCCGTTGAGGGTGGCGCTGTGGATGGCGTCGGCGGCGATGTCGATGAACGTGTCGGCGCCGGCCAGCGCGTCGAACACCACGGTGGTGGTGGACCGGAACGTGCGGTCGCCGTCGGTGAGATCGAGGTTGATCCGGTAGCTGTCGACGGTGATCAGGGCGGCGCGTTCGACGGCCTGGTCCCTGGTGAGGTTAGGAAGGGCCACGCGTCCAACTTAGAGCGTGCGGGACCGGCGCCGCAGGGCGGGAACAGGCGTGCGCCGTCTACGGTTGTGCTCAACGGTGCCGTTGACGAGAGGACTGGCAATGCCCGAGAAGGCCCCCGTGAAAAACCAAGCCGATTTCTGGTTCGACCCGCTGTGTCCGTGGTGCTGGATCACGTCGCGCTGGATCCTCGAGGTGGAGAAGGTCCGCGACATCGAGGTGAACTTCCACGTCATGAGCCTGGCGATACTCAACGAGAACCGCGAAGGCCTGCCCGACAAATATCGCGAGTTGATGAAGCATGCGTGGGGGCCGGTGCGCGTGGCGATCGCCGCCGAGCAGGCCCACGGGGCGGGCGTTTTGGACCCGCTGTACACCGCGATGGGCACCCGGATTCACAACGAGGACAACAAGGACCTCGAGGAGGTCATCAGGTTGTCGCTCGCCGACGCCGGGCTGCCCGCGGAGCTGGCCAAGGCCGCGGACAGCGACGCCTACGACGACGCGCTGCGCAAGAGCCATCACGCCGGGATGGACGCCGTCGGTGACGATGTCGGCACGCCGACCATCCACGTCAACGGGGTGGCATTCTTCGGTCCGGTCCTGTCGAAGATCCCGCGCGGCGAGGAGGCCGGCAAGCTCTGGGACGCGTCGGTGACCTTCGCCTCCTACCCACACTTCTTCGAGCTCAAGCGGACCCGCACCGAGAAGCCGGAATTCGACTAGCCTCGGCGGCCCGCGGCTGTGTAAGGATTGCGGGCATGCGCGTCTACCTCGGCTCTGACCACGCGGGATTCGAGCTCAAGCAGCAGATCGTCGAGCACCTCGAGAAGACCGGGCACGAGCCGATCGACTGCGGCGCCTTCGGTTACGACCCCGACGACGACTACCCGGCGTTCTGCATCGCCGCCGCGACGCGCACGGTGGCCGACCCGGACAGCCTGGGCATCGTGCTGGGCGGCTCGGGCAACGGCGAGCAGATCGCGGCCAACAAGGTCCCCGGGGCCCGCTGCGCGCTGGCGTGGAGCGTCGAGACCGCGACGCTGGCGCGGGAACACAACGACGCGCAGCTGATCGGCATCGGCGGCCGCATGCACACCGTCGACGAGGCGTTGTCCATCGTGGACGCCTTCCTGACCGCGCAGTGGTCGAAAGCCGAACGCCACCAACGGCGTATCGACATACTCGCCGAGTACGAACGCACGCATCAGGCGCCGCCGGTGCCCGGCGCCCAGGCCTGAGGTCGTCTCGTGCCCGAGGGGCATACCCTGCACCGGCTGGCACGGCTGCATCAGCGCCGATTTCGCGACGCGCCGGTGGCGGTGTCCAGCCCGCAGGGCCGGTTCGCCGATTCGGCGGCCGTGGTGGACGGCCGGGTGCTGCGCCGCGCCAGCGCCTGGGGCAAGCACCTGTTCCATTACTACGCCGGCGGCCCCATCGTGCACGTGCACCTCGGCCTCTACGGCACCTTCACCGAATGGGAACGGCCTGACGACGGCACGTTTCCGGAAGCGGTGGGGCAGGTGCGGATGCGGATGGTCGGCGACGGCTACGGCACCGACCTGCGCGGCCCGACGGTGTGCGAGGTCATCGACGAGGCACAGGTCTCCGACGTGCTCGCCCGGCTCGGACCCGACCCGCTGCGCGCCGACGCCGACCCGGCCTGGGCGTGGGCCCGGATTGCCAAGTCGCGCAGGCCGATTGGCGCGTTGCTGATGGACCAGACGGTGATCGCCGGGGTCGGCAACGTGTACCGCAGCGAGTTGCTGTTCCGGCACGGCATCGACCCGTTCCGGCCCGGCCAGAAGATCGGCGACGCCGAGTTCGACGCGGCGTGGACCGATCTGGTGGCGCTGATGAGGGTCGGCCTGCGCCGCGGCAAGATCATCGTGGTGCGGCCCGAACACGATCACGGTCCGCCGTCGTACGGGCCCGGGCGGCCGCGGACGTACGTGTACCGGCGAGCCGCCGAGGCGTGCCGGGTGTGCGGCGACCCGATCCGCACCGCGGTCCTGGAGGGCCGAAACGTGTTCTGGTGCCCCACCTGTCAGACGTGAACTCCCAGCGCGGCGTAGACCTCGTCGATGAGGGCGACGCTGCGCGGGTCGGCATTGGCCTGGGTCATGTCGTAGTAATCCATCACGTAGGCGTAACCGATCCGGTGTTCCAGGTCGACGAATCCGAACGCGCCGCCCGAGCCGCCGTGGCCGAAGATGCGCGGGTTTGGTCCGACGACGCGGCGCTGGTTGAGCATGTAGCCCAGACCCCAGCCGTGGTCTGCGACCCGGGAACCCAGCACCAGGTCCCGCTCGAAGCCACCCTGCGATGTGCGGATCAGGTCCATGTGGCGGCGGCTGAGCAGCCGCTCCTGCGCGAGCGCGTTGTAGAAGCCCGCCAGTCCCAGCGCCGACACGTGCGCGTTGCTGGCGGGGAGCTCGATCTCCCGCCACAACCGCATGTCGTTGGCGCGCAGCGCCTCATCCGGCACAAACCCCAAGCCCAGTGCGACGGCGACGCCCGCCTTCGGATGGTCGGCCAGCGAAACGGGGGAGCCGGCGGGAGCCTGGGCGTCGATCAGCGTTTTGTGGAACTGGAACTGGTTCACCATCTCGGCGCAGCGGCGGTGCTCGCTGACGGGCAGGCCGATGTGCACGTCGATACCCAGCGGCTCGGCGATTTCGGTGCGCAGGTACTGGCCGATCGTGCGGCCGGTGGCACGGCGGACCACCTCGCCGAGGATGAATCCGAAGGTGACCGCGTGGTAGCCCTGGGCGGTCCCCGGCTCCCACCACGGTTCCGCGGCGGCCAGCCGCTCGCAGACCAGATCCCAGTCGGCGACTTGTTGCCAGGTCAGCCGGGCACGCGGGCCGATCACCCCCGACCGGTGACTCATCACCATCGCGATGGTGATGGCCTCCTTGCCCGCCTGCCCGAACTCGGGCCAGTAGCGGGCCACCGGCGCATACAGGTCGAGCTCGCCGCGCTCGACGAGCTGGTGCACGCACGTGCTGGTCAGCCCCTTGGTGGCGGAGAGCAGGGCGGCCAGCGTGTCCCGCCGCCATGGCCGAGAGCGGGCGGCGTCGGCCCAACCGCCCCATAGGTCGACGACGAGATCGCCGTCCACATAGACCGCGACCGCGGCGCCGACCTCGTCGCGCACCGCAAAGTTTTGCGCAAACGCCTCGCGAACCCGCTCGAACCGCGCCGCACACGAGCCCCGAATGTCGACGTCGACGACGGTGCTTCCTGGCCGATTCGTTGTCATCCTCAGCCTCGCGGGCCTCTTATAAGCGGTGCAGAGCGCAAATGTACGTCGCGGCGCACAGCAAATCCAGAGGACGCCGTCCCCGGGCGACGGGCCGGCCCCAGCGTCAGCCCGACGTCACTCCCAGCGCGGCGTAGACCTCGTTGCTGAGCGCCAGGCTGCGGGGGTCCGCGTTGGACTTGGTGGCGTCGAAGCGGTTCGCCACATACGCGTAGCCGATGCGGTGTTCCAGGTCGACGAACCCGAATGAGCCACCCAGCCCGCCATGGCCGAAGATCCGCCGGTTGGGCCCGTTGATGCCGCGCCGGTTGAGCATGTAGCCCAGGCCCCACCCGTGATCGGCGACCCGCGGCCCGAGCACCAGGTCGGTCTCGTCGCCGCCCTGGCACACGCGGACCTTGTCCATGTGCTCCCGGCTGAGCAGCTTCTCCTGGGCCAGCGCGTTGTAGAACGTCGCCAATCCCAGCGCCGACACCTGACCGTTGGTGCCGGGAAACTCGAGCTCTCGCCACAACTGCAGGTCGTTGGAGCCGAGTTCGTCGTCGGGTGCGAATCCCATCGAGACCGACAACCCCGCCTTGGGGTGTTCGGCCAGGCTGGTCGGGTGGCCGGGGGCCTGCACGTCGGCCAACAGATCCCGCGCGTGCGGCTTGTTGACCCGTTCGGCACACCGGCGCTGTTCGGCGGGGGACAAGCCGATGTGCACGTCGGCGCCGATGGGTTCGGCGATCTCGGTGCGCAGGTATTGACCGATCGTGCGACCGGTGACCCGGCGGAATACCTCGCCGAGGATGAAACCGAAGGTGGTCATGTGGTAGCCCTGGGCGGTGCCCGGCTCCCACCAGGGTTCGGCTGCGGCCAGCTGCTCACAGACGAAGTCCCAGTGGGCGACCCTGTCCCAACTCATCCGGGTGCGCGGCCCGATCACGCCGGATCGGTGGCCCATCACCATGGCCAGGGTGATGTCTTGCTTGCCGGCCTGCGCGAACTCGGGCCAGTAGCGCGCCACCGGCGCGTGCAGGTCCAACTCGCCGCGGTCCGCGAGCTGATGGACGCAGGTGGCCGACAGGCCCTTGGTGCCGGACAGCACCGTGGTGAGGGTGTCCTCCCGCCACGGGCGGGCGCCGGCCGCGTCGGCCGAGCCGCCCCACAGGTTGACGACGAGCTCGCCGTCGACCCACACGGCGACCGCCGCGCCGACCTCGTGTCGGTGCGCGAAGTTGCGCGCGAACGCGTCGCGCACCCCGTCGAAGCCCTCGACGCATGAGCCGTGTATGTCGACGTCGCTCATGGCGCCTTTCTGTCGAGCAGCCGCCCAGCAGAGCGGGCGACGGGAATCGAACCCGCGTCGCTAGTTTGGAAGACTAGGGCTCTACCATTGAGCTACGCCCGCATTCATTAGTCGAGCGAAACTGTATCTGGCGAAGAACATCAAATCTAATCGAAGCGGGTCCGTTATCGCTCCGTGAGGTCCTGAGGTCTTGGAAGGTGCCAGCGACGCCGCCGCCGCCGGGCCGTAGCATCGTCGAGGTCAGCGCGGGGTGTAGCGCAGCTTGGTAGCGCATCCGCTTTGGGAGCGGAAGGCCGCAGGTTCAAATCCTGTCACCCCGACCGGACCGCCAGTAACGACCACCGAGGAGCACACCCCGTGAAGAGCAGCGTCGAGCAGTTGAGCCCCACCCGGGTGCGCATCAATGTGGAGGTGCCGTTCACCGAGCTCGAGCCCGATTTCCAGCGGGCGTACAAGGAGCTGGCCAAGCAGGTGCGGCTACCCGGATTCCGGCCCGGCAAGGCGCCGGCGAAGTTGCTGGAGGCCCGGTTCGGCCGGGAGGCGATGCTCGACCAGGTCGTCAGCGAGGCCCTGCCCGCCCGGTACGGGCAGGCGGTCGCGGAGTCCGAGGTCCATCCGCTCGGCCAGCCCGACATCGAGGTGACCAAGAAGGAGTACGGCCAGGAGCTGGCGTTCACCGCCGAGGTCGACGTCCGTCCCCAACTCAGCCTGCCGGACCTGAGCGCGCTGCGGATCTCGGTGGACCCGATCGAGGTCAGCGACGACGACGTCGACGCCGAGCTGCAGTCGCTGCGCGCCCGATTCGGCACCCTGACCGGGGTGGACCGGCCGGTGGCCGACGGCGACTTCGTTTCGATCGACCTGTCGGCGACCGTCGACGGCGAGGAGGTGCCGGGCGCCTCCGCGCAGGGACTCTCGCACGAGGTCGGCTCCGGCCGGCTCATCGAGGGGCTGGACGAGGCGCTCATCGGCATGTCCGCAGACGAGTCCAAGGAGTTCACCGCGAAGCTGGCGAGCGGCGAGCATGCCGGGCAGGACGCACAGGTCACCGTCACCGTCAGGTCGGTCAAGGAACGCGAGCTGCCCGAGCCCGACGACGAATTCGCCCAATTGGCAAGCGAATTCGACACCATTGAGGAGCTGCGGTCCAACCTGCGCGAGCAGGTGAGCCGGCTCAAGCGGGCCCAGCAGGCGGATCAGATCCGCGAGGCCACGCTGGACGCGCTGCTCGAGCAGGTCGACGTGCCGCTGCCGGAGGCCGTCGTGCAGGCGCAGTTCGACAACGCCATGCACGGCGCGTTGCACGGCCTCGACCACGACCAGGCCAAGTTGGACGAGGTGCTCGCCACCCAGGGCAAGTCGCGCGAGGAGTTCGAGGCCGAGACGCGCGATGCCACGGAGACGGACCTGCGCCGCCAGCTGCTGCTGGACGCGCTGGCCGACCAGCTGGAGGTCCAGGTCGGGCAGGACGACCTGACCGAACGACTGGTGATGACCTCTCGGCAATACGGAATCGAGCCGCAGCAGCTGTTCGCCTATCTGCAGGAGAACAACCAGCTGCCGGCCATGTTCGCCGACGTGCGCCGCGGGCTGGCCATCGCCGCGGTGGTCGAGGCGGCGACGGTCACCGACACCGAGGGCAACACGATCGACACCAGCGAGTTCTTCGGCAAGCGCGCCCCGGTCGCCGAGGCGGGCGAGGAGGCCGACGAGGCGTCCCAGCCGTCCGGCGACGCCGCGGAATGACGCTGTGAGCGAACGCGCCCGTTTATCGGGTGCGTGGCCGCCAAACCGTGGGCTCGGTTGGATAGTGTCGGTGCATACGGATTTTCGAGAGAAGCAGGTGCCACCTAAATGAGAGATGTGACTGACATGCGTACGAACTCGCAGGGTCTCAACCTCACGGACTCGGTCTATGAGCGCTTGCTCTCCGAGCGGATCATCTTCCTGGGCTCGGAGGTGAACGACGACGTCGCCAACCGGCTGTGCGCGCAGATTCTGCTGCTCGCCGCCGAGGACCCCGCCAAGGACATCTCGCTGTACATCAATTCGCCCGGCGGTTCGATCAGCGCCGGGATGGCGATCTACGACACCATGGTCCTGGCGCCCTGTGACATCGCCACCTACGCGATGGGCATGGCCGCCTCGATGGGTCAGTTCCTGCTCGCCGCGGGCACCAAGGGCAAGCGCTACGCATTGCCGCACGCCAGAATCCTGATGCACCAGCCGCTGGGCGGGGTGACCGGCAGTGCGGCCGACATCGCCATCCAGGCCGAGCAGTTCACGCTGATCAAGCAGGAGATGTTCCGGCTCATCGCCGAGTTCACCGGTCAGCCGGTCGAGCGCATCGTGACCGACTCCGACCGCGACCGCTGGTTCACCGCCGCCGAAGCCCTGGAATACGGCTTCGTCGACCACATCATCACCCGCGCCGCACACCTCACCAACGGAGAAGCCCAATGAACCCCGAAACCCAACCCCAGGCGCGCTACATCCTGCCGTCGTTCATCGAGCACTCCAGCTTTGGCGTCAAGGAATCCAACCCGTACAACAAGCTGTTCGAGGAGCGCATCATCTTCCTCGGCGTCCAGGTCGACGACGCCTCGGCCAACGACATCATGGCGCAGCTGCTGGTGCTGGAGTCGCTGGATCCCGACCGCGACATCACCATGTACATCAACTCCCCGGGCGGCGGTTTCACCTCGCTGATGGCGATCTACGACACCATGCAGTACGTGCGGGCCGACATCCAGACCGTGTGCCTGGGTCAGGCCGCCTCGGCGGCGGCGGTGCTGCTGGCGGCGGGGACGCCGGGCAAGCGGATGGCGCTGCCCAACGCGCGGGTGCTGATCCACCAGCCGTCTCTTCAGGGTGTCATCCAGGGCCAGTTCTCCGACCTGGAGATCCAGGCCGCCGAGATCGAGCGGATGCGCACGCTGATGGAGACCACGCTGGCCCGTCACACCGGAAAGGACGCCTCGGTGATCCGCAAGGACACCGACCGGGACAAGATCCTGACCGCCGAAGACGCCAAGGACTACGGGATCATCGACACCGTCCTGGAATACCGGAAGCTGTCCGCGCAGACCGCCTGACGCCCGGCCTATCGCCGAGCGTGAAACTGTTGCGAATCCACCGCCGAGTTTTCGCAACAGCTTCACATTGGGCGTAGAGCCGAAGCGACGTCGGCGATCTCCGCCGGCCCCACCCGGCAGCACCCGCCGACGATGCGGGCGCCGGCCGCCACCCACTCCAAAGCGCGCCGCACGGAAAACGTGCGCGGCCCCGCCCACGTGTTGCCGTCCCAGTGCTCGCCGCTGTTGGGGTAGACGATGATCGGCTTGCCGACGTCGGCGATCTCGATGGCGGTGAGCACGTCGTCGGGCGCACAGCAGTTGACGCCGACGGCGACGATCTCGTCGACGCCGGCGGCCACCGCGAACGCGTCGGCCAGCGGTTGCCCGGCGCGGGTCCGAGTTCCTTCGATGGTGTAGCTGAGCCAGGCCGGCACCCCGAGCGTGCGCACCAGGTCGACCAGAGCCTCCGCCTCGTCGACGTCGGGCACCGTTTCCAGCGCGAGCACGTCCGCGCCCGCGTCGGCCAGAACCTCCAGCCGCGGACGATGCCAGCGCGTCAGGGCCGCGACGGACAGCCCATAGCGGCCGCGGTATTCGGATCCGTCGGCCAGCGCCGCGCCGTAGGGTCCGACCGACGCGGCCACCCACAGGTCCCCTCCGGCGGCGTCCCGCGCGGCCTTGGCGAGCTCGACGCTGCGGCGCAGCAGCGCGGCGGCCTGGTCCCGGGCGATCCCGCGGGCCGCGAAGCCTTCGAACGACGCCTGGTAGCTGGCGGTCGTCGCGATCGCGGCGCCGGCGCGAAAGTACGCGGCGTGCACCGCGACGATCTGCTGCGGATCGTCGGCCAGCAGCCGCGCCGACCACAGCGGGTCGGACAGGTCGTGACCGCGCGCTTCGAGCTCGGTGGCCAGGCCGCCATCGGCGATCAACACGGATTCGCCGGGCCCCCCGAATTGGACAGCCAAACCCACATCGCCACTGTAGGGTGGGTTGCCTGGTGGCCCGCCAAAAGCCATCGGGTTCGGGGGCGTACGAGCCTCGGTCGGGTAACGACCGCGACACGCCAAAGACACGCTGTGCGCGTCTTTGACGAGTGACTGGCGCCGTCGGGCTATATGTTTCATTCAGACGGACACAGATGAATACCACCGACGCGATTCGGCGCTAACGGTCGCGTGGGGCCCGAGCAAGCGGGTAGCGTCGGGGATTACATGCGGCACAGCACGACGGACGGCGAACAGGAAGTAGGCACTCAAGCACCATGGCGCGCATCGGAGACGGCGGTGACTTGCTGAAGTGCTCGTTCTGCGGGAAGAGCCAAAAGCAGGTCAAGAAGCTCATTGCTGGCCCCGGTGTGTACATCTGCGACGAGTGCATCGACCTGTGTAACGAGATCATCGAAGAGGAACTTGCCGACGCCGACGACGTCAAGCTCGACGAACTGCCCAAGCCCGCCGAGATCCGGGAGTTCCTGGAGGGATACGTCATCGGGCAGGACACCGCCAAGCGAACGCTGGCGGTCGCCGTGTACAACCACTACAAGCGGATCCAGGCGGGCGAGAAGGGTCGCGACTCCCGGTACGAGCCGGTCGAGCTGACCAAGTCCAACATCCTGATGCTCGGGCCCACCGGCTGCGGCAAGACCTACCTGGCCCAGACGCTCGCCAAGATGCTCAACGTGCCGTTCGCCATCGCCGACGCCACCGCGCTGACCGAGGCCGGATACGTCGGTGAGGACGTCGAGAACATTCTGCTCAAGCTGATCCAGGCCGCCGACTACGACGTCAAGCGCGCCGAGACCGGCATCATCTACATCGACGAGGTCGACAAGATCGCGCGCAAGAGCGAGAACCCGTCGATCACCCGCGACGTCTCCGGCGAGGGCGTGCAGCAGGCCCTGTTGAAAATCCTCGAGGGCACCCAGGCGTCGGTTCCCCCGCAGGGCGGGCGCAAGCACCCGCACCAGGAGTTCATCCAGATCGACACCACGAACGTGCTTTTCATCGTCGCGGGGGCGTTCGCCGGCCTGGAGAAGATCATCTACGAGCGCGTCGGCAAGCGCGGGCTGGGCTTCGGCGCGGAGGTCCGCTCCAAGGCCGAGATCGACACCACCGACCACTTCGCCGACGTGATGCCCGAGGACCTGATCAAGTTCGGCCTGATCCCCGAGTTCATCGGGCGCCTCCCGGTGGTCGCGTCGGTGACCAACCTGGACATGGAGTCGTTGGTGAAGATCCTGTCCGAACCTAAGAACGCTTTGGTGAAGCAGTACACCCGGCTCTTCGAGATGGACGGCGTCGAGCTGGAGTTCACCGACGACGCGCTGGAGGCCATCGCCGATCAGGCGATCCACCGCGGCACCGGCGCCCGCGGGCTGCGCGCGATCATGGAGGAAGTCCTGCTGCCGGTGATGTACGACATCCCGAGCCGCGACGACGTCGCCAAGGTCGTGGTGACCAAGGAGACGGTGCAGGACAACGTGCTGCCGACGATCGTGCCGCGCAAGCCGTCCCGCACCGAGCGCCGCGACAAGAGCGCGTAGGCCGCTCAGCGCCGCGCCGATCGAAGTGACCAACACCACAGTTTGACGCCTACTCGTCGGTAGCACGCCGCTGACTTCGGCATTGCCGGTAAACACGCAGCGTGCGAGGGATATGAGACGCCCATGCTCACCTAAAAGCAGTGCCATACTCGGTACTAGCAGTGACACACAAGCTCGAGGGCGCGGGAGTCACTCCAACGGCGCGTAACCTAAAGCTTCAGTGGAGTGCCTATCCGGTTGAGAAATGGAAGGCGGAGACGTGGATCCGAACGGCAGTGGGGCCGGGTCAGATTCTCATAGCGAGGCCCCTCGCAACGGGTCCGACCGTCAGCGGCTGGAACAAGTTGTCATCCGCTTCGCCGGGGACTCCGGCGACGGCATGCAGCTGACCGGCGACCGGTTCACCTCGGAGGCAGCGCTTTTCGGCAACGACCTGGCGACTCAACCGAACTACCCCGCCGAGATCCGGGCCCCCGCGGGCACGCTGCCCGGCGTCTCGTCGTTCCAGATTCAGATCGCCGATTACGACATCCTGACCGCCGGCGACCGGCCCGACGTGCTCGTCGCCATGAACCCCGCGGCGCTGAAGGCCAACCTCGGCGACCTGCCGCGCGGCGGCATGGTGATCGCGAACTCCGACGAATTCACCAAGCGCAACCTGACGAAGGTCGGCTACGTCACCAACCCGCTGGAGTCCGACGAGCTCGAGGAGTACGTCGTGCACTCGGTGGCGATGACCACGCTGACGCTCGGCGCCGTCGAGGCCATCGGGGCGTCGAAGAAGGACGGCCAGCGCGCGAAAAACATGTTCGCGCTTGGCCTTTTGTCGTGGATGTACGGGCGGCCGATCGAAGCCAGCGAGAAGTTCATCCGGGAGAAGTTCGCCCGCAAGCCCGACATCGCGGAGGCCAACGTGCTCGCGCTGAAGGCGGGCTGGAACTACGGCGAAACGACCGAGGCCTTCGGCACCACCTACGAGGTCTCCCGCGCCACATTGCCCGCCGGTGAATACCGGCAGATCTCGGGCAACACCGCGCTCGCCTACGGCATCGTGGCAGCGGGTCAGCTCGCCAACATTCCCGTCGTGCTCGGCAGCTACCCGATCACGCCGGCCTCGGACATCCTGCACGAGCTGTCCAAGCACAAGAACTTCAACGTGATCACCTTCCAGGCCGAGGACGAGATCGGCGGCATCTGCGCGGCGATCGGCGCTTCCTACGGCGGCGCCCTGGGCGTCACCAGCACGTCCGGGCCGGGCATCTCGCTGAAGTCCGAGGCGCTGGGCCTGGGCGTGATGACCGAGTTGCCGTTGCTGGTCATCGACGTGCAGCGGGGCGGACCGTCGACCGGGCTGCCCACCAAGACCGAGCAGGCCGACCTGCTGCAGGCGTTGTACGGCCGCAACGGGGAGTCGCCGGTGGCAGTGCTGGCGCCGCGGTCGCCGTCC
Organism: Mycobacterium sp. NGS26; assembly: GCF_059813025.1. Taxonomy (NCBI): domain Bacteria; kingdom Bacillati; phylum Actinomycetota; class Actinomycetes; order Mycobacteriales; family Mycobacteriaceae; genus Mycobacterium; species Mycobacterium sp. NGS26. The sequence continues at coordinate 214,519 of NZ_JCALDU010000003.1, forward strand.
GACTGTTTCGAGACCGCCCTCGAGGCGGTGCGCATCGCCGTGTCGTATCACACCCCGGTGATCCTGCTGTCCGACGGCTCGATCGCCAACGGCTCTGAGCCATGGCAGATTCCGGATGTCGGCTCGCTGGAGCCGATCAAGCACGTCTTCGCCAAACCCGATGAGCCGTTCCAGCCCTACAACCGCGACCCGGAGACGCTGGCGCGTCAGTTCGCCGTGCCCGGCACTCCCGGCCTGGAGCACCGCATCGGTGGTCTGGAAGCCGCCAACGGCAGCGGCAACATCTCCTACGAGCCGATCAATCACGACCTCATGGTCCGGTTGCGCCAGGCCAAGATCGACGGCATCTCGGTTCCCGATCTGGAGGTGGACGACCCGACCGGAGACGCCGAGCTGTTGCTGATCGGCTGGGGCAGCTCCTACGGCCCGATCGGCGAGGCCTGTCGTCGGGCGCGGCGCAAGGGCATCAAGGTCGCGCATGCGCACCTGCGCCACCTCAGCCCCTTCCCGCCCAACCTGGGCGAGGTGCTGCGGCGCTACCCGAAGGTGGTGTGCCCGGAGATGAACCTGGGTCAGCTGGCGCTGATCCTGCGGGGCAAGTATCTGGTCGACGTGCAATCCGTCTCGAAGGTCCAGGGTGTCGCGTTCCTGGCCGACGAGATCGGGCGCGTGATCCGCGCCGCGCTGGGCGGAACATTGGCCGAAATCGAGCACGACAAGACGATGGTCGCCAGAATGGCGGCAGCGACAGTAGGAGCGGGAGCGGAAGAATGACCGACCTGATCGGTGGCGATCTGGCGGGCACGGACCTCGGCTTGACCCCGAGGCTGACCAAGAACGACGGTGTGCCCACGACGGACGAGCCGCAGAAGGGCAAGGATTTCACCAGTGACCAGGAGGTCCGCTGGTGCCCGGGCTGTGGTGACTACGTCATCCTCAACACCATCCGCAACTTCCTGCCCGAGCTGGGGCTGCGCCGGGAGAACATCGTCTTCGTCAGCGGCATCGGCTGCTCCAGCCGGTTCCCGTACTACCTGGAGACCTACGGGTTCCACTCGATCCACGGCCGCGCGCCGGCGATCGCGACCGGGCTGGCGCTGGCCCGCGAGGATCTGTCGGTGTGGGTGGTCACGGGTGACGGCGACGCCCTGTCGATCGGTGGCAACCACCTGATCCACGCGCTGCGTCGCAACGTCAACATCACGATCCTGCTGTTCAACAACCGGATCTACGGCCTGACCAAAGGGCAGTACTCGCCGACGTCGGAGGTCGGCAAGATCACCAAGTCGACCCCGATGGGATCGCTGGATCACCCGTTCAACCCGGTGTCGCTGGCGCTGGGGGCCGAGGCGACGTTCGTCGGTCGCGCGCTGGACTCCGACCGCAACGGGCTGACGGAGGTCTTACGCGGGGCCGCCGCCCATCGTGGCGCCGCCCTGGTCGAAATCCTGCAGGACTGCCCGATCTTCAACGACGGCTCGTTCGACGCGCTGCGCAAGGAGGGCGCCGAGGAGCGGCTGATCAACGTCCGCCACGGGGATCCAATTGTCTTCGGCGCCAACGGCGAATACTGCGTGGTGAAGTCCGGCTTCGGCCTCGAGGTCGCCAAGACCGCCGACGTGGCGGTCGAGGAGATCGTCGTGCACGACGCGCAGGCCGACGACTCGGCCTACGCGTACGCGCTGTCGCGGTTGTCGGACCAGAACCTCGAGCACACGGTGCTCGGTATCTTCCGGAACATCAACCGGCCCACCTACGACGACGCGGCCCGCGCCCAGGTGCGTGCCGCCCAGTCGTCGAAGCCGTTCGACTCCGCCGCATTGCAGTCGTTGTTGCGCGGGCGCGACACCTGGACCGTCGAGTAAGGGGTGGCTGCGCTGGTGCCCGACGCAGTATCACTGGCCGGGGTAGTACTCGCTGGAGGCGAGTCGCGGCGGATGGGCCGCGATAAGGCCACCCTTCCGTTCCCGGGGCCTTCCGGCGCCGGCGAGACCATGGTGGAGCACGTGGTCGGGGTTCTCGGCCGGCGCTGCAAGCCGGTCCTGGTGATGGCCGCGCAGGGGCAGCCGCTGCCCGCGTTGCAGGCCCGCATCATCCGCGACGAGCTGGGCGGACAGGGGCCGTTGCCGGCGACCGCGCGCGGGCTGCGCGCCGCCGCGGAGGCCGGCGCCCGGCTGGCCTTCGTCTGCGCCGTGGACATGCCGCTGCTGGCCGTCGAATTGATCGACGACCTCGCTCGCCGGGCCGTCGAGACCAACGCCGAAGTGGTGTTGCCGTGGGACGGCCGGGACCACTATCTGGCCGCGGTGTACCGGACCGAGCTGGCCGACAGGGCCGAAGCCCTGGTGGCCGCCGGGGAGCGCAAAATGCGTGCCCTGGTTGACGTTTCGGACTCGCAGCGAATCGTGATGTCGGATTCGCGTCCGTTGACGAACGTCAACAGCGACGCGGACCTGCGTGCCCTGGTGCGGCCCGGGGCGTGACGCGAGCCAACCGCGGGGCCGGATGAAATTCCGACGCGCTTTTTGCACCTTTAGATTTTGCCGAAACAATTGCTTAATCGCGGTCCGACATTGATTTTTGCGCTTGGAAATTGTGGATAATTGAGTGCCAGAAACTATTGACTCTAGTTAGCTTTTGAATTTACCGCAGAGTAAATCGCTCCGCTTGCCGCGTGGGCCATCGTAAGACGTTGGCGCAGTGGCGATTTGGGGTGTGTCCCGACGTACATCGTACCAGATCGGATTAGGGCATGACGGGTCCGGCGTCCGCGACCGCGAGTCACGCGTGGCAAATTGCGCCGCGCAAATCGCCCATCCCCGGCCGGGCGTTTTGGCCGGGCAACGGCGGGCCTGTGGCCGCGATCGGCGCCGCTGCATCCGTGGACGCCAAATCGCCTGGGGCAGTTGGCAATCCGTGACAACCTCATTCCTCGCCTCACGGACCGTGCCGCATCGGCGCAAACACTTTCCGGCAGTCCCCGTCGCGCGGACGGTTTGCGACGAATGTGGCTGAGACACTTTGACTTTCGAAGTGCCGCCGTGCCTGCGTCCTTCGCGTCTTCGGCGTGTCGGGCGGAAATCGGCTCGATCGCGGTGTAGCCTGTGCGCCCTGCCGCCGCGGGCGGCGCGCAATGGCCCCGGCCGTCGCGCCGCAAACCGTGGTCCAGCTCACAAAATGTACGTGATTCGGCTCACGATAACCCGGCGGCACCGCTCGTAAGGTCTTCGCCGGGAAATGGCGGCTGACCTGCCGAGTTATTTCTGCTATCGCGCCGTGATCGGCTCGTTATCGAACCGAGATGTCCATTTTCTCGAGATGACGAATGCAATCGGTTCTCGTACGGTCCCTCTTAGCCCAAATCGGGCGATGTGAGTAACGAAAAATTGAATCCACGGACCCGCGTGTGAGCGGGGCTGCGATCGGCGACAGCCGCCGCGCGGCCGGTGGGCAACAGCCCGCCGGGCGGATCAGCCCCCGCTGTCGTGCCTGAACGAGACGGCACGCCCCAGAGCACTTATTCCGCTTGGAACATCAGCACCCCAAACCCGCATCCGCGGGTTTGCTTTGGCGCGCGCGCACCGCGAAAGGAACGAGATTGAAGAACGTCCGTAAGACGCTCATCCTGGCCGCGATCACCGGCTCGCTGGTGACACTGCCATCCGCCGCCGCGGGCGCGGAACCGATGGGCTTTGACCCGAACGTTCCCGCCGCCGGGCCCGCCCCCGACGCGCCCCCGCCTCCGGCGCCGGACGCCGCGGCTCCCGCGGGCTTCAACCCGAACGTTCCGCCGCCGCCTGCGGTCCCGGACGCCTTGGCCCCCGCTGACGCGCCGGCCCCGGCGGGATTCGACCCGAACCTTCCTCCGCCGCCCCCTCCGGCGCCGGAGGTCCCGCCGCCGCCGGCCCCCGCGGGCTTCGACGGCAACCCCCCGATGCCTCCGGTCCCGGCCGCTCCGGCGCCGCCGGCTCCGGACGCTCCGCCGCCGCCGGCGCCGGACGCGCAGCCCGCTCCTCCGGCCCGCAAGGCCTACAGCGTGAACTGGGACGCCATCGCGCAGTGCGAGTCGGGTGGAAACTGGGGCATCAGCACCGGTAACGGCTATTCCGGTGGCCTGCAGTTCACGTCGAGCACCTGGCACGCCAACGGCGGCTCGGGCTCTCCCGCCAGCGCCAGCCGGGAGGAGCAGATCCGGGTGGCCGAGAACGTCCTGCATTCGCAGGGCATCGGCGCGTGGCCGGTCTGCGGCCGCCGCGGCTGACCGACCGACGCAAACACACGGCTTGCGCCGTCATACGGGTAATGCCGGGCCTTGGGCCCGGCATTACCTGTCCCGGGTAGCGTCGGGCCGGTGACCGCAACGCCGCGCGAATTCGACATCGTGTTGTACGGGGCTACCGGCTTCGTGGGAAAGCTGACCGCCGAATACCTGGCGCGCGCCGCGTCGGGCGCGCGGATCGCGCTGGCGGGCAGGTCGACCGACCGGCTGCGCGCCGTCCGCGACGGCCTCGGCGAATCCGCGCGGTCGTGGCAGCTGCTGAGCGCCGACGCGACATCGCCGTCGACGCTGGACGAGATGGCGGCCCGCACCCGAGTCGTCGTCACCACGGTCGGGCCCTACAGCCGCTACGGGCTGCCGCTGGTGGCGGCGTGCGCCGCCGCCGGCACCGACTACGCCGACCTGACCGGGGAGGCGATGTTCATCCGCGAGAGCATCGACCTGCACCACAAGCAGGCCGCCGACACCGGCGCCCGCATCGTGCACTGCTGCGGATTCGACTCCGTCCCCTCGGATCTGAGCGTGTACGCGCTGCACCGGGCGGCCCGCGACGACGGGGCGGGCGAGCTGCTGGGCACCGACTTCGTGGTGCGCTCATTCTCCGGCGGGCTGTCCGGCGGCACCATCGCGTCGATGATGGACGTGCTGCAGGCCTCGTCCCGCGACCCCGAGGTGCGTGACCTGCTGGCCGACCCGTACACGTTGAGCGCCGACCGCGCCGCCGAGCCCGACCTGGGCCCGCAGCCGGACATGCCCTGGCGTCGCGGCCGGCAGATCGCGCCGGAACTGAACGGCGTGTGGACCGCCGGATTCGTGATGGCGTCGATCAACACGCGAGTCGTCAGGCGCAGCAACGCGTTACTCGAATGGGCATACGGTCGCGGGTTCCGCTACAGCGAACACATGAGCCTGGGCTCGTCGCCGCTCGCGCCGCTGGCATCGGCGGTGTTCGCCGGCGTCGGCAAGGCGACGTTCGGATTGGGGGCCCGTTACTTCCGGCTGCTGCCCCGGCGGCTGCTGGACCGGTTCGTCCCCAAGCCCGGCACCGGTCCCAGCGCGGCGGCGCGCGAGCGCGGCTTCTACAAGATCGAGACCTACACCACCACGACGAGCGGCGCCCGCTACGTGGCGCGCATGGAGCAGCGGGGCGACCCCGGCTACCAGGCGACCTCGGTGTTGCTGGGGGAGTGCGCCCTGGCGCTCGCCTTCGATCGCGACAAGCTGTCCGACCTGCTCGGCGTGCTGACACCGGCGGCCGCGATGGGCGACGCGCTGCTGGACCGGTTCCCGGCCGCCGGCGTGTCGTTGGAGGTTGACCGGCTGACCGGATGACCGCCCCGCATCCCTAGAATTGACCGGTGACCGCCAGCCCCACCTCCGCCGACCTGCCCAAGTCGTGGGATCCGGGCGCGATGGAGAGCGCGATCTACCAGAAGTGGCTGGATGCCGGCTACTTCGAGGCGGATGCGGCCAGCACCAAACCCGGCTATTCCATCGTGCTGCCGCCGCCGAACGTGACCGGCAGCCTGCACATGGGGCACGCGCTCGAGCACACCATGATGGACGCGCTGACGCGCCGCAAGCGCATGCAGGGTTACGAGGTGCTGTGGCAGCCGGGCACGGATCATGCGGGCATCGCGACCCAGAGCGTGGTGGAAAAGCAGCTCGCGGTCGACGGCAAGACCAAGGAGGACTTCGGCCGGGACCTGTTCATCGAGAAGGTCTGGGATTGGAAGCGTGAGTCGGGCGGCGCCATCGGCGGCCAGATGCGCCGTCTCGGCGACGGGGTGGACTGGAGCCGCGACCGGTTCACCATGGACGAGGGCCTGTCCCGCGCGGTGCGCACCATCTTCAAGAGGCTCTACGACGCCGGGTTGATCTATCGGGCCGAGCGGCTGGTCAACTGGTCGCCGGTGCTGCAGACCGCGATCTCGGACCTCGAGGTCAACTATGTCGACGTCGAGGGCGAACTGGTGTCGTTCCGGTACGGTTCGCTCGACGACTCGCAACCTCACATCGTGGTCGCGACCACCCGGGTCGAGACGATGCTGGGCGACACCGCGATCGCGGTGCATCCCGACGACGAGCGCTACCGCCACCTGGTGGGCAGCACGCTGCCGCACCCCTTCATCGACCGGCAGCTCGTCATCGTCGCCGACGAGCACGTCGACCCCGAATTCGGAACGGGCGCAGTCAAAGTCACGCCCGCACACGACCCCAACGACTTCGAGATCGGGCTGCGCCACGAGTTGCCGATGATCTCGATCCTCGACACCAGGGGCCGGGTCGGGAACACCGGAACGCAATTCGACGGCATGGACCGCTTCGAGGCCCGCGCCGCGGTGCGGGAAGCCCTTGCGGCGCAGGGCCGCATCGTCGAGGAGAAACGCCCCTACCTGCACAGCGTGGGGCATTCGGAGCGCAGCGGCGAACCGATCGAGCCACGGCTGTCACTGCAGTGGTGGGTCCGGGTGGAATCGCTGGCCAAGGCCGCCGGCGACGCGGTGCGGAACGGGGACACCGTGATTCACCCCGCCAGCCTGGAACCGCGCTGGTTCGCCTGGGTGGACGACATGCACGACTGGTGCATCTCGCGGCAGCTGTGGTGGGGCCACCGCATCCCGATCTGGTACGGGCCCGACGGCGAGCAGATATGCGTGGGCCCGGACGACACGCCCCCCGACGGCTGGGAGCAGGACCCCGACGTGCTCGACACCTGGTTTTCCTCGGCGCTGTGGCCGTTCTCGACGTTGGGCTGGCCGGAAAAGACCCCGGAACTGGAAAAGTTCTATCCGACAAGCGTTTTGGTGACCGGCTACGACATCCTGTTCTTCTGGGTCGCGCGGATGATGATGTTCGGCACCTTCGTCGGCGACGACGACGCCATCACGCTGGACGGCCGCCGCGGCCCCCAGGTGCCGTTCACCGACGTGTTCCTGCACGGGCTGATCCGCGACGAGTTCGGCCGCAAGATGAGCAAGTCCAAGGGCAACGTGATCGACCCGCTGGACTGGGTCGACCAGTTCGGCGCCGACGCGCTGCGGTTCACGCTGGCCCGCGGCGCCAGCCCCGGCGGCGACCTGACGATCAGCGAGGACCACGTCCGGGCGTCGCGCAACTTCGGCACCAAGCTGTTCAACGCCACCCGGTTCGCGCTACTCAACGGCACCAAGCTGGCGCCGCTGCCGCCGCAGGCCGAGCTGACCGACGCCGACCGGTGGATCCTGGGCCGGCTGGAAGAGGTTCGCGCCGAGGTCGATTCGGCCTTCGACGGCTACGAGTTCAGCCGGGCCTGCGAGTCGCTCTACCACTTCGCTTGGGACGAATTCTGCGACTGGTACGTCGAATTGGCCAAGACCCAGCTCGCCGACGGCATCACGCACACCACCGCCGTGCTGGCCGCGACGCTGGACACGCTGCTGCGGCTGCTGCACCCGGTGATCCCCTTCCTCACCGAAGCGCTGTGGCAGGCCTTGACGAAGGGAGAGGCGAACCGGGAGTCGCTGGTGATCGCCGACTGGCCGGAGCCGTCCGGCGTGGTTCTGGATCGAGTTGCGGCGCAACGGATCAGCGATATGCAGAGGCTGGTCACCGAGGTCCGCCGGTTCCGCAGCGACCAGGGGCTCGCGGACAGGCAGAAGGTGCCGGCGCGGTTGACCGGCGTCGAGGACAGCGATCTGAGCACCCAGGTGGCGGCGGTGACGTCGCTGGCGTGGCTGACCGCGCCGGGTCCGGATTTCCGCCCGTCGGCGTCGTTGGAGGTCCGGCTCGGCCCGAAGCTGGATCGCACCGTCGTCGTCGAACTCGACACGTCGGGCACCATCGACGTGGCCGCCGAGCGTCGTCGTCTCGAAAAGGATTTGGCCGCAGCACAAAAGGAGCTGGCGTCCACCACCGCCAAACTTGCCAACGACGACTTCCTGGCCAAGGCCCCCGAGCACGTCGTCGGCAAGATCCGCGACCGCCAGCGGGTGGCCCGGGAGGAAACCGAACGGATCACCGCCAGGCTGGCCGGGTTGCAATGACTGAGCCGCCCGAGTGGGGACCGCGAGTCGGCGTGGCGCCCACACCGGACGAGATCGCGTCCCTCTTGCAGGTCGAGCACCTGCTGGACCAGCGCTGGCCCGAGACCAAGATCGAGCCGAGCCTGACCCGGATCAGCGCGCTGATGGACCTGCTGGGCTCGCCCCAGCTGGGCTTCCCGTCGATCCACGTCGCGGGCACCAACGGCAAGACCTCGGTGGTGCGGATGATCGACGCGTTGCTGATCGCGCTGCACCGGCGCACGGGCCGGACCACCAGCCCGCACCTGCAGTCGGCGGTCGAACGCATCGCGATCGACGGCGAACCGATCAGCCCCGCACGCTACGTGGCGACGTATCGGGAGATCGAACCGTTCGTGCAGATGATCGACGAGCAGTCGCGGGCCGCCGGCGGGCCGGCGATGAGCAAGTTCGAGGTCCTGACCGCCATGGCGTTCGCCGCGTTCGCCGACGCGCCCGTCGAGGTCGCCGTCGTCGAGGTGGGCATGGGCGGTCGGTGGGATGCCACCAACGTGATCAACGCGCCCGTGGCCGTCGTCACCCCGATCGGCGTGGACCACGTCCAGTACCTCGGCGACGACATCCGGGGGATCGCCGGGGAAAAGGCCGGCATCATCACCAAGGCGCCCGACGGTTCGCCCGACACCGTCGCGGTCATCGCGCGGCAGGAACCCGAGGCGATGGAGGTGTTGCTGGCCCAATCCGTGCGCGCCGACGCCGCGGTCGCCCGGGAGGACTCCGAGTTCGCGGTGTTGGGCCGCCGGATCGCGATCGGTGGGCAGGTGTTGCAGCTGCAGGGCCTCGGCGGGGTGTACTCCGACGTCTTCCTGCCGCTGCACGGCGAACACCAGGCGCACAATGCGGCCGTCGCGCTCGCGGCCGTCGAGGCGTTCTTCGGCGCCGGCGCGCAGCGTCAGCTCGACGTCGAGGCCGTCCGGGCCGGTTTCGCCGCCGTGACCAGCCCCGGCCGGCTGGAACGCATGCGCAGCGCCCCCACCGTGTTCATCGACGCCGCGCACAACCCGGCGGGCGCGGCCGCGCTGGCGCGGACGCTGGGCGAGGAGTTCGACTTCCGCTTCGTCGTCGGTGTTCTCAGCGTGCTCACCGACAAGGACGTGGACGGCATCCTTGCCGCGCTGGAGCCGGCGTTCGACGCGGTCGTGGTAACCCACAACGGGTCGCCGCGGGCGCTGGACGTCGAGTCGCTGGCGTCGGCCGCGCGGGCGCGGTTCGGGCCCGACCGCGTGACCACCGCCGAAAACCTGCGCGACGCCATCGACGTCGCGACCACCCTGGTCGACGACGCGGCCGCCGTGGGGGAGGCCGAGGGCGGCGCGTTCTCCGGCACCGGGCTCGTTGTCACCGGGTCGGTCGTCACCGCCGGCGCCGCCCGCACCCTGTTCGGTCGTGATCCGGCATGACCGACGAAAACCCGCGGGAGTCGACGCCGCCCGCCGACCCGCCGCCCGCCGACCCGTGGAAGAGCTTCGGCGCCGTGATGGCCGCGACGCTGATCCTGGAGGCGATCGTGGTGCTGCTGGCGATACCGGTGGTGGGTGCGGTCGGCGGCGGCCTGAACCCGGCATCGCTGGGTTATTTGATCGGGCTGGCCGCGCTGCTGATTCTGCTCACCGGGCTGCAGCGCAGACCCTGGGCGATCTGGGTGAACCTGGGCGCGCAGGCGGTGCTTCTCGCCGGCTTCGCGGTCTATCCGGGCGTCGGCTTCATCGGTTTGCTGTTCGGCGGATTGTGGCTGCTGATCGCCTACCTGCGCGCCGAGGTGCGGCGGCGGCAGCAGCACGGACGGCCACACCCCCAGCCGCCACCCGACTGAGGGCCGTTTCGTTCTGTACGCTGTCCGCCGTGACGGAACGGACCCTGGTACTGGTCAAGCCGGACGGCGTCGAGCGGCGGCTGATCGGCGAGATCATCGGCCGCATCGAGCGCAAAGGCCTCACCATCTCGGCCCTGGAGCTCCGGCACGTCGACGAACAGCTGGCCGGCCAGCACTACGCCGAGCACCAAGGCAAACCCTTCTTCGACTCGTTGCTGCAGTTCATCACGTCGGGCCCCGTGGTGGCAGCAATCGTGGAGGGTCCGCGGGCGGTCGCGGCGGTCCGGCAGCTCGCCGGCGGCACCGACCCCGTCGAGCAGGCTGCGCCCGGCACCATCCGCGGCGATTTCGGGCTGGAAACCCAGTTCAACCTGGTGCACGGGTCGGATTCGGTGGATTCGGCAAAGCGCGAGATCGCGCTGTGGTTCCCCGGCGCCTAGCCGGAGCGCGGCGGGTTTGCGGAGTCCCGAATCCGGAGTGCGGGTGAACCGGCCGAGTGATGTGGGATACTTGGAGCGGGTGAACGTCGCCGGACCGGTGTCGGACACCCGAATGAAGACTTAGACAAGCGCGACCACCGCGGATCCCCACGGTGTTGCGCGGCATGTCAGGCCGACATTCAGCACAGGCGCCGAGTGGGTTCTACCTGAGCCGCTCGGCGCGAGACCATCACATGCCCGGGGAAAGCGACCCGGGCCCATAGCGAAGCCCTCGCGTGGCCGCGTCGAAACGACGCGCCCGGGGGCTTGAGGAGAATACGTGGTAGACGGTGCACCACCTTCAGACCCATCACACGAGCCGATCCAGCACGAGGAACTGCCGGACCGCCTAAAGGTTCACTCGCTGGCCCGAACCCTGGGAACCACCAGCAAGCAGGTGCTGGACGCGCTGAACGCGCTGGACGGACGGGTCCGCAGCGCGCATTCGACCGTCGACCGCGACGACGCGGTCCGGGTCCGCGACCTGCTGGCCGCCGCCCAGTCGGAGGCGCCGGTCGCGGCCGGCGCGCCCGCCGCGGTCGGCGAACCCGCCGACGAACCCGAATCCCGGCTGATGCTTCAGACGCCGCAAAACCCCGCGGACCGGCCGCACTACATGCCGCTGTTCGTCGCGCCGCAACCGATCGAGAGCGACGACGACGACGGCAGCGCCGACGACGCCGCCGACTCCGATGAATCCGACTCCGACGACGACGATGACGAACAGGCCGACCGGCCCGCCAACCGGCGGCGCCGCCGCGGCCGCCGGGGCCGTGGGCGTGGCCGCGGTGAACAGGGCGGGCCCGACAGCCAGTCCGACAACGAGGGGGAGGGCAGGTCCGACTCGGACGACGACGACCAGGACTCCGAAGACTCCGACGACGGCGACGGCGACGAGGGTTCGTCGGAGGCGGCCAACCGGCGCCGCCGGCGCCGCCGGCGCCGCAAGTCGGGTTCGGGCGACGACAACGACGAGGGCCCGGCGCCGGACGATCCGCCGAACACCGTGGTGCACGAGCGGGCGCCACGTTCCGGCAAATCCGACGACAACGACTCCAATGGGTCCTCCACCGCCGAGATCAAGGGCATCAACGGCTCGACCCGGCTGGAGGCCAAGCGGCAGCGACGCCGCGACGGCCGCGACGCCGGGCGCCGCCGCCCGCCGGTGCTGACCGAGGCCGAATTCCTGGCGCGCCGCGAGGCCGTCGAACGCATGATGGTGGTGCGCGACCGGGTCCGCACCGAGCCACCCCACCCCGGCGCGCGCTACACCCAGATCGCGGTGCTCGAGGACGGCATCGTCGTCGAGCATTTCGTGACGTCGGCCGCCTCGGCCTCCCTGGTGGGCAACATCTACCTCGGGATCGTGCAGAACGTGCTGCCGTCGATGGAGGCGGCGTTCGTCGACATCGGCCGCGGCCGCAACGGCGTGCTCTACGCCGGAGAGGTCAACTGGGAGGCCGCGGGCCTGGGTGGCGCCGACCGCAAGATCGAGCAGGCCCTCAAGCCCGGCGACTACGTCGTCGTCCAGGTCAGCAAGGACCCGGTCGGGCACAAGGGCGCGCGGCTGACCACGCAGGTGTCCCTGGCGGGCCGCTTCCTGGTTTACGTGCCGGGCGCGTCGTCCACCGGGATCAGCCGCAAGCTGCCCGACACCGAACGCCAGCGGCTGAAGGAGATCCTGCGCGAGGTGGTGCCGTCGAACGCCGGCGTGATCATCCGCACCGCGTCCGAGGGCGTCAAGGAAGAGGACATCCGCAAGGACGTCACCCGGCTGCAGGAGCGCTGGACGCAGATCGAGGCCAAGGCGGCCGAGGTCAAGAAGAAGGCCGCCGGCGCCGCCGTGGCGCTCTACGAAGAGCCCGACGTCTTGGTCAAGGTCATCCGCGACCTATTCAACGAAGACTTCGCCGGCCTGATCGTCTCCGGCGACGAAGCGTGGAACACCATCAATGAGTACGTGAATTCCGTTGCCCCCGAACTCGTTTCGAAGCTTACAAAGTACGAGCCCGCCGCCGGGCCGGATGGCTCGGGCGGGCCGGACGTGTTCGCGGTGCATCGCATCGACGAGCAACTGGCCAAGGCGATGGACCGCAAGGTGTGGCTGCCGTCGGGCGGCACGCTGGTGATCGACCGCACCGAGGCGATGACGGTGATCGACGTCAACACCGGCAAGTTCACCGGTTCCGGCGGCAACCTCGAACAGACGGTCACCAAGAACAACCTCGAGGCGGCCGAGGAGATCGTCCGGCAGCTGCGGCTGCGGGATATCGGCGGCATCGTGGTCATCGACTTCATCGACATGGTGCTGGAGTCCAACCGCGACCTGGTGCTGCGGCGGCTGACCGAGGCGCTGGCCCGCGACCGCACCCGCCACCAGGTGTCCGAGGTGACATCGCTGGGCCTGGTGCAACTGACCCGCAAGCGGCTGGGAACGGGGCTGATCGAGGCGTTCTCCACGTCGTGCCCGAACTGCGGCGGCCGCGGAATCCTGATGCACGGCGACCCGGTCGATTCGGCCCCGGCGACCGGGCGCAAGTCCGAGTCCGGCGGGCGCCGCGGCAAACGCTCGAAGAAGGGCCGGTCCGACGAGCCCGCCGTCGCCAAGGTGCCCGCGCACGCCCCCGGCGAACACCCGATGTTCAAGGCGATGGCGGCCGGCCGTGGTGACGGCGAAACCGGCGAGCCCGGCGAGGACACGGATGCCACCGCCGAGGCCGAGGAGCAGGCCGAGGAGAAGGTTCCCGCCGGTCTCGAGGAAACCGACCGGGAGTTCGAGGACTCCGACGAGGACGTCGATTCCGACGAGGAAGACGAGGACTCCGACGACGAGGACTCCGACGACGAGGACGAGCTCGACGACGAAGACCTCGACGACGAGGATCTCGGCGACGACGACGAGGAACTCGATCTCGACGATGACGACCTGGACGTCGAGGATTCCGATTCCGACGACGACTCCGAGCCCGACACCGCTGGCGGCTCCTGGGCCGCCGCCGACGCCGGGCCCGCACGTTCGCGCCGGCGGCGCGCGGCGGGCAGGCCGGCCGGCCCACCGATCCACGCGGACTGACCCGGTTTGACCCTGTAGCCGCTGGTCACGTACCCTTGGACAGTTGCCGTCAGGCCCCCGGCCGACGACGGCGGGAGACACCAGGCCCCCGCCAAAGACCCACCACGCGCGCAACCGGTGCCGCGTGCCCACGACAGCAGACAGAGGTGCACCCACGATGGCGACCTACGCAATCGTCAAGACCGGCGGCAAGCAGTACAAGGTCGCCGTCGGAGACGTGGTCAAGGTCGAGAAGCTCGACTCCGAGCCCGGCGCCAAGGTGTCGCTGCCGGTCGCGCTGGTCGTCGACGGCGCCACCGTCACCTCGGATGCCGCGAAGCTGGCCAAGGTCGCGGTGACCGGCGAGGTGCTCGAGCACACCAAGGGCCCCAAGATCCGGATCCACAAGTTCAAGAACAAGACCGGCTACCACAAGCGTCAGGGACACCGTCAGCAGCTGACGGTCCTGAAGGTCACCGGCATCAAGTAGCGGTTGGGAGCGAGAAGACATGGCACACAAGAAGGGCGCTTCCAGCTCGCGCAACGGCCGCGATTCGGCCGCGCAGCGGCTGGGGGTCAAGCGGTTCGGCGGCCAGGTCGTCAAGGCCGGCGAGATCATCGTCCGTCAGCGCGGCACCAAGTTCCACCCCGGCGCCAATGTGGGCCGCGGCGGTGACGACACGTTGTTCGCCAAGGAAGCCGGGTCCGTCGAGTTCGGCGTCCGGCGCGGGCGCAGGACCGTCAGCATCGTCGCGTCGGCCGACTGAGCGTCACGAGCGTGCACCCACTGCGATAATTCGAGGCAAATCTCGCAGTAGCTGCACGTTCGGCGAGCGAGACGGGTGAGAGGATCCCGATGCCCCGGTTTGTCGACCGCGTCGTCATCCACGCACGGGCGGGTTCCGGCGGTAACGGCTGCGCGTCGGTGCATCGCGAGAAATTCAAGCCGCTCGGCGGGCCCGACGGCGGCAACGGCGGCCGCGGCGGCAGCGTCATCTTCGTCGTCGACCCGGCCGTGCACACCCTGCTGGACTTTCACTTCCGCCCGCACATCACCGCGCCGTCGGGCAAGCAGGGCATGGGCAACAACCGTGACGGCGCCGCCGGAGCGGACCTGGAGGTCAAGGTTCCCGACGGCACCGTCGTGCTGGACGAAAACGGCCGGCTGCTCGCCGACCTGGTCGGCGCGGGCACCCGCTTCGAGGCCGCCGCCGGTGGCCGCGGTGGCCTGGGCAACGCCGCGCTGGCGTCGCGGGCCCGCAAGGCCCCCGGTTTCGCGTTGCTCGGCGAGCCGGGCCAGGCCCGTGACCTCACCCTCGAGCTCAAGACCGTCGCCGACGTCGGCCTGGTCGGATTCCCGTCCGCGGGAAAGTCCTCGCTGGTGTCGGTGATCTCGGCGGCCAAGCCGAAGGTGGCTGACTACCCGTTCACCACGCTGGTTCCCAACCTGGGCGTGGTCTCGGCCGGCGAGCACTCGTACACGGTGGCCGACGTGCCCGGTCTGATACCGGGCGCGTCGCAGGGCCGCGGCCTGGGCCTGGATTTCCTGCGGCACATCGAGCGCTGCGCCGTGCTGGTGCATGTCGTCGACTGCGCGACCGCGGAACCCGGCCGCGACCCGATCTCCGACATCGACGCGCTGGAGGCCGAGCTCGCCGCGTATACGCCGACGCTGCAGGGCGACCCGGCGCTGGGCGACCTCACCGAGCGGCCGAGGGCGGTGGTGCTCAACAAGGTCGACGTGCCGGAGGCTCGCGAGCTCGCCGAGTTCGTCCGCGACGACATCGCCGAGCGCGGCTGGCCGGTGTTCCTGGTGTCGACGGCGACCCGGGAAGGCTTGCAGCCGTTGATCTTCGGGCTGTGGGAGATGATCGAGGCCTACAACGCCGCCCGGCCGGCGCCGGTGGCGCGTCGCCCGGTGATCCGCCCGGTGCCGGTGGACGACAGCGGCTTCACCGTCGAACCCGACGGGCAGGGCGGCTTTGTCGTGACCGGCGCGCGTCCCGAGCGCTGGGTCGGACAGACCAACTTCGACAACGACGAGGCGGTGGGCTATCTCGCCGACCGACTGGCCCGCCTGGGCGTCGAGGACGAACTGGTGCGGCTGGGCGCCAAACCGGGCTGCGCGGTGACCATCGGCGAGGTGACGTTCGACTGGGAGCCGCAAACGCCGGCGGGCCACCAGGTCGCGCTGTCCGGCCGGGGCACCGACGCGCGGCTGGAACGCAGCGAGCGCGTCGGCGCCGCCGAGCGCAAGGCCGCCCGGCGTCAGCGGCGCGAACACGGCGGCCCCTCGTGAGCACGCATCGCGAGGCCATCCGCACCGCGCGCAGCATGGTCGTCAAGGTCGGGACGACCGCGCTGACCACGCCGTCGGGCGTGTTCGACGCCGGCCGGCTAGCCGGGCTGGCCGACGCCATCGAGGCGCGGATGAAGGCGGGTACCGACGTCGTCATCGTGTCCTCCGGCGCCATCGCCGCCGGCATCGATCCGCTCGGGTTATCGCGTCGCCCAAAGGATTTGGCCACCAAGCAGGCCGCCGCCAGCGTCGGGCAGGTCGCGTTGGTGAATTCGTGGAGCGCCGCGTTCGCCCGCTACGGCCGCACGGTCGGGCAGGTCCTGCTGACCGCTCAGGACATCTCCGTCCGGTCCTCGCACACCAACGCCCAGCGCACGCTGGATCGGCTGCGCGCGCTGCATGCGGTGGCGATCGTCAACGAGAACGACACGGTGGCCACCAACGAGATCCGGTTCGGCGACAACGATCGGCTCTCGGCGCTGGTGGCCCACCTGGTCGGCGCCGAGGCCCTGGTGCTGCTCTCCGACATCGACGGGCTCTACGACTCCGATCCCCGGAAAGTGCCTGGGGCGCAGTTCATTCCGGAGGTAGCGGGGCCGGCCGACCTCGACGGTGTGGTCGCCGGTCCGAGCAACCACCTGGGTACCGGCGGGATGGCGTCGAAGATGTCGTCGGCGCTGCTGGCCGCCGACGCCGGGGTGCCGGTGCTGCTGGCCGCCGCGGCCGACGCCGCGACGGCGCTCACCGACGCCTCGATCGGCACGGTGTTCGCCGCGCGGCCCGTCCGGATGTCGGCCCGCCGATTCTGGGTGCGTTACGCCGCCGAGGCGGCCGGCGCGCTGACCCTCGACGAGGGGGCGGTGCGCGCGGTGGTGGGGCAGCGCCGCTCGCTGCTGCCCGCGGGGATCACCGCGGTGTCGGGCCGGTTCTACGGCGGCGACGTCGTCGAATTGCGCGGTCCCGATGCGGCCCTGGTGGCCCGCGGCGTGGTCGCCTACGACGCGGCCGAACTGGCCACCATGATGGGCCGGTCCACCTCGGAGCTGCCCGGCGAGCTGCGCCGCCCCGCCGTGCACGCCGACGACTTGGTTACCGTGTAACGCGTCAGCTCGCCGTCATGGGTTTGAGATATAGTGCACCCCAGGCGATCTCGGCCAGCGTCTCGGCCAGCTCCGCATCGTAGTCGCGCGGCTTCACCGGAAGGTTCTGGTGGCAAGCCCTCTCGACCATCCACACCAGTGCGCTAGCAGTGGTGGCGGCAGGCAGCTCGCGACGGATTGCGCCGTCGGCCTGGCCGTCCTCGATGACACGGGTCATACGCGCGGAGATCGCGGTCAGCAGGTCGCGATACGTCTGCCCTGTTTCCGGGTCGTAAGCGGCCATCTCGTTGAGGGCAACGAGCACCGCTTGATGACGTCGATAGGTTTCGATGATGGCGGCCAGCGCGGCGCGCACGTCGTCTGGATCGCGACGCCTCGCAACCCCCCACCACCGCTCGGCGCCGGCGGCAAGATCGCCGAACACCTGGACGGCGAGGCGGCGCAGCAGGTGGCCCTTGTCCTCGAAGTAGATGTAGAAGCTGGCCCGCGAAATGCCGGCCTCGGTGGACAGCCGATCGACGCTGAGCTCGGTGAAGCTGGCGCCGTCGCGCATCAGCCGTTCGGTGGCGTCCAACAGCCGACGTTCCAGCTGCGCTCGCCGCTGCTGGCGAGTCACCTGTGGCTTGCGGGTAACCGACGGCATTGGTAGATCATAACCGACCTTGGACATATTGACTAGACAGTATGTCTAGGCATATCGTCGGGTTCAAATCGGTTCTTTGGAGGATTCCCATGACGGCTATGACAGGGATGTCTGGCACCGCCCGTGCTTACGACCCGATCGATCTGTCCTCGCGCGCGTTCTGGTCTACCACCGCCGCGGACCGGGAACGCTCGTTTGCCGTGCTGCGGGCAGAGCGGCCGGTGAGCTGGCACCCACCGGTCGAGGACGCCCTGATGCCCGACCCGGACGACCCCGGCTACTGGGCCGTCACCCGGCGCGCCGACATCGTCACCGTCAGCCGCAACAACGAGGTGTTCCAGTCCGGCAAGGGCGTGATGTTCGAGAACATCCCGGCGGAGCTGCTCGAAGCGTCGCAGTCGTTCCTGGCGATGGACCCGCCCCGACACACCAAGTTGCGCAAGCTCGTCAGCGCCGCCTTCACCCCGCGGCAGGTTCGCCGCATCGAGGACTCGATCAAGGCGAATGCCAAGACCATCGTCGAGGAGCTCCGGGCGGCCGGCAGCGGGGCCGACTTCGTCGACCATTGCGCCAAGGAATTGCCCATCCGCACCCTGTCGGACATGGTGGGGATTCCCGAATCCGAGCGCGAGCACATGGCGCACGCCACCGACGCCATGGTGTCGTGGGCCGACCCCGCCTACCTCGACGGCCGCAACCCGATGGAGGTGCTGGTCGAGAACCAGGTGTACGTGCATCAGGTGGCCGGCGCGCTCGCGGCGGAGCGCCGTGAGCATCCCGGCGACGACCTGATCAGCAGCCTGGTGCACGCCGAGGTGGACGGCGACCGGCTTTCCGACGCCGACGTGGCCGCGTTCTTCGTGTTGCTCTCCGTCGCGGCCAACGACACCACCCGCCAGACCACCAGCCATGCCATGAAGGCGCTCACCGACTTCGGAGACCAAAGGGCATGGCTGCTAGAGGATTTCGACAACCGCATCGGCATCGCGGTCGAGGAATTCGTCCGGTGGGCCTCCCCGGTGATGACCTTCCGCCGCACCGCCGCAACGGATTACGAGCTGGGCGGCCAGACCATCCGGGCGGGCGAGAAGGTGGTGATGTTCTATCCGTCCGGCAACTGGGACACCGAGGTGTTCGACCACCCGGAGCGGTTGGATCTGAGCCGCAACCCCAACCCGCACGTCGGCTTCGGCGGCGGCGGAGCGCACTTCTGCCTCGGGGCGCACATGGCACGCGCGCAGCTGCGCGCCATCTTCGGCGAGCTACTGCGCCAGCTGCCGGACATCGAGGCGGGCGATCCGACCTACGTGGCGGGCAACTTCATCCACGCCGTGCGCAGCATGTCCTGTACATTCTAGGCCAACGCTCCGGCGAGTTCGGTGGCCAGCAGCGCCAGCAGCTCCGAGCAGCCGCCGTCGAGTTTGACGGTCGCCAGGCCATCGCCGCGGGTGGGGCCGCGGTTGACGATGGCGATCGGAATGTCCCGCGCGGCGGCGTGCCGCACGAACCTGTAGCCGGAGAACACCGTCAGCGACGAGCCCGCGACCAGCAGCGCCTCGGCTTCTTCGACCACCGAATACGCCTGGGCCACAGTGTCTTTGGGGACGCTTTCGCCGAAGTAGACGATATCGGGCTTGAGCATCCCGGCGCAGCTCGGGCAGTCGAGGTAGCGGAACGACTTGGTGTCGGCGACGACGGCGTCGGCGTCGGGCGCCACCGCCAGCCCGCCGATTGCCTCGGCGCGCTCGATGAACCCCGGGTTGAGCGCCTCGAGCTCTTCGGCCAGCGCCGCGCGGCTCATGGTGTGGCGGCAGTCCAGGCAGATCACTCGCGCGTAGGTGCCGTGCAGATTGACGACGTTGCGGCTGCCGGCCTTGGTGTGCAGCAGGTCGACGTTCTGGGTGATGACCCCGGTCACCACGCCGGCGCGCTCCAGCGCGGCCACCGCGCGGTGCCCGGCGTTCGGCAGCGTGTCGTCCATGTGCCGCCAGCCGACATGGTTGCGCGCCCAATAGCGCTGCCGGAACACCGGGTCGGAGGTGAACTGCTGGATGGTCATCGGGTTGCTCGGCGGCGAATCCGGGCCCCGGTAGTCGGGGATGCCGGAGTCGGTGGAGATCCCGGCGCCGGTGAGCACCGCGACTCGGCGCCCGGCCAACAGCGCGATCAGCTCCGGAGCATCCATGGCCCAAGGGTATCCACCCCTCCGCGAGCGTGCGCGTTTGCACATCGCCACGCCGATAATGCCGTCATTCTGCGCACCCTCGCGCGAGGCTGGGGTCTATTTCGCGACGGTGTTCAGTTCCGCTCGGGCCTGTTCGATTTGGTCGTATGCGTAGGTCACCATCTCGGCGGTGGTCATCGTCTCACCCTTGCGGGCGAGCGATTCGTAGGTTTGGTCGCCGAGGACCTCGTGAAGGTGGGTAATCGTTGTGGCGAGTTCGGGGAACCCCGCTGCGGTCATGGGATTGACCGTTGCGAAACCCGCGATGGTGGCCGCTGGCAGGTAGCGCCCGAACCGGTCGAGAACGAAAGCAAGCATGGCCAAGGGGTTATGCACCATGCCGAAGTTGCCCGACTCATGGTGATTGCGGACCGCCACGGCAAGGTAATTCAACGCCACCATCGGGTCGCCGTGTTCGGCCTCAATGCCGGAGACCAAGTAGGCCAGTTGTGTCTCATAGAAACGGTTGCCGCTGTCCCGCGCGATGAGCACACCGCGGCGCAGCGCTTCGAGAGCGCGGCCCGGCTCGGCGTTGCGGCAGGCAGCCCCGGACACGAGCAGTGCGTACGCAAGCAACCACGGATTGCGGCTCGCTTCAGCCGCATCGACGAGCCCGTTCGCGGCAACCATCGCCTCGTCAGTCGAACCGGAGACAGTCAACGCGAGCACAAGGTGCGCCCTGGCGTATGTGTTGGTGCCGCCACTGCGTGCCAGCTGGGCGCGACATAGCTCGACCCACCGGTCGAGCTGGCCGACAAAACCGTACGCACTCGCCAGCCAGCCCTCACCGACGTACGACACCTTGTCGCTGGCGGCGGCGATAACCCGCTGACCGACCTCGCTGTAGCGCACAGCCTCCTCGAAGCGTCCGATGACGCAGCACAGCGATGCCACCACGCACACCGCGGCCAGTCGAGGATGGTCGACGGCGCGAACAGGCTCTACCAGCTCTCCGGCCCAGGCTGTGGGTTCGTAGTTCCCCAGAGAGGAGCCGAGAAACGCAGCACATGTCGCGATGGCGGCAGCGGCGTCGAGATCGCCGCGGTCGGCAGCCCACCGAAACGCGGTACGCAGATTGGCCAGTTCGACGCTGAGCCAGCCGTACGCCTCGCGCTGGCGGGGACTGTCCCACAGGGCCAGGATGTCGGCTTCCCGCCCGGCGAAGTAGTGCGAGTGGGCGGTCCGCACCTCGGACGCTTCGTAGTGGCCGACGAGTTGGTCTTCGGCGAACTGGCGGATCGTCTCCAGCATCGAAAACCGGGTCCGCCCCGAAGATCGGTCGGCGATCAGCAGCGACTTGCGCACCAGTGCGTCGAGTACGTCAAGAACGGCGTACTCGTCGAGATCATCCGATGCAGCTACCGCGCAGGCGCCTTGGAGGTCAAATCCGCCCGCGAAGACCGAACAGCGTTCCAGCACTGACTTTTCGGTGTCGGCGAGAAGGTCGTAGGACCAGGCCACCGCATGGCGCAGCGTGTGGTGGCGTTCCAGGCCGCGCCGCGAGCCAACCAGCAGCCTGAATCGGTGATCAAGCCGATCACGCATTTCGCTGGCGGTCATCGACGCCATCCGGGAAGCGGCCAGTTCGATAGCCAATGGAATCCCATCCAGGCGCTGACAAATCTCGGTGACCGCAGCGGCCTCATCGCCGTCGACCATCGAGAAGCCCGGTGAAATGCCTTGAGCGCGTTCAACGAACAGACTCACCGCCACAGAATCGATTCCCGCGGCAGCGTCCAGCGAGCGCACCGGTCGAACCTGCTCGTCTGAAACTCCGAGTCCCTCGCGGCTGGTGGCCAGGATTCGCGCAGTCGCCGAGTGCGCGAGGACGGCTTCGATCAGGTCGGCGGCGGCGGTGAGAACGTGCTCGCAATTGTCGATCACCAACAGTCGGATCCGGCCCTCCAACGCAGCGGCCACCGACTCGCTGACGGTCTTGCCCGGCTGCTGGGTGATGCCCAGCACCGCGGCCACGGCGTCGGGTACCGCAGCCGGATCGGTCACCGCTGCGAGTTCGAAAAACCAAACACCGTCCGGGAATTCATCAGCTAGGTGTGCCGCGACTTCCAACGCCAGACGGGTCTTGCCGACCCCACCCACGCCGGTCAGCGTCACCAACCGATGCGACTTGACCGCCGCTTCGATCTCGGCGACCTCGGACTCACGTCCGATCAAGCTGGTGGTCGCAGGCCGCAGATTTCCCGGGGTCGTATCGAGTGCCCGCAATGGGGGAAACTCCTCGCGCAGGCCCGCTGCCCGTACTTGAAAAACACCGACCGGCCTTGGTACGTCCCGCAACCGCCGCGGCCCCAGATCCACCAGATCAACTCCAGTGAGCAGAACCGCCGTCGACTCGGCCAGGAGAATCTGACCACCGTTCCCGGCGCCCATCACCCGCGCCGCACGATTGAGCACCGCACCGAAGTAGTCGCCCGCCCGCAGTTCGGCTTCGCCGGTTGCGATGCCCATCCGCACGGGCAACTCCAGCGTCCGCTGCGCGGCAATGGCGGCATCCACCGCGGACGTTGGTGACGCGAATGCGGCACACACTCCGTCACCGGTGTGCTTGAACAAAAAACCGCCGTGCGCCTCGATCGCCGAGCGCAACACTTCGTCGTGTGCGGCGAGGGCCTTCCGCATCGCATCCGCGTCCGTCTCCCACCGACGGGTCGAACCCTCGATATCGGTGAACAAAAACGTCACAACTCCGGAAGGGGCAGCCGTCATGGCATCGCCTCGGCCCAGCCGATATGACCCTCGAAGCCAAGCCTTTTCGCCATGTCGCGGTAGCGATCCCGGTACTCGCGATAGCCGGCGTCGTCACCGTGAGCCCGCGCCAAACCAGCCCGGCAGCGCAGCAGCCAGATCTCGCGCGTTACCAGACCGTCCTCACCCCGCGCCGCGGCCAATTGCTCGACGGCGGCCTCGGCTTCGGCCATGTCACCGTCGGCCCCGCGATCGAGCAGTGTCTCCATCAGGACACCGGTCGCCAGCGAGCCGAGCGCCTGCAGCACTCCGTCGCGGAACAAATCGTCGACGGCGGCGCGCATCAGCGGTATCGCCTCATCGCGATCTCCACGCCGAACCATCTCACGCGCCCGGCACACGTTGATCGCCGGTAACAGACCCACGTTTTGGCCGCGGCTTCTGTACATTTCGCTGACCGTGGCCAGCAGCTCATTTCCGCGCTCACGCTCGGCGGCCGTGTGGCGGTGGACCAGCGCGACGCTGAGCGTCATGCGAGCGAAGGCCAACGCCACGTCATCGCCGGATCGTTCGGCGATCCGCACTGCGTCCTCGATCTCGCGCATCGCGGAATCCTCGGGCAGGAGCATGCCGCTCAGGATTCCGGGGAAGTAAACGTAGGCGATGACTCCGGTGTAGGAGAGGGGGTCGGCGTGGCGCGCCATGGCGATTGCTTGCCGCTGATCATCGCGCCATCCGGGAAGGCCCAGCGAACAACGGGCAATACCCCTAACCGCCAAGGCATTCGCCAGCGGACAGCCGATCATGAAGTTCCCCTTGGACGGGTCACCCTCGGCCAGGTCGATGGCCCGTTGTGACCACCGCAGCACCGTGGACCACTCAGACGTCGCGGTCTTGGCCCGGATCGGCAAGGGGGAGAGCCCCACCGTCAGCACCGGATTGTCGAGCGCCTCGATGAGCTCCCAGGCCTCGGATGCCAGCCGCGAGGCCTCGAGAATCCTGCCCTGATAGAGGCAATCGTGGCCCAGCCCCGCCGTGGCGATGGCCAGTGACGCCTTGTCCCCGGCGGCGCCACACAGCTCCCGCATTTCCTCGAAACGGGCGCCGGCAACATGTTCGTGGACTCGCCAGGCGATCGCGCACAACATCGTGCGCGGCGCAATGCGCATGGCTGCCCGGTCCGGCTCCCCGGCAGGCAAGGCGTCGGCGAGCATCCGGGCGCGCTCCCATCTGAAACGCGCCGCGGCGATGTCGCGGTTGGTCGCCCACTTCGCGGCGCGCATGTTCCAGCCGTATGCGTCGCGCAGGTCGCCGGCGGCCTGGAGATGGTCGGCGATCAGCGCGGCGTTCTGGTCGGCCGATTGCGGCTCGCGGGTTTCGATCGCGGCGGCTAGCCGCCGGTGCGACTCGGCGCGATCGGATTTCAGTTGAGCCTCGTAGGCCACGGTCCGAATCAGCGGATGGTGAAACGCATATTCGGCATCCGGCCCGTGCCGAACCTGTTTGATCAGCTCGGCGGTGATCAGCTCGTCGACGCGGGCGTCGATGCCCAGGCTGGCCAGCAGGTCGCAGCTGAAGCTGGATCCGATGACCGCCGCGGCGGCAAGGGTGCGTTTGGCCGCCGGGGGTAGCCGGTCGATGCGAGCGGCGATGGCGGCTTGCAGCGTGGCCGGTACTTGCACGTCGGTGACATCGGTGCGGCAGGAGTAGTTGGCGCGCTCGCCGACGAGTACGCCGCGTTGGGCGAGCTCCCGGGTGATCTCTTCGGCGAAAAACGGGTTGCCCGCCGCGCGTGCGGTGATGATCTGGCCGATCTCGGCGACTGACGGATCGGGGCCCAACAGTTCGGCGACCAGGGCGGCGGTTTCGGCATCGCTGAGGGGCGCGAGGGTGATGCCTTGCGCACCGGGCACCCGGCTCAGCGCGCCGCGATATTCGGGGCGGTAGCTGATCAGTACCAGCGAGCGCGTCCGCGGGATCACCTCGAGGAAGTCGGCCAGCATCGATTCGCTGACGGCATCGATCCAGTGGGCGTCCTCGATGACGTAGAGGGTGGGGGTTGTGCGGGCCAGTGATGCGGCATTGACCAGCGCGGTCAACCGTCGCCGTCGCGCGTCGGCATCGGTCTTGGGCAGGAAAAACTCGGGATCGGCGATGCCCAGCAGGTCGTCGAAGAGCGCCAGGTCCTCGAGGTCTGCGCCGCGAACCTGGGCATGGACCTGTGCGCGGGCCGCCTCCGCCTCGACGCCCTCGATCCCGGTGGCCGCGCGCAACAGCCGCGCCACCACGCGGAACGGAACGTCGGCGGCGTGCGATTCGCAAAAGGTGGTGAACACCTCCACACCTCGGACTGCTGCCATCGCGGCGACCTCGCGCACCAGACGGCTCTTGCCGATGCCGGGTGAGCCCACCACGCTGACCACACCGCCGTGGCCGTCGATTGCGCGCTCCAACAAAGCCTCGACGGTGGACAACTCGCACCGTCGACCGACCAGACTCGACTCGCCGTGCCCGACAACGCGATGCCCGTCTCCCAGGCCCAACAGCCGATACGCCACGACCGGCTCGTCCGCACCCTTGATCCGGACCAGCTCGGGATCGCCCAGAGTCGCAACGTCATCAACAAGTCGTTTCGTTGACGCGGTGAGCATCACCCCGCCCGGCGGGGCGACCGATTCCATCCGTTGCGCCATGCCGACCTGCTCACCGATGGCGGTGTAACCGAAAGGCCCGGAACCGATTTCACCGGCGATCACCTGACCGGAGTTCAGTCCCACCCGTATCCGGAGGTCCACGCCGTCGTGTTCTTGGACGTCGACGGCAAGCCGCGCGGCCTCGTCTTGAATCCCCAGGGCCGCCAGACCGGCACGAATCGCATGGTCCTCCAACGCCATCGGCGCGCCGAACACGGCCATGATCCCGTCGCCGGTGAACTTGTCCACCGTGCCGCCGTACCGCTTGACCACCGCCGAGCAGCGGTCGACAAGGCCGGTGATGATCTCGCGGAGCCGCTCCGGACCCACCGCCGCGGCGATGTCCATGGAGTGCACCACATCGGCGAACAGGATGGTGACCTGTTTGTACTCGGCGCGGGCATCTCCGTCTGGCAGCGGTGAACCACACCTATGGCAAAACCGGGCATTCTCCAAGGGCTCGCTGCCGCACGTCCGGCACGCTGCTATGGCAGTCACCCGACCCTCCGCCAATCCCGGCCCCCGGTTCTCACAGGATAGGCGATCGCAAACCCCACGAGGAGGGGTTCGCGGTGGTGATCGCTGTGCCGAGTGCTACGGCGGAGGTGGTGACTCGAAACGTCGTGGCCCGCCCGGTTTCAGGGGCTCGCGAAGTCACCCACGACGGTCATCTTGTTGCCGTCCGACGCGGTGGCGAAGCCGGCCGTGGTGAACGTGCAATTCAGGATGATCGCTCGGTGTGGGGGACTACCCATCCAGAGGTCGACCGCTGAGCTCGGGGTCGCAGCGGAGCCGGTGCCCCAATAGACGATCTCACCCGTGGCGCCGGTCGTCGGGTAGCCCGCATCCGCGATGCGCGCCCGCGGCGAAGAGCCATCCGAACCGATATGGCCGCTCACCCCGTTCGCCAGCATGTCGTTGGCGTGCCGCTGCGCCGAGGCTGCCAAACGCGGGTCGTCCCCCATCGGCCCGCACGTTTGGCGCAGCCGGCTGATGCCGCTGTACACCGCGGTCCCCGAATCGTCCGCGCGCGCGACAAAGCCAGCAACTGTGCCCGGAGTTGTGAAGACGGCGCAGATCGAGAAGACGGCGACAAATCTGACTTTCATCGTCACGTTGCCACTTGCCACGCGCTCGCGTTGCTGGTTAGCAAACAAATGCTACTCACGTTCGACCATAAAAGGCAGAGAATCAAAAGAGAATCAAAGGAGTAGTCGATTACTCTTCCCGGGCGGCGCCGCGCGGACACATACTTGACGCCTGTACAAGAAGAGGTGGTCTGATGTCCGCACCCCAGCCTCCGCTTGTGGAAAGCTGCGACGTCTGCATCGTCGGAGCCGGCATCGCCGGGCTCAACGCCCTGTTCGCCGCGAGCCGATACCTGTCGCGCGACCAGAGGGTGATCCTGATCGACCGTCGGGCGCGTGTCGGCGGCATGTGGGTCGACGTGTACTCCTATGTGCGCCTGCACCAGCCGCATCCCATGTTCACCGCGGGCGACATCGAGTGGACGCTCGGCAAGGATCGCGGCTACCTGGCGACCAAGGACGAGGTGCTCGACCATTTTCGGCACTGCGTCGACGTGATCCGGGAGCGCGTGCGGGTCGATGAGTACCTCGGCTGGGACTTCGAGTCGGCGGAAGAAGCCGACGGCATCGTGCGGGTCACCTGTCGGGCCGCCGACGGTCGGGTGCTCGTCGTCGAGGCAAGGCGGTTGATCAAAGCCTTTGGTCTGGCAATCACGACGAACCAGCCGCTCGAGCTGTCCAGCAAGCGCATCCATTCGGTGTCGCCCGACTACTGCGACGTTCGGGCGGGCGATATCAGGGAAAGCGACGCGCCCGTGTGGATCATCGGCGGCGGAAAAACCGCGATGGACACCGCGCACGCACTGATCACGGCGTACCCCGGTCGCGAAGTGAACCTCGTCGCCGGCCGGGGAACGTTCTTCTCCAGCCGGGACAACCTTTTCCCGAGCGGCGCCCGACGGTGGTGGACTGGCACGCCGGGGAGCACGATCGGCGCACAGATGGGTCGCCGGTACGACGGCACCAACGAATCGGAGGTCCAGGGCTGGTTCCGCGCCACCTACGGCACCTACCTGACTCCGCAGGCGGACAACTTCGTGTTGGGGGTGCTGTCCGAGGCCGAAAACCGCACCATCTCAGCAGGTCTCAACGATGTCGTCATGGACTATTTCGAGGACGCGGTCGATCGCAACGGCACGACCGAGTTGGTGTTCCGAAGCGGATCGACGAAGACGATCCAACGCGGCAGCTGGGTGGTCAACTGCACCGGATACGTCAAATTCCCCGACGACAACTCCTACGAGCCGTACGTTTCGCCCAGTGGCGCAGTCGCTTCCATCAATGTGCGGTCGGCCATACTGCACCTACCCGCGTTCATGGGCTACTTCATGGGCCACCTGCTGTTCCTCGACAAGCTCGGCGAGATCCCGCTCTACGAAATCGACTGGCAGGAACTGCGGCAAAAGTCACCGTTGGCGTTTCCGTACGTGCTGTTCGCGCTCATCCAGCACAACCTCAGCCTGATCTACGACAACGTCCCCAGGCGCGTATTCGCCGAGAACAGCCTCGATTTCGACAAGTGGTACCCGCTGCCGCGCCGCTTGCCGGGCATGGCACGGTTCGTGCTCACCCACCGCCGCGAACGCGAGCGCCAGCGCCGTGTGCTCGACACCGTGCGGGAGCGATTCGACATCCGTTGCGGTCCACTCAAGTAGCGATCTGAGTCTGCTGATACAGCGCGAGCTTCCAGCCGTCCTGCGTGCGGTGGTACACGCTCGACATCGCCCCGACGAAAGCGGGTTCCGCGCCTTCGCGGTACCCGGTTCCGGTGTAGACCAGCGCCGCGTTGTCGTCATCGAGTTGGACCAACCGCACATCGCCGATGTCGTATGCGCGCCACGGCGGGGACTCGGACAGCGCCGATACGACGGCGTCGCGGTCCATCACCATGCCGTTGGCGAGCACCATCACCGCATCGGGCAGCATCGCGCCGCCGTAGAACTCCGAACCGGTCGCGTTGCACAACGAATCCCAGCCCGCCCGTTCGAGTTCCATCAGTGCGTCGAGCACCGAATTGTCAGTCATGCATGGTGGGTACCCATTTTGGCCGGCGCAACAGCGCGACGGCGCTCGCCTATCGGTTGAGCAACGAGTCGACGTTGGTGTGAAACAGGCCGGGCAGTTCCTGCTCGTCGCAGCCCATCCGCCGGTAGTCGTCCAGCGGCGTCGCGGTCCCCTCGGAGTGGGGATAGTCGCTGCAGAACATGAACACGTCGCCGCTCATCGTGGCCAGCTGCCTGGGGTTCTCGTAGGAGAACGAGGACACCCGGACATGATCGAGAAAGTATTCGCTCGGCCGCCGGGACAGTTCCGCCGTCGGCTTGCCGTTGAGCATCGTGGTGAACGCGGACGCCCCGTCCAACATCATCAGAAACTGCGGCACCCAGGCGGAGCTGAGCTCGACCACGCCGAAGCGCAGGCCCGGATGACGCTCGAACACGCCGTGCAGGATCAGGTCGGATAACGCCAGCGCCGGTGGCACCCATAGGAATACCGCCTCGGTGGCGGGCACCAGATCCTGGGCCGGGTCGTCGTGATACCAGCAATCGTCGAAGACGCGCACCTGATCGGCGACGTGGAACACCGGCGTGACGGCGTGGTCGACGAACGCGGACCAGATCCGGTCGTGCTCGGGATGCGACAGCTCCCGGCCGTCCACCGGCCCGGCGCCGATCATCGCGAGCGTGACGCCGGCGCCCGCCAGCGCATCCAGCTCGGCCTCGAGCCACTCCGGGTCGCGCAACGTCAGGTGCGCCACCGGATGCAGCCGCCCGCCCCCTTCGGCCCGCACGATCGCGCACCACCGGTTCCATGCCGTCATGTTGGCGGTCATCGCCGGAAGTGACGACGACAGGCGGCGCTCCCAGAGCAGCCCGAAATTGGGGAACAGGACCGCCTCGTCGAGCCCCGCACCGTCGAGCCAGCGAACGCGGGACGCGGGCTCCCAATAAGAGGCGGGCAGCGCCTCGTCGTACCGATACGAGGAGCGCCTGCCGGCCCGCTGGCGCTTGCGGTGTTCCCCGCACGACGCGGTGTTGCCGGGCAGGTGGACGTCGGCCAGCGCAAGCTGAGCGCCGTGCCAGCTGAGCCAGGTGTAGCCCAGTTCGTCGTCGACCAGGCTCAGCGCGTCATCGCGCGCGGCCGGGTCGATGTGGTCGGCCCACAGCGAACGGCCCTCGTAGAGGTGTTGGTCCGAGTCGACGATGCGAGCCACACCGCCAGTTGTCCCACCGCCGGCGTGCCGCGTCAAGGCCCGGAAAGGGCGCCCGGCCGCTCAGCCGAGGCAGTCCGCCGCGGTGGTGAGCTCGGCGGACATGTTCTGCTCCATCATCTTCAGCGCCGCCGCGCCCAGGTCGGCGTCGATGTGGGCGACGGCGTCGGTCGGGATCACGACGGCGAAGTGGCGGACATAGGCGTCGAGCGCGGTGTAGAGGATGCACTGCTCGGTGACCTGGCCGGTGACGATCAACCGCTTGGTCTCGAGGCGACCCAGCAGGTACGCCAGCGCCGTCGCGTAGAAGGCGCTGTGGCGGACCTTGGTCAGTACGCGGCATTCTTGCGACGGCACGATCGGCTTGACCAGATCGGGCCGCGCGCCGTCGCACGCCGAGCGGACGATGTCGGAGAACTGGGCGGTGAAATCGCCGTAGTTGTCGTTGACGTACACCAGGTCCACGCCGTCGGCGGCCCGGGCGCGGCGAACCAGATCGGCCAGCGGCTCGATGATCTTTTCGACGTTGGGTACGAGGTCTTCGGCGTCGGGATGCCGGTAGGTGTTCATCATGTCGATCACGACGACGGCGGTATCGCTCACGCTGTCGGGGATACCCGGCGCATGCTTTTTGACACCGGGCAGGCGACAATGGAAGGGCGATGGACTTTTACAACTGCTACAGCCAGGGCTTTGTCCGGGTCGCCGCGTGCACGCACCACACCACGATCGGCGACCCGGCGGCCAACGCCGAGTCGGTCCTGCGGTTGGCGCGCGAGTGCCACGACGAGGGCGTCGCCCTGGCCGTGTTCCCGGAGCTGACGCTGTCCGGCTACTCCATCGAGGACATCGTGCTGCAGGACCTGTTGCTCGACGACGTGGAGGCCGCCGCCTCCGACATCGTCGCGGCGTCCGCCGAGCTGTTGCCGGTGCTGGTGGTCGGCGCCCCACTGCGGTACGGGCAGCGCATCTACAACACGGCGGTCGTCATCCACCGCGGCGCGGTGCTCGGGGTGGTGCCCAAGTCGTACCTGCCTACCTACCGCGAGTTCTACGAGCGTCGCCAGATCTCTCCCGGGGACGACGAGCGCGGCGTCATCCGCATCGGCGACACCCGGGCCCCGTTCGGGCCCGACCTGCTGTTCGCCGCGTCCGACCTGCCGGACTTCGTGTTGCACGTCGAAATCTGCGAGGACATGTTCGTGCCGATTCCGCCCAGCGCGGAAGCCGCGTTGGCGGGTGCCACGGTGCTGGCGAACCTGTCCGGCAGCCCGATCACCATCGGGCGCGCCGAGGATCGTTGCCTGCTGGCCCGCTCGGCGTCGTCGCGTTGCCTCGCCGCCTACGTCTACGCCGCGGCGGGCGAGGGCGAATCGACCACCGACCTGGCCTGGGACGGCCAGACCATGGTGTGGGAGAACGGCGTGCTGCTCGCCATGTCCGAGCGCTTCCCGAAGGGGGAGCGAAGCAGCGTCGCCGACGTCGACACCGGGCTGCTGCGCTCGGAGCGGCTGCGGATGGGAACCTTCGACGACAACCGGCGTCACCACCGCGCGTCGGCTGAGTCGTTCCGGCGCATCGAGTTTCGCCTGGACCCGCCTTCCGGAGACATCGGGTTGCGGCGCGTGGTGGAGCGGTTTCCGTTCGTCCCCGCCGATCCGCAACGGCTGCAACAGGATTGCTATGAGGCCTACAGCATCCAGGTCGCCGGGCTGGAACAGCGGCTGCGCGCGCTGAACTACCCGAAGGTGGTCATCGGGATCTCCGGTGGGCTGGACTCGACGCATGCGCTGATCGTCGCCGCGCGCGCAATGGATCGCGAGAAGCGGCCGCGCAGCGACATCCTGGCGTTCACGCTGCCCGGCTTCGCCACCGGAGATCGCACCAAGCGCAACGCGATCGAGCTGTGCCGCGCGCTCGGGGTCACCTTCTCCGAGATCGACATCCGCGACACCGCGCAGCTGATGCTGAAGGAGATCGACCATCCGTTCTCCCGCGGCGAAAAGGTCTACGACGTCACCTTCGAGAACGTGCAGGCCGGATTGCGCACCGACTACCTCTTCCGCCTGGCCAATCAGCGCGGCGGCATCGTGCTGGGCACCGGCGACCTCTCCGAGCTGGGGCTGGGCTGGTCGACATACGGTGTCGGCGACCAGATGTCGCACTACAACGTCAACGCCGGCGTGCCCAAGACGCTGATCCAGCACCTGATCCGCTGGGTGATCTCGTCGGGGCAGTTCCAATCCGACGTGTGCGAGGTGCTGCAGTCGGTGCTCGACACCGAGATCACGCCGGAACTCGTTCCCAGCGGGGAAGAGGAAGAACTGCAGAGCAGCGAGGCGAAGGTGGGGCCGTTTGCGCTGCAGGACTTTTCGCTGTTCCATGTCCTGCGCTTCGGGTTCCGGCCGTCGAAGATCGCGTTCCTGGCCTGGCATGCGTGGAGCGACCCCGAGCGTGGCAGCTGGCCGCCCGGCTTCCCGGTGGACAAGCGCCCGTCGTATTCGCTCAAGGAGATCCGGCACTGGCTGGGGGTCTTTGTGCAGCGGTTCTATTCGTTCAGTCAGTTCAAGCGCTCGGCATTGCCCAACGGCCCCAAGGTGTCTCATGGCGGGGCCCTGTCGCCGCGCGGGGATTGGCGTGCCCCCTCGGACATGTCGGCGCGCATCTGGCTCGACGAGATCGAGCGCGAGGTCCCCGAGGACTAGCGCAACGCCGCCTCGATTGCCGTGGTGTCCGGCGCGCAGTCACCGGCGCCGGGAACCAGCGTCGACAGCGCCGCCGCGGCGCAGGCCCGCCGCAGGGCGTCGAGCCGATCGGCCCGCGAACCCGGGTTGCGCGGCCAACTCGCGGCCAGCACCCCGGCGAACACGTCGCCGGCGCCGGTCGTGTCCACCGCGCCGACCGCGGGAGCGGGCACCCGGAACTCGCCGTCGGGACCGGCGCAGCCGGCGCCGCGCGCGCCGAGGGTGGTCACCAAGTAGGTTGGCCGCCAGGGCCATTCGCGGGCCTCGGCCTCGTTGACGATCACCACGTCCGCGACGGATGCCAGCTCGGCGAGCGAGCTTTGGTCCCGGCCGGCGGGTGAGGCGTTCACCATGACGACAGCTCCCGTCGCCTGGGCAGCGCGCGCCGCGGCCACCGCCGTCGGCACCGGAATCTCCAACTGGGTCAACAACACTTCGCAATCCGTGACGGCCGCGCGCGCGGCGCCGTCGGCCAGCGTCAACCGCCCGTTGGCGCCCGGTGCCACCACGATGGTGTTCTCGGCGCCGGCGTCGACGACGATGATCGCCGTTCCACTCGGCCCGGGCATCGCGACGGTCCCGTCCAGCCCAACGCCGTTGACCAACAGGTGGGCCCGCAACTGTTCGCCGGCCGCATCGTCGCCGACCGCGCCGACGAACTGCACCCGCGCGCCCGCGCGCGCCGCGGCGACCGCTTGGTTGCCGCCCTTGCCGCCGGGCGCGTAGGTCAGCGACGACGCCAGCACCGTCTCGCCGGGGCGCGGCAGGGTAGCGACGTCCAACGTGAGGTCCATGTTCACGCTGCCCACCACGCAAACCCGCGCCATCCCGCCGACGGTAGTCGCATCGGTGGGACCATTTCGACGCCGAACGCTTCGTGCAAACCCCAATTTCTCGGGTTTTGCGCGCTAGTCTGCTGCGTTAGCGATGCCGAATCTAGGAAGGCGGAAGGCATTGACATCGAGCGAGCTCAAAGACGCCGAACCGACCGCCGATCTACCGGAAAGCGCGCCGGAATCCGCCCCGGCCGAAAAGACCCACGGTGCTTCCCGCCGACGGGTGTGGCGCCGTTTCCGGTTCGGCATCCAATCCAAGATTCTGGTGGCCTTGCTTCTGTCGAGCATCCTGGGTGTGGCGGTGATCGCCCTCATCGGGGCGATGTCCGGTCGCACCGCGTTGCGGCAAGTCGAATCCGACCGGCTGATCGAGTTGCGCGAGTCCCAGAAGCGGGCGGTGGAGGCACTGTTCCGGGAGGTGACGAATTCGCTGATCGTCTACAGCGGCGGATACACCGTCAACGACGCCACGACGGCGCTCACCGCGGGCTTCGCTCAATTGGCCAACGCGACGATCACCCCCGCCCAGCAACAGGCGCTGGTCGGCTACTACGACAACGAGATGCTCAAACCGATCAAGCAGCGCACCGGTGAGGGCATCGACATCAACGCGGTTCTGCCGAGTTCGGCCGCGCAGAAGTACCTTCAGGCGTACTACACCGCGCCGCCGAGGCCGAGTGCCGACTCGCTGCCCGTCGAGGACGCCGGCGACGGCAGCGCGTGGTCGGCGGCCAACGCGCGCTTCGATTTCTACATCCGCGGCATCGTCAGCCGCTTTTCCTATCGGGACGCGCTGCTGCTGGACATGCAGGGCAATGTCGTCTACAGCGTCATGAAGGGGCCCGACTTCGGAACCAACATCCTCACCGGCCCCTATCGCGAATCAAACCTGCGCGACGCCTACGAAAAGGCGTTGGCCTCCAACGACGTCGACTACGTGTGGATCACCGACTTCCAGACGTATCAACCGCACCTCGGCGAACCCACCGCGTGGGTGGTGTCGCCGGTCGGCATGAACGGCAAAATCGTGGGGGTCATGGCCCTGCCGGTGCCGATCGCAAAGATCAACAAGATCATGACCGCCGACAAGCACTGGGACCGCGCCGGTATGGGCGCCGCCACCGAGACGTATCTGGCGGGTCCCGACAACTTGATGCGTTCGGATTCGCGGCTCTTCCTGGAAGACCCGAGGGAATACCGGCGTGAGGCCATAAACGCCGGCACGCCCCCCGATGTCGCGGACCGGGCGATCCGGTTGGGTGGCACGACGCTGGTGCAGCCGGTTGGAACGGCGGGCCTTCGGGCCGCCCAACGCGGCGAGACTGGAGTCGTCAGTGCCACCGATTACACCGGCAACAAGGAACTGGAAGCCTACGCCCCGTTGAACGTGCCGAATTCCGATCTGCATTGGTCGGTCCTGGCGACCCGAGATAATTCCGACGCCTTCGCGCGGCTGGGCAGGTTCAGCAAGGGGCTCGTGATCGCGGTCACGACAATGGTTTTCGCCATCTGTGTGGCCTCGATGCTCATCGCCCAGGCGGCGGTGCGCCCCGTCCGCCGCCTCGAGGAGGGCACGCGGAAGATCAGCTCCGGCGACTACGAAATCAACATCCCGGTGAGGTCACGCGACGAGATCGGTGATCTGACTGCGGCTTTCAACGAGATGAGCCGCAATCTGGCGATCAAAGAGGAGCTGCTCAACGAGCAGCGCCGGGAAAACGACCGCCTGTTGCTTTCGCTGATGCCCGAGTCGGTGCTGCAACGCTATCGTGAGGGCGAGGAGAACATCGCCCAGAAACACCACGACGTCGGCATCATCTATGCCGACATCGTCGGCCTCGACGAAATCTCCAACGTGTTGCCGGAGGACGAACTGGTCGGGATTGTCGATGAACTGTTCCGCCAGTTCGATTCGGCCGCGGAATCCCTTGGCGTGGAACGGATTCGCACGTTCCACAACGGCTATCTGGCCAGCTGTGGCGTCGTCACCCCGCGGCTGGACAGCATTCACCGCAGCGTTGACTTCGCCCTCGAAATCAGCCGGATCATCGATCGATTCAATACCGAGACCGGCCACCAGCTTCGCCTCCGGGTCGGCATCAACACCGGCAACGTCGTCAGCGGGCTGGTGGGCCGCTCCGGCCTGGTCTACGACATGTGGGGTGGCGCGGTGAGCCTGGCCTACCAGATGCACAGTGGCGCACCGCAGCCCGGCATCTATGTCAGCTCGCACGTATACGAGGCGATGCGGGACGTCCGGCAGTTCACTCCCGCCGGCGCGATCTCGGTGGGCGGCGCCGATCAGGCGATCTACCGGTTGTTGGAGCGGTAATGAACGTATTCGACTCGTCGTGGTTCTACTGGGCGGTGGGTATCGCGGTCGGATTGCCGGTCGGGCTGATCCTTTTCACCGAGCTGCAGGACGCGCTCCTGCGCAGGAACAGCAAGTTGGCCGGGCCGGTGAGCCTGATTCGCAACTACCTGCTGCCGCTGGCCGCGCTGCTGCTGTTGCTCGTCAAGGCATCGGAGATCCCGGCCGGGGACGTCCCGGTGCGCGTGCTGACCACGGTGTTCGGCTTCCTGGTGATGGTGCTGTTGCTGTCGGGGCTCAACGCCACCGTCTTCGAGGGCGCGCCCGAAGACAGCTGGCGCAAACGCCTGCCCACCATCTTCATCGACGTCGCGCGCTTCGTGCTGATCGGCGTGGGTCTGGTCGTGATCCTGTCCTATATCTGGGGCGTGCGAGTCGGCGGCTTGTTCACCGCGCTGGGCGTGACGTCGGTGGTCATCGGCCTGATGCTGCAGAACTCCGTCGGCCAGATCGTCTCGGGTTTGTTCATGCTGTTCGAGCAGCCGTTCCGGATGAACGATTGGCTGGACACCGGGACGGCGCGGGGCCGCGTTGTCGAAGTGAACTGGCGGGCCGTGCACATCGACACGGGCAGCGGGATGCGCGTCACGCCGAACTCGATGCTGGCCACGACGGCGTTCACGAACCTCAGCCGTCCGTCGGGCTCCCACAAACTGGCGATGACGACCACGTTTTCGGTGGCCGACCCGCCCGACCAGGTGTGCGCCATGCTTTCGCGGGTCGCCCTCGGGCTGCCGCAGCTGCGGGGCGACAGCGTGCCCCGCTCGGTGCCGCTGGGCGGCGCCGAGTACCGCACCAGCATCGGGTTGGCCTCGCCGGCCGATGACGGCGCCGCGCGGGCAACGTTTCTGCGCTGGATCTGGTACGCGGCCCGACGCGAGGGGCTGCACCTCGACGACTGCGACGACGACTACTCGACCACCGAACGCGTGGAAAAGGCGGTGCGCACCGTGGTGGCGCCGGCTTTGCGACTGAACGCCGACGAACAGCGATCGCTGCACACCTGCGCCAGGCTCGTTCGATACGGCGCCGACGAAACCGTGGAGTACGCCGGCCAGGTGCCCGACGCGATGAGGTTCCTGGTCGCGGGCCGCGTGCAGCTGGTCGCGACGGCCGACGACGGGTCGGCCGTGCCGATCAGCACGCTGGTGCAGGGATCATTCCTGGGACTGACCGCGCTGACGCGGCAACCGAACATGGCGAGCGCGTACGCGCTCGAAGAGGTGACCGCGCTGGAGATCGATCGCGAGCACGTCGAGCATCTCGTGATGCGTGAACCGTTGCTGCTGCAGAACTTTGGCCGCATCCTCGAAGAACGCCAGAGCAAGGTGCGGCAGGCCCGGCGCGGTGAGCGGGTGGCGTGAGCCGACGGCGCCGGACGCTGCGCGAGGGGCAGCCAAACCCGGTCGGCCAAGGACCGATACGCTGGTCAAATGAGTCTGCAAGCACCGTCCCGGAGCGGAGCGACCCAACAGCAGCAATCCGACTCGCGCCGAGAGGTCCATGATGCCGCCCGCCGCGCCCGCGTCGCCTCGCGGGTCCTGGCGTTGTTGCCGACGGTGGCCAAGGACCAGGCGCTGCAGTCCGCCGCGGACGCGATCGCGGCCCACGTCGATTTGATCCTGGCGGCCAACGGCGAGGATCTCAAGGCGGCCGAGGCCGCCGGCACCCCGTCCGCGATGCTCGACCGGCTGGCGCTGGACCCCAAACGTGTCGAAGGAATCGCCGCCGGCCTGCGACAGGTCGCGGGGCTGCCCGACCCGGTCGGTGAGGTGCTGCGCGGTTACACGCTGCCGAACGGGCTGCAGTTGCGGCAGCAGCGGGTCCCGCTGGGCGTGGTCGGCATGATCTACGAGGGCCGGCCCAACGTCACGGTCGACGCGTTCGGTCTGGCGCTAAAGTCCGGCAACGCCGTGTTGCTGCGGGGCAGCTCGTCGGCGTCGAAGTCAAACCAGGTGCTCGTCGAGGTGCTGCGCGCTTCCCTGGTGAGCGAGGACCTGCCCGCCGACGCGGTTCAGCTGCTTTCGGCCGCGGACCGGTCCACGGTCACCCACCTGATCCAGGCTCGCGGCCTGGTCGACGTGGTGATCCCGCGCGGCGGAGCCAGCCTGATCGACGCGGTGGTCCGCGACGCGCAGGTGCCCACCATCGAGACCGGCGTGGGGAACTGCCACGTCTACGTGGACGGGGGCGCCGACCTGGAGGTGGCCGAACGGGTCCTGCTGAACTCCAAGACCCGGCGGCCCAGCGTCTGCAATGCCGCCGAGACGCTGTTGGTCGACGCCGCGATCGCCAGGGAGGCCGTGCCCAGGCTGGTGTCCGCCCTGCAGGACGCCGGGGTGA
Organism: Mycobacterium sp. NGS26; assembly: GCF_059813025.1. Lineage (NCBI taxonomy): Bacteria > Bacillati > Actinomycetota > Actinomycetes > Mycobacteriales > Mycobacteriaceae > Mycobacterium > Mycobacterium sp. NGS26. Next base: position 252,464 of record NZ_JCALDU010000003.1, read on the forward strand.
CGGTGCACCTCGATCCCGACGAGGAGAACCTGCGCCGCGAATACCTCGCGATGGAGATCGCGGTGGCGGTGGTCGACGGCGTCGACGCCGCGATCGCCCACGTCAACGAGTACGGCACCGGACACACCGAGGCCATCGTGACCGACAATATGGCTGCCGCGCAACGGTTTACCGACGGAGTCGACTCCGCGGCGGTGATGGTCAACGCGTCGACGGCGTTCACCGACGGCGAGCAGTTCGGTTTCGGCGCCGAGATCGGCATCTCCACGCAGAAGCTGCATGCTCGCGGGCCGATGGGGTTGCCGGAACTGACCTCGACCAAATGGATTGCGTGGGGGGACGGCCAAACTCGTCCGGCCTGACGCCCGCGCGCCAATGCTTTAGGAGAACTGAGATTGTGAGCGTGCCCGCCCGACCCGTGCCGCTGTTCGCGGACATCAACGATGTTTCGCGGCGGCTGGCCGAAACCGGTTATCTGCCGGACACCGCCACCGCGACGGCCGTCTTCCTGGCCGACCGGCTCGGCAAGCCGCTGTTGGTGGAGGGTCCCGCCGGGGTGGGCAAGACCGAGCTGGCCCGCGCCGTCGCCCAGGCCACCGGCTCGGGTTTGGTCCGGCTGCAGTGCTACGAGGGTGTCGACGAGGCGCGGGCGCTGTACGAGTGGAACCACGCCAAGCAGATCCTGCGCATCCAGGCCGGCTCCGGGGACTGGGACGCGACCAAGAGCGATGTGTTCAGCGAGGAGTTCCTGCTGTCGCGTCCGCTGCTGACCGCCATCCGGCGCACCGAGCCGACCGTGCTGCTGATCGACGAGACCGACAAGGCCGACATCGAGATCGAGGGCCTGCTGCTGGAGGTGTTGTCCGACTTCGCGGTGACCGTCCCGGAGCTGGGCACGCTGACCGCCGAGCGGGCGCCCTTCGTGTTGTTGACCTCCAACGCCACCCGCGAGCTGTCGGAGGCGCTCAAGCGCCGCTGCCTGTTCCTGCACATCGACTTTCCCAGCCCCGACCTGGAGCGCCGCATCCTGCTGTCCCGGGTTCCCGAGCTGCCCGCCCACCTCGCCGAGGAATTGGTGCGCATCATCGGGGTGCTGCGCGGGATGCAGCTCAAGAAGGTGCCGTCCATCGCCGAGACCATCGACTGGGGCCGCACACTGCTCGCGCTGGGCCTGGACACCATCGACGACGCCGTCGTCGCCCAGACGCTGGGTGTGGTCCTCAAGCACCAGTCCGACCAGCAGCGCGCCAGCGGCGAGCTCCGGCTGAACTAGGAATCATGGCCGTCCGCCGCATCCGCCCCACCCGGCCGCTCGCCCCGCACGGGCTGCCCGGTCACCTGGTGGGCTTCGTGGAAGCGCTTCGCGGACAGGGCATTTCGGTCGGGCCGTCGGAGACGGTGGACGCGGGCCGGGTGATGGCCACCCTCGGACTGGGCGACCGCGAGGTGCTGCGCGAGGGCATCGCCTGCGCGGTGCTGCGGCAACCCGATCACCGCGAGACCTACGACGCGATGTTCGACCTGTGGTTCCCCGCGGCGCTGGGGGCGCGCGCGGTGGTCTCGGAGGACGAGGCGGGGCCGGAGGGCGATCCGGGCGGTTTGCCGCCCGACGACCTCGAGGCGATGCGCCAGATGCTGCTCGACCTGCTCACCGACAACCCCGACCTTGCCGACATGGACGAGCGGCTGGTCGCAATGGTCGCGCGGATCGTGGAGGCCTACGGGAAATACAGTTCCAGCCGCGGTCCGTCGTTCTCGTCGTACCAGGCGCTCAAGGCGATGGCCCTCGACGAGCTGGAGGGCAAGCTGCTGGCGGGGCTGCTCGCCCCGTACGGCGACGAGCCGAGCCCCACCCAGGAGCAGATCGCCAAAGCGCTTGCCGCGCAACGGATCACCCAGCTGCGCAAGCTGGTCGACGCCGAGACCAAGCGGCGCACCGCCGAGCAACTGGGCCGCGAGCACGTCCAGATGTACGGCATCCCACAGCTGTCGGAGAACGTCGAGTTCCTGCGGGCCTCCGGCGATCAGCTGCGCCAGATGCAGCGGGTGGTCGCACCGCTGGCCCGCACCCTGGCGACGCGGCTGGCGGCCCGACGGCGCCGCGCTCGCGCCGGGTCGATCGATCTGCGCAAGACGCTGCGCAAGTCGATGTCCACCGGCGGGGTGCCGATCGACGTGGTGTTGGCCAAACCGCGCCCGGCACGCCCGGAACTGGTGGTGCTGTGCGACGTGTCCGGTTCGGTCGCCGGGTTCAGCCACTTCACCCTGCTGCTGGTACACGCCCTGCGCCAACAGTTCTCGCGCGTTCGGGTCTTCGCCTTCATCGACACCACCGACGAGGTCACCCACATGTTCGGGCCCGAGGCCGACCTGGCCGTGGCGATCCAGCGGATCACCCGGGAGGCCGGCGTCTACAGTCGCGACGGTCACTCCGACTACGGCAACGCCTTCGTCTCGTTCCTGCAGGCCAACCCGAATGTGCTGTCGCCGCGCAGTTCGCTGCTGGTGCTCGGCGACGGCCGCACCAACTACCGCGACCCTGCCATCGACGTGCTGGCCGACATGGTGACCGCCAGCCGGCACGCGCACTGGCTCAACCCCGAGCCCAAACACCTGTGGGGCAGCGGCGACTCGGCCGTGCCGCGCTACCAAGAGGTGATCACGATGCACGAGTGCCGGTCCGCCAAGCAGCTGGCCGCGGTGATCGACCAGCTGCTGCCGGTCTGAGGGTCCCGGCGAGCGTGCGTAGGTGTCCGCACGGCGGCACGCCGCGTCGGGCGTACAACTGCGCACCCTCGCGGACGCGCATCAGGCCAGTAGTTCGACATTCACGTCGAGTTTGCGATAGACCTCCAACGCGCGGCGATCGCGCGTCACGGCGACACCGGCGTCGGCCAGAACTGCGGCTGTCCTAGCGCGGGCCGGCGCGCAATGCCTGCACGACCGCGTCGTTGACCTCAGCGCCCGCGGGTATGACGAAGCGCACGTCGCGCTCTTCCAGGGCGCCACCGGCGAGCGGTTCGCCGCGCAGACCTGCGCCGTCGGCCGTCACCTCCACCTCACCGGGCTGCATCCGTAAATGGTCGCGCAGCGCCTTCGGAATGGCCAGTCGGCCTGCCTGGTCAGTGCTGACGTCACCCGAGCCGCACCAGCCCGCTCAAGTAAGCTGGCAAATCGTGCAAAAGCAGCTTCGCAGGCTAGGAGTGATGGGCGGGACGTTCGATCCCATCCATTACGGCCACCTGGTCGCTGCCAGCGAGGTCGCCGACCTGTTCGATCTCGACGAGGTGGTGTTCGTGCCCAGCGGCCAGCCGTGGCAAAAGGACCGGCACGTGTCGGCCGCCGAGGACCGCTACCTGATGACCGTGATCGCCACCGCCTCCAATCCCCGGTTCTCGGTGAGCCGCGTCGACATCGACCGCGCCGGACCCACCTACACCCGCGACACCCTGCGCGATCTGCACGCCCTCAACCCGGATGCCCAGCTGTTCTTCATCACCGGCGCCGACGCGCTGGCGTCCATCCTGTCCTGGCAGGGCTGGGAGGAGCTGTTCGGATTGGCGCGCTTCGTCGGGGTCAGCCGGCCCGGTTATGAGTTGCGCCGCGAGCACATCACCGGCGTCCTGGGCGAGCTCGCCGACGATGCGCTGACGCTGGTCGAGATTCCCGCACTGGCGATTTCGTCGACCGACTGCCGTCGCCGCGCCGAGGAGCACCGGCCACTGTGGTACCTGATGCCCGACGGTGTCGTGCAATACGTCTCGAAGCGCGGGCTTTACAGCAAGCCCGGCGCCCCGGGGTCGGCATGACCGCAACCCCCGAAGCCATCGACATGGCGACGGTGGCGGCCGGGGCGGCCGCGGCCAAGCTCGCCGACGACGTCGTGGTCATCGACGTCTCCGGCCAGTTGGTGATCACCGACTGCTTCGTCATCGCCTCGGCGTCCAACGAGCGGCAGGTCAACGCCATCGTCGACGAGGTCGAGGAGAAGATGCGCAGGGCGGGCTACCGGCCGGCGCGCCGCGAGGGCGCCCGCGAAGGCCGCTGGACCCTGCTGGATTACCGCGACATCGTCGTGCACATCCAGCATCAGGACGACCGCAATTTCTATGCGCTGGACCGGCTTTGGAGCGACTGCCCGGTGGTGCCGGTGGATTTGGGCGAGAACCCCGACGAGTCGGCGAGCGCGCGATGAGGGTCCGTCGCCTGGTGATGTTGCGGCACGGGCAAACCGACTTCAACCTCGGCAGCCGGATGCAGGGCCAACTGGACACCGAGCTCAGCGAACTGGGCCGCGCGCAGGCCGTCGCCGCCGCCGAGGTCCTCGGCAAGATGCAGCCGCTGCTGATCGTGTCGTCGGATCTGCGGCGCGCCTACGACACCGCCGTCAAGGTGGGGGAGCGCACCGGCCTGACGGTGTGCGTGGACGAGCGATTGCGGGAGACCCACCTCGGTGACTGGCAGGGCCTCACCCATGCCCAGATCGACGCCGAGGCCCCCGGCGCCCGACTCGCGTGGCGCGAGGACGCGACGTGGGCGCCCCACGGCGGGGAGAGCAGGGTTGACGTGGCCGCTCGCGGCCTGCCGTTGATCGCCGAGCTGGTATCCGGCGACCCCGAATGGGGAAACAGCAACCACCCGGATCGGCCCGTGGTGCTGGTGGCCCACGGCGGCCTGATCGCGGCGTTGTCGGCCGCGCTGCTGAAGCTTCCGGTCGCCAACTGGCCGATCCTGGGCGGCATGGGCAACGCCAGCTGGGTGCAGCTGTCCGGCCACTCCGAGGACTCCGACGATACAGGCGATTTCGATGCCATCCGCTGGCGCCTCGATGTGTGGAACGCTTCGGCGCAGGTCTCCAACGATGTCCTCTGAACCACGGCCGGTGCTGCTGGTCTTCGCGGACTCGCTGGCCTATTACGGGCCCACCGGCGGTCTGCCCGCCGACGACGCCCGGATCTGGCCCAATATCGTTGCCGCACAGCTCGATTGGGATGTGGAACTGATCGGCCGCATCGGCTGGACGTGCCGCGACATCTGGTGGGCGGCGACCCAGGATCCGCGGGCCTGGGCGGCGCTGCCCAGGGCCGGGGCGGTGATCTTCGCCACCGGCGGCATGGATTCGCTGCCCTCGGTGCTGCCGACGGCGCTGCGCGAGCTGATCCGCTACGTGCGGCCGCCGCGGCTGCGGCGCTGGGTTCGCGACGGGTACGCCTGGCTGCAGCCCAGGCTCTCGCCGGTGGCCCGGTCCGCGTTGCCGCCGCACCTGAGCGCCGAATACCTCGAACAGACCCGCGGCGCAATCGATTTCAACCGCCCCGGCATCCCGATCGTGGCGTCGCTGCCGTCGGTGCACATCGCCGAGACGTACGGCAAGGCCCACCACGGTCGCGCGGGTACCGCCGCGGCGATCACCGAATGGGCGCAGCGCCACGACATTCCCCTGGTGGACCTCAAAGCCGCGGTGGCCGAACACGTCATGAGCGGACGCGGCAACCCCGACGGCATCCACTGGAATTTCGAGGCGCACCAGGCGGTCGCGGAGCTGATGCTCAAGGCGCTGGCCGAGGCCGGCGTATCGACCGGGAAACCGCGGGGGTAGGCGTGCCTGTTGTGGTGGTGACCGATGCGTCGTCGCGGCTGCCGGCCGAGCTGCTCGAAAAGTGGGCCATCCGAGTGGTTCCGCTGCACATCCTGCTCGACGGGGACGACCTGCGCGACGGGGTGGACGAGATACCCGACGACATCTACCAGCTGCACGCCACCACCGCCGCGGCCACCCCGGCCGAACTGGCCGACGTCTACCAGGAGGCGCTGGCCGACAGCGACGGGTACGGCGTTGTGGCGGTGCATATTTCGGCGGCGTTGTCGGGCACCTACGGCAACGCCGAACGCACCGCCGCCGACCTCGACCCGGCCATCCGGGTGATCGACTCGAGGTCCGCCGCGATGGGCACCGGCTTTTGCGCGCTGGCCGCCGCGCGGGCCGCGGCCGCCGGCGCCGACCTGGACGCCGTGGCGGACGCCGCGAGCTCGGCCGTGTCCCGGACCCGCGCGTTCATGGTGGTGCACCGCCTGGACAATCTGCGCCGCAGCGGCCGCATCGGTGGCGCCAAGGCGTGGCTCGGCACCGCGCTGGCGCTCAAGCCATTGCTGCGCGTCGAGGACGGCAAACTTGTTCTGGCCCAACGGGTGCGCACCGTCAGCAACGCGACGGCGGCGATGATCGACCGGGTGTGCGAGATCGTCGGGGATGGCCCCGCGGCACTGGCCGTGCACCATGTCGCCAACCCCGACGGCGCGAGCGAGGTGGCGGCGACGCTGGCGCGGCGGCTACCGGCCTGCGAGCCGGCGATCGTCACGCCGCTGGGGCCGGTGCTCGCGCTGCACGTTGGTGCGGGAGCGGTCGCGGTGTGCCTGGAATTGCCGGAGCCGTCACGCTGATTGCCTGGTTGGCGTCGAAGAGCCGGTGAACGGCACTTCCACGCCCTTTTGAAACGACAAGGCCGCGCTTTGAGCGACCAACACGACGACGAGCGCGACCACCCACAGCCAGGCTTCGGCAGGACTGATGTGTGCGGCCGGATCCTTATAACGTAACGCCATGATGGACCGCACGATCACGGCCGCAACGACGGCGACGGTGATGTAGGGGACGACGGTGCGGACCCGAAGCGCCGTGCGCCCCGTCGGTGATTCCGAACGCCGCCTGCCGATTCCGGCGTACCACACCGCGGCGCAGACGACGATGATCGCCAGCGGTATCGGAATCGAGAGCCGGTTGGCCCAGTCCCACAGCGGTTGCAGCGGCCGGTGCGTTTGCGGGTCACCCAGCGAGAGCGCGAGGTGCATGATCGTGTCTTCGACGAGGAACACGGTGATCGGGGGCACGAGCACCGCCAGGATGAACACGCAGTGTTTGGCGAGGACGCCCGCGGTGCCCGAAATAAACTGCACGATGGCGTAAAGCAACATGTAGATCGAGGCCCCGAACGCCACGGCGCCCAGCACCTCCACCGACCCGGCTCGGCCGTTGCTGAGGGCGCAGCCGCTCTCGCCGGCCAGCAAGCCGTACCGCAGGGTCGTCAGGAACAGGCCCAGAAACGCACACACCAGCGCGATGCCCACCTGGGTGTCGTGCTCGACCTCACGCGGCTCCGGCGAATGACCCTCGCCGCGGCGCCGATAGGCGCGGTCGAGCACGAGATTGATGACGACGAAGGCGAACCCGGCGAGGATGCCGGTGAATTGCGCGTAGGTCCTGGCCACGATCGACATGTCGAAGCCAGTCCAGAGGTTGCAGGAGTCGGCGAGCAGTCCTGTGGCCATCGTCGGCATCTTAAGGCCGACCGCGGCGTCACGCCGTCAAGAGACTTCGGACACGCCGCGCTAGGCGCTGACCGCCCGTCGCGCATTGTCGCCGCGCGGGTGCACAACCCGCGGCCACCAAAACCACCGTCCCAGCAGGGTGGCGATCGACGGCATCAGCAGCGTGCGCACGATCAGCGTGTCGAGCAGCAGGCCGATGCAGACGGTGGATCCGAACTGGCCCAGCACCCGCAGGTCGCTGCCCAGCATGGACGCCATGGTGAAGGCGAACACCAGGCCCGCCGCGGTCACCACCCCGCCGGTGCCGGCCATCGAACGGATGATCCCGGTCTTGAGCCCGCCATGGATCTCTTCGCGGAACCGGGACACCAGCAGCAGGTTGTAGTCGGATCCGACGGCCAACAGGATGATCACGGACAGCGCCGCGACGATCCAGTGCACCTTGATGCCGAACAGGTCCTGCCAAATGAGCACGGACAGGCCGAAAGACGCCGCGATGGAGCTGGCCGCGGTGCCGACGATCACCAGCGCGGCAACCACGCTGCGGGTGAGCAGCAGCATGATCATGAAGATCAGGGTGAGGGCCGAGACCACCGCGATCATCAGGTCGTACTTTTCACCGTCGGCCATGTCCTTGAATGTCGCGGCGGTTCCGCCGAGATAGACCTTGGCGTCCGACAGGGAGGATTGCTTCAGTCCCTCCTGCGCGGCGGTGCGCTCGGAGTCGACCCGCGAAATCCCTTCCGGGGTCATGGGATCGCCCTGATGGGTGATGAAGAAGCGCGCCGACTTGCCATCCGGCGACAGGAACATTCGCAACCCCGTCTGAAAGTCCGGGTTCTGGAAGGCCTCCGGCGGCAGGTAGAAGAAGTCGTCGTTTTTGGAGGTGTCGAAACTCTGGCCCATGACGACCCCGGTGTTACTCATCGCCTCCATCTGGTCGATCATCGCCTTGAACGTCTGGTACAGCGTCAGCGTGATGCCGCGGGTGGTCTTCAGCGTCGCGATCAGCGTGGGAAACAGCGCCGTCAGGTCGTGTGTGGCGTTGGCGGTGTGCTGAATGTCGGCCGTGAGCAGGTGGAACTGCTCGGACAATTGATCGAATCCGTCGAGCGAGTCGAACAGGGATCGCAACCCAAAGCACAACGGGATGTCGTAGCAGTGCTTTTCCCAGTAGAAGTACGTGCGCATCGGCCGGAAGGTGTCGTCGAAATCCGCGATGTGATTGCGCAACTCGTCGGTGATCTCCGACGTGTCCGCCGTGGTCTTTGCGCTGTCATCGGCGGCCTTCGAAAGATCCAGCGACACTTCGTACTGGCGCTGCGTGGTGTCGATCTGGGTCTGCAGGTCATCGGCCATCCGGAGGATGTCGGCGATGCGGTCCTTCAGAAACTGCATGTTTTGCATCGTCGTCTGGCTTTGCATGCTGGTCTGGAACGGTATCGAGCTGTGTTGGATCGGGATGCCCAGCGGGCGGGTGATGTCCTGGACCATGGCGATGCCGACGGTGCGCATGACGTTCTTGGCCACCCTGTCCAACACCAGCATGTCGGCGGGGTTTCGCATGTCGTGGTTCGCTTCGACCATCAACATGTCGGGGTTCATCCGGGCCTGTGAGAAATGCCGGTCCGCGGCCGCCTGACCGAGGTTCGACGGAGCCGAGGTCGGCAGGTAGTAGCGGTCGTTGTAGCTCGTTTTGAAGCTGGGCAGGGCGACCATGCCGACCAGCACGATCGCCGCGCTGACCGCCAGAATCGGTGCGGGCCAACGCACTACCGCGGTGCCCACCCGCCGCCACAGCCGACCCCGCTTGGCCGCCCTCTTGGACTCGAAGAGATGAAAGCGACTGCCCACGAACACGACCGCGGGACCCAGTGTGAGCCCGGCCAGCACCACGACCAGCATGCCGATCGCGACGGGTGCGCCCATGGTGTTGAACCAGGGCAGCCGGGCGAAGCTCAGGCAGTAGGTCGCCCCGGCGATGGTCAGGCCCGACCCCAAGACGACCGGGGCCACCCCGCGAAACGTGGTGTAGTAGGCGGTTTCTCGATCCTCGCCGGCCCGCAGCGCCTCCTGATAGCGGCCGACGAGGAAGATCCCGTAGTCGGTGCCGGCGGCGATCGCCAACATGGTCAGGATGTTCGCGGCGAACGTGGTCAGCCCAAATGCGTTGTGATAGGCCAGAACCGCGACGACGCCGCGCGAACATGCCAATGCGACGAAGGTCATGAACAGCTGGACCAACGTCGTGACGATGGACCGATACACCAGCAGCAACATGATCGCGATGGCGCCCAGGGTGAACAGGGTGATCTTGGCCAGGCTCGCGTTGCCGATGATGTGCATGTCGTCGGACAGCGCGGCCGGCCCGGTGACGTAGGCCTTCACCCCGGGTGGCGTCTGGTTGCGGTCGATCACCTTGCGGACGGCGTCGACGGACTCGTTGGCCTGCGTGGTGCCCTGGTTGCCGGCGAGGTTCAACATGACGTAGGCGGCCTTGGCGTCGGCGCTCTGCGCTCCCGCGGCCGTTAGCCGGTCGCCCCAGAAGTCCTGGATGTGCTGGATGTGCTTGGGATCGGCGCGCAGCTGGCGGACCAGGTTGTCGTAGTAGCGGTGTGCGTCGTCGCCGAGGGGCTTTTGGCCCTCCAGGACGATCATCACGGTGCTGTTGGAGTCGAACTCGTGGAAGTTGTGACCCAGCAACATCATCGCCTTCATCGACGGCGCGTCCAGCGGGGTCATCGGCGCCGAGTGCGCCTCGCCGACCACTTCCAATCGCGGGACGATCACGTTGACGAGGACCGTCACGAACACCCAGCCCAGGATGATGGGCACCGCGAAGATGCGGATCGTGTGCGGGAGGGCCGGCCGGTGGCCGCGCTCGGCCTTCGCGCGGCCCTGGGTGCCGATTGGCGCCGTGTCGGCGTCTTCGGCGGTCGTTTGACTCTTGCTGTTCACGTCGCTCATGCGGACTTCACCAGGCAGAAGGTCTGGGCGTTGTGGCCTTCGGAGTTTTGTTGCTCGCGGACGACGCCGTCCACGGTGATCTTGCAACTGATTTGGCTGCTATCGCTTTGCGCCATGATGTTGGCGCTGACCGCGGGCAGTGTCGTCGAGATCGTGGTCGACCACGGCAGCGGTGCCGAGTTGACCTGGTGGGTGTTGGCGTACTCGTCCCAGTAGTTGATGCTCGCGGTGGCGCCCGGCGGGCCGGACACCTCGTAGACGACGACCTTGGGGTTGAACTGCACGATCTCGATCCCGGCGCCGGCGTTCGCGTTGAGGTCCTGGGAGCCGAAGATCTTGTGCAGCCGCATCACCACCAGGCCCGAGACGGCGAGAACAACGATCAGCAGCAACGGTATCCAGGCCCGCTTGAACAGGCGGGTGAGGGCACCGGTAGTGGAACCTGGACCAGCCATCACCGACCGCCTTCCGCTCGCCCCCGACGGGGCCCGCCGTCCTGCCGGAACGCTCGCCGCCGTCGTCGACAACATTAGTTGTCGCCGGAACCATTTGCTCGGCTAAGTACTCTAACCCTTAGAGGACGGCAGCGTTCCTCCGGGGGGTCGGCCCGCGCCGGGCAGCTAGCGCGCCACTCGCCCGGTGACCGGCGGCAAGTCCGCCAGCGTCACGATCCCGGGCTGCGCCGCCACCACCGCCGGAACCGCGTTGGTGACCGGCATCGCGGTGTAGATCATGCCCAGTCCCATGAACCCGGGCTCGGTCCAATCCTTGGGCGGCAGGCAGTGCAGGACCGTGCGCATGTTGGGCAACCCGAAAACCTGGATGACGTGGCCGTGCTCGAGCGGCTTGGGCGGGACCACGTGGCCGCCCATGACCCAGTTGAATCCGACGCTGACGACGTTGCGGTCGCCTTCCCAGCCCCGGTGGTAGCCGTAGACGCCGCCGACCGTTCCCGCGGGGATCTTCATGAAGCCCAGATCGGAATCGGCGGTGGCCGCGGTGAACGTGACGTCGAAGGTCATCCTGTCCAGCTTCGCGCCGATCGCGTCGGCCATCATCGCCGCCGACTCCGCGAAGACCTCGCTTTCGGTGCGCACGCTGTCGGCCAGCCCCGGGGTGTCGGGATCCTGCGAGAACCCCATCGCCGTCTGGGTTTCCGCCGATTCGTAGGTCGAGCAGTCCACCGACTCGGTGATTCGGATCTCGTCGACGCGCTCGCAGGAGCCGGACAGCACCATGCCGACCATGTTCGTCATCCCGGGGTGCGCGCCGCTGCCGAAGATCGTCGAGCCGCCGCGCTCGCAGGCGTCCTCGATGCGCTTGCGGTCCTGCGGCGTCTGCTTGCCGCCGGTGATCCACGCCGCGCTGGTGCACACGTTGACGCCCGACTCCAGCAGGCGGACCAGTTCGTCGATGTTGGGCCACAACGGGTTATAGCAACACGCGTCGGGCTTCAGCGCGAGCAGCGCGTCGACGTCGTTGGTCGCCTGCACCCCGGTCGGCTCGGGCCAGCCGGCCAGCTTGGCGGCGTCGACGCCGACCTTGTCCGCTCCGTGCGCGTAGACGCCGACGAGCTCCATGTCGGGTCTGCCGATGATGGCGTGCAGCGACCGCCGCCCGATGTTTCCGGTCGTCCACTGGATCACCCGCAACGGACGATCCATCGGGGGCTTACTCATCGCGTCTCCTTTGACGTTGCTGAAATTCAGTCGCTGATGTCGAATCCGGCGACGACCTTGGTCGGGCGCACGCGCACCACCAGCTCGCCGGGAACGGCGTTGCGCCGGCCGAATTCGTCGGCGCGGTCGGCGCCCATGTACCGCGCGCCGGTGCGGGTCGCGATGTCCAGCACGTCCCGCGGATCGTCGGTCGCCGTCGCCACGCCCTGCACCTGGACGAACGAATAGGGTGGGTGGGGGTCGTCGACGCAGATCACCACTCGCGAATCACGGGCTATCGCACGGCCTTTCGACGTGTCACGGCCGGTGGTGAACGCCAGTTGACCGTCGTCGACGACGAACCACACCGGCGCGACCAACGGCCGGCCGTCGGCGGCCAGGTAACCGAGCATCCCGGTGCGGGTTCCGGCCGAGAGGAATTCGACGACCTTGTCGGACAGCTCGGCCATGCGTCAGAGCCGCGCCAGGTCGTAGTCGGCGATGTGGTCGATCAGCACCTGGAGGTGGTCCCGCGAGGAGCCGAGCGTGTGCTCGATCGCGGTGAGCCGGGCGGCGTAGTGGCCGACGGGATATTCGGCGGTCATGCCGATGCCGCCGTGCAGCTGGATGGCCTCCTGGGCGATGTGCCGTCCGGAGCGGCCGACCTGCAGCTTGGCGCGCGACGCGATCACCGGGTCGAGGTTGCCGTCGGCGATCGACATCGCGGCGTAGAAGCTCATGCTGCGGGCCAACTCCAGCGACACGTACATGTCGGCGGCCCGCTGGGTGAGCGCCTGGAACTTGTTCAGCGTGACGCCGAACTGCTTGCGGGTCTTGAGGTAATCGGTGGTCAGGCGCAGCGCCTCCTCCATCGCTCCGACCGCCTCGGAACACAACGCCGACTGGATGCGGATGAGGGCGTCGCGGATGGCGGGGGAGGCATCCCGGACGTCGGAGGCGTCGCCCAGCGGCTCGGCGGGCGCGGAGTCCAGGTCGATCTGAGCGCCGCGCTGACCGTCGAACGTCGGGTAGGGGTGCCGGTTCACGGCGCCGGCGTCGACCAAGAACAGCCCCGTGCCGCCGTCCGGCAACGCGGCGCTGACCACCAGCGTGTCGGCGCAGTCACCGGCCGGGACGGGGTTCTTGGTTCCGGTCAGGGTCCACGAATCGCCTTGCCGCGCAGCCCGAGTGGTGACCGTCGCGGTCGGTCTCCGGTGGCCGGCTTCCAAATGCGCGAACGCGAGCAGCCTTTGACCCGCGGCCACCTCGTCCAGCAGTTGCTTTTGCGCGTCGCTTCCGCGCTCGGCGATCAGCGCGCCGGGCGCCAGCGCGGCGTGCACGACGGGCTCGGGGGCCAACCGCCGCCCGATCTCGGTGAGCACCACCATGATCTCGATCTGGCCCGCCTCGTCCGGCTCGAACCCGAGGCCCAGGATCCCGGTGTCGGCGAGCTGGCTCCAGACGTCGCGGCTCCAGCCGAGGTCGGTCTCGATGATCTTGTTGCGGCTCTCGGGATCGTAGGTGCGCGACAACAGGTCGCGGGTCGTGTCGCGGAGCAGGGCCTGCTCGTCGCTCAGCTGAAAGTCCATGGCTGCCTCACAATCCCAGAATGGTGGACGCGATGATGTTGCGCTGCACCTCGTTGCTGCCGCCGTAGATCGATGTCTTGCGGTAGTTGAGGTAGCGCGGGGCGCTGGCCTGCGCCCACGGTGGTGACGCGATATCGTCACCGTCGACCGGCAGCGCGTCGGGGCCGGCCACCTCGACGAGCAGCTCGGTGGCGATCTGCTGCAATTGGCTGCCGCGCATCTTGAGCACCGACGATGCCGGGTTGGGCTTGCCGTCCGCGGAGTCCGTCGTCACCCGGGACTGCGTGAGTTCCAGTGCCAGCACCTCGTTTTCGGCCTCGGCCAGGCGCGCGGCGAACAGCGGGTCGTCGAGCAGGCCCGTCTCGATGGCGTACTTCTTCACCTCGGCGAGGCGGACCTTGGTCCGGCCGACCCCGGCGATGCCGGTGCGCTCGTTGCCCAGCAGGAACTTCGCGTACGTCCAGCCCTGATTCTCTTCTCCCACAAGCTGATTGGCCGGTACCCGCACGTCTTCGAAGAAGACCTCGTTGACCTCGCGGCCGCCGTCGATCGTCTTGATCGGCCGCAGCGTGATGCCCGGCGTCGCCATGTCGATGAGCAGGAAAGAAATGCCGGCCTGGCGCTTGGGCGCCTGTGGGTCGGTGCGCACCAGGCAGAAGATCCAGTCCGCGTACTGGCCCAGCGTGGTCCACGTCTTCTGACCGTTGACGACGTAGCTGTCGCCGTCGCGCACCGCGGTGGTGCGCAGCGACGCGAGGTCCGAGCCGGCCTCCGGCTCGGAGAACCCCTGGCACCACCAGATGTCGATGCTCGCCGTCGGCGGCAGGAAGCGCTCCTTGATCTCCTGGGACCCGAATTCGGCGATCACGGGGCCGACCATCTTGGTGTTGAAGTTCAGCGGCTCCGGCACGCACGCCAGCTGCATCTCGTCGGCCCAGATCTGGTACTGGGTCGGCGTCCAGTCCTTGCCGCCCCACTCGACGGGCCAGTTAGGCACCGCGAGCCCGTGCTCGTTGAGGATCTTGTGGCTGGTGACGATCAGCTCCTTGGTCACCGGCGCGCCCTGGCGCACCGCCTCGCGGAGCTCTTCGGGGATCTGGGTGGTGTAGAAGGTGCGCAGCTCGTCGCGAAACGCCGCTTCCTCGGGTGTGAGCGCCAACTTCATGGCTGCCTCCTGTCGTCTGGGGGGTGAGCGTGGCGACCCGCCGCGGTTCGGGCGTCGGGTCCCGGTCGGTCGCTCCGGCCTCCATCTTGACCCATCCCGTGTGGTGGTTGTGCACAGCCTCGGGTTAATCCACAAACGGTCGCCGCAACGGTCCCGGACGGGTCGTCCGGGCGGTCGGCGCGCTTACCGTCGGCGCATGCGAACCGAACTGCCCGCCCAGCGACTGCACCGAAGGCTCGGCGCCGACCCCGATGCGGATTCGCGCGCCGACCCGGAGGACTCCGGGCACGACCCGGACGTGCGGGACGACGACCAGAATTCGTTGCTGCCGCGGTGGCTTCCCGACGGCTCCCGGCGCGACGGCTGGGTGGCCAGGCTGCGCGCCGATCCGGGCCGCGCCGGCGCGATCGCGTTGGCGGTGGTCGCCGCGCTGGCCGTGCTGGTCACGATCTTCACCCTGGTGCGCGACAAGCCGGCGCCGGTGATGTCGGCCAAGCTGCCACCGGTCGAGCGGGCAGCCACGGCGAGCCCGCGATCCTCGTCGGGTCCGGCCGCCGGCCAGCCGGTGGTGGTCAGCGTGGTCGGCCTCGTCCACACGCCCGGATTGGTCACCCTGGCACCCGGCGCGCGGATCTCCGATGCGCTGCAGGCCGCCGGCGGCGCCGTGGACGGCGCGGACACCATCGGGCTGAACATGGCCCGCCCGGTCGGCGACGGCGAGCAGATCGTGGTCGGGCTGGCCCCGATCTCGGGACAGCCGAGAGCGTTGGGCAGCTCGGTGGCCTCCGGCCCGGCACCGACGCCCGGGATGTCGACGCCGGGGGTGCCCGCACCGACGCCGGGCAAGCCGAAGGCGGGCGGGCCCGTCGACCTCAACACCGCGACCGTGGAGCAGCTGGACGCGCTGCCGGGGGTCGGACCGGTCACCGCCGCCGCGATCGTGGCGTGGCGGCAGGCCAACGGCAAATTCACCAGCGTCGATCAGCTCGCCGACGTCGACGGCATCGGCCCGGCGCGGCTGGAGAAGCTGCGTGCCCTGGTCCGTGTCTGAGACCCGGTGCGCCAGCCCGGCTTCGAGGACGCGTCGCCGGCGCACCTCGATGTGCGCCTGGTCCCGGCCGCGCTCACCGGGTGGACGGTCACCGCCGCCGGGATCGTGTGGCCGGTGGGCCGGGCGCTGGCGATCTGCTGCGCCGGGCTGGTCGCCGCCTCGTGCGCGCTGCTGTGCGTGGCGCGACGCGACCGGCGCCTGCGGGCGATCGGCGCCGGCGCGCTGGCGATCGGTGTGGTCGGCGCGGGCTTCGGGCTCGCGATCGCGCTGCGCGCCGATGCGGTGGCCCGTCATCCCCTCGCCGCGGCGTTCGGGACCGCGGCCCCGCTGACGGTCACCCCCAGCGAGAGCCCGGTGTCGTTGGGTAGCGGCAGGCTGATGTTTCGCGCCACGCTGCAGCGGCTGCGCGCCGACGAAATATCCGGGCGCGTAGTCGTTTTCGCGCGCACCTCGGATTTCGGCGGTGTGATGGCGGGACAGCCGGTGCGCTTCACCGCGCGGATCAGCCGTCCCGCCCGCCATGACCTGACGGTTGCGGTGCTCAACGCGACGGGACGTCCCACGATGGGCGAGGCCGGCGCGGCGCAGCGCGCCGCCCACACCGTGCGCACCCGGTTCGCCGCCGCGGCCCGCGACGCGTTGCCGGCCGAGCAGGCCGCGCTGCTGCCCGCCCTCGTCCTCGGCGACACCGCGGCGGTCAGCGCCGAGACCGGTCGCGACTTTCGCGCCGCCGGCCTGACACACCTGATGGCGGTGTCGGGGGCCAACGTCACGATCGTGTGCGCGGCGGTGCTGTTCTCGGCTCGGCTGATCGGCCCGCGCGCGGCCGTGGCGGCGGCCGCGGTGGCGCTGCTTGCCTTCGTCGTCGTCGTCCAGCCGACCGCCAGCGTGTTGCGGGCGGCCGTGATGGGTGCCATCGCGCTGGCGGGGATGCTGTCTTCGCGACGGCGGCAAGCGATTCCGGCCCTGTCGGCGTCCGTGCTGATACTGCTGGTCGTCGCCCCGCACCTGGCCGTCGACGTGGGCTTCGCGCTGTCGGTGCTGGCCACGGCGGCGCTGGTGGTCATCGCGCCGGCCTGGTCGCGGCGCCTGACCGCCCGGGGCTGCCCCAGGCCGCTGGCGGATGCGCTGGCGGTGGCGTTGGCCGCGCACGTGGTTACCGCCCCGCTGGTCGCCGGCATCTCGGGCCGGCTCAGCCTGGTGGCGGTCTTCGCCAATCTCGCGGTGGCGGCGGCGATCGCGCCGATCACGGTGCTGGGCAGCGCGGCGGCCGTGCTGTGCCTGCTGTGGCCGACCGGCGCGCAGCTGCTGATCCGGTTCGCCGGCCCCGAGCTGTGGTGGGTGTCGAGCGTGGCGCGGTGGGCGGCCGATGTCCCCGCGGCGACCGTGCCCGTGCCGTCCGGGACGGCCGGTGTGGCGGCGGTCGGCGGTGCCACCGTCGTCGTGTTTCTGGTGGCCCGGCCGTTGTGTCGGTGGCGATGGTTTCGGGTGGCGGTCGGAATGAGCGGCGCGGCGGTCGTCGTGTGGGTGTTGGCGTGGTCGCTGTCGGGACTCGTCGGCCCATAGTCGAGCCCAGTCGGACCGGCGTGACACCATCGTGGAATGAGCGATCTTGCGCCGTTGCACCTGGTCCTGGGGGACGAGGAACTGCTGGTCGAGCGGGCGGTGGCCGACCTGCTGCGCGCGGCTCGGGAGCGTGCCGGCGCCCACGCCGGGGCCGACGATGTGCCGGTCAGCCGGATGCGCGCCGGCGACGTCGGCACCTACGAACTGGCCGAACTGCTGAGCCCGTCGCTGTTCGCCGACGAGCGCATCGTCGTGCTGGAGGCCGCCGGCGAAGCGGGCAAGGACGCGGCCGCGGTGATCGCCGCGGCCGCCGCCGACGTCCCGGCCGGCACGGTGCTGGTGGTGGTGCACTCCGGCGGTGGGCGGGCCAAGGCGCTGGCCGGCGAGCTGCAGAAGCTGGGTGCGCAGGTCCACCCGTGCGCGCGGATCACCAAACCCAGCGAACGCGCCGACTTCGTCCGCAAGGAATTCCGCGCGCTGCGGGCCAAGGTCGACGAGGAGACGGTGACCGCGCTGCTCGACGCCGTCGGCTCCGACGTGCGCGAATTAGCCTCGGCCTGTTCGCAATTGGTCGCCGACACCGGCGGCGCCGTCGATGCCGCCGCGGTGCGGCGCTATCACAGCGGGAAGGCGGACGTGAAGGGATTCGATATCGCCGACAAGGCGGTGGCCGGCGACATCGAGGGAGCCTTGGAGGCGCTGCGCTGGGCGATGATGCGCGGTGAGCCGCTGGTGGTGCTGGCCGATGCCCTGGCCGAGGCCGTGCACACCATCGGCCGGGTCGGGCCGTTGTCCGGCGAAAACCCCTACCGCCTGGCGGCGCAGGTGGGGTTGCCGCCGTGGCGGGTGCAGAAGGCGCAGAAGCAGGCCCGGCGTTGGTCGCGCGACACGGTGGCAACCGCGATGAAGGTGGTGGCGGCGCTCAACGCCAACGTCAAGGGTGCGGTGGCGGACGCCGACTACGCCTTGGAGTCGGCGGTCAGGCAGGTCGCCGAGCTGGTGGCCGACCGCGGCCGATGAGTGCCGGACCCGCGCTCAGAGCTTGTTGAGGGCCTTGGCCAGCGCCGACTTCTTGTTGGCCGCCTGGTTCTTGTGGATCACGCCCTTGCTGGCCGCCTTGTCCAGCTTGCGGTTGGTCGACACCAGCAACGCCGTGGCCTTGTCCTTGTCGCCGGCGTCGGTGGCCTCGCGGAACGCGCGCACGGCGGTGCGCAGCGAGGACTTCACCGACTTGTTGCGCAGGCGGGCGCGCTCATTGGTGCGATTGCGCTTCTGCTGCGACTTGATGTTGGCCACGCGTTGTTTCCTTCTTGGATTCGGTGTTGGCTTGAGGCGGCCGGATACAGCCGGCGGCGACTGCCCAGGTTATCAGTCGGTTACGTTTTCTCCCAAAAGGGGAAACCGTGACCTGCCGCAACGTCGATTTGAGGCAGCATCTGAAAAGTGAGCCTTACGAGCCAGCTCGAGGAGACCAGGTCGCGCGGCCCGGCGCGGCTGCCGAGGCGTTCCGAGCGCATCTTCGCCGGATACAACTCGTCGGACGCCTATTCGATGGCCTTCGACGAGATGTTCGACGGTCAGGGCAACGTCCGCGGCCCGTACAAGGGCATTTACGCCGAGCTCGCGCCGTCGGACGCGTCCGACCTCAAGGCCCGGGCCGAGGCGCTGGCCCGCGCGTTCATCGACCAGGGCATCACGTTTTCGCTGTCCGGACAGGAACGGCCGTTCCCGCTGGACCTGGTCCCGCGGGTGATCTCGGCCGCCGAGTGGAGCCGGCTGGAGCGCGGCATCACCCAGCGGGTCAAGGCCCTCGAGATGTACCTCGACGACATCTACGGCGACCAGGAGATCCTGAACGACGGCGTCATCCCGCGCCGGCTCGTCACGTCCTGCGAGCACTTTCACCGCCAGGCCGTGGGCATCGTCCCGCCCAACGGGGTGCGCATCCACGTCGCCGGCATCGACCTGATCCGCGACGAGAAGGGCAACTTTCGGGTCCTCGAGGACAACCTGCGCTCGCCCTCGGGCGTGTCGTACGTCATGGAGAACAGGCGCACGATGGCCCGGGTCTTCCCGAACCTGTTCGCCACCCACCGGGTGCGCGCCGTCGACGACTACTCCTCGCACCTGCTGCGCGCGCTGCGCAACTCCGCGGCCACCAACGAGGCCGACCCGACGGTGGTGGTGTTGACCCCCGGGGTGTACAACTCGGCGTACTTCGAGCACTCGCTGCTGGCGCGGCAGATGGGCGTCGAGCTGGTCGAGGGCCGCGACCTGTTCTGCCGTGACAACCAGGTGTACATGCGCACCACCGAGGGGGAGCGCCAGGTCGACGTCATCTATCGGCGCATCGACGACGCGTTCCTCGACCCGCTGCAATTCCGCGCCGACTCGGTGCTGGGCGTGGCGGGCCTGGTCAACGCCGCCCGGGCCGGCAACGTCGTCATCTCCAGCGCGATCGGCAACGGCGTCGGCGACGACAAGCTGGTCTACACCTATGTGCCGACGATGATCGAGTACTACCTGGGCGAGAAGCCGCTGCTGGCCAACGTGGAGACCTACCGGTGCTGGCTCGACGACGAGCGCGAGGAGGTGCTCGACCGGATCGACGAGCTGGTCCTCAAGCCGGTCGAGGGCTCCGGCGGCTACGGCATCGTGTTCGGGCCGGAGGCCTCCGAGAAGGAGCTTGCGGCCGTCGCCAAGAAGATCCGCGACGATCCGCGCAGCCGGATCGCGCAGCCGATGATGGAACTGTCGACGGTTCCGACCCAGATCGACAACGAGCTGGCGCCCCGCTACGTCGACCTGCGGCCGTTCGCGGTCAACGACGGCGACGACGTGTGGGTGCTGCCCGGCGGGCTGACCCGGGTGGCGCTGGTCGAGGGCTCCCGGGTGGTCAACTCCAGCCAGGGCGGCGGCTCCAAGGACACCTGGGTGCTCGCGCCCCGCGCCGCGGCCGTCGCGCGCGAACTGGGCGCCGCCGAGGTCGTGCGGTCGCTGCCGAACGTCATCCCCGACGCGGCCGGCGACGGCTCGCCCCGGACGCAACAGCCGCCGTCGGCCGAGCACGCGCTGGACGAGCAACCGCAACAGCAGCAGCAACAACAGCAGCAGCAGCAGCGGCAGAGGGCGATCCGCTGATGCTGGCCCGCAACGCCGAGGCGCTCTACTGGATCGGTCGCTACGTCGAGCGCGCCGACGACACGGCGCGAATCCTCGATGTCGCGTTGCACCAGCTGCTCGAGGACTCCAGCGTCGACCCCGATCAGGCGTCTCGGCTGCTGCTGCGGGTCCTCGGCATCGAACCCCCGGACCACGACCTGGACGTCTGGTCGTTGACCGACCTGGTGGCGTACAGCACCAACAGCCAGGGTGGTGGCTGCTCGATCGTCGACGCGATCACCGCGGCCCGCGAGAACGCGAAGTCGGCGCGCGAGGTGACGTCCAGCGAGATCTGGGAGTGCCTCAACACCACCTACCATGCGCTGGCCGAACGCGAACGTGCCGCCAAACGCCTTGGCCCACACGAGTTTTTGTCGTTCATCGAGGGCCGGGCGGCGATGTTCGCCGGCCTGGCCGACTCGACGCTGTCCCGCGACGACGGATACCGCTTCATGCTGCTGGGCCGCGCGATCGAGCGCGTCGACATGACGGTGCGCCTGTTGCTGTCGCGGGTCGGGGACAGCGCGTCCTCGCCGGCGTGGGTGACGCTGTTGCGCTCGGCGGGCGCGCACGACACCTACCTGCGCACCTACCGCGGTGTGCTCGACGCGGCCCGGGTGGTCGAGTTCATGCTGCTCGACCGGCTGTTTCCGCGTTCGGTGTTCTACTCGCTGAGGCTGGCCGAACACAACCTCGACGAGTTGCTGCACAATCCGCAGAGCCGGATCGGGGCCACCGCCGAGGCGCAGCGGCTGCTCGGTCAGGCGCGCAGCGAGCTGGAGTTCATGCAGCCCGGTGTGCTGCTGGAGACGCTGGAGACCCGTCTCGCGGGCCTGCAGCGAACCTGCCGCGATGTCGGAGAAGCGTTGTCGCTGCAGTACTTCCACGTCACCCCGTGGGTGGCGTGGTCGGATGCCGGCCAGCGGGCCCGGCTGACGACGAGGCCGGGGGACGCCTGATGTGGCGGATGCGGGTGGTGCACACCACGGGCTACGCCTACCAATCGCCGGTGACCGCCTCCTACAACGAGGCCCGGCTGACCCCGCGGTCGGACGCCCGGCAGAACGTCATCCTCAACCGCGTCGAAACCATCCCGGCGACCCGGTCCTATCGCTACATCGACTACTGGGGCACCGCCGTGACGGCCTTCGATCTGCACGCGCCGCACACCGACCTGACCGTGACGTCTTCGTCGGTCGTCGAGACCGAGGGGCCGGAGCCGGCCGCGATGGAGGCGGGGTGGGGCGACCTGCGCTCCGAGGCGGTGATCGATCGGTTCGACGAACTTCTCCGCCCCACCGCTCACACCCCGTCGAGCAAACGCGTTGCCTCCGTTGGCAAGAAGATCGCCAAGAACAACAAGCCGCAGGAGGCCGTCGTCGCCGCCGCCAAGTGGGCGCACGACGAGCTGGACTACCTGCCGGGCACCACCGGTGTGCATTCTTCCGGGCTCGACGCGCTGAACGAGGGCAAGGGCGTCTGCCAGGACTTCGTGCACCTGTCGCTGATGATGTTGCGCGCCATGGGAATTCCCGCGCGGTATGTCTCCGGTTACCTGCACCCCAAACGGAACGCGATCGTCGGCGACACGGTGGACGGGCGAAGTCACGCCTGGATTCAGGCGTGGACGGGCGGCTGGTGGAACTACGACCCCACCAACGACACCGAAATCACCGAGCAGTACGTCAGTGTGAGCGTCGGCCGCGACTACACCGACGTGTCCCCGCTCAAGGGGATCTACTCGGGCGAGGGCGCAACCGACCTCGACGTGACCGTGGAGGTCACCCGGCTGGCGTAGGGAGCACCCGATGAACGATTCGCCGGCGCCGAGTCGGCTGGCCCTGCCGGGCCTCGGGCTGCTCTGCATCGCGCTGCTGTTCGGCGGGCTTGCCATCGGGGTGGCGCTGGGCGGGCTGATGCCGCTGCCCTACGGGCCGATGGGGGAGGTCGTCGCGTATGTCCGCGCCGAGCCCGTCGCGCTGCAGGTGATGGCCGTCGCGGTGTTCGCCTCGTCGGTGCCGCTGGCGGTCTACGCGGCGACGGCCGGCGCCCGGTTGCGGCGGCTCGGCGCGGCCCCGCCCGCGGCGGCGATCGCGCTGGCGGGTGGAACGTTGGCGGCCGGCGCGCTGGGCCTGACGGGGTTGCTGGGCTGGACGTTGTCGCGACCCGAGGTGGGCGCGGACGCCGCGCTGGTTCGGGCGATCTACCTCCTGGTGTTTCTCGTCGGCAGCCCGGGGCACCTCGTCGCGCTGGGCCTGTTGGTCGCCGGGATGGCCGTGCCGGGCCGTGCGCTGGGGTTGCTGCCCGCACCGCTGGCCTGGGCCGGCCTGGTGATTGCCACGCTCGCGGGGGCGACGACGCTGGTGCTGGCGTGGCCGGCGCTGGGGGTCATCCTGCCGATCGCGCGGGTGGCGGCGCTGGTCTGGCTGGTGGCGGCGGGGTGGCGGCTGCGGGCGTCCGCTTAGCTGACCTCGACCCGGAGCAGGTCGTCGCCGAGCTCGACCTGTCCGGCGAACTCGGTGGCGGCCAGTGCCCGCCACTGCTCTTCTTGCCCCGGCACCAGAGCCGGCACGTAGTGCGTCATGACCAGGGTGCCCACCCCCGCGCGGGCCGCCGTCGCTGCCGCTTCCTCTACCGAGGAGTGGTAATCGCAGATGTCCTGGAGCCTCTGTTGCGGGATGTTGACCACGATGTCCTTCCGGATCACGGTGTGCACCAGCGCGCCGGCGCCGCTGGCCAACTCGTCCAGGCTCGCGCACGGCACCGTGTCCCCGGCCAGCACCACCGACGCGCCGTCGAATTCGATGCGGAACCCGATGGTGGGCGCCACCGGCCGGTGATCGGTGGGGGCGACCCGGATCGACACGCCGTCGCGGTCCCACACCGCGCCGTCGGTGCATTCGTGGACTTCCACGGCCGGCGGCGCGTTCAGGTCGGCGTGGTGGGCGATCCGGTAGCCGATGTCGTGGCGGAACGCGTCCAGCGTCGCCTGCACCGTTTCCGCGGTGCCCGGGGGTCCGATGATCGGCAGCGGCGCCGGGTCCGGGGCGAAGGTGCTGACCCAGCGCGTGATGAGGACGTCGCCGAGGTCGCCGATGTGGTCGCTGTGCAGGTGGGTGAGCAGCAGCGCCGACAACCCGGCGGCGCCCACGCCGACCGCGGCGGCACGTTGCAGGACCCCGCGGCCGCAATCCACCAGGAACACCTGCCCGCCGGCCCGCACCAGGGTCGACGGCCCGGCGCGGTTCGGGTCGGGGATGGGGCTTCCGGTGCCAAGCAGGGTGACCTCGATCATGGACCCATCCTCGCCGAGGTTGTCGGCGAGCGTGCGAGTCTGCGCGGCGACACGCCGTGTCGCCCGGCATTCTGCGCACGCTCGCGAACCGGTTTCGGCCGCCGGTCCTCGCGTCGCCTTTCCCGCCGCGCGAGTTAGCCGTAGCCTGGTGTGCAGCAGCTCACAACCGCCTGGGAGGCCTGATGCGGATCGCGGACGTCTTGCGGAACAAGGGTGCGGCGGTGGTGACGATCAACCCCGAGGCAACCGTCAAGGAGCTGCTCGCCGGCCTCGCCGAGCAGAACATCGGCGCCATGGTGGTGGTGGGTGACGAGGGCGTCGTCGGGATCGTGTCGGAGCGCGACGTCGTGCGCCAGCTGCACACCCATGGGGCCAGCGTGCTGTCGCGCCCGGTGTCGAAGATCATGACCGGCACCATTGCCACGTGCACCAAGTCCGACACCGTTGACTCGCTCAGCGTGCTGATGACCAAGAACCGGGTGCGCCATGTGCCGGTGCTGGAGGGGAAGAAGCTGATCGGCATCGTCAGCATCGGTGACGTGGTGAAGACCCGGATGGAAGAGCTCGAGGCCGAGCAGCAGCAGCTGCAGTCCTACATCACGCAGGGCTGAGCACCGCTTCGCCGAGAGTGAAGCTGTTGCGAGATCTGGCCGGCGTTTTCGCAGCGGTTTCACGCTCGGTGAACGGCTAACGCCAGGCGTATTCCGCGCGCAACCGCTCGGCGACCACCTCGAAGATCTCCCGGTCCAGGATCGCGCCCTCGCGGCGAATGCCCTCCTCGGGCACGTCGAGCACGCGGTCCAGCCGGACCCAGCTCGGCCTGCCCTCGTAATCCCAAGCGCCGGAACCGATTCCGACCCAGTCGCGATCGGTGGCGTGGCGCTCCTGGCTCGACACCATCAGCCCGAGCAGCACGCTGCGGTCGCGGCCGACGACCAGGACCGGCCGGTCCTTGCCGCGAGTGGGATCGTCCTCGTAGACCACCCACGTCCACACGATCTCTCCGGGATCGGCCCGGCCGTCGAGGTCGGGGGAGTAGACCAGCTTGCGGGCCCGCTGCGCGGTGGGAAAGCTGGTGCGGGTCACCGGGCGGCCCGCCGTGATCTCGGTCGGCGGCTGCGGGGCGACCGAGGCGATGACGTTCGCGGTGATCTTCACGGCCTGCTGGAGTTCCCGCAGCACGGTCTGCGAGTTCTGCACCTGCCGGACCAGCCGCGGGGCCCGCTCGAACACCAGGTTCTCCGCGAAACGCTGAAACGTCTTCCACTGCGATTTCCGGGCCGATTTCCCGTCCGGTGCCATATTCGCAGCATAGACGCGAGGGCCATCTAGCGATTCGGCCTTGGCCACCGGACACGGATACGCTGGATGCTCGAAAACCGCCACTTCCAGGAGATTCCCATCAGCAGTTTCGCCGACAAGACCTTCACCGCGCCGGCGCAGATTCGGAACTTCTGCATCATCGCCCATATCGATCACGGCAAGTCCACCCTGGCCGACCGGATGCTTCAGCTCACCGGCGTCGTCGACGAGCGGTCGATGCGCGCGCAGTACCTGGACCGGATGGACATCGAGCGCGAGCGCGGCATCACCATCAAGGCGCAGAACGTGCGGCTGCCCTGGAAAGTCGAGGACCAAGACTTCGTCCTGCACCTGATCGACACCCCGGGTCACGTCGACTTCACCTACGAGGTGTCCCGCGCGCTGGAGGCCTGCGAGGGCGCGGTGCTGCTGGTCGACGCCGCGCAGGGCATCGAGGCGCAGACGTTGGCCAACCTCTACCTGGCGCTGGACCGCGATCTGCACATCATTCCGGTGCTCAACAAGATCGACCTGCCCGCGGCCGACCCGGATCGCTACGCCGCCGAGATCGCCCACATCATCGGCTGCGAACCCGGCGACGTGTTGCGCGTGTCCGGCAAAACCGGGGAGGGCGTTGCGGACCTGCTCGACCATGTGGTGCGCGAAGTGCCGCCCCCGCAGGGCGACGCCGACGCCCCGACCCGCGCGATGATCTTCGACTCCGTCTACGACATCTACCGCGGCGTGGTGACATACGTGCGCGTGGTGGACGGCAGGATCGTCCCGCGGGAGCGCATCCTGATGATGTCCACCGGCGCCACCCACGAACTGCTCGAGGTCGGCATCGTCTCGCCCGAACCGAAGGCCAGCGACGGCCTGGGCGTGGGCGAGGTCGGCTACCTGATCACCGGGGTGAAGGACGTCAGGCAGTCCAAGGTCGGCGACACCGTCACCACCGCCCGCCACGGCGCCACCGAGGCGCTGACGGGCTACCGCGAACCCAGGCCGATGGTCTACTCGGGGCTGTATCCCGTCGACGGCTCGGACTACCCGGATCTGCGCGACGCCCTGGACCGGCTGCGGCTCAACGACGCGGCGCTGACCTACGAGCCGGAAACGTCGGTGGCGTTGGGCTTCGGATTCCGTTGCGGCTTCTTGGGTTTGCTGCACATGGAGATCACCCGCGAGCGGCTGGAGCGCGAGTTCGACCTGGACCTGATCTCGACGTCGCCGAACGTCGTGTACCGGGTGATCAAAGAGGACGGCACCGAGATCCGGGTGACGAACCCGTCGGACTGGCCGGAGGGCAAGATCCGCACGGTTTACGAGCCGGTGGTCAAGACCACCATCATCGCGCCCAGCGAGTTCATCGGCACCATCATGGAGCTGTGCCAGTCGCGCCGCGGCGAGATGGGCGGCATGGACTACCTGTCGCCCGAGCGGGTGGAACTGCGTTACACCATGCCGCTCGGCGAGATCATCTTCGACTTCTTCGACTCGCTGAAGTCGCGCACCCGCGGCTACGCCAGCCTCGACTACGAGGAGGCCGGCGAGCAGGAGGCCCAGCTGGTGAAGGTCGACATCCTGCTGCAGGGCGAGGCCGTCGACGCGTTCAGCGCGATCGTGCACAAGGATTCGGCGTTCGCCTACGGCAACAAGATGACCACCAAGCTCAAGGAACTCATCCCGCGCCAGCAGTTCGAGGTGCCGGTGCAGGCGGCGATCGGGTCGAAAATCATTGCGCGCGAAAACATTCGGGCGATCCGCAAGGATGTGCTGTCGAAGTGCTACGGCGGTGACATCACCCGCAAACGCAAACTTCTGGAAAAGCAGAAGGAAGGCAAGAAGCGGATGAAAACCATCGGCCGCGTCGAGGTGCCACAAGAGGCGTTTGTGGCCGCGCTGTCCACCGACGCCGTGGGTAAGAAGTAGCGGCGAGCAGACGCAAAAGCACCGATTTCGGCACGAAATCGGTGCTTTTGCGTCTGCTCGCCACAAGCTACATCGGGGCGTTCGCGGGCTGGAACATCCCGGAGCCGTCGGACTCCTCCTCGGCGCGGATCACGTGCACCACCGCGTTGATCAACGCCAGGTGGGTGAACGCCTGCGGAAAGTTGCCCAGGTGCCGGCCGGTGCGCGGCTCGATCTCCTCGGCGTAGAGGTGCAGCGGGCTGGCGTAGGACAGCAGCCGCTCGCAGAGCCGCTTGGCGCGGGCCACCTCACCGATCTCGACCAGCGCCGACACCAGCCAGAACGAGCAGATCGTGAACGTGCCCTCCTCGCCGGACAGCCCGTCGTCGGTCTCCTCGACCCGGTAGCGCAGCACCAGGCCCTCCTCGGTCAGCTCGTTGGCGATGGCCAGCACCGTGTTGCGCACCCGCGGATCGTCCGGGGGCAGGAACCGGGTCAGCACCACCAGCAGCAGCGAGGCGTCCAGCGCGTCGCTGCCGTAGCGCTGGGTGAACACGCCTCGCGAGTCCACACCGTGCTTGAGAATGTCGGCCTTGATCTCCTCGGCGATGGCCCGCCACTGCTGGGCGTAGCTCTTCTCGCCCTGCCGCTCGGCCAGCTTCGACCCGCGGTCCAGCGCCACCCAGCACATCACCTTCGACGACGTGAAGTGCTGCGGCTCGCCGCGCACCTCCCAGATTCCGCGGTCGGGCTCGCGCCAATGCGCGATCGCCTCCTCGACCTGCTTCTTCAACACCGGCCACAGGGTCTCTGGAACCTGCTCGCGCGACTTGGCGTGCAGATAGAAGGAGTCCAGGATCGAGCCCCAGATGTCGTGCTGGGCCTGGTCGTAGGCGCCGTTGCCGATCCGCACCGGGCGGGCCTGGTCGTAGCCGGAGAGATGGTGCAGCTCGTCTTCGACCAGGCTGCGTTCGCCACCGACCCCGTACATCACCTGCAGCGGATGGCGCTCGTTGCTGTTGGCGCCGGACACGTCGGCGATGAAGGCGAAGAAGTCGTCGGCCTCGCGGTCCAGCCCCAGCGTGTAAAGCCCCCACAACGCGAACGTCGAATCACGAACCCACGCGTAGCGGTAGTCCCAATTACGTTGCCCCCGCGGTGTTTCCGGCAGCGACGTGGTGCTCGCGGCCAGCAGCGCGCCGGTGGGGGAATAGGTCAGCCCCTTCAGCGTCAGCGCGCTGCGCTGCAGATACGCGCGCCACGGGTGGTCGGGGAAGTTGCCGATGTTGATCCACTGCCGCCAGCACTCGGTGGTCTGCCACATCTTGTCGGCGGCCTCGGCGTAGGTTTGCGGCGCCGGATGCTTGGTCCAGCTCAGCGCGACGAAGACGTCGTCGCCCTCCGTCATGCGGGTGCGCGCCCGCGCCTCGCGGCCCTCGATGCCGATGCGCAGGTTGGTGGTCAGCCGCAGCGTCGGGTGGGAGTCGGGTTGCCGGACGGCACGCGCGACGGTCTCGCTGTACGCGTTGGACGAGTACTCCCAGGCCGCGCCGTCGCGGTGGTAGTCGAACGCCGGCTCGCAGCTCATCATCAGCTCGACGGTGCCGCTGACGCAGCGCACGGTGCGCAGCAGGATGTGCTCGGCGTCCCAGTCCATCGGCGTGCGACGGTGCGTGTGTGAGCGACGCTCGAGGTCGTGCCAGGGTCCCATCACCAGGGCGTCGCGCACGATCAGCCAGCCGGTGTGGGTCTGCCAGGTGGTCTCCATGATCAGGCTGCCGGGCAGGTAGCGGCGGGCCGAGGGGACCGAGACGCCGTAAGGGCCCAGCCGGAAATGGCCGGCGCTGCGATCCAGGATCGCGCCGAACACGCTCGGGGAATCCGGCCGGGGCACACACATCCACTCCACCGACCCGGCCGGGGAGATCAGGCAGGTCGTCTCCCAGTCGGACAGGAACGCGTAATCGGCGATCGGCGGAAACGGGTTGCGCAGCACCCCGCTGGACGCATTGGGTGCGGGCGCGCTGAAGTCGAGGGGCGACGCCAAGGCGGATTCGCGGCTGTTTTTCGGTGCCGCTTCAAGGGCTTCCTCGGGGCCGGCGTCGGCCGGTTGGTCGGCGGGTTGCGCGTGCAGCACCATTTCGACATCATCGACCGTCGACCTGGCCGGAGTCCACGATTTGGCCCATGTGGCGCGTTGCGGTGGCCTACCCGCGGCGCCTGGCGTACCCGGGCGCATGCTCGGGCAGCGGGCCGATCGCCACCAGGTAGCCGACGAGCCGCCGCAAAACCGCCGATCTGCTGACCACGCGCACGCCCCGTGGCACGGCATTGCTGCCTCGCACCGTCGCCGCGATCACGTTGGCATGGATCGCCCGCTGCGCCGCCTGCAGCATCACGGTCGGAAACCAGCGGCGCCTCTGCACCCGGGCCAGCCGGCTGGCCGACACTCGTCCCGCGCGCAGCGGGTCGGCCAGGATGCGGGCGGCGGCCACCGCGTCGGCCACCGCCAGGTTGATGCCGACGCCGCCGACCGGCGACATCGCGTGCGCCGCGTCGCCGATCAACAGCACGCCGTCGGAGTACCAGCGGGGGAGCCGATCCAGTTGCACGTCAAGCAGTTTCACGTCATCGAACGACGTGAGCTGGTCGACCCGATCGACGAGCCAGGGCACCATGCCGACCAGCGCGCGCCGCAACGCCTCGATGCCCTGGGCGCGCATCTGGGCGTCGGTTCCCTTGGGAATGATGTAGGCGATCTGGTAGTAGTCGCCGCGGTCGACCATGATCGTCGCGTGCCCGGCGCGCAGCACGCCGGCCAGGCCGCTCGGGTCGTCGGGCCGGCGAGGCAGCCGGAACCACCACACGTCCATCGGGGCGCCGAAACGGCGCGGCGTGAGCCTGACCGCCGAGCGCACGGTCGACGAGCGGCCGTCGCAGCCCACCGTCAGCTCGGCGCGCATCTCCCTGGTCTTACCCGTCTCGTCGCGGTAGCTCGCGCCGACGACGCGGCCGCCCGAACCCCGGATCACCCCGACCACCTCGGCGTTGCGCAGCAACCGGAAGCTGGGCTCGGCCTCGGCGGCGGTGGCCACCATCTCCAGGAAGTCCCACTGCGGCACCAGGGCGATGTGCTGATGCTCGCCCGAAAGGCGGGTCAGGTCGAGGCTCACCGGTTGGTTCTGGATCTCCATGTGAACGGTGTCGATGAGGCGATGCGGAAGCCGGGCGAACCGCGGCCCCAACCCGAGCTCGTCGAGCAGTCGCAGGGTGCTCGCGTGCACGGTGTCCCCGCGGAAGTCACGCAGGAAGTCGGCGTGCTTTTCCATCACGGTGACTTTTATGCCGGCGCGGGCCAACAGCAGGCCAAGCACCATGCCGGCCGGTCCGCCGCCGGCGATCAGACAGGTCGTCGCCTCGGGTTCGGCGGACGCGGGAGGCACCCGCCGATCTTGGCACATCGGTGTACCGGCGCCTTGGTTTACCGGGGCCGGGGCGAATAGGGTGAGCCCGATGGACGCGTTCCTGAATTGGTGGGACGGCAACGAGCTGTGGCTTTCCGGGCTGGCCTTTGTGCTGCAGGCCATGGTGGTGATGCCCGTGGTGCTGGTGGTCGCCTACCTCACCGCGGCTTTGCTGGACGGCCTGCTCGGCAAGGGCATCGCGTTGATGCGGCGTGCCCGCCATGCCGACGGGACGCCCGGGTAACCGCATGCCGCGCTCCCACGTGACGCTGGTCCTCGTCGCGCTCGTGGTGCTGGTGATCGTCGCGTGGCTGCTGGCCCGCTGAGGCCAACCGTTGCCGACGCGCCGCCCGGTGACCCCCGCGGATTCCTGTTAGGCTTCGCGCCATGCACGTAGCAACCGGTGTTTTGGAGTGCTATGTATTCGTGCACTGTTGTCGCTGACTCCCAAACCCGTGCGCGGTCTGGTCTGGAGTTCCTAACCCCTGCCGAAGTTCTCGGCGCCTTTCCGCAACAACGGACCGATATCCCCAGTCCCGCACCGGAAGGCCACCAATGGACATCGGAAGCGCGCTGCGCCGCACGCATGTCGTCGCGCTCGCGCTGATTGCCGGTGTCGTCGCGGCCTGCCAGGGCGGCGCCAGCGACGTCGTCGGCGGCGGCGGCCTGGCCAACGCGCATGCGAGCCTGACCCTGGTCGCCTACTCCGCCCCGGAACCGGGCTGGAGCAAGGTGATTCCCGCGTTCAACGCCTCGGAGGAGGGCAAGGGCGTCCAGGTGATCACCTCCTACGGCGCCTCCGGCGACCAGTCGCGCGGGGTTGTCGACGGCAAGCCGGCCGATGTGGTGAACTTCTCGGTCGAACCGGACATCAGCCGTTTGGTCAAGGCCGGCAAGGTTGCCAAGGACTGGAACACCGACGCCACCAAGGGCATCCCGTTCGGTTCGGTGGTGACGTTGGTGGTGCGCGCGGGCAATCCCAAGAACATCAGGGACTGGGACGACCTGGTGCGGCCCGGCGTGGAAGTCATCACGCCGAGCCCGCTGAGTTCGGGCTCGGCCAAATGGAATCTGCTCGCCCCGTACGCGGTGAAGAGCAGCGGCGGCCAGAACCCCGATGCCGGCATCGATTTCGTGCGGAAGCTGGTGAGCGAGCACATCAAGCTGCGCCCCGGGTCGGGACGCGAGGCCACCGACGTTTTCGTCCAGGGCAGCGGTGACGTGTTGATCAGCTACGAGAACGAGGCCATCGCCACCGAGCGGCAGGGCAAGCCGGTGCAACACGTCACCCCGCCGCAAACGTTCAAGATCGAGAATCCGCTGGCGGTGGTGACCACCAGCCCGCACCTGGACGCCGCGCGGGCCTTCAAGAACTTCCAGTACACCGCCGAGGCGCAGAAGTTGTGGGCACAGGCCGGTTTCCGGCCGGTCGACCCCGCGGTCGCCGCCGATTTCCGCGACCGGTATCCGGTGCCGGCGAAGCTGTGGACGATCGCCGAGCTCGGCGGCTGGGCCACCGCCGATCCGCAGCTGTTCGACAAGAACGGCGGCAGCATCACCAAGATCTACACGCAGGCCACCGGATGACGGCGGCGATCACGTCGGAGGTGACCCGGCCGGAGCCGCAGGGCCGACCGGCGTCGGGCGGGCGGCCGTCGGGCGGCACGTCGCTGCGGGTGGGTGTGGCGATCGTGTGGCTGTCGGTGATCGTGCTGCTGCCGCTGGCCGCCATCGCGTGGCAGGCCGCCGGCGGCGGCTGGCGGGCCTTCTGGCTGGCGGTCACGTCGAACGCCGCGCTGGAGTCGTTCCGGGTGACGCTGACGATCTCGGCCGGGGTCACCGTCGTCAACGTGGTCTTCGGCCTGCTGATCGCCTGGGTGCTGGTGCGCGACGACTTCGTCGGCAAGCGGCTCGTCGACGCGATCATCGACCTGCCGTTCGCGTTGCCGACGATCGTCGCCAGCCTGGTGATGCTGGCCCTGTACGGGAACAACAGCCCGGTGGGTCTGCATCTGCAGCACACCGCGTGGGGTGTGGCGGTGGCGCTCGCGTTCGTCACACTGCCGTTCGTGGTGCGCGCGGTCCAGCCGGTGCTGCTGGAAATCGACCACGAGACCGAGGAGGCGGCGGCGTCGCTGGGCGCCTCCGGGCCGAAGGTGTTCACCTCGGTGGTGCTGCCGTCGCTGACCCCGGCGTTGTTATCCGGTGCGGGGCTGGCGTTCTCGCGCGCGATCGGCGAGTTCGGTTCGGTGGTGCTGATCGGCGGGGCGGTGCCGGGCAAGACCGAAGTGTCGTCGCAGTGGATCCGCACGCTGATCGAGAACGACGACCGCACCGGCGCGGCGGCGATATCCATTGTGCTGCTTGCGATCTCGTTCGTCGTGCTTCTTGTGTTGCGCATCGTCGGGGCGCGCGCGGCCAAACGGCAGGAGCTGGCCGCATGAGATCGTCCGCGCGGGTTCGCTACCTCATCCGCTATGTCGCGTTGGCGTACATCTTCGTGCTGCTCGTCGTCCCGGTGGCGGTGATCCTGTGGCGCACCTTCCGGCCGGGGCTGGGCCAGTTCTTCGACTGGATCAGCACCCCGGCGGCGGTATCGGCGCTCAACCTGTCGCTGCTGGTGGTGGCCATCGTGGTGCCGCTGAACGTCGTCTTCGGCATCCCGACGGCATTGGTGCTCGCGCGCAACCGTTTTCGCGGCAAGGGTGTGCTGCAGGCGATCATCGACCTGCCGTTCGCGGTGTCGCCGGTGATCGTGGGTGTGGCGCTGGTCCTGCTGTGGGGATCGGCCGGCGCGCTGGGCTTCGTCGAAAGAGACCTCGGGTTCAAGATCATCTTCGGCCTGCCCGGCATCGTGCTCGCCAGCGTCTTCGTCACCCTGCCCTTCGTGGTGCGCGAGGTCGAACCGGTGTTGCACGAGTTGGGGACCGATCAGGAGGAAGCGGCGGCCACGCTGGGTTCTGGTTGGTGGCAGACGTTTTGGCGGATCACGCTGCCTTCCATCCGGTGGGGCCTGACCTACGGCATCGTGCTGACGGTCGCGCGTACCCTCGGCGAATACGGCGCGGTCCTCATCGTGTCCTCCAACCTGCCGGGGAAGTCGCAGACGCTGACGCTGCTGGTCTCCGACCGCTACAACCGTGGGGCCGAGTACGGCGCGTACGCGTTGTCGACGCTGCTGATGGCCGTTTCCGTGCTGGTGCTGATCTTCCAGGTGGTTGTCGACGCCCGCCGGGCCCGGGCAACCAGAACGGCGTAAACGAGGGGGACGTGAAATGACCACCGCCGAGACGGACCGGCGCGAAAAGGCGATCGTCGTGCGCGACGCCAACAAGCGCTACGGCGACTTCGTCGCGCTCGACCACGTGGACTTCGTCGTGCCCGCCGGTTCGCTGACGGCGTTGCTGGGCCCCAGCGGGTCGGGTAAGTCGACCCTGCTGCGCACCATCGCCGGCCTCGACCAGCCCGACACCGG
The DNA here is from genome assembly GCF_059813025.1 of Mycobacterium sp. NGS26. Taxonomy (NCBI): domain Bacteria; kingdom Bacillati; phylum Actinomycetota; class Actinomycetes; order Mycobacteriales; family Mycobacteriaceae; genus Mycobacterium; species Mycobacterium sp. NGS26. The sequence goes on from NZ_JCALDU010000003.1 coordinate 286,395, forward strand.
AACCGTCACCATCAACGGCCGCGACGTGACCCGGGTGCCGCCGCAGCGGCGCGGCATCGGGTTCGTGTTCCAGCACTACGCGGCGTTCAAGCACATGACCGTCCGCGACAACGTGGCCTACGGGCTCAGGATCCGCAAGCGGCCCAAGGCCGAGGTCAAGAAGAAGGTCGACAATCTGCTGGAAGTGGTTGGGCTGAGCGGGTTTCAGACCCGCTATCCCAACCAGCTGTCCGGCGGCCAGCGGCAGCGGATGGCGCTGGCCCGGGCGCTGGCGGTCGACCCGCAGGTGCTGCTGCTCGACGAGCCGTTCGGCGCGCTGGACGCCAAGGTCCGCGAGGACCTGCGGGCCTGGTTGCGGCGCCTGCACGACGAGGTGCACGTCACGACCGTGCTGGTCACCCACGACCAGCACGAGGCGCTGGACGTGGCCGACCAGATCGCCGTGCTCAACAAGGGCCGCATCGAGCAGGTCGGATCGCCCACCGAGGTTTACGACTCCCCGGCGAACGCGTTCGTGATGTCCTTTTTGGGCGCGGTTTCCGCGCTGAACGGCGCCCTGGTCCGACCGCACGACATCCGCGTGGGGCGTCGGCCCGACATGGCGATCGCCGGCGGCGACGGCACCGCCGACTCCATCGGGGTGGTGCGCGCCGTCGTCGACCGGGTGGTGGCACTGGGTTTCGAGGTGCGCGTCGAGCTGACCAGCGCGGCCACCGGCGGCGCGTTCACCGCCCAGATCACCCGGGGCGACGCCGAGGCGCTGGCGTTGCGCGAGGGCGACACCGTATACGTGCGCGCCACCCGGGTGCCGCCCATCGTCGGCAGCGGCGGCGCCGACGAGGAACGGACCACGCTGACGACGGCGTAGCCCGGCCCGGTAAGTGGCCGTTATCCGTTGTCGCCCATCACCGAACCGTCGCGGCGCGGGTCGGCGCCGCCGGCCCACTTCGACGAGGCGCGGGTGATCGCCGACAGCCCGCTGGACTGGTCGGCCAGGTTGACCTGGTGTCCCAGCGCGCGCAGACCCTGCACCAGCGGGTCGTGGTCGCCGTCGTCGGACGCGTTGATCTCGGGATCCTCGCCCCCGACGTTGGTCCGCGGCGAGTTCTCGGCGCCGAAGTCGACCAGGGACACGGCCTGTTGCGGGTTCAGCCCCCAATCCAGCATCGCCACAAGCGTTTTCACGACGTACTGGATGATCGTGGAGCCGCCGGGCGAGCCCGTCACCGCGTACAGCGGTCCCCGCCCGGCCGGCGCGGAGTCGAACACCAGCGTCGGCGCCATCGAGCTGCGCGGCCGTTTCCCGGGCTGGACCCGGTTGGCCACCGGCGACCCGTCGGGCGTGCGCGGCTCGACGGCGAAATCGGTGAGCTCGTTGTTGAGAACGAACCCGTCGACCATGTGGAAGGAGCCGAACGGCGACTCGACGGTCGTGGTGAACGCGGCCGCGTTGCCGTAGGAGTCGATGACGCTGACGTGGCTGGTGCCGTGCTCCCTGCCGGGCGGCACGAGATCGGCGGGCGCGCCGAAGTCGCCCGGCCTGGCGGTTCCCATGCTGCGCTGCAGCGAGATCAACGCGGCGCGCCCGGCCAGGTAGCCCGGGTCGATCAGCGTGTTGAGCGAACCGCCTGGCGGCGCAACGAAATCGGCGTCGGCGACGTATTGGTCGCGGTCGGCGTAGGCCAGCCGCTCGGCCTCGGAGACCAGATGAACCCCCATCACGCTCGGGCGCCCGCCGTTGAGATCGACACGGTCGGGCGGGTAGTCGCTCACCGGGAGATGCTGCAGGATCCCCAGCGTGGCGGCCACCGCGACGCCACCCGACGAAGGCATGCCGCAGACCTGTCGGCCTCGATACGTCATGCACAGCGGTTCGCGCTTCTTGGCCACGTAGCCCGCCAGATCCTTGTCCGTCATCAGGCTCGGCGTGCGACCGTCCGTGGAAGCGGTTGCCTCCGTGACGATGTCGTGCGCGATGGCACCGGTATAGAACGCATTGCTGCCCGACGAGGCGATCGCGAACAAGGTCTTCGCATACGCGGGATTGGTCAACCGCGTTCCCGCGGGCCTCGGGCCGCCGTCGGGATTGAGGAAATACTCGCGGGCCTGCGGGTCGACCCGCAGTTGCGCCGCCGAGTCGGCGATGGCGGCCGCCAACCGCGGGCTGACGTCGAAACCGCCGTCGGCCAACGCCATTGCGGAGTTGAACAGGTCGCGCCACGCCGTGTGCCCGTGGTCGTTGTGCACGAGCTCGAGCATTCGCAGGACGCCCGGCACCCCGATCGACCGCCCCGAGGCCCGCGCGTCGGGCCTGGGCGCGGCGTGGTCGGCGTCGCCGACCCAGCGCAGGTAGTTCTCGGTCGCCGCCGCGGGGGCGACCTCGCGGCCGTCGTAGGCCTGCACCGAGCCCGTGCCCGCGTCGTAATACAGCACGAAGCCACCGCCGCCGAGCCCCGACGACTGCGGTTCGACCAGACCCAGCACCGCCTGGGCGACCACCAAGGCGTCGGCGGCGGTGCCCCTGTCGCGCAGCACCCGGCAGGCCGCCTGCGTCGCCAGGGGATTGGCCGTGGCCACCGCGTAATGGGTGGTCTGCACGACGGTCATGTCGCGGCGGTACCCGGTCGCGACCTCGGGATTGGTCGCGGTGACCCGCGACGACGGCGCCCGCGGCGTCCCCGGGCCCGGCGTGCCGTTGGGCACGATCTCGCACTGAGCCGCCGCGTTCGGCGCGGCCACGTGGTTGGCGCCGCTACACCCAGCCAGGAACAGCACCAGCGCAGCCAGCGCAGCTCCAATTGCCCAGGGCGTTTTCAACACCCGAAGTGTACTGAACGGTGTTCAGGCCGCAATCCGGTCGGCGGCGGCCTTGCGGGCCTGCTCGTAGCGATCCAGCACGGTCGCCGCCACCAGCCGGTGCGCGCCCAGCGGCTGCGCCATCGCGACGCCGGCGTCGGCCGCGTAGGCGCGCAGCCGGTCGGGCAGCAGCCCCGGCGCCAGAAACCACGGCGCGAAAACCACCCGACGCGCGCCCCGGCGCCGCAACTCGCGAACCGCGTCGGCCGGCGAGACGTCCGGGCGGGTCACGAACGCGGTCGTCGTGCCGGCCCAGCGGGTGCCGGCCGCGAGCTTCTGCGCGACCTCGGCGGTGCGGGTGTTGGCGTCGCGGTCCGATGAGCCGATCGCCACCACCGCCACACCGAGCCGGTCGTCGAACCGGGAAACCCCCAACTCCGCCACCCGGTGCCGCAGCACCGCCACCAGCCGCTCGTCCTCGCCGAGCACGGGCGCCTGCCGCACGCCCGCGAAACCCGCGATTTGGCGGGGGATGTCGATGCGGGCGTGGTACGCGTCGGCCAACAGCAGCGGGGTGACGACGGCCGGGCCGGACAGGTCCGTAAGGACATCGCCCAGGCAGGGGGCGTTGAGCTCGCAGAAGGCCAGCCGCACGTCGAGGCCGGGCCGCATGCGCGCGAGAAGGTCCGCGACGGCCCGCGCGTTGGCCGCCGATCGTGGATCCCTGCTTCCGTGCGCGGTCAGCACCAGGGGAGTCACGAGGCGTGCAACCCGCATTCCGTCTTGGCCAGCCCCTGCCAGCGCCCGCTGCGCGGGTCGGCGCCGTCGATGGGCTTGGCGGTGCAGGGGGCGCAGCCGATCGACGGATAGCCCTCGTAGACAAGCGGATTGACCAACACGTCGTGCTCGTCGATGTAGTTCTGCATGTCCTGATCGGTCCACGCCGCCAGCGGGTTGACCTTCACCAGCTTGAACGCCTCGTCGAAGCTGACCAGCGGCGCGTTGGCACGCGTGGGTGCCTCGACCCGGCGTAGTCCGGTCACCCAGGCGGAGTAACCGCGCAGCGCTTTGCCCAGCGGGGCGACCTTGCGCAGCCGGCAGCACTCGCTCGGGTCGCGGGCGAACAGGTCCTTGCCCAGCAGTCGATCCTGCTCGGCCACCGAGTGTTCCGGCGTGACGTTGAGAACCCTTATGTCGTAGACGGATTCGATCGCGTCCCGGGTGCCGATGGTTTCGACGAAGTGATAGCCGGTGTCCAGGAACAGCACCGGCACGCCGGGCCGGACCTTTGCGGCCAGGTCGACCAGCACCGCGTCCTGCATATTGGAGGCCACCACGTAGTTGCACGTCGCCCAGCCGCGGGGTCCGTTGACACCGCCGAAGTTCTCGTCGGTCCATCGCAAAAGGTCCGTCGCGCTGGCGCCTTCGAGTTCCGCGGCGCCGCGCGCCGCGAGCTCACGCAATTGGGCTTCGGTCCGTGTTTGGTCGCTCATCGCAGGTCGGCCTCCTCGGCGCGAATCGCCCACTGCGCGAAGCGTTCACCCTCGTTGCGGTGTTTGACGAAGTTGCGCACCACCCGATCGATGTAGTCGCCCACCTCGTCGCTGGTGACCTTGTGCTGACGCAGTTTTCGGCCGAATCCGCTGTCCAGGCCTAGGCTGCCGCCCAGGTGGACCTGGAAGCCCTCGACCGAGCCGCCGTGGCCATCGTCGACCATCTGGCCCTTGAGCCCGATGTCGGCGACCTGAATTCGCGCACACGAGTTGGGGCAGCCGTTGATGTTGACGGTGATCGGCACGTCCAGCTGAGCGTTGATGTCCTCCAGCCGGCGCTCCAGCTCGGGCACCAGACCCTGTGCCTTGCCGCGCGTTTCGGCGAACGACAACTTGCAGAATTCGATTCCCGTGCAGGCCATCAGGTTTCGCCGCCAGTGCGACGGCTTCGACTGCAGGCCCAGCGCCTCCACGCCCGCGATCAGGTCGTCGAGCTTGTCGTCGGGCACGTCGAGGACCACCAGCTTCTGGTAGGGGGTGAACCGGACCCGGTTGGAGCCGGCTTGCTCGGCCAGGTCGGCCACCGTCGACAGGATGGTGCCGCTGACCCGGCCGGCGATCGGGGCGAACCCGACGGCGTTGAGCCCGTTCTTGAGCCGCTGCACCCCGACGTGGTCGATCGGGTGCGCGACGGGCTCGGGGGCCGGGCCGTCGATCAGCCGGCGCTTGAGGTACTCGGTCTCGAGGACCTCCCTGAACTTCTCGATGCCCCAGTCCTTGATCAAGAACTTCAGCCGCGCCTTCGACCGCAGCCGCCGGTAGCCGTAGTCGCGGAAGATCGACGTCACCGCGACCCACACCTCGGGCACCTCGTCCAGCGGAATCCAGGCGCCGACGCGCTGAGCCAGCATCGGGTTGGTGGACAGGCCGCCGCCGACCCACAGGTCCAGGCCCGGGCCGTGCTCGGGATGGTTGACGCCGATGAACGCGATGTCGTTGATCTCGTGCGCGACGTCCTGCAGGCCGGAGATGGCGGTCTTGTACTTGCGCGGCAGGTCGGCGAAGTCGGGCTTGCCGATGTAGCGGCGCACGATCTCCTCGATCGCCCAGGTGGGATCGATCACCTCGTCGAGCGACTCGCCCGCCAGCGGTGAGCCCAGGATCACGCGCGGGCAGTCGCCGCACGCCTCGGCGGTCTGCAGCCCGACCTCGTCGAGCCGGCGCCAGATTTCCGGGACGTTCTCCACCTCGACCCAGTGGATCTGCAGGTTCTGCCGGTCGGAGATGTCGGCGGTGTCGCGGCCGAACTCGGTTGAGATTTGACCCACCGTGCGCAGCGCGGCCGTCGACAGCGCGCCGCCGTCACAGCGCACCCGCATCATGAAGTACTCGGCCTCGAGCAGGTCGGCGTTCTCGTCGCCGGTGAACGTGCCGTCGTAACCCTGCTCGCGCTGGGTGTACAGGCCCCACCAGCGGAAACGGCCGCGCAGATCGCTCTTGTCGATGCTGTCGAATCCGCCCTTGGCGTAAATGTTTTCGATGCGCTCCCGAACCTCGAGCGGGGCACCGGCCTGTTTCATCTCTTCGTTGGGGTTGAGCGGCTCGCGATCGCCCAGCGCCCACTGGCCCTCGCTGCGGGGGGCCTTGTTTGCGGATCCAGCGGGACGTGCCGTGGTCATCCGGGGGGTTCTCCTTCGCGGACGGTGCCAGCCATGGGCGCGCAAAACAACCGGTATCTCCGGGCTGCGCAGATCCGGGGCCGGCTGGAAGTACAGGGGGCTGGGTCTACGACGTCAAGGCAGACAGCAACAGCTGCAAACGCGCTTGAGGTCGATGTGCCGCCGCGCCACTAAGGCGATACGCAGGGTGGGGTTGGCGACGGTCACGGCGCCCATTCTGCCATGAATCCCGCCGGGCGTCGCCACCAGGTCAAATTTCTTTTCACAGTGATTTAAATTACAGTCGGCCGCCCGGCCGATCCCTTGCGAGCACCGCCGCTTCGCCGGACGCCGAAATCGACGCGAGCGTGCAGCTCACTCGCGATTCTTCGCGCCGGTGTCGATCTCGACGATGACTCTCGCGCACCCGGCCCGGCCCGCCCGCCATGGGATCATTTGGCATGGCCCCTAACCCGGCACCGGTCGACCTGCCCGACGTGCAGCCGGCCCGTGGACGGCCGTTCGGGCTGTACGTGCACGTCCCGTTCTGCCTGACCCGCTGCGGCTACTGCGACTTCAACACCTACACGCCGGCGGAGCTGGGCGGCGTCAATCCGGACGCCTGGCTGCAGGCACTGCGAACCGAGCTGGAACTCGCGGCGGCACGGCTGGGCGCGCCGACGGTGGACACGGTATTCGTCGGCGGCGGGACGCCGTCCCTGCTGGGCGGTGAGCGCTTGGCCACGCTGCTGGGCATGGTCCGCGACCGGTTCGCGCTGGCGCCGGACGCCGAGGTGACCACCGAAGCCAACCCCGAGTCGACGTGGCCGGAGTTCTTCGACGCCATCCGCGCGGCCGGGTACACGCGGGTGTCGCTGGGCATGCAGTCGGTGGCGCCGCGGGTGCTGGCGACCCTCGACCGCGTGCACTCGCCGGGACGTGCGGTGGCCGCGGCCGGTGAGGCGATGGCCGCGGGCTTCGAACACGTCAACCTCGACCTGATCTACGGGACCCCGGGGGAGTCCGACGACGACCTGATGCGCTCGGTCGACGCGGCGGTCGAAGCCGGCGTCGACCACGTGTCCGCGTACGCCCTGCTCGTCGAGGAGGGCACAGCGCTGGCGCGGCGGGTCCGAAGCGGTGAGCTGGCCGCCCCCGACGACGACGTGCTGGCGCATCGTTACGAGCTGGTGGATGCGCGGCTGTCCGCGGCGGGATTGAACTGGTACGAGGTGTCCAACTGGTGCCGACCAGGCGGTGAGTGCCGGCACAACCTCGGCTACTGGGACGGCGGTCAGTGGTGGGGGGCAGGCCCGGGCGCGCACGGATACGTCGGCACCACGCGATGGTGGAACGTCAAGCACCCCAACGCTTATGCGCAGTCGCTGGCGGGCGCCGCGCTGCCGGTCGCGGGCTTCGAACAGCTCGGCCCGGACGCCCTGCACACCGAGGACGTGCTGCTGAAAACCCGGCTGCGCCAAGGGCTTCCACTGGACCGGCTGGATCCGGGCGAACGCGAACGCGCCGAAGCCGTGGTGGCCGACGGGTTGCTGGTGCCCGACGGCGACCGGCTGGTCCTCACGTCGCGCGGGCGGCTGCTGGCCGACGGGGTGGTGCGAACGCTGCTGGGGTAGCCCTCAGGCGCCCGGGAACCAGTGCGCGACTACGCGGTTGAGCTCGATGTAGAGCGGAATCCCGATCGTGACGGTGTAGGAAAACGTCAGGCCCAGCGAGGCGGCCAGCGGCAGCGTGGGACTGGCCTCCGGGATTCCCAGGCGCTGCACCGCCGGCAGGGTGATGTACGACGCGCTGCCGCACAGCACCGCGAACAGCACGTAGGTCCCCGGCTGGAAGTGGGTGTCGGTGAGGTAGGAGTAGGTGTGGGCGGCCAGGATGCCAAGCGCCGCAAACAGGTTGGGGGCCAGCAGGGCGAAGAAGACAAACCCGCCGCCGGCCGACTTGAGGTCGCGCAACTTGCGCGACGCCGTCATCCCCATCTCGAGCAAGAACAGGCACAGCACACCCTGGAACGCCGCGACGAAGAGCTCGTTCTGGTCGTGCACGACCTTCTGCCCCTGCAGTGCGCTGACGAAGCCGATGGCGATCCCGCCGACGAGCAGGATGAGCCCGGGATTGAGGAACACCTCCTGCAATATTTCGCGCGAGAGCAGCGGCGCCTTGGTGCGCAGCGGCATCCCTTCGTACCACTCCGGGTGCGCGCGCTTTTCCAGGGAGAACTCCAGTTCCTCCTCGATCGCGCGCTCGACGTCGTCGGTGCGGCTGGCGATGCGCTGGGTGGCCGCGCCCGGGCCGACCCTGGCCGCAGCGGTGAAGCCGGGCTCGTCGGGCATGAACCCCGCCTCGTCCATTCCCCGGTGCCGCATCCGGGCCACCAGGTACAGCGCCACCAGGCAGCCCGGAATCTCCATCAAGGCCAGCATGACCGGCATGTAGGCGTCGAAGGCGATACCGACGCCGGTGAGGACGGCTACGCAGGTGGCGAACGTTCCCGCCGAATCCGACCCGTAGTAGCCGGCGACCGTCGCCCGGTCGATGCGCCGCAGCCGGGTCAGGTACCTCAGCAGGAAGTAGGTCAGGGCACCGATCACGAAATTCGACGCGATGCCCAGCGCCACGAAGCCGGCGATGTTGTCGATGTCGGCCGGTTTGACCTTGGCGAGTTCCTCACCGCCCTGCCAGCCGATGGCCACCAGGAGGTACATGGTCAGGCCTTGATAGATCACGTAGGGGAACTCGAACCGCACCCTCAGGATCGGTATCAGGAAGCCGAAGTAGAAGAACAGCAGCAGCGGCTTGAAGAGATTGTGGGTGAAGTTCTGCCACAACTCCTGAACCATCGCGCCTCCCGGTGAGCTCGCCCGGCTAAGCCAGCAGCGGCAACTGACGCGCGCCGTCCGAGAACATCAATAGAACCTTGAGGATTCACGGGCCCGGAGTCAACTCGGTGAAGCCCTCTTTACGAACAATTAACAAGTCGCGTCGGCGCTATAAATCCCAGCCGCTCGGACCCGCGGCCATTGCCTCAGCCGAATAACCCTGTGGCCGAGCCGATTTGGTCGCGCACGACCGCTAGAACCAGTGTGAGATCAGCCGGTTGAGTTCGATGTAGAGCGGGATTCCGATGGTGACGTTGTAGGAAAACGTCAAGCCCAACGATGCGGCCAACGGCAGCGTCGGGCTGGCCTCGGGGATCGCCAGCCGCTGGACGGCGGGGACCGCGATGTAGGACGCGGCGCCGCAGAGCACCGCGAACAGCACGTAGGTTCCCGGCTTGAAATCGACGTGGCTGACCGACGAGTAGATGTGGGCGACGATGATTCCCAGCGTCGCAAAGAGATTCGGCGCCAGCACACCGTAGAAGATGAAACCCAGGCCCGCCGAGCGCAGGTCCCGCAGCTTGCGCGACGCCGTCATGCCCATCTCGAGCAGGAACAGGCACAGCACGCCCTGGAACGCCAAGACGAAGAACTTGTCGTCGTCGGCGACGACCTTTTGTCCCTGCAGGCCGCTGATCAGGCCGATGATGATTCCGCCGAAGAGCAGCACCAGCCCGGGGTTGAGGAACACTTCCTGGAAGAGCTCGCGGGAGAAAATCGGGGCCTTGCGCTTGGCAAGGACCGGGCTGGGCTCCCAGTCCGGATGCTCCATCTTTTCCAGCGAGAGCTCCAGCTCCTGCTCGATGGCGCGTTCCTCCTCGGACTCGAGGCTCTGACCGTGCGGGGGCCGTGCGGCGGTGCCCGGCCCGACGCCGAGCTTGACCGGTGGCGTGTAGCCCGGCTCGTCGGGCATGTGCCCCGAGGCGTCCATCCCCCGGTGCCGCAGGCGCGCAACCAGATACAGCGCCACCAGGCAGCCGGGAACCTCCATGACGGCCAGCATCACGGGCATGTAGGCGTTGAACGCGATGCCGACCGCGGACAGGACCGCCACGCAGGTGGCGAAGGTTCCGGCGGAGTCCGATCCGTAGTAGCCGGCCACCGTCGCGCGGTCGACGCTTTTCAGCGATGTCAGCGCGTTCAGCAGCAGGTAGGCGATGCCGCCGATCGCGAAGTTCAGCACGAAGCCCAACACCATGAATCCGACGATGGCGCCGACGCTGGAGGCGTTGACGTTGGCGAGCTCCTCGCCGCCGTGCCAGCCGATGGCCAGCAGCAGGTACATCGTCAGGCCCTGATAGATGACATACGGGAACTCGAACCGCACCTTCAGGATCGGGATCAGGAAACCGAAGTAGAAGAACAGCAAGAGCGGCTTGAACAGGTTGTGGGTGAAGTTGTGCCAGAACTCCTGCAGCATTAGGGGCCTCTCCTTGACCGTGACGGTCGGGGGAGGCGCCGTCCGCAAGCGGGCGACCACGAACATCCCGACGACCGTGCAAGAACTTAACCCCGCGGGTAGGGGTCTGCCACTCGGACACAGCGCGAAGAGCCCAGGTTTAACACGGCCGTAGCGAAACGGCCGGTTTTGCCAAAGGCGGTGGTCACAGCGCCGCTGGTCGGCCGGTGTGCGCCGCGCCGGGCGTGAATCCACTGTGACTTTTCTGAAGATTCGCTGTGTGGTGTCGCGCCGCCCGGATATGCCCCGCCGCGGTCGGTTCAACCGGGGGTTGCGCGCGCTTACATAGGTTAGGCTACATTTACTAACCGTGACTGGGGTCAGCGTCGAGACGAGTTCCGCCGGCATCACGTCACCGCCGATTCCGCTGCCCCCGCATATCGACCCCGCCGACCTGGCGGCCGAGCTGGCCGCGGTGCTGCCGGAGCGGCTCGGCGAGGAGTACCTGCTCTACGAGCACGGCGGTCAATGGGTGCTCGCCAGCGGCGTGCAGGCGATGGTCGAACTGGACAGCGACGAGCTGCGCGTCATCCGCGACGGCGTGGTTCAGCGGCAGCAGTGGTCCGGACGGCCGGGGCCGGCCCTGGGTGAGGCCGTCGACCGGCTGTTGCTGGAAACCGATCAGGTGTTCGGCTGGATCGCGTTCGAATTCGGCGTCTATCGCTACGGGCTGCAGCAGCGGCTGTCGCCGGGAACGCCACTGGCCCGGCTGTTTTGGCCGCGCACGCGCATCGTGGTCACGCCCGGGGCGGTTCAGCTTTTCGACGCGGGCGCGAGCCACCGCGACGCCGTGCTCGGGGTGGTCGGCGACGGCGTGCCACACGTGGGCGACGCCCGCGGAGTGACGGTGACGGCCGACCCGTCCGGCTACCGCGATCGGGTGGCGACGGCCGTCCGCGAGATCGGTGCGGGCGGCTACCACAAGGTGATCCTGTCGCGTTGTGTCGAAGTGCCTTTCGCGGTGGACTTCCCGTCGACCTACCGGCTCGGTCGCCGGCACAACACCCCGGTGCGCTCGTTCTTGTTGCGGCTGGGCGGGATTCGCGCCGTGGGCTACAGTCCCGAGCTGGTCGCCGCGGTCGGTGACGACGGCGAAGTGGTGACCGAGCCGCTGGCCGGCACCCGCGCGCTCGGCCGTGGTTCGGCGCTAGATCGCGCGGCCCGCGAAGAGCTGGAGTCTAATTCGAAAGAGATTGTCGAGCATGCGATTTCGGTGCGCAGCTCGCTTCGAGAGATCTCCGAGGTCGCCGTGCCGGGGACGCCGGCCGTCACCGATTTCATGACGGTGCGCGAGCGGGGAAGCGTGCAGCACCTGGGCTCCACGATAAGCGCGCGCCTGGACCCGTCGCGCGACCGGATGGACGCGCTGGAGGCGCTTTTCCCCGCGGTCACCGCGTCGGGCATCCCGAAGGCGGCGGGTGTCGAGGCCATCCTGCGCCTGGACGACGGCCCGCGTGGCCTGTATTCCGGTGCGGTGGTGATGATTTCCGCGGGCGGCGGGCTGGACGCGGCGCTGACGCTGCGGGCGGCCTACGAGTGCGACGGGAAGACGTGGCTGAGGGCGGGGGCCGGCATCATCGAGGCGTCGGACCCCGAGCGCGAGTTCGAGGAGACCTGCGAGAAGCTCTCCACGCTCGCCCCGTACCTGGTTGCCCGGCAATAGCGCCCGAACCGCTGCTGCCGTTTCGTGACGTCCGTAGGGACTTTTGGCACTAGTCGCACAATTTTCCGCGTGTCACCTTGGTGTAACTGCACGACACAGGTAAAGTGAGTGTTACTGACCGCCACACATAACTGGGAGGACTCCGTGTCCGACGGCATGACCAACCTGCAGCTACTCCACGAGCTCGAGCCCGTCGTCGAGCAATTGCTCAACCGCCACCTCTCGCTGTTCAAAGAGTGGAACCCGCACGACTACGTGCCGTGGTCGGACGGCAAGAACTTCTACGCGCTGGACGGTCAGGATTGGGAGCCCGAACAGAGCCAGCTCTCGGACGTTGCGCAGGTCGCGATGGTGCAAAACCTGCTGACCGAGGACAACTTGCCGTCGTATCACCGCGAGATCGCGATGAACTTCAGCATGGACGGCCCGTGGGGTCAGTGGGTGAATCGGTGGACCGCCGAGGAGAACAGGCACAGCACCGCGCTGCGGGACTACCTGGTGGTCACCCGCGCGGTCGACCCCGTCGAGCTGGAAAAGCTGCGCATGGAGCAAATGACCCGAGGGTTCAGCCCGGGCCAGAACCAGCAGGGCGACATGTTCGCCGAGAGCCTGTTCGACTCGGTCATGTACGTGTCATTCCAGGAGCTGGCCACCCGCGTCGCGCACCGCAACACCGGCAAGGCCGCCGACGACACGATCGCCGAACAGTTGATGGCTCGGGTGTCGCACGATGAGAACCTGCACATGATCTTCTACCGCGACGTCAGCGCCGCGGGCCTGGACATCGCGCCCAACCAGGCGATGAGGTCGGTGCACCGAATCCTGCGCAACTTCAAGATGCCCGGGTTCACGGTGCCGGAGTTTCGGCGCAAGGCCGTGATCATCGCGGTCGGCGGCGTCTACGACCCGCGTATCCATCTCGACGAGGTGGTCATGCCGGTGCTGAAGAAGTGGCGCATCTTCGAACGCGAGGACTTCACCGGCGACGCCGCCCGGATGCGCGACGACCTGGCCGTGCTGATCAAGGAACTCGAGGTGGCGAGCGACAAATTCGACGAATCCAAGCAGCGCTACCTGGAGCGGGAAGCCCGCAAGGCGGAGCGGATCACGGCCAGCCGGGTGCTCAAAACCGAAGGGACGCTTACGCTCAGCGGCAGGTAGGCGCCTACTTCACCTGCCGCAGGTGCGGCTCGCTGTCGGCGGACTGCTCGAGGTAGTCGGCGAGTATGCGGCTGACGAGCGACTCGATGTTCGATTCGATCGACGCGGCCAGGGTGGCAGTGACGCTCGCCACGGCCTGGGTGCGAAACCGGACCAGCATCGTGATCAGCTCGGCGATCTCGGCGTCCGCCGGCAGCGGCTGGCCGGGCTTGATCCGGTCCATGACGTGTTCGGCGCCCGCGCGCACCAGCAGGTCGCTGATCTTGTCGATCTCGGGGACGATCTGCTCGTGCAGGTCGATGAGCTTGTCCAATTTGACGCCGTAGCCGCGGATTTCGTTGAAGGCTTCGATGAGTTTGGGCCGGGTGAGGGTGGCCTGGGCGCCGTCGACCCGGATCAGTTGCAGCGCGACCAGCCGCTCGAACGCGCGTGGGTCGTCCACCAGCCGCTGGGCGTCGCCGAGCGGCATGGTTTCCGGTTTCTCGGTGGTCCAGGTGCCCACGATCGCCGTCTCCAGGCCCAGCACGTCGCCGAGGTCCTTGCCCTCCTCCCACGCGCTGAGCATTTCGCGCACGTGCGCGATGTTGTATCCGCGGTCGAGCATCGAGGTGATCAGTCGCAGCCGCGTCAGGTGCGTGTCGTTGAACAACGCGATGCGGCCGACGCGCAACGGCGGCGGCAGCAACCCGCGATCGCGGTAGACGCGGATGTTGCGGGTGGTGGTGCCGGCCAGCCGGGCCAGGTCGTCGATCCGGTACTCGCCGGACGCCCCCGATGGTGCGGCGCCGTGGCGGGTCGCCGCGTCGAAGAGCTGCGACACGGCCGTCTCGATGAAATCGCGGGATTGGCGCCGGACGCGCTTGGGGGCGCGCCGCACGTTGTGCAGCACGCTGGCGATCGTGCCGGGCTCAGGCGGACGAGACGGCATACGTCTGGGCGTGGCGTGCCACCGCGTGGTAGTCGGAGACTCGGAAATCCCTCATCTGGCGAAGATACTGCGTGGCGAACCCGGGGTACATCGACCCGTTGAACCCGTCCGCGGTGAGATACCAACTGCGGCAACCCGACATCCAGGTCGTCTTGGTGAGCCGGCGCTGAATCCGCTCGTTGTGGCGGCGCTGGACGTCCTCGCGCACGTCGAGGTAGCGCAGGTCGCTGCCGAGGATGGTGGTGATGCCCCGCACGGCGTAATCGAGCTGACCCTCGATGTAGACCAGCAGCGAGTTGTGGCCGGGGCCGGAGTTGGGCCCGGTCATGAAGAACAAATTCGGGTACCCGTGCACGTTGATGCTCTTGTAAGCCTGTGCGCCGCGCGCCCATTCGGCGGCCAGCGAGCGCCCGCACAGTCCGGTCACCTCGAACGGCGGCCCGGTCAAATGGACGTCGTAACCGGTGGCGAACACGATGCAGTCGAGGTGGTGTTCGATGCCGTCGCTGGTGCGGATGCCCGCCGGGCTCAGCGTCGCGATCGGCCAGTCGATGAGTTTGCAGTTGTCGCGCTGCAGCGCCGGGTAGTAGTCGCTGGACACCAGCATGCGTTTGCAGCCCGGGGTGAAGTCGGGCGTCAGCTGGCGGCGCAGCCACGGGTCCTTGACGGCCATCCGCAGGTGCGCCCGCCCCAGCCGCGCCACCAGCGAGGTCAGCGGCGTGTCCCACACCAGCGCCGTGGCACTGGCCTCGTGCCCCCAGAACAGCGCCTGACGGGCAAGCTGCTGTGCCGCGGGCACTTTGGCGAACAGGGCCTGCACGGCCGGCGGGGTGGCGACGTCCAGGCGCGGCAGCACCCACCCCGGTGTGCGCTGGAACACCTTGACGAACCCGGCCCGCTTGACGAGTTCGGGGATGATCTGGATGGCGCTGGCGCCGGTGCCGATGACGGCGACCCGCTTGCCGGCGAAGTCGTAGTCGTGATCCCAGCGGGCGCTGTGGATCGTGTGGCCGCGGTAGCTGTTCAGCCCGCGGATGTCGGGGAGGCTGACGTCGGACAGCGGCCCGGAGGCCAGCACGACGGTGCGGGCGCGAAACTTCTTGCCGGTCTTCGTTTTTGCCGTCCACACGCCGGCATCCTCGTCGAACGTCAGGCCGCTGACCTCGTGGCCGAACCGGATGTGGGGGCGCACGCCGAACGACGTCGCCATGTCCTCCAGGTGGCCGCGGATCTCCGGGGCGGGCGAGTAGGTGCGCGACCACGCCGGGTTCTTGACGAAGGAGTACGAGTAGAGCAGCGACGGGATGTCGCAGCTGGCGCCGGGATAGGTGGTGTCGCGCCAGGTTCCGCCGACCCGGTCGGAACGCTCCAGGATGGCGATGTCGTCGACGCCGGCCTCGGCCAGCCGGATCGCCGCGCCGAGCCCGGTGAAGCCCGCCCCGACGATCAGGGCCGCGTGGGTGTGGTTGTTCGCCATCGTCACGCCGCCGGCTTGTAGGTGACTTCTCGGACCCAGGTGGGTACCGACGGCAGCAGCGGCCGCGGATACCGGTCGGAAAGCCACACCATCGAATTGGCCAGCAGGTGGTAGGGGTGACGCGGATTCGTCACCACGCCGGCGTAGCGCCTCAGGAACCGGTAGGTCGGCACCCGCCTGGCGTGTTCGGCGCGGTCGCCCAGTTCTTTGAATCGCTTCACGGCCTTGTAGAGCCGCTCGGGCTCCATGCCCATGGCGGTGATCTCGTTGCGGATTCTGTTGATGAGCGGTGCGCCCATGACCGCGCCGATGATGAGGCCCGGGGTTGCGTGGTGGCCGACGAAGTCGATCAGCAGCCGTCGAATCTTCGCGTGACCAATGATGTCGAGAACTTCGAAATCGACAACCAGATGCCGTGATTCGTCATTGTTGATCTTCTCGAAGACCTGATGGCACACCGGATCGTGCACCTCGTCGAGGAGGAATTTCAGCAGAGCGCCGTCCAGCGCGACTTCCAGCATCGGGATGACGGTGCCGAGCAGCGACAGTGGCATGTCGTCAGCCCAGCGGTCCAGCCAGTCGATTGCCAGTCGGATGTTCACGTTCGGCTCGGGAACCTCACCGTCCTCGAGCATGCCCCAGCGCTTCATCAGCGCCAGTTCGGCGTTGGCGTGACGCTGCTCCTCGGCGTGGAAGTAGCGGTAGATCTCGCCGACGGTCGGGGTGGGCGCCTTCTTGGCCAGCGCCGCAAATCCTCTGGCGCCGATGTTTTCGATCCAGCACAGGTCGGCCATGAACGCCTTGAGTTGTGGCCGCTGCTCGTCGGTGATCATGTCGGCACCGGGCGCGTCCCAGTCGATGTCGGCGAGCGCCCACTGGCGATCCTTGATCTTGGCGAGCATGGCTTCCATGTCGATGGCCACCGGAAGCTCCTTTCGTTCTAATGGTTGGTCGTCGCCCGGGACAGCAGGCCGATGGCACGCGTGTATGCCTGCGGGGCCAGGCGTTTGGCGTTCCAGCCGAGCTTGGCGTCGAGCTGGGGCATGCAGTACAGTTCGCCGCGGTCGTGCGCGTTCAGGCAGATGCGCGCCACCCTCGCCGGCGAGAAGCCGGTCCAGCGCATCAATTTGGTGGCCAGCTCGCCGGACTCCTCGCTGATGCGGCCCGATTCCACGATGTTGGTCTTGACGAAGGTCGGGCACAGCACGGTGACCTTGACCGCGGTTCCGGACAATTCGGCCGCCAGGGTCTCCGACAGCGACAGCACGCCGGCCTTGCTGACGTTGTAGGCGGCCATGCCGGGGGCCGCACCGAACGCCGCCGCCGACGCGACGTTGATGATGCCCCGCGGCGCGTGCGACGGGCCGGCCTCGCGCAGGATCGGGGTGAAGACGTGGCAGCCGTGAATCGGGCCCCACAGGTTGACGCCCAGGGTCCACACCCAATCGTCCAGGGGGGTATCGCCGATGGCCGCGCCGCCGGCGCCGACGCCGGCGTTGTTGATCACCAGCGTCGGTGGCGCGCCGAGCCAGGCCTGCGCCTGCTCGGCCAGCGCGCACACGTCGTCGAACCGGGACACGTCGCAACGGACCGCCACTGCTTTGGCGCCACCCGCGGTGATCGCGTCAACCGTCTGTTGGGCGGCGGCCTCGTCGATGTCGCTGCAGACCACCGCGCCACCGCGGCGGCCGAGTTCGACGGCGAAGGCCGCGCCGATGCCGCTGCCGGCGCCGGTCACCACCGCCGACGCGCCGCGGCTGGTGGTCTTCGAGTTGCCCAGCAGGTTGCCCAGCGGCCCAAGCATTTTCAGCCCGCCTCGTCGGCGAGCACGCGCGCGTCCTGCAGCGTGTGGGCGATGAAACGCGCGACGTACGCCATCGCCTTGGCCGCCTCGGGCGTCATCCGCGGCAACGCCTGAAAGACGTGCACCTGGTGCGGCCAGATCTGCAATTCGCAACGGCCACCGGCGGTTTGGATGTCGGCGGCCAGCTGGCGCGCATCCTCCTGCAGCATTTCGGCCCCGCCGGCCTGGATCAGGGTCGGGGGAAGTGCGGGGCCGCCGGCGACGTCGAGCGTCAACCGGTGATGGGTGGGATCGACGCCGCCGTGGTAGAGGCGGACCAAGCGAAGCGCGTCGGCGGCGCGGGCGGCCGGGTCGGGACGCACCCGCTCGCGCGCCAGGGACAGCTCGAAGGTGATGTCGTACAGCGGCGAGAACAGCACCATGGCGGCCGGGTGATTCGCGGCGACCTCGGGTTGCAGCAGCAAGTCGACGGACAGGTGGCCGCCCGCCGAATCACCGGCGATCACAACCTGTTTCGGCGACACCCCGCGGGCCTGCAGCAGCCAGTCCCAGCCCGCCCGGACGTCGTCGGCGGCGGTGGGGAAGCGATGGCGCGGCGCCAGCCGGTAATCCACGCAGAACACCGGCAGGCCGGTCAATGACGACAGCCAGGAGATCAACCGCCGGTGGGTTCTTGCCGAACAGACGGCGTAACCGCTGCCGTGCACGTAGTAGATGGCGCCCGCGCTGGTTGACGAGTGTCTGGCCTCACTCGCCGGAGTCCGCGGCCCGCACACCCATTCGCCCTTGACGCGTCGCCCGTCGGGCAGCCTGGCGTCGACCTGTTCGACGCGGGTGCCCGCCAGCGACGGGCCCAGCGTGCCCATGATCCTGGCGATGATGCGGCGCGACAGCCAGATGCCCCACGCCCGCTCCGGCGGGATCGCCGCGGTGATCGGCCGCAGTGTGTACGCGCTCACCGCGGCCGCGCCGCGGGAGCGCAGTGACCCCCGGGCCGGAACGACGTCCGTCATGCAACGAAGTCAATACCAAATGGTGACATTAGTCAATGGCAGCTTTGGCGATGTGTTTGCGCACATATCTGGATGGAAAGTCAAGGCGTGCGTACATAGCCCAGCGGATTTTCCAGGCCTACCGTGAAACGGACCAAGCCTTGCCAGACTCGTCGGGCAACACCGTGACGGCACAAAGAGGGGGCCATGACCAGCAGGAGTGCCAAGAAGCGCGTCGTCTTCATCGGCGCCGCGGGTGAGATGTGTCGATTGGCCATCGAGCGTTTCGTCGTCGCCGAGGGCGATTGGGAGCTGGCGCTCTACGACATTCGTCCCGAGCTCCTCGATCAGCTGCTACAGCGGCTGCCGACCGGCCTGGCCACCGCGGCGCGGCTCGACCTGTACGACGCCGAGGGGCTTCGCAACGCGATCGAGGGGGCCGCGCTCGTCGTGCTCGGCGCCGGTCCGTACAACCGCACCGCCGGCCCCGTGATGGAGGCGTGCCTGGCGGCCAAAGTGCCGTATCTCGATTTCGACGACGACATCGAGAGCACCCTGCATGCACTGACGCTGCACGACGATGCCCGGACGGCCGGGGTGCCGATGTACGTCGGCTGCGGTGCCTCGCCCGGCATCACCAATGTGATGGTCGCCGACGCGGCCGGCGAACTGGATAGTGTCGAGAACATCGATGTGTATTGGGTAGTCGGCGACGAGCGCGGATCCATCGGCCGCGCGGTCCTCGACCACATGCTGCGCGTCGCCGCAGGCCCCTGCATGACCTGGCAGAACGGCGGCCCGGTGATGCACCAGTCGTGGCTGGAGACCCGCTGGACGGAGTTGGGTGGCGGACTGGGGCTGACCATGGTGCACGAGACCGCTCACCCCGAGCCGGTGACATTGCCACGAAAATACCCGGATGCCAAGAACATTCGCTGCTTCGGCGGCCTGGATCCGGCACCTTACAACGGCCTCGTCCGCGGTGTCGGGCTGGCCGTGCAGAAGGGAAAGATGCCGATGGAGGAGGCCATCGACTTCCTGGAAGCGCTGATGACAAACAAATTCGGCAGCGTGAAGGGTTGGCGCCACGCACTATCCGGAATGCGCAACCTGGTGCGCACCGGGGAGGCGACCCGCACCGGGCTGATCAAGTTCCTTGCCCTGGCGGCGGTGGGTCATACGTTCCCCTACAAATCGGGCCTGAAGGTCGAGGTGACCGGTCTCCGCAACGGCATACCCACGGTGGTCGGTCGCCGCACCCCGGTGTGCGGTCCCGGCACCTACCTGTTCACCGACATGGCAGCGGCGACGGGAACGGCGTGCGCCGCGTTCATGGTCGTCGCACTCGACGACGGGTCCGACGCCCGCGCAGGGGTATTCACGCCCGAGGAGTGGGCCGAGCCGCAGCGGTTCTATCACGCACTCGAACGTGTCGGCACCCCGCGCGACGAAATCCTCGACGCCACGCACTAGGCGTCATCGAGCCTCGACACAAAGGTTGACCATGGATCTCAAAACCGGACTCTTCGCACTCGCCGATCTCTTCATGATCGTCGCCGGGCTCACCTACGGCTGGAAGTTCCTCCGCAACTACAACAACTACCTGCTCGGCCTGGAATGGATCATCGTCGGGTCCTCCGGGACCAACTTCCTCCTTTGGGGGCTCCTCGGCGGCGACGAAGCCAGCCCGATGTATCACCTGGCGTTCTTCTTGGATGCGTTCTCCCGGTCGGTCGGAATCACCGTGATTCTCGTCCTGGGTCTGATGAAGGTCACCCACGGGTTCAAGCCTTCACCGGCCTTCGACATCGGGGTGTTCGCGCTCGCCATCGTCGGGGGACTGGTCATGTTGTTCTACGCCCAGGACCTCGGGCTGACCGCGGCGATCTTCTATGTCGTGATGAATGCGCTCACCAGCCTGTTCCTGCTCTATTTCGCGTGGCGGGTGTGGAGAATCGGTGAATACGGTATCGCGATAGCCGTAACGGTCGCCACGGCCGCTGCGGCCGCGATCGCAGGGATCTACGACTTCTACCACATCCCCGGCGACGATCGACACCACACGATCTTCTACATCCTGGCCCTCACCACGTGGGCCACCCAGCTGACCGTGTACTACTTCGGTTACCGCGCACTGCATAACAGCAACGAACGAACACGCGCTCCGCGCCACGAGATTATCGAATCGGTGTGATCACCAGCATGTCCCTGTTCGATGTTTCCGAGCGCGCCCAGCAGTATCAGTCGGCTTTGCTTGAGTTCATGGATTCCCACGTCTATCCGGCCGAGCCGGGCTACGACGAGCAGATGCGCGAATCGCGCGACCCGCACTACCATCCGCCGATTCTGGAGGAGCTCAAGGCCGAGGCGCGAAAGCGTGGGCTGTGGAACCTTTTTCACCCGCATCCCGAGTGGGGGCCGGGGCTGACCAATCTCGAATACGCGCCGCTGGCGGAGATCATGGGCCGCAGCCACCTTGCCCCCGAGGCGTGCAACTGCAGCGCCCCGGATACCGGCAACATGGAGGTGCTCACCCTCTTCGGCACCGACGAGCACAAGGAGAAGTACTTGAAGCCGTTGCTGGACGGCACGATCAGGTCCGCATTCGCGATGACCGAGCCCCAAGTAGCCAGCTCGGACGCGACGAACGTCGAGATGTCGATGGTGCGCGACGGTGACGAGTACATCCTCAACGGTCGAAAGTGGTTCGCCTCCAACGGCTTGCACCGAAACTGCGCGGTCTTGATCGTGATGGGCAAGACCGACCCGACCGCACCTGTGCACCGCCAGCAATCGATGATGGTCGTGCCGATCGACGCCCCGGGCATCACGGTGCTGCGCAACCTGCCGGTCTTCGGCTACCACGATCGCGAAGGGCACGCCGAAATCGACTTCGACAATGTACGGGTCCCCGCAAAGGATGTGCTGAAGGGCGTGGGCGAGGGCTTCGCGATCAGCCAGGCCCGGCTGGGTCCCGGTCGCATTCATCACTGCATGCGCGCGATCGGCATGGCCGAGCGGGCACTGGAGCTGATGTGCAAACGGGCCCAGTCGCGGGTCACCTTCGGCAAGCCGATCAGCGACAATGCGAATGTCCGCGACTGGATTGCCGAGTCCCGCATCGACATCGAGATGATCCGGCTGCTCACGCTCAAGGCCGCCCATCTCATGGATACGGTGGGCAACAAGGAAGCCCGCACCGAGATCGCGGCCATCAAGGTGGCCGCACCCAAGATCGCGTTGAAGGTCGTCGACCGGGCCATCCAGGTGCACGGCGGGGGCGGGGTCACCGATGACTTCCCGCTGGCGATGGCGTGGGCGCACCTGCGCACCCTGCGGTTGGCGGACGGCCCCGACGAGGTGCACAAGCGGACCATCGCGACCCAGGAGTTGCGCAAATATCGAAACGGAGCATCGGCATGACCCGCCTGGATCTGGCCGGGCGCACCGCGATCATCACGGGCGCCTCCCGAGGCATCGGTTTGGCCGCGGCGCAAGCGATTGCGGCAGCGGGCGGCAATGTCGTCTTGACCGCGCGCAGCCAGGAATCCGCGGATGCCGGCGCCAACGAGGTGGATGGCAATGCGATTGGTGTCGCTGCGCATGCCGTCGACGAGCAGGCCGCCCAGCGCTGTATCGAGGTGACGCTCGAACGGTTCGGCAGCGTCGACATCCTGGTCAACAACGCGGGCACCAACCCGTCCTTCGGCCCGGTCATCGATCAGGACCATGCCCGCTTCGCCAAGACCTTCGACGTGAACCTGTGGGCGCCGATCCTGTGGACATCCCTGGCGACGCGCGCATGGATGAGCGAGCACGGTGGCGTCGTCGTCAATATCGCTTCCATCGGGGGGATGGGTTTCGAACCCAACCTCGGGCTGTACAACGTGTCGAAGGCCGCATTGATCCACCTCACCAAGCAGCTGGCCCTCGAGCTGTCGCCCAGGGTGCGGGTCAACGCGGTCGCCCCCGGCGTGGTGCGCACGAAACTGGCCGAGGCGCTGTGGAAAAGCCAGGAGAGCCAGTTGAATTCGGCCACGGCGTTGGCGCGGATCGGTGAACCCGACGACATCGGCTCGGCCATCGCGTTCCTCGCCTCCGATGCGGCGAGCTGGGTGACGGGGGAGACGTTCGTGATCGACGGCGGACAGCGCCTCGGCGACGCCGGGCTCTTCCAGGCAGGTGCGTCCGTCCATGCCTGAGACGCGGGAGGTGGTCGGCGTCGATGCCGGCGTGGTGTCGCGCTGGCTCGCGACGCTGGGCATCGAATTCGTGGCGCCACTGCATTTTCAGCGGATCGGGCTCGGGCAATCGAACCTGACGTATCGCGTCGCCGACGCCGCGGGTCGCGCCTGGGTGCTGCGCCGCCCACCGCTGGGTGACCTGCTGGCATCGGCCCACGATGTGATGCGCGAGGCGAAAATCATTGCGGCGCTGGGCAACACCGACGTACCCGCCCCTCGAATCCTCGGTGTTACAGCGGATTCGGAATACTCCGAGGCGCCGTTGGTGTTGATGGAGTTCGTCGACGGCGTGGTCATCGACACGATGGACGTCGCCGAGGCGTTGCCACAGCACAAGCGTCGCCAGATCGCCCGGTCCCTGCCCGCCACCTTGGCGAAGATCCACGCCGTCGACCTCGCGACGGTGGGACTTGAGGATTTGGCCAGCCACAAGCCGTACGCGCAGCGCCAGCTCAGGCGGTGGGCAGGGCAATGGGAGAAGTCCAAGACCCGGGAGCTACCTGAATTGGATAAGCTCACCCGTCGGCTGACCGCCGCCGCTCCCGAGCAGCACGAAATCAGTCTGGTACATGGCGACTTTCACCTGCGCAACCTGGTCATCTCGTGGGAGACCGCCGAGGTGGCCGCCGTGCTGGACTGGGAGTTGTCCACGCTGGGTGATCCGCTCGCGGACATGGGCACCCTGCTCACCTACTGGCCAGAGCCCGGTGAAGCGACGGGCGGTGAATTCGCGCCGTCGACCCTGCCGGGCTTTCCCGATCGCGCGGAGATGGCGCGGCAGTACCTGGAAGCGACCGGCCGCGACTCGGCCACCTTGCAGTACTGGCACGCACTTGGCTTGTGGAAGCTGGCGATCATCGCCGAAGGCGTGATGCGCCGAGCGAGGGAGGAACCGCAAAACAAGGCAGCCGCGGGAACGCCCACCACCGCACGGATAGATGCGCTGGTGCACAAGGCTCGTGAAATCGCTGACGCCGCAGGGATTTAGGTGTCAGAGGCGCGCAAGGCGATCGGCCAGGCGGTCGCCGAGCCAGGCCAGCGACAGTGCCGGTGAGCTGACCAGGCTGGGCCAGAATCCGCCGCGGCTGTGCCAGATACTTGCCAGGTCCGCGGGCATGGGTTCGCCGGAGAGTCTGCCGGCGAGCATGTGGCCGACGTACTGGGCTTGCGCGAAGCCATGTCCGTTGCAGGCCAGCGAGTACAGGACGTTGGCCGAGGCCTGCCCCGCGACGGGCAGCCAGGTGGAGCTCATGCCGATCCAGCCGCCCCAGGCCCGACGCGGCGCGACATCGCGCAAGCCCGGGAAGCGTTCGCGGAAACCGCGAACAAGGTCGTCGACCACGAAAGTCGAAGGGGTCCGCGGGATCAGCGGCCCCCTCGTTGTCTCCAAGCGCCGGGTGCCGAAGACGATCGTGTTTTGCGGGGTGACGCGGTAACTCTCCAGGATCATATGTGCGGTCACCAGCGGTGCACGACTGGTCCAGCCGATAGCATCCAGGCGTTCCGGGGCGATCGGCTCGGTTTCCACGAGCGAGGTCCACACCGGGGACACCAGCCGGCGCGGCGTGATCGAGAGGTCCTTGCTGTAGGCGTTCGCGGTCAGCAGCGCCTGCCTGGCATGCACGCTGCCATCGGCCGTCACGATCGTTGCCCCGGCATTGCCGTCAGTGACGTCTCGCGCCCGAGTGTGCTCGAATACCCTCGCGCCCGAGGCGAAGACGGCACTGCGCAGCCCGAGCACATACTTCGCCGGATTCAAGGTTCCGCCGACGCCTTCTCGCATGCCTCCGAGGAACCCTTCCGGGAGGCCTGCGTCCC
The DNA here is from genome assembly GCF_059813025.1 of Mycobacterium sp. NGS26. Lineage (NCBI taxonomy): Bacteria > Bacillati > Actinomycetota > Actinomycetes > Mycobacteriales > Mycobacteriaceae > Mycobacterium > Mycobacterium sp. NGS26. The sequence continues at coordinate 310,785 of NZ_JCALDU010000003.1, forward strand.
TTCCCTCGACAAACTCGGCCGAGGACCCCGCTTCGGTCATGATCTTCGCGTTGCGCCGCGCCTTGCGGAGTTGCACCTTCGACACCGCGGCCTGCACGATGCCGGCCTTTTCGAAGTCGCACTCGAGGGAACGCTTTTCGATGGCGTTCTGAGTGAATTCCACTGCCGCCTCGGCGAACTGGAACAGCGCACGGACCTTGCTGCGTCGGAACAACAGGACCAGCAACGCGGGGTCGGCCGCGATCGAGTTGGTCACGTAGCCCGCGTTGCGTGAGCTGGCACCCCACCCGCACGTTTCGGCTTCGAGCAGCACGACGTCGGCACCGGACTCGGCGAGCCGCAGCGCTGCCGTCATACCGCCGACGCCGCCCCCGACGACGGCGACGTCGCATGTCACGTCTTCGGCGAGCGCGGGCTCACCCGCGGTGGGCAGCTCGGCCCAACCGGTTTCCGTCAAGAGGTCCATGCATTGCTGTTCAGAGTTGGCGTCCGCGATGTCACCGCGGTGCTCGGGGTGACCACTGCCTCCACGACCTCGTGCAGTGGCGACCCGCCGGCGGCGGCGAGCGTCTCGTAAAACTTCTCCGGGGCGACCCAGTCCTCCGGCGCCAAGACCCCCGACTGCTCGCCCAGTTCGTCGAGTGCCAACACCATGAACGCCGCGGTGGCCGAACCGGTGAGCGATGCCATTGTGGTCCATACGGTGCCGGGCCCACTCACGGGCGCGCGACGCACCGAAACCACGTGCATCCCATCGCGTTTGCCGGTCACCCGCACATAGTTGGTCCCGCGGAATGGGGGGTGTTTGCGAGCTGCCGACATCGCCAGGAACTTCAGGACCTCGGCCGCGCTGACCTCACCGCGACGAATCGTGCCCCACAGCCCCGACAATGCGTGCCTCCACACCTTGGGTGAGCCGGTCTTGTCGGTCAGGAGGTCGTTGATGAAGTCGATGGCCTCGTCCATCGAGATCTTGCGTTCCTGTACGGCCACTGCGACGCCACGCATGATGCCGTTGGTGGGGGGCGGGTCGAGTGCGCCCAGCACCCGGATCCGGTCGGCGCCCGGCCAGCGCCGCGGCATCGTCACCGGCTCCGGATGCGCACACTCGTAGAGACGGTAGGAATCGCCGAGGGTGTTGCCCAGCGCGAACACATCCGTCTCAAGAAAGGTCTGATGAGTCACCGAGCGGCCGTGCTCCCACGTCTGACACGGTCCGGCAAAACCCCGGATCGCGTGGTCGAGTACCGCCCGCCCGAACGCGACCGGCCCCTCGTCACCGGTCACCCAGCACACATCGATGCGTTCGACGGTGTCCATGTCGCGGGCCGCGTCGGCCGCCATCACATTGGTGAACCCGGGCGACGCGCCACAGCCGATGAAGATCGGCACGCCAGCGTCCTTCGCCTGCGCGTCGAGCTCCATCGCCGCGCGGGTGCTTGCCTCGTCATCATCGAGGTCGAGATACGGCACCCTCTTTTCGATACACGCCTGCATCACCGGTTCCGCGGTGCGGATGTAGGGCCCGGCGCCCAGCACGACAAGTGCGGCACCCTCGATCGCGTTGCGAAGAGCGGCCTCGTCGAAGAGGTCAAATGATCCGACGGTCGCGGACCCGGCGGGCAACGTCTTGACCAGGCCGTCGAGGGCCTCTGGCCGGATGTCGTACAACTCCAGCTTCCAGGCCACATCTCCGGCGGCCTTCGCGAAACGCTCGATCGCGACGCGAGACATCTCGCCGGCCGCCCCGATGAAGACAATTCTCTTAGTCATGTCGTGTCCTCTGCTTTTGTTGATTTCGGCTAGGAAGCGAGCCACGGCAACTTCACAACCCCATGGCCGGCCCGCATTCGCTCGGCGGCAGACCGGAGGTGAACGTCGGCTGCCCGTGCGGGATCGAGGACGCGGGTGAGGAATTCGAGTTGGTCGGCCAGCGCCTGTTTTTGCCACGGAACTTGGAAGACGTCCAGGTGGTCGATGGGGTATTCGCGCAGCTGTGCCCAATATCCGGCCTTCTTGGCGGCGCGGCGCGCCGCACTCGGGGGCACGACGGCGTCGTTGGTGCCGACCTGCATGAGCATCGGGCAGCCCAGGCGGCTCGCAAAGGTGGTGGGACGGTTCGCTGCCACCTGGAGCGCATGGCGGGCGCAGACCTCGTTGCGCGCGGTCGGGCCGGCCATCGCGTAGTAGGCCTCTTCGAGGCCCGGGGCGGTGATGATCGCCGTCGATCCGGGCTGTCCGACCACGGGCACGACATGCGGCGAACGCTTGGTGAGGGCTCTGGCCATGTCGCGCAATGCGTGTCCGGTCAGCCGCGCCAGGAGACCGCTTTCTCCCCGGCGCACCATCCGCGCCAGCGTGGCCCGCCCGTCGGCGGCGGGATTCATCGAAACGATCGCTGCGACACGTGGATCCTGAGCGGCGACCGCGATGACATGCCCACCGGCATACGAGAATCCCCACAACGCGATCCGGTCCCGATCGACGCCGGGTAGGTGGCGGGCCGCCGCGATGGCCGCGTGGTAGTCCTGCCGCTGACGGCGGACCGAAACATCCTGGCGGGGCATGCCTTCGGAGTCGCCGAAGCCGCGGTAGTCGAACACGAACGCGTCGATACCGGCGTCGGCGAACGGCTCGGCGAAGTCCAGCAGCCCGCTGTCGCGGGTGCCGCCGAAGCCGTGCGCCATGACCACGCACGGCCGGCCGGCCGCGTCGGCGAGTGCGTCGGTGCTGGCCGGGACATGCCAGGCGGCGCAGCTGACGCCGCGGCTGGGGAAGGTGAGTTCTTTCATGTGCGCACCAGAGCCGGCTTGGCGGGAGTGAATTTCAGCGCGTCGTCCTCGACCGGGCCGTCGCGCAGGCGTTCGGCATCCATTTCATAGGCGTGCTTGAACGCCCACGGCCCGCTGGTGCCTCCGCGCGGAAACTTCGCGATCGCCCGCTGGACATAGCCCGAACTCATGTCCATCGCCGGCACCCGCTCCATGTCCGGGTCGTCGAGCACCGGTTCGACGGTGCCGTAACCGTGGGCGTCCATGTAGTCGAGCAGGCGGCAGAAGTGCTCGCAGACCAGATCCACCTTGAGCGTCCAGGAGATGTTGGTGTAGCCGACGGCGAACGCCAGGTTGGGCACACCGGAGAGCATCATCGCCTTGTAGATTGTCGTGTCCGGCAGATACACCGGCCGTCCGTCGACGCTGAGCTGGATCTTGCCGAACGGCACCATGTTGAGCCCGGTTGCCGTCACGATGATGTCGGCAACCAACTCCTGGCCCGACTCCAGCAGGATGCCGGTCTTGGTGAACCGTGCGATCCGATCGGTCACCACCGAGGCCTTCCCGGACGAGATCGCCTTGAACAGATCGCCATTGGGCACCATGCACAGCCGCTGGTCCCACGGGTCGTAGCGCGGGGTGAAGTGGGTGTCGACGTCGAAGTGCTTGGGCAGCTGCCGGCGCACGTTGGCGATCAGCAGCCTGCGCATCAGCTTCGGAGCGCGCTTGCAGGCCTTGTACATGCCGCGGCCCATCGCGATGTTCTTGCGCCGGACAATCTTGTACGCGCGGTCATGGCCGAGCAGCTTGTTCAGCGTGTTGGCGAGCGGGTCCTCGGCCGGAATCGAGAACACGTAGCTCGGCGAGCGTTGCAGCATCGTGATGTGGTCCGCCTTGTCGGCCATCGACGGGATCAGCGTGACCGCGGTGGCGCCGCTGCCGATCACGACGACGCGCTTGCCGGTGTAGTCCAGGTCCGCCGGCCAGTGCTGGGGGTGGATCAGCTGGCCCGCGAAGTCATCGACACCGCTGAACTCCGGCGCAAAACCCGCATCGTGGTCGTAGTAGCCGGTACCCAGGAACAGGAAGCGGGCGGTGAAAGTCGTTGTCTCACCGGTGCTGGCGTGGTCGGCGGTGACCGTCCAGCGCCCCTGCTGCGAATCGAACTCCGCGCCGCGCACCCGATAGCCAAACCGGATGTGCTCGCCCAGACCGTTTTCTGTGACTGTCTGCTGCAGATAGTCCAGGATGATGTGCCCGTCGGCGATCGACTTGCGGTGTGTCCAAGGCTTGAAGCTGTAGCCGAACGTGGGCATATCCGAATCCGACCGAATGCCCGGGTACTGGAACAAATTCCACGTGCCGCCGATCGAGTCGTGGGCCTCTAAGACCACAAACGACGTGTTTGGCCGGCGGGTCTTGAGGTGATAGGCCGCGCCGATACCCGAAATCCCGGCGCCCACGATAAGGACGTCGAAATCGGTGGTCTGCGTCTGGTTGGTGGTCGTGATCGTCACGGGCGTCTCCTGGCCACGGTGGGGGCTGCGATGTGTTGTCACGGTATCCCCGCAACCAGGCCCTTCGACATGTCTGCTCGCCTTGCGTTAGCGCCAAAATATGTGTGACGGCACACTCGATCGCTGAGCCCCGCCGGCCCTCACTAAGTTGACGGCGACTGCGCCGCGATGTGCTCGCGCAGCCAGTGCGGCCATGGTCGCTTCGCGAAAGACTTGCTGTCCACGCAGACGTGAACCATCACGCACTCTGCAATCAATTCGTCACCGCGCAGGATCGTGTATTCGCTTCGCAGCGACGTGGGTCCGCCAGAAAATACGCTCGGCCCGATCTTCGATCAACGGGCGCCGAACATGTTATGCGCCCCCGTGGATCACGATCCCGCGAATGTTCTTGCCGTCGCGCAGATCCTGATATCCCTGGTTGACGTCCTCGAGGCGGTAGCGGGTTGTCACCAGTTCATCGAGTTTGAGCTGTCCGGCGTCGTAGAGGCGGAGCAGCCGCACAATGTCGTACTGCGGATTGGCGGAACCGAACAACGTGCCCTTGATGGTCTTCCCCATGAGCGTCATCATCATGCCGGACACGTGGATTGTCAGCTTTTCCGGGTTGGCGAGGCCGGTGACAACCACGACACCGCCCTTGCCGACGATGTCGAACGCCGCCGAGACGACTTCTTCGTCCACGATGCCGACGGTCACGAGCGCCTGGTCGGCGCCTTGGCCCCAGGACAGCTCGTTCACCTTTTCCACCGCCTCGGCCGCGCTGGAGAAAGCGTGTGTCGCACCGAATTTCAGGGCCGTCTCGCGCTTGAAGGCGATCGGATCGACCACCACGATGGACTTTGCGCCAGCGTGCACGGCACCTTGCACGGCGTTGATGCCGATGCCGCCAATGCCGTAGATGACGGTGATATCACCCGCACGTACATTCCCGGCGTAGGTGGCGCTGCCCCAGCCGGTCGGCACCCCGCATCCGACCAGGACCGCGGTTTCCAACGGCAGCCAGTCATCGATCTTGACCACCGAGTGCTCGGAGATGGTGGCGCGCTCGGAGAAGGTGCCAAGCATGCACATGGCGCCGAAATCTTGTCCGGCGCCGTGGAATCGGAAGCTGCCGTCGGGCATGAATCCGTCGAGGATCGTCGCACCCATGTCGCAGAGGTTCTGCCGGCCGGTGGAACAGTAACGGCAGTGCCCGCAGCTGGGAATGAAGCTGCACACCACGTGATCGCCCGGCTTGACCTTGGTGACGCCGGGACCGACCTCCTCGATGATGCCGGAACCCTCGTGGCCGCCGACGATCGGATACCGCGGCGGCAGGTCGCCATCGGTGAGATGCAGATCGGAATGGCACAACCCGGCCGCGACATAACGGATCAGTACCTCGCCCGGGCCGGGACCGTCGAGATCGAGTTCCATGATCTCGAACGGCTTTCCAGCATCCAGTAACACGGCTGCGGTGGTCTTCATCGGATTCTCCTCAGAGGGCGACGTTGACGGACTTGGTCTGGGGCCCCTGGCGCGGGAGGGCGAGGTTGTGATGCGGTTCACGGTAGCGGTGTAGCCAGGCGCGCGACATGTCTGCCGGCATTGTCTCGGCGCCAAAATATGTGCGCGAGCACACGTCTACCGGGTGAGCACCCGCGGGCCGAGGTAATGCGCCAGCTCGAGAGCGAGCTCGACCGCCAAGCGACGCTCCCCTGGAGCGTGCCCGAGGAGTTCGGTGGCGCGCGCGACGCGTTGGAGGACGGTGTTGCGGTGGGTGTGGAGGCGCGCGGCTGCTTGGGGTGCGTTGTTGGCTTCGTCGAGGAAGACACGCACTGTCTCGCGGAGGCGCGCCGCGCTCGGTGTGTCGGCGCTGAGCGGGCCCAATGTTGTGGCGACGAACTCGGCGGCGCGGTCGAGATCTTGCGCGGCAAGCGTGGTCACCTCGAGCTCGTGGTAGAGCGCGAGCCGCTCGCCGCCTGCGTGTCCGGCGAGCATCCGCTGGACGGCTAGTGCGCCGTCGTGGGATCGCCGGAAGCCGGTGATGCCGGATTCGGTCGGGCCCACGGCAACACAGATGTTGGGCTGCGCTTGCCCAATCGCGTCGCGCAGCGTGCTAGGCGTCACGCCACCGTCGGTGCCGATCCACGCCCACAGCGTCGACGTTCCCGCGGGAACCGTGAGCGGTTGGCGGGCGCCGACGGCCCGCGCCAGCAGGGCAGCCGCCGATTCCAGTGCGCCCTGGACATCGCCGGGTGGTTCGGCCCAGAGCACGAGCGCCGTGTGGCGGCGGTCCAGGTCGTAGCCGAGCCGTTCGCTTGCTCTTCGGCTCTCGATGGGGGCACCGTCGAGGATCAGACGGATCGTCTCGGTCCGTCGCGCAAGGGCGCCACCGAGGACTCGCTCGCGCTCGCGATGCGCCTCCTCGAGAACGCGGCCGAGCACCCGGTCGGCGTAGTCGAACACCAGTTGCGAGGAGACCTCGAGGAACTCCACGAGCTCGGGACCCGGCGGGACCACGCGCGCTGCCATTGCCATCCAGCGTCGCCAGGCGATGTGCGTTCCGCGGCGGTAGGCCTGGATGATGACGTTGAACTCGATTCCTCGACGGGCGACCGTTCGGGCGGCGTCCAGCGCCTCGGGTGGCACGTCGACGTCGACCAAAACGGGTCTGTCCTCGGTGCGCGCGCACACGGTGAGGAAGCGCCGGACGACGGCGCGGTTGCTCGCCGACGTATCCGCCAGGATCGCGGCGTCCGCGCCGAGCTCCGGTGAGAGCTCCACCTCGGCGGCATCCATCTGGTCGCCGACCTCGTCGAGCTCGGCGAGCATCGCCGCGGCGACCTTGGCGATGCACTCGTCGATCGCGGGTGTGACGGTTTCACCGTCCATGAACGGCAGTGTGCCACTGCACGAATATCACGCCAAGTGTGGGCACGCTGCCCATTCGCACCACACCCACCATCCGTAGCTAAGTGCTACGCTTGTTGCAGATTGCTACAGGATCGAGGAGCGATGGCCGATACCGCCGACCGAGTCACCCGGTTTGCCGCCGACCTGTTCGACAGCGCCGCGGCCGAGGGCGCACGGCAGAGCCGCTCGGCCAAGCAGCAACTCGATCACTGGGCCCGGGTGGGCCGCGCCGTGTCGAGTCAGCACACCGCTGCACGTCGACGGGTCGAAGCAGCGCTGGCCGGGGAAGTGGAATTGCGCGACCTCAGCGTCGAGGAAGGCGTCGTCTTCAACGCCGAGATCGCCGCGGCGATCCAAGAGAACCTGGCGGAGTCAAACTACGGCGAGCTGCTGGCCAAGCGCGGCATCACGACCGTGGCCCTCAACGAGGCCGGCGAGATCGTCGAGCACCGCCCCGACGGCACTTCGGTGGTGGTGACGGCCAAACGCCGACCCACACGACGCAAAAAGTGAGCCCCGCGGCCCGATGAACCGGCTCGACCTGGTCGTCGGACCCAACGGAGCCGGCAAGTCGACATTCATCGAGCTCACTCTCGCCCCGCTGCTGCCGAAAATCGTCGTCGTCAACGCCGACGAGATCGCCAAACATCGCTGGCCCGCCGACCCGGAGGCCCACGCGTACGACACCGCCCGGGTAGCCGCCGACACCAGGACCAGGCTGATCGAACTGCGCCGATCGTTCGTCGCCGAGACCGTGTTTTCGCGCCCTTCCAAACTCGAGCTGATCGACGCCGCACACGCGGTGAGCTACACGGTGATCCTGCACGTGCTGCTCATCCCCGAAGAGTTGGCCGTGCAGCGCGTCAAACACAGGGTCGACGCCGGCGGACACACCGTCCCCGAGGAGAAGATTCGTCAACGCTACCAACGCCTTTGGCCACTCGTCGCAACCGCGATCGCCCGCTGCGACACCGCCACCGTGTTCGACAACAGCGCGCTCAAAGGTCCTCGTGTCGTCGCGCAACTGAGCAGCGGCCACGTCGTCGGCGCACCCACCTGGCCGACGTGGACACCGCACGTGTTGTCCTCGCACTGGCCGCCATAGGGGACTCAGCCGGTGTCAGTCGGCGACGCGGATGACCAGGCGGGGCAGCTTCTCGCCTTTGGATGCCGCCCGTTCCCACACCGCCTCGAGCATCGGCTGAAGCAGCAGTTCGCCGAACTGCCGCAGCAGAACCGTGACGATCTGATGCGATTCCGGTCGCGCCGTCGACGCCAGGCCCGCGTCGCGCAGCATGCCGATCTCGCTGCGGGTGAAGTCGACGATGGCGTGGAGCAGTTGCTGCTGGTTGTCCGACGGTTCGAGCATCACGCGCCGGAGGTAGTTGACCACCGGCGGATTCTCCGCGAGCATGCGCCGGACCGCGTCATCGCGCGCCGCCGCCACGTCCTCCGGCGTCCCGTCCGTCGGCACCGCGGCGACGGTCTGGGCGAAGTAGTCGACGACCAACTGGTCCACCGCGCGGCGCAGTCCGGCCTTGGTCTTGAAGTGGTGTTGCACCAAACCCAGCGTGACCCCCGCAGCGGCGGCGACCGCGCGCAGCGACGTGCGTTGTTCGCCGTCGCGGGCGTAGAGATCCAACGCCGCGTTGCGGATTCGGGCCTTGGCCGTCAGATCGTCATCGCTGGCCCGCGGGTTGACCGTCACCACGCTCGACGCACCTCCTAACGTGCGGCAATTGTAGCGCGGGTAACCCAACAGCCGTTACGTTTGACCTAATACCAATACAACTGTATTGTCGATCCTATGAACGCCGCGAAGGTGCAGCCGCTGCGCGAGGTCAGCGTCGTGTCGCTGGCGGTCAACCTGCCGGGGCCGTTGGCGGCCGCGCGGTTGGCCGAGCTGGGCGCGTCGGTCACCAAGGTGGAACCGCCGTCGGGCGACCCACTGGCCGCCGCCGCGCCGGATTGGTATGAGCGGTTGATCGACGGCCAGGCGGTCGTGACGCTGGATCTCAAGGATGCCGGTGACCGCGCCAAGCTCGACGAGCTGCTGGCGGACGCCGACCTCCTGATCACGTCGATGCGGCCCTCGGCGTTGGCGAGGCTGGGGCTCGCCCGGCCGCAAGAGCGGTTCCCGAATTTGTCGCTGGTGGAAATCGTCGGTTACGACGGCGATTCGGCGGAAGCGCCCGGTCATGACCTCAACTACCAGGCGGCCCACGGGACGCTGACCCCCCCGCACATGCCCAAGGTGCCGATCGCGGACGCACTGGGCGCCGAGCGGGCGGCGTCGACCGCGCTCGCGGCATTGGTCGCTCGGGCGAGAACCGGTGCGGGACAGGCGTATCGGGTGTCCCTGGCGGAGGCGGCCGCCCGCGCCGGCGACGCCGTGCGGTACCGGCTGCTGGGCGACGGCGCCGTATTGGGCGGAGCGTTTCCCGGCTACGGGATCTACCGGGCCGCCGACGGTTATGTCGCGCTGGGGGCGATCGAGCCGCACTTCTACCAGCGCACGATCCAGGTTTTCCAGACCGACGGGTCCCATGAGGGACTTAGCGGCGCCTTCGCCGGGCGGACCGCCGCCGAGCTGGAAGCCGTTGCCGCGCAAGCCGACATCCCGCTGAACCGAGTGAGGTAGCCATGTCCGAACTGTTTCCCGACTATCGCGCGAGCTGGGAGACCGACGCGCATCGTGAGCTGCGGTCCCATGTCGCGGAGTTCCTGCGCAAGGAGGCGACTCCGAACCAGGAGCGCTGGGCCAAACAGCACCAGGTCGATCGCGAGTATTGGAACAAGCTCGGCGACGCCGGCCTGCTCGGCCTGGACCTGCCCGAGGAGTACGGCGGTGCGAACGGTGACTTCGGCTACTCGGCGGTCGTCGCCGAGGAACTTTCGATGGCACACGACACCGCGTCCGGGTGGGTGGTGCACTCGCCGATCGTGGCTCACTACATCAACACCTACGGCGACGAGCAGCAGAAGAAACGGTGGATGCCGGGCATCATCAGCGGAGAGCTCGTGCTCGCCATCGCGATGACCGAGCCCGGCACGGGCTCCGACCTGCAGGCGGTGCGCACCACCGCGGTGCGCGACGGCGACGAGTACGTCGTCAACGGGTCGAAGACCTTTATTTCCAACGGAACCCATTGCGACCTGTTGGTCATCGTCGCGAAGACCGATCCTGCAGAGGGCGCGGCGGGGGTGTCGCTGATCGTCGCCGAGGTCGACGACCTACCCGGCTTCGAGCGTGGGCGCCTGCTGGAGAAGGTCGGCCAGCACGGCCAGGACACCCGCGAGCTGTTCTTCTCCGACATGCGAGTCCCCGCGGCCAATCTGCTCGGCGCGCGGGAGGGTCTCGGCTTCTACCAGCTGATGGAACAACTCGCTCGGGAACGCCTGATCATCGCCTCGCTGTGCGCGGGCATGGCCGAAGCCGCCGTGCTGGAGGCGATCCGCTATACCAAGGAGCGCGAGGCCTTCGGCCGGCCGCTGATCAAGTTCCAGCACAACAAGTTCGAGCTGGCCGAGCTCAAGGCGGAGGTGCTGTCGATCAAGACCACGGTCGACTACTGCGTGCAGCAATACATCGACGGTCACAACGACCCGGCGACCGCCTCGATCGCCAAGCTGATCGCCGCCGACAAGGGCGTGGCGGTCGTCGACCGGTGCGTGCAGTTCTTCGGGGGCTACGGCTACATGATGGAGTACCCCATCGCCCGCGCCTATGCCGCCGCCCGCGTCAACAAGATCTACGGCGGCACCAGCGAAATCATGAAGGAAATCATCAGTCGCTCGCTGTAGCGCGCGTCCCCAGACGGAAAGGGAGACAGTCGAACTCGCAGGCAAAGTTGTTGCGATCACCGGTGGTGCGCGCGGCATCGGGCGCGCGACGGCCGAGGCGTTCCTCGCCAGGGGTGCCAAAGTCGCCATCGGCGACCTCGACGCCGACCTCGCGCACACCGCGGCCGCGGCCCTCGCGGCGAACGCCGGTGCGCGGGTGGTGGGCCTTCCCCTCGACGTGATCGACAGCGACTCGTTCGCGCGGTTCCTGGAGACCGCCGAGACCGAGCTCGGCCCGCTCGACGTACTGGTCAACAACGCGGGCATCATGCCGACCGGCCCCTTCCTCGACGAGGAGCAGAAGACGACCGACCGCCTGATCGACATCAACGTGCATGGCGTGCTGAACGGTTCGCGGCTGGCCGGCCGGCGGTTCGTCACGCGCGGGCGCGGCCACATCGTCAACGTCGCGTCGGTGGCGGGCATCCACGCGGAGCCCGGCATGGCGACCTACTGCGGCACCAAGCACTTCGTCGTCGGCTTCACCGTGGCGCTGTACCGCGAATTGCGCGAGCAGGGCGTAAGCGTGACCTGCGTGTTGCCCGGAATCATCAACACCGAATTGTCGGCCGGCAGCAAGGTTCCCGGGTGGGCCAAGCCGATCGCGACGGCGGAACCGGAAGACGTCGCGCGCGGAATCGTCGCAGCCGTCGGGAAGAACCGTGTCGCGGCGACCGTGCCCGCGTCGATGGGTGCGCTGCTCAAGACGCTGTCGTTGTTGCCGCCCCGGGCCCGGTTCGCGGTCGCCCACGCGACGCGATTCGACCGGGTGGTGGCCGGGGCCGACGCCGCGACGCGGGCCGCATATCACGCTCGTCTGGCGGAACAGGCCAACCGATGACCACCGAAGCGTTTGTCTACGAGGCGATCCGCACGCCACGGGGTAAGGGCAAGAGCACCGGCGCGCTGCACACGATCAAGCCGATCGACCTCGTCGTCGGGCTGATCGGCGAGCTGCGCAGCCGGTTCCCGAACCTGGACGAGGACCGCGTCTCCGACGTGGTGCTCGGCGTCGTCACCCCGATCGGCGACCAGGGCATGGACATCGCCCGCACCGCGGTCAACGTCGCCGGCTTGCCCGACACCGTCGGCGGCGTGCAGGTGAACAGGTTCTGCGGCTCGGGCCTGGAGTCGGTCAACATCGCCGCGAAGGGCGTGCGTTCGGGTTTCGACGAGTTGGTCATCGCCGGCGGCGTCGAGTCGATGTCGCGGGTGGAGATGGGCAGCGATCGCGGCGCGATGGCCCACGACCCGGCTACCGCCTACGACAACTACTTCATCCCGCAGGGCGTGGCCGCGGATCTGCTGGCCACCATCGCGGGCTACACCCGCGACGACGTCGACGCCTACGCGGTGCGCTCGCAGGAGCGCGCCGCGGCGGCGTGGTCGGGCGGGTGCTTTGCGAAATCGGTTGTGCCGGTGCGTGACATCAACGGGCTGACGGTCCTCGACCACGACGAGCACATGCGCCCGGGAACCACGGCCGAGGACCTGGCGAAACTGCAGCCCGCGTTCGCGGGGATCGGCGAGTTCGGCGGGTTCGACGCGGTGGCGCGGCAGCGCTACCACTTCGTCGAGACCATCGACCATGTCCACACCAGCGGTAACAGCTCCGGCATCGTCGACGGCGCCGCGCTGGTGCTGGTCGGCAACGAAGGCGCCGGCAAGGCGTCGGGCCTGGTGCCCCGCGCCCGGATCGTCTCCGCGGCGACCAGCGGCGCCGACCCGGTGCTGATGTTCGAGGGCCCGATCCCCGCGGTGCGCAAGGCATTGGCGACCGCCGGCCTGACCATCGACGACATCGACGTGTTCGAGATGAACGAAGCCTTCGGGGCCATCGCGATCAAGGTCCAACGGGAGTTCGGCGTGCCCGACGAGAAGTACAACGTCAACGGGGGCGCCATCGCCATGGGCCACCCGCTCGGGGCCACCGGCGCCATGCTGCTCGGCACCGTCGTCGACGAGCTCGAACGCCGCGACGGCCGCTACGGGCTGATCACGCTGTGTGTCGCCGGCGGCATGGGCGTCGCCACCATCGTCGAAAGGCTCTGAACATCATGACCGACAACATCATTCGTTGGGAGCGCGACGCCGACGGGATCGTCGTGCTCACCATCGACGACCCGAGCGGCAGCGCCAACACCGTCAACGAGGCCTACCTCGCGTCGATGCGGTCGACGGTCGACCGGCTCGAAGCCGAGATCGACGACGTCACCGGGGTGGTGCTCACCTCCGCGAAGAAAACCTTCTTCGCCGGCATGGACCTGAACCTGCTGCTGGACGTGGGTCCCGACGACGCGCGGCAGATCATGGACACCGCAACGGAGTTCAAGCGCGACATCCGCCGGCTGGAGCGGCTCGGCAGGCCGGTCGTCGCGGCGATCAACGGGGCGGCGCTCGGCGGCGGCCTGGAGATCGCGCTGGCCACTCACCACCGGATCGCCGTCGATTCACCCGGTGTGCAGATCGGACTGCCCGAGGTCAAGCTGGGATTGCTGCCGGGCGGTGGCGGTGTCGTGCGCACGGTGCGGATGTTCGGCATCCAGCGCGCGCTGATGGAGATCCTGTTGCAGGGCAACGCCTACCGGCCCGCCAAGGCGAAGCGGGTCGGCCTCGTCGACGAGCTGGTCGGCGGCATCGACGAATTGATTCCCGCGGCAAAGGCGTGGATCGCGGCCAACCCCGACCGCAACAGGCAGCCGTGGGACGTCGAGGGATACCAGATCCCGGGCGGCACACCGTCGACGCCGACGTTCGCGGCGGCCCTGCCGGCGTTCCCGGCCAACCTGCGCAAGCAGATCAAGGGCACCAACATGCCGGCGCCGCGCGCGATCATGGCCGCCGCGGTGGAGGGTGCGCAGGTTGACTTCGCCAATGCCGAGCTCATCGAGTCGCGCTACCTGACCAGCCTGGTCATCGGCCCGGTGGCCAAGAACATGATCCGGGCGTTCTTCTTCGACCTGCAGAAGGTGCAAGGCGGCGGATCGCGTCCGGCCGGCATCGCGAAACGCGAGATCCGCAAGGTCGGCATCGTCGGCGCGGGCATGATGGGGGCCGGAATCGCCTACGTCACCGCCAAAGCGGGCATCGACGTTGTGCTCAAGGACGTCTCGCTCGAGGCCGCGCTGAAGGGCAAGGCCCACTCCGAGCGGCTCGAGGCGGGGGCAGTGGCGAAAGGGCGCACCACCGAACAGAAGTCGAAGGCGTTGCTTGCCCGAATACATCCGACTGGCGACGTCGCGGATTTCGCGGGCGTCGACCTCGTCGTCGAAGCGGTCTTCGAGGATCCGGCGTTGAAGCACAAAGTCTTCGGCGAGATCGAAGACATGGTCGAGCCCGACGCCCTGCTCGGCTCCAACACCTCGACACTGCCCATCACCACGCTGGCCGCCGGGGTGAAGCGGCGGGAGGACTTCATCGGGATCCACTTCTTCTCTCCGGTCGACAAGATGGCCCCGATCGAGATCATTCGCGGCGAGAAGACCTCGGACGAGGCGGTCGCCCGGGCCGTCGACTACGCACTCGCGCTCAAGAAATACCCGATCGTCGTCAACGACAGCCGTGGCTTCTTCACCTCCCGGGTGTTCGCCACGTTCCTGCACGAGGCGTGCGCCATGCTCGCGGAGGGCGTCGACCCGGCGACCATCGAGCAGGCCGGCCACCAGGCCGGCTACCCGGCGGCGCCGCTGCAACTGGCCGACGAGCTGAACTTCACCACCATGCGCACGATCCAGCAGGAGGTGGTCACCGGCCTGGCCGCCGAGGGCAAGAAGCCGACCGAGGCCGGCGAGGTCGCGCTGCAGGTGCTCGAGACGATGATCGAGAAGCACCGCCGCACAGGCAAACTCGGCGGCGCCGGGTTCTACGACTACGAGGTCGGCAGGCGCACCCGGATCTGGCCCGGGCTGCGGTCGGTGTTCGGCAGCAGGCCGCAGCTGGAGGCTCCATTCCAGGACCTCATCGACCGGCTCACGTTCATCCAGGCGATCGAGACGCAGCGGGTGTTCGACGACGGCGTCATGGACTCGGACGCCGACGCGAACATCGGCTCGATCTTCGCCATCGGCTACCCGGCATGGACCGGGGGTGTCCGCCGGTTCGTCGACGGCTACGCCGGCGGACGGTGCGCGTTCGTGCGGCGCGCCGACGAGCTCGCCGCACGCTACGGTTCGCGATTCGTCGTTCCCGACACCTTGCGAAGGGACGCGGCATGAGCGAGTGGCATCGAATCGATTGCGGCACAGGCGAACCCCTCGTACTGTTGCATGGCGGCGGCGCATCGGTGCGCAGCTGGGAACCGGTCATCGACCTACTGGCCGCCCGGCGCCGCGTGCTCGCCTTCGACTTTCCCGGCTTCGGGCTGACCCCGGCGGTGCCCGGCGTGGAACCCACCATGGACTGGGCGATGGAGCAGTTGGCCGCCCAACTGACTCGCCTGGGCATTCCGACACCGGTCGACATGGCGGGCAACTCGATGGGTGGCTGGATGGCGCTGGAGGCCGCCAAACGCGGACTGGCGCGCTCCGTCGTCGCCCTTGCGCCCGCCGGTCTGTGGGCGACCCGCATGCCGTTGCTGACCCGCGCGCAGTTCGCCCTCGGGCTGGGCGCCGGCCGGCTGTGCCAGACACCGGCGCGGCGGCTGTTCGAGCGCCGGTCGGTGCGCTGCGCGGCGCTGTCGCTGGTCTTCCGGCACCCGGGACGGATCGCGGCCGAGGACGCCATCGAGTTACTGGACACCCTGCACCGGTCCGCCCCGACGCTGCGCAAAGTCCTGCGGGTGGGCAGACGGACCCGGTTCGAGGGCGGGCAGGGCGTCACGGTGCCGGTCACCGTCGCGTTCGGCACCCATGACCGCATGGTGCGGGCCCGCAGCATGCGGTGCACCGACCAACTGCCGCCGCACACGACACACGTCACCCTTGCGGACTGCGGCCACGCGCCGATGTGGGATGACCCGGACCTGGTCACCCGCACCATCCTCGACGGCATCGGTGACCCGGTGCGACACAACGAAGTCGAGGCGGGGTAGCCATGACGCAGACAACCGTGGGCGTTTTGTCGACGCTGTGCGCGGCGTTTCAGCGCACCGCGGCGCAGCAGCCCGACGCCGTCGCGCTGCGCACCGCCGACGGCACCGTCGAGATCACCTGGCGCCAGTACGCCGAACGGGTGCGAAGGATCGCCGCGGGACTGGCGAATCTCGGTGTCGGCCCCGGCGACACGGTCGCGCTGATGATGACCAACCGCCCCGAGTTCCACCTGTGCGACACCGCGGCCTTTCATCTGGGTGCCGCACCGTTCTCGGTGTACAACACCAACCCGCCGGAGACGATCGGCTACCAGTTCGACAACGCCGACAACCGGGTGGTGATCTGCGAGCGGCGATTCCTGCCGCTGATCCGGGCGGCCAGGGAGCTCGGCGGCAAGGTGGAGCACGTCGTGTGCGTCGACGGCCGACCCGACGGCACGATCGGCCTGGGACAGATCGAGGACCGTCCGGCCCCGGGCTTCGACTTCGACGCGGTCTGGCGAGCGGTGCGCCGCGACGACCTGCTGACGATCGTGTACACGTCGGGTACCACCGGCCCGCCGAAGGGGGTGGAGCTCACCCATGCCAACGTCCTCGCGAACGCGGCGCTGGCGGCGGAATTCGGCGGCCTCGATCACTCGGACACCGTCGTGTCCTACCTCCCGGATGCGCACGCCGCCAACCGGCTTTTCGTGCACTACCAAAACCACCTGCACGGAATGCAGATCACGACCGTCCCCGAGGTGGCCCGGGTGCTCGAGGTCCTCACCCGGGTCAACCCCACCGCGTTCCTCGGCGTCCCTCGGGTGTGGGTCAAGGTCAAGGCGGGCGTCGAGGCGGCCATCGCCGACCAGCACCCGCTCAAGCGGCGGCTGACCGACTGGGCGATGCGAGTCGGGCGCGGGCGCGTCATGTTGAACGGCCGCTCGCCCAGCGTCGTCGATGAATTGCGGTATGCGCTCGCCGATCGCCTTGTGCTGTCAAAGATTCGAGCCGGGCTGGGGCTGGGCAACGCGCGCGTCCTGATCACCGGCGCCGCGCCGATCCCGCGCGACGTCCACGAGTTCATCCTCGGGCTGGGCCTGCCGCTGTGCGAAGGCTACGGCATGTCGGAGTTCCCGATCGCCATCGCGTTCACCCGGCCCAACCAGGTCAAGGTCGGAACCGTCGGCGCGGCGGCCCCGGGCGTCCAGCTGCGCATCGCCCCGGACGGTGAGGTGCTCGCGCGCGGGGTTCCCGCCATGCGCGGCTATCGGAAGGATCCCGAAAAGACCGCGGAGACAATCGATCCCGATGGCTTTGTGCACACCGGCGACATCGGGACGATCGACCGCGACGGCCGCCTGACCATCATCGATCGCAAGAAGGAGATCATCATCAACGCGGCGGGCAAGAACATGTCGCCGGCCAACATCGAGAACGCGGTCACGGCCAACTGCGCGCTGGTCGGGGCTGTCGCGGTGATCGGCGAACAGCGTCCGTACAACACCGCATTGATCACCTTGGACGCCGAGGCCGCGGCCCGGTTCGCGGCCAGGCACGGGCTCGCCGACGGCTCGGTCGCCGCCCTGGCCGCCGATCCGGTCGTGCGCGCGGAAATCGAAAGGGGCGTCGCAGCCGCAAACGCCAAACTCTCGCGGGTCGAGCAGATCAAGCGGTTCACGATCCTGCCCGACACGTGGGAACCCGGCGGCGACTTCTACACGCCGACAGCCAAACTCAAGCGCAAACCGATCGCCGCCGCCTATGCCGAGCGGATCGAGGCCATGTACGCCTAACGCCGCACCTCGGGCGGGTAACGGTCCGGGCACGTTTCGGTCACCCCGCGACACGTCATGCGGCGTCGCGGTTGCCGTGGTCGAGAATGCGGAACATGACGCAATCGCGGGAGCCCGACGATGGCGCGTGAGATCTCGCGGCAGGCGTTTCTGCGGGGCGCCGCCGGGGCGTTGGCCGCCGGCGCGGTTCTTTCGTCGGGCCGAATCGGTTCGATGCGGGCCGTCGCGGCTCCGAATCCCACTGGCTGGGAAGGGCTTTCGACCGCCCTCGGCGGGGAGGTGTTGCTGCCGGGCAGTCCGCAATTCGCGGGGGCCAAGCAGGTTTTCAACACCAACTACAACGGCTTCACGCCGGCGGCGGTCGTCACCCCGAAATCGGCGGCGGACGTGCAAAAGGCGATGGCGTTCGCCGCCGCCAACAACCTCAAGGTCGCCCCGCGCAGCGGCGGGCACTCCTATATCGGGGCGTCGACGGCGAACGGCGCCATGGTGCTCGACCTGCGCCAACTGCCCGGTGACGCGCACTACGACGCCGCCACCGGGCAGGTCACGGTGACGCCGGCCACGAGCCTGTACACGATGCACCGCACGCTGGCCGCGGCCGGCCGGGGGGTTCCGACGGGGACCTGCCCGTCGGTCGGTGCCGCGGGGCACGCCCTGGGCGGCGGCATGGGCGCCCAATCCCGGCATGCGGGCCTGCTGTCCGACCAGTTGACGTCGGCGCAGGTGGTGCTGCCCAGCGGCCAGGCGGTCACCGCGTCCGCGGCCAGCAACCCCGACCTGTTCTGGGCGCTGCGCGGCGGCGGTGGCGGCAACTTCGGCGTGACGACCGCGCTGACCTTCGCCACGTTCCCCACCAGGGACGTCGACGTCGTGAACCTCAACTTCCCGCCGCAGTCGTTCGCGCAGGTGCTGGTCGGTTGGCAGAACTGGCTGCGCACCGCCGACCGCAACAGCTGGGCGCTGGCCGACGCCACCGTCGACGGGATGGGCACGCACTGCCGAATCCTGGCCACCTGCCCCGCGGGGTCGGGAAACAACGCGGCGGCCGCCATCACCCAGGCGGTGGGAATGCAACCGTCCGGCACCGAGACCCACACGTTCAACTACATGGACCTGGTGAACTACCTCGCCGTCGGAAACCTCAACCCGTCGCCGCTCGGGTACGTCGGCGGGTCCGATGTCTTTCCCACCGTCAACGCGGCCGTCGCGCAGGGCATCGCCGCGGCGGTCAACGCCTTTCCCCGCAACGCGGGCCGCATGTTGGCGATCATGCACGCGCTCGACGGGGCGCTGGCCAGCGTGGCGCCGGACGCGACGGCGTTTCCGTGGCGCCGGCAGTCCGCGCTGGTGCAGTGGTACGTGGAAACCGGCGACCCGGCGGCCGCGACCAGCTGGCTGAACACGGCGCATCAAGCGGTGCAACAGTATTCGGTGGGCGGGTATGTGAACTACATCGAGGCCAACCAGCCGCCGTCACGCTACTTCGGCCCGAACCTGCCCCGGCTGGTCGCCGTGCGGCAGAAGTACGACCCCGGCCGAATCATGTTCTCGGGCCTGAATTTCTAGGCGGCATGTGATAACGCTTTACGTTAATAATGTTTGGCGTTATCATTGGTCGAGTGATTCGCTCGTTCCGGGACAAGGACACCGAGGCGATCTGGCAGCGCCGCTACGTCAGGAAACTCAGTCCGGAACTCAGCAAACTCGCATACAACAAGCTCGTTCTCATCAACGCTGCCGAGAGCATTAACGACCTGCGGGTGCCCCCAGGCAACCGACTCGAGAAGCTGGCCGGCAACCGTGCCGGGCAATACAGCATCCGCGTCAACGACCAGTGGCGCATCTGCTTCACGTGGAGTTCCAGCGGCGCCGGGAACATCGAACTCGTCGACTATCACTAGAAAGGGCAAACACAATGGCAGACTTCGCACCGACCCACCCCGGCGAGATCCTTAAGGCCGAATTCCTTGATCCGCTTGGTATCTC
Organism: Mycobacterium sp. NGS26; assembly: GCF_059813025.1. Lineage (NCBI taxonomy): Bacteria > Bacillati > Actinomycetota > Actinomycetes > Mycobacteriales > Mycobacteriaceae > Mycobacterium > Mycobacterium sp. NGS26. The sequence goes on from NZ_JCALDU010000003.1 coordinate 330,613, forward strand.
GCAGTACCGGATTGCAAAGGCGATCGACGTGCCGCCGCGCCGTATCAACGAAATCGTGCATGGCAAGCGCGGCATCAGCGCCGACACGGCCTTGCGGCTCTCCCGCGCGCTCGGACTGAGCGACATGTTCTGGATCAACATGCAGGCTCACTACGATGCCGAAATCGCCCGTGAACAGCTGGCGGGGCAACTGGCCACCATTGATCGCATCGCGTAATCCGCGGCCGACCAACAGGTGGTCTTGATTTGTGCTAGCGCCGGTGATAGTGCAAATGGGAATCACCGCATGGCCGGCTGACGGTACTCACGTGGCAGGTGTGACTATCCATGCGGCAGCGGGCGCGAACGCACCAGCGTGGGCCACCAGAACCACGGCCCGAGGATCCTGACGATGCAGGGCACCACGAACGAACGCACGATCAGCGTGTCCAGCAGCAGGCCGATGCACACCGTCGAACCAACCTGGCCGACGGTCCGCAGGTCGCTGGTGAGCATCGCCAGCATCGTGAACGCGAACACCAATCCCGCGGACGTCACCACACCCCCGGTGCTGCCCAGCGCGCGGATGAGACCGGTGTTCAACCCGGCGTGCAGCTCGTCCTTGACCCGGACGATCAACAGCAGGTTGTAGTCCGACCCCACCGCCACCAGGATGATGAACGTCAGCGGCAGCACCAACCAGTGCAGCGGCAGGCCGATGAGGTGTTGCCAGACGAGGATGGCGAGGCCGAACGCCCCGGCGTAGGAGAACGCGACGGTGCCCGGAATCACCAAGGCGGCCATCAGACTTCGCGTGAGGAACAACATGATCAAGAAGATCAGCACGAACGCGGCGATCGCCACGATGAGCAGATCGGACGCCGCGTATTCCTTGATGTCCTTGTCGTTCGACCCCGACCCGCCGATGTAGACCCGGGCGCCGGCCAACGACGTCTCCTTCAGCGCCGTGGTGATCGCGGTGGGGAACTGGTCGACGTGCTGCACCCCTTCGGGTCCCATGGCGTTGCCCTCGTGGGTGACGATGAACCGGGCGGCCCTGCCGTCGGGCGACATCATCAGCTGCATACCGGTTTTGACGTCGTCGTTGTCGAAACCCTCGTGCGGGATGTAGAAGAAGTCGTCGCTGCGGGACCGGTCGAAGTCGAGTCCGACATTGACCAGGTCGTCGAATGTCTGGTCCGTCGCCGTCGACTGCAGGGCCGACTGGCCGTAGCTGCTGACCAACAGGGCGGCCAATGCCTCCGAGTCGTCGGCCGTGAGCTTCAGCTGGGTTATCACCTGCGGCAGCAGCCGATCCACGGCCTCGAGGGACGTCTTAGCGTCGTTGATGTCGGCGGCCAGGTGGTCGATGTTGTCCAACCCGTCGAACAGCGACCTGAATGCCCAGCAGATGGGGATGTCGAAACAGTGCTTCTCCCAATAGAAGTAGCTCTTGACGGGCCGGAAGAAATCGTCGACGTTCGCGATCTCCTGGTTCATCTCGTCAGTGATCTTCTGCAGGTCCTCGACGGTGAGGACCGTCTTGTGCAACTCGTCGGACATGCCCTGGAAGAAGACGATCTCCTTGCGCAACACCGCGACGGTGTGCTGCGTTATCTGTGCCTGCTGGTCGGTATTGGCGTTCTGCTGCTTGGTGAACGGGAGCTGTTGGCCGTTCCCGCTGCCCTGCGTGGTGAACAGGTAGGGCAGGGTGGCATGTTCCAGGGGCCGGCCCAGGGGCCTGGTGATGCTTTGCACCATCGCGACGCCGGGAAGGCGAATGAGGCTCTTGGCCACCCGGTCCAGCGAGATGAAGTCGGCCGAGTTCCGCATGTCGTGATCGGTCTCGATCATCAGCATCTCGGAGAACAGCTTGCTCTTCGGGAAGTGCCGATCGGCCGCCGCGAAACCCCGGTTGGCGGGGGCGTTGTGGGGCTGGTAGGCGCGGTCGTCGTAGTTCTGCCGGTACGTCGGCACGAAGATCGCCCCGAGCAGGACGGCCGCGGCGCTGGCCGTGAGGATCGGCACCGGCCACCGCACCACGCTGGTCCCGATCCGCCGATACAGCTGCGCCTTGGCCTTGCGCCTGGGGTCGAAGAGCCCGAACAGGCTGCCCACGGTCAATATCGCCGGCCCGAGCGTCAGCGCCGCCGCGATGGTGAACAGCATGGCGATGCCGACGGCGGGCCCCATGGTGTGAAAGTAGTTGAGCCGCGCGAAGGTCAGGCAGTAGCACGCGCCCGCGATCGTCAGCCCCGAGCCGACGATGATCGGCGTGACGCCCTTGTACGCGATGTAAAACGCATCCTCCCGGCTTTCGCCGGCCTGTCGCGCCTCGTGATAGCGGCCCATCAGGAATATGCCGTAATCGGTCCCCGCGCCCAGGGTCAGCGCGACGACGATGTTCACGGCGAACGACGAGAGCTCGATGTAGCCCAGGTGCCCGAGGGTTGCGATGACGCCCTTGGACACCAGCATCTCGATCAGGACCCCGAGGAGGGGCACCAGCAGGGTGCTGATCGAGCGGTACACCAGGAGCAACATCGTGACGATGAGGATGATCGTCACGATGGTGATGTTGTTCAGGCTCGAATTGGCGATGGCCACGGTGTCCGACGCCAGCGGGGCCGCGCCGCTGACGTAGACCTTGAGCCCGGGCGGCGCGGGGTCCTTCGCGACGATGTCGCGCACGGCGTTGACGGAATAGTTTGCCTCCATTTGGCCGATGTCGCCCGCGAGGCGCAGCAGCACGTACGCGGCCCTGCCGTCGACGCTCTGCGCTCCCGCCGCGGTGATCGGCTTGCCCCACAGGTCCATGACGTACTGCACGTGCTTGGGGTCGCGCTTCAGCCGGCGCACCAGGTCGTCGTAATAGCGATGGTCCACGTCGCCCAGCGGCCGGTCGGCCTCCAGCACGAGCATCGTCAGATTGGTCGAATTGGATTCGTGGAACTTCTCGCCGATGCGCAGCAGCGCCCGCTGCGACGGCGCGTAGTGCGGGACCATCGGCCCCGCAAGTTCTTCCGCGACCCTCTCGACCTGCGGCATGAACGTGTTGGTCGACACGGCCAGCAGCGCCCAGAAGGCGATGATGGGTATCGCGAGGACGCGAACCATGCGGGGGATGAACGGTCGCTGGGGCCGCCGTTCGATCATGGGCTCGCTCATGCGGACTTCACCCTGCACATGACGTGCGCGTCCCCGTGACTATCGGACTGCTCGTCGCGGACAACGCCGTTCACCAGCATCCGGCAACCGAGTTGACCGCCGTGCACCTGCGCCGAGATGCTGCCGGACACCACGGTGAGCGTGGTCGTTTCCGTGTGCGACCACGGCAGGGTCGTCAGATTGACCTGATGCGGATGCCCGTCGATGTCGAGGTAGACGAGCATTCCCCCGTCGCCGGGGGACCCGAACAACTCATACGTGAGCTGTTTGGGAGTGGTTTGCTCGGGCGCCGCCGGGCCATTGACCGTGATGACGGGCGGGGGAGCGGAGAACTGGTGCACCTTCCACATGCACACCGCGCCCACCCCGACCGCGACGACGGCGACCAACGGCATCCAGATTCGCGCCAGGACAGTCCTGCCGGCCGAACGAGGGCTCACCCGACCACCTCCCCGCCGAGGTCCCGAGACCTCGTGTTTTCGCTCTGCCGACGCTCATGCAAGTGCAAATAGTAGACGGTCCTGTGCCCAATGGACACCCTCGGGTGGGTCAGGACATCTTCCGCAGGAGCCTTTTCAGCCGCGCGCTGCGCAGAATCTGAGCGGTGAAGTTGATGGAGGCCAACATCGGGAACACGCCGAGAAACGTCCGCTCCGAGGGCGTCGCTCCGTGCAGGTGGTAGAGGCTGCCGAACACGTAGAAGCAGCCCACCATGAACAGGGCACCGGGGATGCACAGCGCCATCGGGGAGCTACGGGCGGCGACGACCCGTCGCGCAAAGTCCAACTCGTCGGCGGACATCGGTTCGCGGTTGCGCACCTTTTTCGTCACCGCCGTGGCGCTGCCGATCTCTTCGCCGATCGGGGTGGTCGGCCGGTCGCCCAGCCGTTTGACGAACACCGCGGCGACGGCCACGAACACCAGCGCCAGCGCAAGGGAAAGCAGCGTCAGAAAACCCCACAACCCGGACTCCACCATCGCGCTCCTTCGTCCCGCCGTCGAACGTAGCACCACGCACCGGGCGGGCGCACGACGTCAGTCAGCGGTCAGTCGGCGCCGACGATCTGGCGGGCGATCGCCCTCTTGTCGACCTTGCCGATGGGCGTGGTGGGCAGCGACGGCAGCGCGACCAGCATGTCGGGCCGGGCGTGGGCGGCCACGCCGCGCCGGTCGAGGTGGGCGTTCAGCTCCGCCAGGCTGACCGGTTCGCCGTTGAACACGACGGCGGCGCAGATCTTTTCGCCCAGGTAGGGATCGGGCAGCGGCACGGCCGCGGCCGAGAAGATCGCCGCGTGGCTGACCATCTGCTCCTCGAGGTCGGCGGCGGCGATGGTTTCGCCGCCGCGACAGATGACGTCCTTGACCCGGCCGGTGACCACCAGGTAGCCGTCTGCGCGGCGGCGGACGAGGTCGCCGCTGCGGAAGAAACCGTCGGGATCGAAGCAGCGCTCGTTGTCGCGCTCGGCGCGGAAGTAGCCGTTGAACGTGTACGGTCCGCGCACCAGCAGCTCGCCCTCGTCGCCGGGCGCGCCCGCGGCGTCGACGATGCGCAACTCGTCACCCGCGCACAGCGGCCGGCCCTGGGTGTGGTCGACGACTTCCGGCGGATCGTCCAGGCGGGTGTAGTTGAGCAGCCCCTCCGCCATCCCGAACACCTGCTGCAGGCCCGGGGTCAGCGTTTCGCGCACCCGTCGGGCATCCTCGGGTTCCAGCTTGGACCCGCCAACCTGCAAGAGGCGCAACGTTTTCGGTGTCACCGGCTCCCAGTCACAGGCCTGCGCCCACAGCTTCGCCAGCGCCGGCACCACGGCGGTGACCGTGACGCCGTGCCGGTCGATCGCGGCGAAGGCGGCCTCCGGGCTGGGGTCGGTGCCGAACACGGTGGCAGCGCCCACCGTCATCGCGCCGAGCAGGCCCGGACAGGCCAGCGGAAAGTTGTGGCCCGCGGAAAGAACCGCCAAATAGACGTCGTCGGCGGTGAGCCGGCAGACCTCGGCGCTGGTGGTCGCGTTGAACACGTAGTCGTTGTGGGTGCGGGGGATGAGCTTGGGCAGGCCGGTGGTGCCACCCGAAACCAGCAGCAGGGCAGGCGATTCCGGGTCGACGGGCGGTGCCGGCGAGGGGGCGGCCGATTCGCACAGTTGCGCCCACGAGACGAACGGCCCCGGGTCGCCGTCGACGATGACGTGCTTCAGCGCGGGGTTGTCCCCGGCGAGGTCGCGCGCCATCGCCCGGTAGTCGAAACCGCTTGCGGTGTCGGCGATCAACAGCCCGCTGGCCTCGCCGAGGGCGGCGAAGTGCGCCAATTCGGCGGCCCGATGACCGGGCAGGCACATCACCGGGATCGCCCCCGCGCGCAACAGCCCGAACAGCGCCACCGCGAACTGGCAGCCGTTGGGCAGCTGCAGCAGGACCCGATCGCCCGGCGCGATCCCCAGGCCGCGCAGGCCCGCCGCGGCGCGGTCGGCCCGCTCGTCGAGTTCGGCGTAGCTGAGTCGCGCACCCGGCAGCGCATCGAGCACGGCGAGCCGGTCGGGCCAGCGCCGCGCCGCACGGGTGAGGATCGTGTCCACGGCCTGGCCCGTCCAATACCCGGCCGCCCGGTACACGGCGGCTCGATCGGCGGGAAACGGCACGAATCCGTCCGGGCCTCCCGCCGCCGGTTGCGCGGTGTCTGCGGGCATCGGACTCCTTAGAAGGGGGCGTGGTAGCGGCGACCCGGTGATCGAGGATAGGGTACCCAAAGAAATTAGGGCAGCCTTTGCTAATTCCAGGGAGGGTTCGTGGTGCGTGCCCCGGCGTGCTCGGAGGATATCCGCGCGGAGGTGGCCGAGCTGCTCGGCGTCCCCACCGACTCCGTTCACCCAGGTAGCAACCTCATCGGCCAGGGGCTCGACTCGATCCGGATGATGACGCTGGCCGGCCGCTGGCGCCGGCACGGCATCGGCATCGACTTCGCCACGCTGGCCGCGACCCCGACCATCGAGGCGTGGTCGGAACTAGTGACCGTCGGCTCGCCGGCCATCGCCGCCGACACGGCCGCCCCGGCCGCCCCGGCTGTCGATGGAGCCGGCGATGCGTCAGAGCCGTTTCCGCTGGCCCCGATGCAGCACGCGATGTGGGTCGGCCGCCAGGACAACCAGCGGTTCGGCGGGGTGGCCGGGCACCTCTACGTCGAGTTCGACGGCGGCGCCACCGACCCGGGCCGGCTGCGCGCCGCGGCCACCCGGCTGGCGCGCCGCCACCCGATGCTGCGCGTGCGGTTCGGCTCCGACGGCACGCAGCGCATCGCCCCGGCGAACGACAGTCCCGACTTCCCGGTCGCCGTCGAGGACCTGCGCGACCTCGACGGCGATCTCGTCGAGGCGCGGCTGGCCGCGATCCGCGAGGCGAAGTCGCACCAGCAGCTCGACGGCGCGGTCCTCGAACTCGCCCTGACGCTGCTGCCCGGCGGGCGCTCGCGCCTGCACGTCGACCTGGACATGCAGGCCGCCGACGCGATGAGCTACCGCACCCTGATGTCGGACCTGGCCGCCCTCTACCTCGGACGCGATCTGCCCGAATTGGCTTACACTTACCGGGAATACCGGCAGGCCGTCGCGCGGGAGGAGACGCAACCGGCCCACGACGCCGACCGCGACTGGTGGGCGCAGCGCGTCCCGCGGCTGCCGGACCCGCCGGCTCTGCCGACCATCGGCGGCCGCGCATCGCGCCGGAGCATCCGTCGCTGGCACTGGCTGGACCCGGCCACCCGCGACGCGCTGTTCGCCCGCGCCAGGGCGCGCGGCATCACCCCGGCGATGGCGCTGGCCGCGGCGTTCGCGAACGCCCTGGCGCGCTGGTCGGCCTCGTCGCGGTTCCTGCTGAACGTCCCGCTGTTCGGCCGTCAGGCCCTGCATCCCGACGTCGACCTGCTGGTCGGCGACTTCACCTCGTCGCTGCTGCTCGACGTCGACCTGACCGGCGCGGGCACCCCGGCGGCGCGCGCGCACGTCGTGCAGGACGCCATGCGGGCCGCGGCCGCCCACTCCGCGTACCCCGGGCTGTCGGTGCTGCGGGACCTGAGCCGGCATCGCGGCACGCAGGTGCTGGCGCCGGTTGTGTTCACCAGCGCGCTGGGGCTGGGCGAACTGTTCAGCGCCGACGTCACCGAGCAATTCGGCCGCCCCGGCTGGATCATTTCGCAGGGCCCGCAGGTGCTGCTCGACGCGCAGGTCACCGAGTTCGACGGCGGGGTGATGGTGAACTGGGACGTGCGCGACGGCGTCTTCGCGCCCGGCGTCATCGACGCGATGTTCGCCCACCACGTCGACGAGTTGCTCCGGCTGGCCGCGGCCGACGACCCCTGGGACGTGCGCGATCCGTCGCCGCTGCCGGCCGCGCAGCGCGCGGTGCGCGACGCGGTCAACGGCCGCACCGCCGAGCCCAGCGGCGAGACCCTGCACGACGGCTTCTTTCGCCGGGCCGCCCTCCAGCCCGATGCGCCGGCGGTGTTCGCCGGTTCCGGCGACCTCAGCTATGCGCGGCTGCGCGATCAGGCGCTGGCGGTGGCTGCGGCGTTGCGCGCCAACGGGATCGGCGCCGGCGACACGGTCGCGGTGATGGGGCCCAAGACCGCCGAGCAGGTGCCCGCGCTGCTCGGGATCGTGGCCGCCGGCGGCGTGTACCTGCCGATCGGTGTCGACCAGCCGCGCGATCGCGCGCTCCGCATCCTGGACACCGGCGGGGTGCGGCTGGCGCTGGTGTGCGGCGGGCAGCGGCTGTCGGTTCCGGTGCCGGTGCCGCAGTTGACGATTGCGGATGTGCTGCGCGATCCGCCCGCCGCGCCGGACGTCGCGCCCGCGAGCTGCGATCCCGCCGACGTCGCCTACGTGCTGTTCACCTCGGGCTCGACGGGGGAGCCCAAGGGCGTCGAGGTGACGCACGACGCCGCGATGAACACCGTGGAATTCATCAGCCGCCACTTCGATCTCGGCGCCGCCGATCGGTGCCTGGCCCTGTCGACGCTGGAATGCGACATGTCGGTGCTCGACGTCTTCGCGACCCTGCGCGCTGGCGGGGCGATCGTGGTGGTCGACGAGGCGCAGCGACGCGATCCCGATGCGTGGGCCCGGCTCATCGCCGCCCACGACGTCACCGTGCTGAACTTCCTGCCGGGCTGGCTGGAGATGCTGGTCGAGGTCGGCGAGGCCGCATTCCAGGGGCGCCTGTCGTCGCTGCGGGTGGTGCCCACCGGCGGCGACTGGGTGCGCCCCGGCCTGGCCCGCCGGTTGCGGGACCTGGCGCCCAACGTGCGCTTCGCCGGGCTGGGCGGTGCCACCGAAACCGCCGTCCACGCAACCATTTTCGAGGCGGACGACGACCTTCCGGCCGACTGGACCGCCGTGCCCTACGGCGTCCCGTTCCCGAATATCGCGTGCCGCGTCGTCGGCGACACCGGCGCGGACTGCCCCGACTGGGTGACGGGCGAGTTGTGGATATCCGGGCGCGGCATCGCGCGGGGCTACCGCGGCCGCGACGATTTGACCGCGGAACGCTTCGTCCGACACGACGGCCGGACCTGGTACCGCACCGGCGATTTGGCCCGCTACTGGCCGGACGGCACCCTCGAGTTCGTCGGCCGCGCCGATCACCGGATCAAGATAAGCGGCTATCGGGTGGAGCTCGGGGAGGTCGAGGCCGCGCTGCGCCGGGTGCCCGGCGTGCGCGCGGCGGTCGCCGCGGTGCTGCCCGGGGCCGGCGGCCCCGAGGTGCTGGCGGCGCAGGTCTGCGCCGACGCCGACCTGACCGCTGAAGCGATCTGCGAGGCCCTCGCCGATCTCGTTCCCGCGCACATGATTCCGCGGCACATATCGCTGGTGGATCGCATCCCCTTCACCGACGGCGGCAAGATCGACCGCAATGCCGTCGCCGGCCGGCTGGCCGCCGCGGTCGCCGAGCGTTCGCGCGACGCGGCGGCGACGCACGCGGCGCCGCGCACACAACTGGAACGGGCGCTGTGCCATATCGTTGCCGGCCTCCTCAACCGCGACACGGTGGGTGTGCACGACGACTTCTTCTCCCTGGGCGGCGATTCCGTGCTGGCGACGCAGGCCGTCGCGGCCATCCGGCAATGGCTGGATTCGCCGAGCCTCATGGTCGCCGATGTCTTCGCCGCGAGGACCACCGCCGCACTGGCGGAATTGCTCGTCGGCCGCGAAACCGACAAGAACCGGCTCGAGCTGGTCGCCGACGTGTACCTGGAGATCGCGGACATGTCCCGCGGCGACGTGTTGTCCGCGCTCGACAATTCGAAGGCCGAACCGGCGCCGCGGCCGTTCCAGCCCTGGGTGAAGCGGTTCACCAGTGACCGCGCGAGCGGGTCGGTCGTCGTCTTCCCCCACGCCGGCGGCGCCGCCGCCGCCTACCGGTCGCTGGCAAAAGCTTTGGCCGCCAACGATGTCAACGCGTACGTGGTGCAGTACCCGCAGCGGGCCGACCGGCGCGACCATCCCGGCGCGGGCAGCGTCGGCGCGCTGGCGCTCGACTTGTTCGAGGCGGGCGACTGGGCCGCGGCGGCCCCACTGAACCTGTTCGGCCATTGCATGGGCGCGGTCGTGGCCTTCGAGTTCGCCCGCATCGCCGAACACCACGGCGTGCCGGTGCGCGTGCTGTGGGCCTCGGCCGGGCAGGCGCCGTCGACGGTCACCGCCACGGGCCCGCTGCCGACCACCGAAGGCGGCGTGCTCGCGGACATGATCGACCTCGGCGGCACCGATCCCGTGCTGCTGGAGGACGAGGAATTCGTCGACCTCCTGGTAAGGGCGGTGCAGGCCGACTACACCGCCATGAACACCTATTCGTGCCGGCCGGACGTGCGGATCCGCGCCGACATCCACGCGGTCGGCGGCAACCGCGACCACCGGATCAGCCGGGACATGTTGGCCGCGTGGGAAACTCACACGTCCGGCCGATTCACGCTCTCGGACTTCGACGGCGGTCACTTCTACCTCAACGACCACCTCGACGCGGTGGCCCGGATGGTGAGCGCCGATGTCCGATAACGACCCGGTCGTCATCATCGGGTTGGCGCTGGAGGCCCCCGGCGGGGTCGAAACCGCCGACGATTTCTGGGCGCTGCTGTCCGAGCAGCGCGAAGGCCTCGGCCCGTTCCCCACCGATCGCGGCTGGGCGCTGGGCGAGCTGTTCGACGGCTCGCGCCGCGACGGCTTCAAGCCCATCCACGACCTTGGTGGCTTTCTGTCCAGCGCAACGACATTCGATCCGGAGTTCTTTCGCATCTCGCCGCGCGAGGCCACCGCCATGGACCCCCAGCAGCGAGTCGGGCTGCGACTGGCATGGCGCAGCCTGGAAAACAGCGGCATCAACCCCGATGACCTTGCCGGCCACGACGTCGGCTGCTACGTGGGCGCCTCCGCGCTCGAATACGGTCCCGGGCTGTCCGAATTCTCCCATCACAGTGGGCATCTGATCAGCGGGACGTCGCTGGGCGTCATCTCGGGACGCATTGCCTACACGCTCGATCTGGCCGGGCCCGCGCTGACGATCGACACGTCGTGCTCGTCGGGGCTGAGCGCGTTTCACACGGCGCTGCAGGCGATCCGGGCCGGCGACTGCGACATCGCGCTGACCGGCGGTGTGTGCGTGATGGGGACACCGGGCTACTTCGTCGAGTTCTCCAAACAGCACGCGCTGTCCGACGACGGCCACTGCCGTCCCTACAGCGCCCACGCCAGCGGAACCGTGTGGGCGGAGGGCGCGGCCATGTTCGTCCTGCAGCGCCGGTCCCGCGCCGCGGCCGACGGGCGCCGGATCCTCGCCGAGGTTCGGGCCAGCTGCCTGAATTCCGACGGTCGAAGCAACGGGCTGACGGCTCCGAGCCTCGATGCGCAGCTGCGGCTGTTCCGGCGCGCCATCGCGCAGGCGGGGGTCGAGCCCGTCGACGTCGGGATGATCGAGGGGCACGGAACCGGCACTCGGCTCGGCGACCGGACCGAACTGCGGTCGCTGGTGGCGAGCTACGGCTCGGCACCGGCCGGGCGCGGACCGCTGTTGGGATCGGTCAAGTCCAACATCGGGCACGCGCAGGCCGCGGCGGGCGCGCTGGGCCTGGCCAAGGTCATCGTGTCCGCCGAACACGCCGCGATACCCCCGACGCTGCACGTCGACGAGCCGAGCCGCGAAATAGACTGGGAGGGCGAAGGTTTGCGGTTGGCGGAGAAGCTGACGCCGTGGCACGCGGTCGACGGCCTGCGGACCGCGGCGGTATCCGCGTTCGGCATGAGCGGCACCAACGCCCATGTGATCGTCTCGATGCCGGACACCGCGAACGCGTCGTGTCACGAGGTCGCCGATGGCGGTTAGACGACTCCCCGATGGGCGGATTCCGGTCCTGCTGAGCGCGCACGCCGGCGAACTCGTCTCCGTCGATGCGCGGGCGATTGCCGACTATCTCGGGCGCTTTCCGGAAACGACGGTGGACCAGGTGGCCCGGCAGCTGCGCACGACCCGGCGCGTCCGCAGGCACCGGGCGGTGCTGCGCGCCGCGGATCGGCTGGAGCTCGTCGACGGGTTGCGGGCGCTCGCCGACGGGCGGGAGCATCCGCTGGTCGCCCGGTCGGAGCTGGGTTCGGCGCCCCGGCAGGCGTTCGTGCTTCCCGGTCAGGGCGTTCATTGGCCCGGCATGGGCGCCGTCGCCTACCTGGCGCTCCCGGCCTATCGAGCCGTGGCCGATGGCTGCAGCGCGGCGTTCGAAAGCGCCGGCATCGTGTCGCCGCTGGCCTACCTGACGGCCGCCGACGATTCGCGGGCGTTTACCGAAATCGAAGTCCAGGGCGCACAATTCGTGCACGCCGTTGCGCTGGCGGAGGTGTGGCGCTCGTGCGGCGTTGTCCCCGACCTCACCATCGGCCAGAGCCTCGGCGAGGTCGCCGCGGCACTCATCGCCGGGAGCATCACCCTGCCGGATGCGGTCGCGGTGGTCGCCGCCCGCGCCGGCGTGGTGAACCGCCTTCCCGGCTGCTACGCGATGGCCACGCTGGGCGTCGGCGCCGAGGCGGCCCGGGCGCTGATCGGGGCCGCCGACGGCTGGGTGGAACTGTCCGTGGTCTTCTCCACCTCGACCGTGGCGATATCGGGCGATCGGGATGCGGTGTTGGCCATCGTCGACAAGGTTCGCGCCGACGGCCGGTTCGCCCGCGAGATCACCGCGGGTTTCCCGGGGCACACCAGCCTGCTCGAGCCGCTCCGCGACGAATTCCTCGCGCTGCTGCCGTCGTCCGAGTTTGCCGAGGCCCCAGTGCAATTCATCGGTGGCGCCACCGGGGAGGTGGTGGCGCCGGACACGCCCTTCGGCGAGTACTGGTATGCGAACCTGCGCAACACGGTGCGATTGGACCGCGCGTTCGAGTCGGCGATCCGCTGTGGCGCACGGTCGTTCATCGAGTTGTCGGCGCATCCCGCGCTGTTGTTGTCCATCGGCCAGGTCTTCGAGGCGAACCTGCCCGAAGACGCTGCGGTATTGGTCGGCTCGGGCCGCAGGGACGAGCCGCTTGTCGACGCGCTGTCGGCGAACATCGTCACCGCGGCGGTGGCCGACCCGGGCTACCCGTGGGGCGATTTCGACGGCGGCGCGGCCGACGTCGGTTTGCGCGGATTCCCCAACGCGCCGATGCGCGCGATCCCGTTGTGGGCCCACCCGGAGCCGCTGCCGCCGATGCCGAACACCGGATTGACCATCGCGGTGGAGCGCTGGGAGCAGCGGGAGCCGGAGCGGCCGGTCGCAACGGCGCCCCGGCGGGTGGCCGTGCTCGACCTCGGCACCGACGGCGCGCTCGCCCAACCCCTGTGCGCGGCGATCGACGAACACCCGGCGACCGAGCGGAGCGCACCGCGAGACGCGGAGCTGCTCCTGGTGACGGCACCCCCGCTCGAGCACGCCGCCGCGGACCGGGCCGCCGGTGCGCTTGCCGAGATGGTCGGGGACGGTCTGCTCGACTATCCCGCCGACGTCGGTCCGCAATGCCAAACGGTGTGCCTCGTCACCGTCGGCGCCGAACAGGTGGGCCCGGGGGATCCGGTGCCGTCCCCCGGCCAGGCGGCGCTGGCGGCGATGCACCGCAGCATCGGAACCGAGTATCCCGATTTGGTTTTCAGCCACCTCGACCTGCCGTCGTGGGACGTGACCGCGGGCGTCGTCGACGCGCTGCTGGCGTGCTCGGGCGAGACCGCACTGCGCCGCGCCGGAAGCGGATACGCGCGATTCGAGCGCACCCTCGGCGACGCGCCGGCCGCGCCGGAATGGCCCCTGGACTCCGGGCTGCTGGACGAGGTGGTCATCACCGGCGGCGCCGGCGCCATCGGTCTGAACTACGCCCGGCATCTCGCCGAGCGCGGCGCGCGGCGCATCGTGCTGCTGAGCCGCCACCCCGCGGACCCGGCGAGGCTGGCGGCGCTGGCGCAGCGGTGCGGCATCGCGGTCGTGTCACCGCCGTGCGACATCACCGACGCCGCCCAACTGTCGGCGACCGCAGCCGAATTCGCTGGTTCCGGCGCCTCGCTGATCATCCACGCGGCGGGCCGGGCGGTCTCCGGCACCTCCGCAGGGCTGACGGCGGCGGCCGCCGCCGAAAACTTCGTGGCCAAGGTCGCGGGCCTGGCCCGGATGATCGAGCTGTGGCCGGTGCGCCCGGACGCGCGAATGTTGTTGTGCTCCTCGGTGATGGGGGTGTGGGGCGGACACGGGGTCGTCGCATATTCGGCGGCGAACCGCCTGCTCGACGTGATGGCCGCCCAGTTGCGTGCCGCGGGCAGGCACTGCACCGCCGTGAGATGGGGGCTGTGGCAGCCCCCCGATGACGGCGAACCGGTTCGCGGCATCGCGGACACGGCAGAGATCGCCCACATCGAGCGTTCCGGACTGCGCCAGATGACGCCCCGGCGGGCGATCGAGGCGAGCCTGCGCGAGCACTCCGCGGACCCACTGGTGTTCGCCGCCGACGCGGCCCTGTTGCGGGAATTGTTGGACGGCAGGCAATCCCGAACGCGTGACGCCCGAGTGGTTACCCCCGCCGACAACGCGACGGTTGCCGACACGGTGCGCACCCAGCTCGCGGCGGTGCTCGGAGTCCGGCGGACCGGCGAGCTGAACCTGGAGGAATCGCTGTTCGACCTGGGCATCGACTCGATGCTGGCGGTGGATCTGCGTAACCGGCTCAAACGCATGACCGGCCGGACCGTGTCCCTGGCCACGCTGATGGGCGAAATCACCGGCGCCGAACTCGTCGAGAAACTCGGGGGCGCCCACGAGCGCACCGACACCGCACGGAAAGTGGAAGTTTCGCGTGACTGATATCGCCGACACCGGCCCGCGGCTCGACGAGGCCCGATTGGAGCTGCTTCGCCGCAGGCTCGCCGATCGCGGTCTTTCGTCGGAAGCCGAGGCACCCAGAGCGCCCGCGGCCGACCAACTCTCCGACGGTCAGGCGCGAATGTGGTTCGTGCAGATGGCCGACCCCGGTAGCGCATTGCTCAACGTCTGCGTGTCGTACCGCATCACCGGCGCGATCGACCCGGGACGGCTGCATGATGCCGTCGACGCGGTCGCGCGCCGCCACCGCATCCTGCGCACCACCTACCGCGTAGGCGAGGACGGCGACCCGCGGCCGACCGTGCATCCCGACCTGTGGCCGCGGTGGGCGCAACACGACTTGATCGACATGCCGGAGCGCGCCCGGCGGCTGCGACTCGAGGTGCTGGCCCAGCGCGAATTCGCCGCTCCCTTCGACCTTTCCACCGACGCGCCGCTGCGAATCACCGTGATCCGCACCGGGGTCGACGAACACGTGCTGTTGCTGGTGGCCCACCACATCGCCTGGGACGACGGCTCCTGGCGGGTGTTCTTCGACGACCTCACCAGGGCCTACGCGGGCGAGGACCTGGGACCGGAACGCCACCCGCCGGCCCCGTCCGGGCCGGACACCACCGACGCCGACCTCGACTACTGGCGCGCCGTCATGACCGACCCGCCCGAGCCGCTGGAGCTGCCCGGGCCGGCGGGCACGACCATGCCGACCAATTGGCGCGCCGCCCGCGCCACGCTGCGGCTGCCCGGCGACACCGCGCGGCGGGTGCAGGCGATGGCGCGCGAAACCGGTTGCACCCCTTACATGATGCTGCTGGCCGCGTTCGGCGCCCTGATGCATCGCTACACCCACAGCGACGACTTCCTGGTGGCCGCACCGGTGCTCAATCGCGGCGCCGGAACCGACGACGCCATCGGCTATTTCGGCAACACCGTGGTGATGCGGCTGCGGCCGCGGCCGACGATGACCTTCCGCGAATTGCTCGAATCGACGCGCGACGTCGCCACCGGGGCCTTCGCGCACCAGCGGGTCAGCCTCGACCGCGCGGTGCGCGAGCTGAACCCCGATCGCCGCCACGGCGCCGAACGCATGACCCGGGTCAGCTTCGGATTCCGCGAGCCCGACGGCGGCGGCTTCCGCCCGCCCGGCGTCGACTGCGAGCGCTACGACCTGCGCGCCAACCTCACCCAGCTGCCGCTGGGCTTCATGGTCGAATTCGACGGCGCCGGAGCCCTGGTCGAGGCCGAACACCAACTGGAGATCCTCGAACCCGCCCTGGCGCGCCAGCTGCTGGATCACTTCGCGGTGCTGCTCGACGACGCCCTCGCCCGGCCGGACCAGCCGTTGGCCGCGCTGACGCTGATGGACGGGGCCGGCGCCGGGTGGCTGCGCGCGGTGTCGAGCGGCGAGGCGTTCGATACCGACCCCAAGACCCTCGCCGAGCTGGTGTCCGGGCAGGCCGCGCGAACCCCGGACGCCGTCGCCGTCAGCTACGAGGGCCTCCGGTTCAGCTACCGCGATATCAACGAGGCCGCAAACCGGTTGGCGCACTGGCTGATCGAGCGGGGGATAGGCAGCGAGGACCGCGTCGCCGTGCTGCTCGACAAGTCACCCGATTTGGTCGTGACCGCGTTGGGAATCGCCAAGTCCGGCGCGGTGTATGTGCCGGTGGATCCGAGCTACCCGCGCGACCGGCTGGACTTCATCCTGGGCGACTGCGACCCGGAGCTGGTGCTGCGCGAGCCGGTAACCGACCTGGCCGCCTACCGCGCCGACGACCCCACCGACGCCGACCGGGTCCGGCCGCTGGCCCCGGGCAACACCGCGTACCTGATCTACACCTCGGGGACCACCGGCCTGCCCAAGGGTGTCGCGGTGCCGCACCGCCCCGTCGCCGAGTACTTCGTCTGGTTCAAGGGCGAGTATGGGGTCGACCACACCGACCGGCTGCTGCAGGTCGCCTCGCCGAGCTTCGATGTCTCGATCGCCGAGATCTTCGGCACGCTGGCCTGCGGCGCCCGCATGGTGATCCCGCGTCCCGGCGGGCTCAACGACATCGGCTATCTCACCGCCCTGCTGCGCGACGAGGGAATCACGGCAATGCATTTCGTGCCCTCCCTGCTCGGCCTGTTCCTGTCGCTGCCCGGGGTCAACCAGTGGCGAACGCTGCAGCGGGTGCCGATCGGCGGCGAACCGCTCCCCGGCGAGGTCGCCGACAGGTTCCACGCCACGTTCGACGCGCTGCTGCACAACTTCTACGGCCCGACCGAAACCGTCATCAACGCCAGCCGGTACAAGGTGGAGGGCCCGCAGGGCACCCGCATCGTGCCCATCGGCCGGCCCAAGATCAACACCACGATGCACCTGCTCGACGATTCGCTGCGGCCCGTGCCGGTCGGTGTGATCGGCGAGATCTACCTCGGCGGAACGCATCTGGCGCACGGCTACCATCGGCGGGCGACGCTGACCGCCGAGCGGTTCGTCGCCGACCCGTTCAACCCTGGCGCCCGGATGTACCGATCCGGGGACCTCGCGCGCCGCAACGCCGATGGCGACGTCGAGTTCGTCGGCCGTGCCGATGAACAGGTCAAGATCCGCGGTTTCCGAATCGAACTGGGCGACGTCGCCGCGGCCATCTCGGTCGATCCCACGGTCGGGCAGGCCGTCGTGGTGGTCAGCGACCTGCCGCGGCTGGGCAGGAGCCTGGTCGGCTACGTGACACCCGCGGCGGGCGACGACGGACCCGCGGAGGTCGACCTCGACCGCATCCGGGCACGAGTCGCCGCGGCGCTGCCCGAGTACATGGTGCCGGCGGCCTACGTTGTGCTCGACCAGATTCCGATCACCGCGCACGGCAAGATCGACCGCGCGGCGCTGCCCGAGCCCGAGCTGAGCGCCGGCGTCGAGTTCCGCGAACCCGAGCCGGGGACCGAGCGCCGCGTCGCCGAGCTGTTCGCCGAGCTGCTCGGCCGCGACCGGGTCGGGGCCGACGACTCGTTCTTCGACCTCGGCGGCCACTCGCTGTTGGTGACGAAATTCGTTGCGGCAGTGCGTAAGGCGTTCGGCGTCGACATCGGCGTGCGGGACGTATTCGAGCTGGCGACGGTGGCGCGGATCGCCGCTCACATTGACGTCATCGGCACGCTGGATCGGGGGTCGGCGCGGCCGTGCCTGACCGCGGTGAGCCATGACGGGCCCGTGCGACTGTCCTCGTCGCAACTGCGTTCCTGGTTCACGTATCGCTTCGACGGACCCAGCGCCGTCAACAACATCCCGTTCACCGCGGCGCTGCGCGGCCCCTGCGACACCGACGCGCTGGCCGCGGCCATCACCGACGTCGTGGCGCGGCACGAGATCCTGCGCACCACCTACCGCGAGATCGACGGCGTGCCGCACCAGGTGATCCACCCGCCCGCCGAGGTGTTCGTGCGCCGCGCCGACGGGCCCGACGAGGACTGGCTGCAGGCCGAACTGGCCGACGAGCGACGTCACGTCTTCGACCTCGAGCACAACTGGCCGATGCGGGCGGCGGTGCTGAGCCTGCCGGACCGCAACGTGCTGTCGTTGATGCTGCACCACATCGCCGGTGACTACTGGTCCGCCGGGGTGCTGTTCACCGACGTGCTCACCGCGTACCGGGCCCGCAGCCGCGGGCAGCGGCCCTCGTGGGAGCCGCTGCCCGTGCAATACGCCGATTACAGCGTCTGGCAGGCGGCGCTGCTGGACGACGGCGCCGGGATCGCGGGCCCGCAACGTGACTACTGGGTACGGCATCTCGCGGGGCTGCCCACCGAAAATGGTGTGCGCCCGGACTTCCCGCGCCCGGCGGTGCTCAGCGGCGCCGGTGACGCCGTCGAACTGCGTATCGGAAGCCGGACCCGCGACACGCTGCTCACCCTCGCCCGCGACCTCGGCATCACCGAGTTCATGCTGTTGCAGGCCGCGGTCGCGGTGGTGCTGCACAAGGCGAGCGGCAACACGGACATCCCCATCGGCACTCCCACCGCCGGTCGCAGCGAGGCCGAGCTGGACCAGCTGATCGGCTTCTTCGCCAACATCCTGGTGCTGCGCAACGACCTGCACGGAAACCCGACGCTGCGCGAGATCCTGCAGCGAACCAGGGAGACAACGCTGGCCGCCTACGCGCATCAGGACCTGCCGTTCGAACAGGTCGTGGAGGCGGTGAGCCCGACGCGGTCGCTGTCCCGCAATCCGCTGTTCGACGTGGTGGTACACGTTCGCGAACTGTCGCAGCAAGATCGCGTCATCGACACCGGGCCCGACGGTGACACCACATTCAGCCCGCTGCAACCGACATTCGATGTCGCACAGGCCGATATGTCCGTCAATCTCTTCGCCGACGGCGACGGCTACCGGGGTTACGTCATCTACCGCACCGAGTTGTATCGGCGCGCCACCGCCGAGCGATTCGCCGGCTGGCTCGCCAACGTCGTCGAGGCGGTCGCCGACCGCCCCGAACAACCGCTGCACGAGGTCGAGATCGCCGGCCCGCAAGAGAGACGCCGCGTCCTGGACTTCGCGAACGCGGGCGCCGGTGCGGCGCGGGTGTACCTGCTCGACGCGTCGCTGAACCCCGTTCCGGTCGGCGTGGCCGGCGACGTGTACTACGGCGGCGGTCCGGCCGTCATCGCCCGGCTGGCGCGGCCATCGCTCACCGCGACCCGGTTGGTCGCCGATCCCTTTGCCACCCAACCGGGTTCGCGGCTCTACCGCAACGGCGAGCGCGGCATGTGGACCGATGATGGCCAACTGGAGCTGTTCGGGGCCCCCGAACAGCCCGCGCCGGCTCGGGCCGCGTCGGTAGCCGGTGGCGCACGGCCGCCCGGCACCGCCACCGAGCGGGCTCTGGCGGCCATCCTCGCCGAGGTCCTGGAGGCGCAGGACGTCGGGCGCGACGCCGATTTCTTCGACCTCGGCGGCGACAGCATCCTGGCGGTGCGGGTCGCCGCACGGGCCCGGGACGACGGGATGCCGCTGACCCCGCGAATGCTCTTCGAGCACCCGGTTCTCAGCGAGGTTGCCGCCGCGCTCGATGCCAGGTTGCACGACGAAACCGAGTCGGGCGACACGCATCACGCCCCCATGAGCGCATCGGGGCTGCCCCCCGACGAACTGGCGGCCCTGACCGCGGCTTGGGGTGATCGGCCGTGACGCGAGCCGACGAGCGGCCCGCCCTCGAGGACGTGATGGCACTCAGCCCGCTGCAACAGGGGCTCTACTCGATGGCGGTGCTGACCGATGCCGAATCCGGCGAGGCCGACCCCTACGTCATCGCGATGGCCGCGGACGTGATCGGCACGATCGACGTTGCGCTGCTCCAGGACTGCGCCGCAACGATGTTGACGCGACACCCGAACCTGCGGGCAAGCTTCGTGCACGGCGACCTGAGTCGGCCCGTGCAGGTGATACCGACCCGCGTCGAGGTGCCCTGGCGGCGCGTGCGCGCCACCCCCGACGAGATCGAGACGCTGGAAACCGAAGAGCGCCGGCGCCCTTTCGATGTGGGTCGCGGGCCGCTGATCCGATTCCTGCTGATCGAGTTGCCGCACGAGCGATGGCGCCTGCTGATCGTCGCGCACCACATCGTCATCGACGGCTGGTCGTTGCCCCTCTTCGTCTCGGAGCTGCTCGCGCTGTATCGCGCCGGCGGCGACACCGCCGCGTTGCCCGCGCCGCCGCGGCCCTACCGCGACTACATCGGCTGGCTGGCCGGCCGGGACCAGGCCGCCAGCCGCGCATTGTGGGCCGAACACCTGAAAGGCCTTGACGCGCCGACCTTCCTGGTGCCGGCGCTGACCGCGACTCCACCGTCGGCGGGCATCCCGCGGTGCACCCCGCTACGTCTCGACCCGGATCGCACGACGGCCCTGGTCGATGCCGCGCGGGCGCGCGGGGTAACCCTCAACACGCTGTTCCAAATGGCCTGGGCCGCCATGCTTTCCGCGTTCACCGGGCGCGTCGATGTGGTGTTCGGCGTGACGGTGGCCGGCAGGCCGAGCGAACTGTCGGGCATCGACACCATGGTCGGCCTGTTCATCAACACCGTGCCGCTGCGGGTACGGTTGGACCCCCGCGAAACCGTCGCGGCGCAATGCGCCGCGCTGCAACGAGAATTCGCGGCGTTGCGCGAACACAGTTACCTGCCGCACGCCGAACTGCGCTCGCTGGCGGGCGTCGGCGAGATGTTCGACACGCTGCTGGTTTACGAGAACGCCCCGCCCCGGGAGGTGGTTGGGAATCTGGAGTTCGTTGCCAATGGGGCGACCATCCGGCCGGTGGCGCTGGAGAGCGTGTCCCACTTCCCGGTGACCATCGCCGCGCACCGAACGGCCGGCGAGCTCACGGTGTTGGTGGAAACACTCGACGGAGCGCTGGGCGCGATGGCGCCCGAGGTCCTGGGCCGGCGGCTGCTGGCGCTGGTGCAGCGCTTGGTCGAGCGGTGGGACCGGCCGCTGCGCGAGGTCGACATCCTGCTCGACGGCGAGCGGGATCCGCTGAACCCGCCGATTGCGAGTGCGCCGGGGCAGTCTGTGCACGCCCGGTTCTCCAAAATCGCGGTGGCGCAGCCGGATTCGCTCGCGCTCAGTTGGGCCGACGGTCGGCTGACCTACCGCGAGCTCGGCTCGCTCGCCGACCGGGTGGGCGCCGCCCTCGGCCGGGCCGGCGTCGGCGGCGAGACCCCCGTGGCGATCATGCTGCCGCGGGGCCCGAACTACGTGGCCGCGATGCTGGCGGTCCTCAAGGCCGGCGGCACGATCGTGCCGCTCGACCCGGCGATGCCGGACGAGCGGGTGGCCGAGATCCTCCGCCAGACGTCCGCCCCGGTCGTCCTCGACGACGAGTTGTTCACGGCTGCCATCGCCGGACCCGCCGACTGCCCGGCGGCCAACGTGCCACTCGACCATGCCGCCTACGCGGTCTTCACCTCGGGCACCACCGGCACGCCGAAGGGCGTCGTCGGCACCCACCGCGCGCTCTCGGCCTACGCCGACGACCACATCGAACGCGTGCTGCGGCCCGCGGCCGCCCGGCTGGGGCGGCCGCTGCGCGTCGCGCACGCGTGGTCGTTCACCTTCGACGCGGCCTGGCAGCCGCTGGCGGCGCTGCTCGACGGCCACTGTGTGCACGTCGTCGACGAGGACCAGCGCCGTGACGCCGAGGCGCTTGTCGAGACGATCGACCGGCTCGGGTTGGACATGATCGACACCAGCCCGTCGATGTTCGCCCAGCTGTACGACGCGGGCCTGCTGCGCCGGGTGCCGCTGGCGGTCCTCGCGCTCGGCGGCGAGGCCCTGGGCCGCACCGCATGGCAAGCGATCCAAACCGAGTGCGCCCGAGCGGGAATGACCGCCTTCAACTGCTACGGGCCGACCGAAACGACGGTCGAGGCCGTCGTCGCCGCCGTCGACGAGCACGCGCGCCCGGCCATCGGGCGCCCGACCCGGAGCACCCGCGCCTACGTCATGGATCCCTGGCTGCGGCCGCTGCCCGACGGCGTCGCCGGCGAGCTGTACCTGGCGGGCGACCAGCTTGCCCGCGGTTACCTCGGACGCGCGGCCGAGACCGCCGCGCGGTTCGTCGCCGACCCCAACGGCCGCGGCGGCCGGATGTACCGCACCGGAGATGTGGTCCGCCGCATGCCCGATGGCGGTCTGGAGTTCCTCGGCCGCGGCGACGACCAGCTGAAGATCCGCGGTTACCGCGTCGAGCCGGGCGAGATCGCCGCGGCGCTCAACAGTCACGACGGGGTGCGCGGCGCGCACGTGATGGCCCACGGCCACGCGGGCGGGCCGCGGCTCACCGCGTACGTGGCGGGCGGACCCAATCCGCCGGCGGTGGCCGAGCTGCGTTCCACGCTGCTCGATCGGCTGCCCCGCTACCTGATGCCCCACCACATCGTCGTCCTCGACGAGTTGCCGCTGACGCCGCACGGCAAGATCGACGAAAACGCCTTGGCGGCATACGATGTCGTGCAGGGGCCGGGCGCCCCGCCGGAGACCCCGACCGAGATGGCGCTGGCCGAGGCGTTCACCGACGTGATGGGAACCGCGGACGTCGACGTCACGGCCGACTTCCTGCACGTGGGGCTGGACAGCATCGCGGCCCTGTCGGTCGTGCAGGCCGCCCGCCGCCGCGGCATCGCGCTGCGGGCGAGGTTGATGATGGAGTGCGACACCATCCGCGAGCTCGCCGCGGCGGTCGACTCCGACGCCGCCCGGCACGCGTCCGTCAACGGCGCGGTGGACGCCGGCGAACCAATCCCGTTGTTACCCAACGCCCATTGGCTCTACGAATACGGCGAACCGCGGCGGCTCGCGCAGACCGAGGTCATCAGGCTGCCCGACACGATCACCCGCGAGGGCCTGGACGCGCTGCTGGGCGCGGTCATCGACGGCCACGAGGTGCTGCGCTGCCGTCTGGACCGCGACGCGATGACGCTTGTCGCGCAACCGAAACCGGACATCCTTAGCGAAGTCCGCGTCCACGGCGACCTGGTCGACGCCGTCGCGGATCGGGCCCGCGACGCGCTCGAGAGCCTCGACCCGCAGGCCGGCCGGCTGATGTCGGCGGTGTGGCTGCGCGAGCCCGACGGGCCCGGCGTGTTGGTGCTGACGGCCCACGTGCTGGCGATGGACCCGGCCTCGTGGCGCATCGTGCTCGGCGAGCTCGACGCCGGCCTGCACGCGCTGGCCGCCGGGCGCACGCCCGCCCCGGCGCGCGAGCACACCGGCTACCGACGGTGGTCGCGGCTGCTGGCCGAGCGGGCCGCGGCCCTGGACACCGAAGTCTTCTGGGCCGCCGAGCTCCAGGGCGCCGACCCGCCGCTGGGCGCCCGCAGGCTGCACCCACAAACCGACCGGGTCCGCGACGTGGCGATCAGCGTCTCGACCTGCGACGCCGACCTGACCGCCCGGCTGCTCGCGATGCCGCAGCCGATCCACCACACACTCGTCACCGCGACCGCGCGCACGGTCACCGCGTGGCGGCGGCGCCGCGGCCAGGACACCCCGGCGCCGCTGCTGGCGCTGGAGACGCACGGCCGCGCGGACTTCGACGAAACCGTCGACACCAGCGACACCGTCGGACTGCTCAGCGCGATCCACCCGTTGCGCATCCACCGCGACGGCCCCACCGACCTGGCCCGCATTCCCGGCAGCCCGGTCGACTACGGCCTGCTGCGGTATCTGCGGCCCGACACCCGGCTGCGCGAACACCCCGAACCCCAGCTGCTGCTGAACTACCTCGGCACCGTCCACGGCGGCGTGGCCGACCTGGAGCTCGACCGCGAACTGATGTCCGGGCTGGATCGGGCGCCGGAGCCCCAGCAGGCGGTGCGCCACGAACTGACCGTGGTGGCGGGAATCGTCGGAACGGGCGATGGCCGCGTCCTAATCACCCAGTGGCGCACGCTGCCCGACATCCTCGATGCCGCGAGTATCGCTGCGCTGCAAGAACTTTGGTCCGCCACGCTGCGGGAGATGGCGACATGAGCACGCTTGCGGTCCTTGGCGCCGGAGCCAAGGCGGTGGCGGTGGCCGCCAAGGCGTTCGTGCTGCGCGAAATGGGCGTCGAGGTTCCCGACGTGGTCGCGGTCGAACGCACCGGGGTCGGGGCCAATTGGCAGGCCAGCGGCGGCTGGACCGACGGCGCGCACCGGCTGGGCACCAGCCCGGAAAAGGACGTCGGGTTCCCGTACCGGTCGGCGCTGGTGCCGCGCCGCAACGCCGAACTCGACGAGCGGATGACGCGCTACAGCTGGCAGTCCTACCTGATCGCCACGGCGTCGTTCGCCGAATGGATCGACCGCGGCAGGCCGGCGCCAACCCATCGCCGGTGGAGCCAGTACCTCGGCTGGGTCGCCCAGCACGTGGGCCTGAACGTGGTGCACGGCGAGGTCGACGGGCTGGCCGTCGCCGGTGACCGCTGGGCGCTGCACACCCACGAGACCACGGTGCACGCCGACGCGCTGATGATCACCGGGCCCGGCCAGGCCGAAAAGTCGCTGCTGCCGGGCAATCCGCGAATGCTCTCGATCGCCCAGTTCTGGGATCGTGCCGCGGGCCACGACCGCATCAGCGCCGAGCGGGTGGCGGTGATCGGTGGCGGCGAGACGGCCGCGTCGATGCTCAACGAGCTGTTCCGGCACCGGGTTTCGACCATCACCGTCATCTCCCCGCAGGTGACGCTGTTCACCCGCGGCGAGGGCTTCTTCGAGAACTCGCTGTTCTCCGACCCCACCGACTGGACCGCCCTCACGCTCGACGAGCGCCGCGACGCGTTGGCCCGCACCGACCGCGGGGTGTTCTCGGCGAACGTGCAGGAGGCGCTGTTGGCCGACGACCGCATCCACCATCTGCGCGGCCGCGTCGCCCACGCGGTCGGTTGGGACGGCCAGATCCGGCTGACGCTGTCCACCAACCGGGGCGCCGAGAACCTGGAGACGGTCCACGGTTTCGATCTCGTCATCGACGGCTCCGGCGCCGACCCGCTGTGGTTCACCTCGCTGTTCGGCCAGGACGCGCTCGACCTGCTCGAGCTGGGCCTGGGCGGGCCGCTGACCGCCGACGCCCTGCAGGAGGCGATCGGCTACGACCTGTCCGTCACCGACGTCGCCCCGAAGCTGTTCCTGCCGAACCTGGCCGGGCTCACCCAGGGCCCCGGGTTTCCCAACCTGAGCTGCCTGGGACTGCTGTCCGACCGGGTGCTGGGATCCACCACGAATCCGTCCAATCCCCGAACGGACGCGAAGCTTGGTCGTAACGTGACCGGGCCGTGACACAAACACCGGTCGCAGCGGGCAGAATTACTGCACCTAACCGCATGGAGTCGGGCGGCACCGGACCGTCCGATACATTGCATGCGCATCGAAGGGGGAGAACCTGACCATGGCAGTAACTTTGAAGACCACCGTGAAATCCGTCGCGACCGGCGTTGCGGCGCTGGGCGCCATCGGTGTCGCCGTCGTCCTACCGTCGGCCGCGTTCGTTTCGGCCGGCCCGGCCGGGGTGCAGCTGGCCGCGATCGGCGCGCCGCTGCCGCAAGACCCGCCACCGCCCCCGCCCGCGGCGCCGGGTCTGCCGACGCCGGAGCAGTTGTCCACCCTGTGCAACCAGGTCACCGATCCCGGCGTGAACTACCGGGACAAGACCAACTTCGTCGAAAACGGCATCAGTCAAAACGAGGGCATGGTGGCCGACCACGACCTGCGAAAGGCCTGGCGCAACGGGAACTTTCCCGAGCAGTTCAACGTGACGAACATCGCGCCGGCCGGCCCGAACATGGCCCAGGCCGACGTCGCCATCTCGGGCCCGAAATTCGCCGGCCCGGTCACGAAGCACCTCGTGTTCGTCAACCAGGGCGGCAACTGGATCCTGCAGCACGACGCGGCGATCGCTCTGATACAGGCGGCGTCGGCGACGACCTGACCGGTCACCACCGAGTAACTGTTCCCATGAAAGAGAGACCATGAAAATCGTTAGAACCCTTGCCGCCGGCGCGGGAGCGCTGGCCGTCATCGGGGCCGCCGGCATGGCTTCGATCGCGGAGCCAAGCCAGCCGGCCCCGGTGCAACTGGCCGCGGTCGGTGCGCCGCTGCCCCAGGATCCGCCGCCCGCCCCGGCCGTGGACCCGAACGTCCCGACCGCCGATCAGTTGACCAGCGTCCTGAACAGCCTGGCCGACCCCAGCGTCTCGTTCTCCAGCAAGAGCAGCCTGGTCCAGGGCGGCATCAGTGGGATCGAGGCACATGTCGCCGACAAGAAGCTGCAGAAGGCGGCCAAGAACGGTGACCTGCCGCTGGCGTTCGACGTGACGAACATTCAGCCGGCCGCGCCCGGCTCGGCCACGGCCGACGTGTCGGTCTCGGGTCCCAAGCTGACCTCGCCGGTCACCCAGACCGTCACGTTCGTCAACCAGGGCGGCTGGGTGCTGTCGCGCGCCTCGGCGATGGAGTTGCTGCAGGCCGCCGGTCAGTGATCGGTGTCGACCGCGCTCAGGTCGAGCTTGGCGATGCGCGCGGGGTCGGCTAGCACGTCGATGGCCGCGACGCGCCCGTCGCGCACCACGAATCCCATGATCGCCGTGGCGCGTCCGCGGACGAAGACGACCGCGCCGGCGGCGCCGTTGACGGTGGCGGCGCGGGCCTCGCGCTCGGGTCCCGCGTAGCTGCGGGCCAGCTTGGCCACCGCGGCGGCGCCGTCGGCCCGGAACCCGGCCGTCCCGGCGCCGAAGTCGCCGCGCAGCACCACGTCGGGATGCAGCACCGACACCAACCGGTCGAAGTCGCCGCTGCGACCCGCCGCGAAGAACGCGTCGACCGCCTCGCGCTGCGCGGCCATGTCGGCGTCGGGAACCGGGTCGGCCCGCTCGATGCGCCGGCGCGCCCGGCTGGCCAGCTTCCGTGTCGCCTCCGGCGTCCGGTCGACGATGGGCGCGATCTGGTCGAACGGGACGGTGAAGACGTCGTGCAGCACGAACGCCAGCCGCTCCGCCGGCGGCAGCGTGTCCAGCACCACGAACAGTGCCAGGCCCACCGCGTCGGCCAGCATCGCCCGGTGTTCGGGGTCGGACTCGCCGACGGGATCCACGATCGGGTCCGGCAGGTGGGCGACCGGTTCCTCTCGGTGGCGGCCGTGCCGGTCGCGCAACATGTTCAGGCAGATGCGGGCCACCACGGTGGTCAGCCAGGCGTCGAGGTTGGCGATGCCGTCGGTGTCGGCGCTGCCGCTGAGCCGAAGCCACGCCTCCTGCACCGCGTCCTGCGCGTCGTCGATCGAGCCGAGCATGCGGTAGGCGACGGCGCCCAGCTGCGGGCGGGCCGCCTCGAAACGCTCCGCCAGCGACGCGTCCAGAGTCACGCGCGGCCCTTGTCGGGCAGCGCGCACACCTGATTGCCGGAAAATCCCGACGACCCGATGCCCAGCGCGATGTTGAACCGCGCGCGCAGGTTGCCCAGCGTGACGACGTGGGTGAGCGCGACGAGTTGGGGCGTGTCGAAATGGGCGCGCAGCGCGTCGAAAAGCTCGTCGCTCACCTCGACAGGGGTGCGGCTGATCGCGGTCGCGTACTCCAGAATCAGCTTGTCGACGTCGGAGAAGCACGAGGCGTTTTGGTAGTCGGCCATCGCCAACAGTTCCTCGTCGGTGATGCCCCACTGGCGGGCGATCTGTGAGTCGAGGTCGATGCAGTACTCGCAGCGCACCGTCGTTGCCGACTTCAGCTCGGCCAGCGCGCGCTCGCGCGGGCTGAGGACGTCGAGCTTGGACTCCGCCTGTTCGAGCTTGCCGTAGGCGTTGAGCAGGCGGGGGATGTGCGCGTACATTCGCAGCGGCTCCAGCATCCCGGCCGTTTCCAGGCCGGTCATCTGCGCCAGCTTGCGCTTGGTGAAGAAGAAGGCGATCTTGGCGCCCAGGCCGGCGTCGCGGTCGGACACCCCTTCGAGACGAGCCATGGCGGTCCTCCTGACGATTCGCGGTGCGGACCTTCAATGGTCCTCACTACGTCGACACCCGGCGACCGCCGAATGTGACCGGTCAGGTCTGCTGGCTCAGCGGCACGTCCATGTCGAACACCCGGGCATGCAGCACGGTGCGGTTCCGCAGCGCGGCGCGCACCGCACGATGCAGGCCATCCTCGAGATAGGTGACGCCCCTCCACCGCACCGCGTGCGGGAAGAGGTCGCCGTAGAAGGTGGAGTCCTCGGACAGCAGGCGGTCCAATGCCAGCACCGTCGTCGTGGTGACCAGTTCGTCGAGGCGGATCTGTTGGGGCGGTATCTGCGACCACTGCCGGTAGGAAAGCCCGTGCTCGGGGTACGGCTTGCCGTCCCGCACGCCCTTGAAAATCATCGGTGGAACTTCCCCTACGCGTCGCCCAGGCCCGACGGATGCATGTTGGACAGGCTAGCCGCAAAACCGTCGCCCGCGGCCGCCGACGCCCGCGAATGGCAGGTGACACCTCCCGAGACCGTAAAATGAACGCGGTCAAGGAGGTGGGAGTCGATGGCAAGCGCGGACGAGCGTCGCTTCGAGGTGTTGCGCGCCATCGTCGCCGACTTCGTCGCCACCAAGGAACCGATCGGCTCGAAGTCGCTGGTGGAACGCCATAACTTGGGCGTATCCAGCGCGACGGTCCGCAACGACATGGCGGTGCTGGAGGCCGAGGGCTACATCACCCAGCCGCACACCAGCTCCGGGCGGGTGCCCACGGAGAAGGGATACCGCGAATTCGTCGACCGGCTCGAGGACGTCAAGCCGCTGTCGTCGGCCGAGCGGCGCGCGATCCAAAACTTCCTGGAGTCGGGCGTGGACCTCGACGACGTGCTGCGCCGCGCGGTGCGCCTGCTGGCTCAGCTGACCCGGCAGGTCGCCGTGGTCCAATACCCGACGCTGTCCACCTCGACCGTTCGCCACCTCGAGGTGATCGCGCTGACACCGGCGCGGCTGCTGATGGTGGTCATCACCGACACCGGCCGCGTCGACCAGCGCATCGTCGAACTCGGCGACGTCATCGACGACCACCAGCTTTCCCAGCTGCGCGAGCTGCTCGCCCAGGCGCTGGAAGGCAAACGGATGGCGGCGGCCTCGACCGCGGTCGCCGACCTCGCCAGCCGGTTCGACGGCGCCGGCGGTTTGGGTGACGCGGTCGGCCGTTCGGCGACGGTGCTGCTGGAGTCGCTGGTGGAGCACACCGAGGAACGCTTGGTGATGGGCGGCACCGCCAACCTGACCCGCAACGCCGCGGACTTCGGCGGGTCGCTGCGCCCGATCCTGGAGGCTCTGGAGGAGCAGGTGGTGGTGCTGCGGCTGCTGGCGGCGCAGCAGGAAGCCGGCAAGGTCACGGTGCGCATCGGTCACGAGACGGCGGTCGAGGAGATGGCGGGCACCTCGATGGTGTCCACCGCCTACGGCACCACCGACACCGTGTACGGCGGCATGGGTGTGCTGGGGCCCACCCGGATGGACTATCCGGGAACTATCGCCAGCGTGGCCGCGGTTGCTCTCTATATAGGTGAAGTCCTGGGTGCTCGATGAACGCGCACCCCGACAATTTGTGGACGGCCGCCGTAGCGCGGCCGCAAAAAGCCTAAGAAAGGTCAGGCGTGGCACGCGACTACTACGGGCTGCTCGGCGTGAGCAGAAACGCCAGCGATGCGGACATCAAGCGCGCGTACCGCAAGCTGGCGCGCGAACTGCATCCCGACGTCAACCCCGATGAGGCCGCGCAGGCGAAATTCAAGGAGATCAGCGTCGCCTACGAGGTGCTGAGCGATCCGGAGAAGCGCCGGATCGTCGACCTGGGCGGGGATCCGCTGGAGAACGCGGCCGCGTCGGCCGGAGGGTTCGGCGGCTTCGGCGGCCTGGGCGACGTCTTCGAGGCCTTCTTCGGCGGCGGGTTCACCGGTGGTGCGACGTCACGGGGTCCGATGGGCCGGGTTCGGCCCGGGTCGGACTCGCTGCTGCGGATGCGGTTGGACCTCGAAGAGTGTGCGACCGGCGTGACCAAGCAGGTCACCGTCGACACCGCGGTGTTGTGCGACCGCTGCCAGGGCAAGGGCACCCACGGCGATTCCGCGCCGATTCCCTGCGACACCTGCGGGGGCCGCGGCGAGGTGCAGACGGTGCAGCGTTCGCTGCTGGGCCAGATGGTGACGGCGCGGCCGTGTCCCACCTGTCGCGGCGTCGGGGTGGTCATTCCCGACCCGTGCCACCAGTGCATGGGCGACGGCCGGGTGCGCGCCCGCCGGGACATCAGCGTCAAGATCCCCGCGGGCGTCGGCGAGGGCATGCGGGTCCGGCTCGCCTCTCAGGGTGAGGTCGGGCCCGGGGGAGGGCCGGCCGGGGACCTGTACGTCGAGGTCCACGAGCAGGCCCACGACATCTTCGTCCGCGACGGCGACGACCTGCACTGCACGATTTCGGTGCCGATGGTCGACGCGGCGCTGGGCACCACCGTCACCTTCGACGCCATCCTCGACGGCATGAGCGAGATCACCATTCCGCCTGGCACGCAACCGGGTTCGGTCATCACGCTGCGCGGCCACGGGATGCCGCACCTGCGCTCGGGCACCCGCGGCGATCTGCAGGTCCATGTCGAGGTGGTCGTTCCGACCCGGCTGGACCACCAGGACACCGAGCTGCTGCGCGAGTTCAAGAACCGCCGCGGCCGCGACGTGGCCGAGGTCCGTTCGACGCACGGCGGCGGCGGGTTGTTCAGCCGGCTGCGCGAGACGTTCACCGGGCGCTAGCCGCAGCTCCACGGACCGCGCACATGGTGGCGACGCTGTTCTACATCGACGCACTGCCTGACGCCGGCGCGCTGGCCGTCGTCGACGGTGACGAGGGATTTCACGCCGCCACCGTGCGCCGGACCCGTCCAGGCGAGCAGCTGGTCCTCGGCGACGGGGCCGGTGGCCTGGCCCGCTGCGTGGTCGAAGACGCGAGGCGCGACGGCCTGCGCGCCCGGGTGCTGGACCGCTGGAGCGTGGCGCCGGGGCGGCCGCCGGTGACGGTGGTGCAGGCGCTGCCCAAGTCCGAGCGCTCGGAGCTGGCGATCGAATTGGCCACCGAGGCCGGCGCCGACGCGTTCGTGGCCTGGCAGGCGGCGCGCTGTGTGGCGAGCTGGCAGGGGGTTCGGGTC
This sequence comes from Mycobacterium sp. NGS26, assembly GCF_059813025.1. Taxonomy (NCBI): domain Bacteria; kingdom Bacillati; phylum Actinomycetota; class Actinomycetes; order Mycobacteriales; family Mycobacteriaceae; genus Mycobacterium; species Mycobacterium sp. NGS26. Next base: position 361,782 of record NZ_JCALDU010000003.1, read on the forward strand.
GACAAGGGCCTGCGCCGGTGGCGTGCCGTCGCCCGGTCGGCGGCCCGGCAATCCCGTCGGGCGCACATCCCGTCCGTCGACGGCGTGCTGTCCACCGCGGCGCTGGCCCGTCGGATCCGCGACGAGGTGGCGGCCGGCGCGACGGCGTTGGCGTTGCACGAGTCCGCGACCGATCGGCTCGCGGATGTCGCTGTGGCGCAAGCGAATTCGATCCTGCTGGTGGTCGGACCGGAGGGCGGCATCGCGCCCGACGAGCTCGCGGAGCTGACCGACGCGGGCGCGGTGGCGGTCCGACTGGGCCCGCAGGTGCTGCGGACGTCGAGCGCGGCCGCGGTGGGGCTGGGCGCGCTGGGCGTGCTCACCCCGCGGTGGGACGCTGCCGGTTTGGACGGCGGCCGATGACGCCTCGGCGGCGCCGCTTCAGAAAACGCTGAGCTGGCGCACGATCTCGAGGTTCGCTCGGTCCCCCTCCGCTTGCACACCGAGGGCTTCCCACGTTCCGCGTTGACTGACCCACCGGACGAATGCGTCGGCGTCGGAAGTGATTTGGGCGGTCACGTCCCCATCTCCGAAGCGCAGTGTGCGCGTGCAGCCTCCGGTCAGGCGAACCTCGACCGCGCCACCGATGCGCGCGAGCAGGGCAGCGTTCTGCTGGGGCAGCGCCGCCTCGATCCAGTCGACGGTTGGCTCCAGCCGCAATCCGTCGGACGCCGGGGGCTCCGCCTGCAGCGGGCCATGCGGCCGCAATAGGTCGTGCCTGATGTGCACGTAATGTTCGAAGGCGAACGCCGTCGGTATCACCGATGCGGGATAGGTTCCGACATCGCCGAGCGGCACCTCGAAGTCTTGGCCCTCCGCCGCGGCAAGGACCTCGAGGCCCTTCAAGCTGACCGACTCGTAATCGTCGACGATTTCCCGGGAGGTCATGGACCGGCGCGACTCGACGTACAGGTCCGCTGCCCGCTCCGCAGGCAGGCCGTCGGGATCGGGTAACTGCGACGGGTCGACGGCCAGCCAGAAACTGCACGCCATATGGGACACGACGTCCCGCACCGACCAGCCAGGGCACCCGCTTGCCCGGGCCCAGTCGGATTCTCCGAGGAGCGGAAAAATCGCCAGCAACGCCGCGCGGTCCGCCTCGACGGCCTGTATCGCTGAGCTCATGTCACCGTGTCCCTTTCCGTGGTTGGGTCTTCCCGCTGCTATCTTGAGGGCGGGATTCATACAGTATGTATGAACCTACATACAGTATGTATGAAAGGCAACTGCTTTGAACGACGATCGCCGCACCCAGGCGGAGCGCTCCGCGGAGACACGGGAGGCGCTGGTGGCCGCGGCGCGGCCGTTGTTCGCGGCCCACGGTTTCTCGGAGGTGGCTCTGGAGGCGATCGTGCGATCGGCGGGCGTGACCCGCGGCGCGCTCTACCATCACTTCGCGGACAAGACCGAGCTGTTCGCGACGGTGTTCGAGCAAGTCGAGGCGGAGGTCGCCGCGCGCATGGGCGAGGCCATCGCAGCGGCTGGCGAAACCGACGCCATAGAGGTCATGCGATTGGGCGCCGCTTTCTGGCTGGACGCCTGCTCCGATCCCGAAATCCAGCGCATCGCGCTGGTGGACGCGCCGGCGGTGCTCGGCTGGACGCGGTGGACCGAGATCGGCAACCGCTACAACATCGGGTTGGTGCAGGCGCTGCTCTCCAGCGCCATCGTGGCCGGCCGCATCCCGCCGCAACCAATCGAGGCGACCGCGCTGACGATGCTTGGCGCCATGCGTGAGGCGACTCTCTACGTGGCGAGGGCGGAGGATCATGACACGGCACGCCGGGATGCCGGCGCGGTCATCGATCGGTTGATCCGGGCCCTTAGCACAAGCGACGGTGACTAGAAGGCTGACCATCGAGGGGCCCCCGGCGTAGACTGAGTCAGCTGAGCAAACCCCTGAGAAGCCGAGGAAGCAGGCATCGGAAACCACGTGACGCCACGCGACACCAGCGCCGCTGACGCAACTGGGGCCTTGCAGCCCGACGCTCAGGTTCGCAGCAGCATCGATGTACCGCCCGATCTCGTCGTGGGCTTGCTTGGTTCGGCCGACGAGAACCTGCGTGCTCTGGAACGCATGCTCAACGCCGACCTGCATGTGCGCGGCAACACCGTCACGCTCTCGGGTGAGCCGGCCGACGTCGCGCTGGCCGAGCGGGTGATCTCCGAGCTGGTCGCGATCGTGGGAAGCGGCCAGCCGATGACGCCAGAGGTGGTGCGGCACAGCGTCGCCATGCTGGTCGGCACCGGCAATGAATCACCGGCCGAAGTGCTCACGCTGGACATCCTGTCGCGCCGCGGTAAGACGATCCGTCCCAAGACGCTCAACCAGAAGCGTTACGTCGACGCCATCGATGCCAACACCATCGTCTTCGGGATCGGGCCGGCGGGCACCGGGAAGACCTATCTGGCCATGGCCAAGGCGGTCAACGCGCTGCAGACCAAGCAGGTGAGCCGGATCATCCTGACCCGCCCGGCGGTGGAAGCCGGCGAGCGCCTCGGCTTTCTGCCGGGCACGCTGAGCGAAAAGATCGATCCGTATCTGCGCCCGCTGTATGACGCGCTCTACGACATGATGGACGCCGAGCTGATCCCCAAACTGATAGCCTCCGGCGTGATTGAGGTTGTGCCACTGGCATTTATGCGTGGGCGGACCTTGAATGATGCGTTCATCATTCTCGACGAGGCGCAGAACACCACCGCCGAGCAGATGAAGATGTTCCTCACCCGGCTGGGATTCGGGTCCAAAGTCGTTGTCACCGGCGACGTTACGCAGATCGACTTGCCGGGCGGCGCTCGGTCCGGGCTGCGCGCCGCCGTCGACATCCTCGCGGGCATCGATGACATCTACTTCGCCGAGCTCACCAGTGTCGACGTGGTGCGTCACCGGCTGGTCTCCGAAATCGTCGACGCCTACGCGAAATCCGAGGAACCTGGCCTGGGTATGAATCGGGCGGCCCGGCGGGCTTCCGGTGGCCGCAATCGCCGGTGATGGTCCCATGAGCATCGAGGTATCCAACGAGTCGGGCATCGACGTCTCCGAGGCCGAGTTGGTCAGCGTCGCCCGGTTTGTCATCGCCAAGATGGACGTCAACCCGAGCGCGGAGCTGTCGATGGTGCTGCTGGACACCGCGGCGATGGCCGACCTGCACATGCGCTGGATGGACCTGCCCGGACCGACCGACGTGATGAGCTTCCCGATGGACGAGCTCGAGCCCGGTGGCCGCCCCGACGCCCCCGAGCCGGGGCCGTCGATGCTGGGCGACATCGTGCTGTGCCCGGAATTCGCTGCCGAGCAGGCGGCCGCGGCCGGCCACAGCCTCGGACATGAGTTGGCGCTGCTGACCATCCACGGCGTGCTGCACCTGCTCGGCTACGACCACGGCGAACCCCACGAAGAAAAAGAGATGTTCGCCCTGCAGGAGCGGCTGCTCGAGGAGTGGGTCGCCGAACAGGTCGAGGCCTACCAGCAGGACCGTCAGGAGGAACGGGACCGTCGGTTGCTGGACAAGTCAAGGTATTTCGACAATTGACCGGTGTGTCCCAGCTGCTCGGCGCGATCGCGCTGATCGCGCTGGGCGGACTCTTCGCGGCGATCGACGCCGCGATCAGCACGGTATCCCTGGCCCGCGTGCAGGAGCTGGTGCGCGACGAGCGGCCCGGCGCGGGCGCGCTTTTCAAGGTGATGTCCGAGCGGCCGCGCTACATCAACCTGGTCGTCCTGCTGCGGATCATCTGCGAGATCACGGCGACCGTGCTGCTGGTGGTGTTCCTCTACGACAACTTCGGCATCAAGTGGGCGCTGTTCGGCGCCGCAACCACCATGGTGCTGACCAGCTTCGTCGTCATCGGCGTGGGCCCGCGCACCCTCGGCCGCCAGCACGCGTACTCCATTTCGTTGGCGACGGCCCTTCCGCTGCAGGCGCTTTCGTGGCTGCTGATGCCGCTCAGCCGGTTGCTGGTGGTCGTGGGTAATGCGCTCACCCCGGGCCGCGGCCTGCGCAACGGGCCGTTCGCGTCCGAGATCGAGCTGCGCGAGGTCGTCGACCTCGCCCAGCAGCGCGGCGTGGTCGCGGCCGACGAGCGGCGGATGATCCAGTCGGTCTTCGAACTCGGCGACACCCCCGCGCGCGAGGTGATGGTGCCGCGCACCGAGATGATCTGGATCGAAAGCGACAAGTTCGCCAGCCAAGCCATCAACCTGGCGGTGCGCAGCGGGCATTCCCGCATCCCGGTGATCGGCGAGAACGTCGACGACATCGTCGGGGTGGTGTACCTGAAAGACCTTGTCCAGCAGACGGTTTTGTCTCCCGACGGCGGACGGGACACCAAAGTGTCGCAGGTGATGCGCCCCGCGGTGTTCGTGCCGGACTCCAAGCCACTGGATGCGCTGCTGCGGGAAATGCAGCGCGACCGCAACCACATGGCGCTTCTGGTCGACGAGTACGGCGCGATAGCCGGCCTGGTCAGCATCGAGGACGTGCTGGAGGAAATCGTCGGCGAGATCGCCGACGAGTACGACCAGGAAGAGACGGCGCCCATAGAAGACCTGGGCGACAAGCGTTTTCGAGTCTCCTCGCGGCTGCCGATCGAGGACGTCGGCGAACTGTACGGAGTGGAATTCGACGACGACCTCGACGTCGACACCGTGGGCGGCCTGCTGGCCCTGGAATTGGGCCGGGTCCCGCTGCCGGGCGCCGAGGTGGTCACGCACGGCCTGCGGCTGCGCGCCGAGGGCGGTCCCGACCATCGCGGGCGGGTGCGGATCAACACCGTGCTGCTGAGCCCGGCCGAGCCCGTCGAGCAGGGAGGCGATCATGATGGCTGAGCAACTGGACGCCGAGGACGCCAAGCTGGTGGTGCTGGCGCGGGCCGCGATGGCCCGCGCCGACGCCGACAGCGGCGCCGCCGTGCGCGATGTCGATGGCCGCACGTATGCGGCCGCGCCGGTGAACCTTTCGACGTTGCGGCTGACCGGGCTGCAGGCGGCGGTGGCCGCCGCGGTGTCCAGCGGGGCGACCGGCCTGGAGGCCGCCGTGCTGGTGGCCGCATCCGCCGACGACCCGGGCATTGCCTCGGTGCGCGAGCTGTCCCCGACGGCGGTGGTCATCCTCACCGACCGCGACGGGGTCCCGACGTGACGCCGAACGTCTCGGCGGCAGCCCCCGCGGCGGGCAGGCATGGCTGAATTCCGTTCCGGCTTCGTCTGTTTGGTGGGCAGGCCGAACACCGGCAAGTCGACGCTGACGAACGCGCTGGTCGGCACCAAGGTGGCGATCACCTCGAAGCGGCCACAGACCACCCGCCACACCATCCGCGGAATCGTGCACCGGGAGAACTTCCAGATCATCCTGGTCGACACCCCCGGCCTGCATCGGCCGCGCACGCTGCTGGGCAAGCGACTCAACGACCTGGTCCGCGACACCTACTCCGAGGTCGACGTCATCGGGCTGTGCATCCCGGCCGACGAGGGGATCGGCCCGGGCGACCGCTGGATCGTCGACCAGATCCGTTCGGTCGCGCCCAAGACCACGCTGGTCGTCATCGTCACCAAGATCGACAAGGTGCCCAGGGACCGGGTCGCCGCCCAACTGGTGGCGGTCAGCGAGCTGGTGAAGGACCTGGACAACCCGGCCGAGATCGTGCCGGTGTCGGCGGTGACCGGCGCCCAGGTCGACGTGCTGATCGACGTGCTGGCCGCGGCGCTGCCGCCCGGCCCGGCCTACTACCCCGACGGCGAGCTGACCGACGAACCCGAAGAGATGCTGATGGCCGAGCTCATCCGCGAGGCCGCCCTCGAGGGAGTGCGCGACGAGCTGCCGCACTCGCTGGCGGTGGTGATCGACGAGGTCAACCCGCGCGAGGACCGGGACGATCTGATCGACGTGCACGCGATCCTCTACGTCGAGCGGGACAGCCAGAAGGGCATCGTCATCGGCAAGGGCGGCGCCCGGCTGCGGGAAGTGGGCACCGCGGCGCGCGCTCAGATCGAAAAGCTGCTCGGGACCAAGATCTACCTGGACTTGCGGGTCAAGGTCGCCAAGAACTGGCAGAGCGACCCGAAACAGCTTGGCCGGCTGGGATTTTAGCGTCCGTCAATCGTGTACGGACTCGATGCCGTGCTGCCACCACGGCACCGGCTGCTTGCTCGCCCAGCCGCAGACCGCCTCCAGCTCGGCGGCCAGCGAGATCAGCATGCCCTCGCTGTTGGCCGGCCCCATCAGCTGCACGCCGATGGGCAGGCCGTCGGAGGTGAACCCCGCCGGCACGTTGATCGACGGCCAGCCCAACACATTCCACGGCCATGTCAGCGGGCACGCGGCGATCATCGCGCGGTCGGTGCCGAAGCCGCTCAACCGGTCGAAGGCGCGCGCCAGCGGGGGTGGCTGCGCGGTCGTCGGCGCCAGCACCACGTCGACGATGTCGAAGATCGAACCCACCCGACGCTGGTCGGCGGCCTCATGCCGGAGCGCGCTGCGCAGGATCGCCTCACCCATCACATGGCCCACGCGCAGATTGGACAGCGTGCGGGGATCCCAGATGACGCCGTCGCCCAACCGCTCTTCCCATTCCCGAAGGCCCGCAGTAGATCTGGCGAGGAAGTCCCACGACAACCGCACCCCGTAGTCCGGGTTTCCGGTCACCAGGGTGTGGCCGAGCAGTTCCAGCTGCTTGCCCACAGCACGCGTCGCAGCCAGGATCTCGGGATGCAGCTTGGGCCGAAAACCCGTGTACGGGAAGCGGGTTGACAGCGCGATGTTCAGCGGGCCGGGCGCGATCCCGACATAGTCGGATGCCTTGATCGGGGGCGGCTTGTGCCGGTCGCCCTCGACATTGCCGGACGCGGCGTCGAGCACCAGCGCGGCGTCGGCCACCGTGCGCGCCAGCACGCCGTTGACCGTGATGCCGTTGAAAGCCTCCGGCAGCGGCCAGGTGGAGATCCGACCGCGCTGCGGCTTGATGCCCACCAGGTGCGTCCACGCGGCCGGGATCCGGACGCTGCCCGCCCCGTCGGAGCCGATGGCCGCGGTGACCAGACCCGCCGCCACCGCGGCGGCGCTGCCGCCGGACGACCCGCCCGGGGTGTGCCGGCGCGACCACGGGTTGCGGGTGTGCCCGAAACCGGGTCCGCTGGTGAACGGCCATTGGCCCAACTCGCAGGTGTTGGTCTTGCCGACGATCACCGCGCCGGCCGCCCTCAGGCGGCGGACCACCTCGGCGTCCTGGGTGGCCGGCGGGACGTACCCCTCGGTGCCGAACGCGGTGGGCACTCCAGCAACGTCGACGTCGTCCTTGACCGCGATCGGGACGCCCAGCAGCGGGGCCGTGTCGCCGGCGGCCCGCCGCCGGTCGGCCTCGGCGGCGTCGGCCAGCGCCGACTCGGTGAGCACCACGCGGAACGCGTTCAGGGTGGGCTGGCTCTGCTCGATGGCCTGCAGCGAGCGGCGCACCAATGTGACGGACGTCACCGAGCGGCTGGCAAGCTGATAGAGCAGGTCGGTCAGCGTTGGCAGGCGCTGGCTGCGAGACCCCGAAGCGGACCCGGAAAGGGACCCAGAAGCGCCGACCACGGGGTACGAGACTAACGGCGCGGATACCCGCAATGTCGCGGCGGGGTGCAAAACTATTGTGATGCGGCTATATCGAGACCGGGCTGTTGTGCTGCGCCAGCACAAGCTCGGCGAAGCCGACCGGATCGTGACCCTGTTGACCCGCGACCACGGGCTGGTCCGCGCGGTGGCCAAGGGCGTCCGCCGCACCCGCAGCAAATTCGGCGCGCGGCTGGAGCCGTTCGCGCACATCGATGCGCAACTGCACCCCGGGCGCAACCTCGACATCGTCACCCAGGTCGTTTCGATCGACGCGTTCGCCACCGACATCGTCAGCGACTACGGCCGCTACACCTGCGGATGCGCGATGCTGGAAACCGCCGAGCGCCTCGCCGGCGAGGAGCGCGCGCCTGCCCCGGCCCTGCACCGGCTCACGGTGAGCGCGCTGCGGGCGGTGGCCGACGGGCACCGCCCCCGTGACCTGCTATTGGACGCCTACCTGCTGCGCGCCATGGCCATCGCCGGGTGGGCACCGGCGCTGACCGAGTGCGCCCGCTGCGCCACGCCCGGTCCGCATCGGGCGTTTCACATCGCCGCCGGGGGCAGCGTTTGCGCGCAGTGCCGCCCGGCCGGTTCCAGCACGCCGCCGCTGGGGGTGCTGGACCTGATGTCGGCGCTGCACGACGGCGACTGGGAGGCCGCCGGGGCGGCGCCGCAATCCCATCGCAGCTATGCCAGCGGGCTGGTCGCCGCGCACCTGCAGTGGCACCTGGAACGGCAGCTCAAGACGTTGCCGCTGGTGGAGCGCACCTATCAGATCGCCGAACGGCGCGCGGCGCCGATCGGGCAGGATGAGGCCTGTGGTTAAGTACCGGGCCACCGGATCCGGCCGAAAGGCCGAGCGCAAGCCGAAGTCCACCGACTTCCCGCAGCTGCCCCCCGCCCCCGACGACTACCCGACCTTCCCCGACAAATCGACATGGCCGGTCGTCTTCCCGGAGTTGCCGCCGCCCGCCGACGGGGGTCCGTGCCGGCCCCCGCAGCACGTTTCGAAGGCGGCCGCGCCGCGGATCCCGGCCGACCGATTGCCCAATCACGTCGCCATCGTGATGGACGGCAACGGCCGCTGGGCCACCCAGCGCGGGCTGGCCCGCACCGACGGCCACCGGGCCGGCGAGGCCGTCGTCATCGACATCGTCTGCGGTGCAATCGAACTCGGTATCAAGTGGCTGAGCCTGTATGCGTTCTCCACCGAGAACTGGAAGCGTTCCCCCGAGGAGGTCCGCTTCCTGATGGGATTCAACCGCGACGTGGTGCGCATGCGCCGCGTGAACCTCAACACGATCGGGGTCCGGATCCGCTGGGTGGGCTCACGGCCGCGCCTGTGGCGCAGCGTCATCAACGAATTGGAGATCGCGGAGGCCATGACGCGCGGCAACGACGTCATCACGGTGAACTACTGTGTGAACTACGGCGGGCGCGCCGAAATCGCCGATGCGACAAGGGAAATCGCGCGTTTGGCGGCGGCGGGCAGACTGAACCCGGAGCGGATCGACGAGGGGACCATCGCCCGCCACCTGCAGCGCCCCGACATTCCCGACGTCGATCTTTTCCTGCGGACGTCGGGGGAGCAGCGGTCCAGCAATTTCATGTTGTGGCAGGCCGCCTACGCCGAGTACATCTTTCAGGACAAGCTGTGGCCCGACTACGACCGGCGCGACTTGTGGGCGGCCTGCGAGGAATACGCGTCGCGCAACCGACGGTTCGGGAGCGCCTGATGCCATCACTGCAGGAGCGGCTGGCGGTCATCCTCCGCGACGTGCTGCCCGTCGAGGACGAACCCGACGGCGCGCTGACCGTGCGCCACGACGGCACCATCGCGTCGCTGCGGGTGGTGAACATCGCCGAGGGCCTCGACCTGGTGTCGCTCACCCAGATACTGGTGTGGGACCTGCCGCTGACCAAGAAGGTCAGCGACCTGGTGGCCAAGCAGGCGCGCGAGAGCAACTTCGGCAACGTCACCATCGTCGAGAAGGTCAGCGAAAAAGCGGTGCGGCGCAACTCCGGCAGGGGCGCGGCGAAGACCGCGGATGTGATGCTGCGCTACAACTTTCCCGGCGCGGGCCTGGCCGACGACGCCTTGCGAACCCTGATCCTGCTGGTGCTGGACACGGGCGCCCAGATACGTCGCACGCTGACGGGCTAGGAGGCGGTGGATTCGGTCAGCGCGACGGCCACGGAACCGGCGGCGTCGCGGGCGCCGGTGCGCAACAGCGAGCGCATCAGGTCCGGGTCGTGATCGGCCGGTCGGGTGGAGTCGATGAACCGCTCGACGACCTCGACGAAGCGATCCGGGTCGTCGTGATGCGGTACGTGCCCGGAGTTTTTGAAGATCTCCAGGCGCGAACCGGGCATCGCCGCGTGCGCCTGGTGGGCATGGTCCACCGGGATGATCAAGTCGTCTTCGCCCCAAATGATTTGCACCGGAACGGATTGCACGAGATAGCTGCGATCCAGCATGGTGACGAACTGGCCGCGTCCGTCCACCACCGACCGCAGGGTGCGCGCGAACGCCGACAGCGCGGCGGGGTCCCGGAAGCCCTCGAGCAGGTTCACGGTGTCGACGGCGTCGCGCCCGAACTTGGTGGAACCCAAGAGGGTTTGAACCGCGCGGCCAAAGACTCGCAATACGGGCAGCGCGCCCGGCAGGCGCACCATGGCCAGCGCCTCGGCGCCCATCGGCCTCGCCGCCATCCGCAGCGCCAGGCTCACGTCCTGCGCGACGCCGCCGGCGCTCACCAGCACGATGCGCTCCACCATCTGGGGGTACTGATAGGTGAATTGCGCCGCGACGCCGCCACCGAACGAGTGCCCGACGACGGTGACGCGGTTGATGCCGAGCACGGTGAGCAGGTCGCGCATGCCGTTGGCGAAGGCGGCCAGCGAGTAGTCGGCTCGTGGTTTGTCGGACTCGCCGTGGCCCAGCAGGTCCGGTGCGATGACGGTGAACCGTTGCGCAAGCTTGGCGTGCACCGGCCCCCATGACGCGGATTTGTCGCCGACACCGTGGATCAGCAGCAGAGCCGGACCGGACCCCGCGATCCGGAAGGCGCGGCGGTAGCCGTGGATGGTCCGGAATTGCAGTGACGGAGCCTCGACGTCGCGTACCGGCCGCAGGTGGGGCGCTTGGTGGTCCCGCATCGTGTTCTCACTTCCCTTGAGGATCTCGGCCCGTGGGCCACTCATGGGTAGGAGCACGCGGCGGACGCGTGTCGGACACATTTTCCGGAACTTTCTCCGGGGACGCGGTGGGGGGCCGCGTCGGGTCAGCCTATGACCCGCACTCGGAGCAGGTGCCGAAGATCTCGATGGTGTGGCTGACGTCGGAGAAGCCGTGCTTGGCGGCCACCTGGGCGGCCCACTCCTCGACCTCGTGGTCGCCCACCTCGATGGTGGAACCGCAGCTGCGGCACACCAGGTGGTGATGGTGGTGCTCCGAGCACCGGCGGTAGACCGACTCCCCGGTGTCGGTGCGCAGGGTGTCGACCAATCCCGCCGCCGCCATCGACTGCAGCGTCCGGTACACGGTCGTCAGCCCGATGTTGTCCCCGCGGCGGCGCAGCTCGTCGTGCAATTCCTGCGCCGAGCGGAAGTCGTCGAGCGTTTCCAACAGCGTGGAGATCGCGGCGCGCTGGCGGGTCGACCGGACACTCGCGCCTGTCACTCCGCGTCCTCGCTCGCGTGCGCGACGGCGTCGACGACGATGTGCGCGAGGTGGTGGTCGGCCAGCCGGTACAGCACCTCGCGGCCGGATCGCTCCCCGGCGACCACGCCCGCCGCCTTGAGGATCTTCAGATGCTGGCTGACCAGCGGCTGCGGCACACCCAGTGCGTCGACCAGCTCGTGCACGCAGCGGTGGGATTGGCGCAATTGCAACACGATGGCGATCCGCACGGGTGCGGCCAGCGCGCGCAGCAGCTCGCCGGCGGCGTCCAGGATCTCCCGCGGCGGCGGTACGGGGTATTCGGCGAATTCGGAGTGCGCACCCGACCCGGCCGCGTCGTGCTGGTGGTCGGCCGCCGTCGGCGTTGAGGAGGACATCACCATCGGAGAGTCATCACCTCGAGAAGTCTCGGGCCATAGCAGCGCCCGCCGTCGGACGGGCGTGGGCTTCCTCCACTGTCACATGCATGATGACGCATGTCAAAGACCGCGGCGCTGGTCGATACCATGACTGATGTTTTGCGCACGGCGGTCGATCGCCGCCGGTGCGGACCCCGACCCGGAAAGGGAGTGCACCGCCCCGTGGCGTCCGTCATCGACACCGTAGTCAACCTGGCCAAACGGCGTGGCTTCGTCTACCCCTCGGGCGAGATCTACGGCGGCACGAAATCGGCGTGGGACTACGGCCCGCTGGGCGTGGAGCTCAAGGAGAACATCAAGCGGCAGTGGTGGCGGTCCGTGGTCACCGGCCGCGACGACGTCGTCGGAATCGACACGTCGATCATCCTGCCGCGGCAGGTCTGGGTGGCCTCCGGCCACGTCGAGGTGTTCCACGACCCGCTGGTCGAGTCGCTGATCACCCACAAGCGCTACCGCGCCGACCACCTCATCGAGGCCTACGAGGCCAAGCACGGGCATCCGCCGCCCAACGGGCTGGCCGACATCCGCGACCCGGAGACCGGCGAGCCCGGCCGCTGGACCGAGCCGCGCGAGTTCAACATGATGCTCAAGACCTACCTCGGGCCCATCGAGACCGAGGAGGGGCTGCACTATCTGCGGCCCGAGACCGCCCAGGGCATCTTCATCAACTTCGCCAACGTGGTGACCACCGCCCGGCGCAAGCCGCCGTTCGGCATCGGCCAGATCGGCAAGAGCTTCCGCAACGAGATCACCCCCGGCAATTTCATCTTCCGGACCCGCGAGTTCGAGCAGATGGAGATGGAGTTCTTCGTCGAGCCGTCGACCGCCCCGGAATGGCATCAATATTGGATCGACACCCGCCTGCAGTGGTATGTCGACCTCGGCATGAATCCGGACAATCTGCGGCTGTGGGAGCACCCCAAGGACAAGCTGTCGCATTATTCCGACCGCACCGTCGACATCGAATACAAGTTCGGATTTCAGGGCAATCCGTGGGGCGAGCTGGAAGGCGTGGCCAACCGAACCGACTTCGACCTGGCGACGCACGCAAAACACTCCGGCGCCGACCTTTCTTTCTACGACCAGGTCACCGACACGCGGTACACGCCGTACGTCATCGAACCCGCGGGCGGGCTGAGCCGGTCGTTCATGGCGTTTTTGATCGACTCCTACAGCGAGGACGAGGCTCCGAACGCCAAGGGCGGGATGGACAAGCGCACCGTGCTTCGGCTGGACCCGCGGTTGGCGCCGGTCAAGGCCGCGGTGCTGCCGCTGTCGCGGCACGCCGACCTGAGCCCCAAGGCGCGTGACCTGGCCGCCGAGCTGCGGAAATGCTGGAACATCGAGTTCGACGACGCCGGCGCCATCGGGCGGCGCTACCGGCGCCAGGACGAGGTCGGCACGCCCTTCTGCGTGACGGTGGACTTCGACTCGCTCGAGGACAACGCCGTCACCGTGCGCGCGCGCGACGACATGACACAGGAGCGGATCGGCATGGACGCCGTCGCCGATTACCTGGCGGTGCGGCTCAAGGGCAGCTGATCCGCCAATCCGCCTGGCTCTTTTGTCGCCGGATTGCCTTAGGATCACTGTGGCGGGTTTCACATGTCTAGTCGCCGCGGGCGGGTGTGTGTAGAGGTTGTGATGTTCTTTCCCTGGTTGCCTCCCGAGATCAACTCGGCGCTGATGTACGCCGGCGCGGGTCCGGGACCGTTGCTCGCGGCGTCGTCGGCGTGGGACGCGTTGGCGGCGGATCTGGCGGGCGCGGCGTCGTCGTTCGACTCGGTGATCTCGGGATTGACCGGCGGAATGTGGACGGGCCCGTCGTCGCTGGCGATGGCGGCCGCGGCCGTGCCGTATGTGGCGTGGCTGAACGCCGCGGCGGCACAGGCCTCCGGCGCGTCCGCGCAGGCCTTGGCGGCGGCGGCCGCGTTTGAGACGGCGCAGCTGGCCACGGTGCATCCGTCCGCGGTGACGGCCAATCGGCTGAGGTTGATGGTCCTGATCGCCACCAACTTCCTGGGTCAGAACACGCCGGCGATCGCGATGACCGAGCTCGAGTACCTGGAGATGTGGGCCCTCGACGTGGCCGCGATGACCGGTTACCACGCCTCGGCCATGTCGGTGGCCTCGACATTGCCGTCGTTCAGCGCGCCCCCGGTGGGCCTGGCGGGGCTCGGCGCGGGGCTGGGCAACATCTTCTCCTCGATCGTGTCCTCCCTGTCGGGCCTGTTGCCGGTCGGGGGCCTGGCGGGCGTGGCCGGCCAGATCCAGACCCTGATAGCGGGGATTCCCGCCGCCCTCAGTAGCGCAGTGGGTCAGCTGTCGGCGACGTTGTCGGTGCCGGTGGCGTCCTTGGTGTCGGTGGCGCAGGCGGGGATATACCCCGCGAGCATGGTCGCGACGCCGATGATGGGCCTGGCGCAGGTCGCGAACGTCGCGAACGGAGCGGGGTTGGTCAGCTCGGTGACCCCCGGGATGTCCAATGTCCCCCAGTTCGTCGGTTCGCCTGCTCCCCAGCTGAATCCCCTGAGTAGCGCCGCCACCGGTTTGGGGCCGGTCGGCGCGGGGATCGGTCAGGCGCGGTTCGTGGGCGCGATATCGGTGCCGCCGACCTGGCAGGGGGCGATGCCGATGCGCCTGGCCGCTCCGGCGATGTCCGCGCTGCCCAGCGCCGCGTTGGCCGAGGCCGCTGAGGTCGCTCCCGCGACCGCCGGACCGGTGTCACCGATGCCCGTGGGTGTGGGCGCCAACGGCGTGCCCAAGAAGATGACGGGCCGCGGCGTTCACGTGGTGCCGACGCGGCCCACCGTCGTACCCCGGACCGGGGCCGGATAGGAATGGTCAATCCCCGATATCAAGGTCGGGGCTGATTTACGATAAAGGCGCTTGTGTGAAAGGGGGCATCGTGTTATTGCCTCTTGGTTCGCCATTGCCGGACGATGCGGTGTTGGCATTTCGGGGTGAATCGGGTCTGCTCGGTCGCTTGTCGGTTCCGATGAGTTGGGGCGTGGCCGTTCCCCCCGACGACTACGACCATTGGGCACCGAAACCCGAAGAGGGCGCCGATGCCGACGACAAGATCCCCGACGCGCGCAATTCCGAGGCGGCGCCCGAAGAAGAGTGGGAAGGCGAAGCCGAGCCCCGCTTCGAGGTGCCGCGGATCACGGGTGTGGTGCCACATTCTCCGGCGGCCGGTTGACGCCCCAAGACAGCCGCCGATCTGGCTGAACACATCGAGTCGAGAAGGAGACACCCAATGCCAGCACGTTTTATGACCGACCCGCACGCGATGCGGGCCATGGCGGGCCGCTTTGAGATGCACGCTCAGACGGTGGCCGACGAGGCGCGCAAGATGTGGGCGTCCTCGCAGAACATCGCCGGCGCCGGCTGGAGTGGGCAGGCCCAGGCGACCTCCTACGACACCATGGGCCAGATGAACCAGGCGTTCAACAACATCGTCAACATGCTGCACGGGGTCCGCGACGGGCTGATCCGCGACGCCAACAACTACGAGACCCAAGAGCAGGCCTCGCAGCAGATCCTCAGCCACTAGCGGGAGAACACCGATATGACGATCAATTACCAGTTCGGCGATGTCGACGCCCACGGCGCGTTGATTCGCGCGCAGGCCGCCTCGCTGGAGGCCGAGCACCAGGCCATCGTGCGCGATGTGATTGCCGCCGGTGACTTCTGGGGTGGCGCCGGCTCGGTGGCCTGCCAGGAGTTCATCACCCAGTTGGGCCGCAACTTCCAGGTGATCTACGAGCAGGCCAACGCCCACGGGCAGAAGGTGCAGACCGCCGGCAGCAACATGGCCAGCACCGACAGCGCCGTCGGGTCCAGCTGGGCCTGAGCCCGTTTGGCCGGTGCGCGGGCGCCCTAGAAGCGCCCGCCGCCACCCATGAAGCCGCCCCCGGACGAGGCGCCGCCGAACGACGCGGGGCTCCAGCCGCCGAACCCTCCCCGCATGCCGCCGCTGAGCAGGTCGCCGAGGATGATTCCGCCGAGCAGCGCGCCGGTGTCGTCGCCTCTGCGTCCGGCGTAGGCGCGTTGCGCCGATTGCACATCGGCGTTGGCCAACGACTGCGCGGTGGCGGCCAGCGTCGACGCCGCGTTGGCGTGCGCGATCGCCTCGGCCGGGTTGGCCGCCTTCTTGTCCCGCGCGGCCGCCAGGTGCCGGTTGGCCTCGGCGAGCCGGGTCCGGGCCTCGGGTCCGACGCTGCCACGCCGGGTGTCGATGTATTCGGAAACCCCGCGCACCCGCGACTCGGCGGTGAACAAGGCCTGTTCGAGGGAACGGTTGAGCCGTTCGGCGTTCGCTCGTTCCTCGGCGAGGGTGGCCAATAGCCGGTTGAGGTCGGCGTCGGCCTTGGTCAGCCGGGCGAACGCACCCAGCGGATCGGTGGCGCCGCCGCTGCGCGCGCCGTCGACGGCGTTGGCGGCCGCGTCCCGCGCCGCGAGCAGCTCGCCGCCGTGGGCGGACTTGGCGTTCCGGTCGCGCAGTAGCTCGTCGGCGTGCTCGATGCCCGCCTGGACGTCGGCCATGACGGACGGCAGCTTGTCGATGGCGTGCCGGATGTCGCCGGCCGCGCTGTCGACCGCATCGAGCAACGTGCGCGCCTGGCCGAGCGCCGACTCGGCGGCGTGGTAGGCGTCCACCAGGCCGGTCTGCTGCCCGCTCACCGCCTTGTCGGCGAGGGCGCGGGCCGAGCCGATGTTGCGGTCGGCGAACGCCAGCCGCTGCTTGGCGGTCGTCACGTTCCCGGAGACCGAAGCCAGTGCGGCGGGGTCGAATTCGTTGTGCAGCTCGGCCAGCCGCTGTTCGGCCGGGCCGAGGCGGCTGGTGAGCTCGACCACCTGCCGGGTCAGCGCGTCCAGCCGCGAGGGCGCGTTGATCACCAGATCCCGCAGCTTCTCGAACGCCTCGGCCTGCGACTCCAGTTCGCGGTCGGCGCGCGCCGCCGACACGATCACGCGGGTGAGCAGCTCGCGACGCCGCGCCGGTGTCTCGGGTATGCCGTCGTCAAGCTGCTGTCGCACGGTAAACGCTTGGGACAGAGCCGCTTTGGCGTTGTCCACCGCTCGGGTGAACGGTTGGGTCCGCTCTTCGCCGAATTCGTCGACGGCAAGGGCGAGTTCGTTGGAGCTGGTGCGCAGCGCGTTGTCGACCTCCACCACCATCGAGCGGGACAGGTCGTCGAGGGCCTCCAGCGGCACGGCGGCCAGCGCATCGGCGTCCGTCGGGTCGACTCGCCGCGCCGCGGCCAGCGCGGCGCCGCGGCGCCGCCGGGCGCGAAAGCGCATGACCGACACCAGCACCGCCGCCGCGATGACGATGACACCCAGCGCCACCAGCAGAACCACCCGGTTGGCCGATCCGGGCGGCGCGTCGAGCCCGTCGGCCGCGGCGACGGCCGCGCCGCCGAAGTCGCCGGCGTGCAGCGCGGGTTCGATCCGGTTGTGCCGCAGGCTATCCACCTGGCTTCGGGTGACGCTGCGCACGGCCGACGGCACCAGGAACGCGTACGCCCGGCCGGCGGTGGCCACGGCCAGTAGCGCGTCGTAGTCGCCCAGGTCGCTGACGCTGATGGTGCGCTTCGCCCAGTCCTCTGAGCTCTGCCCGGAGAAGTCGTCGACGTAGACCACCCACAGCCGGATGTGGCGATCGGTGTAGAGCTTGTCGACGGAGGAGGTCACCGCGGCGCGACCGGACTCCGACAGGACACCGGCGTTGTCGGTGATCTGCCCCGGCAGCCGAAACGGCGGTTGCGCGACGGCCGCGGGGGCCAGCAGCAGCCCCGTGGCGAGGATCGCCAGGATCACACCGAACAGGCGAGTGCGCATACGTCAATCTAAAGCCCGGCCCGCGGTGCGGCCGAGCGGGCATCGAGGCGCGCCCGTCCCTGGCAGACTGTGCTGCGGTGGCCGCAAAACAGCAAGATCCCTACGACGACTTCGACCGTCAGCGACGGGTGCCCGAAGCGCCGAAGACCGCGGGCCTGCCGGGCACCGAAGGCCAGCATCGCACCGACTTCGCGCGGGACCGGGCCCGCGTCCTGCACAGCGCCGCGCTGCGCCGGCTGGCCGACAAGACGCAGGTCGTCGGGCCGCGGGAGGGCGACACCCCGCGCACCCGGCTGACGCATTCGCTGGAAGTGGCGCAGATCGGCCGCGGCATGGCGGTCGGCCTGGGCTGCGACCCCGATCTCGTCGAGCTCGCCGGCCTGGCCCACGACATCGGGCACCCGCCCTACGGCCACAACGGCGAGCGCGCCCTCGACGAGGTCGCCGCCGCCTACGGCGGCTTCGAGGGCAATGCGCAGAACTTCCGAATCCTGACCAGCCTCGAACCGAAAGTGCTTGACGCGCAAGGAGACAGCGTCGGGCTGAACCTGACCCGCGCGTCGCTGGATGCGGTCACCAAGTATCCGTGGACGCGCCGCGAGGGCCGGGCCAAGTTCGGGTTCTACGCCGAGGACCTCGAGCCGGCGCACTGGGTCCGCCGGGAGGCGCCCGCGGACCGGACCTGCCTGGAGGCGCAGGTGATGGACTGGGCCGACGACATCGCCTATTCGGTGCACGACGTCGAGGACGGCGTCGTTTCGCAACGCATCGACCTGCGCGTGCTCGCCGACGACGACGAGGCCGCCACGCTGGCCAGGCTGGGGGAGAGCGAATTCTCCCGGCTGAGCGCCGACGACTTCATGGCGGCCGCGCGGCGGCTGTCCGGGCTGCAGGTGGTCGCCGCGGTGGGCAAGTACGACGCCACGCTGGCCTCGTCGGTCGCGCTCAAGCGGTTGACCAGTGAATTGGTGGGACGCTTCGCCTCGGCCGCGATCGCCACCACGCGCGCCGCGGCCGGCCCCGGGCCGCTGGCGCGCTATCGGGCCGATCTGCAGGTTCCCGACCTGGTGCGCGCCGAGGTGACGCTGCTGAAAATCCTGGCGCTGCAGTTCATCATGTCCGACCCGCGGCATCTGGAGACGCAGGCCCGGCAGCGCGAACGCATCCACCGGGTGGCGCAGTGGCTGTACGCCGGTGCGCCCGGAACCCTCGATCCGGTTTTCGCCGCGGCGTTCACCACCGCCGCCGACGACGGCGCCCGGTGGCGGGCCGTCGTCGATCAGATCGCGTCCTACACCGAAGGCCGGCTGGAACGCATCGACACCAGGCGGGGCTAGGCTCGGAGCCTATGACCAAACTGACCGCCGTCGCCGCCCTGCTGTCGCTTCCCGTCCTGGCCGTGAGCGCATGCAACTCGCCCCAGCACCCGAGCACGCAGCCCGGCACCACGCCGCCCGTCAAGAGCGGAGCACCGGAATCGTCGACGACGGGCAGCCCGTCGCCCGGTGCCGCATCGCTTTCGGCCCAACTGAACGCGCCCGACGGGCGGGCCGTGGCCACGGCGACGTTCGACTTCACCGGCGGCTACGCCACCGTCACCGTCAAGACCGTCGCCACCGGAATCCTGGCGCCCGGCTTCCACGGGCTGCACATTCACGAGATCGGCAAGTGCGAGCCGAACTCCGTTGCGCCCGGCGGCGGCCCGCCCGGGAATTTCCTGTCCGCGGGCGGTCACTACCAGGCGCCCGGGCACACCGGGAAGCCCGAAAGCGGCGACCTGACCTCGCTGCAGGTGCGCCAGGACGGCTCCGGCTACCTGGTGACCACCAGTGACGGGTTCACCAGGGACCAGCTGCTGGGCGGCAACAAGACCGCGTTGATGCTGCACGGCGCGGACGACATGGCGATGGACCGGGTCGCGTGCGGCGTCATCGGCCCGGCCAGCTGAACCGGCCGGGGTCTTAGACTGGGCCGATGGCTGGCCGTATCTCCGAGCGCGATATCGCCGCCATCCGCGAACAGGCCCGCATCGAGGATGTCGTCGGCGACTATGTGCAGCTGAAGCGCGCCGGCGCCGACTCGCTCAAGGGCCTGTGCCCGTTCCACAACGAGAAGTCGCCGTCGTTTCATGTCCGCCCGAATCACGGCCACTTTCACTGTTTCGGCTGCGGCGAGGGCGGCGACGTGTACGCGTTCGTCCAGAAGATCGAGCACGCCAGCTTCGTCGAGGCCGTCGAGCTGCTGGCCGACCGGGTCGGGTACACGATCAGCTACACCGGCTCGGCCACCAGCGTGCAGCGCGACCGCGGCAGCCGCAGCAGGCTCGTCGCGGCCAACGCCGCCGCCGCGGAGTTCTACGCGGCGGCGCTGCAGTCCGCCGAGGCGGCGCCCGCCCGCCAGTACCTGAGCGAACGGAACTTCGACGCCGAGGCGGCTCGTCGTTTCGGCTGTGGGTTCGCGCCGTCGGGCTGGGATTCGCTGACAAAACACCTGCAGCGCAAGGGTTTTGAGTTCAAGGAGCTGGAGGCCGCCGGCCTGTCCCGGCAAGGGCGGCGCGGGCCGATGGATCGCTTTCACCGCCGCCTGCTCTGGCCGATCCGCACGTCGGCCGGCGAGGTGATCGGCTTCGGGGCGCGGCGGCTGTTCGACGACGACCCGATGGAAGCCAAGTACATCAACACCCCCGAGACCCAGCTGTACAAGAAGTCGTCGGTGATGTTCGGTATCGATCTGGCCAAACGCGACATCGCCAAGGGGCACCAGGCGGTCGTCGTCGAGGGCTACACCGACGTGATGGCGATGCACCTGTCCGGGGTCACCACGGCCGTCGCGTCGTGCGGCACCGCGTTCGGCGACGAGCATCTGGCGATGCTGCGCCGGCTGATGATGGACGACAGCTTCTTTCGCGGCGAGCTGATCTACGTGTTCGACGGCGACGAGGCCGGCCGCGCCGCCGCGCTCAAGGCCTTCGACGGCGAGCAGAACCTGGCCGGGCAGTCCTTCGTCGCCGTCGCCCCCGACGGCATGGATCCCTGCGACCTGCGGCTGAAGTCGGGCGACGGCGCGCTGCGCGACCTGGTCGCGCGGCGAACCCCGTTGTTCGAGTTTGCGATTCGCAGCGCGATCGCCGAGATGGACCTGGACAGCGCCGAGGGCCGGGTCGCCGCGCTGCGCCGCTGCGTGCCCATGGTGGGCCGGATCAAGGACCCGACGCTGCGCGACGAGTACGCCCGCCAGCTCGCCGGCTGGGTCGGTTGGGACGACGTCGCGCAGGTCATCGACCGGGTGCGGGGCGAGGCGAAGAGGTCCAAGTCGCCCGTGCGGGGCGGCGCGAGATCCGAGGCCCCCGGTCGGGTCGTCCAGCAGCCGCGCGCCGCGGCCGAGCCCGCCGCCGCCCGGCCCGACCCGCGCGACCCCACGCTGTGGCCCCAGCGGGAGGCGCTCAAATCGGCGTTGCAGTACCCGGCGTTCGCCGGTCCGGTGTTCGACGCGCTGCCCGTCGAGAGCTTCACCCATCCCGGGTATGCCGCGGTGCGCGCGGCCATCGACGCGGCCGGCGGCACGTCGACCGGTGCCACCGGGGCGCAGTGGATCGACGCGGTGCGCCGGCACACGACGTCGGACCTGACCGCGGGCCTGATCAACGAGCTGGGGGTGGAGGCCGTCGCCGTCGAGGACGAGCGGCTGCCGCGCTACATCGCCGGGGTGATGGCCCGCCTGCAGGAGGTGTGGATGGGCCGGCAGATCGCCGAGGTGAAGTCCAAACTGCAGCGCATGTCGCCCATCGAGCAGGGCGACGAATATCACGCGCTGTTCGGTGACCTCGTCGCCATGGAGGCCTATCGGCGCAGCCTGCTGGAGCAGGCTAGCGGCGACGATCTGACGGTGTGAGCACCCCGTCCGCGGGCCGCTCGACGACGGCCGTCTGCTCGTCGATCTCGGTCAGCGTCACAAATCCCGCATCGGGCGAGATCCGATTCGCGATCTTGCGGCGGCCCCCCTCGATCATCGACTTGGCCACGGGACTGCTGGTCAGCGCTCGATAGGTGCCGGCGAGCTGCTCGTATCGGCGCCGCCCGGCCTTCGAGCCCAGCACGTAACCCAGCGCAAGCACCACGACATACCGGATCAAAGCGTTCCTCCCGACGATCGATTGCTCCATCCTGCCTCACCCGCCCGGGTGACCGCCCGTCCGCTCCCCTGAGCCGGGCAGTCCGCCAGTTGGGCGCGGTTATGCCAGTACGCTAGAGTCGTCCGGCGATCGGGTTAGTCCCCTGTAGCTCAATTGGCAGAGCGTTCGGCTGTTAACCGAAGGGTTCCTGGTTCGAGTCCAGGCGGGGGAGCGGGCTGGCGCCGTTTCGGCCGTTGACTGTGAACACAGGGCTTTCGCGGTGAGCCCAGGGCGAAAAATCTGGGCGGATCCCACCGTCAGCGCACGCTCGAAGCCCAGGATTCACGCTCGAAGCCCCGAGCCGACTTAGTCGTACACCGGATACCACATTGTGTCGCGCACGGCCCGGGCCGCGTCGTCGTGCTGCCTGGTGGCAACCCCGTCGTCGACGGCGGCGTGATAGACGGCCTCGGCGACCGCGGCCGAGATGTCGCGCAGGTTTTGCACGTCCGGCAGCAGCGAATCTGCCGGGCGTGTGGGACTGGCTTGCCGCACAACGGCTTTCGCCGCCGCCTGCAGCATGTGCCGGGTGAGCAGCCTGGCCCCGGCGACGATGATGCCCAGCCCGATCCCGGGAAACACCAGCACGTTGTTGGCCTGCCCGATGCTGTAGGTGGTGGCGTTGTGGTCGACGGGGGCGACCGGGGTGCCGGTGGTGATCAGCGCCCTGCCGTCGGACCACTGCAGCAGGTCGGCCGGCATGGCCTCCATCTGCGAGGTCGGGTTGGACAGCGGGAAGATCATCGGGTGTTCGCACGACGCGGTCATCGCCTCGACGACCTCCCGGTCGAACGCGCCGAACACGGTCGAAAAGCCCACCAGAACGGTCGGCGACGCCAGCTTGATCGCGTCCACCAACCCGACCCGAACCCCGCCGGCTTTTCCTGTTCCCAAGCCCAGCCGCCGGCGGTTCTTCGCGTAGGGCACCTGGAAATCGCGCAGGTCGTCCATGTCGTCGAAGAGCAGGCCCTGCCTGTCGATCGGAAAGATCCGCGACGTGGCCTGCTCGACGGTGGCGCCGTCGGCGACCATCGCGTCGCGGATCTGATCGGCGACGCCGATGCCGGCGGTCCCGGCCCCGAAGACGATCACCTTCTGCTCGCGCAGCGGGGTGCCGGTGACGTGGCAGCCGCCGTAGACCGCGGCGACGACCACCGCCCCGGTGCCCTGGACGTCGTCGTTGAACACGCAGTAGTCGTCGCCGTAGGTCTGCAGGATCTTTCGCGCGTTGAGCGGCCCGAAGTCCTCGAAATGCAGGATCGCGTGCGGAAACAATTGGTGCGCGGTCTCGATGTAGCGCTTGATGAACTCGTCGTACTCGGCGCCGCGGCGGCGGGCGTGGCGATTGCCCAAATAGAACGGGTCGGCCAGCAGCTGCTCGTTGTCGGTGCCGACGTCGAGCGACACCGCGATGCACCGACGCGGATCGATGCCGCCGCCGGCGGTGTAGAGCGCCAATTTGCCTACGGCGATTTGGATTCCGCCCACACCCCAGTCGCCGATGCCCAGGATGGCCTCGGCGTCGGTGCACACGATCAGGTCGACGTCGTCGGGCCCCAGGCCGAACGTGCGAAAGGCCTCGCCGATCTCGTCGGGCTCGTCGATGCTCAGGAAAAGCCCGCGCTGCCCGCGGTATTCGTCGGAGAAGCGCTGGATCGCCTCACCGACGGTGGGCGTGTACACCACCGGCATCAGCTCGGTCAGATGGTCTTCCAGCACCTTGTAGTACAGGATCTCGTGCCGGTAGTGCAGCTGCTCGAGCAGCAGGTTGCGGCCCAGATCCGTTGCGAGGCTTTGTAATTGATGCCACACCCGGTCGGCTTGCTGATCGAGCGTGAGCACCGCCGAGGGGAGCCGGCCGGTGAGCCCCAGCCGCCGCCGCTGCTCGTGGGTGAAGCCGACCCCGCGGTTCAGGCTGGGCGCGGCCAACGCGGCCGGGATGCGCGGCGTGCAGGGATCGCTCATCACAACCTCCAGTGGTTCGGCCCGTCACGTCACGGTAGCGCCGCCCGGAGTCGGATGGGTCAGATGGAGAAGTCCTCGCCGTGCCACACCCCGGCCTCGGGCGGGCGGATCACGCGGCCGTTCTGCGGGCCGTCGCCGGAGGCCTCCAGCCTGGCCACCCTGGTGAGCAGGGAGTCGAGGCTGACTCCCACCAGATCCGGCATCATCGAATCGTCGGTGGCCGCCAGCTCGCCGATGATCTGCCCGGGGACCCCGACGACCACCGAACTCGCCGGCACCGGCTTTATCACGACGGCGTTGGCGCCGATCCGGGTGTCCTCGCCGATCTTGATCGGGCCGAGGACCTTGGCCCCGGCGCCGATGGTCACCCGGTCACCGATGGTGGGGTGCCGTTTGCCGGTGTCCCGGCCCGTGCCGCCGAGGGTGACGCCCTGATACAGCGTGACGTCGTCGCCCACCTCGGTGGTTTCCCCGATCACCACGCCGGTGGCGTGGTCGATGAACAGGCCGGAGCCCAGGACGGCACCGGGATGGACGTCGACCCCGGTGAGGATGCGGGTGAGTTCCGCGAGCGCCCGGGCGGCCAGCCGTGCGCCGCGGTGCCAGAGCCAGTGGCTGATGCGGTGGCCCCACACCGCGTGCACGCCCGGATAGCAGAAGATGACCTGCAGCACGGTGGGGTTGGCCGGATCCCGCTCTCGGGCCGCCTGAATGTCGCGCCGTATCGCTGCCAGCATGGCTAGTCGGCGAGGTCGGCGAACAGGACTGTGCTCAGGTACCGCTCGCCGAAGTCGGGGAGGACGACGACGACGAGCTTGCCCGCGTTCTCGGGGCGGCGCGCCACCTCCAGGGCCGCCACCGCGGCCGCGCCCGAGGAGATGCCGACCAGCAGCCCCTCTTCGGCGGCCAGCCGCCGCGCCAGGGCGAGCGAGTCGTCGTTGCCGACCGTGATGACCTCGTCCACCAGCTCCTGGTCGAGCACCGGCGGGATGAATCCGGCGCCGATGCCCTGGATCGGGTGCGGTCCCTTCTGGCCCCCGGACAGCACCGGTGAGGCGGCCGGTTCGACGGCGACGAACTGCGCCGACGGCTTGCGCTCCTTGATGACCTGGGCGACGCCGGTGATGGTGCCGCCGGTGCCGACCCCGGACACGACGATGTCGACCTTGCCGTCGGTGTCGCGCCACACCTCCTCGGCGGTCGTGGCGCGGTGGATCGCCGGGTTGGCGGGGTTCTCGAATTGTTGGGGCACGAAATACCGTTGGTCGCTCTTGGCGAGTTCCTCGGCCTTGGCGATGGCGCCGGGCATGCCGTCGGCGCCCGGAGTCAGCACGAGCTCAGCACCGTAGGCGCGCAACAGCATTCGCCGCTCGATGCTCATCGTGTCGGGCATGGTCAGCACGCATCGGTAGCCGCGTGCCGCGCACACCATCGCCAGCGCGATGCCGGTGTTGCCGCTCGTCGGCTCGAGGATGATCGTGTCGGGCTTGATCAGGCCGGCCTGCTCGGCCGCGTCGATCATGGCGACCCCGATGCGGTCCTTGACGCTGTTCGCCGGGTTGAAGAACTCCAGCTTGGCGACGACGTCGGCGACGGCGCCGTCGGTGACCCGGCGCAGCCGCACCAGCGGCGTCCCCCCGATGAGCTGTGTGACATCCTCGGCGATGCTCATGAAATTTCTTCCTAGTGTCGGTACAGGACTGCTGTTGCCGATGCGCCCGGTGCCGGGCGTAGCCCTTCGGTGACGCCGGGCGTCAGTGGGATTGGCACCTGAAATGGTCCTATGAGTTCGGGTTCGGCGGTTGCTTCGGTTGTTGACTGGTTGGGTTCGCTGCGGTCTGGAAAGACAGTGCTCGCCCGGCTGAGTAGGTAATTGTAATGGTTGCCCGGTCGGGCCAGCGTCTTGGTAGTGACGACCCCGGTTCGGCCGGAACGGGCGTCGCCGATTCGCGCCGGCGTGCCCGCCCCGCCGGAGCACACGCTGCCGTGCCCGGCCGACGCCCGGGCCGGGCCGGCCGTGACCCGCTCGTCCTGAAGCCGTCGCACACGACTCGCCCGTCATTCGCGTTGCGCAACACGTTCGACGAGATCGATGTTGCGAAACACCACCGATATCGGCAGTAATCCGTTCGTGGGCACGGCAATTACCCTCACACTGAACCAAACGCTTGCTTTCGAGTCGACTTCGCCGAACTGTGGGCTCGACGGCGATCGCCGGAACAGTCGGTGGTCGTGCACACGCGAGCGGGTCTCGGCATGACAGCACAAAGTTGGTGCAGCGCTTTCCATCTCGGCGCCGACGTCCCGTGCGCGAGGAGGCGCGACCGGTGGCCGGCACATGTGCGCGGACCGCCCGGAGCGAAATCCTCTGTCTGAGCGCGGCATGTGCGTCAGCCAGCATGCGGCGCAGCAACGAGATTTCTTCTGGTTGATTGCAAACCTACGCCGGGCATCGCTGTGCCCGTACGGTGCTGCAATGTTCTATGCGCGCAACTCGTTACGGCCCAACTGATTACACGCGGGTAAACATTGTTACGAAAATGGGGGACCGGATGAGCCGAATCGATCGCCGGCGGTCTGGACGGGGTCGATGAACGCCGCGACCATGGCCAGGCCCGCGAACGCGCTGGGCCAGTTCTTCGTGCTCAGCGTCGAATCGTTGATCGCCGCGGTGCGAGGGCCGTGGGCGTGGCGCGAACTGCTTGAACAGATCTGGTTCGTCGCCCGGGTCTCGATCTTTCCGACGATCATGCTGTCGATTCCCTACACCGTGCTCATCGTGTTCGTCCTGAACATCCTGTTGGTCGAGATCGGGGCCGGCGATCTCTCCGGCGCCGGTGCTGCACTCGCGTCGGTGACCCAGGTTGGGCCGGTCGTTACCGCAATGGCCGTCGCCGGTGCGGGGTCGACCGCGATGTGCGCCGACTTGGGCGCGCGCACCATCCGCGAGGAAATCGACGCGATGAAGGTGATCGGCGTCAATCCGGTTCGGGCTCTTGTGGTTCCGCGCATTATCGCCGCGACGTTCGTGGCGTTGCTGCTGTACTCGGTGGTCGCCGTGACCGGCCTGACGGGCAGCTACGTATTTGTCGTCTTCGTGCAGCACGTCACGCCGGGCGCTTTCATCGCCGGGATGACCCTCGTGACCGGGCTGCCGCAAGTGGTGATCTCGCTCATCAAGGCCACGCTGTTCGGGTTGTCGGCCGGCCTGATCGCTTGCTACAAGGGCCTATCCGTGGGCGGCGGTCCCACCGGTGTGGGGAACGCGGTGAACGAGACCGTGGTGTTCTCGTTCATGGCGCTGTTCTTCATCAACATCGTGGTCACCGCGCTCGGCGTGAAGGTGACCGCCAGATGACCGAGCTGGCAGGGGAACCGACGTGGATCGCGGGTCTCGGACCCCGCCTGGTTGCGGCCACCAGAAGACTGGGAGAACAGACCGCGTTCTATGGCCAGTCCCTGGCCGCCACCGCTGACGCGGTACGACGCTATCCCGGTGAGCTGCTGCGGCTGATCGCCGAGATGGGGATGGGCACGGGTGCGCTCGCGGTGATCGGCGGCACCGTCGGCATCATCGGCTTCCTCACCCTGACCACCGGCGCTCTGGTTGCCGTACAGGGTTACGACACCTTGTCCAACATCGGAGTCGAGGCGCTGACGGGGTTCCTGTCGGCATTCTTCAACGTCCGGATGATCGCACCCTGCACGGCGGGGGTGGCACTGGCCGCCACCATTGGCGCCGGCACCACCGCGCAGCTGGGCGCGATGCGCATCAACGAGGAGATCGATGCGCTCGAAGTCATGGGCATCCGCTCGATCACCTACCTGGCCTCAACTCGGATCCTCGCGGGGATCCTCGTCGTCATCCCGCTGTATGCGGTCGCGGTGTTGATGTCGTTCTTCGCGGCCAAGTTCGGCACGATCTACATCTACGGCCAGTCACGCGGCGTGTACGAGCACTACTTTTCGACGTTCCTGCGCCCCACCGACTTGTTCTGGTCGTTCTTGGCGGCGCTGACCATGGCGGCCGGTGTGATGGTCGTGCACACCTACTACGGCTTCACCGCGACGGGTGGCCCCGCCGGCGTGGGCGAGGCGGTCGGCCGTTCGGTGCGGTCATCGATGATCGTCACCGCCTTTGTGTGCCTGATGATTTCGCTGTCGATCTATGGGCAGTCCGGCAACTTCAATTTGTCGGGATGACGAAGATGAGCACCGAACACAGAAGGCGCAGCACGGGCAACACGGCCCGGCGGTCCAGGGTCGACCCGATCTGGTGGGCGCCAACGTTGTTCATCGTCGTGGCTGGGCTGATCGCGCTGACCGCCGCGTCGTTCTCGGGCGCGTTCCACTCCTCGATCCCGCTCACACTCGTGTCGGACCGCGCTGGGCTGGTCATGGAACCGGGCGCGAAGGTCAAGCTACGGGGTGTGCAGGTCGGCCAGGTCGCATCGATCGGCACCGACGTCAAGACGGCCCAGCTGCGGCTGAAGATGGAGCCGGGCCCCTTCAAATATCTGCCGAGCAACGTCGAGGCCGAGATCAAGTCGACGACGGCGTTCGGGTCGAAGTACGTCGACCTCATCGTGCCGGAGCATCCCAGCGCCACGGCACTCAAGGCGGGCGCCGTACTGCACTCGCGCAATGTCACCGTGGAGGTCAACACGGTTTTCGAGAATCTGCAGTCGGTGGTCCAGGCGCTTGACCCGGCGAAGCTCAACGCGATCCTGTCGGCCTTCGCCCAATCGGTGCGCGGCAAGGGCGATCGGATCGGGCAGGCGATCACCGATGCCAACGCCGTGCTGCTTGCCGTCAACCCCAGGATGGAAACGATTCAGCGGGACTGGCGTTTGTTCGGCAAGACGTCGGCCGCCTATTCCGATGCGGCACAGGACATCCTGTCGATCCTCGACTCGGCGTCGACCACCAGCGCAACTCTTACGGAAAACCAGCGGTCTCTGGATACGCTGCTGTTGTCGGCGGCGGGCTTCAGCCAGGCCGGCATCAACCTGATCGGCAACAACGAATCCAACATCGTGCGGTCGGTTGATCTGCTCGATCCGACCACGGCGCTGCTGAACAAATACTCGCCGACCTACACGTGCCTGTTCCAGGGTGCGCAATGGTACGTCGACCATGGCGGGCGAGACGCGTTGGGCGGCAACGGCTACTCCGTGATCCTCGACGCCGCGCTGCTCTTCGGTGACGACCCCTACCGGTACCCGAGAAACCTGCCGAAGGTGAACGCGACGGGTGGTCCGGGAGGCCGGCCGAGCTGTGGTTCGTTGCCCGACCCGAGCGCGAACTTCCCGGTGCGGGCACTGGTCACCGACACCGGTTGGGGCGCCGCACCGGACGAGATCCGTACCAACGTGGCCGCCGGCAATCCGTGGTGGGCCAACTATTTCCCGACGACGAAGAACCCTCCCGAGCCGCCGCGCTACTTCTTCCGCGGGGGGCAGCCGCCGCCATGAGAAGAAGAAAGATGTCGGCCGTGATTGTCCGGGTGGCGCTGTTCACGGTGATCTGCCTGGTATTCACCTTCGCGCTGATCGCGGTGTTCGGGCAGTTGCGCTTCGAGGACCGCACCGGCTATCAAGCGGTCTTCGCCAACATATCCGGCCTGAAGTCCGGGAACTTCGTGCGCATCGCCGGGGTCGAAGTCGGCAAGGTCGGCGACCTCACGCTGCACCGCGACGGCACGGTCACCGTCGGCTTCGCGGTGGACAGAGGGGTGCGGCTCACCGAGGGCACCAAAGCCGTCGTGCGCTACGAGAACTTGATCGGTGACCGCTATCTCGCGCTCGAGGAGGGCCCCGGCACCCCGGCCAGGCTGCCGCCGGGCGCGACGATTCCGTTGACACGAACGTCGCCCGCGCTGGACATCGACGCGCTGATTGGCGGCTTTCGCCCGTTGTTCCGCGCGCTGGATCCCGATCAGGTGAACGCGCTGTCCGGTCAACTGCTCCGAATTTTTCAGGGTCAGGGCGGCACCCTCGCCTCGGTCCTGGCGCAGACCTCGATGCTGACCTCGACCCTGGCCGGGCGCGGCGAGCTGATCGGCGAGCTGATCACCAACCTCAACACCGTGCTGCACACCTTCGCCACCCGCGACCACGAGTTCTCCGACGGCCTCGACAAGCTGTCGGCGCTCGTGGACGGCTTGGCCCAACGCAAGACCGACATCTCCACCGGGCTGGCGTACATCGACGCCGCCGCCGGATCGGTCGCCGACCTGCTGGTGCAGTCGCGTCAGCCGATCAAGGACGTGGTGCGCGAAAGCGACCGGATGTCCAGTCAGGTGCTGTCCGACCGCGAGTATGTCGACAACCTGCTCAAGGACCTCCCCGACATCTACCAGGTCTTGGCGCGCCAGGGCCTCAATGGCGACTACTTCGGCTTCTACTTCTGCGAAGTGCTGCTCAAGCTCAACGGCAAAGGCGGCAACCCGATCTTCGTCAAACTGTTCGGTCAGCCCAGTGGGCGGTGCACACCGCGATGAAGCGCATCAAACTCAAACCGCTCAGCCAGCGCAACCCGGTCGTGGTGGGACTCGTCGGCACGGTGATCGTGACCGGCGTCGTAATCGCGGCATTCCAATACAACAAGCTGCCGTTCATCAAGGACACCAACGACTACACGGCCTACTTCTCCGAGGCCGGTGGCATCAAAACCGGTAGCACGGTTCGGGTTTCCGGCATGGGCGTGGGCAGAGTCTCCGGCATCCGTCTCGAGGGCACCAAGGTCCGGGTCGGCTTCACCGTTCGCAAGAACATCCAGCTGGGCGACCGCACCGAAGCGGCGATCAAGACCGAGACCATTCTGGGCAGCAAGATGCTCGAGCTCACGTCGCGGGGCGAAGGAAGCCTGACCGGGCCCATTCCGCTGGAGCGCACCCGCTCCCCGTACGACCTTCCCGACGCGCTGGGCGACCTCACGACCACCATCAGCGGCCTGGACACCGCCCAATTGTCCTCTGCGCTGACGACATTGGCGAATACCTTCAAGGAAACCCCACCAGATCTCAGACCCGCGCTGCAGGGAGTGGCGCGGTTCTCGGAGACCCTCAACAACCGCGACGCGCAGCTGCGAAGCCTGTTGGGCAACGCCAACAAGGTCTCGTCGGTACTGGGCCGGCGCAGCCAACAGATCGCCGGCCTGGTTGCCAACTCCAACGCGCTGCTGGCGGCCCTGCTGGACGAACGGGACTCACTCGACGCCCTGATGAACCACCTCACCGCGGTCGCGCATCAGATCACGGGACTGGTCAACGACAACCGGGCTCAACTCAAGCCCGCCCTCGACAAGCTCAACGGGGTGCTCGAACTCCTGGACAACCGCAAAGAAGATCTGCAGCGAACCCTGCCCAAGTTCAAACGCTACGCGATGTCGTTCGGCGAATGCTTGGGCTCCGGCCCGTTTTTCAAGGCCTATGTGGCCAACCTGATTCCCGGTCAGATCAGCGGCCCGATCCTCGACGCGGACATGTATGACCGGTTCTTGGACCCAAACCAGAAGCTGCCGTCGGAGGCGGTCGACCCGCCCACCGGGACCCCGCCCGTCCCGCCGGAGAACGCACCGGTGCCGCTGTGGTCCCAGCCGCCGTCACCGCCCCCGTCGACCCCGCCGGTGCGGACCATCCCCCCGCCCTCACCACACGAGTTCGACGCGCCATGAACCGGAATCGGCGCACCCTTCGGATCCTGGCCGCCATCAGCCTTGCGGCCACATTGACGGTCTCTTCGGTGATTGTCGGGGCGAAGATGTGGAGCGGAGTCGAAAAGAACACGTACTCGGCATATTTCGCCGAGACCAACGGCCTCTTCGTCGGCGACGAGATTCGGATCCTCGGTGTCGCCGTCGGTGTGGTGGACAGGATCGAGCCGCAGCCCGGCAGCTCCAAGGTGACATTCTCCGTCGACAAGCAGTATGCGGTTCCCGCCGATGCCCGCGCGGCGATCCTGTCGCCGTCGCTGGTGACGTCTCGGGCGATCCAACTCGTCCCGGCGTACTCCGGTGGGCCGAGATTGGCTCCCGGTGCGTCGATTCCGCTCGGCCGCACCGCGGTGCCCGTCGAATGGGACGACTTCCGCAGGCAGCTGGAAAAGCTGACCGACGCGCTGCAACCCGCGGCTCCGGGCGGCGTGAACTCGGTCGGCGAGTTCATCAACTCGGCCGCGGACAACCTGCGCGGCGAGGGCGACACGGCTCGGGACACGGTAATCAAACTGTCCGAGGCGATTTCGGCACTCGGTGATCACGCCGACGACATCTTCAGCACCGTGCGCAACTTGCAATTGCTGGTGTCGGCGCTGTACTCCAGCACCGACCTGCTGGCCTCGTTCAACCAGAACCTGGCCGGTGTGACGACGCTGCTGTCGAACACGCCCAACGAGGTCGCCAACGCGGTCAAGGGACTGGATCAGGCGCTGGCGGACGTGCGCGAGTTCCTCGCCGAGAACCGGGACGCGATCGGCGTCACGTTCGACCGGCTGGGTTCGGTCACGACCGCGCTGAACGACAGCCGCGCTGACATCAAGCAGATCCTGCACATCGCCCCGACGGTCTTCCAGAACTTCCTGAACATCTATCAGCCGGCCCAGAGCGCGATGACCGGGATCATGGCGCTGAACAACTTCGCCGACATCCCGCAGTGGATCTGCAGCTCAATCGAGGCGGCGTCGCGCGCGCGGCTGGCGCGGGTGTCGAAGCTGTGCCTGCAATACATCAACCCGGTCATCAAGAACCGCCTCTACAATTACATCCCGATCGGCCTCAACCCGTTCGTCGGGACGCAGGCCCGCCCGAACGAGATCACCTACAGCGAGGACTGGCTCCGGCCCGGCCACACGCCGCCCGCGGCGGCCCCGCCGCCCGAGGCGCCCGCACCACCTGACCCGGCGCCACCCGTCGAGGCGCCGGCTCCGGGACCGCCGAACACCACGATCAGCCCGACGCAGGTGCTGCAGAACCTGATGCTGCCCGCGGGGCCGTCATGAGGCGCGCGATGGCCGCGGCGCTCGGTGTGGTGTGCGTTGCCGCGCTTGCGGGCTGCGGGTGGCGCGGCCTGAACTCGTTCACCCTGCCGGGCACCGCCGGCGGGGGGGCCGGCTCCTACACCATCCAGGCGCAGATGCCGGACGTGGTCACGATTCAGCAGAACACCCGCGTGCGCGTCGACGACGTCAACGTCGGCAACGTCACCAAGATCGAGCTGCAGGACTGGCACGCCCTGGTGACCATGCGCATCAACGGCGACGTTCGGCTGCCGGCCAATTCGACTGCCAAGCTCGGGCAGACCAGCCTGCTCGGCTCGATGCACATCGAACTCGCGCCGCCCAAGGACGAGCCGCCGGTCGGCCAACTCGGGAACGGATCGGTCATCCCGCTCACCCGCGCGAGCATGTATCCCAGCACCGAACAGACGTTGGCCTCGGTGTCGATCCTGCTGAACGGCGGCGGAATTGCGCAGCTGCAGGAGATCAACCAGGCGATCGCCAAGGCATTCGCCGGCCGGGAAAACGACATGCGCAGCCTGCTGGGCCAGCTGGACGAGTTCATCGCCCGCACCAACGATCAGACCGACGACATCATCGCCGCCGCCGAGAACCTCAACTCCCTGGCGGGTCAGGTGGCCGACAAGGACCCGGTCGTCGACAAGGCGCTGACGACCGTGCCCAGGGCGCTGGCCGTATTGGCCGACGAGCGCACCAAGATCGCCGACGCGATCGATCAGCTGGGCAAGTTCAGCGCGCTCGCGGCCGACACCATCCACCAGAGCAGGGAATCTCTGGTGAACAACCTGCGCAATATCGCGCCGGTGCTGCGGTCGCTCGCCGACGCCGGGCCGGCGCTCACCAGGGGCCTGGACGGCTTGGCGGCCTACCCGTGGCCGGCCTCCACCGTGCGCAATTGGTTCCGCGGCGACTACGCCAACCTCACCCTGGTCGTCGACTTGACGTTGAGCCGCATCGACCAAGGGCTTTTCACCGGCTCACGGTGGGAAGGCAATCTCACCCGACTCGAGCTGCAGTGGGGACGCACCATCGGCATGCAGCCCAGCCCGGCCACCGCCGGGAACCCGCTGACGTTTCCGTACCACAGCGGGGGGTACTGAATGCTGCGCCTCAATCGCAGGACATGGATCCAGTTGGCAGTTCTGTCGCTGGTGACGGTCTTGTCCTGCGGCGCAATGGCTTTGAACTTCATGAGGCTGCCGGCGACGGTGTTCGGGATCGGCGAATACAACGTCACGGTCGATCTTCCCCAGTCGGGCGGGCTGTATGAGACCTCCGTTGTCACCTATCGCGGCGCCGACGTGGGCCAGGTCAAGTCGGTCGACGTCACCGCCACCGGGGTGCGTGCCGTGCTCGCCATGCGATCAGCGGTCAAGGTGCCCTCCGACGTCCAGGCGTCGGTGCATAGCCGGTCGGCGATCGGCGAGCAATACATCGAACTGACCCCGCAGCCCGGCAGGGACGGGGGAAGTTCCCGGTCACTTCATGCCGGCGACGTGATTCCGGCCGGCCGTGTCGATGTCCCCGTCGACATCGGACATCTGCTCGACCTGACCAACCGTGCGCTGCAGGCGATTCCGCGCGACAACCTGCGCACGGTGATCGACGAGAGCAACCGGGCCGTCGCCGGCCTGGGGCCCGAGCTGTCCCGGATCGTCGACGGATCGACGGCACTGGCCATCGCGGGCGGCCGCACCCTCGACCCGCTCGCCACCCTGATCGACCAATCTCCTCCGGTACTCGCCTCCCAGGTCCGGACATCGGAATCGATCGCCAGGTGGGCCGACCGAACCGCGGCCATCATGGCGCAATTCAAGGCGCAGGACGCCGCGGTCCGAGACCTGCTGACGCAGGGTGGCTCCGGGCTGGAGGAGGGCCGCGCGCTGTTCGACCGGGTCGCGCCGGCCGTTCCCATGCTGTTCGCCAACCTCGCGAGCCTGGGTGACATCGCCGTCGTGTACCGCCACGACATCGAACAACTCCTGGTGCTGTTACCGCAGGGCATCGCCGCGATGGCGGCGATCGTCGTGCCGAGTTCCAACACCAAGCAGGAGTACCGCGGCGCGCAGCTGGACTTCAATCTCAACATGAACCTGCCGCCGCCCTGCACGACCGGCTATCTGCCGCCGACCCAGCGACGCTCGCCGGCCAGCGTCGACGCCCCGGACCGCCCGGCGGCGGACCTGTACTGCCGGTTGCCACAGGACTCGGAGCTCAATGTCCGTGGGGTGCGCAACATTCCGTGCGAGACGAAGCCGTGGAAGCGGGCACCCACCGTCGAGCTGTGCGAAAGCGACGAGGAGTACGTGCCGCTCAACGACGGCTACAACTGGAAGGGAGACCCCAACGCCACCATCACCGGCCAGGGCGTACCGCAATACCCGCCGGGGCAGGATCCTCGCCTCCCTCCGCCGCGCGACACCGCGCCGTCGACCCCGCCACTCGCCGTCGCGACCTACGACCCGGCAACCGGTGACTACGTAGGCCCCGACGGACACCGCTACACCGAGTCCGACCTGGCCCACCCCCGTGCCCACGACTGGCAATCGCTGCTGGTGCCGCCGCCGTAAGAGTGAAGGAGCAACATGTCCGACGAACCTGAAACACCTGACACCGACGAAACAGTCGATGAGCCAAGCCAATCCACAGGCCGGGTCGCCCGTTGGCGCCACCGGTCCACGCGTCGGCGACTTTCTCCCGTCGCGACGGCGTTGGTTGCCGCCTCGGCGATCCTGGCGACGCTGACCGGGTTGGCCGGCTGGCTCGGATACCACGCCTACCAAAAGCATGAGGCTCAGGCGCAGCGCGATCTCTTCGTCCAGATCGCTCGCCAGGGCGCAGTGAACCTCACCACGATCAACTACACACAGGCCGACGCCGATGTGCAGCGGATCCTCGATCTGGCCACCGGAACCTTCCGTGACGACTTCGCGCAGCGGTCCAAGCCGTTCATCGAGGTCGTCAAGGCGGCGCAGTCGAAATCCGAAGGCACAGTGACCGATGCCGGGCTGGAATCGCAGCGAGACGATTCGGCTCAGGTGCTGGTGGCCGTCGCGGTGAAGTCGCGGACCGCTGGAGGCGAGGAGGCGCCGCGGGAATGGCGCATGCGAATCGAGGTTCAGGCGGTCGGCGACGACGCCAAGGTGTCCAACGTGGTGTTCGTGCCATGACGACCCTGCGGGAAGAGATCGAAAACGCCGACAGCACCGCCGAACTCGAAGAGCCGGAAGCCGGCGAGATCAACGAGGAACCCGGTGAGGAGCCCGGCGTCACGCGGAAATGGCGCGTCGCCTGGACGCGGGTGCTCGCTTATGGTGTGCTGCCCGGCTTGGCATTGGCGCTGGTGTTCGCGGCGGGCTACTTCAAGTGGGTGGCGGAGTCGGCCGATGACCTTGCGCTGGCCCGCGCCGAATCGGTGCGGGTCGCGAGCGAAGACGCGGTCGCCCTGTTGTCGTACAGGGCGGACTCGGCGGACAGGGATCTCGGGGCCGCACGGGAACGGCTGACCGGCGATTTCAAGGACGCCTACACCACGCTGACCCGCGAGGTCGTCATCCCCGGTGCGAAAGAAAAACACATTTCCGCGGTCGCCAAAGTGAGTGCAGCGGCGTCGGTTTCGACAACCGCCAGCCACGCGGTGGTCCTCTTGTTCGCCAATCAGACTGTGACGATCGGCAACGGCACGCCCACGGATACCCAGCCCGTGATTCGGGTGACGTTGGACAAGGTCAATGGGCGATGGCTGGTGTCGCATTTCGATCCGGTGTGATGAGGGCGCCATGATCGCGGGGAAGCGCGCTGCCGCCGCAGCTGCCCTGATTCTGTGCGGGACAGTGGCATTGGCGGCACCGACGGCACATGCCGACAACAAGCGGCTCAACAGCGCTGTCGTCTCGGGTGTCTACACGCTGCAGCACCAGGCCGGCTGCACGAACGACGTCATCCGGGACAACGCCCTGACGCTGGCCGCCGAGTGGCATGCGGACGACATGCTCAACAACCGAAACATCAATGACGACATCGGATCCGACGGATCAACCCCGCAGGACCGCGCCAATGCCGCGGGATTCCAGGGCAAAGCCGCCGAGACGGTGGCCGTCAATCCCGCCATGTCGATCAGCAGTCTCGAGCTGATCAACCAGTGGTACCACAATCCCGATGCCATGGCGATCATCCGCGACTGCGCCAACACCTCTATCGGGGTGTGGTCGGAGAACAGTTTGGACCGCACCGTGGTGGTCGCGGTGTATGGGCAGCCGGCCCCGCATCGCCGGTGACACGGAAGGGACGGCGCGATGATCTTCACGCAGCACTATCTGGACTGTCTGTCGCACGCGTCCTACCTGATCGGGGATGAGACCACCGGTCGCGCAGTCGTTGTCGACCCGCGTCGCGATGTGGACGACTACCTCGGCGAAGCTGCCGAGCATGGGTTGCGTATCGAGCGGGTCATCGAGACGCATATCCACGCCGACTTCTTGAGCGGTCACCTGGAGCTCGCGGCCGCCACCGGCGCGCTGATTTCCTTCGGCGAAGCAGCCGATGTCGATTTTCCGATCGAGCCGTTGCACGACGGCCAACGAATCTCCCTGGGCGAAGTGACGTTAGAGATCCTTGCGACGCCGGGCCACACACCGGAGTCCATCTGCATCGTGGTCTACGAGCACCCCGATGACGCGATTCCCTACGGCGTGCTCACCGGTGACACGCTGTTCGTCGGTGACGTGGGCCGCCCCGATCTCTTCGTCGCTTTGGGCTACTCGGCGGATGCGCTGGCTCGGACGATGTACCTGTCGTTGCACGGCAAATTGCTGAATCTGCCCGATGCCACCCGTGTCTTTCCCGCCCATGGCGCCGGATCCACGTGCGGCAAGCAACTCTCGAACGAGACGAGTTCGACGATCGGCGAGCAGCGGCAAACCAATTACGCGTTGCAGGCTGCCGACGTGGACCAGTTCGTAGCCGTCATCACCACGGGGCAGCCCGTGCGGCCGCGGTACTTCGAGTTCGCCGCACATCGGAATCGCGAGCTCCGGCCGCTGCTCGACGGAAATCCGTTGCCGCTGCTCGATATCGACGACGTGCGCAAGTGCGCTCAGGCCGGGGCTGTCCTCTTGGACAGTAGGGAGCCGGTCGATTACGCATCCCAACATTTGCGCGGAGCGGTCAACGTCGGCCTGCAGGGGCGCTTCGCCGAATGGGCCGGCAACGTGTTGTCGCAGGAACGCGACATCGTGCTGGTCGGCGACCCCGCGTTGGCGTGCGAATCCAGGGTTCGCCTGGCGCGCGTGGGGTTCGATCGCGTTGTTGGCCAATTGCGCAACCCGACAGGTGTGTTCGCTGATCGGCCCGATCTCGTCGAGGTGTCGTCGCGGTTGACCATCGAACAACTCGCCGAGTTTCGCTGCCTGGAGCCGCGGCTGCAGCTCGTCGACGTCCGTGGCCCGCAAGAGACGGCAGCGGGCGGCATTCCCGGAGCGTGCCGAATCCCGTTGCCGGCTCTGATGGATGCGTTGGCAGAGCTCGATGCAACGGCGCCGGTGGTCGTTTACTGTGCCAGCGGCTACCGTTCGATGGTCGCGGCGAGCGTGCTTCGCGCGTCGGGCTTCGCCGACGTGACGGACGTGATCGGCGGGTTCGATGCCTGGCTACGCGCCGGTTTGCCCACCTCCCGCGGCGAACAAGCCGAGATCGTCGATGACACACCGCAAATCGGTCCCCGGGCGGCCGAAGCCCTGGTTGACGGTGGGGCGCTGCTGCTCGATGTGCGAGAGCCCGACGAGTGGTGTACCGAGCACGCGCCGACCGCGATGCTGATGCCGGTCGGCCGCGTGCGTGATCGACAACATGAATTGCCCCGCGACCGGCGAATCGTCGTGGTGTGCCGGTCGGGTGGGCGATCCGCGGCGGTGGCGACATCGCTGCGCAGGGCCGGGTTCGATGCGCTGAACCTGACGGGCGGCATGTGCGCGTGGGCGGCGGCCGGATTGCCGGTCGTCACGCATGGCGGGAGCTCCGGACTTGTTGTGCACCGGGAGGATCCGCTGAACTGCGAGACCTCGCTTCCCGAGCTGATCGGGGGCGTCGTAATGCCCGCCGACCACTTTTACGTCCGAAACCACTTCACAACGCCGGTCCTCGACCCGGAACGATACGAGCTGACGGTCACCGGAATGGTTGAGCGGCCGTTGCGCCTTCGCCTGCGCGA
Organism: Mycobacterium sp. NGS26; assembly: GCF_059813025.1. Lineage (NCBI taxonomy): Bacteria > Bacillati > Actinomycetota > Actinomycetes > Mycobacteriales > Mycobacteriaceae > Mycobacterium > Mycobacterium sp. NGS26. The sequence continues at coordinate 400,722 of NZ_JCALDU010000003.1, forward strand.
TCTGCACAACATGCCGTCGGAGTCGCTCATCGCCACGCTGGAGTGCGCGGGCAACGGCCGGACCGGTTTCGACCCGCCGGTCGCCGGCGAGCAGTGGCGTCATGGGGCGGCCAGCACCGCGGAATGGACGGGCGTGCCGTTGGCGGAACTTCTGGACCGTGCGGGCCCGGTGGCCGGCGCCCACGACGTCGTGTTCCGCGGCGCTGATGCGGGATTCGTCGAGGGTGCGACGGCGCCGGTGAGGTTCGAGCGCGCGCTGTCGGTGCACGAGGCGTTCGGGTCGGAGGCGCTCGTCGCGTTCGCGATGAACGGGGAACCGCTGCCCCTGCAGCACGGTCGCCCCGTCCGGCTGATCGTTCCCGGCTGGTATTCGGTCGCATCGGTCAAGTGGTTGACCGAGATCGAAGTGATCGACCACCCGTTTGACGGCTTCTTCCAGACGAAGCGGTACCACTACGAATGGGAGCGGGACGGAGGCAGTGTCCGCGAGCCCGTCCGGCTGCAGCGCGTCCGCGCGTTGATCGCCCAGCCCGCTGATGGCGCGTCCGTGTCATCCGGGGAATTCGTGGTGCGCGGTGTCGCGTGGTCGGGAGCGTCGCCGATCGACCGCGTCGACGTGTCGATCGGCGACGGCCCGTGGCAGGCCGCGCGTCTCATCGGCGAACAACGCCGCCACAGTTGGCAGTGGTGGGAGCTGATCACCAGGTGCGACGGTCGCGGACCCCGCAGCGTCCGGGCGCGGGCCACCGACCTGGCCGGGCACACCCAGCCCGAGCGACCGGACTGGAATCCCCTCGGTTACGGCGGCAACGCGATCCAGACGATTTCCGTCGTGCTCGAGTGAACGACGACGCCGTCGGCCACAGCGCCGGATGGGCACCCTACGAGCTGACGTAGTCCTTCGCCCCATCGAGGCTGGCATCTTCCGCGGCGATTTCACAGACGCATCGCCGTGCGCGGTCGTGTGACCATCGACGCAGCTGGGCCTGGCTCTTGCGCATCAGGTGCTGCGCGTAGACCTTATCGCGCTGCGCCGGGGAAAACGTCAAGTCCAGGTTGACCGGCAGTCCGGCCCAGTCGACGTGGTCCTGGTCACCTGGCTGATGGTCGGCCGCGCCATACCGGAGTCGACACCGGCAGACGGTCTTCGCGGCTTCGCTGTCCGGCACGTCCCATTCCCGTGTCACGCGGGTGCCCCTCTCTCGAGCACGTGACCAAATCCTCGAGTGAATGGTGCGACCGAGATGTTTCAGCCAAACGCGCTTGACGTTTCGGCCGTATTACACGTTCTGGGAGCCGCCCGGGATGGCTAGGCTCGCGGTGTGCGTCGCCGCCTGATCGTGCTTCTGCTGACCCTGCTGACCGCGGGTTGCGGCTCGAACGCCCCGGCGCCGCGCGCGACACCGGCCGACACCTGTAAGGACTCCGACGGGCCGACGGCCGACGCGGTGCGGCGGGCCATCGCCTCGGTTCCGATCATCGTCGAGGGCTCTTCCTGGGTCGAAATCGCGCGCGGGCACACCCGCAAGTGCCGCCTGTACTGGGTGCAGATCATCCCGACCATCGCCAGCGAAAACACGCCGCAGCAGTTGCTGTTCTTCGATCACAACACGCCGCTGGGCCCGGCCACGCCGAACCCGAAGCCCTACATCTCCGTGCTGCCGCCCTCGGATGACACGATCACGGTTCAGTACCAATGGCAGAAGGGCAACGACCAGCCCTGCTGCCCCACCGGAGTCGGCACGGTGAAGCTCCAGATCGGTCCCGACGGCAAGCTGCGGGCGCTGGGCAAGATCCCGAACCAGTAGCCTTGGCGCCCAAGCTGACCCGCCGAGCGTGGGCTCTATGGATGACTTCAAGCCGGTTGGCGTACTTAGGCCCCACACTCGGCGTGCTAGGAGTCGGGCAGGTTCTCCGGATGCAACATCTCGGCGTAGCGCAGCGCCTCGGGGATGCCGAAACCGTCGACCAGCGTCCTGGCATGCGGGCGCAGTGCCCGGCAGCGGTCGTTGATGCCGCGGGTGACGGCCTTGGCCCGCCCGGTGGACAGGTATCCGTGCTCGACGTACCAGGCCTTGTCGTCCTCGATCACCGACAACGCGTACAGATCGCAGACCAGCTCGAGCAGGTTGCGGGCGTCCTCGTCCGCGCAGGAGTCGATCCCGGCGACGAAGGCCTCCAGCACCACCCGGTCGATGTGTGCGTTCGCCGCGTGCAGCACATGATCCTGCACGGCGTTGAACGCGTCGAACGCCGACATCTCCTTCGACTTGCCCTGCAGCCGGCGCGCGACCGAAGACAGTAGGTAGTTCTCGCGCTCCTCGAACATGGTCACCTGGGTGCCGCGGTTGAACAGGCTGCCCTCTTCCTCGCTGTCCTGGCGGGCGTCGATGATCGTCTGCATGATCGCCTCGGCCGCAGTGCGTTTCATCACCCGCTCGCCGACGGTGTTGGCGGCGAACCGAACCCATTCGACCGGGCTCATGCTGCGGATGTCGTCGGCGTAGGCGGTCAGCAGTTCCTTGGCGACCAGTTGGGTCAGCACATGGTTGTCGCCCTCGAACGTGGTGAACACGTCGGTGTCGCCGCGCAGCGCGATCAGCCGGTTCTCGGCCATGTAGCCGGCGCCGCCGCAGGCCTCGCGGGCCTCCTGGATGGCCCGCGACGCGTGCCAGGTGTTGGCCGCCTTCAGCCCCGCGGCGCGTGCCTCCAACTCGCGCTGCTCCTCGGCGTCGGGTGCGTCCGCCGTCTGGACGTCGTGGCACTTGGCAACCAGCTCGTTCTGGGCGAACTGCAGCGCGTACGACTTCGCGATCAACGGGAACAGCCGGCGCTGATGCACCAGGTAATCCATGATCAGCACCTCGGTGTCGTCGTCGTCGGGTGCGGTGAATTGCCTGCGCTGCAACGCATATCGGGTGGCGATGTCCAGCGCCACCCGGGCCGCGGAGCCCGCGCTGCCGCCCACGGTGATGCGGCCGCGAACCAGCGTGCCCAGCATGGTGAAGAACCGCCGGTTGGGGTTGTCGATCGGGGAGCTGTAGGTGCCGTCGGCGGCGACGTCGCCGAACTTGTTGAGCAGGTTGACCCGCGGGACGCGGACGTTGTCGAACACGATGCGGCCGTTGTCGACGCCGGGCAGGCCGCCCTTGTATTCGCAGTCGGATGTGGTCACCCCGGGCAGGTCGTTGCCGTCGGCGTCGCGGATCGGGACCAGCAGGCAGTGCACGCCGTGGTTCACCGGCTTGCCGTCCTCGGTGGTGATCAATTGCGCGAAAACCGCTGCCATGGTTGCGGTTTGGGCAGCGCCACCGATGTAGTCCTTGCGGGCCGTCGGGGTGGGGGAGTGGATGACGAACTCTTCGGTCTCGGCATCGTAGGTCGCGGTGGTCTCCAACGACTGCACGTCGCTGCCGTGCCCGGTCTCGGTCATCGCGAAGCAGCCGCGCAGCTCCAGGCTGATGATCTTGGGCACGTAGGCCTCGTGGTGGCGCTCGGTGCCCAGGTTTTCCACGGCGCCGCCGAACAGCCCCCACTGCACCCCGGCCTTGACCATCAGCGACAGGTCCGACATCGCGAGCATCTCGATCATCGTGATCGCCGCGCCGACGTCGCCGGTCCCGCCGTGCTCCTTGCGGAAGTTGTCGGCGGCGGCACCGAACGCGGCCATGATCCGCATCTGCTCGGCCACCTTGGTCCGGGCGATCACCGTGTTGGGCGTGTAGTGCGGGCGGAACAGCTCCTCGGTCAGCGTCTCCCGCATCCGGTTCTTCACGTCACGCCAACGCCCGTCGAGAGCGTTGCGCAGGTGTTCGGCCGTGCTTATGTCTGGCGCCATGAAGCGACGGTAACCCGCTGCTCGCGTCCTTGAAACAAGATGACCCCCCGCCCGGCACGGCTCAGCGGCCGGGCGACCGCAGCCGGTACAGGACGAAGCCGATGCCGACCTTGCCGAAGCCGATCAGCATGATCATGTCGAACACCCACCAGCCCGAATAGTGCGTCCACATCTGGGCGTTGGCGGCCAGCGCGTCGACCCTGCGCAGGTCGACCGTCGACGCCGAGGCCGCAAAGCCCCACTGCGCCGGGACGAACCACGAGATCTGCTGAAACCCCCACATGCTCACCAGCTGAACCAGGCTTCCGTTGAACAGCGCCGACGCCAGGATCACCGGCACCAGCAGCGGCACGACCTCCCGCAGCGACTTGCCCAACGCCGACAGCGCAAGCCCGGTGATCGCGGACACGATCGCGGTGAAGGCCACGGTCACATACAGCTCGACGGTCGCGTTCTGCAGCACGACGGCGCCGTGCACCGGCCCGCCTTTGCCGATGACGACGAGCGCGAACATGACGGCCGTCAGGACCGCCGCGGCCGCGCTGAAGAAGATGGCCTTGCCCGCCACGTAGGCCGGCGTCGACAGCCCGACGGCCTGCTCGCGCCGAAAGATGCGGCGCTCGCCGACCAGCTCCCGGATGGTCAGCGCAACACCGATGATCACCGCCGCGACGTTGAGCGCGGCCAGGATCTCGATTGCCTCGTGCGGGTGGTGGCTGCGCGGGCCCGGCTTGCCCAGGCCGTGATTGCCGGGAATCAGCAGCGTCAGCGCCGCCAGCACGAGCGGCAGCAACAGCAGGAAGAAGAGGTAGCCGCGGCCGGCCACCAGCAGGCGCAGCTGGCGGCCCATCACCAACCGGATTTGCCGGCTCGCGCCGAGTTCGGCGGGCAGCGGCCACGGCGCGGCCACCTCCGGCGGCGCCGGCGGGCCCACCGCTTGCTGCCGGGCACGAAACGCGCGGTGCGCCCCGTCGGGATCGGCGCGCACCTGCGCGAGGACCGCCGACCAGTCGTTGGTGCCCAGCAGCGACTGGGCCTGCAGGGGCGTGCCGGCGAACGCCATCGTGCCGGCGGCGGTGAGCAGCAGGATCTGGTCGCACAGGTTGAGCTGGCCCAGCGCCGTCGGCGAATTCATCGCCACCACGACGACACAGCCGATGTCCGCCTGGCGTCGCAGCACCCCCATCACGTGATTCTCCTGTGCCGCATCCAAACCGGCGCCGGGCTCGTCGACCACCAGGAGCGTGGGTCGGGTGATCAGTTCGACCGCCAGCGAGGTGCACCGCCGCGCTTCCGGTGGCAGCTTGGCGATCCGCGTCGAGCGATGCGGAGTCAGCTCGAGTTCTTCGAGAACCTGATCCACCACCCGGTGGCGGTGCTCGGGCAAGGTGTCCGGCGGCAACCGCAGGGCGGCCGCGTAGCCCACTTCCTGTTCGACCGTGAGCTGCCGATGCAAGAGGTCCTCGCGGGCCACGATCCCGATGCGGGCGCGCATCGACTCGGGCTCGGCGCGCACGTCGTGGCCGTCCACGGTGATTCGGCCGGAGCTGAGTTCCCTTGTGCCGGCGAGCATTCCGAGCACCGCGGAGTTGCGCGCGGCCGACGGCCCGATCACCGCGGTCAGGGTGCCCGGGCGCGCGGCGAACGACAGATCCGTGAGCAGCTCGCGCCCGTCGACGGCGAGGCCCGCGTGATGCGCGGCGACGCCGATCGTGCGCGCGCCGGCGTTGAGCGGCAACCGATAGGTGGCCTCCGGCTGTTCGGTGCGGAACGACGGGCGCGCGGCGCGCAGCTTTCGGGTGATCATCCGCTCGATCAGGCCCGGACCCTGTGGTTGCTGATCCTCGGCGGCGGGCGCCGGGGGCGGGGGCGGTGGTGGCACAGCGGGCGGCTCGGACGGCTCGGGCGGAGGTGGCGGGGCCGCCTCGGCGTGCGGTGGCGGCGACGGGGCCGCGGGCGGTCCGATGGGGGGCACCGGCGGCGAGAACGGCCGGACCGGCGGCGGCGCCGGCTCAACCTGGTGCGATTGGGACGGCACCTGCATCGGCCCGGTGTCCCGCTCCGTGGGGCGCGACGGCGTGGGCGACGGCGACGGCGGGGCGGCGAGCTGAAAGACCAGCCGCGGACCTCGCTGCGGGTCGCCGATCATGATCGCCTGGCCGTCGTGGATGTCGACGGCCGGCACCCGGAAGCCGTTGATGAAGATGCCGTTCGGGCTCCTGTCGATGGCCACCCAGTGCGTGCCGAGGAACCGCAGCACCACCTCCGGGCGCGGCGCCTGCGGCGGTGGGCCGGCGTGGTCCAGCGGGACGTCGCGCCCGGGGCCGTAGCCCACCACCACGTCGCGGCCCGGCGCGAAGACGTACCTCGTCGGTCCGACCCATACGGTTAGCGGGGAGGCTGGGAGGGCCGAAGCCTCGGGCCGCATCAACGCCACCTTTCGTCGCCGGTCAGATTGAATTGATCGCGCCTACGGACCAATCAGGCGTTTGGTCAAGTGTCCACCTGCCACCGCTCGGCGAGCCACCGGGCCGAGATCACTGTGTCTGGCGACGCGGCGCGACCGCGGCGTTGTCGAGGAGCCGGCGCAGCACGCCGACCGCGTCGGCCAGCACCCTGCGGTCCGACGGCTCGAGCAGGGCCAGTTGCGGTTCGATCGCGGCGGCGCGGTCGGCCCGCACGGCGTTGAGGGTGCGCATCCCCTCCTCGGTGATGCGGATGCGGACCGCCCGCGCGTCGCCGGGGTCGACGGTCCGGGTGACCAGGCCGGCATCCTCGAGCCGCCGCACCTGCGTGGTCATCGTGGGCTGCGAGCAGTGATCGACGGCGGCCAGATCGCCGATGCGGGCTTCGCCATGGGCGTCGATGGTGGCCAGCAGCCGGGCCTGCGCGGCGGGCAACGGCATCTGGATGCGTTGGGTGGCCAGCCGATTGAGCCGCGCGACGACGGCGAGAAGGTCTGCTCCCAGGCCGGGCTGGGGATCGGAGTTCGCTGCGTCAACGACATCGGTGTGGTTGGCGGCGGATGCATTCATACCTACATGGTTGCATAGCTTTGCTAAGCGAGACGAGTTGCGGACGCCGTGACGCGGAATCCCAGATCACCAAGTGTGCTGCGGGGACTTGGCGCCGCGGCCTGGCAGAATCGTTAGGGTGACCGTTCCGAGACCACGCCGTCGGGGCGGTCCGCTGCGTCCGGTCGAATTGGCACAGGCCTCGGTGATGGGCGCGCTGTGTGCGGTCATCGCGATCATCTCCATCGTCATCCCGTTTGCGGCGGGCTTGGCGTTGCTGGGCACCGTGCCCACCGGGCTGCTGGCCTACCGCTACCGGCTGCGGGTCTTGCTCGCGGCGACGGTTGCCGCCGGCATGATCGCCTTCCTGATCGCCGGGATGGGCGGTCTGATGACCGTCGTCCACTGCGCCTACGTCGGCGGGCTGACCGGATTCGTCATGCGCAAGCGTTGGGGCACGCTGGCGGTGATGGTCTGGTCCCCGATCGCGGGGCTCGCCTTCGGCGCCATGTCGGTCGGCGCGCTGACCGTGATGACCCGGCTGCGTCACCTGATTTTCGACGCGATCACCGCCGACGTGAACGGCTTCGCCGCGTTCCTGGGCCGGGTGCACATGCAGGGACTCGGCGCCGACCTGACCAGGTTCTGCTCCTGGTCACTGCGCTACTGGCAGTGGTGGACGCTGGCCTATTACACCCTCGGGATCACGGCCGTGTCGCTGATCGGTTGGTGGGCGTTGTCGCGCCTGCTGGAGCGCCTGCGCGGCATCCCCGACGTGCACAAGCTGGACATTTGGCAGGGAAGTCACGACGACGAGGCCCCGGTCGGCCCGGTTCCGGTGCGGTTGGACAAGGTGCGCTTCCGTTACCCCGGCGCCAACCAGGACGCGCTGCGCGAGACCAGCCTGGATCTCCAAGTCGGCGAGCACGTGGCGATCGTCGGAGCCAACGGCTCGGGCAAGACCACGTTGATGCTGATCTTGGCCGGCCGCCAACCGACGTCGGGCAGCGTGCAGCGGCCGGGCTCGGTGGGCCTGGGCGAGCTGGGCGGCACGGCCCTGGTGTTGCAACACCCCGAAAGTCAGGTCCTGGGCACCCGGGTGGCCGACGACGTGGTCTGGGGATTGCCACCGGGCACCGAGATCGACGTGGCCGGGATGCTGCGCGAGGTGGGCCTCGAGGCGCTCGCCGAGCGCGACACCGGAAGCCTGTCCGGGGGTGAGCTGCAGCGCCTCGCGCTCGCCGCGGCCCTGGCCCGCGAGCCCGCGCTGCTCATCGCCGACGAGGTCACCACCATGGTGGACCAGCGGGGCCGCGACGCGTTGTTGGGCGTGCTCTCCGGTCTGACCAAACGACACCGGACCGCCCTGGTGCACATCACGCACTACAACAACGAGGCCGACTCCGCGGACCGCACCATCGATCTCAGCGATTCCCCGGACAACACGTGCATGGTCGAGACGTCGGCCGCGCCGGCGCCGACCGTCCCCGTGGATTTCCGGCAGCACACCCCGGTGATCGAACTCGTCGGCGTCGGCCACGAATACGGCAGCGGCACCCCGTGGGCCAAGACCGCGCTGCACGACGTCAACTTCGTCGTGGAGCAAGGCGACGGTGTGCTCATCCACGGCGGCAACGGCTCGGGCAAGTCGACGCTGGCGTGGATCATGGCCGGACTGACCATCCCCACGTCCGGCGCCTGCCTGATGGACGGCCGGCCCACCCATGAGCAGGTCGGCGCGGTGGCGTTGTCGTTTCAGGCGGCACGGCTGCAGCTGATGCGCAGCCGGGTGGACCTGGAAGTTGCCTCCGCAGCGGGCTTTTCGCACCGCGACAAGGATCGGGTCGCCGCGGCACTGGGTGTCGTCGGGCTGGATCCCGCCCTGGCCAAGCGGCGCATCGACCAGCTCAGCGGTGGCCAGATGCGCCGCGTGGTGCTGGCCGGACTGCTGGCGTGCTCGCCCCGCGCGCTCATCCTCGACGAACCGCTCGCGGGGTTGGATGCCGCCAGCCAGCGTGGCCTGCTGCGGTTGCTGGAGGACCTGCGTCGCGAGCGGGGTCTGACCGTGGTGGTGATTTCACATGACTTCGCCGGGCTGGAGGAACTGTGCCCGCGCATCCTGCATCTGCGCAACGGCACCGTGGAGCCGATGCCGATCGCGGCGGGAGGCATGACGTGACATCGACGGCGGCCACGGCGGACGGCGCGACCCGCCGGCCCTCTCGCCCCGTCGTGCTGCTGGTCCCGGTGCCGGGACGGTCGGTGATCCACGACCTGTGGGCGGGGACCAAACTGCTGGTCGTTTTCGGTTTTTCGGTGCTGCTGACGTTCTACCCGGGGTGGGTGACGATCGCGATGGCAGCGGCCCTGGTGTTCGCGGCGATCAGGATCGCACACATTCCGCGCGGCGTGCTGCCGTCGATACCGCGGTGGCTGTGGATCGTTCTCGCGCTCGGCTTCTTCTCGGCCGCGCTGTCGGGTGGCCGACCGAACATCCCAGTGGCCGGGCTGGAGATCGGGCTCGGCGGAGCGCTGCACTTCCTGCGGATAACCGCGCTGTCGATCGTGTTGCTCGGGCTGGGGGCGCTGGTGTCGTGGACCACCAACGTCGCCGAAATAGGGCCCGCCCTGGCGAAATTGGGCCGGCCGCTGCGCATATTCCGGATCCCGGTCGACGAATGGGCGGTGGCCCTGGCGCTCGCGCTGCGGGCGTTCCCGATGCTGATCGACGAATTCCAGGTGCTGCACGCCGCGCGCAGGCTGCGGCCGAAACGGATACCGAAGAGCCGCAAGGCCCGTCGCCGGCGGCACGCCATGGAGCTGATCGACCTGATGGCCGCCGCCATCACCGTGACCCTGCGCCGCGGTGACGAGATGGGCGACGCGATCACCGCCCGCGGCGGCACGGGTCAGCTGTCGGCCAATCCGGCGCGTCCGAAGCTGGCCGACTGGGTGACGATCGCGATCACCATTGCGGCCAGCGGGGCGGCGGTGGCGCTCGAGACGATCCTGCCTCCGCCGCTCTGAGCGCGAAAGTGGCCGACATTCAACGCATCTCGTCGGCCGACGACGGCGGCGCCGACCTCAGGACCGGATCCGGTCGATGAGGTTGGACAGCACGACGATGCTTTCGCTGCGCTCGATGTCGGCGCTCGACCGGATACGCTCGAGCGCGGCCTCCAGGTGCCGCATGTCGCGGGCCAGCACGTGCAGGATCGCGTCCGACGTGCCGGTCACCGTCGCCGCGCTGACCACCTCGGGCATGTCGACCCAGGCCGCGCGCAGCTGATCGGGCGCGATCGTGCCGTGGCAGAACACCTGGACGAACGCCTCGGTGTTCCAGCCCAGCGCATTGCGATCGACGATCGTGGTGAACCCTTTGATGACGCCGCTGTCCAGCATCCGGTCGACGCGGCGCTTCACCGCCGGCGCCGACAAATTCACCTGCTGCCCGATCTCGGCGAACGTCGCCCGCGCATTCTCGGTCAGCTCGGCGAGGATGCGCTCGTCCGTCTCGTCCAGCCGTTCCATGAAACCCCTCAGGCCCGTGCACAATAAATCGCCACTGTGCGGATTCTAGCGCAATAAATCACGCCTAGACACGCAAGAATCGTCGTTTGCGAGTCTTCAGCGGCGAAAATATCGTTGATTTATGACGGACTTCTATCTCGCCGAGCCGACGCCGGTCGCCACGCCAGCCACGCCCGGCCGCACGGTCCGCGCGGCCCGCACCCGCCGGTACGCCATGACGCCGCCGGCGTTTTTCGCCGTCGAGTACGCGATCAATCCCTGGATGGACGTCACCACACCGGTCGATGCCGGCCTCGCCCTGGCGCAGTGGCGGTCCCTGTACCGGACCTACCGACGGCTGGGCCACCGGGTCGATCTGATCGAACCCGTGCCCGGGCTGCCGGACATGGTGTACGCCGCCAACGGCGGGTTCATCGCCGGCGACGTGGCCATCGTCGCCCGGTTCCGGTTCGCCCAGCGCGCCGGCGAGTCGAGGGCGTACGCGGAATGGATGTCGTCGATGGGCTATCGGCCCATAACCACCCGGCACGTCAACGAGGGGCAGGGCGACCTGCTCAAGGTCGGTGACATGGTGTTGGCGGGCTACGGCTTTCGCACCGACCGGCGCGCGCACGACGAGATCTCGGCCGCGCTGGGCGTGCCGGTCGTGTCGCTGGAGCTGGTCGACCCGCGGTTCTATCACCTCGACACCGCGCTCGCCGTCCTCGACGACCACACGATCGCCTTCCATCCACCGGCCTTCAGCGACGCCGCGCAGGAGCAGCTGCGCGCGCTGTTCCCGGACGCCATCGTGGTGGGCAGCGCCGACGCGTTCGTGCTCGGGCTGAACGTCGTCTCCGATGGCCTGCACGTCGTGCTTCCCTCCGCCGCAACGGGTTTCGCCGCGCAGCTGCGCGGAGCCGGCTTCGACCCGGTCGGCGTCGACCTGTCGGAGCTGCTCAAGGGCGGCGGTTCGGTCAAGTGCTGCACTTTGGAGGTGTTCCCATGACGCTCCTCGATGTCCCAGGTGTCGGCGCGAACGAGACCGAGACCGCGATCGCCCTGGCGGAAAGGTATGCCGCACACAACTATTCGCCGCTGCCCGTGGTGGCCGCCAGCGCCGAGGGCGCGTGGATCACCGATGTCGAGGGCCGGCGCTACCTGGACTGCCTGGCCGCCTATTCCGCGGTCAACTTCGGCCATCGCAATCCCGAGATCACCGCGACGGCCCACGCCCAACTCGACACCGTCACGCTGGTCAGCCGCGCGTTCCACTCCGACAACCTGGGACGGTTCTGCGCCGCCCTGGCGCGGCTGTGCGGCAAGGACATGGTGCTGCCGATGAACTCGGGCGCCGAGGCGGTCGAGAGCGGCCTCAAAGTCGCCCGCAAGTGGGGCGCCGACGTCAAGGGCGTTCCCGAGGGCCACGCCAACATCATCGTGGCCGACAACAACTTCCACGGCCGAACGATCAGCATCGTGAGCTTCTCGTCCGACCCGACGGCGCGCGCCGGCTTCGGGCCCTTCACGCCGGGATTCCGCTCCGTGCCGTTCGGCGACACCAAGGCACTGGCGAAGGTGATAGACGACAACACCGTCGCGGTGCTGCTCGAGCCGATCCAGGGCGAGGCGGGCATCATCGTCCCGCCCGACGACTACCTCCCGGCCGTCCGCGCGCTGTGCAGCCGGCGCAACGTGCTGATGATCGCCGACGAGATCCAGTCGGGGCTGGCCCGCACGGGTTACACGTTCGCCTGCGACCGCTGGGGCGTCGTGCCGGATGTCTACCTGCTCGGCAAGGCCCTGGGCGGCGGCGTGGTCGCGCTGTCGGCGGTGGTCGCGAACCGCGAAATCCTCGGCGTCCTGCACCCGGGCGAACACGGCTCGACGTTCGGTGGCAACCCGCTGGCCGCCGCGATCGGCACCACGGTGGTTTCGATGCTGGCGTCGGGCGTATATCAGGCGCGCTCCGCCGACCTCGGCGCTCACCTGCACCGGCGCCTGCAGGAACTGATCGGCGACGGCGTCGTCGCGGTGCGCGGCTTCGGATTGTGGGCCGGCGTCGACATCGAACCGGCGCTGGCCAGCGGCAGGGAGATGAGTTTGCGACTGGCCGAGCGCGGCGTGCTGGTGAAGGACACCCACGGCGCGACGCTGCGCTTCGCGCCGCCGCTGGTGATCACCGAGCGGGAGATCGACTGGGCGGTTGACCAGTTTGCTTTGGCGTTGCGGGAGGCTGCCTCATAATCAGCTGATCCGGCAACAGGAGGGGCAATTGCCTGCCACGTCGATCAGCCTGACAGCGCAGATGCTGCGGCGTCGTCCCGTCGTCGGCGCGCACGCCGCACGCGGGGCCGCGGACCACCTCAAGCGCAGCCTCGGCACGTTCCAGCTGACCATGTTCGGCGTCGGCTCGACGATCGGCACCGGAATCTTCTTCGTCATGTCGCAGGCGGTGCCCGAAGCCGGCCCCGGAGTGATCGTCTCGTTCCTCATCGCGGGGATCGCGGCGGGGCTGGCGGCCATCTGCTACGCGGAATTGGCCGCCGCCGTGCCGGTTTCGGGCTCGGCGTATTCCTATGCGTACACCACGCTCGGGGAGGTCGTCGCGATGGGCGTGGCGGCGTGCCTGTTGCTGGAATACGGGGTGTCCACCGCGGCGGTCTCGGTCACCTGGAGCGGCTACCTCAACAAGCTGCTGAGCAATGTGTTCGGATTCCAACTGCCGCATGGCTTGTCGGCGGCGCCGTGGGACTCGCAACCGGGCTATGTGAACGTGCCGGCGGTCATCCTGATCGTGATGTGCGCGCTGCTGCTGATCCGGGGTGCCAGCGAATCGGCCAGGGTCAACACGGTGATGGTGCTGACCAAGCTCGGCGTCCTGATCATGTTCGTGCTGCTGGCGTTCACGGCCTTCGACGCCGGCCGGCTGCAGGACTTCGCCCCGTTCGGCGTCGCGGGCATCGGCTCGGCGGCGGGCACGATCTTCTTCTCGTACATCGGCCTCGACGCGGTGTCGACGGCGGGCGACGAGGTGAAGGATCCGCAGAAGACCATGCCGCGCGCCATAATCGCGGCGCTGGCGACCGTCACCACGGTGTACATCCTTGTCGCGGTGGCGGCGCTCGGCACCCAGTCGTGGCGGGATTTCGCCGGCCAGCAGGAAGCGGGCCTGGCCACCATCCTCGACAACGTCACGCACGGCAGGTGGGCCAGCACGATACTGGCCGCCGGCGCCGTGATCTCCATCTTCTCCGTCACGCTCGTGTCCATGTACGGGCAGACCCGCATCCTGTTCGCCATGGGCCGTGACGGGCTGCTGCCGTCGCGATTCGCCACCGTGAATCCGCACACCCTGACCCCGGTGAGCAACACGGTGATCGTCGCCACCGCGGCGGGGGGCCTGGCGGCCTTCGTGCCGCTCGACAAGCTGGCGGACATGGTGTCCATCGGCACGCTGACGGCGTTCATCGTCGTATCCGCCGGGGTGATCATCCTGCGAGTGCGCCAACCCGACCTGCCACGGGCGTTCAGGGTGCCCGGTTACCCTGTCACGCCTGCTCTTTCGGTGCTGGCGTGCGGCTACATCCTGCTCAGCCTGCACTGGTACACCTGGATCGCGTTCACCGGATGGGTCTCGCTGGCGCTGGTCTTCTACTTTGTATGGGGACGCCACCACAGCGCGCTCAACGAGAGCGAAGGCGAGCCGAGGGGGGTGTTGTGACCGTCGTCGTCGGCTACCGGGCCGGTGAGGTCGGCCTGTCGGGCCTGTACCTGGCCGTGCGGGTCGCGCGGACGCTTCGCACCTCGCTGACGGTGGCGACCATCGTGCCCAAGCCCTGGCCGACACCGTCCTTCGCTCGTGTCGACGCGGAGTACGAGCACTGGGCGAACCATCTGGCCGCGGACTCGGCCGCGGAGGCCCAAGGTTTTCTGCAAGGCTTGACCGACGGGCTCGAGGTCACCTACTCCCACCGGGCGCATCGGTCGGTGTCGGGTGGATTGATCGAGCTGATCGCGGACGTCGAGGCCGAGGTCCTGGTGTTGGGGTCGCTGCCGAGCGGTGGGCGCGGCCAGGTGGTGATCGGCTCGACCGCCGACTGGCTGCTGCACGTGTCGCCGGTGCCGGTCGCGATCAGCCCCCGCGAATATCGTTCGTACGCAGGCGGATTGACGCGACTCAGCTGCGCCTATGCCGCCACCCCGGACGCCATCGACGTGGTGCGCCGGTGCGTCGCGTTCGCCCAGCGGTTGGGCCTGCCGGTCCGGGTGATCACCTTCGCCGTGCGCGGCAAGACGATGTATCCGCCCGAGGTGGGGCTCGACGCGGAGGATTCGGTCCTGCAGGCGTGGGCGTCGCAGGCGCGAGAGGTTCAGCAAAGCCTGAAGGCCGAGGGCGTTGTCGGCGACGAGGTGGTGCTGGAGGTGGTGACGGGCCAAAGCTGGAGCGAGGCGGTGGCGAAGGCGGATTGGCAGGACGGGGAGATCCTGGCCCTGGGCACGTCGCCGCGCGGCGACATCCGCAGGGTGTTCCTCGGATCCCGCAGCGGAAAAATCATCCGGGAGAGTTCGGTGCCGGTGGTGGTGCTGCCCGGCTGACGCTATCGGCGCGCGGCGGCGTTGGCCGCCTGTTGCGCCCGTCGCAGGATGTCGGCGACATCGCCTCGGCCCAGGAACATTTCGTCGAAATAGCTTTGCAGGGCGGTGTCGCCGGCGGCGAAGCCCGCGCCGCCCGGCGCCGGAATGCGCGGCCCGTCCAGGACGGAGAAGAAGGGTTTGACGTCGACGCCCCGGGCGGCCCAATAGTCGAAGTAGACCGGTTGCGCGGACAGCACCGCGGGAATGGCCGCGCCGCTACGGCCCAGGTACGCGTTGCCCTCGCGGCTGCCCATCCAGGCCAGCACCTGGCGAACCGCATCCGGGTGCTTGGTCGCCGCATTGCCCGCCGCGGCAATGCCATTGGTCACGCTGACCCGGCCCGCGGGACCGGCCGGCAGCATCGCCACGCCCCAGCGGAACCGGGCATCGCGGGCCACCGGCGCCAGGTTGTAGGTGCCGGACTGGAACAGCGCCATCCTGCCGGCAAGGAACTGGTTGCGGGAAAAGTCGCCGTTGTCGTTGGTGTCCGAGGCGGGCGGGGCGACGTGGTCGACGTTGATCAGGCCGACCAGGTAGCGGAAGGCCTTGATCGCCGCGGGGTTGTCGAACGCGAACTCGTCGCCGCGCTGGAACGCGCCGCCGGCCGACCCGATGTAGTTGAGATAGATGGCCTGGGCGTCGTTGGCCGCGTTGTAGCCCCACTGACGCACCCGTGTGGCGTCGAAACCTGAAGTGCCCGCGGCATGTCCGTCGGCGTCGATGGTGAGTCGCGACAGCAGCGGCCGCAGCGTGTCGTCGCCGTCGGGGTTCCATTGCAGGCTGTTCAGCTGGGCCGGGTCGACGCCGGCCGCCGCGAGCAGGTCAGCGTTGTAGAACACGGCGATGCCGGCGTCGGTCAGCTGCGGCACACCCCACAGCGCCCCGTCGCGGGTGAACTGATCGACGACGGCGGGTTCCCACGCCGAGGCGGCGCCGGGGCCGAGCGCCTTGCCGATGTTCAGCAACCGGCCGCTGTCGGCGTACCCGGCGAGGTATGCGTTGGACAGCCAGAAGATGTCGTCGGCGCTGCCGCCGGCCACGTCGGTGCGCAGGGTGTTGAAGTACGTCGAGTAGGCCACCATGTTGATGTGCACCTCGATACTTGGGTGCGTGCGGGTGAATGCCTCGAACGATTGCCGGTATGCCGAGGCAATCTGGTCGGCCCAGATGCGCACCGTCACAACGACCTTGCCGCCATGGGTTTCGCCGGAGTAATCCAACAGCATCGCCGTCGCGGCCAGCAGCACCGCGACGAGGACGACCGCCCCGGTGACCAGCGTGGAGAAACGCGGCCGCGTGAGTCTCACTTGAGCCCCGAGACGACGATCGACGCGACGATGTGGCGCTGGAAGAGCACGAAGAGCATGATCAGCGGCGCGATCGCGACGGTGGTCGCGGCCATGACCAGGGTCCACTGGGAGTTGAACCGCGACTGCAGATCCGCCGTTGCCACCGTGAGCACCCGCCACTTGTGGCCACTGGTGATCACCAACGGCCACATGAAGTTATTCCATTGCGAGACCACGGTGATCAGCGTCAGCGCGGCCAGCACCGGGCGACTGGAGGGGATCACCACGTGCACGATCACGTCCAGCGTGTTGGCGCCGTCCAGGCGCGCGGCGTTGATCAGGTCGTTCGGAATGATCCGAAAGTGCTCGCGCAGCAGGAAAATCGCGTAGGGCGAACCGAACATGAATGGTAACACCAACGCCCAGAACGTGTTCCGCAGACCCAGCTGTGCCATCATGAGGTACATCGGAACCACCGTGACGGTCCCCGGCACCATCAGCGTTGCGATGTAGACCCAGAACAGCGCGTCGCGCCCGGGAAACCGCAGCCGCGCGAACGCGTAGGCGGCCAGCACCGAAAAGGTCAGCTGGCCCACCAGGATCACCGCCGTCATCAACGCGGTCACCGCCGCGGCCCGACCGAACCCCGCCCCGGCCAGGTCGGCATAGTTCGACAGCGTCGGCGGCCGCGGCCACTGCAGCGGCGTGCCGGTCACAAACTGGTGAGCCGACGTGAACGAGGTCAGCAGGCCAAGCGCGAACGGTGCCAACGTGATCAGCGCCCCCAGCGTCAGGCCCGCGTAGATCACGGTGTTGGAGACGCGACTAGGTGAGGTCATAGCTGATCCGCCGACGGAAGTACCGGTGCTGAACGACGGTCACACCGACCAGGATGACGAACAGCACCACCGCCATGACCGATGCTCGACCGATGGCCGCCGAGCCGAACGCCTCGGCGTAGATGCGATGGGCGACCAGGTCGGTGCTGAGACCCGGCCCGCCGCCGGTCAGCGCGTAGACGGTGTCGAAAACCTGTGCCGTGCTGACGATCCCGGTCACCAGGACGAAGAACATCGTCGGCCGCAGCATGGGCAGAGTGATGCGCCAGAACCGCTGCCAGGCGGTGGCGCCGTCGGTGCGCGCGGCGGCGTGGATATCCGCCGGGATGGCCAGCAGGCCGGCGAGAAAGGACAGCGAGACGTAGCCGACGTTGGTCCAGACGACAACGGCCGAAACCAGCGGCAGCGCTAGTCCGGGATCCGTCAGCCAGTCGATGCTGTGGCCGAGCACGGTGCTGACGGCGCCGTCGGTGGGGGCCAGGATCCAGCGCCACAACACCGCGATAGCCAGTGGCGCGCAGATCCACGGCAGCACGTACAGGGTGCGAAACAGCCCGCTGCCCGGCATCCGGCGGGCCAGCATCGAGGCGGCCAGCAGCCCGAGCGCCGTCTGCGCCGGAACCACGATCGCCACGAACACGGCCGTGACGATCAGCGAGTTGCCGAAGCCGGCGTCGGTCAACACCGAGCGCCAGTTGGCCAGGCCCACATAGCGCAGCGGCCCCAGCAGGTCCCATCGGTACAGGCTCAACCAGACCACCACGAGAATCGGCAGCAGCAGGAACGCGACCACGCCGAACAGGCTGGGCGCCAGCAGCGCGTAACCCAGCGCAATCGGTCGGCGGGGCGCGTCGGCCATGGGTGTATTAAAGCCGGGCGGTTGCGGTGGACATAGGCTGGATTAGTGACACCGAACCGGGGGATCGATGCCGACTTCCTGGACCTGCCCCGCCACCAACTTGCCGACGCCGCGCTGTCGGCGGCCACCAAGGCCGGAGCCAGCCATGCCGACCTGCGGGTTCACCGCGTCAGCACCGAGATCATCCAACTGCGCGACGGCGAGCTGGAGACCGCGGTCATCAGCCGCGAGGTCGGGTTGGCGGTGCGGGTGATCGTCGACGGCACCTGGGGATTCGCCTCGCACGCCGAGTTGGCGCCGTCGGTCGCCGCCGAGACCGCGCGCCGCGCGGTGCACGTGGCCACCACGCTGGCAACGCTGAACAGCGAGCGCGTCGAGCTGGCGCCCGAGCCCGTGTACGCCGACGCCTGCTACGTGTCGGACTACCGGATCGATCCGTTCGACATCCCCGCCGCCGACAAGATCGCCGTGCTCGAGGACTACTCCGGGCGACTGCTGGACGCCGAGGGCATCGACCATGTGTCGGCCGGTTTGACGGCGGTCAAGGAGCAGACGTTCTACGCCGATGCCTTCGGCTCGTCGATCACCCAGCAGCGGGTGCGGCTGCAGCCGACGCTGGAGGCGGTGACCGTCGACGCCGCCGAGGGCAGCTTCGACTCGATGCGCACGCTGGCTCCGCCGGTGGGCCGCGGCTGGGAGATGGTGGCCGGCGACGACGTGTGGAACTGGACCGACGAGCTCGCGCAGCTGCCGTCGCTGCTGGCCGAGAAGGTCAAGGCGCCCAGCGTGACCCCGGGCCGCAAGGATCTGGTGATCGACCCGACCAACCTGTGGCTGACCATTCACGAGTCCATCGGCCACGCAACCGAATACGACCGCGCGATCGGCTACGAGGCCGCCTACGCCGGCACCTCGTTTGCCACTCCCGACAAGCTGGGCACCCTGCGCTACGGCTCGCCGGTGATGAACGTGACCGCCGACCGCACCGTCGAATTCGGTTTGGCCACTGTCGGTTACGACGACGAGGGCGTGGCCGCGCAAAGCTGGGATCTGGTGCGCGACGGGGTGTTGGTCGGCTACCAGCTCGACCGGGTGTTCGCGCGGCGGCTGGGCCAGCCGCGCTCCAACGGCTGCTCGTATGCCGATTCACCGCACCACGTGCCGATCCAGCGGATGGCCAACGTGTCCCTGCAGCCCGGCCCCGACGACATCGGTACCGCCGACCTGATCGGCCGGGTCGAGGACGGCATCTACATCGTCGGCGACAAGTCGTGGTCGATCGACATGCAGCGCTACAACTTTCAGTTCACCGGGCAGCGGTTCTTCCGCATCCGCGACGGCCGCCTCGACGGCCAGTTGCGCGACGTCGCGTACCAGGCCACCACCACCGAATTCTGGAATTCCATGGAAGCCGTCGGCGGCCCGTCCACCTGGCGACTGGGCGGCGCGCTCAACTGCGGCAAGGCCCAGCCCGGCCAGATCGCCGCGGTCAGCCACGGCTGCCCGTCGGCGTTGTTCCGCGGCGTAAACGTGCTCAACACGCGCACCGAGGGCGGCCGATGATCTCTGCTCAGCACGTCGTCAACATCGTCTTGGACGAGGCGGCCAAACACGGCGGGGCCGACGAAACCATGGTGCTCGTCACCGACCGGGTCGAGGCGACGTTGCGCTGGGCGGGCAATTCGATGACCACCAACGGCGTTTCGGTCAGCCGCAGCCTGACCGTCATTTCGGTTGTGCGCGAAGGCACTAGCGCGCGGGTGGGCACGATGGTGTCCGCCGAGGTCGACCCGCGGGTGATCCCCGGGCTGGTGGCGGCGTCCCAGGACGCGGCCCGCTCCGCGCCGGAGGCCGGCGACGCCGCGCCGCTGCTCGCCGATACCGGGGTGCCCGGCGATTGGAATGCCCCGGCGCCCGGCACCGGCCCGGAGATATTCGCCGACCTCGCCGGGTCGCTGAGCCGCGGGTTCAAGGGCAGCGACCGGTTGTATGGCTATGCGCACCACAGCGTTTCGACGACATTCTTGGCGTCGTCGACGGGGCTGCGCCGACGTTTCACCCAGCCCGCCGGCGCGGTGGAGATCAACGCCAAACGCGGCGACGCCAGCGCCTGGGCGGGGGTCGGCACCCCCGATTTCGTCGACGTCCCAACCGATCTGCTTCTCGAGCAGTTGTCGACGAGGCTGGGCTGGGCGCGGCGGACCGTCGAGCTGCCGGCGGGGCGGTACGAGACGATCATGCCCCCGTCGACGGTGGCCGACATGATGATCTACCTGGCGTGGTCGATGGCCGGTCGCGGCGCGCAGGAGGGCCGCACCGCGTTCTCCGCCCCCAGCGGCGGGACCCGGATCGGGGAGCGGCTCACCGATCTGCCGCTGACGCTGTTCACCGATCCGATGGCGCCGGGCCTGGCGTGCACCCCGTTCGTCGCGACGAGCAGCTCCTCGGAGACGGTGTCGGTGTTCGACAACGGAATGGAGATCGGTCAGGTGGACTGGATCCTCGACGGGGTGATCAACGCGCTGGCGTATCCGCGGGCCATCGCCGCCAAGTACGACGCCAAGGTGGCCGTCGCCGCCGACAACCTCGTGATGACCGGCGGGTCGGCCGAGCTCGCCGACATGATCGCCGGCACCGAGCACGGCCTGCTGTTGACCACACTGTGGTACATGCGCGTGGTCGACCCCACGACGCTGTTGCTCACGGGGCTGACCCGCGACGGCGTGTACCTGATCGAAGACGGCGAGGTGACCGCGGCCGTCAACAACTTCCGGTTCAACGAGAGCCCACTGGACCTGCTGCGGCGGGCAACCGAGGCCGGGGCCAGTGAGAAGACCCTGCCGCGCGAGTGGGCCGACTGGGCCACCCGGGCGGCGATGCCGTCGCTGCGCATCCCCGACTTCCACATGTCGTCGGTGAGCCAGGCGCAGTAGACGCGGACAGCTTTCGCCGAGCGTGAAGCCGTTGCGAAAAATCGGCGGCGGATTCGCAACAGTTTCACGCTCAATGCGGCTTTGGCTGCGCCGGTCGACTCCGCGCGCCGCAGCCGATTGCCCAGCGGCTGGGCGGGTTCTAGCGTGTGAGAGATGCTGACGCGATTGGTGGCTCTGTCCCCGGGCGATGGGCGCATCACCGGCCTGGTCCGGCGGGTGTGCGCGCAGACGCTGTCGTTGCCGTCGTTGCCCTCTTGCGTCGAGGTTGGCGAACCCGAATCGGAGGCCGAGGCCGTCGTGGCCGAGTTCGCCGAGCAGTTCAGCGTCGACGTCTCGGCGATCACGGGTGAGCAGCGGTCGCTGCTGTGGAAGCAATTGGGGGACAGGGCTTTCAGCGTGGTGGTGCAGATGTACATCGCCGACTTCGTTCCGCGGGCGCGGGCCGGGTTGGAAGCTCTGGGTGTCGGCTCGGACTATCTCGATTGGGTGAGCGGGCCGGTCGAGTGGGACCACGCCACCGATCCCTCCGATGTGGTGTTCAACGACTTTCTACCCGCGGTGGCACGGATGCGCGCGCTTGATCCCGTCACCTCCGAGCTGGTCCGGCTGCGCGGCGCCGCGCAACACAACTGCAGGCTGTGCAAGTCGCTGCGCGAGGCCACCGCCCTGGACGCCGGGGGTTCGGAGACTCTGTACGGCGACGTCGAGTGCTACGAGACGTCAAAGTTGCTCGACGAGCGCGCTAAGGCAGCGCTGCGCTATACGGATGCGTTAATTTGGACGCCTGCGCACCTCGTCGCCGACGTCGCCGCCGAGGTGCGCGCCCGGTTTTCCGAGGAGCAGGCCGTCGAGCTGACGTTCGACGTCATGCGGAATGCCAGCAACAAGATCGCGGTGTCGCTGGGCGCCGACGCCGCCCGCGTCGAGTCCGGTACCGAGCGTTACCTGCTCGACGCCGATGGTCAGACGATCTTCAGCTGACGTGGCGGGTGCCGGCGTTGCGGCGGCATGGCACCATGGGTGCCGCGCCAGCCGGGGGCGGTAGCTCAGTTGGTTAGAGCCGCGGACTCATAATCCGTTGGTCGCGGGTTCGAGCCCCGCCCGCCCCACCGTATTTTGCCTGGTCAGAGAGCTTTGTGCGCGCGTGGGAGGCGCGGTTAAGGCGCTCACCCCGGCGTCACCCCGGCGACTGGGCGGAGTGCTTACCATACGCGGCAGCGCTAGCTAACCTCGCGGCACGCGGACCGGGTGAGCGGGCATAGCGGTCGACCCGCTCGACGGACGGAGGCGTGCTGATCGCCATCGAAATGTCCAACGACCGTTGCACCTTGCGCCGCCTTGCTGCGCGACTACCTCGCCGAACACCCGCACCGGGACGAACCTGACGCCCCGCTGTGGCCCGCGATGGTGCTCATCCGGCCCCGGCCTACCGGAGTGCGGGCGACGCCCGGCGAGCCAGGAGCGGCCACGACGGGTGTGGAAGAGATTGCGCCGAGCACCACCGCGAAGTCCCGCGCCCCGCGGCAGGCCAACGCCCTGGCCGACCTATCGGTGGAAGACGCCGAGAAGCGATTGGTGCTCGACTGGGACCAGCCGCTCCGCCACACGACGTTCTACATTGCCGTCTACCGACCGGCGGTGCTGCGGGCCAATAGGCTTACGCCGACCACGAACGTAGACCCTGACCAGTCGTTCCATTCCTTACGCCACACCTACGCGAGCCTGTGCCTCGCGGCCGGCATCCGGCCCATCGACATCGCGGAGCTGATGGGGCACCGCGACGTCGAGACGACGCTGACCGTCTACGCCACCTGATCAACACCGACGACCACACCGGCAACATGGCGGCGCTGGGCGCGCTGGCGGCGCCGAAGCCGTTGCACGCGGGAAATGTTGTAGCGCTTCATGGTTAAGCGTTATCAGAACCATCCGAATCGCTCGGCAGTTGCAAGGACCTCGTAGGCGAACTGCCGGAGCAGCGCCAGGTGAGCATTCTTCGGGTACTGGGTGACGCCCTGTTCGAATGGCGGCGGGCCGTCATATGTGAGGTTGCCAGTGATTCCTAAAGACCAGTTGGCGTGCATCAGTTCCTCGTAGAACCGTTCTAGCTTGCGGTCGACGTGGGCCCCGCCGTCTTTGTTGGCGGCGTTCGTTATGAGCCGCCGACGTGAGACCGATGCCTTGGCTCTAACCGAATCTGAATCCCACCAAGTCGTAAACGGGATTTCGATCAGTTGGAGGTCCAGTCTCGGCACGAGCGAGCTCGGCGTTGCTGAATTTAGGTCGATCTTCACGGCTAGAAAATCCCTCCAGTCCGCGAGCTGAGTGGGGGGTGTGGTGAGCATGGTGCAGCTTTCCCGCATCCCGAGGTGGGTCAACAGGGAGATGCTGTTTGGCTTTCCAGTCTTCGGATGAAAGGTGTCGTGGAAAAGCACCCGCATCACGGCGGCCAGGCGAACGCCCTCATCCTCGTGCCCCTCGTCAAACAGCTTCGCGGTTCTTCCAAGGAACCCGAGTTGCTTACGTAGCTCGGCGCGAAAACGGGCGTTGGTCGCTTCATCCACGTCACCTGTCATGCGCCATATCGTCCACTGCCTGGCCGACATCTCCGGCCCCATGCGTCCGAACTGAGCTGTTAGGAGTTTGCGATCACCCAGTCGGTCCACTTCGCGATGAGATCGTTGATGAAGGCTCGGCCCTCATCGATCGTCATCGTTCGCGTCGGTGGTGTTGGACTCGTCGGGATCGCGTGGCGCGCGTCGTCCCCGCTGACGTCGGGGTTGTTCGCTGATTCCCTGAAGGCTTTCTTGTCACCCTCGGTTATCCACTGGAGCTGATTCACGAGAGCATTTGTGCCGCCGACCGCCTTGCGGATCGTCTCGTACACCTTCCAGAGGTCATCCCAGTTCCGGTCGCCGGCCATTAGCGTCAGCACCTTGGCGACTTGATCGTTCGACGCGGCGAGGGCGACGCGAGTTACAGCGGGTGGCTGCGGTGATGGCTTCACTGCGCCGTCCGGGCCGCGCACCTCCGCGCTAGCGGTCACACCCACTCGGAGCCGCAGAACTGCTGCGGCGGGTTGAATCACTTGGTCGCCGTTAGCCGTGGTGTAACGCCCGGCGTACGTCACGTCGTGAAAGTCCGGAATCTCCACCTTCGCCGCGCCGTTGATCCATCCGAGCAGAAGTTGAACTGTGGGGTAGACGCGGTTCACCTCGTGTGCCTGGTCGAGGCCCACCGCTGTCAGGTAGTAACGACCGTCCTCGTCATTGTCTGGGACGACCCGCACATCGCCATCTGAGAAAAGAGCAGCAAGGCGCTGGAGGTCGAGTTGCTCACCGGCGAGCCAGACCTTCAGTGGCATGCCTGGGATAGTAGAGCCGAGTACGGGACCGCTAGGGGACCGCTGCCGCGCGTCGGGCGTTCCGGGTGCATAGCCCTGCTCAAACGTAAAGCCGATGTCGGGAATCAAACCGCGTATTTCAGCTTGGGAACAACCCGTCAAGTTTCTGCTGGGCCGCGGAGATCGACGGGCACGGGTGCCGGTGCTCAAAGTGCTTCTGTAGGCGCTGTTCGAGCCCCGCGAGAGCTCCTCTCGTCATGACGTCCCCTGTCCCTAGCGCCATAGTCCGCGGATTGCCGAACACACCGTGCCGATGCTCCCGCCGCGGGAATCGGCGATCGCAAGCATTGTTTGGCCCGAACCGGGCCACCGGCAGCGCGCATGCTTCCTTAGATTCTCTATATGTATAGACGTTCGTGGCCCGGTCTGACCCAAAATTCCGTCGAATTGTATTGCCTTGCGGTCGAATCCGAAACGATGTACATTGACGTTGCCGAGCCCAGAGTGGGATTTGGCTCCAAACTTCAGATCGCTCACAGAGTCCAAAGAGGCCAGAGGCTAACCCTAATGAGGGTGAGCTCCTGGTCTCTTTTTTGTTGGGCGGGGCGAGGTTTGGGCTACCTGCAACACAGTAGAGGAGGTGAAATAGCATGACAGCACTAAACGAGCGGCGTACCTACCGACTCGGGCCGGGTGAAAGGTTTGAGTGGGCCCACCACAACGAACCGCCGCGGAGCCTGAGCGCCAACAAGGTAAACGGTTTATGGCTCGTTACAAAGATGGGTGCGTACGCAGACACCCCTGCGCTCACGGACAAATTAGTCGAGATGTTGCAGTACCACGATAGCGACGCCGGTCTGATCAATGTCCGGCTGAGTTTGTGGGCGCCCTGGTGACGGCCCAAAAAAGTTCCGGCGCAGTCGAAACCAAAAGGAGGTGGTCGCACAACTCATAAGGTGACCCGTTTCCGCCGTCGCCGCGTTCGCCCGACAAACGGGCGCGGCGGCGCGCGGTTCGGGTAAAGTCTAAGTACCGGCCCTTCCGGGGTCGGGTGACAGTAGACCGCTCGTGTTGCGCGCCCCTGCGCTCTTGCAGGTTGTGCGCTGCGCCTCCCGAGTCACGTTGTCCCGTCAGCGTTTATCGCAGGCGAGACCGAATGTTTGGAGGCGTCCGTGGATGACATGGATAAGCCCGTGCTCACCGAAAATGAGCTCTGGGAGTACCTGCATTGTGAGCAGGGCCTGCCGGTAACCCGTCGAAGCATAAAGCACGCGGTGCTCCGCAGGGAGATCGTTCCGACGCGGTTGGGAAACTGCAATTTCTTCTCGAGGCGCGATGGCCTGGATTGGATCGTGTCGCGGAAGCAAACCGGAACGTATCGAGCGAAGTCTGGTGCTGTCCAATAAAATCGCCGCCCCCGGATTTGGCGGGCCGGGGGCGACTACCCGAATCAGATGGCAAGAAACAGGCGACCCAATGAAGGGCATTACCGATGATACCTGAGCCGACCAACCGCCGAAAGGCGAAGCGGGACAGCTCAGACACGAACGGCCACAGATCCATTAACTACCGCGACCTAGCGCCCGTGTATCTGCGGCAAGGCTATCCGGCACCAATTCCGTTGCCGCAAGGGCGGAAATCGCCGCCGCCGAATGGCTTTACCGGGCATCACAACACACGGCCGCCGTCCGACGAGCAGATCGAAGAATGGCGGCGGGCGCGCGGCGACGATGGCATCGCATTCGTTTTGCAGGACGGACAGATCGTTATCGACGTTGACAACTACGCGAAGGGCGAGTGGCCGGCTGGCACTGGTGCGGCGACGATTGCCGAGCTTGCACAGCGGGCGGGGTGCGAACTGCCAATTGGACCGAAGCTGCGGAACAGGACAGACGGTAGCGAGAAGCGACCCTTTCGCGTGCCCCAGCGGCTGAAGTTCCGGAAGGGCCTGGGGCCGTGTGTAGATGTGGTTACGCCAACTCACCGTTACGTAAACGCTGGTATCAATCCCGACACCGGCAACCCCGAGCGGTGGTTCGACGCCGACGACAGGCCTTTGGACGAACCGCCTCCACCTGATACATGGCCAGATTTGCCGGAAGCGTGGCTGCCGTTGTGTATTCAGGGCTACCGCGACGGACCCACGTCGCTAGCGACCGAGGAACAGGCGCAAGCCTGGCTGGACGGGATGCCCGAAGGGCCGGTCGGGCCTCTGGTGCAGGAACAGCTCGATTACGCGCTGGCTGGTCTTCGCGGCTGCTGTCGCAATCCCAATCACGTTGCGCGGCACGACTGCTCGCAAGAACACATCCGCTGGCTGGTGGAGATGGGTGCAGCGGGGTTGACGGGAGTGCCTGGGGTTCTGGTGTTCCTGCGCGACCAGTTCATTGGTGCCGTAGGGCCAGATCGAAATGGCGGCGCAGATGAGGCCGCGGCTGAGTTCGACGGCATGGTGGCATGGGCCGCTAGGGTGTGCCGACCCGACGTGTTCTACGCGACGCGCGCAATGGATCGGAATATGGCCGCCCACGGTGAGCCGATCAGGCTGAACGACACGACCCCCGACGACGTACCTGAGCCGGCCAACGACAGCGGCGGACGTTACCGGTTGGTGTCAGCCCGCGAGCTGGCCGAGCCGGTGGAGCCGATGCGGTGGCTGGTGCGGGGAATCTGGCCCGAGCGGTCGGCGGGGGTGCTTGCGGGAGACAAGAAGTCGATGAAGACGTGGACCCTACAGACAATTGCGGTCGCGGTCGCGGCGGGCAGGTCGCTGTTCGAGAAGTACCACGTCACCTCGCCCGGGCCGGTGTTGTATCTGGCGGGTGAGGGCGGCCGCAGCACCTTTGCGAACCGACACCAGGTAATCGCGGCGCGCTACTACATCGACCCGGAAACGCTGCGCGATTTGCCGTTCGGCGCGGAGTTCGGAGTCGGTGCGCTCGACAATAGCGAGTTCACCGAAGCGGTCAAGCGACACCTGGACACGTTGCAACCGAAGCTAGTCATCCTGGATCCGCTGTACGCTTACCATCCCAGCGACGTGGAGGTCTCGAACCTGTACGCGCGCGGGCCGATGCTCGCAAACCTACGGGCGTTGATTGGTGACGAAGCGGCGCTGATTGTCGGCGACCACTTCAACAAGACCGCACCGGAGCGACTGGACCTAGACAACGTCGCTCAAGCCGGTATGGCGCAGTGGGCCGACTCGTGGATCCTGCAGAAGCACCGCGACGCACCGAATCTCGACGACGACAAGTACTGGCTGCAGGTCGAGACCGGGACGCGCCGAGGCGGTGGGAAACGCCTTGAGGTGGATTGGACATTAGATCGCGATAAGAGCGACCCGGACGTGATCGCGTGGACTGGCGTTGACTGGGAATGTCGACCGATGGACGTGAAGTCGCCAGGAGCGCGGGCCGACGACACGATGACCGCGATTCTGCAAGTCGTCGCGGACCACCCATTCGAGCTGACCGAAACGAGCGTGTTGAAACTGGTAGGCGGCAACCATGCGAAGAGGCGTGAAGCGTTCCAGAGCTTGAAGATAAACGGTGGCGTCGTGATCAAGAATTGCACCGCCGACGAAGGTGGCCGGTCAGTCAATCGTGACCGAGTAGGCCTGGGTCCGAACGCCGAGAGTCTGCGTCGGAAGCGTTTCCGGCGAGAAGACCTTCAAGACGGCTCGGAGGCGGCGAAGCCAACAGATACCGACGACGGTACGGGTTCGGAACGGGTTGCCGAATGATCGGTGAAAACTATCTGCTAGAAGCAAACTTTCAACCCGTACCGGTAGGGGTACGGGTTGTCCCTCGCGGCGGCCTAGGCCGGGCGGGGTACGGAATCGAACCCGTACCCGCCCCACGCCTATAGGTACGGGTTCGGTTGCCCCCCCTGGCGGAAGATCGAAGAAAAAAACCTATTAGTAGAGGACTTTTGTGACCTATGAGTAAAGGTTTGGGGTATGAAGGTCGCCTGCGCTACACGAATCGCTGTAGGGCGCATCGGCAGCGCGACGGAAAGCCCTGCGGGGCTTGGGCAATGCGGGGCACGACGGTTTGTCGTGTGCACGGCGGCATGGCGCCGCAAGTACGGGCTAAAGCAGCCGAAAGGCAGGCCGCCATGACTAACTACATCGCGAATGCGCTGATTGATGCCATGGACCGTGCAGGCGCCTTGCGCGACGGCCGTGGCCTACCCGCGCCGTGGGGTGAACGACTCCTCGTGGCTTTGGGAATTATTGACGGCCACTACCTGGAGCCTGAGCCGCCAGCAGCCACACCGCCGCGGGAGGCGCACGCGTACCGGCCTAGCGGCCCCGTAGACGCTGCCGAACATACCGACCGGCCAGAACCACCCGTCGACGAATCGGCAACACCTACGGCCCCGGTACGACCTCTACCGAGGTCGCTTAACCAAGACGAAGCGGCCGCGCTAATGCGGGCGTCTTGGCTGCGAAACAGCAAGGTCCGTCGAAGGCGCCGGGGGAGCCGCCTGCGGTAGGAGTCAGGCGCACACCCGCAAATCGGGGTCCAACTCCGAGGAGAATTTGCTATGGAAGATAAAGCCACAGATAGACCGATTATCAAGATGTGCTATCTGGCGTAGGCTCCGGTAAGGGCGCCGCGCAACCTAAAGGTTCAGCGGCCTACCTGGTCGCGAACCTGCGGCCGACACGCGGACGAGAGGAACGATGTGGAAAACGTCCAATACCCAGCCGATTGGCTCGCTCACGGCGGCCCACCCTTCGAGTCACTGGGCCTTCGCCGACTTCCCGCGCCGCTAAGCGACTATGCCGCGATAACGCTCATCCGCGACAACGGCATGTGGAAAGTCGTTGCAGGCGAGGAAAACACGGTGCTGGCCGAAGCCGACTACGAGAACATCATGGAGTACCTCGCGACTTACGCCTGGCACGTCGAACACGCCGAGCAACAGGCGGCGCGGTCATGAAACTGGTTGCCTATCTGCGAGTCTCGACCATCGAGCAAGCTGACAAGGGATATGGGCTCGATGTCCAGCGCGAGGCTATCCGCAAGGCCGCCAAGTCGCTGGACGCGAAGATTGTCACCTGGAGCGTCGACGAGGGCAAGAGCGGTGCCCTCGACGCTGCCAAGCGCCCCGGCCTACTCGACGCCCTGACGATCGTCCGCGACGGCAAAGCCAATGGGCTGATCGTGCGCGACCTCGACAGGCTTGCCCGCGCGGTGAGCGTGCAAGAGGCCGTGCTGGCGGAGGTCTGGGGCAAAGAGTCGTGCGCGGTGTTTACGTCCGTGCCGCCGCAGGAGGTCCCCCGCGATGATCCGGACGATCCCATGCGGACGGCCATGCGCCAAATGCGAGGAGTTTTCCACGAATTGGATCGCCGACTCATCGCTAAGCGGCTCCGTGACGGCCGAAATGCCAAGGCTGCGAAGGGCGGGCACGCCACAGGCTCGCCCCCATACGGTTGGCGGGTCGACAAGCCGAACCCCGAGAACCCGCACGGCGCACTGGTGGCCGAATCCGCCGAGCAAGCGGCCCTGGCTCGGATGAGAGCCCTGGCAGAGCAGGGCGCGTCAACGCGTGAGATCGCGCGCGTGCTCGCCGCTGAAGGTCACCCGACCAAGCGTGGCGGAGGGTGGACCAGTCCCGTGGTCGCGCGCATCTTGGCCCGCACGAGCAGACAGAACACCGCCGCATGAGGCGCCCGATAGGCAACATTCTGCGCGGCATCGTCTGCAGCTTCGTGCAGCCCAACTCCCCGTAAAGGAAGTCGTGACATGGCGTACATCCGCAGCTACGACACGACGCAGAAGCGTAAAGGCAAGACGGTAAAGCGCTATGAGGTGGTTTGGCGCGAGCCGGTGCGCGACCAGTTCGGCCTACCGGTGCCGGCGAACCCAGACCATCCGGACGGTCCAAAGCGGACGCGCTCGCGGCAGGAAAGCTACCTAACCCGCGAAGCCGCTGAGGCGCGCCGGGACGAGCTCAACGCCGCCAAACACACCAGCGGTACCGGTGTTCTGGCTGACGCAAAGAGAGCGGGGGAGTTGCCATTCGGGCACTACGCCCGTGCCTGGGTCGAGTCACAGAGAGTCAAGGCCGCCAGCGGCAAGGTGAAGGCGGATACAGTCGACGGCTATCAAGGCCGCCTAGCGGTGTATGCGCTGCCGGAGTTCGGCGGCAAGGCAATCGCGTCGATCACCCCGGCTCACTGCGAGCAGTTCTTGGCGGCGCTCGTAGCGCGGGGTATGTCGCCGGCCACGCTCAAGCACCATTGGTCGACGCTTCGCGCCGTTTTCGTCTATGCACAACGGCACAAAGCCATTACGTCGAACCCCGTTGACGGGGTGGACTACTCGGGTAACAGCGCCAAACGCCGCAACAAGCGGCACCACCCACTAAAAGCCGTCGAAGTCGCGGCCGTGTCAGCGAGCGTCGGCGAGCGGTACCCGGTGTACGAGTTGATGACGTTGTTCGTGGCGTACACCGGCCCGCGCGCCGAGGAGATTGCCGGGTTGGAGGTTGGCGATCTCGTCTTCACGCCGGGGCCGGACGGCGTGCGGGCGCGCATTGAGATCGACCGCGCCAAGAAGCGCAAAGGCGGCGTGTGGGTTTCGGACACCCTCAAGAGCGAGAATTCCCGGCGCACGGTCCCGTTACCGGGGTGGCTGGCCGCGCGGATGGAGAAGTACCTGCTCACCGAACACCCATCCGGCAACCCAAACTCGCCCGACTACGACCGCTACGCGCCTTTGTGGCCGAACCGTGCGCTCGGTGGTGCGCGACGGCGGGGGTGTCGGGCGGTTGCGCCGTTGGACTACTCGGAGCCGGTGGACCCCGGCGCGTTCTACAAGAACCTGCTGCGACCTGCCTTGGAGGCGGTGGGGCTACCGGCGAGCCGACCCGCCGCGAAAGATGCACCCGCCGTGCAGGGTGTGCGGCTCCACGACCTCCGGCATACGGCGGCAACGTTGTGGCTGTCCTCGGGCGTTCATTTCATGCAGGTGTCGAAGTGGTTGGGGCACAGCACTTACACGCTCACGCTCGATGTGTACGGCGACTGGATTCCGGAAGAGGATGGCGGTGCGGGGAACCCGCTGCCAGAACCAGCCACCGCCAAGGCCAAGGTTGCTGAGACGCCAAGCAACGTTGTGAGCCTGTTCGAGCGGACAGCCACCTAACATTGGTCGATAGCGTCGACTCGCGGCACACGAAATCCACGATTGTCACCTTGCACTGGGCCGGGCGCAGCAGTCAGAGCGGTGTCGTCGGGCAAGGATTGTGCGCCCTTCGATGCCTTCGTCGGCACTAGCGGGGATCGTCAGCCAGAGGTAGCCCCAGACGATCGCGCTCGGAATCGAGATCGCGGAGTAGATGCAGGCGGTAACGACATTGAGTAACAGCACATGTCGTTCGTTCAGGGCGGCGCCGGAGGGAAGTGCCCAGAACATCATTGCGGCAATCAACGCGGACGCCAGGATCGTCGGGATAATGGCGCCCGACACCAGCAGCGCCCGGGCGGCCCGGCCCGCCGGATGCTGCCTGCGGCGCACGCCCCGCCCCAGCTTCATGACGACGCGATTCCGAGCCGAATTCCGTGGGAAGCCACTCCTTTTGGGGCGTCCATCAGGAATCCATCGGTCGTCATTCGATCGCCAGCTCCAAGCTTTCCCGTCGACGCACCAGGATGCTGGGCAGCCACGGTCCGACATTGACCGCTTCGATCCAGGTGGTGCGCCGCAGCAGCATCCGGAACACGATTTGAGCCTCAAGACGTGCCAACGCGGCTCCTACACAGAAATGAACGCCTTTACCGAATGTCACATGGGTTTTGCCGCTACTGCGGTCAAGGCGGATTTCGTTTGGCGCCTCGAACTGCACCGGATCGCGGTTGGCTGCTCCCCACATCAGCAGGAGATGCGCGTTCGCCGGCACCTGGACTCCGCCGAGTGTGGTGTCGCGCCATACGTGGCGGTAGTGGCCTCGAAACGGTGGTTCATACCGCAGCGCCTCTTCGATGAAAACACCCAGCAATTCGGGATTCTCACGAACCTGCTGTTGAATCTCGGGGCGATCAGTGAGAATCCATGCCGCGCTGCCCAATAGCGAGGCAGTCGATTCGCCGGCTGCGCTGAACAGCGTGAGCATCATCCCGAGCGCCGCGGTCTGCGCCAGTTCGCCGGAGGCAAAGCGCGCGGCCAAGTCGCTGATGAGACCGGGTTGCGGGTTCTCGGTCGCTTTATCGAAATGTTCCATGACGTAACTGGACAATTCGAACGCCGCAGCCCCGGCCGCCTCGAGCTGGGCCGGAGTTACGATCCCGTCGAGCAGCGTGGTGGTGGCGTAGCCAAGCCGAATGA
Source organism: Mycobacterium sp. NGS26 (assembly GCF_059813025.1). NCBI lineage: Bacteria > Bacillati > Actinomycetota > Actinomycetes > Mycobacteriales > Mycobacteriaceae > Mycobacterium > Mycobacterium sp. NGS26. The sequence goes on from NZ_JCALDU010000003.1 coordinate 433,327, forward strand.
GATTGTCGACATCGTCATCGGGCAAACCCAGCAGCCTGGCGACCACCATCATGGGAAGCCGGTTCGCCATGGCACTCATCCACTCGATGTGTCCGTCGCGCAGATTTTCATCCCATAAGCGGTCGGCGGTCTGGGCGGCGAACCCTTCGATGATGCGAACGCGCTTGGCGGACAAGTGCGGTAGCAAAATTTTGCGGTGCATGGCATGCACTGGATCGTCGGCAGTGGCCAGCGCGTGCATTTCGGCCCCGGGCTCGCCCATGCAGAACGCGGCAACCGAACCGTCATCGTGATACACCATGGTCGCAGTGAGGTTGGAAGAAAAATCCTCCACCCGATTGACAGCGTCGATCACCGCATCCCAGCCGCAGACGGCATAGAACTCCGAATCACCGATGCGGTGCACCGGCGCCTCAGCACGCATGCGGTCATAAACCGGATAGGGATCCTGAAGAGTATCGGAACCGAAGAACTCGGCCGGATCTACGCGGGCCGCAGCGTTGTCTGATTGACCCGCACGAGCGGCCGTCGGCTTTCCGGTCACAGGAACGAGTTCTCCGCGCTCAAACCACGCTCAGGAACGGCGCCCAGCGCGAAGGTCTCGGCGTTGCCCAGCCCGATACCCCCGCCGACGGAATCCTCCACCCGCACAAGCAGATCCCTGAGCTGGTGTAACTCGCGAGCGTTCTTTGGGTGATCGCAGTCGGTCACGTGGCTGCCTTCCACTTTGAGGTCGCCCACCCATTGGCCGAGCACCCAGTCATTCCAGCCGTAGTATCCGGCGGTTCCGAGGTGAAAGCCGGTGGGGCCAGCGGCGGTGATAGTCAACGGTCGCTTGGTACCGTCGGTGTCGATCAGGGTGATCGTTCCGTGGGTGAAACGACGATTGTCGTCTTGAAAGTGCAGGTCCTGCTCAACGGACGCAAACCGCTGACAGGTGCCATCCTCGTTCTGCTGCTCTGCCTGGCAACGTATCTCGGTGAATCCGTCCCCGCGCTCCTCTTGATAAAAGACGAACAGGGAGTAAGCCGAACCATCGGAGCGCGTTAGTGTCATGGGCAGCCAGGTCATAAACATCTGCTTGATTTTCCGGCCGCCACGCGGCAAGCCCGGTATCGGCTTGCCAACGCCCGGCCGGAGTCCCCATGAGTGGTCCCGGATCGAGACCCATTTGTTGGCGTCGATCTCGGTTCTGACGCCTTCGACCTCCACCCAGCCGGACGCAACGCCGATCTGGTGGTAGCGCAACACATTGTGGGTGACGCGATACCCGTCCGGGCTCCGATCCGGCCATGGATCTTCCAGCGCCGCATCGAAACTGCCTCGCATCACCACGTCGAACGCGATGGGGGCGTGCTCGGTGCTATCGAGGCTTACTCGCACTGAGCGCAGGGGCTCCTCGACGCGGTAGTGAATCGGCCCCACGTGGGTGCCTGCCGGGTCCGACGACAACCGCCGCCCTGCCCGAACGGTCCACTGCTCCGTGCCACGGCACACGCCGGCAGCCCCATCGAACACGCCGCGATTGGTGTACTTGCCGATCCCGAGCACTACCTGCAGAGAGTTGTCTCGCGCATGCGCGATCGTCCAGATCTTTTCGGTCCACGACGGATCCGACTGGCTAACCGTGGCAAACGTGTCCACGATCTGATGGGTGAGGAGTTCGTCCTCGGGGACCAAACCGCCGTAGTTCGTTGACAGCAACGCGGTCACCTTTCTTCGATGTCTGAGGGCGCGGCGCCGAAGAACGATGTCATGTCAGTGCCCCGTTCGTATTCACGTATCCAGGTATCGACCCATCCTGGAAGTGGCTGATCGGCCGGATCATGGTTGGGCGTCTGCGACAGCACCAGCCGCCATACCATGTTTGTCAACTGACGTGTTGGCACGGCATGGAACAACGAGGACGGCCCGCTGCGCCGCGCACGCCGACGGTTGCCGCCCGGGATGCGGTATTTAAACTCACTGAGCAGCGGCGAGTTTGACATCAATTCCTGTGCCGAGGCACCGCGGTCCTCGAACGGAATGGTTTCGTCAAAGGTCCTGGCCACACGCGCGGACAGCGCGCCGATGTGGCGGAAGGTGCGGCGGACCTGCTTGACGCGATACCACGGATCAGGGTTGATGTGCCGGCACAAGGTGAGCCCAGAACTGCGGTGCTCGATCTCCTCGACGAAGTGCCACATCATCAGTGAGGCGACGCGCCGGTCTCCACCACCGAACAATGAATCACGGTTGTCGAGAATGACTTTGAAGAGCGGCGTGAATGTCGCCTCGAGATTGGCGATGTAGGCCGCGTGGAATTCTACGGGCTGCTCATCGATGAGTTCGTCATAGGCGTTGCAAGCATCCTCGTACACGCGTTCCAGGTCGGGGTAACGTGCCACGAGAGCCAGCATGTGCTTGCGATGCGCCGCCGCGTGTTGTGCCTCCTGCCGCAGGAACGCCTCGGCTTCGGCGGCGACATCGGGGTCCTCGTTCAGGCGGTCATGTGCTTTTCGGACCGCAGCGACGATGTAGCGCTCGAAGGGCACGGCAATGAATGTGAAGGCATTGCAGAACAGGCCGAAGTTCGGGTTGGCAGGCTGCCACATGAACGGCACGGTCGCGTCGAATTCCCACGGAATCTTGCGAACCACGAGTTTCGTCAGTGGTCGCCACCTCCCGATCGACGCGCCCATGCGCCCGCCGCTGGATGTCGCGATCGCGGCGTCCCGGGCCTTAACATTGGCATGCGCGATGTCTCATAAGCAATTTGCACAGCGAGGATAAACCGATAGTGCTAGTGTGACATTCGACTGCTGATATGTAAAGGAATCGATAGTGGTTTCTCGTCCGGTCACAGATGTCGAGCCGTCGACGAGACGACGGATCCTTGCGGCGACGTTCGTCGTGCTGGCCCGCGACGGACGCCGCAAGTTGCAGCTGTCAGACGTCGCCGCCGAAGCCAAGGTCTCGCGCCCGACGCTGTACCGGTACTTCGGCTCGAAGGAAGGGCTCCTCGAGGCGTTCGGCCTCTATGAGCAGGACAATTTCGACGCGGGTATTGCCGCCGCGGTGGCGGGCTTGAGCGGCGCCGACCGACTGGATGCCGCCCTGCAGTTCATCGTGGATTTCCAAAGCTCGTATTCACTGGGCTCGCTGGCCGACACGGAACCCGACCACGTGCTGTACCAGATGAAGCGCGTGCTGCCCATCATGCACGAGCGCATTACCCGCCTCATCCCCGGCGACAAAGGAGACGTCGCGGCTGCGGCAGTCGTGCGAATCGCAGTCTGCCACTACATGATTGGCGGCGGCAGTCCAGATCAGTTCCTGGCTGAGCTGCGTCATGCTGCTGGCCTCGACCCGACTCGAAGGCGGCTGCCACGGTCCGCCGTGGCAGCAGGCTAACCCTCGAGCCAGCCGGCGACCCTGGCCGCGACCAGCTCGGGCTGCTCAAGATGTAGGAAATGACCCACACCGTCGAAGATTTCGAATGCCGATCCGGAGGCGGGTAAATGGGCGGCGAGATCACCGAGAAGATCAGAACCGATCGCGCCGTCGTTGGCGCCGTGCAGGTACAGAGTCGGCACGGGTGGCGGCCGCATCGACGCTGACGCTTCGGTGTGCGCCTCCGGATCCGCGAATCGTGTGTTGAAGGACGCACGGTAGGGACAGATCACGCTGGCAATGTTGTCCTCCGTCACGTATCGACGCAGCTCAGCCACGTCGCCGCGCGAGTCGTACCCCGGCGACCAGTCCGCCCACAGCCCTTCCCAAAAGCCGGGCGCGATTAGCGCGGCCTCGGCGAGTCCGACTTGCTGGATAAGCCAGATGTAGAACGACCGCTTGATCTGGGCATAGGTGAACATGCCCGTCCCAAGAGCGGCGATCGGGGGAACCGCCAGCGCGACGAAGCGGCTGAACGCCGCAGGGGCGGTGGCGATGACTCCGTATCCGGCGTTCGCACCCCAGTCGTGACCGATGAGTACCGCCCGCTCATTTGCCCGGTACATCCGACGGACCTCGAGGAGATGGCGTACGTACGTCCCTACGCTGACGGGTTTCGACACCGGGGCGTCGTATCCGGGCAGCCATGGCGCCACCACCCGGTATCCGCGCGCGGCGAGAAAGGGGCCAAGGTGTCGCCAGGTGCTTGGCGTGTCCGGGAAGCCGTGAACAAGCATCGCAAGGGGTAAGCTCGCGTCCTCGATATCGCCGAACGTGAGTGGTTGGGGTCGGGTCACCTGCGGGAGCATATTACACTGACACCCACAGACGTAAACTTGCCTTCTTTTACATTCGGGGTGCTGTGTGTAATTCTAGTTGGCATGGCTGGCATCGCCCTTGCTCAACGCGACCTAGCCGAGACCCGCAGGCAACTCGAGTTGTGGTTCGAGCACAGGTTCGGTATCGAAACCGCAGTGTCGGAACTGCGCGCGGCAAATAGAGCCGCGGGATGGTCAAGCGAGAGCCTGTTGTTTGATGCGAAAGTAGGCGAACGCATAAGTGAGTACGTGGTGCGGATTCCGCCCACAGGCGGCGGCATCTTCCCCAACTACGACCTGGGTGCACAAACCCTTACCCAGAACTTGCTTCACGAGCATGGGATCGCGACGCCGTCGCCGATCCTTTATGAACCTGACAACTCATGGATCGGCTCCAAGTTTCTGGTGATGCCGCGGATCGTCGGTCACACGCCGTCAGATACCTCGTATGCGACGAGAGGGTGGCTGCACGACGCCGGCCCCGACGTGCAGCGGCGGGTTCACGACTCGTTCCTTACGACAATTGCGGATCTGCAGCAAGTTCCGATCACCGACGCAACCTGGCTGGAACGCCCCAGCGGTGTCGGCACCACCGCGGAACTTACCTGGTGGCGTGAGTACGTGAAATGGGGAACCGAGAACCAGGTTCCCGATATCATGGCCGAGGCGTTCGAGTGGCTCATGCACTACCAACCTGAGGAACCAGCCGAGCTGACGGTGTGCTGGGGCGACGCCCGGCTATCCAATGCGATCTTTGACGACACCGGCCAGATCGTCGGGGCCTTGGACTGGGAGCAGGCCTGCATATGCCCCGCCGAGACCGACTTCGCGTGGTGGCTAGCGACCCGTCGGCAAATGTTAGAGGTCAATGGCCTCGACATCGACCCTGAATTGCCAGGATTCGACACCCGCGCGGAGGTCATTCGACGGTTTGAGGTGATGATCGGCCGACCACTCGTCGATCTCGGCTGGTACGAGATCTTCGCCATGGTGCGGATGGGAAGTTGCATCCTGCGAACGCAAGTTCTGCTAAGGCAGATCGGCCAGGGAGACCACTTTCTCACCCGGGCGCCGATCCTTCCAGCGTGGACGATAGCGACCATCCGCAAATAGCTGGGTCGCCTGCTGCCGAAAATCCGAGCGGTCACATTGGTTCGGGCGTTCGAATCAGAACAGCAGCCCCGGGCGGACGCTGTCACGGTCCGGGCCACCGACTTGCCGCGGCTAGCTAACATCGCCTTGCACCCCTCGCCCCGGCTTTACCCCGGCGCCCAGGGGCGATGCTGGGCGTCTCCCGCGCCACGGTGTATCGCCATCTCGCCCAAAACGTCGCCTGACGCGGACTCGCTTGAGACACTGTCAATTACGACTCGCCGACCAATTCGCCTCGCATGCCGGCCAGTTCGACCCCACGGTCCCGAGATCAGGGGATCGCCAACGCGCGCTGCCATTGCGGAGGCCGAGCCAATCTAGAATCTGCCATCCGCGGGGTCGATTTCCGAAGTGCTGGTGGTCATTCGACGTTGACTCGAGATTCGGGGGCGTCGGGAACGGCCGCTGACCGGGTGCCCCCCGCATATGCGGCCACCGTGAATGCGATTGCGACCAGAAACGCCGCCCCGCCGAACGCGAGATTGCCGATTCGAAGGCCCGTGTCGGTGAAACCGTTCTGAGCGGCAAGGTAATCGGGCAGTGCCGCGGCCCAGAAAATCACACCGAATACGAGGTATACCCCGACACAAACAGCACCGAAGTGGTCGTGATCAACGCCTGCCGGTGCGAGCTCAGGGTTAGATCGGCGCGCCTGGTAGGCCCCGCGAAATGCATACGCGGTGATGGCCAAGCATCCGACGATCAGCGTCCAGAGCCACACCGAGCGCGCGGTCTCCAGGGACAGGCCGACGAGATCGAGCAGTGTGGGCACCATCGAGGATGCCATCATGACGGGCCACACCAGAACACTGACTACGACGATATCCCGGGCGATCTTCCTACCGGTGCGTGGTTGTTTGCGACTCACGAGCAGGGTGACGAATGCGATAGCAAATGGTACGGCGATCGAAAAAAGCTCGATGCTGGTGAACGGGATTGGGCCCATCGACGGATGCGACTGTGGCACTTGGTCGTTCCAGATCCACCAGCCCCACTGGGGCCCGACGGTGTCCACCACCTCGAACAGCACGAGGAAGCCGGTCGCTACGGAAGTGGCACCGATGAACGCGTTGTACTTCTTGAGCACTCCCGTTCGCTGTACGAGGATGAACGCCACATACCCGTAGACCGGGTACATCGCCACGATGTAGAGGGGCAGTCTGTTGTACAGGAACTGCACCGTGAACTGTCCGTGGGCGAAGGTCAGGCCCATGTACGCTTCAAGACCGAACCATTGCGGGAAGTACGTGATCGGTTCGATCAGCAGGAGCGCGAGCACCAGCGAACCCCACACCACAAGATTCATCGAGTCGCGTCGCTGGCGGTACCAGCGGATGGCGTGGACCAGGCAGGCGATCGCACCGGCCGTCAGCAGGAGTTCGACGATTGGCAGGGTCCAATTCTGCAAGTCAAATGGATTCGTCAGTGTCAAGAATGGGTTGCCGTCGCACTGCAGGTGCTTGAGCGGAGCCGTCAACCGCGCAAACGAATCGGTACAGGTTTCCATGGCGATGCCTCCTCGATCTGATAAGGCAAGCTACACCCGGGGCCAAACCATTGACCATACGCATAAGGGGGACTGTATGGTGAAGCGGTGAGTCAGCCCATGGTAGATAGTGCCAATATGGTCGGTCCGTCGGACGTCAACCGTCTGATCGGACTGCCATTCGATGCCTCGGATGACGCGATCCGCGCCGCGATCGACGAGGCCAGCGTGCCCGCGTTGCTGATGTCGATGGTGCACATGACCGGCGATATGAGCCTGCTCGACGAACTCCCGAGACCTTTCATGCTCATTGCGATGGACCTGCAGGGCGGTATGAGCGAGGCCGATAAGGAAACGGTGCGTGCACGGGCCTTCGATGTGGTGCGCGACTACCGCGACCGCGGCTGCCCGCCGCCGTTCGTCCCGGACGCTCGCCAGCTGCAGGCGATGCTTGACGTGGTGTCGGTCGGACAGGTCACCGGTGAATTCGTCGACTACGTGGCCGCGGATCTGCGCTTCAGCGATGCCGATCAGTCGGGTCCGAGGCTGGCATCCACACCGGCACAGCGCAGCGCCTTCCCCGTCGTCGTGATCGGCTGCGGGGAGGGCGGACTGCTCGCCGGAATCAAGCTCCAAGACGCGGGCATTCCCTTCACCATCATCGAGAAGCAGTCCGGCGTCGGTGGGACGTGGCTAGCCAATCGATACCCGGGGTGCCGGGTCGACATCGCCAACCAGTACTACTCGTACTCATTCGAACCCACCGACCACTGGACTCACCATTACTCCGAACAGCCCGAGATCCTCGAGTACCTCAACGACGTCGCCGATCGTTACGACATCCGCGCGAACACGCGGTTCGACACCGAAGTCGTGGCGGCGACCTGGGATGACGCCTCGGCGACCTGGCGAGTCGAGACGCGTGCGTCCGACGGCAGCCGCGACATGCTAGAAGCGCGCGGACTGATATGCGCAGTGGGCCAGTTCAGCAACTCTGTCATTCCAAACATAAAGGGCGCCAATACCTTCGGCGGACCCACCTTCCATACCGCGAACTGGCATGGCGATGTTGAGCTAACGGGTAAGCGAGTGGCCGTCATCGGCGCGGGCGCCAGTGGATTCCAACTCGTCCCCGCGATCGCGGAGCGCACCGAACACGTGAACGTTTACCAGCGCACTCCGCAATGGATGGCGCCCAACGTCAACTACCACGCCCCGGTCAGCGACGCCGCACGCTGGTCGATCCGTCATCTGCCCTACTACGGACGGTGGCTGCGGTTCGTGTCCTGGTGGCCGATCGCCGATGGCGCCGCGGACCGCGTGATCATGGACCCGGAATGGGATAACGGCGGGCTGTCCTGCAGTGCAGCCAATCACGAAGTGCGCGAACTGTTTATCGCGTGGATGCGTGCCTTTACTGATGACGAGGAGCTACTGGCGAAGATCACGCCGGACTATCCGCCCATGGGCAAGCGCACTTTGCAGGACAACGGTACGTGGCTCAAAACGCTGCAGCGTGACGACGTCGAATTGATCACCGACCCGATCGCAGAAGTGACAGCCGACGGTGTGAGAACGGCCGACGGTGTGCATCGGCCGGCGGACGTTTTGATCTGGGCCACCGGGTTCGACGTCAACCATCAACTCGGGCCGATCAATGTGTGCGGATTGGACGGTCTGGCGCTCAATGATGCGTGGGGCGAATCCGCGTATGCCTATCTCGGAGTGACGGTTCCGGGGTTTCCCAACTTCTACTGCATATATGGTCCTGGCACGAACGCGGTCAACGGCGCCAGCATCATCTACAACTCCGAGTGCCAGATGCGTTACATCATGGGGTGTATCGACATGGTGTTGGCCAGCGGCGCGAGGTCGGCGGTGCCGAGAAGCGACGTCTGTGACAACTACAACCGGCGTAACCAGGAACGGCTGAGGACGATGGTCTACACGCATCCGGCGATAAAGAGCAGCTACTACAAGAACTCCTCAGGCATGGTGCCGACATTGTTCGGTGGGCGCATTTTCGACATGTGGACGTGGACGAGGCAGACGAACCCCGACGATTACGAGCTGCGGCCCTAGGGGCTCGCGCGAAACCCTGCAAGAAAGGTGAGAACAGGTGACGGGACGTTTGGCAGGCAAAGTCGCCCTGGTCAGCGGCGGAGCACGGGGGATGGGAGCCTCGCACGCGCGGGCGCTGTCGGCCGAGGGCGCGAAGGTCGTGCTCGGCGACATCCTCGACCATGAAGGCGAATTGGTGGCGAAGGAGCTGGGGGAGGTCGCCCGGTATGTGCACCTCGACGTCACCCAAGAGATCGACTGGGAGTCAGCGGTCGTTACGGCGATCCGCGAGTTCGGTGGTGTCGACATCTTGGTGAACAACGCCGGAATTCTCAACGTCGGGACCATCGAAGAATACGACCTTGCCGAGTGGCAGCGGATCCTCGACATCAACCTGACCGGCGTCTTCCTCGGCATCCGCGCTGTCGTCAAGCCGATGAGGGAGGCCGGCCGCGGGTCCATCATCAACATCTCGTCCATCGAGGGCATGGCGGGCACGATCGCTTGCCACGGCTACACCGCCTCCAAGTTCGCCGTGCGCGGGCTGACCAAGTCCACAGCTTTGGAGCTCGGGCCCAGCGGAATTCGGGTGAACTCGATCCACCCGGGATTGATCAAGACGCCGATGACGGACTGGATTCCCGACGACATCTTCCAAACCGCCTTGGGCCGTGCCGCCGACCCGAAGGAAGTTTCGAACCTCGTCGTGTATCTGGCCAGCGACGAATCAAGCTACTCGACCGGTTCGGAGTTCGTCGTTGATGGCGGATGCACAGCGGGACTGGGCCACAAGGATTTTTCCGCAGTCGAGGTAGAGCAGCAGCCCGAGTGGGTCACGTAGTCATGTCCCTCCGGTGAACCGGCCAATGATTCGGTGACCATACAATATTGTGTAAGTGTATTGTGCAGGGAGCATCCGACAGTCAGGGGAGCCGACTCGATGAGTTATGACCTTGTCATCAAGAACGGCCGATTCTTCGACGGTTCGGGCGGCCCGTCCCTCATCGGGAATGTCGGCATCCAAGACGGTCACGTCGCGGCGGTCACCGACGAGGAGATCACCGGGATCGAGGAGATCGACGCGACCGGACAGTGGGTGATGCCGGGGCTGATCGACATTCACACCCACTACGACGTCGAGGTCCTCGACGGGCCCGGGCTGCCGGAATCGCTGCGCCACGGTGTCACCACCATCATGGTCGGCTCCTGTTCGATTTCGACGGTTCATGTCGGCGGCGTCGACGCCGGGGACCTCTTCGGCAGGGTGGAGGCCATCCCGCGCGAGTACGTCATCGGGGCGATCGACCAGCACAAGAACTGGTCGAACGCCGAGGAGTACATCGCGGCGATCGAGAACCGGCCACTCGGGCCTAACGTGACCGCGTTCATCGGGCACTCCGATATGCGGACTGCGATCATGGGCCTCGATCGCGCCACCAGCAAGGATGACCGGCCGACCAAGGCGGAGCAGGCGCAGATGGAACGCTGGCTCAGCGAGGCACTCGATGCAGGATTCGTCGGAATGTCGTCCCAGCAGCTGCTCTTCGACCGGCTCGACGGCGATGTCTGCCGATCGCGCACATTGCCGTCGACATACGTGAAGCGGCGGGAGATGCGTCGCCTGACTCGTTTGGTGCGCAAGCGTGGGCGAGTGTTGCAGAGCGGGCCGGACATCACGCATCCGCTCAAGATGGGTTCGCAGCTGCTGCGGTCGATCGGCGGCCTGAGGCGTCCGCTCAAAATCAGCTTCCTGGCCGCAGCCGATGCGAAATCCAACCCCCTCGGCTACCGGATCCTCAGTGTGGCGGCCCGCGTGATCAATGCTTTCGACGGCAACTTTCGCTGGCAACACCTCCCGGTGCCATTCGAGGTGTATGGCGATGGCATCGACCTGGTCATTTTCGAAGAGTTGGGCGCCGGTGCGGCAGCACTCCATCTGCGTGACGAAGTCGAGCGGAACGAACTGATGCGCGATGAAGCGTACCGGAGGCAGTTCCGCAAGGAGTATGACGACAAGTTCGCCCTCGGAGCCTGGCACCGCGACTTCTTCGACGCCGACGTCGTCGACTGTCCCGATCCGTCGCTCGTCGGGAAGACCTTCGGCCAGATCGGACTCGACCGCGGTATCCACCCCGTCGACGCCTTCCTGGATCTGGTCATCGAACACGGCCGCGCGCTGCGGTGGCGCACGGTCATCTCCAACCACCGGCCCCAGGTATTGAAGAAGCTTGCCGTCGATCCGGGAATTCAGGTCGGCTTTTCGGACGCCGGCGCGCATCTGCGCAACATGGCCTTCTACAACAGCGGGCTGTGCCTGTTGCGCCATGTCCATCAGGGCATCGAGGCGGGCGCGCCATTTATGACCTTGGAGCATGCGGTACATCGGCTCACCGGTGAACTCGCCGACTGGTATGGCCTGGATGCCGGACATCTCAACGTGGGCGACCGCGCGGATGTGGCCGTGATCGACCCCACGCACCTTGACGAATCCCTCGACACGTATGCCGAGGAGCGCGTCGACCAGTACGGCGGGCTGAGCCGAATGGTCAACCGCAACGACGAAACGGTGACCGCCGTCCTCGTCGGCGGTCGTACGGTGTTCCGGAAAGGCGTGGCGACCGATCTGGTCGGCAAGGTGCGTACGGGCAGCTTCTTGCGGGCGGGCTTTACGAAGGGAACGCCGGCCTCACGGATCGCGGTGGCTGCCGGTGGGTGACATCGACTACGGTGCGTTCGACCCCGAACTGAGGAAACTGGCCCGACTTCTGCCGAAGGGCTACGCGCTGCACAGGGGGCTGAAAGTTCCGCGGGCACTGATGAACGTTGCGGGCGCCGCAGGCAAGATTCGCGGGCTCAAACCAATACCCGTCAATCCGAACGTGTCGGTTCGCATCCACCGTCCCAGACGTACGACCGAAGCGGGCCCGGCAATGCTGTGGATCCATGGCGGCGGAACGCTGATGGGAACCGCTGCCCAGGAGGACCGGTTCTGCCGCAAGGTCTCCAACTTCACCGATATAACGGTGGTCGCCGTCGAGCACCGACTCGCACCTGAGCATCCCTATCCCACGCCGCTCGAGGATTGTTATGCGGCGCTGGTATGGCTTGCGCGTCAAGAGTGGGTCGATCCGAACCGGATCGCGGTCGGAGGCGTCAGCGCAGGTGGCGGGTTCACCGCCCGTGTCGCACAGCTTGCTTATGACCGCGGCGACGTGACGCTTGCCCTGCAGATGATGGTCTACCCGATGCTCGACGACCGCACCGGTGCCGTGTACCCCCAGGAGAAGCGCGTGATGTGGTCAGCCCAAGACAACCAGCTCGCGTGGCAGTGGTACCTGGGAGGCGCGGATCCGAACAAGGCCGCACCTGCTCGACGCGAGGATCTGTCGGGGCTTGCCCCGGCCTGGATTGGAGTGGGCACCCAGGACCTGTTTTACGCAGAATGCCGCGAGTACGCGCAGCGGCTCCGAGAAGCCGGGGTGCCGGTGCACGAGGAGATCGCCGAAGGAGCCTTCCACACGTTCGATCTCGTCGGCGCGAACGCCTCAGTGTCACAACACTTCTTTGCGAGCCAATGTCGCGCGCTTCGGACGGCGCTGGTCGATGTGACCAGCCGGAGATAGGAGACATCGTGCCGCGACAGGAATCGCTGGAGCTCACGCGACGGGTACTCAAACATTTCGAGAACGACACCCTCGACATCGTCGGCGATGTCTGGCGCGAGCCTCGGGAGGCCTTCGTATCTCCCGAACGCCACGACGCCGACGTGAAAATGATGCGCAACGTGCCCCACGTCATCGGATGGGCCGGCGAGGTTGCGGTGCCGGGTGCCTACACGACAAAGGACGTCGCGGGCGTTCCCGTGTTGGTGGTTCGCGGAAAGGACGGCATCCTGCGGGCTTTCATCAACGGCTGCGCACACCGCGGCGCGCAAGTCGCCAGCGACTGTGGTAAGACGCGGTTCTTCACGTGCCCGTACCACGGATGGTCCTACCGACTGGACGGGCGCCTCGCGGGAGTTCCGGCACGGGAGATGTTCTCCGGGGCCGACTTGGATGACCGCCGCCTGACGCCGCTGCCCGTGTCTGAAGAGGCCGGGTTGATCGTCGTCGGTTTGTCCGACGGGGTAAACGTCGGCAATTTCTTCGGAGAAGCCGCAGAACCGTTGGCGCAGTACGACTTCGCCACCAGGCACCACGCCGAGACGCGACGCTTGGTAGTGGCTACCAATTGGAAGCTGTCGATCGACGTCAACTTCGAGGGCTACCACTTCCCCTACGTCCACACCGACACCCTCGATCCGATCGCGTCGAACAACTCGGTGTGCGACGTCTACGGTCGCCACAACCGGTGGGCATTCCCGTTCCGCGACATCGTCAATTTCCGCGACATGCCCGAGATCGACTGGCCCGACCAGTTCTTCGGCACCGTGGTCTACGGTCTGTTCCCCAGCTGTGTGCTGATCGAAGCCCCGGCGTCCTATCAGATGCTGCGAAGCTATCCGGGCCGCCACCCCGGCGAAAGCGTCGTCATCGTGACCTACGGTTCACCGGACCCCGTCACCACCGACGAGCAGCGGGAGTGGTATCGCATGTCGATGGACGCGGTCTGTAATGTCTTGTTCAATCAGGACTTTCCGATGGCCGAAGCCTGCCAGCGCGGGTTGGACAGCGGAGTTGACCACGTCGTCTTCGGGCGCAATGAGCCGATGCTGCACCACCTGGCTTCCGAATGGCAGAAGGCAGTGACCGAGTCACCGGCCGTCGAGGCCGTCAAGTGACGGCGGTGCAGGCGATGACGCCGTACACCATTGCCGTACCGGAGGCCGAACTCGACGACCTGCAGCGCCGACTCGACGCCGCACGGTTTCCTGCCGAACTGCCGGGTAGCGGTTGGGATTACGGAACCGAGCAGGCGTTTCTGCGATCGGTCATCATGCGTTGGCGAGACGGATACGACTGGCGGGCGACCGAAGCAGAGCTCGACGGTTGGGGCTCATACGTCACCACAGCCTCCGGACAGCGTGTGCACCTGCTGCACGTCCCATCGAGCGATTCTGATGCGATTCCGTTGGCTCTGATCCACGGTTGGCCGGGGTCGATCGTGGAGTTCCTGGACGCGATTCCGTTGCTACGGGAGCGGTTTCACGTGGTGGTCGTCTCCATGCCAGGCTACGGCTTCTCCGGGCCGACCACTGAACGGGGGATAGACACGGCACGGGTTGGCGCCGCCGTCGCCGACGTGATGGCACAACTCGGGTATTCACGGTTCCTGGCGCAGGGCGGCGATTGGGGCGCACTTGTCGTGCGCCACTTGGGCGAGCACCACCCGCAGCGGGCCGTAGCGATCCACACCAACATGTTGTTCGCTCCGTTTGAAGGCGACCCTTTGGAAGCCACTGCGGGAGTCACCGAAGACGAACTGGCTGCGATGGTCGCGTCCGCCGAACGAATCGCCGACGGCACCGCGTATCTGGAGCTGCAGTCGACACGACCGCACTCGCTCGGATACGGCCTTGACGACTCACCACTGGGTCTTGCCGGATGGATCCTGGAGAAGTTTCACGCGTGGTGCGACACCTGCGGCGGAATGCCAATCCGCACCGACCGCCTGATCGACAACCTCATGCTGTATTGGCTCACCGGCACCGCGACCTCGGCGGCACGGCTGTACTGCGAGGCAAGACGCGCGGGTACCGGTGCGTTGAACGAATGGGAAGGCCGAGTCGACGTTCCGACGGGCTACGCGGTGTATCCGTACGAGCTGTTGCGGACGCCACGAGTGTGGGCGGAACGACGCTACAACCTGGTGCACTACAGCGTGCAGGACCACGGCGGTCACTTCGCCGCGTTCGAGCAGCCTGAACTATTCGCCGCCGACCTGAACGTTTACGGCGGAACGCTGCGGGAACTGGGCGTCTTTTGAGAAAGCAAAGCTCAGCTGTGGTCTGTGGCCATACGCTATTGACATAGCGTATGGTGTCAGCTACGTGATATCTCGGCCGAAGATTCGGAGCGCCGGATGAATCTGCTCATCTTCAATGACCCGTTTGATTTGTCATGGCAGGCGAACCTCTACGACGTGTTGATGCTGTCGATCTTCGTCACGGTTGTCGTCCATGCGATCGTCCAATGGCGACGTGGAACGCGGACGTGGATGTTCCTGCTGATCGCCTCGTTCGTCTACGGGCAAGTCATCGAATTGGGCGGTATGGCGACGCTGAACATGTATCAACAGGGCGACTTCGCGGTGATGCTCAACTACCCAGCGATACCGTTATTCGAAGGCACGACGGCGATGCCGTTCTACGTGACCATCTTCTACCCGGTGATCTTCGCGATCGGCTTCAAGGTCGTCGACGCGCTCGGAATCGCGTCACGAATCAAAGCCGCGATTACCGGCGGACTTTTCATGGTTCTGCTCGATGCCCCATACTCAATCGAGGGCGGCCTCCGTCACGTGGTGTGGTGGACATATGACCCCGATTTCAAACTGTTCGAGTTCTGGTTGGGTTGGCCGCTACTGGAGCTGACGTGGCAGGCGATATGGGGAGCGGCCTTCTACTACTTCATGTTGCGTCACATCCCACGCGTGGACGGGCCGGTCGAGGAACGTGTGGGGAATGGCCGGTTGCTGGCAGTGCAGGCACCGCTGGCCGCACTGTCGGCGATCGCGGTGGGCCTGGTTGCCATGTCCCCGATCACCATTACCAGCCTCCTCGGCATCCCGCAGTGGATCGTCGTGTCGCTCCTGATGATCGGCTATGTTGCGGTCGTCGTCCCCGCGATGCGCGGTGCAACCCCACCGCGGGGCTCCGTCGACCCATGGTTGATGGGGTGGGCGGTATGGTTTGCCGTCGCGTTCGGGGCGATGGTCATCGGCAATCTGGTCTACGAGAACGGGATGACCCTCTATCTCACCGTTCAGACCCTCGGCATCGTGGGGGTGCTGGCGCTCGCGACGTTCCCGCTCTGGGCGCCGGGACGCGCGACCGCAGATGCCAGACGAGAAACAGCCGCGGCGAGTCGAAGCTGACGGCGAAGCCCGCGGGTCGGCCAAGAAAGTCGACCTCGTAGATCGCCACACGTATTGATTAGTCTGTCTGCGCGACGTCGAACACCTACTACATCAACCGCGGAGCAATCGCGGTTCCCGCTCAGCGATTACCGCTTTGCGTAAGGAACTGATGATCATGCGCTTTGTGCTCGCCACCATGCGTCCGGCAGGCGCCCGTGCGCCATGATGACCGATCGGCCTTGGACGTGAACGGCGGCGTCGGAGACAGTCACAACGACGTCGTCCTCCGGCGTCCGAACGGTGGTCGTGCCGGTGTCGGCGGCCCCGTGATTCAGCGTGGCCAATCCGACAGCCATTGCGCCCGAAGCACTCACACACTGGGCCGGCTCGCCACCGCGAAAGGCCCACATGCGCACGGCGCCCTCGGTCGGTGTAGTGACGAGATCGACGGTCACGTCTTGCGCGGTCCCATAAAGTTCAACGTCAACTTTCGGATGGTCGTTGTCCACGTCGATCCAACCGGCCTCCGCAAGGTCCGGATCCACACAGACCAGGTGTGGCTCGCCGACATCGATGAGCAGCCCTCCTAGACGCCGATCCGCGACGATCGCTCTTCCTGTTCCGCGCACGGTCGCCCTGCGCATTTCAACGATTACATCGGCTGCCGTGCCGTCGACGGCCTGCGCTTCGACGATGTGAGCCCCGGTTGCGGTACCGATGACGAAGCGTCGTCTGCGTTCGAGCCCAAGTACCCAAAGATAGTGCGTGACCAAGCGCAGGCCGTCTCCGCAGGTCTTGGCGATCGAACCGTCGGGATGACGGTGGTCCATGAACCAGTCGTCAGTTGTCACACCACTGGGCAACTCGTCGAATACTCCCGCCTCGCGGGCGGATCCTGCGACAGTTACCCGCAGCACGCCGTCGGCGCCGAGGCCCCGGTGCCGATCGCACACCGCCGACAACGCTGCGCCATCCAACGGTATGGCGGCGGGAAGGTCGCGCAGCAGGATGAAGTCGTTCTGTGCCTCATGGCCTTTGGCGAAGTCCATCGGCTCGCGTCCGCCGCTGCAGAAGTCCCGGCTCGAGTCGCGTCAGGCGCCCACGCCGACGGTGTACCAATGTGCCGCGCTTTTCGGCTCTTCGTCGAACCGCTTGAACCAGCGCCCGGCAAGATCGGGTAGAACTTCTAACTCAGGGTCGTGGTTGGGGCCCTGAGCGATCACCAGACCCTTGAGCATCGCTAACATCTCGCGCTTGGGCACGCCTGCATACGTCGCCTGATCAGGTCGCTGTAGTTCCTTGGCTGCTTTCATGGAGTCGCGTAATGCCTTCACGGAGAATCCCTTCGGAAAGAGTCGCGCAAGCTCCCCGCCGTCTTCGGCGGGTACGTGCTTGCGGAACCCCTCGTGGGCGATGGCAAGGATGGTTCCAAGATGCTTGATGACCGATGGAATTGTCTTGGCCCGGAACCGGAAGTCGTTGCGAATCGCGTTGTACACGACCAGCGCCGAACTGCGGTGCTCGATCTCTTCGACGAAGTGCCACATGAATAATGACGCCACCCGCTCGTCGGCTGGCTCGAACAGTTTGTCGTCGTGGTCGAGGAACACCTTGAAGTACGGCGTGAAGGTCGCTTCGACCACCGCGGTGTAGGCCAGGCGCCAATCCAGCGGTTTTGTGGCCGTCAGCTCGTCATAGGACGCGATGATGTCATCGGCCACCTGCTGCAGACCTGGCCAGCGTCGGCACAGGGCGTTGATATGACGCACGTGGGCCGAGGAATGCTGCGCCTCCTGGCGCAGGTACAGATTGGCTTCCTCGATCGCGGCAGGATCGGTCATCAGCGGGATGGCCTCACGGGTGGCGTCGACCACGAACTTCTCGAACCCGGGTGCGAAAAATGAGATCAGATTGCATTGCATGGCGAACGCGGGACGCTCGGGCTGCCAGTTGAACGGGATGTCATCGCCGCCGAGGTCGAAACGAACGCGGCGGACTTTCAGGTTGGTCATCGAGAAGCCGTCCTCCCTGATCGCAACGTCGCCGGCGATCTTCTGATGACAATACACTATAAAAAATACGTATGCTCTGATTAGCCACCCAGATTTGCCAGGACATCCTCGCCGATCAGCCGTGATGCGCAGGCGCCGGCCTCGGCGAGACATCCGCGTCGGTCGGAGAATTGTCGCGGTTCTGCGTGCGCATGAGGTCGACGAAGCGGTAGCCGACGAATGCGGCAAAGAATCCCATTGTCCACAGGACGACGTTGGCGACCGTGGCGTTGTTGACGGGGTTGAAGTAGTTCTGCAGCGCCAGCACTCCCCAGAACACAATCGGGGCACCGTCGGACCACGCAAGTCGGCGTCGCGCGGCTTTCGCGAGCGAGTCCCGCCCGACCAGGGGAATCATCACGAAGGTGAACACGAGCATGGCCGCGACCACGTAGATCAGCCATCCGCCCGGTGCCGATGGGTCACCGAGGAACATGTCTGCGGCGGGTCGTTCCGCTGAGTGCCCGACCCAGCGGTACACGCCCCACTTCACGCAGAGTTCGTTGCACATCAGCATCATCCACGAGTGGACGAATCCGTACAGGACGCAACGCCATACGTTCTGCCACCACGTCATGGCGCGAGGCTCGACGACCACCCGCCCGTCCAAGGCGAGGTTGACCACGGCGTAGGTGGGCCACAGGATCACTGCCATCAAGATCGGCACCACGAGGGGCACGCTGCCCAGATGCACACTGAACACGGTGATATCGCCGTAGCGAAGGTCGCCCCAGATGAAGCCGCCGTTGCGAATGTTCGTCTCTTCGAATATCCACTCAACCGCCGATGCAACCGCGAAGAACGCGACGATGAGCCTCCAACCGAGGTGCTTCCACATGTGGCCCAGCAGCAGCACGCTCATTGTCAGCACCATCACGAGCATTGCGACGGGTGGCAGTAAATCTCCGCGGGTGGTGACCGACCAGGCGCTCAGTGCGACATAAACCGCGCATGAGGCGGCAATGATCTTGTCCAGCATGCTGTGGCATCCCCTTCCGTAGGCGACAGACCAGAGTTTGTCTCCTTGACGCGGCCGTCCCTGGAACGCGTCGCCGTCGAGCATACGTCTGTCTAGAAATGTATGGCCAGGGTCTTGACTCGGCGGCATGGGCCAGATAAAACAAACAAGTCTGTTGGTTTACTGGCTGAGGAGTGGCGAGTGTGGCAAGTACAGATCACGCGGTGGTGATCGGGGCCAGCGTCGGGGGTTTGTGCGCCGCGCGGGCGCTCCAGGGTCGATTCGGCAAGGTGACGATTCTGGAAGCCGACGTGCTACCCATCGAGCCGGCCGGTCGGCGGGGGACGCCACAGGCGTGGCACAACCACTTCTTGCTCGCTGCCGGTCGGCTAGCGATCGAGAGCCTCTTCCCCGGCTTCACCGACCGCTTGTTGGCGAACGGCGGTTGTGAAATCGATCCGGGTATGCAGGCGGCGAACTGTCTCATCAATGGGTGGGCCCCACGATCCCGAACCGCCATGCGGATGTACTTCGCTTCGCGGCCGATGATTGAACTGACAATCCGCGAGTTCGTCGCGGTTGACACGGACATCACGCTGATCCAGGGATCCCGCGTCACTGGTCTGCTGTCGGCCTCGGATACCGACGGCCCGGTGATCACCGGGGTCTCCTATCGCGACGCGGATGGGAGGGAGCGGGAACTCCTCGCCGATTTTGTTGTGGACGCTGCAGGGCGCGGAAGCAAGGCTGCCAGCTGGATGGCACAGTTCGGCCAGGACGTCGAGGAGATGACACTCGATGCAAAGGTCAGTTACTCGTCGCGCTGGTACCGATGGCCAAAGAATGATCTGCCCTGGTATCGGTTCTTGACCACGTTTCCGAACCCGGACCCTCGTGCGCCAGAGCAACACCAGTACTTGTGTTCGATCTTCCCGATAGAGAACAACTCCTTCATCGCGGTGATGGGATCGTGGGGACTGGATATGCCCAAAGACGTCGAGTCTTACGAAGCGGCGGCCGGCCAGACCCGAACGCGCGAATTCCCTCGGATTCTGCAGGCGTCAGAGCCGCTGTCCGACGTTCACCACACCCGATCAACGCGCAACGTATGGCGCCGGTTCGATCGCCTACGGCGGCCACCCCGTGGATTCATCGCGCTCGGAGACGCGGTGTGCGCGTTCAATCCTATTTATGCTCAAGGTATGTCGTGCGCCTCCACCGCCGCGGTCTATGTGCGCGACCTGTCCGAAACGCTCGATCCATGCTCTGCTGAGTTTCCGACGACGTTCTATGCGGAGCAGGCAAAGTTCCTCAAAGGTGCCTGGACGTTGGCACTGTCACGAGACGGCGGTTACGAGCAAGCGACAGGCACAGAGGCGCTACCCGACGGCATGCGCAAGCGGTTGCTGCGCAGGACTACTTGGCCGTTGTTCCACTTCGTTTCGCAGGCGTGCTGGGAGGACGACGCTGTGCAGTATCACTTCGATCGCGTCTACAACTTGCAGGAGACGGTGTTCGATCTGTTGAAGAATCCGAAGGTTCTGACCGGCCTGGTTCGCTATGCGGCGAAAGCGTCGCTCGGCCTCAGTAAGATTCCGTCCGCAGTCTCGCCCGAACTTCCGCCGCCCGATACCGACTACACGGAGCTTCGCGACAAAGTGATGGGTAAAACACCGGTACTGCAATGAAATACAGCAAGCCAGCATCGTGCAACCCGTATGAGTAGGAATTGACATGGCGCAGGCAGCGCAACAGCGCAGGGCACGCGATCGACACGTTCCGAGGGTTGGTCGCCCGCCGGGACGCAATGGCGAGGAGACCATCTGCCGACTGGTCGAGGCGGCAGTGGTCAACTTCGGCGACCGCGGGTACGCGGGTGCGCGCATGACGGAAATCGCGGCTGCGGCGGGTATCACCCATTCCTCGATCTACCAGTACTTCACCTCCAAGAAGGAGCTCTACCGGGCGGCGTTCGAAGCCGCGCATGCGGAATTGCTGCCCGAGTATGTCGCGGCGATTCAAAAAGCAGACACCCTCAAGGGGCAGATCGGGGCCATCTTCAAGGCGTCGACACTGGTACACGAACGGCATCCGGCGATCACACCTTTTCTCGCGTCAATTCCCGTCGAGCTACGCAGGCATCCCGAACTGCTGGCGTCGCTCCAGGCGGAGAGCAGCCCGATGATGACCGTTGTCCAGGAGATCTTCGACGGCGGCCGCAGACGCGGCGAAATCCCCTCGGGCGCAAGAGATGAGGATATGGTCGTCGCCTTCGTAGGCGCCGCGATGGGCCTCGGCCTCCTCAGCCACGGGATGCCGAACGGCCGCATGGGCGCGGCAGTAGAGATCCTGCTCGAAGCGTTCGACGGGCGCTTCTTTACGGCCTGACCGACGCCGTGCGCTGGAACCAGGAAGCGGACTTGCGTCGTGTGCGACTGGTCGGCGCGGGCGACAAACCGCTCATCGCGCTGGCGAGGCGCGGGTAGACGATGGCGGGGCCGATCCAGCGCGTCAGGAACTGACGCAGGGGTTCACCCTCACGCGGTGGGTGGCCCGGGTCGATCAGCATTGAGTGCAGGATGCGCATGCAGAACTCGGACAGTTGGTTGAGGTCTTCGTCATGGAATCCGTGCTGTTCCCAATTCACGTCGAACCTGTGCAGCATGGCCCGTCCGAAGGTCAGCGCCGTGTCAGAGGTGATCGACACGATGCCACCGCCGCGCTTAGGCCTGCTGAGAAGGAGTCCGATCTGGCTGTCGTGGCCGAGGGTTTCGATGGTGTATGAAATGCCCTCGACCATTGCCCTCACGGGATCGACTTCCCCTCGGAGGTGCTCGGCCAGACGGTCGAGAAAACCGTCGGCCGACCGCATCGCCGTGGCCACGATGAGAGCCTCGGTTCCGGGAAAGTAGCGGTAGACCGTCTGCCGTGTAACGCCCAGAGTGCGCGCGACATCGGCGAGTCTCATCGACGTGCCACGTTCCGCGATGATGTCCTCAGCCGCGTCGAGAATACGGTTGATCGCTTCCTCATCTGACGACGGCGTGTTACCGGACCATCCGTGACTGCGCACCGTTACCCGCCGCTCACGTGCAAGCCCCCGACCGCATGCGGTAATCATATCGGCCAGCGTGTCGTTGGTCGGGCGTCACACGCATGCCGTGGTTCCGGAATGGCCGATGGCGACGGGCCGGGATCGTCGCGTCCAACGTCCACGTCTCCTAGGCCAGCGCCACGCCGAGTTCTTCGGCGAACACCCTAATCATGTGTTGTACGGCAATCTCGTTGCGGCCGATGATCATGTGATCGTGCTGGCCCCTGCGCACGCCCTCGCCGCATTGGGGAAGCATGGCGAAGTCTTCGTCGCGCACCGCGGCGTGCACGGCGTCGTAAATCGTGTCGTAGACGCTGCGCATATCGTCGCTGGTCGCAGGTATGCGCGCCATCCAGGTGTGGCGTACCGTGCAGCGCGTCGGTGAACCGGCGGGCAGCATGTCGATGATCTCAACGCCGACATTGCTATTCGCGAGAATCAAGTTGGGATATATCCAGTAGATGACGCCCATGTTGTCCCGGACGTCCCACGACGCATTCGGGTCGTCCGCGAGGTTGGTTATCCAGGTAAAGGGAAATCCGATCCGATGGTGCTTGCCGTACTCGTCGTAGATAGCGGTGTTGGCCATGGCGTTCATCCCGATGAGTGATTCACCGTGCACGAACGGGAAGTGGTAGCCCTCGGCGAAAGCCTCGAGCGCGCCCTTCCACGAAACCTCCGATTCGAACTCCCGATGATCGTGATAGCCGAACGAGGGGTAGTCGATTTCGGCCAGTTGTGGGGCGAGCTCGCCCAGGTGTGCATCGACGTCGATCGTATCGCCCGCCGTCAACACTGCCCACACGAAGCCGTACCGTTCGTCTGAGGGAAGCTCAAGTAGTCCATAGTCAGCGAAGTCCATGCCGGTGAACCCGGATTTACCTGGCACGCTGGCCAGCTCGCCGTTGTTCTTGTACGTCCACGCGTGGTACGGGCACGTGAATCGGCTCGCGTTACCCGTGCCGCATGCTGGCATTGCGCCACGATGTCGACAGTAGTTGAGAAGGACGTGAGCACGACCGTGCCTGTCGCGCGTCACCAGCAATGAGTCACCGAGAATCGAACGGACCGCGTAGTCGTTCACCTCGGCGATCTGGGCACTGGGCAGAATCGCCAGCGGGGTGCGACGAAGGATCTGCGACTCTTCGATCTCGGTGAGCTTCGCGTCGTTGTAGTAGTGAAGCGGTACTCGCAAGACGTCATCGGCCATGACGGTGGTCTTGGCCACTGCCACCGCCAGTGCCCGCCGGGTGAGATCGTCGGTCAAGAACCGGGTACGGCGTTCAGGGTTGGTCACGTGGGCTGCCTCCAATCGACCATACAGCCATGATTAAATGTATGGTCAGGGAGACTGCGACGTCAAGCCGAAGCGACCGCGCCATTTAGATATTGCTGATTCAAGCTGACACAAACCGCATACCGACGTCGGATTGAGACGGTGTGCAGTAGAGCGGCCAGTCGCACGCCGCGTGTAATCGGGAGCTCTTGCGAGCGCAGTTGCGCTGTCAACCGCGGGGTTGGCTGGGCACAATATGGGCACACTCGGTGTCCATACAGGTCAATTCTGGTGAATCACAATCGATGTCATTCCGCAGCTCAGTGCCGGTTCGACTCACAGACCAGCACCCCGAAACGGGTTCGATTCCCGGCAGATCCACTTCCTCGACTTGAGAGGTTTTATTCGAATCTTTGTCGGCGGGCTCGGAGGCGACGACGGGTGCGGTCGTCACGGGAACGTGCGCTGGCCCAGCTAGCCCTCGTTCCACCGGAGTAGCAACGGCATTGCGGCGTGCCCGGCTAGCTGTACTGACCCGAGGGGTTAGGTACCCGCGTGGCGGGTGGTTGGCCGCCGAGTGCGGTGTGGCCGCGGTGGTGATTATAGGTGTGCAGCCAGAGGCTGAATTTGTTGCAAACGTTCGGCGTCGCTGCGGTAGAGCCGCGCGTAGGCCCATTCGTCGGCCAGGGTGCGGTGGAATCTCTCCAATTTGCCGTTGGTCTGGGACCGATAGGGCCGAGTCCGGCGATGCGTGACGTCCCCGAGCGCATCGCGAAGTGCGTGCGAACGATGGCATGAACCATTGTCGGTCAACACATTTCGGACCGTTATGCCACATTCGGAGAACCAGGAATTTGCCCGGACCCAGAACGCGGCGGCAGTCTCCTTGCGCTCGTCGCTAAGCAGCTCGCTGTAAGCCAAGCGCGAGTAGCCATCAATAGCGGTATGGAGAAAATGATGACCACCCAGCGGGTAGCCGCGCTTGCTGCGCCGGCCAGAACTTTGTCAGCCCACGAGTTGTGATTACCGGCAGTGCGCCCGAGCATGCGCCAGCCGCCACCAGCGGGGATCTTGCCCAGTTTCTTGACATCGATGTGCACGATGTCCCCGCACGCAGCCGGCTCCATCCGACGGACCACATGCCCGGTCGAGCCGTCCAACCAGCGCAGTTTGGCCAACCGATACCGCGTCAGCAACCGATGCACCGTGGACGGATGCAACCCCCACAGATAGGCGATGCGATGCGGTCCCCAGCGGCGCAGCACCCGAACCTTGATGATCCTGCGCTCGGTTCGCGTCGGCGTCTGATTGGGGCTCTGATGCGGGCGCGAGCTGCGATCAGCCATCCCACCGACTCCCTCGCGGCGGTAGCCACCCGCCCACCGACTCGCCGTTGTCGCCGACACCTGAAACCGTTCGGCGGCCCGGCGCAGCGGCCAACCTTCCTCGACGACACAACGGGCCAGCCTCAGGCGACCAGTTTCGGACAGCGGAGCATTATGGTGGACCACGAAGACCTCCTGGTGAGAAATGCGTTCCTAGACAGCTCGCACTTCAATCGGAGGTCTTCGTCATGTCACCACGCCACGCCGTCACCAACGTCCGTGGTCAGTACAGCTAGCTAACATGCCACGTCTGCCTCGCACCCCGGCGTCGCCCCGGCGCCCGGGGGCGATTCGCAGCCGTACTCAAGACGGACCGGAACCGTACTGAGAACGCGCAGATTCGTTGCTTTGCAGGCGATTTGATGCGCCAAAGCGAACTATTTCGCCTGGTCGCGCGAGCGCTGAAAAGGGACTCATAATCCGTTGGTCGCGGGTTCGAGTCCCGCCCGCCCCACCGCAGCCCTGTATGACCTCGGTTGATGCTTGACATTTGGTCGTCGACTGATGGGTGACAGTGTTTCGGCTGATGCTTGACAGCTACTTCGGCTGATCCTTGACACCCATCACATCCACCTCTGGAGCCCTTCCAGGTACAGCCTGATCCGTTCCAGGCTGACACCGGTCTTGTGCCCGCCAGACTGGCCTCCCAGGAGCAACTGATTGGTGCCATTTTCGTACAGCAAGTACTCGTCATCGCGTAGCCGGGTTACGACCATGTCGCACTGGGCGGCCAGCCGCTGAATCTGGCCAGGGTCCTCGGTGGTCAATGCCTGGTCTCCTCGGTTTGTGGGAGTGCTCCCTCGCGCTGGCTGGTGAATCTCGGACGGCTCCCGGCGACGTCAGCATCCGATTCCTGCCCCAATATGTACCCACCGGAAGGCGATGATTGAGCCCGCCATGTCGCGACGGTCGGTGAGGGCGTTAAGCGTGGCCCTAGTGGACACCGACGCAGGGATTGGTCATGATTGTGACTATGTCCGAAGTCAGCTCGTTGGCCGAGGTGAAGGCGCATCTGTCGGAGTTGGTGGCGCGTGTCAGCGCGCAGCACGACCGGATCACGGTAACGGTGCACGGACGCCCCGCTGCGGTCCTTCTTGCCGTCGACGATCTGGAATCGCTCGAGGAAACAATTGCAGTGCTGTCCGACCCGACGGCGCTACGTGCCCTTGGCGAGGCCGAGGCTGAAATCGCCCGGGGCGAGGGGGAGAGCCTGGACAGCCTGACTGCAGCCATGCAAGCACGCCGAGCTAGGACGTGACCGACCGGCGATTTGAGCTGGTAATTGCGCCGACTGCGAAAAAGCAACTGGCCGAGCAACTTCCGGAATCGGTCGCATTTGCTGCCTATGAGTTAATCATCGGTCCATTGCTCGATAATCCGCGCCGGGTGGGTAAGCAGCTGAGGCCACCTCTGCATGATCGGTATAGCGCACGCCGCGGCACTTACCGCGTGCTCTACAGAATTGACGAGGAGCGGCAGCAAGTCACCGTCGTAGGCGTATTCAGCCGCAGCGATGCCTACCGTCGCCGATGACAACAGCATCCGCGCGCACTACGACCCGCACGTGAGCCAGCCGGTCCTCGTCCGCGCCGCCAGTCTGCATTCCATCGTGCCCATTCGGAACCATCAGCAGCCCGGCCCCCGCGTCGGAATCGACGCTTGCGTGACGTCCACCGCCTCAGACTTTGGCGCGCTGACGACGACCTCGGCGTCGGCGGCGGAAAAAGGTGTCCCCTAGGACGGGTGTCGTTGCTCCTACTTGTCAGAGCTGCCAACCGGGCGGCGACCACACCAAGGACAACCACCATGAGCTTTCATCGCTGGACCGACGCGTCCTGGCCAGCAAGGCGGCCCACCGGATCGTTCAAAATCGTGTTCGAAGCGACGACATGACATGCGTGCCGCACGTCGGATTTCTGGTCTGCTCTGTGCAGCTGTTGTCGCAGTGTGGGCGGCACTGACCGCTGCCTCGTCCCTGCCGTCCGCTGCCTCGGCTCCCTGCCCCGACGTCGACGTGGTGTTCGCCCGAGGCACCACCGAGCCGCCTGGCGTCGGCGGGGTCGGACAGGCGTTCGTCGATTCGCTGCGTTCGCGAGTGGGGCGGAGAAGCGTCGGGGTATATCCGGTCAACTACCCCGCCACCAACAATTTCGGTAGTTCCATCCCCGCCGGTGCCAATGACGCGAGCGCTCATGTCCAGTCCATGGCGGCGAACTGTCCCAACACCAGGATGGTCCTCGGTGGGTACTCCCAGGGTGCGGCCGTGATGGACGTCGCCACCACGCAGATGCCACCGGGTGTCGCCAATCATGTCGCTGCCGTCGCTGTCTTCGGAAATCCGAAGGCGTCGGGCTCATTCGGGCGGAGATTGGGGGCGGGCGGGCTTCCCGCCATTGGCCCGCTGTACGCCGCGAAAACGATCGACATGTGCATGCCCGGGGATCCGATATGCACCAACGGTGTGAGCATGGCGCCACATGGTCAGTACGTTCAGTCGGGAATGGCCGACCAGGCAGCGGCGTTTGCCGCTGGTCGGCTGTAGGCTTCGCGCATGCCGTTGAAAAACGGTGAGGTTTTCGCCGGCTTTGTGATTCGGCGATTCCTCGGCGCTGGTGGGATGGGCGAGGTTTACCTGGTTCAGCATCCCCGGCTGCCGCGCCTCGAAGCGTTGAAGGTGTTACCGCCGGCCCTGACGGCCAACGCGGAGTACCGTTACCGGTTCAATCGCGAGGCCGAGTTGGCCTCGACCCTGTGGCATTCGAATATCGTCGGCATTCACGATCGCGGTGAATTCAACGGCCAGCTGTGGATTTCGATGGATTATGTCGATGGCACCGACGCCGACCGGCTGGTTGAGGAGAGTTATCCCACGGGCATGCCCATGCTCGAGGCGCTCGAGATCGTCACCGGTGTCGCCGACGCCCTAGATGCCGCCCATCAGCACGGCCTGCTGCACCGCGACGTCAAACCGGCCAACATCATGCTGGGAAAGGCGCAGGGGACCCGCCGGCGGATACTGTTGGCCGACTTCGGTATCGCCCGTCAAGCCGACGAGGTCAGCGGTTGCACCGGCACGAACATGACGGTCGGCTCCGTCGGCTACGCGGCGCCCGAACAGCTGATGGGCGAACCGATCGATGGGCGAGCCGACCAATACGGCTTGGCGGCCACAGCTTTTCACCTTTTGACGGGCACGAGGCCATTTATGGACTCCAACCCGGCCGTCGTGATCAGCAAGCAGCTCACCACGCCGGCTCCGATGCTCTCCGAGCGCCGCCCTGATCTTGCGAACCTGGATCACGTGCTGTCGGTGGCGCTGGCCAAAGACCCCGATCAGCGGTACCCGCACTGCCTCGACTTCGCCGAGGCGTTAAATCGAGCCGGCCGCCGACCTTCCACTCGGGCCGACGAGACCGAGGCCCTCAGCCCGCTGCCAACGGGTTCGGGCGCGCGACCGGCCGCGGCTACACCCACGGCGGCTGCCACCCGGCCGATGATCGCGGCGTCCACATCCGTTGAGGTCCCGCCGCCCGCCGCGGGCGCCGCGGTGGCCCAGATGGTATTGGCGGACCACGACGCAGAACCGCGCAGTGCGCAGGGAGTCGCCGCCGACGTGCATGAGGAGCAGTCTTCGACTTCACCGGGGCCACCTGTTGAGCGGCGCGAGGCGTCCGTCGCTGAGCGTGACTGGGACATCGTGCTGAGAGCGTTGGAAAATCTGCCCGCCCCCCAGCAACGCAAAGCACTGGTGGATGAGATGACGGCCCTGCATCAGGCCGGGCAATGGAACGCCGTCGTGGCCGCCGCGCGGGAGCTCGCTCGAATCGACGCGGACGACCTCGACCCGGGTGGCATCGTCTCCGACGCGCGGGCCAAGATTCGCGAAGCCGAACTCGCCGACCAGTATGCGCAGGCACTCGACCAGCTAGACCAAGAACACTGGCAGCAAGCCACCGGCCTGCTAGCCGCGATCGAGCAGGAGCAGCCGGGCTACGGTGACGCCGCCGCGCTGCTCGAGACGGCCGAACAGAAACTGCGCGAGACAACAGAAATTGCGCAACGAGCCACCCCACCATCACTGCCACTACCCCAGACGACGATCCCGACACCGAGAACCGCTGCACCGCCGGATTTCGTTGCCGTCCAAAGACACTGGCAAACCCGCAGCTGGTTTGTCGCCGTTTCCGTTGTGGTCGTCGGCGTGGCCCTCATCGGCGGGCTGATCACCTTGGCCGTAATTCAAAACTCGGAGTCGTCCAACACGTCGACGTCGACATCAACGTCCAGGGCAACCACTTCGGCTCCCCCGGCATTCGCTCCGGCGTCGGGTCCGAACGAGACGATCGGCGACTACATCAGGAAGAACAATATCCGGGAGACGACGATCACGCACGGCACACCGGGCGCGCCGAAGATCGACCTCCCGGTTCCCATGGGCTGGACGTCGATTCCCGAAGGCGCCGACGCTCCGTATGGCGGGATCGTCTTCGACACCCCGGCCGATCCCAAGGACCCGCCCAAGATCATCGCGATCGTCGCGAAGTTGACGGGCGATGTCGATACGGACAAGCTGCTGGCCGTCGCACCCGGTGAGGTAAAGAACTTGCCAGGCTACAAGGCCGGCGACGAGCGAAAGAGCACGCTGAGTGGCCATCCCGCATACCAGATTGCCGGCTCGTACACCAAGAACGGCGTGACGCGAATGGTCGCCCAGAAGACAGTGGTCATCCAGAGCAACGACGGGGTCTACGTACTGCAGCTCAAAGCCGAGGGTCCGCAGGCCGACGCCAACGCATTGAATGACGTGACCGGCGTGATCGACCAGCAGACCACGATCACGCCCTGATTCTCGGAAGGGCTTGGCGCAGAGGAGGCGTGCGCGATGAAGGTGTCCACCAGCTACTCTCGCCGCGATGGAGCAGCACCCCCGCCGCGATACCGGCGCCTCGGTGTTCTCATTGCGGCTTCCGCGCTAACCGCGGCCGTCGGAATTGTCATGTCGGGGTCGGGGGAACCGGGCGCCGCGCCGGGCGGCACAACCGGGACGAGCACCCCGTGGTCGGCGAGATTCTCGCTCATAGCGACCGGGTGGTGGACACCGGATTCGACGGCACCCCCGGCGGCGGAACCCCCCGCGGCGGCACAGGAACACCCACCCGCGGCACCCCAAGTGGCGACACCCCCCAGGGCGGCACCCCCGGCGGCCGTACCGCCGCCCCCAGCGCCTCCTGAGCTGAAGCTACGGCAGGACCACTCGGTGGCGGCCGCCTTTGTGTCGATCACCAATAACGCAGACAAGCCTGCGGTGAATTGCGTGTACAGATCCGTCGCGGTGGCGGGTAGGGCCGCCGCCATCCACTGGAACGACTCCGTCAATTTCACCGTGACCGGCTCGCAGGAGACACAGATCAAATATCGCGGACCCGCGACGGGCTCGACCTTTCACGACACCGTGACGTGCGACAACGGCCTGTCGACCAGCATGGACAATGTGTGGTGAGTGAGTCTTCGCTCCTGGGCTGACACAGCCCCCTGCGCAACGGGGTGCCTGGCTTTGGCAACCGGTGCTGCTCTCGCAGCGCCGTTATTACAGTTGAACTGATGACCCATGCAGCGGGCGCAACGCCGAACGACGGCTTCGAGTTTGTCATCGCAGAACCGGGCGTCGAGCTCTCGGTGCAACGGTCGGGCGAAGGCCCGACCGTGCTATTGGTCGGCGGCCTCGGCATGCCCAGCATCACGTGGAACATCTGCGGACTTCCCCAGGCTCTCGTCGACGTGGGATTCCAAGTCATCGCATACAACGCGCGCGGGATGTCACCATCCTCCGCACCGGCCGCGCCGTATTCGGTGGCAGACCTCGCCGCCGACGCCGCTGCCATCCTCGACCATTTCCGCGTCGACCAGGCCACCGTCGTCGGCTACTCGATGGGCTGTTATACCTCCCAGGCGCTACTGCGTAGCCGACCCGAGCTCGTGCGTGCGCTGGTCTTGTTCGCCGGTCTGCAGCCCTCGCCGGTGGGGGCGATGGTCGGTGAGATGGAACTCGGCCTGATCGAGCGTTACGGTGAATTGCCGCGCGAGGTATTGGTTTTCGAGCAGTTGCTGACCACCCTTCACCTGCCGATGCTGCAAGATCCGGCGACCGTGCGGGGCTGGCAGCAGGCGCTGTCGGCCGGCTATGAGAGCGGTTGGGCAGGACCGGAGGGTTTCAAGGGCCAGCTGACGGCGTCCCAGCAGTGGATCACGTCCGGCGAACCGACGCCGGACCATCTCGGCGCGATCGACGTGCCCACGCTCGTCCTGGCGTTCGAACACGACCTGTTCTTTCCGCCGGCCCTCTGCGAGGCGACGGCTCGACTGATCCCCGGCGCGGAGTTCGTACGGATTGACGGCGCAGGCCACGGCGGTATCTTCACCGCACCCGGCGACAGCGTCGCCCGGATCACCAATTTCTGCCGCGCGCGACGCGATTCACAGCGGTAGGTCACCGCCGTCCCAGTCGTGGTCGTGCATGAACGCGGCCGGGATATTCACCCGATAACGAGCGGCCTCGGTGAGAATGGTTGCCGCGACGAGTGGCAGCGCCAGGGTCGGCCTGAGATCGCTGCGGGTGAAGACGGCGTCGTCGGTGCGACGGTAATCTCGCATAAATCCGCGGAAGGTGTTGCCGTTCAGCGACGATTTGCGCCACCCGTACATCAGCATCCCCGGGCCCAGCATTTTGCTCACACCGGGCCGCGGCGTGATGAGCTCGTCGTTCACGCCGAAGAATGCCCTGTCGACCCTCGTTTCCGGATCGAACAACAGGATTCCGCTGGTTGCCCGCGGATTGCACTCGACCGTGAAGAGCCCCCGGCCGGGCACCTCGATGAAGTCCAGCCCCATCTGGCCGGTGAAATTGAACGCCTTGACGCATTCGCGCGTCCATTCAGCAATGCCCTCGTGCTGGACGGACTCGAACAACACGCACGACGTGCCGTCGATCGCGTAACGCACCGGGTAAAGCGCATGTGCTTTCACCTGGCCGTCGTGGCAGACGGAATACGAGCAATAGTTCGTGCCATCGGCCCACTCCTGCGCAATCCACGGATTGTTTTCTTCGAAACTCAGGCCGGGCGGCAGCTCACCCGGACGCACTTTGTGGACGTCCTGCGACCCGCGCGAGTAGACGCGCTTGAGGGCGAACGGCTGGTCGAAGTCCAACGCTTCGAGCTCCTCCTGGCTGCGGACGAGCGCGAAGTCGAGGGTGGGCATGCCCAGCGTCTTGAGTGCGGCCTGGAACTCGTACTTGTTTTCCAGCCGGGCCTCGAGATCGAAACTGGACAAGAACAACCTCTGGCGGTCCGGGAACAGGTCGGGGTATCGCTGGATCGTCTTTGCCAGGATCTCGGTCCCTTCGTGGACCGTCACGACCAGATCCACGCCCTCCTCGCGGACGATGTGCGCGAGCGCCTGCGTCCACTCGACCGGTTCATACCTCGGGCGCGGTGCCCGGAACGTCTTCCTGACCGCCGATGAGAACCTGGTCACGGGAAACCGCACCGAGTCCGTGATCAGCACGTCGTGTCCCGCGGCACCCATCAGGCGGGCCAGGTGGAGTGACAGATATGACCGACCGAAGGTGATCAGCACGGTCTTTCGACCGAACCCGGGAATCGGACCTCCCGATGTCATTGGACCGGCGAAGCTGCGATAGCGGGCAGCAGGTCGCTTGGAGCTGCTCCGACCATCTCCCAGCACACCCGGTTGGCGTGTGAACCGTCGGCAAATCCAGCGAGGTGGGCGGCGTCGGTGACTGGCACACCGTCGACGAGATAGCGCATAGCGGTCAACAGCCGCGCCCACCGCGTCGAGGCTGAGAAGGACGCCCCGGTGTGCCGTTTGAACAGTCGACCCAGGTAGTCGGGCGAGATTGCCACTGCATCGGCAATTGATGCGAGATCGATGGTGGCCGGTACGGTGCTGGAAATCAGACCGATCGCTTGATGCACCTGCGGGTGAACGGAAGGTCCGCACTCGTGGCGGGCGTCCGACAAGTTGCATAGTTCATTTACGAGGAGGTCGGCCGCAACGCGCGGACCACTGGTCGTCACCGCTTCGGCTGCCGCCTCGGCCAGGCGTTCACCGGCTGCAACGGTCCAGATACCGCCGTCCTGGGTAACATTGCGGGTCAACGCATTCAGGGCGACGCCCTCGCGCGTTGCCGGCCCAAGGTAGATCGACAAAGCCGCCGATCCTGCATCCGACCGCACCGAGTGTCGCGTGCCGCTGGCTACCACGACGAGTCGGCACTCGGTGCGGTCGCCGTCGGTGTCGATGACGGTCAACGGGCCCTTTGTGCCAACCGCAATCTGAACCGCTGGATGGTGGTGAACTGCAAGGTCGCTGAACGTGCCGGACACCATGAGTCGATCCGGCCCCAGGTTCCACACGTGCATATCGAAGGGTACCTCCGGCCTGTGAAGCGTCGCACCAGCCGACACGACGGATCTGTCCAAGCGACCGCGATTTGATCACTTCATACTCGACGTGTGTATCCGAGCTTTCTGACCTCACCAAACGACGTCTTCTCAGGCTGGCTCGAGCGCAGTCGGGGGGTCCGGCGAGTGCGGCCTATGGACCGTGGCCGCACAACGTACCGAAATGTGCTGGGTAGTGTCGGCCAATGGCACCGACTTGCCGTCGAAGGCAACCTTGTGGTGATCACCCCGCGTGCGACAACCAGACACCGGATGGTATCCGAATGAGTCTCAGCCGCTGGGCATTTCGCATTGGTGATCAACGGCTCCGGGCAGCGGGCGTTGCTTTCGTCGGTTACACGGCGCTAATGCTGTTGCTGGAGCGACGTATGCGCGCAACCGGGGGACCGGGGATCATTCCTTTTGAGCTGGCCGGCAGCGGCGCCCAAGCCGAGCGCATCATGACCCGCTGGGGCCCGGACGGTCAACGCGCCGCGCGAGTATCCCTGTGGCTCGACTTCGGATACATGGCAACCTACGGAACGTTGACCGCGCTGCTCGTCGACCACGCACGTCGACGTCGTGGCCATCCTCCTGCCCTGCCCGCAGCCGTGATCGTGGCCGTTGCAGCCGATGCGGCCGAGGGGGTTGCGCTGCTCAAGGTGCTCAAGCGCGCGGATATCGCAGTTCACGCTCGGCGCGCGCAGGTTGCGGCTCTGGTCAAATTCGCAGTTCTGGTCCTCGCCCTCGCATACGTCGCGGCCGACCGTGCCATGAAACCCTCACAACGCCGTCGCCGTTAGAACATGTCGAAAGGCGCACGCTGCGTCCTGCACATCGTGGACGATGATGGCGCCCTTTGCAGCCGCGTACTCGTCGTCGCGGCCAACGTCTCGCGCGATAAAAGAGGAGTTGCTAGTGGACCAGGTGCGGCGCGAGCAGATCGACCATCCACGCGACGAGACGTGCGAGCGGGCGACCCACCAATACGATCGCCGGAAAGACGCCGCCGCGCCGCCGCGCAAGTCCGAGACCGAAGGCCTCCGATAACCTGACCGCCACCGCAAAGGGTCGCGCCTGCCACGTCATTTCGCGAACCTTTCCCGTCCCGTCGAGCCGCAGCACCCAGGCCGCTTCGCCACGTACACCTTGTACCGTGAATTCGCAGATCAGCACGGTGGTGCTGGAGTCGCCGAATTCCTCGTGAACCGCGAGATCGTCGACGGCATTCAGCAAAATCGCCAGGATGTCGGCCACCACCGCTTCGCGTACCGGGTTGCGCATCACCGGGGAGTGGTACGTGACCTCCGCCGACAGACAGGCAAGCAAATTGTCGAGGTTCTTGTTCGCAAGGGCGTCAGCGAATGGATGCATGGCCTGTGGATCGATCCTCGATCGCGCTACGTGTGCGGTCCTGGGCGACGGCTTGGGCCAGTGCAGCGTGCACTTGAGCGGCTGCGATCAGATTGCGCTGTTCCGTGCTCGATGCGGACGGGTCCAGTTCGAGTGCGACGGCCAGCAATCGCAACGCCTCATCGCGATGCTCCTCGACACGGATATCAGTCGCGGACACCGTGCGCTCCGGCGCAGTGTTTCGCGACAAAGCCCGCCAACAAATCTGTGGTCAGGTCCGGTTCTTCCAGCATCGGCGTGTGTCCGATACCGGGCAGCAACTCGACGGCCACATTCGGCACCGTGGTGTATCCAGCGGTTGACGACGATCGCCAGCGTCGGTCCTCGACCCCGAAAATCACCAACACTGGGAGCGTCAACTCAGCTAGGCGGTCCGGCAGACTGCGTCGGGCGAGGTATTTCATGGTCTCTTTCGGCGTCGCGGTGAACGCCCGATGATTCATGCTTCGCACATCGGCGACGACCTGTGGGGCGATATCGACCTCTCGGGTGAACGCCGAACTCAATCCCTTGCGGATCGTGGACTCGCTCCGCAAGGCCCATAGAATGCGCCCGATCACCGGTATCGATATCAACCGGCCAAGAGCGCCTGGCTGAAGATAAGCGTCGACGCTCGGTCCGCTATCGATGAGCGCAAGCGCAACGACTGGCCCGCAGGGACGCTCCGCGAGGGCAGTCGCGATCACACCGCCGGTGGAATGACCAACGGCGATCACCGTGCGTACGCACAACTCCGACAGAACCGACGCGATCGTATCCGCCTGCGCCGCAATGGCATAGCCGTCGGTCGGCTTGGCCGATCGTCCGTGCCCAAGGAGGTCGACACGGATGACGCGATGATTCTCCGCCAGCCGCGGGACCAGACGATCCCACCAGACCGTCGATCCTGCGTAGCCATGGATCAGCAGGAGCGCCGGATCGCTATGCGGTCCGTTCTCGACGACATGGATATCGCGGCCGTCAACACTGACCACGTGATCATGCGCGCCGGCCAGTGGTTCGTGCGGTGCGTCGTCTGCCATCCGGCCTCCTCGGTCACGACGCGCTCTGTGTTCGAACCGTCGCCGACCACGAGCCTGCACCAACCGGCTCGTTTCTGCTTGGACAGATCCGTCGTGTATGACGGCACGCCGTCTATCGCGGCAGCACGGCCTCGATGGCGCTGATCACCTCGGGCGCATCTGGTTCGGTCCGAGGCCGAAACCGATTGACCACCTCGCCGTCGGGCGCGACGAGAAACTTCTCGAAGTTCCACTGAATGTCGCCCGCCTTGCCATCGGAATCGACGGTCTTGGTCAGCTCGGCGTAGAGCGGATGGCGGTCGACGCCGTTGACGTCGGTCTTCTCCAGCAACGGGAACGTCACCCCGTAGTTCGTCGAGCAGAACTCCCGGATCTCCTCGGCCGTGCCCGGTTCCTGGCCCATGAACTGATTGCACGGGACCCCGACGACCGTCATGCCGCGGTCGCCATAGTCGTTGGCCAGCTTCTCCAACGCCGCGTACTGCGGAGTGAGTCCACACTTGGAGGCAACGTTCACGATCAGCGTTGCGCCGTCGGACAATTCAGCCAGCGTGGTCGGCTTGCCGTCGAGGGTGGTCAGGGCGATGTCTTTCAGAGTCACGCCGATGACGTTAACACCCCTACTGGCCCGCGTTGTGGGCCATGTCGATGGCGTACTGGCTCACGAAGGTGCCCGCCGGTGGATCGCCCTTGTCGCATGTTCCGTCGGATTCACCGGGACGTTTGATCCACAGGTAGGCGTCGGCGTGCGCGCCCGCGGTTGCGGTGGTGGGCGAGGCGCCCAGTCCTCGGCCGCTGGGATTGCACCAGTTGAGCCCGGAGTCCGGCGCCGGTCCGGCGCCGTTGCGCGACGTGTCGATCACGTAGTGAGAACCGTTCGTGAGCCCCGAAATCGCCTCCCCGTAACCGATTTCGTCCCCGGTGGTGTAGAAGTTCGCAGTGTTGAGGCTGAACCCCCGCGCACGCGCGACGTCGACCTTGTTGAGGCGGGCGGCCATGTCCTCGGCGCTATGCCAGCGTAGGTGGCCGGCGTCGACGTACACGGCCGTGGCCGGGCTGCGCGTCAGCGTGTCGACGGCGTAGCGAATCAAGTCGTAGCGTTCTTCGCGCTGACCGGCCGACAGGCAGTCGGCCATGGCGAGCGCATCGGGTTCGAGGATGACCGCCGTCCGCGTGCCGCCCACGCCCGACGCGATGGTGTCGATCCACCCGCGGTAGTCGTCGGCCGTCGCCATGCCACCCGCGGCGAAGCTGCCGCAGTCGCGGTGCGGGATTCCATAGATCGCCAGAACCGGGATGGCGCCGGCAGCCGCCGCGTCGCCGGTGTACTTCGCGACCGTCCCCGCGGAAGGCCCCGGGACGATCCAATACGCCTGCGGCGTGTTGGCGATGGCGGTCAATTCGGGACTCGGCGGATCGGCGTGCTGCGCGGCGCGCATGGCCGCCGAGTTGGGATTGACGTAGAAGGGCATGCCGGCCAACGGATTGGCGTCGTCGGCCAAGCGCACCGCCCGGGCGGGACCGACCTTCCCCGGGTTGGCCAGAAAGGCAACGGCCGCAACCGTGAGGAAGACGGTTACCCACCGTGCGACTGCACCAGCAGCTGAGAACATCACCCCAGGGAAATTAGTGCATCGAGCGCCGGTTCCCGACGGCAGGTGCTGCCGCGGCCGAGCTTCGGTGCCGTCAGCGGGCTAAGTTACCCCTATGCGCGTTGTCCGCCCGATCGGTGCAGTCCTGACGATCCTCACAGCGGGGTTCCTGCTGGCGCCCCCCGCCGCAGCGCAACCGCCGTCCAAGCTGACGGAGCACATCACCGACAGCGCCGGCGTGTTGACGAATCCCGATCGGGCGGCGATCAACACCGCGATCGAGCGGCTCTCCCGTGACCGGCACATTCAATTGTGGGTGGCCTACGTCGACAACTTCTCCCGGTTCAAACCCGACAACTGGGCGAGCCAAACCCGCAGCGCCAGCGGGATGGGCGACCAAGACGCGCTGCTGGCCGTGGCCATCAACACCAAGTCGTACGTGTTCAGCGCGCCAGCGCTAGCGGCTGCCGAGTCAAACAGTCTGCAACACAATCAGATTGAACCCAAGGTGGGCGCCAAGGACTGGAGCGGTGCCGCGGTCGCCGCGGCCGACGGTTTGGACCAATCGGCCAAACCGGCCAGCTCGTCGAAGCGGACCTGGCTGCCGATCGCGATCGGCGTGGCCGTTGTCGTGGTCGTCATCGTGGTGGTTCTCCTGCTGTATCGCGCGCGCCGCCGCCGGCGCGCGGCGCGGGCCCAAACCGATGGGCAGGTCAGCATCGACGGGCGCGACAACTCAACAGCACAGGCGTTGTCCACCGCGGACGCCCGGCTGCGCCAAATCTCCGATTACGTCGCCAGGCATCGCGACAGCATCGGCGCCGAGGTCCAAACGCGGCTCGAAGAGGCGAAACGACATTTGGCGGCGGCGCGCGGCAAGCAAGCGACAAACGACACCGAAGCGATCGCCCACGCCAACAAGGCATCGACGCTGGCCGCTCAGGCGCAGACGCTGGCCAACGACAACGTGCTGGCGGCGCACCGCACAAAACGACGTCGGGGCAAGACGACCTAGAATTCCTCGACCTGATCCGCGTAGCGGCCAGGATGGACGAGCGACGCCAGCGCGCCGGTCACCATCATCAGCGCCGCCGCGACGAACACCACCACCAGCCCGGCGTGGAACGGCCCGGAGATCAGCTCCGGGAAGAACGACTTACCGGTGAGCACGCCGGCGTTGACGCCGGGTTGCTGCAGCGCGTGGGTCGGTGCGAGCAACGCGGCGATCGGGTTGTAGCCCAGGAAAGCCGCGAAGAGGCTGCCCACCGGGGGCAGGTTCGCGACGTCGTGCGCCGCCGTCGCCGACACGCCCTGCGCCTCAAGCCCGCTGCTCAGCGTCTGCGGCAGCGTGTTCGCCAGACCGATGACCATGAGCGAGAAGAAGACGCCGATCGACAGCGCCGCGCCCGCGTTGAAGAATGTCGCCCGAACACCGGACGCGGCTCCCCGCTCCCCGGGCGGCACGCTCGACATGATCGCGGCGGTGTTCGGGGCCGTGAAGATGCCGCC
The DNA here is from genome assembly GCF_059813025.1 of Mycobacterium sp. NGS26. Classification (NCBI taxonomy): domain Bacteria; kingdom Bacillati; phylum Actinomycetota; class Actinomycetes; order Mycobacteriales; family Mycobacteriaceae; genus Mycobacterium; species Mycobacterium sp. NGS26. Next base: position 472,055 of record NZ_JCALDU010000003.1, read on the forward strand.
GCCGAACGCGTTGAGGAAAATCAGCAGCGCGAAAACCCAGTAGTCGAAATCGACCGGAATCAGCAGCAGCCCGATGAACGTGACCGCCATCAGCAGCATCCCGGCGACGGCGAACGGCCGCGCACCGAACCGGTCCGCCAGCCACCCCGCCACCGGCGCCGCGATCAGGAACCCGAGCGTCGCCGGCAGCATGTAGATGCCCGCCCACAGCGGCGTCGACTCGAAGCTGTATCCATGAAGCGGCAACCAGATGCCCTGCAGCCAGATGATGAGCATGAACTGCAAGCCGCCGCGGCCGCTCGACGACATCAGGTTGGCCAGGTTGCCCATCCCGAATCCCGTCGACCGGAACAGCCGGATGTTGATTATCGGTTGCGGCACCCGTAACTCGATGGCGCAGAACGCAATCAGCAGCAGCAGCCCGAAGGCGATCGAGCCCAGCACCCACGGATTCGTCCAGCCCGTCGGCTGGCCACCGTACGGCTGAATGCCGTAGGTGATACCGACCAGCACGACGGTCAGCCCGACGCCGAACGTCACGGTGCCGGGCCAATCCAACGGACCCGGTGTGCGCACGCCGATCTCGTGCAACGAGCGCACACCCCAGACCGTGCCCAGCACGCCGATCGGCACACCCACCCAGAAGATCGCGCGCCAGTCCCACTCCGCCAGCAACCCCCCGAACAGCAGGCCGAGGAACGATCCCGCGACCGCCGCGACCATGTTGAACCCGAGCGCCAGACCGCGCTGATTGCTCGGGAAGGCGTCGGTGAGAATCGCCGCCGACAACGCCATCAGGATCGCGCCGCCGATGCCCTGGATCACGCGCCAGCCGATCAGCCACAGCGCGCCGCCGCTGAGGTGGAAAGGGTCGAACGACAACGCGATCGCCGCGACGGTGAACACCGCGAAGCCCACGTTGTAGATCCGCACCCGGCCGAACATGTCGCCGAGGCGCCCGACGAACACCACCAGGACCGCGGTGACCACGAGATAGCCCATCAGCATCCACAGCAGATAACCGATGTTGGTCGGGGCCAACGGATCCAATCCGATCCCGCGGAAGATGGCCGGCAACGAGATCAGCACAATCGACGAGTTGATCATCGCCAGCAGCATGCCCAGCGTGGTGTTCGACAGCGCGACCCACTTGTAGCGCGGGTGGTCGCGATCCCAGCGGAGCCGACGACCGGCCGGCGGGGCGGGCGCCAGCGTCGGATTCGTCGCGGTGCGGCCGTCAGCCATCTACGTCTCAGCCGTCATTCTCAGCGCCTACCCATCGATCCAGAAACACACCGTTAGATATACGAACAAATTGGAGCCATGAGCATCTTCGCTTATCGCCGCGCCAGGAATTCAACCGCCTCTGAACGGCCCGATGGGCGACGAGGCGCCCAGCGGACGGTCAGTCGCCCTGAGGGGCCCGTCGGGTCTTGGCTTCCGCCTCGCGCCGCAGCCGGATCGCCCGCGCCCGCGCCTCGGCGGCCAGCGCTTGGGCTTCGGCGGCTTCCGCCCCCGCCCACACCTCGGCGGCCCGGGCCTCGTTTTCGGCGGCCTCTGCCCGCGCCCGCGCCTCCGCGGCCCGGGCCTGCGTTTCGGCGGCCTCTTCCTGTGCGCGCTCGCGCGCCCGCGCCTCGGCGGCCAGTGCCTGGGTCTCGGCGGCTTTGGCTCGCGCCCGCGCCTCGGCGACCAGAGCCTCGGCCTCGGCGGCTCTTGCCCGCTTGCGCGCCTCGGCGGCCAGCGCTTGGGTCTCGGCGGCCTCGGCCTGCTTGCGCGCCTCGGCGGCCAGGGCCTCGGCCGCGGCGGCCTCGGCCTGCTTGCGCGCCTCGGCGGCCCGGGCCTCGGCTTCGGCGGCCTCTGCCCGCGCCTGCGCCCGCTTGCGCGCCTCGGCCGCCACGGCCTGGGCTGCGGCGACCTCCGCCTGCGCCCGCGCCTCGGCGGCCAGCGCCTCGGGTTCGGCGGCCTTGGCCTGGGCCTCGGCGGCTTCGGCCTGAGCCCGCGCCTCGGCGGCCAGCGCCTCGGCCTCGGCGGCCAGCGCTTCGGCCTCGGCGGCGAGGGCTTCGGCCGCGGCGGCTTCCGCGCGGGCCCGCGCCTCGGCGGCCACCGCCTCGGCTTGGGCGGCCAGGGCCTGGGCTCTGGCGGCTTCTGCCTTCGCCCGCGCCTCGGCTTCTAAGTTGGGTGAATCGGGTAAATCGGGACGCCGCGGCGGCTTCGGCTTGGGCTGCGTCCTCGGGGGGTGGGTACGGGATTGGAGGCTCCGCTGCCGGCTGCCCACGGCGACCCGCACCGGGCGCTCGGCCACTCTTTGCGGGCCCCCGACGAACTCGGCCACCACCAAGACCGCGCCGGCCAGCACCAGCAGCGGCAGGGACAGGGCCGGGCGAGCGACCATCCCCCAAAAACCGACGACCGTCAGCGGCGCCGCCAACAACACCGCGGCACCCGGATGCCGATCGTCCCACGCACGCCGATGCGGCCGACTGATGACCATCCTCGGAGACCTCTCGATCCCTCTGCTTGGCGGAGATGCTGGCACATAAGCGTACTGCCAGGGTGGTCGCGCCGGTAACCCAAACGTTTGTGTGTCGGCGGCAATGTCGCCGAGCGCCGTCAGGCGTTTCCGGGCACGGCCGACCGCTCGTCCACGGGCAACAGCGAGTGCGCGACGCGCCCGCCCTCGAAACGCAATTCGTGCGCGGCACGGCGCAGCGGCTCGACGGTGTTGTCCGCGTGCACGACGACTCCGCCCCCGGAGGGGATTCCGATCCCGGTGACCGCTCCGCGGAGCAGCCCAACCGCGCGTGACAACCGCGCCCAGTCGGCGCGCTCGTCGTGCACGTCGACGATCGCGGGAGCGAGGTTGAACACGTCGAGCAGCCCGGGTGCGGGGGCATCGACGACCCCGCAGCGTCCGAGCTGGACCGCGCCCGCCGAAACGCCCACCAGCACAGCGCCTTTCGCGTGCCGGTCCAGAATTGCGTCCTTCATGCCGGTTTTCTCAAATGTGTTCCAGCCCAAGCGGACATCGCCGCCCGCGAGGACGATCAACCGGGCGCGCGACAGGAAGGCGCGGTCGTCGGGGCCGAACGATGAATCGATCATGCGGCGCTCGGTGATCCCGACCCCGTCCACCGCGGCCTCGAAGATCTCGTAGTACTCCGGACGATCCCCGTTGGAGGCGCCGACGTAGGCCGCGTTCAGTGGTGTGTCCCGGGCCAATCCGTCCAGGGCCGTCTCGAGGAACGGCCGGCCGCGCCGCTTCCAGAACAGCAGCTGACTGTCCGCCAGCAGATAGAGCGGTTGGCGCTCGATCACTGTGACGGCGCGGGGCTCATCGATGCGATGTAGTAGGTCTCGTGCCCGGTCGGGTAGCCGCCGCCGTTGGTGGCGATGTGAACGTGGTCGTAGTGGTTGGCGGTTTCCGACCCCATATCGGCCGTCCAGCTGCCCGAGGTGGGGCCCGGGTAGATCTTCTGCCGCCAGATCACGTGGTTGATTCCCCAGCGCTTCGCGTTCGCCAGGGCATACCCCGCGATTTGGTTGCCGAGCTGGATGCCCTCGGGCGAGTGCGGGTTCGGGATCATCACGTCGATCGCCAACCCGTTGGGATGCCACGGCAGCGGATCTTGCCGGTAGCCGTAGATGGTCTTGATCTCCGGAAACAGCACGCTGATGACGCGGGCCGCCCAGATCGTCTTGACCTGCAACCTGTCCTCCGGCGCGACGCCCGGCGACAGCGGGAACTGGAATTGCTGGGCGGTGCCGGGCGCGGTTGTCGCCAACGCGGCCAACGATTCCACCTCCGCCTGACTGGCGATGCGTGGCGCGCCGGGCGGCGCGGATGCCTGGTCTTTCGGGGGCGCCGCCGCGGTCGGCGTCGGGGCCGGCGCCGGGGCTTCGGCGCAGCAGCGGGGCTTGGTGTCCTGGGCGTAGATCATCCCGCCGGCCACGACGAGTGAGGCCACGATTGCCAGCCATCGGCCCCGGCCGTTGGCCAACACCTGCGTGCTCACCAACAGCACTTTAGTGTCGTGTGCGGCGCGTGGGGCGACGTTTTGCGAGTTGAGTGCGCCCGATGCCGGTCAACCGCCGTCATGCATGTTCGGCGATCCACGCGGTGGTGAAGCGCTGCACATGGGGAATGCCCTGGGCCAAATCGGCTCCCATGGCCCTCTCGAACTTGCGGCCCAGCAGCGGGATCTTGACCTCCACTCGCACCGCGAGGCGCAGCTGCGAGCCGTCGCCCGATGGTTCCAGCCACCCGTCGGCCCGTCCGGATCCCAACCCGCCGGTCGCCGACACGCGCACCTGCCCCCGCACCTTGCCTTCGCCAGTCGGTGTCCACGTCTCGGTGTGCACGACCTTCAGGTCGCCGGGAATGAGTCGCGCGACGGGCCCGGGCAGCAGCTGGCGGCCCAGGTGCTGGGTGACGCACGCCGTCACGGCGCCGTCGGCGTCGACGATCAGCGAATCCAGCGTGGTGCTGGCGCGCGCGGGCTCCAGGCGGGCCAGCCAGTAGTCCTCGCGACCGAACGCCGCGTGAATCTGTTCGACGCTCGCGGGCGATGCGGTCACGATGTCGAATGAGCGCGCCATGACGGACATTCTGACAAAGCGGGGACGACGCCCGCCGCGAGTTGGCGATTCGTCGAGCGGCAACCGAGAAGATGGCCAATCCGGAACGCCAACGGGTCGACTCGGGCAAAATGACCGGATGAGCCACTATCTGCGATGTTGCGTGATCGGCGGGTTCGCCCTTGTGCTCGCGGGATTGCCTGCGGCCGCGCTCGCCTCGCCAGCGGTGAGCCGGGCCGACGATTGCGCCCCCGGCTGGGCCTGGAGCGTCGAGTTGAATCAATGCGTGTTCGTGCTTCCCGCCGTAAACGGACCCGGCGGTCCGGGAGGTCCGGGCGGGCCCGGTGGGCCAGGGGGGCCGGGTGGACCGGCCGGGCCCCTCGGCCCGGGTCGCTAGGCCGACCCGATCGGGGGGACAAGCGAATGACGGCACCGCAACGCCGGGGACTCAACGACGCCGTCACGCGATTGTGGAGCTTCCTGGCCCCGGCCTACGACCTGCCCTTCTTGCAACAATGGGTCTACCGTCCCCCGCACGACGAAGTGATCGCACAGCTGCGCGACCATGGCTCCCGCAGGATCGCTGACATTGCTTGCGGCACAGGGATTCTCAGTGACCGCATCGAGCGGGAACTGCGGCCCGACGAGATCTACGGCATCGACATGTCCGACGGCATGCTCGAGAAGGCCCGCGCCAGATCCGACCGGGTGAAATGGTTGCGCGCGCCGGCCGAGCAACTGCCCTTCGACGACGGGGCGCTCGACGCCGTCGTCACCACGTCGGCGTTTCACTTCTTCGACCAGCCGGCGGCGCTACGGGAATTCCATCGCGTGCTGGCCCCCGGCGGCCTGGTGGCCGTCAGCGCCCTGAGCACCCGGCAGCCGCGGCTGCAGGCCCCCTCGGCCAACAGGTGGAAGCCTCAGCACAACGCGTCGCCGGCCGAGATGCGGTCGTTGTTCGAGAACGCCGGGTTCGCCGTCGCCGATCAGCACCGCATCCGCAGGCCGTTCTGGACCCAGATCGTGTCCGACCTGATCACCGTCGGCACCAAGAGCTAGAGCGTCGTGAGTCGTTAGTTCGCCGGCAGAGTTCGCTTCGACTCGCCGAACGTGGGGGCTATGGACGAAGAGTGGTCGGTTTGTGTGCATATCCCACACGCTCGACGCGGTTTCGACTGCGCCGATCGACACCAGGCGCGACACATTAGGGCGTCAGCACGGTGGGGGATCGGCGTCCCATTCGGTCAATGTCCAGCCGCCGGAAGGGTTTCCGGTGATCACCACCCGGCCGACGTTCGGCAGCGGCTTTGTGTTCAACAGCGACGGGTCGGCGTTGCGCGCGTTCATCAGGACCCAGAACATGATTGCCGCGCTGTGTGAGAACACCACCGGGTTCTGCTCGCCGCTGTCGTAGATGCGTTGGACGGCGTCGTCGAACCGCGCGTCGAATTCGTTGCCGTCCACCGAACCCGGGATCCGCGCATTGCGGTCGCCCTGCAGCCACCGCTTCGGGACGACGAGGTAGGTGTGCGGGCTGTCGGCCTCGGGCGTGCCGTCGTACTGGCCGGCCTCGATCTCCTGCAGCCCGGGCAGCACCGTGACGGGCTCGCCGAGCGCCTGCGCCGTCGCCGCGGCGGTCTCCTGCGTGCGGATCATGCTCGATGCGTAGATGCCGTCGTAGTGGTTTGGCGCCAATTGGGTGGCCGCGAGCGTCGCCTGGCACCACCCCCTGGCCGTGAGTTCGGGGCCGGGCGTGGAGGTGTCGATCACGCCCGCAGCGTTGCCCGCCGATTGAGCGTGCCGCACCAGCGTCAACGTGATCGTGTGCGGGCCGGCCGCGTGCGCCGATCCGCAGCCCACCGCCAACACCGCGACGGCGACGACGGCGACGAAACGTCGCAGCCTCACCACGATTTCACCGGATTCACGCGAGCAGTCTAGAGCGTGCCATCATGACGGGATGAAACTGGCGTTCGCGCTGCCGCACACGCTCGAGTTGCCGGCGATCACGGCCAAGTGGGAGTTCGCCGTGACGGGGCCGCAGCAAGCGGCGATGCTCAAGCGCGCCGACGAGCTGGGCTACGACATGGTTGCGGTGCCCGAGCATTTCGTCGTTCCGCATTCGCACCTGGAGTTGTCCGGCCCGTTCTACTTGCATTCGACGGTCGCGCAGGCGTTCGTCGCGGGCGCGACGCAGCGGATCCGGGTCAACTCCGGCATCACGATCCTGCCGTTGCACCACCCCGTCGTGCTGGCGAAGGCGCTGGCGACCGCGGACTGGATGAGCGGCGGCCGGATCACCGTGACTTTCGGGGTGGGCTGGGACGCAGAGGAATTCGACGTCCTCGGGGTGCCGTTCCATGAGCGGGGCCGCATCGCCGACGAGTCCCTCGAGGCGATGATCGAACTGTGGACAAGCGAGTCACCGAGTTTTGCCGGCAAATACGCGTCGTTCGACGGGATCGCATTCGAGCCGAAGCCGGTGCAACGGCCGCATCCACCGATCTGGATCGCCGGCGACGCGGACGCCGCGATGAGGCGGGCGGCGCGGTTCGGATCGGGCTGGTGGCCGTTTCTGTCGAAGGTCGAAGACCTTCCGGCCAAGATCGACTTCATCAAGTCGCAGCCGACGTATGACGGCAGGCCGTTCGACATCGTGTATCCGCTGGGCATGGGCCGAGTCGGGGAGGGCCACGTCTCGACCGACGATCCCAACTACCGCCCGGAGATGAGCAAACAAGAGATCATCGACCAGCTGTGCCGGTTCGCCGAACTCGGCGTGACATACAGCTCGGTCCCCGCGCCGCGGGTGGACGGGCCGGAGGCGTACCTGGAGTTCGCGCAGTGGGTGATCGAGGAAATCAAACCGCACATCGCCGACTGAGCGGCCGGGCGCTCAGCGCAGCCGGTCGGTGATCTTCACCCAATTGGTCTTGCCGTCGTTGTGGTGGTCGGTCATGTTCCGGCATTCGCCGTAGACCTGGATGCGGCTCCAGCCGGGATTCGGCCCCCAGGACATGACCGCCATGACGCCGCTCTTGTTGATGACCCTTCCGTTCGGATGCAGTCCGGGCGGGGGCCCGTCGGTCCACCCGTGCGCGACCATCGTCGCGGCGACCTGATTGAAAAACGCGTCCGGGTCGCCCCCGGCGGGTTTGAAGCTCATCTCGACAACCCCGCGATAGGGCGGGTCCCCTTGGTCGTTGCACGATTCAAACGCGAAGCCCCCGTACATGTCTGGCAGGGTCACCAGCTGCGCGATCTGCTTGGCGGCGTCGACGACCTGGGCCTGGGCTTGGTCATCGGACAGCGGGTTCGCCGGGTGGGCGGTGTCGTGCCGGTTGGGAAACATCAGCGAACACCCTCCCAAGGCGATCGACAGGACGATTGCTACCGCGGTGAAGACCGCGGACCGCCACAGCATTTGGCGGCGATCAGCGAGGGGCGTACGCGCGGTATGCATGGTTATCGTGGATCGTATCGCGCGGGCGGTCGTGCTCCGGGTCGATATACGCGGGCAGCCCGGGTATTCGGAAGGGCCCGACGTGTGGCTGGCGCCTGCCGTCGGCGAGCAGGTCGTCGCTTGCCAGGCGCTCGGAGTGGCCGCTGGCGATGTCGGTCATGCTGCGCAGCGCCTCGCTGCCCATGTCGTAGTAGTGCGAATGGTCGTACCTGTCCATCTCGTCGGAGCCCGCCACTTCGGCGTGGAAGCGGATGGATCCGTAGCCGTCGCCGGCCGGGTCGCGGCCCAAACCGGCGTCGAAGGGAATCGGCAGTCCGTATTCCCTGACCTTGTTCTTGAGCCATTGTTCGGGCATGCCGCTGCCCTCGCCGATCCAGCTGACCGGGTCGGTGGAGGCCGCGCCGACGTAGACATGCCCGCCGTCGAGGTGGAAATCCGCGGCGCTGCGCGCCAGATCCGTTCCGGGACAACCGATCAGCACGGCGTCGTTGGCGTGCATGTTGCCGTGGGCGAACGCGTCGGCGACGGTGGTCGAGCCGTAGGAATGCCCGATGACGGTGACGTGCTGAGGTGTGAGGCTGTTGTGGGTCACCCACAGGCCGTTGACGTCGGCGGCGAGCAGGTCGCCACCGGCTCGCGCCAGCCCGGGTTCGCTGACCCGCAGATCGGAGAAGCCGTGCGGCGCTTCGTAACCCATCCACGCGATCACCGAGGTGTAGTGGTGCTCCGGGTCGGCCGCCAGGGACTGGTCGTACAGGTTGACCGCGTCCTGGTGGCCCGACATCCAGCCCTGCGCCACGCTGCTGCCGGTGCCCGGGACGATGACCGCGGTGTTGCGGGCGTAGTCGGGATTGCCGATCGCGATCGCCGCCTTACCCCAGCCGTTGAATGCCAACGGGTCGTAAGCCCACAGCATGACCGGCCTCTGGTTGGGGCCTTCCGGCCCCCTGTCGTAGTTCAGGCCGTCGCGCGTCTTCACGGCGTTGCCGTAGCGCGTGACATCGGTGCCAGAAAGCCCGTACATTCCCGGGTTGGCGAGCACGTCGGCGGCCGAGACCCCGCGCTGTCTGGCGATGTTCTCGACGCGGTCGATGTCGTCGTTCATCACCGCCTGATTGACGGTGTCGCGGACGATGGCGTTGATTCCGTTGAGGTTGCCCAGCTCCGGCGGGTGCTGGGCAACCAGCCGGTCCTTCTGCTCCTGGCTCAGCGAATCCCACCACCTCTGACATCCTCGGGCTTGCTATCGGGCGGTGGAACCTGAACCGGCCCTTCGGGTTTGGGCGGCGACTCCTTGGCGTCCAAGCCCTGGACGGGTACGGCGTCGTACCCGTCGGCGCGCAGGGTGGCCGTCGCCCTGTGCAGATAGTCGGAGTAGCCGTCGCGCAGCGACACGAGCTGGCCCAGCGCCGATTTGGTGTCGTCGATGGCCTCCTGTTCGAGCCGGGAGATCAGCGCGTCGAGCACGGCCCGATCACCCGCGGTGAGGCGGGCGTCCTTCTCCTGTTCCACCGCCTGGCCGAGTTCGTCGTCGAGCCGCCGGAGCCGGCCCTCCAGCGCCGAGGTCAGCACCGCACTGGTGTGCTGCGCCTCGGCCAGGGCGGCGGCGATGTTTTCCAGGTCGACGCCGATCTTGGGCAGCTGCAGGGACTGGGCGCCCAGCGACGCGGCGACCCGTTGCACTTCGGCGGAGTCGTTGATCGGGTTCTCGCCGTCGTCCCGATTCCAGGACGCCTCGAAGCGGCGGCGGGCCTCGTCGAAGGCGCTGCTGGACTCGGCGGTGCACCGGCCCGCGGCGTGAAACGCCTGCGCCAGGTCGGCGATCCGGGCGGGACGGCCCGCCTGCAGGCTGCGGTCGATCACCCAGGGATCACCGCCGGCCTCGGCGATCAGCGCCTCGATGCTTATGTAGCGCAGCCGCATCGCACCGCCCGCGGTTTTGCGGCGCTGCGCTCATCCATGTCGGCGAAACCCGTGGCAGCACAATGCGCCTCGCGGCCGAGCGACTCGTTGGCGCCCGACCGCGGCACCTGCCTGCCGACGACCACCGCAACCCCTTATTGAGCTCGAGACAACGCTACTACCGGCCACCCGGCCGTCAATTCACCTCGGTGGGGTGCCTGGTAGCCCCGGTCCCCAGGCGCGGCTTCGTCGGCGGAAGCTTGCCTTCGGGTCCGCCCGACGCCGTTCCGGCTGGTCGTCGCCACTTATGCCGGCGGGGCGCCTTCGCTCGTCGCGGGCGAATGTGTGGGGTCCCGCGGTTTCCCGGATCGGGATTTCGGTAAATTTCGGTTCATGTCGAACACCGGTGTAGAGCAGTTGGAGTTTCAGGCCGAGGCGCGACAACTGCTCGACTTGATGGTCCACTCGGTCTACTCCAACAAGGACTCGTTCCTGCGGGAGTTGATCTCCAACGCCTCGGACGCACTCGACAAGCTGCGCATCGAGGCGTTCCGCAACAAAGACCTGGACGTCGACACCTCCGATCTGCACATCGAGATCGAGGTCGACAAGGAGGCGCGCACCCTGACGGTTCGCGACAACGGCATCGGAATGACCCGCGACGAGGTCGTCGACCTCATCGGGACCCTGGCCAAGTCGGGCACCGCCGAGCTGCGGCAACAGCTGCGCGAGGCCAAGAACGCCGCCGCCTCCGAGGAATTGATCGGGCAGTTCGGCATCGGCTTCTACTCGACGTTCATGGTGGCCGACAAGGTCGAGCTGCTCACCCGCAAGGCCGGCGAGAGCGACGCCACCAGGTGGGAGTCCAGCGGCGAGGGCACCTACACCATCGAATCGGTCGAGAACGCACCGCAGGGAACGTCGGTCACGCTGCACCTCAAGCCCGAGGACAAAGAGGACGAGCTGCACGACTACACCGCGGAGTGGAGGATCAGGAACCTGGTCAAGAAGTACTCCGACTTCATCGCCTGGCCCATCCGGATGGAGGTCGAGCGGCTCACCCCCGCCACCGAGGAGGGTGGCAAGGAGGTCGTCACCATCGAAACCGAGACCCTCAACTCGATGAAGGCGCTGTGGGCCAGGCCGAGGGAAGAGGTGTCCGACGAGGAGTACAAGGAGTTCTACAAGCACATCGCGCACGCCTGGGACGACCCGCTCGAGGTGATCGCGATGAAGGCCGAGGGCACCTACGAGTACCAGGCCCTGCTGTTCATCCCGTCGCACGCCCCGTTCGACATGTTCAGCCGGGACGCCACCGTCGGGATACAGCTGTACGTCAAGCGCGTGTTCATCATGGGCGACTGCGACCAGCTCATGCCCCACTATCTGCGGTTCATCAAGGGCGTGGTCGACGCACAGGACATGTCGCTCAACGTGTCCCGCGAAATGCTGCAGCAGGACCGGCAGATCAACGCGATCCGGCGCCGCCTGACCAAGAAGGTCCTCTCCACGATCAAGGACCTGCAGTCCGAGCGGCCGGAGGACTACCGCACGTTGTGGACGCAGTTCGGCAAGGTCCTCAAGGAGGGCCTGATGTCCGACGTCGACAACCGGGACACCCTGCTGCGCATCTCCTCGTTCGCCTCGACGCACAGCGAGGAGGAAGCCACCACCCTGGCGGAGTACGTCGAGCGCATGAAGGAAGGCCAGGAGCAGATCTTCTACGCGACGGGGGAGACGCGGCAGCAGATCCTGAAGTCGCCGCACCTGGAGGCGTTCAAGGCCAAGGGCTACGAGGTGTTGCTGCTGACCGACCCGGTCGACGAGATCTGGGTGGGATCGGTGCCGGAGTTCGACGGCAAGCCGCTGCAGTCGGTGGCCAGGGGCGAGGTGGACCTGGATTCCGAGGCGGAGAAGAGCGAGGCCGAGCGCGAGGAGCAGCAGAAAGAGTTCGCCGACCTGCTGGAGTGGTTGAAGGAAACCCTGAGCGAACACGTCGCGGAAGTGCGGCTGTCCGCCCGCCTGACCGAGTCGCCGGCCTGCCTGATCACCCCCACCTTCGGCATCACCCCGGCGATGGCGCGGATGTACCGGGCGTCGGGACAGGTGGTTCCGCCCAGTAAGCGCATCCTCGAGCTGAATCCGACCCACCCGCTGGTCCTTGGCCTGCGGGAGGCGCAGAAGAACGCCGACGACGACGCCGCGCGCGCCCAGGTCGCCGAAACCGCCGAATTGCTGTACGGCACGGCGCTTCTCGCCGAAGGCGGCGCGCTCGAGGACCCGGCGAGGTTCGCCGAGCTGCTCGCCGACCGATTGACCCGCACGGTGTAGCCCGGTACCGGCCCTTTTGGGCACTTGTCGGCGGACGCTACTTGCGATTGAATGCCGATAAGAAGGGATAACCACACCGGATGGCCAGGTTTCGAGTTATCGGCCCGCATGGCGAGATCGTCGCGACCAAGAACTTCGCCAGCGCGGAGGAAGCCCACGCCTGGTTCACGAACTCCGTTCCGCGCAGCTCCGAGCTCGGTTGGCGCATGGAGGTCGACGACGACGGCCAGTGGGCATTCTTCGACGACACCGGGGGCTTTACCGCCCCGGCCAGCCGCCGTCCTCGACCGCGCTGATCCGTTCCGAACTGGATTCGGCCCGTTGGGCTTTCACGGTCCGACGACGAAGCAGCGGCCGCCGCTCGTGTTGAGCAGCACCTCCTGGACCGACGACTTGTCGACGGCCGGAAACTCGAAGCGATGCACTTGCTGCCCGGCGTCGATGTTGGCGTCCTGCGACTCGCTGGTGCCATCCTTCTTGCGGACGACGGCGGTGACCTTGTCGGGCTTGGACATGTTCTGCGGCTCGTGGAAGTACCACACCTCGATGCCCGCGCCGGGGTCCATGCCTCGCCAGCCGTCGGCGTAGTAGCACGCCGGGTTGCCCTCGGCGTCCGGCGGTGGCGGCGGACAGATCGACAACCCGACGCAATCGGGCGAGCTGGTGGGCGCGCTGGCGGGCGCGCTGGCCGCGCTGGGCGCGCTCGTCGAAACGGTCGTGCTGGTGGTCGCCGAGGGCCTCGCCGAGCTCGATGCGGGTGGCGGCGACGCGTGCTTTGACCCGCACGCGGCCACGCCGAGACAAGCGATGAGGCCAATGGCTACCAATCGGATCGCTTTGGACATGGCACCTCTCTTGCCGAGCTAACACTGTAAAGCACCCTCCCGGCAAGCAATGCGGAATCGGGAAACCGGCGCTGGGTGGCTGGCCACGGAGCCAACGCCACCCGACTGGAAGGGGATACTGTAATATCTTCCGTTGTGACCGAGGCGAAGATCGCGCCCGACGCCGTCGCGGCGGCGGCGTCGAAGCCGTACTTCGTGCGCGACGGAAGCCGTTACGTGCCAACCGAAATCGCGCGCGGAGGGTGGGGCCCCACCCTCAGCGGGCACGTCGCCGGCGGGCTGTTGGGCTGGGCCGTCGAACAGGCCGTCGACGACCCCGAACTGCAACCCGCGCGGCTCACCGTCGACCTTCCCGCCCCGACCGCGCTGGAGCCGATCGAGGTGCACGCCCGCGTGCATCACGAGCGACGGCGATTGCGGCTCGTCGAGGCCGTCATGATGCAGCGCGACGTCCCGGTCGCGCGCGGGAATGCGCTGTTTCTACGGCGTGGGCCGCAACCCGACGGGGACGTGTGGTCGCAACCGGTGCAGATGCCGCGGCTGCCGATCGAGGAGGACGGCATTCACCCGTCGCTGTTCATGCGGACCTACGGCTGGGGCTCCGGGGTGCAAAACCCCGATCCCGAATGGGTCAACGTGTCCGGCCAGAAATACACCTGGCTGCAGGAGACCCGCCCGCTGATCGACGGCGTGCCGCTGACCGCCTTCACCCGGGCCGCGATGGCCGCCGACGTCACGGCCGCCATCGCCAACTGGGGCACGAACGCCCTGCAGTTCATCAACGTCGACTACACCCTGACCCTGAGCCGCCTGCCGGAAGGGCCCCATATCGGGCTGGCCGCGCTGACCCACTACAGCCACGACGGGGTGGCCACCGGGTCGGCCGTCCTCGTCGACCACAAGGGCCCCGCCGGCAGTGCCGTGTCGGTTGCCATAGCGCACTCCGGGTTTCGCCCGCCGTCCGCCGATCAGCTGGCGAGATGACGATCGGAAGCCTGTCAGACGATACGACTTTCTGGGCGTTGATCGCCGGTGCGGTGCAGCGCGAACCGAACCGCCGGCTGCTCGCCGATGAGCACGGCCGCAGCCTGACCGCGCGTGAGTTTCACGACGCCGCGTGCGCGACGGCCGCCGCGTTCGCCGAGGGCGGGATCGGCGCGGGAACGGTGGTGTCCTGGCAGCTGCCCACGACGCTCGAGGCCATGGTTGTCATGGCGGCGCTCGCTCGGCTCGGTGCGGTGCAAAACCCGATCATCCCGATACTGCGGGAACGCGAAGTGGACTTCATCACCGGGCAGCTGGCGACGGAATTCCTTGTGGTGCCCGAATTCTGGCGTGGTTTCGACCACGGTGGGCTTGCCCGGGCGTTGGCCTCGGACAAGGGCTTCCAGGTGATCGCCGTCGATCTGGAGACACCGCCGGTCGCCGGCGAGCTTCGGCTGCCCCGCGGGAGCATCGACGCCCTTGCGGCGCCAACGGGACCCACGAGCGACACCCGATGGATCTACTACTCGTCGGGAACCACCGCGGCCCCCAAGGGAATCCGTCATACCGACGAGTCGGTGATCGCGGGCTCGGCGGGGGTGGTCGGCATGGTCGGTGCCACGAGCGGTGACGTGGATCCGATCGCCTTCCCGATCGCGCACATCGGCGGGGCCGCGATGCTGGCCGCCGCGCTGCTGACCGGCATGCGGCTGGTGCTGTTCGAGGCGTTCGATCCGGCCGCGACACCGCTTTCCATCGCCGCGCACAACCCGACATTCCTGGGCACGGCAACACCTTTCTTCGTGGCATTCCTGGAAGCCCAACGGGCCCATCGCGATCGGCCGCTGTTCCCCGCGCTGCGGGGCTGCCTGGCCGGAGGCGCGCCGATCACGGCCGAATTGGGGCGTCAGGTTCGCGAAACCTTGGGAGTCGCCGGCATTGCCAACGCCTGGGGGCTCACCGAATTTCCATGCGCGACCTCGCCGCCCCTGACCGCCCCGCCCGCGGTGCTCGACCACACCGTGGGCCCACCCGTGCCAGGGGTCAGCGTCCGCGTGGTCGGTGGCGGGGAGGTCGAACTGCCCGCCGGGCGCGAAGGCGAGTTGCGGCTCAAGGGACCCCAATGCTTCCTCGGCTATGCCGACCCCGCCCTCGACGCCGACGCATTCGATCGGCAGGGCTGGCTGCGCACCGGCGACCTCGGGCTGATCGACGCCGACGGCAACGTTCGCATCACCGGCCGGATCAAAGACGCGATCATCCGCAACGCCGAGAACGTCTCGGCCCTCGAGATCGAGAACGTCCTGGTGACCCACCCGGCGGTCGCCGACGTCGCCGTCATCGGAGTGCCCGACCCCAGCGCCGGCGAGCGCGTATGCGCCGTCGTGGTACCTGTGTCAACCGACGGTGTGTCGCTGGAATCCCTTGTGCAGCACTGCCGTTCGCGCGGGCTGAGCCGCTACAAGCACCCCGAACGGCTCGTGGTCGTCGATGCGCTGCCGCGCAACCAGTTCGGAAAGGTGATCAAGAAAGAGCTTCGCGACGCCTTCGGGTGAACCTCAGCTGTTGCGCCGGATCTTCAGCACGGTGGTGATCATCGGAATCTGCAGCGGCAGCCGCGCCAGGGCGGCGATGCGCATCGGCCAGGGCTTGTCCCACCACAACCGGACCATGTTGACGTTGGCCGGGAACACCGCGACGAACAGCAGGGCGGCCGCCAGCGCCGCGAAGCGCCGGGTGCGTCGCGGCAGCAGCAGCGCACCGACGGAGATCTCCGCGACGCCCGATGCGTAGGTGTACAGCCGCGCGTCTCCGGGCAGCTCGGCGGGGACGATCGTGTCAAACGGTTTGGGCGCCAGGAAGTGCACGGTGCCGACGCCTATCAGCATCGCGCCGACGCGGTAAGCGGCCGTCTGGGTGGCATCACGCTGAGCTACGGGTGTGGTCATGGCTGTCAGCCTAAACTCAGGCCGTTACTATTGCCCATACGGTATCTGATACGATTCGCCGCGTCCGACCGCCCACCGCAATGAGGTTGAAACCATGGCCACACCCGTGATCGTCGGCGCAGTCAGGACGGCGATCGGGCGCTCCTTCAAGGGGACGCTCGTCAACACGCCGCCCGAGACGCTGGTCACCACGGTGCTTCCCGAGATCGTGCGCAGAGCCGGCGTCGACCCGTCCGCCATCGACGACATCATCTTCGCCGAATCGCATTACGGCGGAGGCGATTTGGCGCGGTACGCCGCCGCCGCAACCGGCCTGGAGGACATTCCCGGCCAGGCCGTGAACCGGCACTGCGCGGGCAGCCTCACCGCCATCGGCAACGCCGCGGCCCAGATCGGCTCCGGGATGGAGCGCGTGCTGATCGCCGGTGGCGTGCAGTCGTTGTCGATGACGCCGCTGATGAACCAGCGGATTCCCGGCCCCGAGCTGAAGTTCGAGGAGCGCTGGCTGCCGCCCACCCACGTCGAGACGCCGGACGCGCCCACCAAGGACATGTCGATCACGGTCGGCTGGAACACCGCGCAGGCCGTCGGCATCAGCCGCGAGGAAATGGACGCCTGGGCCGCCCGGTCGCATCAGCGCGCCATCGCGGCCATGGACGCGGGCAAGTTCGTCGACGAGATCGTGCCCCTGAAGATCACCCAGCCCGACGGTTCGGTGACGGAGTTCTCGGTCGACGAGCACCCCCGTCGCGACACCACCGTCGAGAAGCTGGCCGCGCTCAAGGTCCTGCACCCCGAGATCGAGGGATTCTCCATCACGGCGGGAAACAGCAGCGGCACCAACGACG
Source organism: Mycobacterium sp. NGS26 (assembly GCF_059813025.1). Lineage (NCBI taxonomy): Bacteria > Bacillati > Actinomycetota > Actinomycetes > Mycobacteriales > Mycobacteriaceae > Mycobacterium > Mycobacterium sp. NGS26. The sequence goes on from NZ_JCALDU010000003.1 coordinate 488,952, forward strand.
CCGCCGCGGCGGTCGCGCTCGTCGACCGCGACTACGCCAACGCCGAAAAGCTCGACGTGATGGGCACGGTCAGGGCGTGGGCCGCTGTGGGTGTGCCGCCCAAAGACACCGGCCTGGGCGCCGTCAAGGTGATCGGTAAGGTGCTGCAGCGGGCCGGGCTGTCTGTCAACGACGTGGCGCTGTGGGAGATCAACGAGGCGTTCGCCTCCGTGCCGATCGCGGCGTGCCGCGAGTACGGCATCGACGAGGAACTCGTCAACTTCTCCGGAAGCGGCTGCAGCCTCGGCCACCCCATCGCGGCGTCGGGCGCGCGCATGGTCACCACGCTGACCTACGAGCTGGCCCGCCGCGGCGGCGGCATCGGCGTCGCCGCCATGTGCGCGGGCGGTGGCCAGGGCGGTGCCGTCGTCGTCGAGGTGTGAGCGGCCGCGACTAGTTACAGAACGTGTAGCCGATGAATTGCGTGTCGCGGCCGTTGCCGACGGAGTAGTTCACGTAGTGCACCGCCGGCATCCCGTTGTACTGGGTGGTCATCTTCTGCGCGGTCGGCGGGGGGACACCCTTCGGGAAGGCCAGGATCATGTCGGCGAAGATCCTGAGCCCCACCTGGCAGATGGCGTCCGGGCGCGGCGGCTGCGGATTCCATGCGTGCACGACGACGGGATCCGTGAGCTGATAGCCGGTTGCGCAGTTGGGATCGCACATCTTGAAGACGGCGGTGCCCGTCCCGTCGGCGCCCTGCGGCCCCCACGAGCTCCAGGACATGTCCTGCAGCGCAACGGCTACGCTCGCGCATCCCAAGACATTGAGCTTCTTTGGGCGCTCGACGGGTTGAACCGACGGGTTGTAGCAGCCCGGAATGGCGAAGCTGGTCGGCGGCGCCGCCGGGGGCGTGGTCGGACGCGCGGTGCCGCCCTGGTGCTGGGTCAGCTTAACCGCGACGAAGCCGAGCACGACGATCAGCAGGAGGGCCAGGGCGACACCGATCACGGTCCGGCGCCCCCGCGGAATGCGCCGCAGCCGGCTCGATGAAGAGACGTTGCCGCTCACGTTCACCAGGTTATGGCAGAAACGGCACCGCCGGGGCGGCGACCGCCGCGACGATCCCGGCGCGGTAAGTTTGGTCAGTCCTACCAACATATCGAGGATGGCCATGATCTCCGGAGCAACCGATGAATGACCACGCACTGGCCGCGCGGCTGGCCACCGAGGCGGGCCGGCTGCTGCTCGGGGTGCGCGAGGAGTTCGCCGACGCCGATGCGAGCGAGCGGAAAGCCGCGGGGGACAAGCGATCCCATGACTTCCTGATGGAAGCGCTCGCCGACGAGCGGCCCGACGACGCGGTGCTGTCCGAGGAGGGCGCCGACGACCCGGTGCGCCTGCGCTCGGAGCGGGTGTGGATTGTCGACCCGCTCGACGGCACGCGGGAGTTCTCCGAGCTCGGTCGCGACGACTGGGCGGTGCACGTCGCCCTTTGGCAGGGCGGTGAGCTTGTCGCCGGTGCGGTGGCACTACCGGCGCAGGGCACCACGCTGGCCACACCCGACGTCGCCGCACCGCCCGCCGCGCCGGGCAAGCCGCGCATCGTGGTGTCACGCACCCGGCCACCCGCGATCGCGTTGGCCGTTCGCGACGCCCTGGACGGCGTCTTGGTGGAGATGGGTTCCGCCGGCGCCAAGGTGGCATCGATCGTGCAGGGTTTGTCCGACGTGTACGTCCACGCCGGCGGTCAGTTCGAGTGGGACTCGGCCGCCCCGGTCGCGGTGGCCCGGGCCGCGGGATTGCACACGTCCCGCATCGACGGTTCGCCGTTGGCATACAACCAGCCGGACCCGAAGCTGCCGGACCTCGTGGTCTGCCGTCCCGAGCTCGCTGCGGCCGTGCTCGCCGTCACCGGCTGAGGTCCGATGCGGATAGACACCCACCACCACGCCATCCCGTCGTTTTACCGAGACTCATTGCGCAAGGCCGGGATTGACGCGGCCGGCGGCCGCGACCTTCCACAGTGGAGCCCGGAGGCGTCGCTACAGACGATGGCCGAACTCGATGTCGCGACCGCGATCCTGTCGGTGTCCACGCCGGGCACCACGTTCCTGCCGAACCCGGCCGACGCGGCCTCGCTCGCGCGCGACGTCAACGACTACCTCGCCGAACTCGTCAAGGCTCAGCCCGGTCGGTTCGGATTCTTCGCCACCGTGCCGATGCCACACGTCGAGGAGTCCGTCGCCGAGACCGTCAGATCGCTCGACGAGCTGGGCGCCGACGGCGTGGTGCTGCTCGCCAACAGCGAGGGCAGCTACCTGGGCCAGGATGGCCAAAGGGAGCTGTTCGCCGCCCTCGACGCGCGGTCGGCCGTGGTCTTCGTCCATCCCGCCGAATTGCCCGGCCCCTCGGTGGACGGCGTCCCGCCGTTCGCGGCCGACTTCCTGCTCGATACCACCCGGGCGGCGTATCTGCTTGTCCGCAACGGGATTTGCCGCAGGCACCCGAACATCAAGTTCATCCTCAGCCATGCCGGCGGATTCGTGCCCTACGCCTCGCACCGAATGGCGGTCGCCATCATGGGCGACACCGGGCGCAGCGTGGCGGACAGCCTGGACGACTTCGCGGGCTTCTACTTCGACACCGCGCTGTCCTCGAGCGCCGCCGCGCTGCCGAGCCTGCTCGCCTTCGCCAAACCCGGACACGTCACGTTCGGCTCCGACTGGCCGTTCGCGCCCGTCGCGGCGGGCAAGCTGTTCGCCGCCGGCCTGGAAACCTATCCCGGGCTCGACGCAGACGCCCGGACGGCGATCGATCGCACCAACGCGTTGCGGCTGTTCCCCCGGCTCGGGACGGCGCCGTCGCCAAACGCCGGGTCGCCGCTCGACCGGGTGCGCCGCACGCTGAGCAGGGCGGTCATGCGCGGCGTCGCGCGACTGATCAAGACGGGATAACGCGCTCAGCGCACCGCCTGCTGCCAGGACACAATCCGGTCGGCGAGTTCCGGGCCGCTGTCCTCCTGGATGAAATGGCCGGCATTGATGCGGGCGTGCGGCTGACCCGCGGCGCCCGGGATGTGCTTGATCAGCGGGCGATCCGCGCGGCCGAGGATCGGGTCGCGATACCCGAAGATCGTCAGGCAGGGTTTGTCCCACTCGCCCAGGGCTTTCCACGCGGCCCGGTTGGCCGGAATCGCCGGGTCTCTGGATGACGTCGGCACCAGCTGCGGGAACGCGCGGACCCCGGCCTGATAGGTCTTGTCGGGGAAGGGCGCGTCGTAGCCGGCCCGCACCTTGGGGGGAACCCTGCGGACGGTGCCGGCGGCCACTAGGAGACCCGCGGGCAGCATGGGGGAGTAGCGCGCGAATGCCCGCCACACGTGGAAGGCGGGCGGGGTGCGGTGCTGGGCGGTGGGAAGAAATCCGTTGGCGATCACCAGCCGCGATATCCGGTCACCCTGCTCGGCCGCGATGCGCAGACCGATGAGTGATCCCCAGTCCTGGACGAACAGCGTGACATCTCTCAGGTTGAGCCGCTCGATCCACGACGTCACCCACTCGACGTGCCGCAGGTAGGTGTAATCCTCGATCCGGCTGGGCTTGTCGGAGCGGCCGAAGCCGATCAGGTCGGGTGCGAGCACCCGGTTTCCGGCGTCGGCCAGCGGCGGAATCATCGTCCGGTACAGGTAGCTCCAGGTGGGCTCGCCGTGCAGCAGCACGATCGGCGGGCCGTCCGCCGGGCCCTCGTCAAGGAAGTGCATCCGCAGCGGCTGGGTGTCGCCGGCCGCCACGTCGAGGTAATTCGCTACGAACGGATAGTCCTCCAGGTTTTCGAATCGGGAGTCCGGGGTTCGCAGCACATGCACATTCAGCTCCTCGCGGTGAGTGGCATCTCTGCAAGCCTCTCTCTCCGAACACCTCTTCGTCCAGTGCGAGATTTCATTGAGGTGGGCACGGCCGGCCACTAGACTGCAAAATTCATGGCCATCCGGCGTGCCGTCCTGCTGATCGCCGACATCAGCGGATACACGGACTACATGCATTGGAACCGGACGCACCTGGCACACGCGCAGCAGACGGTGGCCGGGTTGCTGGAGTCGGTCATCGACGCCGGCAAGGGGCTGAAGCTGGCGAAACTCGAGGGCGACGCGGCGTTCTTCTGGGAGCCGGACGGCAACGCCAAAGTGCTGGTGTGCGACCGGCTGTCACGGATGCGCCGGTCGTTCCTGGCGAAGCGGGAGCGCTTCAAAACGGACATCTCCTGCGAGTGCGCCAGCTGCGCACAGCTGGACAAGCTGTCGCTGAAGTTCGTCGTCCACCAGGGCGAGGTGGCCGAGCAGCGGGTCAAACGCCACGTCGAGCTCGCCGGAGTGGACGTCATCCTGGTGCACAGGATGCTGAAAAACATGGTGCCCGTAGTCGAATACGTGCTGATGACCGACCCGGTCGCGGAGTGCCTCGACGAGCCGACGCGCGGCCTGTGCAAGCCGCTGATCCACGACTTCGAAGGCATCGGGGAGACGTCGACGTACTATATCGACCTCGCGACGTCCGAGGTCGTACCGGCCGCCCCGCCGCGCGGGTTTCTCGGCCGGCTGGGAAAGACGGCGAAGTTCGAATTGAACACGCTGCCGTTCCTGCTCGGTATCAAGAAGCCCGCCGAGGGTTTCCGAAATCTGGGCCGCGGCGAGGAGATTCCCGCGTAAATTCCCGCGTAAATTCTCGCCGAGCGTGGGCCCTATGGACGAATGCGAGGCGGATTCCGTACGTAGGGCCCACACTCGGCGCTCAGCGCTGCTCGACGGCCCGGCCCATCCGCGACACGGCCTCGGTCAGAATCGCTTGCGAGGTAGCGAAGTTCAACCGCACGTGCCCGGTTCCGCCGGTTCCGAACACGTGGCCGGAACTCAGCGCGACCCGGGCGTGGTCGAGAAACCAGCGGGCGGGCCCGGCCAGGTCGGCGACCACCGCGAGGCCGTCGCCGACCTCTCCTTCGTCGAAGCCGAGCCGTCGGCAATCCAGCCACGCCAGGTAAGTGCCTTGCGGCCGTAGGTATTTCACGCCCGGTAAGTGTTCTTCGATGAGATCGCCCAGCAGGGCCCGGTTCTGGTCCAGGCCCGGCAGCAGCGCGTCGAGCCAGTCGCCGCCGGTCCTGAACGCCGCGGCGTGCGCGATGATGCCGAGGTGGCTCGGCCCGTGGCTGACCTCCTCCGGCATCCGGCACAGGTCCGCGGCGGCCTCCGGGCCGGCGATGGCCAGGGCCGCCTTCAGCCCGGACAGGTTCCACGCCTTCGACGCCGACGTCAGGGCGAACGCGTCCTCGGCGCCGGGAACGCTCAGGTACGGGACGAACCGTGCGCCCGGCAGGATGACGGGCGCCCAAATCTCGTCCGACACCACCCGGACCCCGAACCGGCGGGCGAGTTCGGCGACGCCGCGCAGTTCGTCGAACGTGTGCACCGCCCCCGTCGGGTTGTGCGGATTGCACAACAGGTAGGCGACCCTGCCGCCCGACGCGCAGGCGTGCGCGAACGCTTCTTCCAAGGCGCCCAAATCGATTCGGCCGTCGGCGTTTAGCGGCGCCTCGACCACTCGGCGGCCGTCGTGCGAGACGAAAGCGTAGAACGGGGCGTACACCGGTGGGTTGACGACGACGGCGTCGCCGCGGTCGGTGACCAGGCGCAGCGTCTCGACCGCACCGAGCATGACGTCCGGAACGATCCGCGTGTGGCTCACCGCCAGGTCGGCCCATTGCCAACGCCGCGAAGCGAATTCGCCGACCGCCTCGGCCAACGCGTGGCCGGCGGGGTAGCCGGTGTCGCCGATGTCGATGGCCGTCCGCAGGGCGTCGGCCACCGTCGGCGCGAGCATGACGTCCATCTCCGCGACCCACAACGGCAACACGTCGGCCGGGTGCGCGCGCCACTTCATGCTGGTGCGCAGCCGCAGCCGTGGCAGCGTGAGCTCCTCGAGCGGATTAAACGTCACTCGGGCAGATTAAGCCATGGCGAACGCGTGCCTTGGAATCGTCAACGGTAGGTCGACAGAGCTCACCAGCCCGGGTTCCGCGGCAACGACATACGGTACGGCGTTGACGACGCGCATCGCGGTGGCGACCATTGCGCCGGCGCCCGAGGTCATTCCGCCGACCCCGGCCTTGCGGGGATCCTTCAGCGTCGCCGCCATGGTGCAGTCGATGTCGGGATCGCCGGTGATCATGACGCGGTAGGACAGGTCGCCGATGCCGGTCGGCCAGTCGGGGGCGACGTCGTGCGCGAGCCGGGTGACGTGCTCGATGACGATGGCCTCGCGGCCGTCGACCACCCCGATCGCCTTCATCCGCAGCGCGCCGCACGTCCCGGCCTCGACGGTTCCCATCGCGACCTCGAGCGTGCGGTTCGTGACGGCGCGGTCGAAATCCTCACGGACTTCCTGGATTTCGACGCCGAGCGCGTCGGCGACCAGCCGGAGCTGTCCCTGCCACTCGCCGGTGATGGCGCCGGGGTAGCCGATCCACGGCTGGTAGTCCAGCGGACGCCCGAAGCCCAGCGCGTCGCTCATGATGTCGGGAACCCCGTAGTCGTCGTACAGGCCGATCTCGAACGAATGAATCTTCTCGATGGACGACGACTGGGTGGACAGCACCAGTGGCAGATAGTCCGCGGCGAAGCCGGGCTCGATGCCGGACGCATACAACGACACCTGGCCCCGCTTGGCCGCGGCCAGCAACTGGTCACGCCACTCGGCCGGCTCGTAGGCGTGCGGATTGACCAGCCGGGTGGTGCTGGTGGTGACGACATTGATGCCGGATTCGAGCAGCCTGACGTAATCCGGGATGGCCAGCGCGTCGCGTTCCGGCCCGCTGGCCGCGTAGATCACGCAGTCGGGTTTCAGGGCGATCAGCGCGTCCGCATCGTTGGTCGCGACGAGGCCGATCGGCTCCCCGTTGGCGAGTTCGCCCGCGTCCCTGCCGACCTTGTCTTGGGAGTGCACCCACACACCGACCAGGTCCAGGTCGGGGCGTCGGTGGATGGTGCGGATCGCGATCGACCCGATGCCACCGGTCGCCCACACGACCACCCGCTGAGCCGTCATCCCGTTCCTCCTGTTAAGAGAGTGCGCACTATCCTAACGAACAAATCTTAGGTTACTCTGCGGGTGATGTTCACGCTCAGGTTCGACATGCGCGCTCCGGCGTGGGCCGGACCGGCCGCCGACCTCTACGCCGCGGCGATCGACATGTGCGCGTGGGCGGACCCGGGGTGCGGTACTCGCGGTCCTCTCCGAGCACCACGGCGCCGACGACGCGGCCCGTATCGGATCTTCACACCCGACGAGGCGGCCGACTACGTGCGCGGCGGCCGCCTTCTCCCGCTGCACCCGCTCTGCGGCGGGGTACCACCCGACGTGGCGTGGCCATATCTCGAACGCGCCGCGTCGGCCGTCCATGAGGAGACATGAGTAGAGAGGAAAGCTCGATGCGCACCGTCGTGTGGTCGACCGGGGGAGTCGGGGCAATCGCGATCGATGCGATCAGCCGTCGACCGGACCTGGAACTCGTTGGGGTATGGGTGCATTCGCCCGACAAGGTCGGTAGGGACGCCGGCCAGCTGGCCGGCATCGAGCCGCTGGGCGTCGCCGCCACCGACGACGCCGACGCGTTGATCGCCCTGGCGCCCGACTGCGTCGTCTACGCCGCGAGCGGTCCCGAACGCGACGGCGCCGCCGTGCCCGACTACGTGCGGCTGCTGCAGGCGGGGATCAACGTCGTGTCGACGTCGTCGACGAGCCTGGTGCATCCGCCGTCGTATTTCGCGCCGGACTGGCGGGGACCAGCTCGAGGCTGCGGCGAAGGCCGGCGGCGCGTCGTTGTACGTCTCGGGCATCTTTCCGGGGTTCGCCTCCGATCAGCTCGCGCTGCTGATGACGACGCAGTCGAAGAACATCCGCACCATCACGGCCAGCGAGGTCGCCCTCAACGATCACTACCCCGTGGCCGACGTGATGATGGACGGATTGGGATTCGGGCGTCCCCTGGATTTCGAGCCGATGATGAAGACGCCGGGCTTCATCGAAATGGCTTGGAAGGCACCGATATGCTTGATCGCCGACGGCCTCGGGGCCGAGCTGGAGGGGGTGCGCGGCACCTTCGACCGCGAGTTGACCCATCGCGACATCGAGGTGGCGTTCGGCACCGTCAAGGCGGGCACCTGCGGCGCCGTGCGAACCCGGGCGGCGGGCGTGGTCAACGGCCGCGAGGCCATCGTCATCGAGCATGTCATCCGGATGGCCCGCGACGTCGCGCCCGACTGGCCGGCTTCGGACTGCGACGCGACCTATCGCGTCGACATCGAGGGCGACCCCGACATTCACTGCGTGCTGACGCTCGGGGCGGCCGAGGGGCACGGCGCGGGGCGCGCCGCCATGACCTCCACGGCCATGCGGGTGGTCAACGCGATCCCGTACGTGGTCGAGGCGCCGCCCGGCCTGCTCAGCTCGCTGGACATCCCGACGACGCTGCCGCGGCACGTATTTGATGGAACGTTGACGTCGATCGCGGGCCCGTCGTAGCGTACGGGGACAAAGATTAGGTCATCTAGGAGTCGCCTTGTACACATTGCGTTTCGACATGCGGGCCCCTGCGTGGGGAGCGCCGCCGGCGGCGCTGTACGCCGCCGTGCCCGAGATGTGTGCCTGGGCCGAGGAGCACGGTGGCCTCGCCGCCGTGCTGTGTGAGCACCACGGGTCCGAGGACGGCTACCTGCCGTCGCCATTGATCCTGGCGCCGGCCATCGCGGCGCGCACCCAACGGTTGGCGATGAACCTGATCCTGATCCTGCCGTTCTACGACGCGGTCCGGCTGGCCGAGGACATGGCGGTCCTCGACCTCGTCAGCGGGGGGCGGGTGTCCTACACCCTGGCCCTTGGGTACCGGCCCGAGGAGTTCGAGCACTTCGGCGTGGAAATGAGCAAGCGAGGCCGGATCGCCGACGAAAAGCTCGGGCTGTTGCGCCGGTTGCTCGCCGAAGAATCCGTTGACGACGACGGGCGTCGCATCACGGTGACACCCAGGCCGCTGACCGCGGGCGGCCCGCCGATGATGTGGGGAGGCGGAACGGTGGCCGCGGCCCGTCGGGCCGGCAGGTATGGCCTGGGCATGCTCGGCAACGCCAACGCACCCGGCATGCAGGAGGCCTACGAGGAGGCCTGCCGCAAGCACGGTCATACGCCCGGCCCGACGATGTTCCCCAGCCGCGACACCCCCTCGGTCGTTTTCGTCGCCGACGACGTGGACCGGGCGTGGCAGGAGATCGGCGAGCACCTGCTGCACGACGTGCGGATGTATGCGTCATGGAATCCCGGGGACGAGACGACGGCCGGCTTCTCGCACGTGCAGACCGTCGACGAGCTGCGCGCCGCGCCGTCGTCGCACGTGATTATCTCTGTGCCGGAAGCGATCTCGCGGGTCCGCGACGGCCAGATGCTCAACCTTTCGCCGCTGTGCGGCGGACTGCCGCCCGAAGTGGCGTGGCCCTACCTCAAGCGGGTGGGCGAGGTCGTCTTGCCCGAGGCCCTGTCGGAGAGAAAGGCGTCGCTATGACCAGTGCGACCGACGTGTACTACGACCCGTTCGATTTCGCCATCGACGACGACCCGTACCCGATCTGGAAGAGGCTGCGCGACGAGGCCCCGCTGTATTACAACGAGAAGTACAACTTCTACGCGCTGAGCCGCTACGAGGACGTCTCCCGCGAGCTGATGAACTTCGACACCTTCCGGTCCGGCCGCGGCACCACCATGGACATCATCATGAGTGGCATCGAGGTCCCGCCCGGGATCATCCTGTTCGAGGATCCACCCATTCACGATCTGCATCGCCGTTTGCTCTCAAGGGTTTTCACGCCGCGGCGGATGGAGGCGATCGAGCCGCTGACCCGCGACTTCTGCGTTCGTGCGCTCGACCCGTTGGTGGGCACGGGCAGGTTCGACTTCATCGAGAATCTCGGTGCGATGGTCCCGATGCGCACGATCGGCTATCTGCTGGGCATCCCCGAGGACGGTCAGGAGTCGATCCGCGACCGCGGCGGTCGTCAACTAACCCTCAAAGAAGGGACGTTCAGGCCCGCGACGAAGGAGTTTTTCGAGCAGAGCTATCAGATGTTCGCCGACTACATCGACTGGCGGGTCGACCATCCCTCCGACGACCTGATGACGCAGTTGCTCAACGCCGAGGTCGAGGACGAGGGCGAGGTTCGGCGGCTGACGCGGATCGAGGTGCTGCAGTACACCAGCATGATCGCCGGTGCGGGCAACGAGACCACCACGCGCCTGATCGGATTCATCGGCCAGCTGCTGGCCGAGCACCCCGACCAGCGTCGGCAGATCGTGGCCGATCCGTCGCTGATTCCGATGGCCATCGAGGAGGTGTTGCGCTACGAGGCGCCGTCGCCGGTGCAGGCGCGCTACGTCGCACGCGACGTCGAGTGTTGCGGCACAACGGTTCCCGAGGGTTCGATCATGCTGCTGCTCAACGGGTCGGCCAACCGCGACGAGCGCAGGTATCCCGATGCCGGCAAGTTCGACATCCATCGCAACGACACCCACCTCAGTTTCGGCCACGGCCTGCACTTCTGTCTGGGCTCGGCCCTGGCGCGGATGCAGGCGCGGGTCGCGCTCGAGGAGGTCATCAAACGCTGGCCGGACTGGGAAGTCGACTACGCCAACGCCAGCAAGGCCCACACGTCCAGCGTGCGGGGATGGGCGAAGCTCCCCGTCATCACGGATTAACGAGGTTGGTTCGGTACGCCCGGGAACAACTGGCCCGTCGGCCCCGCGGTCACCCAGCCGCCCAGCTTCGTCACGAGGTGCGGCGCGAAAACCGCGCCGTAGAGCAGGTTTCCGATGACGACGATGGCGACGACCGACAGCACCGACGACTGCAGACGCGTCTTTGATCGCTTGTCGGCCCACGCCTCGACGACGTTTCGCCCCTCCGAATCGGTGCGCCCCAGAAGATAGGTGAAGACCATCATCTGTATGCCCATCGCGAGGGAGTCGTAGAGCGGATACTGGTGCGGGGTCCCCTCGCGTATCGCGAGCCCCGGAATCACGCGGCCGTAGTAGAAGACGCCGAGCTTGGCGCCGAGGAACCCGTTGAAGAGCAGCGCCCAGCAGAAGCCGACGACGAGCCCGACGATGAGGAGCGTGGTTGGCCTGCGCCACTGAAACTTTGCGCTCAACCGGCGTCCGATCGCCGCGCCCGTCACGGCCGGCAGCACGAAGTAGGAGATGTAGCCGATCGGAACGAACGACGGCAGTCCGCCCCACGTCATGTTCAGCGGCCACCACGACGGCATGCGGGGGATGGCGGGCGGGAACTGCGCGTACATGGCCCAGTCGTAGGGTGCTTCGATCCACGAGAACGACATCGCCGAGATGCACAGCAGCAGAAGGGGATGCAGCCGGCGCCGGCGAAAGCTCAGATACACGCCGATCGCGGTGAAGGTGATGCCCCCGACGATGGCGAAGCCACTGGCCGCCTGCATCACCGGCGTCATCCCGGTGCTCATCGCTCGTGACTTCGACGAGCTTCGGGATCGAAGCGAAGCACCAGGCCGAATATCAGGACGATCAGCCCGAACAGCGTCCCCAGCATGATGACAGCACCCACGTCCGCACCCCTTTCGCGACGGGTCGATCCTCAAGATAGTGCATGCTATCTTAAAAGTCATGTCCCGAAGACCGCCCACGGCGACCCGCCGGCCTCGCGGGGCGCCGCGCAAACTGCTGCTCGATGCGGCCCGAGATCTCTTCGCGCGTCGGGACTATCGGGGCACCACCACGCGGGAAATCGCCCAGGCCGCAGGCGTGACCGAGCACTTGCTGTTCCGCCACTTCGGCTCGAAGGCGGCGCTGTTCCGGGAGGCCCTCGTCTTACCGTTCACCAGCTTCGTCGACGAGTTCGGCCGCGCGTGGCAGTCGGTCGTGCCCGAGGAGACCAAGGAGGAGGAGCTGGCGAGCCATTTCGTCGGGCAGCTCTACGACGTGTTCGTCGAGCACCAGGGTCTGCTCTTGACGCTGATGGCATCGGAGTCCCTCAGCGACGAGGAGAAGGCCGACGCCGGTATCGATGACGTGCGGCGGGCCCTCACGGTGCTCGGCCAGATCAGTGCCGAGGGCATGCACTTGCGGGGGTTGCGCTCGGATCATCCCGACCTGCCGGCGCATTCGACGGTGGCGATGATCGCCGGCATGGCCGCGCTGCGTGCGACCTACTTCGGGGCCAGGCAGCCGTCGCGGGCGGTGATCGTCGAGGAGCTCGTCCAGGCGATCCTGCACGGCTTCCTGCACCGGAACGATTGAAGGGCCGGGAAATGAGGGGCCGGATTCGCCGCGGCTACGAGCCGCTTTGGTCCACCAGGACGGCGCCGTCGGGCTGGTTCCCGAGGGTTTGAAGCGCAATGTCCTCACCCGTTGTGGTGAGGCGGACGATCTGGGCCAGCTGCCCGGGGGCGTCGCACTGCAGGTAGTGGTCGGCGCCCGGCACCACCCAGTAGCGGTTGCGGCCGGGCTTGTCCTTCAGATACGCCCGCCACACGTGGTTGGGCACGCGCAGCGGCGCGACGTTGTCGTGCAGGCCCCACACCACCGTGGTGTTGATCTCACTGCTGGAAAGCGCCTCGAGCCAACCGGTTTCACCGGCCGCGCGCTCGTTCAGATACTGGATGGTGTCGGGCAGCACCCGGATTCCGTCATTGTGGGCAAAGCATTTCGCCAACGCGGCGATCTCCGGATCCTCCGGCGTGCGCCGCGGCATGAAGGTGCTGGCGCCCAGGCCGGCCGCGAGTAGCTCCGGCGTCGTGGCCGCCGCGGTGGCGCGCCCGGTGGCGGGGTCGAGCAGCGCGGTCTGGAACGCGGTCAGGTTCGACAGCGGCAGGTAGATGTTGGCGTTGGTCAGGATCAGGTCGACGGGCAGGGCCGGTGGATCGTGGGCCGCCAGCATCTCCAGCGCGATCATGCCGACGCTGCTCCCGCGATCGTGGGTGAGCATGCGGTATTGGCTCAGATTCCACACCTGGGTGATCGCGTGGACGAGCAGGCGCGCGTCGTCGTACAACGAATAGACGTACGGCTCCGGCGGTTTGTCGGACAGCCCGTAGCCCGGAAAGTCCAGCAGGTACATGTCGAACTCGGAGCCCAGCTCACCGGATAGGGCGAAGTAGTCGATGCTCGACGTCGGAAAGCCGTGCACCAGCACCAGTGCCGGCGCCCCCGGTGTGCCGCAGCGGCGGCTGAACACCGTGACTTCCCGTCCGTCGTTGGCGGCGGTGGTCGACCGCCAACGAAGTTCGGTGCCGCCGTTTTGCCACTGCGCGAAGATGTCCAAGCTGCCAGCATCTCAGAGGGGATCGCGGTTGGACAACAGGCGTCACAAGACTTTGGGAACCCTACTGAGACGTACGCGGTGTGAAGCAGCTGTGCGACGAGGACATCAAGGGCAGCCCAGTATCTCCTCGACATAGCGCTTTACCTCCGCAGCCTGGGTGAGAGAGATCCAGACCTGGTTGTAGTCGAGGGCCCTGTACTTGTGATCGGTGATGATCCTTACGCCGATGATCTGTTGCCAAGGCTGAGCGGGATACTCTTCACGAAACTCGGAAGGCAGATGGGACGCGGTCTCGCCGATGCGGCCGAGAACGGCCTCTGCCGCCCGTTGCTGGCGCCAGTGCGTCAACAAGCACTCCCGGCCGTCAGCCACCAATTCAGCTGCCTCCCCGCAGGATTCGCGTAGATCATCGAGTCGGTCAACGAGACGATCGCCATATTTGTCCACAAGGTAATCGCGGCCGGTGCGCGGTGGCATCAGACGGGCACCGCGTCTGCCGCGACTCGGTGACCGAACCGCCCCTGCAGGGCGCCCTCGCTGACGACTTCGACCGGCACGCCGAGCAGTTCGCGCAAATCGTCCTGCAGGAGCGCAACATCACCCAGCGATGCACCCGGTCGAAACCTCACCACCAGGTCGATGTCACTATCGGGAGTGTCCGTTCCACGCGCGACCGAGCCGAACACCCTCGGGTTGTCTGCACCGTACCTGCGGACAAGGGCCCGGATCTCGTCGCGGTGCCGACGCACCAGTTCCGATGGGCGCACCCGTGTCGCCTCCTCGATCATGTCCAAGACTCGCGGGGTCACCGTCCGTGCTCCGCTTTCGTAGGCGGACAGGTGCGGTTGCGCGATGCCGGTGGCGTCGGCGAGTTGCGCCTGGGTCATTGCGGCCCGTTCGCGAAGGGCCCGAATGCGGTCGGCGCTCATGGATTTGAATATACCACCTGTGGTATGTCGGCGGATGCGATGCTCACGGGCACGTCACGTGAATACCGAATGTCACCTGACGCGTGCCGCTTTGGCCGGGCGCGCTCCCTTGGCCCGCGCCGGTCACCGTGTAGCTCTTGCCCTCCTTGCTCGCCTGGACCTGGGTCGGCGACTGCACCGCCTGATAGGGCAGCTGGTATTGGCCGTTTCCCACCTTGAGCGAGATGGCGAAGCCGTCGACGCTCGGCGGCACCTCGTCCGACAGGGCCAGCGATATCGACGCCGAATCGTCGTAGGCGGTGATGCGGGTGGTCAGGTCTCCCGACTCCGCAGGCGTCGCACTCGGTTTCGCCGCCGAGCTGTTGCACTCGACCTGGCCGTAGATCGTGTGCGTGTGCTGGTCCAGCATGACGGTAGTGGCGGAGGCGGCCGGGCTCGAGGTCGCCGGAGAAGCTGGCCGGTCGGTCTTTGTTGAACACGCCGACATGCCGGCCGCCAGGACGACGAGACCGACGGCGATTCGCCGCGCGACCGCAACGCTCACGGCCACGCTTCCCAAGCGACCATGGTCCGCAGCGGCCCGGCGAATACCGGCCGCACGGCCGTCGATCGCCACCGCTCCTCGACCAGCGGGGCCAGCGCGCCGGTGACGGCGAGCGGATCGTCGTCGAGGTACACGACGGTGATGTATTGGTGGTCCGTCCGCCAGCCGCGCGGAATCCGCCACGCGACGGTCGAACCGAACGTCCAGGCGCCCGCCGTGCCGGGCACGCCGAGCAGCGCCGGATAGTGTTCGGCGTGCAACCATTGCAACCACCCGTCGGGGCGGCCGTCGGTGGGTTCCTCGACGATCAGCAGGATCCCGCGGTGCGGCCGAAACGGCACCACCTCCGCGGAAACCAGTGCGCGCGGGGCGGATTGCCATTGCAGCAGGCGTAACCCGGCCACTTGCAGGGACGGCCGGGTGACGGGGAAGCGGCCGTTGTCGCGCAGCGCGCGACCGAGCGCGACGAAGTCGTCGAACGTTTCCTCCACGGGGTCGCCGACCAGATAGTGCACGGCGTTGCCGACCTCGCCGAGCGGCCCGTCGGCCGCCAGGCGGTGGTCGACGTAGTCGCCGTCCGCGATCCAGCGCAACCCGTGCACGATGCCCGGAAGCTGGTATTGCTCCGGCATGTGATCGAGCAGGTGCCAGCGCAGGTAGCCGCCGTCGTCGTCGGGTGGCGCCGCGGCGGTGAGGCTGAAAATGCCTGCCCTGACCCGGTTCACGTCACACCTGCGGGCGGATGCAACTCGGCGAGCGCGTGCAGCTGCTCGAGGTAGTGCCGTAGCGACGTGTGGGTGAACATGGCGCTGACGATGGTGGCGCCGTGCGCGGCGGCGTCGGCGAGGACGTCTCGGGTGCGGTCCGGCTCTCTGAGAGGGTCCAGGAGCGCCGCGGGCGGCAGCACAACCTCGAACCCGGGCCGAAGTTCGAAGCGGCCCAACCAGTCTCGGACCTGCCGCGGGCTCACGTTGAACGGTGCCCAGCCGTCGGCGAGGGTCGCGGCCCGGCGCAGCGAGCGCAGCGTGCGCCCACCGATCCAGATGGGGACGCGCTCCTGGACGGCGCAGGGGTCGACGACCATGCCGCCGAACGAATAGAACTCGCCGTGGTAGGCCGGCTCGTCCACCGACAGCGAGGCGCGCAGCGCCCGCAGCGCGTCGTCGCCGCGCGGTCCGCGGCCCTCGAAGGGCGCCCCGATGAGGTCGAACTCCTCTTTGAGGCTGCCCACGCCGACCCCGAGGATGAGGCGGCCGTCGCTGACCTTGTCCAGGGTTCCGTAGCGCTTGGCGATCTCGAGCGGATGGTGATACCCGAGCACCAGCACGTGGGTGGCCAACCGGATTCGCCGGGTGCGCGCGGCCAGGTAGCCCAGGGTGGCCAGCGGATCCCAGTAGCGGGTGCCGCGGCGATCCCGTTCGGCCGCGGGCAGCGCGATGTGCTCGCTGCAGGTCAGGTGGTGGTAGCCGAGTTGATCTGCGGCCTCGGCGATCTGGGCCAGGTCCTCGATCGACCCGGTCTTCTCCCAGTCGCCGCTGGCCCCGGGCAGCATCGTCACGATCGGCGTTGCCACCGACAGCCTCACGGTGCTCATCCCTGCATGTATCCTCCGGCGTCGACGGGAATCGATTGTCCCGTGATGGTCCGGCTTTCGTCGCTGGCCAGGAACAGCGCCAGGTTGGCGACGTCCTCGGGGGTGGAAATATCTTGTAGCGCAACGCCTTTGAGTGACCTGGCGCGCTGGGTTGCGATGTCGATGCCTTGCTCGTCGGCCGTGCGCTTGAGCCAGTTGCGCCACAGCTCCGTGTCGATGGCGCCCGGCACGATGCAGTTGCACCGGATTCCGTACGGACCCACTTCCAGCGCAACGGCTTTGGTGAACGCGCGAAGCGACGCTTTCGCGGCGACGTAGTGGGTCTTGCGGACCATGCCGGTGTAGCTCGCCGTCGAGGAGAAGTTCAGGATGACGCCGCGACGGCGCTGCAGCATCGACTGGTTGAGCACCTCGCGGGTGCACAGCATCGCCGCGGTGCTGTCGATGGCGATCGTGGCGTTCCAGTTTTCCAGCGTCTGCTCCCAGATCCAGCGGTCTCGTCCGGGCGCGGCGGCGTTGTTGCACAGGATGTCGACCTGACCGAACTCGTCGACCGCCCGCGCCACCATGGCGGCGACGTCACGCTCGTCGGTCACGTCGGCCCGCATCGCGACGGCACCGGCACCCGCGGCGTCCGCGGCCTGACGCACCAGTTCTTCGCGTCGCGCGGCGAGCAGGACCCGGGCGCCCTCGCGGACGAACAACGATCCCAACACCGGTCCCAGCCCGGTGCTTGCCCCGGTGATGATGGCGACCTTCCCGTCCAGCCGGCCCGTCATTGGGCAGAGCTTACCGAGCGGGCGGCCGAGCTCCCGTTACCGTGCCAGGTCACGTGTTTCGAGCCATTCGTGAATGCGCTCGGCCACGGCCTCCCAGCCGGGTTCGAGCATCATGTCGTGGCCCATCTTGGGAAAGAATTCCGCTTCCACGCGATACGCGCGCGCGGTCGCGCGGATTTCCCGCTGCGTGAAACAGCCGTCGTTCTCGGTGCCGATCACCAACAGCGGGGCGGTGATGCGATCGGGGCGCGGCAGGCCCAGCACCAACATGTCCAGCACGTGTTTGCCCAGATACTCTTCCCCGAGCCGCGCGGTGTAGCGCACCAGGTCGGCATGCGGAGTCGAGTCCGAGAAGAAGGCTTCGCGGGCCAATTCGGGTGTTGCGCCGATGCTGCGGAGCGATTTGGTTTTCGCCAGCTCCGACGCGGTCAGCCACGGGTGGCGCCTGAACCTGCGCAGCAGGAATCCGGCGACCCCGGTCACGGGCGCGGGGGCGAGCAGCACGCCGGCCGGAGCGTCGTGCGATTCCAGGTACTTCTGCACCACGAAGCCACCCATGGAATGGCCGATCACCACCGGCCGCCGGGGCAGGCTCCTGGCGACCGAGTCGACGTCGTCGACGAGATCCGCCATCGAACAGAACTGCATGCGCCGCGGGGCGGGGCTCTCGCCGTGGCCGCGAAGGCTGACGGCCAGCGACCGATGGCCCTTTTCCGCGAAGAAGCCGAGGAAGTGCTCGTCCCAGCACCACGCGCCGTGCCAGGCGCCGTGGACGAAGAGCACTGGCGCCTTGCCGGATTCGCGGGACGGCCGCTTTTCGATCACCTCGAGCACGCCGCTGAGATTAGCCTTCGGCCACCGTCGACGGAGCGGAAATTACAATGTGAGCGCCGCCGAGCCCGAGGGAGTGCCCACCGTGACGCCGGATTCACGCGAACAGCGCACGCTGGTGTTGGTCGCGTTCCCGGCCGAGGCCGACGCGGTGCTGTCCCACACCACGCTGGACCCCGACCCGGTGCTGGTCGCCGACCGCCGGCACTTCTATCTCGGGTCGATCGGCGGCAAGAAGGTGATCGTGGCGATGACCGGCATCGGCATGGTGAACGCCACCGACACCACCGAGGCCGCCCTCGCCCGCCTGACCGATCGTTACGCCATTGCGGCAGTGCTGTTTTCGGGGGTCGCCGGCGGCGCCGGGCGCACCAGCATCGCGGACGTCGCCGTGCCGGCGAGGTGGACGCTGGACGGCGGCGCGACGTTTCATCCGGTCGACCCCGGCATGCTGGCGACGGCCGGGAAGCTGTCCGTCGGATTGACGCACGTCAACCTGCAGCGCCAGCCACAGGTGGTCGTCGGCGGCGACGGGTGCAGCTTCGACAACAACAACGGCGTGGCGTTCCCGTGTATCCCCAACGGCGGCAGCGTGTTCGGCTGCCAACCCGGCGGCGCGCCCGACCGGTCACGCCTGCACACCGGCAACTTCTTCCAGGCGGCGGGGCCCTGGCTGAGGAAGGCGCTGCTGAGCAACCTGAAGATCAGGTCGACGGCCGACCCGGCCTTCGACGCGACGGACATGGAGACCGCGGCCGCCCAGGCCGTCGCCGACGCACACGGCGTCCCATTCCTGGGCATCCGCGGGATTTCGGACGGCCCCGGCGACCCACTTCACCTGCCGGGCTTTCCATTCCAGTTCTTCCACTACAAGACGATCGCGGCCGGCAACGCCGCCCGGGTGGCCGAGGCGTTCCTGCGGAGCTGGGACGTCTGAACGCGCTACGCGGCATATTCGGGTAACGCGATGTCGTCGCGGAATTCACGCCCGACGGCCCAGTCGGCCACCAGCGGGATGTTTAACAGTTTGGACGCCTGATTGCGCGTCCACACACCGAGCGACGTCTTCGGGGCGAACATTGAGGCGAATCCGCGCGCCGACCGCTGCCTGGCCTCAACGATCGGCCGCAGCCGGCGCTCATAGCGACGAAACGCTTCGCGGTGATCGACACCCGTGCGGCTGAGCTCGCCGGCCAGCACGTAGGCCTGCACCATCGCCAGACCAGCTCCCTCGCCCGCCAGCAGGGACACGGCGGCCGCGGCATCACCGATGAGCGCTACCCGACCGTTCGACCAGTGATCCATGACGATTTGGCTCGCGCGGTCGAAGTACACCTCGGAGGACCCGTCGAGATTGCGTAGGATCTCAGGGCATTCCCAGCCGGCGTGGCCGAACACTTGACGCAGTGTGGTCTTGATCTCCGATGAGTCCCGCGGGTCGGGGCCGCTCATGTGGTCGGTGGCGAAAACGAAGAGAAACAAGGTCTTTTCGTCACGCATCGCGAATCGCGCGATCATTCGCCCGGGCAAGCTGTACGCGAGATAGACGAGTTCGTCGCGCGGCTGATAGCCATCGGCTTCGAAAGCGGCCACCCGGTAGCCGAGGTCGGTCTCGAATCTAGACTCCGGGCCGAACACCAAACCACGCACGGGCGAATGGATGCCGCCGGCGCCGATGACCAAGTCGAACAGTCGTGGCCGGCCGTGCTCGAGTGCGACCTCGACACCCGAGTCACCTTGTGTGATGGCCGAAACGCTTTCGCCGAACAGGGTCTCGACGTCGTCGCCGATCGCCCGGTAGATCATGGCCGCGAGATCACCGCGCGGCACGGTGACGAACCGGCCACCGACGTTCCGTCGGAACAGATCTGCCGAAAAGCCGCCCACCTTCCGCGAGTGCCGGTCCACGAGTCGCACGTCATGAACCACGTACCCCGCGTCGTGCAATTCGGCGGCGAGTCCCATGCGTTCGGCGACGGTATATCCGCCACCCCAGAAGTCGACGACATAACCGCCGGTGCGGAGTCGTGGCGCCTTTTCGATCAGCGTCGGCTCATGGCCGTAACGCCACAGCCAGTACGCGAGCGTTGGGCCGGCGATGCCAGCACCGACAATGGCGACCTTCATGTGCGTACCTCTTCCGCAGCAGGGATCGTAACTACTATAGCACTATGCAATAGTTGCACTAGGAAATAGAGCTGGATCGGCGAGGCCAAAAGAGGGCGGCCTCGGCAAGCTTGTCATCTCGGAAGGTGTTACGCGGGACCGCTGTTGACGCCGCGGCTCGGGTCCGAGCACCATTCGGACCACGACCCGGGAAACAGTGCCGCCTCGCGGCCCGTCGCCGCCAGCGCAGCGACAGTGACGGTCGCGGTGACGCCCGAGCCGCAGTAGGCGCCCACCGGGCCGTCGGGTTCGATGCCGCGGTCGGACAGCAGCCGGGCGAGCGCGTGGTCGCCGACGAACGTGCCGTCGGGCGCCAGCATCGCGGTGCTCGGCAGGTTCTTGGCGCCGGGAATGTGCCCGGCGACGGGGTCGAGGGGTTCGACGTCGCCGCGGAAGCGCTCCGGCGCGCGGGCGTCGAGCAACGTCACACCTCCGGCCGCGGCCTGGTCGGCGGTCAGCGTGGGCTGGTTGCCGGCATATAAATCGTTTTGCGGCACAGTCACATTCCCCGGTTGCGGCTCGACCGGGCCGGTGTCGAGAGCGTGGCCGGCCGCCCGCCACGCGGACAGGCCGCCGTCGAGGATCCGCACATTCGGCAGCCCCGCCGCCGTCAACACCCACCACGCGCGCGCGGAGCCGGCGCGATTCCAGTCGTCGTAGACCACGACCGACGAGTCTCGCCGGATTCCCCAGCGGCGCGCGGCGGCCTGCAGATCGCGCCCCGACGGTAGCGGGTGGCGGCCGCGGCCGGCGAGCGTGTGATCGCTGAGTTCGTCCTCGAGTGAGACGTACACCGCGCCCGGGATGTGGCCCGCCAGGTAGGCCGGTCGCCCGTCGGGCTCGTCGAGCCGCCAACGCACGTCCAGCACGGTCAGCGGGCCGCCCGCCCGGATCAGGTCGGCCAGCTCCGTGGCGGTGATCAGCAGCCGGTCGCGCGCTTCCACCGATCAAACCTCCTTCTCCCGGAAAAAGCGTAGCGTCACGCGAGTGGGTTATGTACGGGCATTCACCAGGTGCCTCGCGGTCGGCGTCGCGTTGGCCACCGTGACGGCGGCCCGGGCCGAGGCGGAACCAAACACCCAGTGCGCCTTGGCAACCCCCGTTCAAGAAGTGCACAGCGTATCCCAGCTTCCGCCCGAACTCGTGAAGATCCTGCCGCCCATCGCCGACATCGGCGCGCCGTTCAATGCGACCGACTCGGTCAGCGATCCAACGCTGCCGTTCCGCCGCCTGATTCGCGCCGGCCATCGCGGCACCGACTGGTTCGTCTGGTACGAGCACGGCGGCGTCGGCTATTCCTGGCAGGCGGTCGTCGCGCGGATCGTGCCCGGCGGCGCCGCACAGGTGTTGGCGAACGCGGGCACGATCTCGGACACGCTGTGCAAACTCACCGACGGCGTCTTTGCCGGCCAGGTGCCGCCCTACCCGCCCGGTTCGTGGGCCGTCGCCGACTTCTAACGACGGTCCGACCGCCAGACAACGGAGGTGAGAGAAATGAGCGCATCGCAGCAGTCGCAGATCCGGACCCGCATGTTCGCCCGCGTATTGGGGCCGTTCTTCACGATCGTCCCCACCACGGTCGCCGTGCGCGGCTCCTACATGCAGACCCTGTTCAACGAGTTCAAGGCAAATCCCATGTGGCCGTGGCTGTATGGCGCCATCCTGCTGATGTTCGGCTTGGTGATCATCGCGTTTCACCAGTATTGGCGCAGCCCGGCGGCGGTCATCGTGTCGGTGGTCGGCTGGTTTCTGGCCATCCGCGGCGTGTTGTTGCTGACCGTTCCCCGGGCCTACGACGCCGCCGGCAACGCCATCTACAGCTCGGGCGCGACCGTGGCGATCTGGGTGCTGTTCGGCTGCCTGGCCGCGGCCGGCCTGTACATGACCTACGTCGGCTGGAAGCCCGAACGGTCGACGGGCGCTTAGGTTCCCAGCGACGCCAGCATGCCCGCCGCGGCCCGCTGCCAGGTGAAGTCCTCCGCGCGACGCCGCGCGGAGCTGCGCCGGTGCGGCTCGGGGCGATTGACGATCGCGCCGACGGCCCGCGCGATGGCGAACGGGTCGTTGTCGGCCAGGGCGCCGCTGTCGGGGGTGACGATCTCGGTCAGCGCCGACGTGCGCGACACCACCGCGGGCGTTCCGCACGCCAGCGACTCCAGCGCGGCGAGGCCGAAGGTCTCGTGCGGGCCGGGCGCCAGCGTCACGTCCGCCGTGGCGAGCAGGCCCGCGACGGCGCGGCGGTCGGTGATGAAACCGGTGAAGTCGATCGGCAGCCGGGCGGCCTGCCGTTGCAGCCGGGCCCGCAACGGGCCCTCGCCCGCGACGACCAACCGGGCATCGACACCGGCGTGGCACAGGGCGCCCAGTGCGTCGATGCTGCGGTCGACCCGCTTTTCCACCGACAGCCGGCCGCAGTGCACCAGCAGGATCTGATCGGGCGTGGCCCATCGCCGCCGCACCAGGTGGGAGTGCCGGCGAGGGTGAAAGGTGTGCAGGTCCACGCCCAGCGGCACGGTGACGGTGTTCGTCGCGCCGATGCGGTCGAATTCCTCGCGGGCGAAACCAGTGGTGCACACGATGGTGTCGTAGTTGGCGGCGGTGCGCCGGTTGGCGAAGTCGGCGAACCTCTCCGCGGGTCGACGCGGAAGTACCTGCCCCACAAGGCGATCCAGGCGCTCATGGGAGATCATCACCGTGTTGGCGCCGCGTTCGCGGCCCCACGGACCCAGTGACCGCAGCGTGAGCCGGTCGGAGACCTCCAACGCGTCGGGCTTCAGCGACTCCAACACTCGCTTGACCGGCCACGGCAGCACCGCCCGGTAGCCGCCCGTGAACGGAATCAGTCTGGCGGGCAACGTGATTCGCACGACGCCCGTCGGCAGCCGGGTGCGCTGGGCGCGCGCGCCGGGAACGATCAGAAACACCTCGTGCCCGGCGGCGCAGTACTCCGCGCCGAGGCGATCCACCGCGGTGCGAAGGCCGCCGGAGCGGGGGCCGTAGAAGTTGGCGACCTGTGCCACGCGCATGCCGTGAGGACAGCCGCCGCGCGTGTGCGGACAACGATGTGGAATCGACGCGCGCCTGAACAGTCCGTGAATGCTTGTTGCAGCGTGGGCCGGGGCCGCTAGTCCTCGGCCGGAGCGATCCAGCGCGCGTGCGGTTGCCGGGCAGCGTGAACATCTACCGCTGAGGCCTCGTCACATCCGTCACGTTGACCTCTCGCGGGAAGGGGTGGTCGTTGTGCCCGCCTCACAGCGACTGTTTCGCTGCCGCCCGCAAAGACAGCACGCGTTGGTGGATCCTGTATTCGGTAGATCGCGGGATACACCCAGGCCCGTACCGGCCGCGCCCAATTCGGCGCGCTCTGTCGCGTCCTGTCTCCCAACGCAAGGCATCGGAAATGACCTTTGATGCCCTGCCGCGGATGCGGAAGCCCTGCCCATTGAGCGCCTCGATCATTTCGCCGATGGTCGCTGGTCCATTGTGGGCAAGGTGCATCGTGAGCACGTAACGCAACTCGATTCCTTGAAGGTTCATGCGGGAACGATCGCCTCCGGGTATGACAACAATTGCCGTTGTCGCTACGAGGCGGGCACAAGGTGTGCCGCCAATCCGGCGAGATTCGTGAGGCGGATGTGACGTAAGCAGGACTCAGTGCTCGTCGGCCTCGCCGAGCAGTTGCACTTCCTCCAGGTCCATTTCGTTCTGCAACTCGCGCAGCACGATGTCGTCGATCAGGTTCTGGTTTCGCAGCGCGGTGATTTCCCGGCGCTTGTGCTCGAGCACGCCCAGGCGCACCCGTCGTACCTTCTCCTTGCCCTTGAGCAGGCGGTGATTCGGCGAGCCGTCCTCGGTGGCCAGCACCAGCGCGGCCTTTTCCTCGTATTCCTTTTGCAGCCGTCGCCGAAGGTCGTCGCTGATGCCGACCTCGTCGGCCACCGTCGGCAGCGCGTCGAGCGCCGCCTGAGCGCCGCGCCGGCGGGCCAGTTGCAGCTCCTCCCCGTGCGCGACGTCCTCGGGCATCTTGGCCCAGCGCACCACGGCCGGCAGCGTGCTGCCCTGGACCAGGACCGTCACCAGGATGACGACAACGACGATGAAGATGAGCAGGCTGCGGTCGGGGAACGGCGCGCCGCTGAGCGTGGTCGTCGGGACGGCCAGCGCCGCGGCCAGTGACACGGCTCCGCGGAATCCCGCCCACGCGGTGACGAAACGCTGCCGCCAGGGGATGCGGCGCTCTCGCTGCGCTTGGCGACGGTCCAGGAGGCGGATCAACGCGGTGGTGACCTCCCCCCAGATGATGCGGGACACGATGACGACACCGGTGATGGCAAGCGCCAGATACAGCGCGTGACGAAGCCCGCCCTCGACGCCCGCGATGCCGCGCAGCGCACCCGGGATCTGGACCCCGACGAACACCCACAGCGACCCGTTGAGCAGGAAGGTCGCGGAGTCCCAGAACGCATAGGACTGCAGCCGGGAACGGGCCCGGATCACCACCGGCCCGGAGTAGGCCAGCACCAGAGCCGACACCAGGACCGCGACCACGCCGCTGCACTCGAACGCCTGG
The DNA here is from genome assembly GCF_059813025.1 of Mycobacterium sp. NGS26. Classification (NCBI taxonomy): domain Bacteria; kingdom Bacillati; phylum Actinomycetota; class Actinomycetes; order Mycobacteriales; family Mycobacteriaceae; genus Mycobacterium; species Mycobacterium sp. NGS26. The sequence continues at coordinate 513,733 of NZ_JCALDU010000003.1, forward strand.
GCCAGCAGGAACGCCGCGAACGGTGTCAGCAGGCTCAGGGCGCCCTCCTCCTGCGGGGCGTCCATGCGTTTGCGCGCGACGGTCGCCAATCCGCCGACGAGCAGCCCGGCGGCGATGCCGCCGAGATAGGAGACCACGAACCGGGCGGCCACCTCCGGCGGGCTGATCGCCGACCCGCCGACCGCGATGTGCACGCTCAGGACGAACAGGACCAGCGCGGTGCCGTCGTTGATCAGGCTCTCGGCCTTGAGCACGGTGAGCGACCGGCGCGGCAGCTTTCGTGCGAGCCCGGCCACCGCGGCGGCGTCGGTGGGGGACAGCACGGCGCCGAGGACGCCCGCGGCGTGGGAGTCCATGCCCAGCGCCCGCGCCGTCCACGACACCGCCGCCGCGGTGGCGATCACCAAGACGACGCTGAGGAAGACGATGATGCGCGCGTTCGTGCGCATCTCGCGAAAGCTGGTGTTCAGGCCCTCCCAATAGAGGATCGCGGGCAGGAACAGCAGCAGCACGATCTCGCCGTTGATGTGAAAGTGACCGAACTGCGGGATCAGCCCCAGCAGGGCGCCCAGCAGGATGAGCAGCACCGGGGGACCCACCCGATAGCGCCGGCCGATGACCGTCCCGACGATGACGGTGGACACCAGCGCGACGATCAGGACGAGGCCAAACACCAGCCCCATCCTGCCGGACCTGGCCGGTTGGCGCGTGACGGGGCAGGCTGGCAGTGTGACCGACCTCGTCGAGGATTTCGAGGCGCAGCGGCCGCGCCTGTTCTGGTTGGCGTACCGCCTGCTGGGGTCGGCGAGCGAGGCGGAAGACGCGGTGCAGGACGCCTACCTGCGGCTGCACGGCGTCGACCCGGCGCTCATCGAATCGCTGCCGGCCTGGCTCACCAAGGCCGTCACGAACCTGTGCCTCAACCGGCTCACGTCGGCGCGCGCCCGACGCGAGGTCTACCCCGGGCCGTGGCTTCCCGAGCCGGTCCGCACCGACGACCGGGCGCTCGGCCCGCTGGAAACCGCCGAGCAGCGCGAGTCGGTGTCCATCGCGCTGCTGAGCCTGATGGAGCGGCTCAAACCCAACGAGCGGGCGGCCTTCGTGCTCCGAGAGGCGTTCGCGTACAGCCACTTCGAGATCGCCGAGATCCTGCAGACGTCGGAGGCCAACGCCCGGCAGCTGTACCGGCGCGCGCGGCAACGACTGGGTGAGCCGCCACGGCCGGCGCGGCGACCGGATCGGGCGCAGTGGCGGCGACTGGTGGACCGGTTCTTCACCGCCGCCGGCGCCGGGGACGTGGCCGGACTCGTCGAAATCCTGACCGCCGACGTGACGTCGACGGCCGACGGCGGCGGCAAGGTGGCGGCCGCGCGACGCCCGATCTCGGGCCGCGACCGGACGGCGACGTACGCGGCGCGGGTGTTCAGCAGGAACCTGGCGGCGCTGCGGCTGCGGTTGGAGGTCGCCGAGGTCAACGGCGAGCCCGCGATGTTGGCCTTCGACGGCGACACGCTGTCCGGCGTCCTGTGCTTCGAGATCACCGGCGAGCGGATCGCGGCCCTGCGGATCCTGGCCAATCCCGACAAGCTGAGGTTCCTCGCCGCGCAGCTGTCACATCCGGCCGACCTGCCCGGTTCATAAGGGTATGGCGAACCGAGTACTGGTCACCGGCGGCACCGGCACCGTCGGCCGCGTCGTCGTCGACAACCTGGTGACCGCGGGCACCCAGGTCCGCGTCCTGAGCCGGGGACGGCGGGCCCACCAGCGCGCCGACGTCGAGCACGTCGTCGGCGACGTGCGAACCGGTGACGGGCTCGACGCGGCGATGGCCGGCGTCGACACGATCGTGCACTGCATCTATCCCACCGAGCGCCTGGTCGCGGCCGCGAAGCGGGCGGGCTCACCGCATCTGGTCTACGTGTCCATCGTCGGAATCGACCGCATCCCGTTCGCCCTCTACCGCACGATGCTCGCCAACGAACGCACGATCGCCGAGTCGGGCCTGCCCTGGACGGTGCTGCGGGCCACCCAGTTTCACGACCTGATCGCCTTCGTGTTGCGCATGCTGGCGAAGCCGCCGGTGATGGCGCTGCCGTCGGGCCTGAGGTTCCAGCCGGTCGACGTGCGCGACGTGGGCGCCCGGTTGGCCGAGTTGGCGCTGGGCGAGCCGATCGGGCGGGCGCCGGATTTCGGCGGCCCGCAGGTGCGCGCGCTCGACGACCTCGCCCGCAGCTACCTGGCGACCGTCGGCAAGCGCCGGCCCATCGCCCCGATTCGGTTGCCCGGCAAGGTGTTTGGCGGGATACGGGCCGGTGGTCTGCTCACCCCGGAGCATGCCGACGGCACGATCACCTTCGAGCAGTACCTCGGTGAACAAGTCGCCGCCGGCCAACGGCCGTACAAAGACGCGATCCGCGCCTACCTGCCGCAGCGCCGACGCGAGGACCGGCGGTGAGCGTGCTTCGCGCGGGAGTGTGGTTTCTCACAGCCGTCGAAATGGCGGTCGGGTTGGTCGCGACGCTGGCGCCTCGGGCGTTCTACGACCACGTGCCCTGGGTGGACCTCGTCCCGCCGTTCTCGGAGCACCTGATGCGCGACTACGGCGCGATGAACCTCTCGCTCGCGCTCGTATTCCTCGCCGCCGCAATGACGATGGAGCGCCGCATGGTGCGCCTCGCGCTGGGCGCGTACCTGCTGTTCGCCGTCCCGCACCTGATCTTTCACGCCACCCGCCTGGAGGGGTTCACGACGGCGGCCGCGGCCGGGCAGACGATCACCCTCGCGGTGGCCGTGCTGCTGCCGGTTGCCCTGCTGGTCCTCACGGCGTGGCGACCCGGGCGACACCCCATAATGGACGCAAATGACCGTCGTGAAGATCAGGCTCTTGGTGACCGTCGCGATGCTCGTTACATCGACGTTGGTGGGCTGCAACTTCCAGTCCAGGAACCCGCCGACAAGCAAAACCCTCCAGGTCTCCATGGATGAGGTGCTGAAGCAGAGCGTCATCACGCAGAACGTCACCTTGTCCGTCGGGAACACGTTGACCCTGAAATTGGGCTCGAACTACACCACCCCGTACCGGTGGACGGCCGAGACGAAGATCGGCGACGCGAGCATCGTCAAGCAAACCGGTCACCAGTTCGTGCAACCGACCTCCGACGCGCTGGGGGCGCCAGGGACCGAGGTCTGGACGTTCACGGCGCTGAAACCCGGCGTCACGACGATCACCACCTACTACACCAGCTTCGTGGGCGGCGACTCGACACCCAAGAGCACCTACAACGCGACCGTGACCGTGCGGTAAACCGCTCCTCGCGCTACGGTCTGGCTGTGATCGGCTTCCTTCGCAACTGGCCGCAGCTGAGCAACGTGCCCGCGCAACTTCGCGAACAGCTCGAGGCCGAGGGCCTGGTTTTCCTCGCCCCCCGGGTCGGCGTGAGCCGGCACTTCAGCGGCCATGTCCCGGGCGTGTTTTCGGCCGCGGGCGTGTCCCGGTACATGGGCGCGTTCGCGTTCAGCGCCGCGCGGATCGTCGCGACCTTTCCCGCGCGAGGGGACACGAACCTGCGGTCCATCGACTGCGCCTGGGACACCGACTCGGGACCGGCGACCGCGACCATCACCAACAAGGGCCTCGTGATCGATATCGAGCTGCACGGGGTGGACCGCGCGTGCAGCGGCAAGATGAAGCTGAACTACAAGAGGAAGATTCCCGACGAGGTGCTGCAACGGCTGCCGACGACCTCGCTGCGGTTTCGGGTGGACCCCGCCTTCGTGTATCGCGCGGCTGGCGTACGTCCCAAGGTTTAGGCGACCAAAGGCTCTATCGGCCGCTGCGGGGGCGGCTCAAAATCCGTGAATGAGCGACAATCATTCCGGCTCGGCCGACATCGACAAATGGGATCGCGCCCTGACGGAGCACGTCGTCGCGCTGACCCGCCCGATCGTCAAGCTCTATTTCCGTTCCGAGGTCCGGGGCCTGGACCTCATCCCACCCGGCCCGTCCCTGGTGGTGTCGAACCATTCCGGCGGCCTCACCTCGTTCGACCTGTCGGTGTTCGCCGTCGGCTATTACGACAAGTTCGGTTACGAGCGCCCGCTCTATGCGCTCGGGTTCGACACGATATTCGGCGGACCGGCCGGCGAATTCCTCAACCGCACCGGGGTGATTCGCGCGACGCGCGAGAACGCGGCGAAGGCGTTGGCTTCCGGCGCCGTCGTATTGGTCTTCCCGGGCGGCGATTTCGACGTGTACCGGCCGAGCATGCGGGAGAACGTCATCAACTTCGGCGGCAGAACCGGCTACGTCACAACGGCCATCGAGGCCGGGGTGCCGATCGTCCCCGCGGTCTCCATCGGCGGGCAGGAGGGCCAGCTGTACCTGAGCCGCGGCACCTGGCTGTCGCGACTGCTGCGGCTCACCAACTTCGAACGCAAACACTTCCGAACCAACATCCTGCCAATAACTTTCGGCTGGCCGTTCGGGCTGAGCGTCCTGGCGCCGGTCAACGTGCCGCTGCCCACCAAGATCGTCACCGAGGTGCTGAAGCCGATCGACACCGCCGAATTCGGCCGCACGCCCGACGTCGAACACGTCGACGCGCTGGTGCGCGGCCTGATGCAGAAGGGGCTCGACGAGCTGGCCGCCAAGCGCCGCTTCCCGGTATTCGGTTGAAGGTTGAAGCTCCTTATACGACAACCGATTTCGGCATCACGGTGGGCTTGAACCCGTAGCGGGGCCCGCCGAAGCCGACGCCTTTTCCGGCGGTGGCCATCGCCGGCATCCCGGCCGCCACCGTCGACACCGGGGCCGATTCTTCCGGTGCGACGGTCCAGCCGGAGCCCTCCAGCGCCGAGGCGCCCGAGTTCATCGCCGGGGCGGCCGCGGACCAACTGCCCGGTACTGACAGGCCGCCGACCGTCGACGCCCGGCCCACGCCGGCCAGCACCGGCGCTCCGCCGAAACCGGTTGAGGCCGGGGCCGCGCCGACTAGCGCCGGGGCGCCGATGGGGACCGCGCCGCCGCCGGCTCCGGCGGCGGCCGCCGCGGGCGTGAGGGTGTGGTTGAGCAATACCGAAGTCGGGATGGTGTTCATGACCCACCAGGCGGTGGTGTTCACCGCGCCGTTGATCGTGTTTGACACCAGCGAGTTGCTCAGGATGCTGGGCGGGTCGGCCGCGAGCGGGGAGGCAAGCCCGGCAACGGTATTGGGCAGGTTGGAGATTGTCTGCGTCAGCCCCGCCTGCGTGGCCGTCGCGGCGCCGGCGCGGGCGACCGCCGCCGCCTGGCCCGCCTCCCCGGCCGGGTTGGCGGTCGGCGCCGGCGGGGTCATCGGGATCAATCTCCCGGCCGCCGCCGAGGAGGCCGCGTAGGCGTACATGGCGGCGGCGTCCTGGGCCCACATTTCGCCGTAGTGGGCCTCGGTGGCCATGATCGCCGGCGTGTTCACGCCCAGGAAGTTGGTCGCGACCAGGGCCGCCAGCTGAGCCCGGTTGGCGGCGATCGCCGGCGGCGGCACGGTTGCGGCAAAGGCCGCCTCGAAGGCGGCCGCGGAGGCCGTGGCCTGCGCGGCCGCATGCTGGGCCTGTGCGGCGGTGACGTTCAGCCACTCGACGTAGGGCTGGACCGCGGCGGCCATCGACGCCGACGCCGGGCCGATCCACTGCCCGCCGGTCAGCTCCGAGATCACCGACTCGTAGCCGGCGGCCGTCGCATTCAATTCGGCGGCCAGGTTGCTCCACGCCGTCGCGGCGGCCATCATCGGTCCCGCGCCCGCACCGGCGTACATGCGCGCGGAGTTGATCTCTGGGGGTAATGCTCCGAAATCCATTTCTCTGCCTCTCCTTTGAAGAAATCCGTTAGCCGACCGTCGGTCGTCCCATCACGGTGGGCTTGACGCCGTAGCGCGGTGCGCCGTAGCCGGCGGCCTTTCCGGCCGTGGCCATCGAGGGCGTCGCGGCCGGCACGGTTGCCGGCGACGCGGTTTGCGGTGCCGGGGCGGTCCAGCCCGCGGTCGTCACGGCGCCGGGGCTGGCCGCCGCCGGGGCGGCGCCCGCGGCCCAGCTCGGCGGCACGGACAGCTGGCCGACCGAAGCCGCCTGGCCGAGGCCCGCGACCATCGGGACGCCGCCCGAGCCCGCAAGGCCGGCCGGAGCGACCGCACCCGTCGGAATTCCCACGGCCGCGTCGGGCATCAATCCTCCTTGGGAGACGAGGCCGGCCCCCGGCTGGACGAGCAGGCCCCCGGCGGCCATGTTGAGCAGATTCGACGATGCCGAGGACCAGTTGCCCGCCCCGATGTCGATGATGTCGGCCAGGGGGGTGGCCGGCGGGTCGGCGGCGGCGGGAGCGGCGGCGGGGGCGACGGGGGCGACGTTGGCGGCGGGGCCGAGAGCGGAGATCGGTCCCTGCGCCGCGGTCGCGGCGGAGTTGGTGGACTCGGTGGCCGCGTACGAATTTGCGCTGGTCCCCAGGGTGTGAACGAACTGCTCGTGATTCGCCGTGGCCTGCGCGCTGACCGACTGGTAGAGGCTGCCGTACGCCGAGAAGATCGCGGCCTGCAGCGCCGATACCTCGTCGGCGGCGGCGGGAGCCAGGCCCGTGGTGGGGGCTGCGCTGGCCGCGCTTTCGGCGGCCAGCGCCGAGCCGAGAGTTTGCAGCTTGCCCGCCGCGTAGAGCAATGCTTCGGGCTGTGTCGTCACGAAAGACATCGATGTCTCCTTTGTGCAAAAGCCGTGGCTTCTTGACGGTTGGAGGCCGCCACAACCTGGTTTGACCGCCCGGCGTTCGGCGAAACCGCGGAGGGAAGCCTAATTTGCTGGGCGGTGGACGGGGGAATGCTTGCCGGACGCTGACCGATTGCTGCGGAATCGTTGCGTCGCTGTGGCTTTGGCGGTCGTAGACCCAGGCGGGACGGCTGGTCGCGCGCGTTCGGTCCGGGCCGCCGCCCGGGTCCTTCCCCCTCGGGTGGGTCCGCGCGATGGCGAACCTCAATGAGGGGCTATGCCACGTTGGCCTGGCGTTGCGTCGCGTAGACCTCGGCCAGGAATTGCTCGACGGCCACCGCGGCGTGGGCCGCGCGGGCCGAGCCGAAGATGTCGAAAGCGTGTTGGGTGAACGGCAATTCGGCATACACGACGGGCTGGTTGCTGACTTCGCGCAGCTTGGCGGTGAAGTCGCGCGCCTGCTCGACGAAGGCCAGCGAGTCGTTCTTGCCGTGCAGCACGAAGAACGGGGGAGCGTCGGGGTTCACGCGGTGGATCGGCGATGCATCGGCGAACGTCTGCGGGTGCGTCGAGGGCTTTTGTTTGATGATCGACTTGATGAGCAGCGCTGGCATCATCGCGTGCATCGAGTCGTCGAGGCGGGTGAAATCGTAAATGCCGTAAAAGGGTACGGCCGCCTGAACCCGGGTGTCGGCATTTTCGAAACCCGGCTGAAACTGCGGATCGTTCGGCGTCAGCGCCGCCAGCGACGACAGGTGACCGCCGGCCGAACCGCCGGTGATGGCGATGAAGTCGGGGTCGCCGCCGTATTCGGCGATGTGCTCTTTGACCCACACGAGGGCGCGTTTGACGTCGACGATATGGCTGGGCCAGGTGTTGCGCGGGCTGTGCCGGTAGTTGATCGCCACGCAGATCCAGCCGAGCTCGGCGAGGTGGCTCATCAACGGATGTGCTTGTCCGCGCTTGTTTCCCGTCGTCCAGGCGCCGCCGGGGATCTGGAAGAGCACCGGCGCCTTGCCGTTCGGGTCGAGGTCGGGCCGCCGCCAGATGTCGAGGAGATTGGCTTTGCCGAATTCGCCGTAGCTGATGTTGGCGTCGTGGGCGTAGTCGCGGTAGATCCGGAACATCCGCACGACCCCGGGTGCTTTGGCGTTGCCGGCGCCGTCGGGCCGGCGCCAGAGGCCCGTCGACTCGGTGCGGCGTCCCGGGCCCAGGCCCTCGTCCAGCGCTTTGGACAGCGGGACATTGGCCTTGTGGCCCGCGCGACTGAAGTTCAGCAAGCCCGCCGCCGAGACGGTGGCGACCAGCCACGCGATCGCCCGCACCGGCCCGGTCAGGCGGCGCTGTGTCAACGCCAGTCCGCCGAGCTGGCTGACCAGCGTCTGCAGCGGCAACTCCGTCACGATAAAACCGAACAGCCACGAGTACAGCGACATGTACCCCTTGCGCGCCAGGGGGCGATATGCGTTGAGGGTCGACGCCGCCGTCACCGCCGTGACCACCAGCGATCCGAGTTGCCGGACGATGTGGCCGATCTGAGCTCTCTGCATGCGGTCACCTTACGAGGTCGCCGTAGACTGCGGCTTCGTGGCATCGGTTCCGCTGGATGCACAAGAGCGGGTTGAGCTCTGCGATCTTTTCGACTCGGTGGGCCCGTCGGCTCCCACCCTGATCGACGGCTGGACCGCTCACGATCTCGCCGCGCACCTGGTGTTGCGGGAGCACGACCTGATTGCCGGGCCGTGCCTCGTTCTACCTGGGCGCTTCGGACGGTTCGCCGAGCGGCGTCGGGCCGCGCTGGCCCGGCGCCGGGACTTCGCGTGGCTGGTGGCGCGGATTCGGTCCGGGCCCCCGCCCGGGTTCTTCCGCCTCGGGTGGGTCCGCGCGATGGCGAATCTCAACGAGTTCTTCGTTCACCACGAGGACGTCCGCAGGGCGAACGGCGGGGGGCCGCGTGTTCTGGGGCCTGCTCTGGATGCCGCCTTGTGGCGAAACGTTCGCCGCGGCGGCCGCTATCTGAGCCGGCGGCTGCGCGGTTGCGGTCTGGAGCTGTCGTGGGCCGGGACCGACGAGCGGACGACGGTCCGGGCGGGCTCGCCGACCGCGCGGCTCAGCGGGGCGCCGGGCGAACTCTTGCTGTATCTGTTTGGGCGCCAGGCCGCGGCGCGGGTTGATGTGAGCGGACCGCCGGAGGCCATCGCTGGCGTCCGTGGCGCGCACTTCGGGATGTGAGTCGGCGGCGGCGTTTTGCGTCACATCAGCCACACTGGTCCCTGGAAGAGGCGGCACACACTGTGTCCACCTCACAGCGACAACTTGCGATGAAGCGTCGAGGCGTCGTCAGTTGTCGCGCTGAGGCGGGCATATCGTCATATCCCTAACTTCCTGTTGCGTAAGGGATTCAAAGTCTGGCAGGAGCCAACGTCATGGCGCCATAATGGCGCCATGCCCAGTGTGCGAATCGAAGACGTCCCCGAAGACACCCACCGAGTTCTGCGGGAGCGAGCGGCGCGCGCGCACCAGTCCCTACAGGAATACCTTCGAAGCCGTCTGATCGCCGATGCGGCTCAACCCAATCTGGATGAGGTTCTCGACCGCGTCGCCGCCCGCCGTGGTGGCCGCGTATCTTTCAATGCCGCTGTCGATCAGGTTCGGGCAGAACGTGATCGTCGTTGATGCCAGCCGCTAGCCGTCGCCGAAGAGGACGTCGGGATTGAGGATGCCCGCCGGGTCAAAGCTCTGCTTGATGCGGCGCATGAGGTCGACCTTGACGGGGTCTTCGAGCTCGAGGAAGTACGGGGTCTTGGCGCGGCCGAGGCCGTGTTCGCCGGAGATCGCGCCGCCCAATTCCATTGCCAGCGCGAAGATGTCGGTCATCAGCTTCTTCTTTTTCGACGGGTCCTTGCAGATGATCGCCAGATGCACGTTGCCGTCGCCGGCATGCCCGCAACCCGCCGCGGCCCCGCCGGCCGCCGCCGCCAGATCGCGCGCGGCGGAAAGGAATTTCGGCATCGCCGAGCGCGGGACGACGGTGTCGATGATGTCGTCGGCGCCGATCGCCTTGGCCGTCCAGAACGCCTTCTCGCGCGCCTCGATCAGCTTGCGCGCCGAAACCCCTTCCAGCACATAGGCATCGACGGCGCCCAGATCGGCGACCAGCGAGCCGGCCCGCTCCACGTCCTCGTCCAGCCGATCCACACTGCGGCTCTCAAGCGCCACAACGAGATACGCTTGGCAGCTGTCGCGGATCTGATCGGGGATGCCCAGCTCGAGGTTCTGCGTGTGGACGAGCGCGGCCATCGTCATGTTGTCGATGTACTCGAGGATGTAGGGCCCCAGCCCGCTGGCCAGGATGCGCGGCACCGCGGCCATGACTTGGTCGAAGTCGGCGAACGGCGCGAGCACGGTGGCGCTGTGGGCAAGCCGTGGATGAAGCTTGACGATCACCTCGGTGGCCAGGGCCAGGGTGCCCTCGGAGCCGACGATGAGCTGGGTCAGGTCGTATCCGGTGGACACCTTGGCGATCTTGCCACCGGTGCGGACCAGCTCGCCGGTCGGCAGCGCGGCCTGCAACCCGAGCACGTTGTGCCGTGCGATCCCGTACTTGACCGCGCGCATGCCCCCGGCGTTGGTGCCGACGTTGCCGCCGACGCTGGAGGACAGCTCGCCGGGATGCACCATGTAGCTCAGCCCGGTGTCGGCGGTGGCGGCGTCGAGTTCGGTCAGCGTCACCCCCGGCTGGACGACGGCGACCTGGTTGGTCGTGTCGACCTCGAGCACCGCGTTCATCCGCTCGAAGGAGATGACGAGCCCGTCGTCGCGCGGTATCGCGGCGCCCGAGAGCCCGGTCCCGGACCCGCGGGCTGTCACTGGAATCCCTTGCTCCGTCGCTACTTTCAGCAGCCGGGCGACCTCATCGGCGGTGGCCGGCCGCGCGACATACGCCGGCCGCCGCGGCGCCGTCGTCAGCACCTCGTCGTGAAAATAGTCGTCGGGGATCGCGTCGCCGGTCAGCAGGTTGTGGTCGCCGACGATCTCCGCGAACCGCGCCGTCGCGTCGCTCAAGGCTCGTCCAACAACCGCAGCGGGTGCAGGCCGTCGACGGCGCCGACGAACGGCGGGTGGATGCTGTAGCCGATCATGCGTCGAATGTCTTCGGAGACGGTTCGAGCGACGTCGCGCGGTATCGACAGCGTGAACGCCTCCATCGGCCGCAGCCACGGTTGGCAGTATTGGGCCGTGACGGCCAGCCGCGCATGGGCGCTCGTGTTGGCGCCGCCGCCGTGCCAGAGGGTTCCCACGAAAAACACGCACGAGCCGGCGGGCATGACCACGGGCAGCGCGGGATCGTCCGGCCCGGGCGGACGCCGGCCCCAGCGGTGACTGCCGGGAAAGAGCACCGTGGCGCCGTTGTCGGCGGTGAAGTCGTCGATCGCCCAGATCGTCGCGGCGGCCAGGGGCGCCCGCGGCCGCGGAATCGGGTAGAAGCCGTCGTCGTGGTGGGGCAGCTGCGCGGACTCGCCGGGCTGAATGTTGATGGCCTGCAACGCCGAAAGCAGGTAATTGGGCATCAGCAGCCGATCGAGCACCGCCAGCACCCGCGGATGATCGACGAGCCTGTCGCACACGCGGGACCTGCTCAGCACGCTGTAGATGCGCTGGGTGCGGCGTCCTTCGAAGGCGTTGCGCCCGGTGGGCCCGAGCCAGGGTTCGACGGTGTCGCGGATCTGCCGGCACTCGTCCGCGCTCAGCAGGTTCTCCCAGATGACGTAGCCGTCGCGGTCGAGGGCGGCCATGTCGGCGTCGACGATCGCGGGGTCGACGGACGCACCGCCGCTCGGTGTCCATTTGTGCCGGCCTGCCAAATCACCCCGGAGGTCGTCCAGCGTGGTGACGGGCTCGTCATCGAGGGCCATAGGCCGACCTTGAACCGATGTCGGCCGCGGGTCAAGTGATTCGGCGCGGGACGGCGGCGCGTCCTGGTGGCCAGCACAGATGCACCATGTAGCACATTAAGTGCTACCATAGTTGGCGTGGAGAAAATCGGGATTCGTGAACTGCGCCAGAACGCAAGCGTATGGATCGCAAAGGCGAAGGCCGGATCGATCATCCAAATCACCGACCGGGGCCGGCCGGTAGCACGATTGGTGCCGATCACGCCTGCCGAACGAGCCCGTGACCAACTCATCGCTGAGGGCCAGTTAATTCCCGCTGCCGCACATCGGGCCCCATTTCGGACGGTCGATCTCATCGAAGGTCCGTCGCTCACCGCCATCTTGGACGAGCAACGCTCCGACCGATGATTTACCTCGATACGTCGGCCGCGGTGAAACTCGTGGCGGCTGAAGAAGAGTCGGCGGCTCTGATTGATTGGCTCAACGCGCACGCTGACGAAAACCTCGCCGCCAATGCCATCGGTCGCATTGAGCTGATACGGGCGGCTGCACGGGTAGGACCTAACGCTGTAGCGCTCGCGCGAAATGTCGCCGCGACGATCGACACCCTTGTCTTGACGGACGCCATCGCCGCAGCGGCGGCAACGGTCCCGCCTGCCGAACTGCGCACCCTTGACGCCATACACCTCGCCACGGCACATGCCCATCGAAAGGCCCTTACAGCCTTTTGCGCATACGACCGCCGACTGCTCGCGGCGGCCGAATCGCAGGGGCTGCCGACCGTCTCCCCGCGAGGCAACGCCGGCTCCGGGCAGCGCTAGCCCGCGACGCGGCATGCGAGCGCCCGATTCGGGCACACTGGGTGTCGCGAGCACGTCTGGCTGAAAGGATTTCCAATGTCGTCCCGTTTCGGGCCATACGAGCTGCGATCGCTGATCGGCGCCGGCGCGACGGGCGAGGTGTATCGGGCCTACGACACGGTCAAGGATCGGACGGTCGCGCTCAAGCTGCTGCGTGGCGAGATGTCCGCGGATCCGGGCTTCCAGCAACGGTTTTACCAACAGTGCCGGGCGGTGGCGCGAATCCAGGAGCCCCACGTCATCCCGGTGCACGACTTCGGCGAGATCGACGGGGTGCTGTTCCTCGACATGCATCTGGTCGACGGCGGCAGTCTGCGTGACCTGCTGCGCGAGCGCGGCGCGCTGGAGGCCTCGCGGGCGGCGTCGATCACGGCGCAGGTGGCGCGCGCGCTGGACGCCGCGCACGCCGGTGGGCTGTTGCACCTCGACGTCAAACCCGAAAACGTCCTGCTCACGCCCGACCACTTCGCCTACGTCGTCGACTTCGGCGTCGCGCACGCCGGCGGCGAGGACAGGATGTCTCGCACCTACATGGCGCCCGAACGGTTCACCAGCGGATGGGTGGGGCAGCAGACCGACGTGTATTCGCTGGCGTGCGTGCTCTACGAGTGCCTCACCGGCCAGCCGCCGTTCGAGGGCGCGGACCCGCAGGAGCTCAAGCGCGCGCACCTGTTGTCCCCGGCGCCGCGGCCCAGCATCATGCGCCGTGGTGTCGGCCGGGCCCTCGACGACGTCGTCGCCCAAGGCATGGCCAAGCAGCGTTCGGCGCGGTTCGCCTCCGCGGGGGAGCTCGCCCGCGCGGCCAGCGAGGCGGTGTCCTCGGCCTACGAGCCGGTTGCGGTGGGGGCCGGCGGAGGACTGCCGCCGCGCACGCGGCCGTTTACGACGGTCTATCCGAACCCGGACGACACTGGCTGCAGCCCGTATCCGGCCCCGGATGCGCCGCCCGAGCGCCCGGCCCGCCTGTTGGCGATCGGCCGCGCGCCGCTGGTGCTGACCGCGGCGGCGGTGGTGGCGCTGATCGTCGGGCTGGTGTTGGCGGTGGCATCGGTCTTTGGCGGCAACCACCGCAACGGCTCGCCCCCGCCGCCGCGCACGGCGACGGCCGCGCCTCCGGCGCCTTCGACGACGCCAGCCCCGAAGACGCCGTCGTTGTCTGCTCCCGTGAAGGGCGCCGACGGGTTGGGGTTCGTCGGCGAGACGGCGCGCTGCGACCCGGGCAATCCGCCGGCGGCCGTGGTGCGGACCGCCAAGTCGCTCGCGGTGGTGTGTCAAAACCTCAGCGGCAGTTACTACTACCGGGGCGAGCGGATCCGCGATGGCGCCAACATCGAGCTGTCCAACGCCGAGCGCGTTGGCGACGGGTTCGACGTCACCAATCCCGTCGACGGCACGCTGTACGAGGTGCGCCCGAACCGGCTCAGGATCATCAGCAACGGCCACGTCGACTCGTCGGAGCCGGTGCTGCAGTACGCGACGGCGTCGTGATCACCAGGGGCGCAATAAGGGTGGCACAAGACTATCCGGACGCCCTGCTCACGCCAGAGTCGTTGAGTCTGCTTGTGTTTGACATGCCAGCCTGATCCCGATCAAGCGACGAGCTCGATGTCGGCATTATGAGCGTGGGATTGAGCCAGTCTCCCGTCGCAGGTGATAAGCCTCGCCGCGAGCCCCTCGGCGAGGGCGAGGTACACGCCGTCGGCAACGGTATGAGTGCTCCGCAGTTGGTAGGCACGTGCGACCAATGGCTTTATAGGCCAACGCCGAACCGGAATGCTTCGAAAGTCGGCGACAGCGACGAGTCCTTCGTGATCGCTGATCAGCCGGCGCACAACCGCTCGCCGTATCGCCCCGACGACCTCGACGTCGAAATGGGCGGGCGCATGCACCGTCTCGCCCTGCAGGCGTTCAGCCACCGTCGCGCCCGGCCGCGTCGCGAGAACGAGTTCTACAGCCGCTGAGGCATCCAACACGATCACTCGGACCGAGCTTCTTCTACCAGTTCAGCCGCGCTGACGCCGAGATCTCGCCGCGGCAACGCCGCGAGGCGATCGAGGAGGTCATCAAGGGTGGGTTCTTCAGCGATTTCACTCAGGCGGGCAAGCAGGAAATCGCTGAGGCTCATCCGGTGCGCCGCTGCCCGGATCTTCAGTTCGCGGACAAGTTCATCCGGCACATTTCGGATCTGGACCATTGAAGACATGCGCCTAGCATAGCTCGCATGTTTGTCGCATGCATACAACTGGGCCTCGGTCGCCGGATTCCACCACGAGTCGAGCAGAAACCTGGCTACCGTTGCCGTGTCGCGACAGGCAACCCGAGGTCGGCTGCCCGAGCGGCAAGCTTGTCGTCGAACGTGGCGATTACGGCATTATGCTGCTCCGCGCTGTAGAGCACGCAGCAGTCCGGCATCTTCAGCATGGTCGTAGCGCGCAGCTCACCGAGGCGGCGAGCCGCGCCGGCCGGAAGGTCTAGGCTCTCGATCTGCAACTGTGCCAGCAGCCGGTGAAGCCGGTCGGCTTGCCCGGCCCGGGCGGCGCCGACGTACACCTCGGCGAGGGTGATAACGCTGGCGGCGAACGATTCTGACGCGTGCTCGGTGAGCAGAGTGGTCGCGTCGGTGTGGTGAGCGTCGGCAGACTCGAAATGCCCAATCAAGACGCTAGCGTCCAGGATGATCACTCGGGCCAGTCCTCGCGGAGCTCCTTGAGATAGTCAGGTCCGAAGACACCGGCCAATGCGCCACTGGTCCTTTCGACTGCTTGCTGGCGTTTGCGAGCGGCTGCAGCGTGATCGTGCGCGAGGGCGTTCCGGCCCACGAGGATGAGTTGACGCAACAGAGCGCCCGGCTTGTGGGCGAGCTCGGGCCACCTGCGGCGGGCGATCTCCAGCGCGTTGCTGATGTCGTCGGTTTCCGTGATGGCGTGGCGCCGGTGGTGGGTCGGCATCTCCAAAGTGTAACACCAATTGTCCTGGTGTAACACCGACTAGTTCTGCGGGACGACCCCGTAGACGCCGATTGTGCGTTGGCCCGATTGCAAGCGAGCCTGCGGTCGCTCCAACACATTTGCGCGTTAGTGAGCACATCAGAATAGGTCAGGGGCCCACGTAAAGCATCAGGCGTCGATCCCCAGTACCACGGCAAGGGCGCGCTCGATCTTGTGCAGCGTGTCAGGTGCGACGGTGCCCAATCGTTCGAGTAAGCGAGTCCGGGCGACGGCGCGGATTCCGCGGCAGACGGCGACGCTTGCAATGTCCACGCCTTCGCCGGGCGAGACGTCCGGCCGCAAGGGCGAGCTGGCGCGCGAGCTCGATACCGGCACCACGACAACGAGTTCATCCTCGACGCCGGTGAGTAGCTCATCGGCAGAGACCACGACGGCGGGGCGGTGTTTGCCGGGCTCGCCGGTGCGCGCGGCGCCGAGAGCGACCAACCAGAGTTCACCGCGGCGCGGCTCAGGCAAGGCCGTCGCCGGTGGTGTCGTCCCAGTCGCGGTCCTCGTCGCGCGCGGCTTCCGTGGTGGCGTCGGCACGAGTCGCATCGCGTTCGGCGCGGAACATCGCCTCGCGCTCGGTGCGGGTGGCGAGCTCCGCGAGCAGCGCGGCGAGGGAGATACCTCGTTCGCGCGCCTGTGCGGCTAAACGGTCGCGGGTCGCGACGGGAACCCTGATTGTAGTCGTGGAAGTAGACACAACCGTAGTCTACTCGGTAGACAGATTTAAGCTACGCTTTGAACGACGGTTTCAGGCGCGACTGGCGATTACCACGGGCGCGACGTGCCGCGGCTTGTTCCCGGCGTGAAGGTGACCGGCAGCTTGCCCAGCCCGGTCATGCTGGGGTTGCTGGTGTATTCGTCGACGTTGTCGAGGTCGACCCGGTAGTCGGGCATGCGGTCGAGGACCGCCCTTACCATCACCTCGGACATCAGGCGGGCCAGGTGCGAACCGATGCAGCGGTGCGGCCCGAGCCCAAAGGCCAGGTGGCGGTTGGGCATTCGATCCAGGATGACTTCGTCGGGCCGGTCAAATTCCTGCTCGTCGTGGTTGGCGGAGAGCCAGCTGATGATGACGCGGTCGTTCTTGCGGAGGCGCTGGCCGTTGAGCTCGACGTCTCTTGTCACGGTGCGGCTCAGTGACTTGTTGACCGAGAAGTAGCGCAGGAATTCGTCGGTGGCGGTGCGGTAGAGCTCCGGGTGGTCGATGAGTTGTCGCCTCAAGGCCGGGTGGGTGCCCAGGTGTTTGAGCGTGAGCGCGGTCTGGGAGGTGGTGGTGTCGACGCCGCCGCCGACGAGGTTCCAGATGATGTTGAGCAGGTGTTCGTCGGTGAGGCGCCGGCCGTCGAACTCGAACTGGATGAGGAAGCTGGTGAGGTCGTCTGTTGGGTTGGCTCTTCGCGCCGCCGCGTAATCGAGCACGCCCTGCATCATGGCGGGGACTTTGGCGATGGCTTCTAGGTACTCCGGGCTGTCTTGGGGGACGGCCATGACGGAGTGGAAGAGGTTGGCGTAGAGGTGCCAGTTGTCGTAGGGCAGGCCCATCAGCTTCATGGTGAGGATGGCCGGGACCGGGCTGGCGTAGTCGAGCACGAGATCCATCTGCCCGTCGGTGATCTTTTGGTCGAGGAACCGGTGCGCCGATTGCTCCATGAACGGCTTTAGCTTTTCCACGGCGCCGGGGGAGAAGAACGGCGCCAGCGCGTGCCGCAGGGCCAGGTGGTAGTCACCGTCGACCTCGCCGATGCCCAGGGCCGGCTGACCGTCCGGCCGCGGGACACCCATCTCGCCCTGGTAGTCGACGCCGTCCTCGGCGTTGGGGTCGTATCGGTGGGAGAAGGTGGCGTCGTCGCGCGCCGTACGGCTGACCGCGTTGTAGCTGCTGAGATACCAGAACCCGTCGTAGTTGTGGTTCCAGGCGACAGGGCATTTTTGCCTGAGGTCGGCGTTGATCTGCTGCTGGTTGAGGTTGAACTCGTCGGAGTGGTGGTCGAAGTCGACGACTGTTTTTGGGTCGACCTCGGGGCGGGTTGTCATCTGAGAAGTCCTCCACCGCGGGGCAGCTCGGCTTTCTATATTATCTTTGCATTATTACGCCGCGGGCTCTGTCGAGAAAGGCCGTCATGGGTAGGCGCCGAACGACTTTCAACCACGTCGGGCTATGCGTGGCCGACCGCGAGAGGTCGCGCCGCTTCTACGAGGGTCTGCTCGGCTTCCAGTTCTGGTGGGAGATCGAACCGCCCGACGACCGCACCGCCCAGCTGGTGGGTTTGCCCGAGCCGCTCGGAACCCACGCGACTTATCTGGTACGGGACGGCTTGGTGCTCGAACTGATCGATTACTCGAAGCGCCGAGTTCACGCCGGGGCCGAGCGGGTGATGGACCAGGTCGGGCTGACGCACATCTCGTTTTCGGTGTCCGATCTTTCCGGCGTGTTGGCCCGGGTGGCGGACTTCGGGGGAGCGGTGGTTGACGGGTCGGTGGGCGAGGGGATGGCGATGGTCCGGGATCCGGATGGGCAGCTGTTGGAGTTGCTTTCGGATGGGTGGCTTGCGGCGTTGCCTCCAAGGCCACCTGACCGGACTCCGTGAACTGGTCCACGGGGTCCGGTCGGTGGCCGAAGACGCCCGAGTGAGGAAATCACATCGATTCGCAGCCGGCGCTTCTCGGTGCGCCGTTTGACGACGACCCCGTTAGCCACCAACCGCGACCACGTGAGCGGCAACCGAGTCACTCAAGCCTCGGCGGAGGGACTGCGCGTCTAGGAGTTGCTGCTCCAGTTCGTCGCAGTGTGAACGCAACACGTTGACCACGCTCACAATCCGCTTCTGTTCAGCGATCGGCGGAACTGGGATCGGCAATGCAAGGATTTGCTCGCGACTGATGTTTCTCATCGAGTCACTCGTACCCGTTCCAACAGATGCGTAGTACGCGCGGGCACGCGAGCTTCCGTTCACCAGGTTGACATACGCTGCGGTAATTCGATCAAGAAAACGGAGGCGAACATGCTTGTCCGAGAGCATCAACCGAGGAGGCGGGTCCGTCACCACCACGCTTCGCCCGACGAGCTCAGACGTGTTTGCTCGCGACATGAGAAAGTCACCGTCCTGGACTTCTATCTGCGGACGAGGAGCCAAACCCGGTGTCAGCAGTTTGTGCTCGGCGGCCCTGAAGTCACCCCAGGAAACAGCGCTGACCTTGAGGACGCCCCACTGCGAGTCGTCGGTACGCCTTGCGGGAAGGCAGGCGGGACTCCATCCCGAATCACTGAAGAGCACGAGTTGGCCCAGCGGCGCCCACACCCAACCAGCTGGCGACCGGAAATCCTGCTCGCCAACCGCAACACCAGCCTGCGTTTTTGGCTTCCGAATCTCTTTGGCCTCGACCATTCGCTCGCGCTCAGCGGAGATCTGCTCAAGCAACTCAGCCGCGGGCGTGTCGTGCGGGTCCTGATGCGTCAGCCGCCCTCGAATTGCCAGGTCGAGTAGCGTCTGGCGCAGCTCCTTTACGGCCGCGAGGTCGCCCTCACCCGGCGCAAGGTGAATGCCGATGTTGTCGGCAAAGGCGGCAAGCGCCTCGCGAAGTGCGGGCACGAGGTCGGCATGAGACAGTCGATGCAGAGCAGCAGACGTCAACGTGGTGCGCGCCTCTGCCTGTGCTGCTTGCTGCGCCTCCAACTCATCGCACAACCCAATGAGTTCGTTGACTCGCTCGACAATGCGGTGCTGCTCCTCGACGGGGGGAACCGGGACTAGCACCCCGGAGATGCGCTCAACCGACAGCCCAGGCTGCGCTGTAGCCGTCGCGTATTGGTTCAGATTCAGCGCTTCTAGGGTTTGGGCTGCCCACGAAACCGATGTACCTGCGAAACAACCGACGACAACTGCGTGTTCAGTGGCGTAGAACTTTCCCTGGGCAATATTGATGTTGCCGCAGAGCGCACCTTGCCTGCCGATTATCGGATAGTTTCCATCGCGATTGAAGAACTCGACATATCCACGGATTCCGTTTCCTCCGTAACACGGGTAATTTCCGGAATCGCGGATCGTCCCGACTGGAATGCCTGATCCAGCCTGCATGCTGAATATGGTGCCGATCCTCGTCCACTGCCAGGCAGGAGGCGCTGTGTACGGAACGTCAGGCTCAAGAACTGGTGGCAGGGTTTTCGGCTTGCGAATTGCGCCAGCCTTCGCGAGGTGGTCGCGCTCGGCGGCGATCCGCTTCAACAATTCCGACGCGGGCTCATCGGCGGGGTCTTGTGGGGCGAGCTTCCCACGCACCGCGAGGCTGAGGATCAGTCGTCGGAGGGTGTCGATACCGCCAGGTGCATCGGCGATGTGGCCGAAGGAGTTGAGGAAGGTCTCGCGGTTCACATGAGCCCATCTTCGATCGCGGCGACCAGCGAGTCTCGGAGGCTCGACCGGGTGGTTTCGATCTCAGTCAGCAGGGCCTCGTACTCTTTGAGCAGCTCGTCGGGGTTTCGATGCTCGGGGTCAACCTTGTTTGGGTTGGCGATGTCGAGGTTCCAGTCTCCCTTAATGTCATCGATCGAGACCTTCCACGACACCGCAGACTCGACGCGGTTATTCCACCAAGCCTTTTCGGCTTCGAACTCCTCGATCCGAATCGGCTTCGTCTTCGAGTAGTTCTTATAGCCAACCGGGTACTGGTGCTCGTAGTACCAGATCTCAGTCGTTGGTTGCCCCTTCGTGAAAAACAGGATGTTTGTCTTGATGGATGTGTATGGGGCGAAGACGCTCTTGGGGAGCCGGACTACCGTGTGGAGATTGCACTCCTCTAGCAGCTTGCGCTTGATGCGGGTCTTGATTCCCTCACCGAACAGGGTGCCATCCGGGAGGACGATGGCTGCCCGGCCACCGTCCTTAAGCAGCTCCACGACTAGCACGAGGAATAGATCGGCTGTCTCTCGGGTGCGGAATTCGGTTGGGAAGTTGTTCTCAATTCCGTCCTCCTCCATTCCCCCGAAGGGCGGATTGGTGACGATTATGTCCACCTGGTCCTTTGGGCCGTAATCCCGCAGAGGGCGGGCGAGGGTGTTGCCGTGACGGATCTTGGGAGCCTCGACGCCGTGAAGCATGAGGTTGGTAACGCACAGTAGGTGGGGAAGGGCTTTTTTCTCGACGCCCTGGATGCTGTCCTTCAGCTGAGAGAGCTTCGTGGGCGTGTTGGCCTCCGAACGCACGCGCTCGAATGCGGCAGTGAGGAAGCCGCCTGTACCGCACGCCGGGTCGAGTACTGTCTCACCGAGTCGTGGAGCCACCATGTCGACCGCGAACTGGGTCGCCGCCCGCGGCGTGTAAAACTCACCTGCGTTTCCCGCGCTTTGCAGATCGCGAAGGATCTGCTCGTAGATGTCGCCGAACAGGTGGCGTGTTTTCGACTGGTTGAAGTCGATATCGCGGCCGATCCGGTTGATCACTTGGCGCATCAACGTGCCGGACTTCATGTAGTTGTAGGCGTCCTCGAAGACACTACGCAGCAGTTCTGCGCGTTGGCGTGCCTTGCCGCTGAATTCGGAAAGGCTGAGGTCCTTGAAGGTCGGGAAAAGGTCGTTGTCAACTAGGTCGAGTAGGTCATCACCGGTGGGGGCATCGGTGCCCACTAAGTCTTCGTTGGCCCAAGCGTCCCATCGTAGATGTGGTGGTACGGGTGAGACATAACCGTCGTCCTCGAGCTCAGTCTCGATCTCGAGGTCGCTGAATATTTTGAAGAAGAGCATCCAGCCGAGCTGGCCGATGCGCTGTGCGTCGCCGTCAACCCCGGCGTCCTTGCGCATGATGTCTTGGATGGACTTGACGGTCGTCGAGAGAGTCACGCGGCATTCTCCGGGTCATCGGCGGGTTCGTAAAGTGCGGCGTCGATCTGCCGCACCGCATGAAGGTACTGTTCTTTCCCCCCGAATCTTCGAATGAGCTCAACGGGCGTGCCGAGTTGGGGGAACGGGTCGAGCTTCAATATCTCGATTTCACCAAGCGAGTCGAGCCCTTGATCTTCGTACTTATCAAGCAGCGCCGTGAGGACCTCGCGTGCCTGGTCGCCGTACTCATTGAACACATTGCGCTTTCGGACGTTGTCAGCTCGCTCTCGGCGGGTGAGGGCGGGCTGGTCGAACGCGACGTGACAGATTAGGTCGAATGGGTCGAGATCAGCGCCGACAGCGTCCTCCAGTGCGCCCAGAAGCACACCCCGGTCCAATAACTCGTCGACGATGGCCTGTTTTCGATCCGCCGACTTCCATCGCTGGAGGAAATCGTCCAGGGTCGCGAACTCTTCGTGCACGGTGCGGCGCGTGTAGTCCCTAAGTGATTCGGTGATGAGTTTGCCGTCGCGGTCGTAATACTGCACACGCTCGGCGACCACCGTGAACCTCACGCCACTCACGACGTATATGTGAGCGTCTTCGACGTCTGCCTCGGCCTCATCAAATACGTGGTCGGGATCATCGAGGATCTCCTCAACCTCCTCATTGATCGGCTCGTCGGTGGGCGTAGGCGCCGGCGGCGTGACATCCTCGTCGCCTTCGGGCACATATATCTGGATCGGCGGGCCATCCCACTCCGGATCGGCGAACAGCTCTGTGGCCTTTCGGAAGTCGATGATGGTGAAGAAGTACTTGCCGTAGTCGGTCCGTATGCGCGTGCCACGGCCGATGATCTGCTTGAACTCTGTCAGCGACTGGATCCGCTGGTCGAGGACGATGACGTGGCAAGTCTGAGCGTCGACGCCGGTAGACAGCAGCTTTGATGTGGTGGCGATTACCGGGTACGGGCGTTTTGGGTCGATGAAGTTGTCGAGCTGGGCTTTGCCCTCGTCGTTGTCGCCAGTGATACGCATTACGTAGCGACGGTCGGCCTGCACCAGTGGCGCGTTCTCGGGCACATTCACTAAGGCCTGTCGCATACGCTCAGCGTGGTCGATGCTTTGGCAGAATAAGATGGTCTTGTCCATGGGGTTGGTGCCGTGCAGGAATGAGCTAATCCGTTGTGCAACAACCTTATCCCGCTCCGGAAACACGATGTCGCGATCGAAGTCCATCAAGTTGTAGATACGGTCTTCGATTAGTTCCCCGGTGTCATCAAGCTGGCCTGCTTCGGGCCGCCAACCCAAGAGATCGTTGTCCAGATCTATGCGCACGACTTTATAGGGAGCGAGAAACCCATCCTCAATTCCCTCTTTAAGTGAGTATGTGTATACGGGCTCGCCGAAGTAGTGAATGTTCGAGACATACTTCGTCTCCTTCGGCGTGGCGGTCATCCCAAGCTGAATTGCCGAGTCGAAATAGTCCAGTACCTCTCGCCACGCCGCGTCGTCCGCTGCCGAACCGCGGTGACATTCATCGACCACTACCATGTCGAAAAAATCGCGCGGGAACTTGTCGTAAACGGGTTCTTTGTCCTCAGTTCCCATGATCGCCTGATATAGGCCGAGATAGATTTCGTAGCTAGTATCGACTCTGTTCTTCTCGTCGACCAGACCCCTGTTGAGCTTCTTCATCACGCCGCCGAACGGGCGAAAGTCATTCTGAATTGCCTGATCGACCAGGACGTTTCGGTCCGCCAGGAACAGCACACGCTTAACGTTCTTGGTCTTCCAGAGGCGCCAGATGATGTTGAAAGCGGTGTATGTCTTACCCGTGCCGGTGGCCATCACGAGCAGTAGCCGCTTCTGGCCTCGGGCAACACCCTCGATTGTCCGGTTGATGGCTAGTTGCTGGTAATAGCGAGCCTCCTTTCCGCCGACCTCGGCGTAGTTCGGGCTCGTCACCAGCTCGTCGGCAGAGACATCAAGATCGCGCCACTTCCGGTAATGCACCCAAAGCTCATCTGGGGACGGGAATTCATCCAGACTTAGCGCTCGCTCAATTTCATTGAACGTGTTGGTCCGGTCGTGAAAGAGAAACCCATCACCATTCGAGCTAAACACGAACGGAACGTCCAGCTTCTCTGCGTACGCGAGCGCCTGCTGCATTCCGGCGCCGACCGCGTGGTTATTGTCCTTAGCCTCAATGAGCGCGATCGGTAGGTCCGGCGTATGGAAGAGGAAGTAGTCAAGGCGCTTTCGCTTGCCTCGTGCAACGAGTTTTCCCCTCACGATGATCTTGCCGTCGGTGAATCCGAACTCGCGCCGCCAACGGTTTGACGCCCACCCTGCCCTGATGAGTGCGGGAGTGATGTAGCGATCACAGATATCGGATTCGCTCAGCGCCTTCTTATGAACCACCCCGTCTCCCGTCGTCGAGAACCCCACGATACTTACTCGCAGTCAGTGCTCACAGAGCATTGCGTAACGCTGGCGGTTGAAAGTTGCGGCCGGGGCGCGGCACGCAGCGTACTCACACGTCGGGTTAGGGGGTTGGTGTCCCGCGCGACCAGCCATTCTGGCCACACTCCCCACCAGCTGGCTATATCCCCCGAACGAAACCGAAGATTTCTTGCTGCGCGCACTCGCGATCCCACTCTCCTACCGATGCGCTTATCCGGCTCAGGCCCCCGACAAGATTCGGCTGACAGTCACGGCCATGTCGCCCGACGCCGCACGGGCTTCCGCTGCTGAGACTAAGAGTAGGGCAGCAGTGCGAGTATGAACCACTTCAACCTCGGTGACGCGCCCTCGACCGAGTTCTTCCTCAGCAGCTAAGAGAATCGGCGCTGCGTAGAGCAGCGCACGCTCTTCGGTGAGCTCGTTTGTATCCCAGAGAAGTATCCGGGGCACATAACCCCGTGGATCCAGCAGGATCACATCGATCCGCACACTCAAAGCATGTGGAGGAAGTTGTAATTCGTTCCTGACGCCAGTCGCGACGACCGGCCGCGTGTCGTCTCTCGTAATAAATGCGTAGGCATCATACGAACGCAGAGTAGATTCGGCCCATCCTCGGCTCTGCGGCGTTCCACCGGCCCCCCAGTAACTACTGCGGCGAAAGCTATTGACCATGTAGTCGCGCGCCACCTCGGGGCTTTCTTGATGATGTCGCGTGATCGTCGCCCACTGAATGGAGGTAGGTGTAGGGAAACCTTGGCCGGCGCTACCCGGTCTAACCCGGAAGCTGGTATCCTGAACTCCAGATCGATAGTCCCCGAAAGAGATTCGCGTCATCTGAGGCCTGCTGGGACCGGATGGGAGTAGAGCACGCTTGCTGCTTGGTCTGCCCAACAGCGGTGCAACGCAATTGCTTCGCTGAGTGTCATTGCTGGTGCTGCCCCCAAGAGCTCTGGGTACTCGTATTCGAGCTCGACATCTGGCAGCTCACGAAGATCTTCAACTAAAGAGACGAAGTGCGTGAGGTTGTCACGCGCCTTGGGATCGTCTAATGCAGCCGAATCGTCGAAAATGTCGACGTCATAAGCGATGTCCGCAACGTCGTTGAACTCATTGGAGATTCGCCGCATGATGCATGGGGAGCAGATCCCGCAGTGTCGCGAAGTCCGCCCGATTTGCCAGCACGACACCGTGTCGATCATGTGGTCTGCGAACCCGAGGTCGACAGCTCGACCAACAACGTCTGGCTTCGTCAGCCGCACCAGGCGGTTCTCGACAGTCACCGGATTCTCGAAAACATCATTCGCCAAACTTGCCATCCGGTCGAGAATCGGAGGTGAAGCCGTATGGGTTGAGAGTGATCCTATACGCGCGGCAGTCATCGGGATATGTAGTGCCATGATCCCGTTTTCATTGAGGAAGACCTCTTTAGAGCCACCGAGCGCCGCGACGAGTGCGGCTGCCCCAACGAACAAGAATGTTCGACTCCGTTGTGATGGTTCTTCACCGGCGGCTTGGGCCCCACGCGCTTTACCCGCGCTCAGTTTCAGTCGGATAACCGACGAATCGAGTTCCCGCAAGTGTGATTCCACGGCATTTTGCGCACCGTTCACTACGCCGCTTGCGCTGTGTGAAACAAGCAATGGCCGACGGCCTTGCGCGATTAACTCAACTGCACCAACGTAGGAATCTTGACCTCCCGAGAGAAGCGCTACGCAATCGTGCGCCGGGTGCGGCTTACGGCTTTGACGGGGTGGCGGCGCCGGATCGTCCTCCTGCTCAAAGTGCATTCTCAAACCATCGTTGGTTAGTTCACTCCAGATGCGCTCTATTAAGGGGCGCCGAGGTTCCCAGAATTCCGGATCGCGGACCGGGATCCAAAGTTCGATCTCGCGGGCCCACTGGACGTCGCCCGCACCTCGCTCGCAGACGAGATCTGCCGCGAAGAGGAACCCCAGTATCTCCATCCAATCCATATGAAGGTCGCTGAGTCGATCCGGCAATCCCTCGACTAATTCGTCGAAATTGAGGTTGAAGTTTCGATCACCGTGGTCGGTGTTGCGACTTCGGATGGCGAGAATTCCCGGAACTGGCGGAGCGGCACAGTCATTGACCACAACCGCGAACTTCCTCATTGGTCGACGTCCGGCAGCCGACGGCCCTTCGCGAACGCTTCCGCAACGAACGAAGCCCAATTGTTGCGAATCGCAGGCCCAGTGGTGCTGCCCACTTCGACTTGGGACCCCACCTCTGCGGCGGCCTTCGCGATCTCTCGAGTTAGCCGCCGGGTGTCACTGATCTTCGCTCCGGGGACGGCTTCGGTGATTCGCCCAGCTTCTCTTGCGGTCGCGTGTCGTGCGTACTGACCTAGCAATTCGGCGAGATACTCGGATACGAAGCGATTAGGTGTTCCGCGTTGAGCGACGAACTGCTGTGCCGCGTCGCTGGATGTCAGTCGGCTCAGGGAGTCCCCGCCGCCAGAGGTTCGCATCAGCAGCCTGACGAATGCCCTTTCCGCGATAGCCTCTGCAGCGCTACCAGTTTCAACCTGTCTGTCTGTTTTCGCAGCCGTGGCGACGGCCTGCAAGACGCCTTCAGGGCGCTCTCCGGATCGAAGCTGATCTGGCAGGGAGTCATACAGGTCAAGGAGCAAAGCCGCGTATTCCGCGACAGCATCGCTAGCAAGAGCGCTCTCCCATTCATTCCCTGCGTTGAACAGTTCCGAACGGACACGCTCGATGGACGCACCCGACGTGAGTGCAGTGGTGAATGCGCGCCAACGCGTTATAGGTGGGGAGCGGAAAGAAGTTGAAGTTCCCACTTATAGGCCAAGTTCTGTGCCGACATCGGATGGCTCTACGAGTCCTTTTGCGAGGAGACCGTTCCAGTTCAGTGCTTCACGATCACCCGGTGAGAACTCACGTAGCTCAAGTTGCGTGGCAATCCGAGCCAATGTGTCGGCAGTCAGGTACACGAGGGACACCTGCTTGTCGTCTTTGAGGGCACTCGCGCGGGCATGATAGGGATGCCCGTCACCTTCTCGCCCTCCAAAAGCAGATGAAACGACCAGGATGTATCGGATGGGATACCCCTCTGCGTCAAGGCCGGTCCCCAGAGTGTCGATGTACTTGGCGAAGCGCAGGTAGTGGTCGGAGTCCATCACATAGCCTTCGGCACTTGCTTTGCAATCCAACAATATCGAGTAGTGGTCGTCGCCCGGCGCCTTCAGAATTGCATCGGGCAATCGTTTACCTCGGTCTGCCTCGCCATGGCGCTGGCCTCCGAACCGAAGGCAGCTGGTGAACAGCCGGAAAGTCATTCTCTCGAAAAGAGTGTCCGGAGAAGCAGATTGGCCTTCCAGGTCGGGCGGATACTCGTTCCTGCTCAGGGAGGGGAGCCACCTTAGTCCGACCGGATCCAGCAAGAATGCAACCTGATCGAGTTCCCGCTGCGCCGCAACGCGCACATAGGCGGGGGCGGGCTTGTGATCTTTCCACACGATCATTGGGCATCGCTCAAGTCGAGCGATGATCTCGTCAGGAAGAACCAACGTCACCCCATTTGGGACAGAGAGCGAACTTTCGGCACCATGCGGAGCAAAAAATACGGCTTCGACGTCAGCAGCCTGAACAGTGGCTTCAGCCAGTTGGTCGATTGCACGCTGGTCGACCCTCGCGGCCCCAATGCGCGCTCTCACCGTCCGGTGGCGCCACAGAGGCATCGACTCGACCATAAGTTCGTCGTAGTTGGCCGACGTTTGGAACTCGACCGCCCTGCTACCGGCTTCTGTTAGCAGCAACTGGATCAGCTTCCGGTGGTCTGACCGCGGTAGGCCCGCCAAGTCCTCAGCAGAAAATTGGCGCCTCGCCTGCGTCGCCCTCCGCGAAGGAGTGCCAGCGTCAGACATCGGCTTAGCGCTCAACGCTGCACCTCCGTGCACCGCTGAGCGATCGCTACCTTGTCCACCAACAACCGGCGCAACCCCCGCACCGCTCCACCATAACCAGGCGGCTACTGCCAGCCATCGGCTTCCATACAACAGCAGTAAAGCTTCAGCCAGCGACGTCGTCTTGGAGCTTGCAAAGCATCAGTGTGCAGGCCGGCCGCATTCGGCCGGCTACTCCTCCTCCGGATGAGGACCAGCGCTACTGATGCGGCCGGCGGTCGGGGGCGGGGAGTGATGGTTGGGGGCAGTTCTGCCTCTGTCAGGTGCGGGTATCAGGTCCGGTCCCATGTAGATCCCGAAAGGGGGTTGGTGGATGTATTCACGGCATGTGACCTGGAGTAACGCTGGTGCGCGATACTGGATTGAACCAATGCTGATCAACACGCCAGCAGGCCCAGCGCCCAGCTAGCGGCTCATCCCATCTCGTCGACGAACAACGCCATCGACGCGGTAAACCCATGCAGCGCATTGCGGCCCGCAATTGGGCCAATCTCCCCTGCGGCGAAGAAGCCGGCGAGCGGAATCCCGCCAAGCAGGTCCTCGATCGTCGACGCGTCATGGTCGACGACCCCGAACATGCGCCGGCCGCGCCCGTTGCAAGTGAACAACAGCGCACCCGCCGGACGCCCCGGCAGCTCGGCTGCCGCCCGCTCGATGGTCAGGTGCAGATCCTTGTCGGCGCCCGCGGCGTCGCGGACCTGGAACTGCACGGTCGCCCCGACCTCGACAACCTCGCCGATCTCGATCGCCCCGGTCGTTTGGTCGGCGCCGAGCAGCCCGCGGATCAGGAAGTCGCCCTGACCCGGAGCCGCCAAGTGCTCGTCGACGACGATCCCAACGTGCAGGCCGCGGCTGACCAGTTCCTGCTCGTCGCGCGACAGCCCCTCGACAATCTCAGTCAGGCGCTGCAGCGGCGGTCGGCCGCCCAGCTCGGTGATCACTGTGCCGTCTTCGGCGCCGGTGACGATGTACGGCTCGCCGATCGGCCGGCAGCCCTGCGACACGATCGGGACGCCGCGCACGCCGGGCAGGCGCACCCCGACGAGGCCGGAGCTGAGCACGCCGTGGTCGCGGAACAGCCGGGTCTCGCCCGGTCCCCGCCCGCCGCTGACCACGCCGCCCACCACCGTCGTTCCCGGCAGGTCGGTGTTGAGGTGCTCGACGAGCAGGCTCGACGGGAAGCTGTACGGGTCGGGCAGCAGCAGGTGCAGATCGCGCGCTGTCCGGTCGAACTGGTAACCGGTGATCAGGCCGCCCGAGCCGGTGCGGACGAAGTCCAGCTGGAACGTCTCGGCGTCCAGGCCCGACGCCAGCCACACCGCCACCGCGGGCCCGTCCTCGATCTCGCGGCGGCCCGCGACGATCCCCTGGGCGATGCACCCGATCAGCGCGGGCGCCTCGACCATCCGCTGCACCGCGTCGAGGACGTCCACCGCCTTCTCGGTGTGTGAACGCGATCCGAATAACACAGCCAGCGTCGGCGCCTCACCCGCGAGCTCGTCGCGCGCGTGCGTTGCCGCCTCCACCGCGGCCTTCCGCGCGTCGGGCGCGGTGGAAACCCCCATTCCGATCCGCACCCTTCCATGATGCGCCGCCCCGACGCATCCTCATGCCCCGCCGAGCGCGTCCCGCACGCGTCCCCGCGCCCGGTCGAGCCGGACCGCGGCCTCGGCCGCGTCGACGCCCGCGAGCAGCGCGACGATCGCGGTCTTGGCGTGACCGCCCGCGGCGGCGAGCGCGGCGGTCGCGGCCTCCTCGTCGACCCGGGCGGCGTCGCGGACGATCCGCACCGCGCGCCGGCGCAGCTTGGCACTGGTCGCGCGCACGTCGACCATCCACGGCCCGTAGGCCTTGCCGAGCGCAATCATCACGCTCGTCGAGAGCGCGTTGAGCACAACCTTCTGGGCCGTCCCCGCGGTCAGCCGCGTGGAGCCGGCCAGCACCTCGGGCCCGGTCAGCAGCTCGATCACCACGTCGGCAGACGCCTCGCTGCCCGGGTTGTTGACGATCGCGACGGTCAGCGCGCCCGCCGCGCGCGCGTGCTCGAGCGCCCCGAGCACGTACGGCGTGCGGCCCGACGCCGTGATCCCGACGAGCGCGTCGGCGGCGGTCACGTCGGCGAGATCGGCGGGGTCGAACGCGTCCTCGGCGCCCTCGATCGCGTCGGTCAGCGCCGCCGGCCCGCCGGCGATCACGCCGCGCACGAGATCGGTGCCGAACGTCGGCCCGCACTCGGCCGCGTCGAGCACGCCGAGCCGCCCGGGCGTCCCGGCACCGGCGTAGATCAGCCGGCCACCGCTTTGCAGCCGGGCGGCGATCGCCTCGGCCGCCGCCGCGATCCGCGGAACCGCCGCCACCACCACGGCGTGCGCCTCGCCCTCGGCGGCGACGAGCAGCGCGACCACCTCGCCGATGGGCCGGGCATCGAGGTCCTCCAGGTTTGGTCGGGAGTCCTCGGTGGCGAGTGCGTCGAGCCCTTGCGGGACAAGGGTTTTGGGGACCTGCACGCGGATCACATGCGGCTCGTGAATCGCGGTTAGGCGCAGCGCGCCGTCGAGCGCGTCGCCGACGGCCGGGACGAGGTCGAGCCGCTCGCGCAGTGCCTCGACGCGTGCCAGCCCCCCGATCATCGCCACCGGGCCATCCCCGGCCGCACGGGCGGTCGCGGCGAGCGCCTCCGCGGCGGCGCTGACGATCGCCATCGCCTCTGCGTCGCCCTCCGCAGCCAGGACGTCGGGCGCGAAGGACGCGAGCGCGGCGGCATCGGTGAGCTGTGCGGGCCAGGTCTCCGGCGCGCCGAAGCGGGCGCGGGCGGCGTCGAGCAGTGCGGTGGCTGGGCCGCGGCCGTCGTGGGCGCGCAGCGCCGCGCGCAGACCGGCGGCCCCGATCCACGCCCCGCCGCCCTCGTCTCCAAGCCACGGGCCCCAGCCGTCGGCGGTCCGCAGCGCGCCGTCCGCGCCGATCGCGAGCGCCACGACGCCGGTGCCTGCGATCAGCACCACGCCCGGCTTCCCGTCCAGCGCGCCCGCATGCGCGATCACGGCGTCGCTGGTGACCGCGACGCGCTGCACCCGTAGCGATTTCAGCAGCGCATCGCCCAGCGCGCGCGCCGCGTCCGGCGCCGCCAGCGCCCCGGCGGCGCCCACGATCACCTCGTCGACCGGCCCGAGCTCGCGCGCGACGGCCAGGATCGCCGCCTCCGCGGCCCGCACGCCGCCGGGCGTCGCGAGCCCCGACGCGCCCGCCCCCTGCGCCCTCCGGCCGCCCGCCGCGGCCCGGCAGGACGTCTTGCCGAGATCGACGGCCAGGATCACCGCCCCAATATTTCATGAGGGGCGGCAAGAACCCTTCCACGTTGCGCCGCCTGGCTGCATATACAGATACATGCATGTATACATGCCCTATGGCCACGAAGACGATATCGGTCGATCTCGAGGCATACGAGCGCCTACGTGCCGCTCGGCGTTCACCCAACGAATCGTTTTCTCAGGTCATAAAGCGGGCGCACTGGCGCAACGAATCCCCGACGGCGGCAGCGCTTCTGGATGCGCTCGCCGAATTGCCCACGGTGAGCGACGCCGTTCTGCAGCGCCTCGACGAAGCGCAGCACGCGGACGCGCCGCCCGAGGACCAGTGGCGCTCCGGCTGAGCGTCGACACCACGTTCCTCATCGATTCGCAGCGGGAACGTGCCGGGGGTGACGACGACGGCGCCGCGCACCGATTCCTCAAACGCTCGCCGGATGCGGAGCTGTTCCTTTCGACGATCGCACCGGGCGAGTTCGCTGAAGAGTTCGACCGAACCCAGCACCCGATCGTCGAGGCCATGCGCGAAGGACACACCCTCGTTCCCATAGATGACCAAACCGCGTTCGTCGACGCCAGAGTGGTCCGAGAGCTACGTCGCCGCGGCGAACTGATCGGCAGCAACGACCTCCGGATCGGTTGCACAAGCCTTCGATTGGGCATCCCGATCGTCACCGCGAACACGCCGGCCTTCCGGCGTATCGATGGCCTCCGCATCGTGCAGTACCGCTGATGATGCGCGGAACGGGCGGGACCGCCATCGAGGTGACCGGTTTGCACCCCGTCGGGCGCGGCGTGGAGCGGCCGGAACACGTTGCGGTGGCCGGCGATGGACGGGTGTTCGCCTCCGACAAGGCCTCAGCGGTCGCGGAACTCGTTGACGAGAACACCGTTCGGCGTATCGGGCAGGCGGGCGGCGAGCCGAACGGGATCGCGCTCGACCGCGACGGCCACTTCCTGATCGCCAACTGGGGCCTGGGCGTCCTGCAGGATCTCGACCCGGCGACCGGCGCAATCGCGACGGTGCTGGGCGGACAGCTCGACGGGCGCCCGCTGCGATGGCTGAACTTCGTCCTGGTGGATTCCGTTGGGGCGCTGTGGTGTTCGGTGAGCACGACGGCGGATGATCTTGTCGATACCATCGCGCGCGGCACCGTCGATGGGTTCATCTTCCGGGTCGCACCGGATCGCCAATCGGTGCATGTGGTGGCCGAGGCGGTGGGCTTTCCGAATTGCATGGCGCTGGATCGCGATGAGGGCTATCTGTATGTGGTCCGCACGGTGGCCGCCGACGTAGTGCGGTTTCCGATCAGGGGCGAAACACTCGGGCCGCCAGAGCGATTCGGTCCGCCGCTGGGCGGCCGGCGTCCCGACGAGTTCGGCGCCGACCGCGGCCGGTTTCTGGCCGACCCGCAGGTGGGGCGCCGGTGGGGGATGGTCGACGGCTGCGCGTTCGATGCCGATGGAAACCTTTGGGTGACACTCGTTTTGGCGAATAGGATTGTCGCGATCAGCCCGGATGGCCGCGCGACGGTGGTGCTCGACGACCCCGACGTGTTGAGCGCGCCGACCAGCATAGCCTGGGGCGGGCCGGACATGCGCGATGTCTACATCGGCTCGATCGCGACCCCGTACGTGCTCAAGGGGAGAAGCTCGGTGCCGGGCCTGCCGATGGTGCACCAGCGCTAGCCGGACGACGGCCCGGGTCGCATGAAGTCGGGCATCGCCTCGTCCGGGTTGGGCGGGATCATCGATTCCGGCAGACCCCACAGCTGCCGAATGGTCGCGCCGCCGTCGACCACGAGGGTCTGACCGGTGATGCGGGCCGCCAGCTCAGAGGACAGGAACAACGCGGCGTTGGCGACGTCATGCGCGCGGGGCGCCGCGAGCGGGTTAATTCCGTTGACGGCGTACTCGTTTGGCGGCTGGTCCTCGTTGCCGGAGCCCACGTTGCCCGGCGCGACCGCGTTGGCGCGAATTCCGTAGCGCCCCAGCTCGTCTGCGAAGGTCTTGACGAGCGAAATGACGCCGGCCTTGGCGGCGCCGTAGGCGGCGTGGTAGGTCGCCGCCGCGATGCCGTCGACCGAGGCGATCGCGACCAACGATCCGCCGCTGCGCTGGGCGATCATGTGCTTTGCCGCGGCTTGGAAAATGTAGAACACCTGGGTCAGGTTGTAATGGATTGCCGCGTCCCACAATTGGGTGGTGAAGTCCTCGACCTTCGACCAGGTCGCACCGCCGATGATGTCGACGCAGACATCGACGCCGCCCAGCGCTGCGACGGCCTCGTCGATCGCCCGACCGACCTGTGCGGGGTCGGTCATGTCGGCGACGATCGGGACGGCGTGACCGCCCCTTTTGGCGATCTCGCCGGCAATGCTATTCGCGCGCTGCTCGTCGATATCGATACAGGCCACCGAGGCGCCCGCCTCGGCGAGGGCCAACGACGTGAACCAGCCATGGCCCGCGCGCTCCGGGATGTAGCCCGCACCCGACACGACGGCGCGCTTGCCGGACAGTCCCATATCGATCACGGCCGACCTCCCTTGCGCCCCAACCTGTCAGCCCCGGACCGGTGATGACCGACCGCTACCGTACGCCGGAGCGGGCTGACGGACGTCCGACACCATGCCGGGCCGCTGTGCGCCTGGTACCATCATAAGGGTAGAAAGGTACCATCATGGCTTTGAACATCAAGAATGCCGCGGTCCACGAAGCGGTCAAGCAGATCGCGAAAATCACCGGTGAGTCCCAGGCGCAGGTTGTGGCGACCTCGGTGAGTGAGCGTCTGGCCAGGCTGCAACGGGACGATCTCGCGGCCCGACTCCTGGCCATCGGCCACAAGACGGCGAGCCGGATGAGCCCCGACGCCAAGCGGCTGGACCACGCGGCTCTGCTCTATGACGAGCGAGGGCTCCCCTCGTGATCGCCGACACCTCGGCAATCATCGCGATACTCACCGAGGAGGACGACGCGGCGGTCTACGCCCGGGCCATCGCCAGCGCCGACGTCCGAAGACTGTCTGCGGCAGGCTATCTCGAATGCGGGATCGTCCTCGACGCCCAGCGGGACCCGGTCATCAGCAGAGCCCTGGACGAACTCATCGAGGAAGCGGAGTTCGTGATCGAGCCGGTAACCGAGCGTCAGGCCCGCCTGGCCCGCGAGGCGTATGCGGATTTTGGCAAAGGCAGCGGCCACCCGGCCGGTTTGAACTTCGGTGATTGCCTCTCCTACGCGCTCGCACTCGACCTACGGGAACCGCTGCTTTGGAAAGGTGACGAATTTGGGCATGCGGGTGCTCGATCCGCGCTCGAGGGTAGGGGGATTCAAGAGCGCTGATGCTCGGTACTACAAATTCGTCCTACGCTGGCTCGCATGCCCGAGGTGCCGGTGAGTGAGTTGAACCAAAACACCGCCGGAGTGCTCGCACGGGTCAAACGCGGCGAGGAGATCGACGTCACCGAACGCGGAGCCGTCGTGGCTCGCCTGGTCCCGGCCCGGGACAACCCTTTGGCCGAAATGATCAGCGCGGGAAGGCTTCATCCCGCCACCCTCAGCGGACCGGCGCCGCGCCCATCCGGACCGGTCAACACCGACCAGGAGGCCGGCCAACTGCTTCGCGAACTCCGAGACGCCGAGCGCTATTGATGACTTATCTCGACACGTCGGCCCTCACGAAACTGATACGGCGTGAGTCCGAAAGCGATGCCTCGCTTAGCCAAGCGTGTTAGGCACTGTGCCGCGCAATGAACTGGTCAATCGCCTCACGCAGCAACTTCGACGTCCGCACACCACGCTGCGCTGCGATCTCCCGTAACTTTTCACGCACCTCCACCGGCACCCGCGTCTGCACAATCGGCGAATGCTCACTACCGCCCGATAGCGATTTGCGGCCTGGAATCAAATTCGCGTTGGAACGCTCCCGACCGGCGAGTTCCTCAGTCACCGCGAGCGCATCTGCTTCGGTGAACCGCTCACCGTTGACGATCACGACCTCGTTGTCCAGGTCGACATCACCAAAGTGGATACGGGGTTTCTGCCTAGGCATTTCCTCAGCTCCTTACTTGTCCCGGAATTCACGAGGCATTACATGCAAAACGAGCCAGATGACCTCGTCGTCGTCAGTGCCGACAACCCCGATCTCCAATGGCAGGCCGCGGTTGTCTGTTCCGACGAAGATGCCCATCGGCCCACGTCACGAGACACGGATTTCGACGAGCACCGCATTGGACATCGCTTCGCGAGCTCGGCCCTTGGCGATCTTGTGGCGCCGGGCCGAGTTCGTGAACTTGAAGGAGATATCTATAACTCGATTGTGTCATACGCAATCGACTAGGGCAAGCCGTAATGTCGCACACATCCGAAAGAATACTCCCACTCGGCCTCACACCCGACCATGAGCGACCGAAAGCCGCCGGGTGACCGACCAACAGGCGAGTTTCATCTGTGATATCGCCGGTAGCAGCACAAGTGAAGGTCGTCTTATGACCGGCTCGCGGTACGGATGTGGCTCATGTTGTCGGTCCCGTTGGCCGCGACCCCAACGTGTGCAAAAACCCCTTTCGCCAAGGTGGGACCCGCGGGCGGGGAGGCGCTGATGACGCCCGGCATCAAATCAGTTGTAGGCCGTGCTTCCGTCGATCGGATGCGTGGTGCTGACGATCTTGGCGATGCAGTGGTCGCGATCAAATCCTTGGCTCCTGCACCACGCCAATGCGCCCGCGGAGTCCCGAGACGTGATGCCGACAACGGTTACCCAGAAGTCTTTTCCAGAGAACGTCGACCAGTCGCCTGACCAAAGCAGCCTCACGCCCGGGTAGCGCTGCCTGAGCTGGAGATGCTCCCGCAACGTCATTGCGTTGTCCCACACGACGCCGTTGTCGACGACGCCGGGACGCTTGGAGCTGAGCTGTGGAATCCAGCGGTCCGCGAGTTGGGCGCTCACGACAGGAGTGTCATCGTTTGCGATCTGGCGCAGCTGCTGCACCGGATCCTGGGGTGCGGGTGTCGCCGTGGTTGGCGCTGGGATCGGCTGTGTCGCTGAAGAAGATTCTGTGTAATAGGTGGTTACTGGGCTGGAGTAGGGGACGAGGGACGACGTCGACGGCTCCGAGCTGTCCGAGTTTCCTTTTAAGAGAAGAGCGATGACCACACCACCCAACACCAGCGCCACTGTGATCCCGATGGCGGTCACGGCCATTAGCTGTCTTGAAGTCCCTTCCCGGGAACCCGCCGCGGCCATCGGACTCGTTGTGGGATAGGGATATTGGGCATTGAAGGGCGGATAACTCGGCGGCCCACTTACGTTTTGCGGAGCAAGCATGGTATCCGGCAAGGGCGGGGCCGGCCGGTCTGTCGAAAGTGCGCGCTTTGCGGCGCGACCCAACGCACCCGCACTGCCGTAGCGGTCGTCCGGGTCCTTCGCCATACCGCGCGCGATGACATCGTCAAACGACGGCGGAACGCGTGGATTCACGGCACTAGGCCGCGGAGGCGGCGATGATATGTGCGAGCCGATGACTTGCCCTGCGCTGTGAACCGGAAACGGCTTGGCGCCCGTCAGCGCTTCATAGAGCACGCAGGCCAGCGAGTAGACGTCGACGGCCGGGGTTGCCTCCGCTTCACCGAAACGCTCGGGGGCCATGTAATCGAAGCTGCCAACTTGATAACCCGCCATCGTCAGATGCGTGTCGCCCTTTGCCTCGGCAATGCCAAAGTCCACCAGGTATGCGAAATCGTCTGGCGTGACAATGATGTTCTGCGGCTTCACATCCCGATGGATCAGCCCTTGCGCGTGGGCCGCATCCAACGCCGCCGCAATCTGCCGGATGATGTCCACCGCGCGCTGCGGGTCAAGGGCGCTTCTCTTGAGAAGGTCATGCAGTGTCTCGCCGCGGACGAGCCGCATGTCGATATAGAGAATGTGGTCGATTTCGCCCCAGTCGTGGATCGGGATCACGTGCGGTTCTTGCAGGACCGCAGCGGCGCGCGACTCGCGCAGGAACCGAGCGCGAAAGGTTTCGTCCTGGGCGTATTGATCCGTGAGTAGCTTCAGCGCGACGATCCGACCCTTGTCCGTGTCGTAGGCCTCATACACCTCACCCATACCGCCCTTGCCGAGCAGCCGTCTGATCTGGTACTTGCCAAACGTCCCACCGACGAGTGACTTCATCGAACCCCTCCCAGTTCGTTGCTGCGGTCAGTATCGGCCGAGGGCGTCGCGGTATGCAGGCGTTTGCTCAAGAAGCTTTGTACTTAACTGGCGGATGGGGGCCCTGAAGCGTCATTTGCCCAGGTGGCAGACGCTTGCGTGGGTCTCGGGGGCAATCGGGGCCGATTGGTGCCTCATCGTCGCGAATCACCCTGTGTATCAGTAGGGTTCGTCGTGAGTGGGGGCAAGCCCACGCGACCGACCAATAGGGGAGTCTTATTTGTGCTAGCGCCCGTGATAGCGCAAATGAGAAGGTAGTTGGGGCCGGCTGACGGTACTCGTGTTACCTATGTGGTTCAGATGCTCAGCGGCATCTATATTGGTTCTGATATAAGAATGGCTTGGTACAACTCGCGATGGCATTCGCGAGCAATGCCCAGCCATCCGGGATGAGCTCGGCCAGCAGCTGCTTCGAGTGCAGATGCGGCTGATGCCTATTGACTACAAAACCGATGACCGCAGTGGGCCTGGCACATAACACCGAAGACCGACATTGACCTCGCCAAGAAGCGCTATCGAGAGGCAAGAGATGGCCGACAGCGTGTTCTACGATCTCGCTGAAACCCCAGAGGAGGCAGCGAATCTCGCCGCGCGTGGTCTGCTCATGATCGCGATCGAGCAACGAATCAGGGAAGAGGGTTGGACCCAGACCGAAGCCGCAGCGCGACTTCACGTGCCCCAGCCTCGAGTTTCGGATCTCCTGAACGGAAAGATCAGCAAGTTCAGCCTTGACGCCCTGGTCAACATGCTCGCACCCGTCGGCCTGACGTTCGATGTTCGGCGGGCGGCGAAGAAGGACAAAGAGCGTTCCACCAGGGCCACCGCGAGCAGACGCAAGGCGCTCAGCAGGCACTGACCATTGGCGGCCCTGGTCGGCCAGACCATCGAGATCCATTGCGCGACAACGATTACCGCGACGTCCGCGCGTAATCCCGGAGCGACGAGCGGACCGAGCCCCCGTTCCCGGCGAATTGGCACTAGCCCCCTGACCAGGCGTGTGGCACATTTGGCAAATGCAAGACGACGATCCCGAAACGCGGATCCGCGAATTGGAACGCGGGCTTGCCGACACGACGCGGCCCGTCCCGGAAGCGCCGTATACGGGGAGCGCCCCAGCCCCACCGCCGCCTGATCCGTCGTACTACTACCCGAGCCCCACACCGCCGCGTCGCACGGGCCCGTCGTTCCGCATCCTGATGCTGGTGGTGCTGTTCGTGTCGATCGGCGCGGGCGTAGTGGCGATCGTGGGAAGTTTGGCCGCGAACAACCGGCCGACTGCCGGACCCGGTCCTCGGCCGACGCCCAGCAGCGGCCCCACAGCGGTGCCCAAGGGCGGTGAGATCAGGGTCGGCGGCAACATGGAGACCAAGACGATCGCCTGCAACGACGGCACCCTGACGCTCTACGGCTACGGCAGCACGTATTCCGTCACCGGTCACTGCGTCAGCCTGACGGCGGGCGGCTACAACAACAACATCACCGTCGACAACGTCGACACCCTCGAGGCGACCGGGTACGGCAACACGGTCACCGACCGCGCCTGCAACAACTGCAAGCTCACGCTGTCCAGCTACGGGCTCGTCGTCAACGTCACCGGCCACGCCGCCAGCCTCACCATCACCAGCTACGACAACAAGGTCACCGTCGATGCCGCCGACGTCATCAACGTCTCCGGCTACAACAACAACGTCACCTACCACTCCGGTAAGCCGAAGATCACCGACTCGGGCTACTCCAATACCATCCACCAGGGTTGAGGACGCGCGAGCACAGGCTTGCGATCACGCCGCGGCGGGTAATGGGGGTAGCGATGAGTGAGAGCGTGCAGACCGGAACAATCACCACCCAGGTGCCCGCGCGGCTGGACCGGCTGCCCTGGTCGCGGTTTCACTGGCGCGTCGTCGTCGGCCTTGGTGGCGTGTGGATCCTGGACGGGCTCGAGGTCACGATGGTCGGCAACGTGTCGGCCCGCCTCACCGAAAAGGGCAGCGGCATCGCGCTCGACGCCGCACAGATCGGCGTGGCGGCCGCCATCTACATCACCGGCGCGTGCCTGGGCGCGCTGTTCTTCGGCCATCTGACCGACCGCTTCGGGCGGCGCAACCTGTTCGTGCTGACCCTCGTCGTCTACCTGACCGCCACCGTCGCGACCGCGTTCGCCTTCGCGCCCTGGTACTTCTTCGTCGCGCGCTTCTTCACCGGCGCCGGCATCGGCGGCGAATACGCGGCCATCAACTCGGCGATCGACGAGCTGATCCCCGCCCGGGTGCGCGGCCGCGTCGACCTGATCATCAACGGCACCTACTGGCTGGGCTCGGCGGCGGGCGCGGCCGGCGCGCTGGTCCTGCTGAACACGTCGAACTTCCCGGCCAACATCGGGTGGCGGCTCGCGTTCGGCATCGGGGCCATCTTCGGCATCTTCGTCCTGCTGGTGCGGCGCAATGTTCCGGAAAGCCCGCGCTGGCTGTTCATCCACGGCCGCGAGCAGGAGGCCGAACGCGTCGTCGGCGAGATCGAAGAAGAAGTCCGAGAACACACCGGCGAACCGCTGCCCGAGCCACAAGGACGACCGCTAACCGTCCGCCAGCGCGAGACGATTTCGTTCGTCGAGATCGCCCGGGTGGCGTTCAAGCTCTACCCGCGCCGCGCGGTCCTCGGCCTGGCCCTGTTCATCGGGCAGGCCTTCCTCTATAACGGCGTGACCTTCAACCTGGGCACGCTGTTGAGCGGCTTCTACGGCGTCGCGTCCGGGACGGTGCCGATCTTCTTCATCCTGTGGGCGCTGAGCAACTTCCTCGGCCCGCTGCTGCTCGGGCATCTGTTCGACACCGTCGGCCGCAAGACGATGATCACCCTGTCCTACGTCGGCTCCGCGGCCGTCGCCGTCGTCCTCGCGGTGCTGTTCGTGACCGAGACCGGCGGCGCCTGGACGTTCATCGCGGTGCTCGCCGTCGCGTTCTTCCTGGCATCGGCCGGCGCGAGCGCGGCCTACCTGACGGTCAGCGAGATCTTCCCGATGGAAACCCGGGCGCTGGCCATCGCGTTCTTCTATGCGGTCGGCACGGCGATCGGCGGGATCACCGGGCCGTTGCTGTTCGGTCAGCTGATCAACTCGGGAGAGCGCGGCCAGGTGGTCTGGTCCTTCCTGATCGGGGCGATCGTGATGGGGGCGGCCGGCCTGGTCGAGCTGTGGCTGGGTGTCGCGGCGGAGCGGCGCCCGCTGGAAGAGCTGGCGCTGCCGCTGACCGTGGCCGACGCCGAGCAGCAAGACGGCCCGGACGGCCCAACCCACCCGTAACCTTCACGGTGTGGCTGCGCGGAAAACGCGGAAACCCCCGTCGACCCGCCTGTCGGTCCAGGACTGGCTGCAGGCCGGCTACGCGTTGCTCGCCGAGCAGGGGGTGCGCGCGCTCAAGGTCGAACGGCTTTGCCAGCAGCTCGGCGTCACCCGCGGCAGCTTCTACTGGCACTTCGAGGACATGGACGGCTACCGGGCCGCGCTAGTCGAATCGTGGAACACGTTTCTGGAAATCGACCGCCAATCGCTGGCCGAGCTCGATGCGCTGCCGCCGCGAGAACGGCTGTCCCGCATGATGATTGCATTGGTCAGCCCGCAGCATTGGATGCTGGAACGCGCGATGCGCGAATGGGCCCGCTCGGACCCGGTCGCGGCCGCCAACATCCGCGCGGCCGACCGGCGGCTGGTGAACTCGGTGGCAAAGGCCTACGCCGACTACGGCTTCAATCCCGACGACGCCAGGCTGCGCGCGGAGCTGACCTTCGCGGCCGGAATCGGGCTGCTGCACATCGCCGGTTCGGCCGAGCAGGCGCAGTCGGTCGCGCAACGCGAACGGTTCCTCGATCTCATGCTCGCCGATCCGGCCGACGGTCGCCCACGCTAGTGGCGTAGCGTCGAAGGTGAGCCGTTTCGTTGTCAGCGGTGGTCTACCGTCATCCGGGCGGATGACACCCACGGGCAATGTGATTCCTCCGTCGCCCCGCGCCTGCGGGGCTGTCGATGCCGACCGTGAAGGAACATCCCGTGGATCGTCCAGACCGAGCAGTTGCGGCACTGCGATGACGTATCCGATCAGGGCCCGACGGCGGGCCAATCCCATCCGGCTTTCCGTGGCCTCCGATCTGGGCCGCGACATCGACGGCGCATGGTGGCCGTGGGCGGACCGCATCACCAACGAATTGCCCAACCTCGTCGCGGTGCTGACCCCGTTGCTCGGCGAGATCGTCTCGATCAACGTCAACTGGCCGCCGCTGCAACGGCCTCCCGACTTCAACTGTCAGGGATGGGAACAAAAGCGCCAGCACGTGATGACGGTCAACGGCGCCGACGCGTGCGCCAACCTGCTGATCGTCCCGTACGGGACCTACAGCGGGCTCGCCCTGATGGTGATGCGCCGCGCCGCGGACCTGCCCATCGAACCCGGCGACCGGAACAAGCCCGCGTTCCTGACCGCGGGACTGATCCTGCACGCCGCCCAGCTGCAGCAGTCGCGGAGAAAGCTCGCCGAGCCGACGTAGGGCGCTTAGATCATAGCGATCGGCGAGACCTGCGCGCCAATCGCCAACGCGCCGGCCAACTCTCGGCCGACGTCGTAGTCGAAGACCACATGGCCGGCCGCGATGTCGACGTCGCGCTTGGCGCGCTGCAACGGGTTATCCAGGAAGTGGGCGCTGGCGCCGGAGGCCTCCATGAGATCGGCGACGACGGACCGGGATTCGTGCACGGTGTAGGCCGCGGCCAGCCGCGCGTTGGCACGCGTCGATCGTCGGACCCGTTCGCCGCTTTCGACTATGCGCTCGATCTCCGCGGCGGTTTCGAAAACAAGCGCCCGCAGCGCGCGCAGCCGCACGTTGGCGTCCGCGACCCTGATCTGGGCGGCGGGCTGATCCTTTTGCGCCACTGCGCTGTACGCCAGCACCCGGCTCCCGAGCCGTTCGGCGAACGACGCGGCCACCCGTTCGGCGGCCCCGAGGATCGGCATCGCCGCCGTCAGCGCGAGGGCAGGAACCAGCGGCCAGCGGTAGGTCGACGCGCCGTGAAACCGCGCGCCCGGCGCCGTGCCGCCGTAGACGTCGGACACCGCGGCGATGCGATGCTCGGGCACGAAGACGTCGGTGGCGACGACGTCGTGGGAACCGGTGCCCCGCATGCCCGCGGTGTGCCACACGTCGTTGACCTCGACCTCGCCGGCGGGCATCACCACCAGCGCCGGGATGACGCCGTCCGGCCGCTCGAGCAGCGCGCCGACGATCACCCAATCCGCGTCCATCGCACCGGTCGCCCACGACCACCTGCCCGTCAGGCGCACCCCGCCGTCGACCGTCGTGCCGCGGCCGGTCGGGGCCAGGGGAGCCGGCGCCAGGACCGGTCCCGAGGCGAACACCTCCTCCTGCAGCCGCGGGTCGAACAGCGACAGCATCCAGTTGTGCAGCGCATAAAAACCCAGGGTCCACGCGCTCGACGCACAGCCGTGCGCCATCCGCCGAATCGGTTCCAGCAGTTCGGGAAACGACGCCTGCATGCCGCCGAACCGGGCCGGGAGCAGCAGCCGGATCAGGTCGGTCCGCTTGAACTCGGCGACGGTCGCCTCCGGCAGGCGGCGCAGCCGCTCGGCCTCGTCGGCGCGCTCGGCCAGCCGCGCTACGAAGTCGTCGGTGATGCCGTGCAGCGGACGGCCGTCGGACACGCCGTCGACCGTAACATACTATTTTGTATGGTCCGCTCTGGCGTTAGCCTCCGAAGCCGCTGCGCGGGGCGCCCACCACACTCGCGGGCCCGCCGGAGGCTCCGTTGATGCGGCCGGCGGCGAATGCCGCTCCCTGGTCGACGATGCTGCCGTCGTTTGCGTACACGTCGTGGGCGGCGAAGTTCATGCCGTCCGAGCACACCGGGTCTTCGGGGGCGCAGACCTTGATGGTCTTGGACGCATAGGTGGGGCCGATGACGACGGGCGGCTCGCCGAGGAAGTTCATCGCCCGCACGTTCGGCATGCCGAACAACACGACGGCGGCGACGTGGTTGGCGACGTCGGGCGACAGCGGCTTCGGCACGGTCGCCGGGTCGACGCCGTCGGGCACCGCCGCGGAGGTGACGAAGCCCATCACGGCCGCGCCCTGGGAGTAGCCGCTGAGCACCATTTTGGTGTTCGGGCAGCTTGCCGCCGTGGCTTGGACGTGGTTGCCGGCGTCTCGAATACCGTCGAGGCCGGTCTCCCATTCCTGGCTGGCGGGGTAGTTGACGGGGTAGACGGCCATCGACTTCGGGGCGATGCGCCCGCGCAGATCGTCGACGAATGC
Source organism: Mycobacterium sp. NGS26 (assembly GCF_059813025.1). NCBI lineage: Bacteria > Bacillati > Actinomycetota > Actinomycetes > Mycobacteriales > Mycobacteriaceae > Mycobacterium > Mycobacterium sp. NGS26. The sequence goes on from NZ_JCALDU010000003.1 coordinate 557,264, forward strand.
CTGTCCGGTCGGGCCCACGCCGGGGTCCTCACCGGTTCCCCGCGCGAACAACACCTCCACGTCCGGGCACGCCTGGGCGGAAGCGATTGGGGCAGGGGCAGACACCACGGAACCGCTGAGGCCCGCGGCCGCGAGTAGTGCTGGAGCAACGAAGCGAGTGATGTTACCGGCGATCATGCCGCAATATTTGCCCATTCCAGCGTCCCCCAAACCTAAGAATTTCCAGAGCAGTTCATAATTATTCCCTCATAAATCCGAGTTGCTTCGCAAGCGGCGCGGCGTGTCCGGCGGGGCTGGCTCCGCGGACCGTCAGCCTTGCTGCGGCCCACGGCCAAACCCGTTGCCGGCCAGCTCAATACTCGGCCGGCCCGGGTTGTCGGTGGGGCCGGGTACGTTCCGGGCATGAGCAAGTCCAGGGCGAGCTCGGGCGGCGGGTTCGGTGTGCTGTTGGGGCTGGCGGTGATCGTCTGGGTCATCGTCAAGCTCATCTGGTTGATCCTCGGGGTCGCGGTCCTCGTCGGCTGTTACTTCGTGGTGCGGGCCATCGTGCGCGAGTGCCGCAAGCGCGCAGCCCTCGATGCGGCGCGGCGGGACGCGCTCGCGGCCCGCGCCGATCAGCAACACCGGTGGGTGCTGCAAGGCGACGATCGCGGCATCTACGGCCCCCAGGGCGCCGAGCTCATGCACTACCTCTATCCGGCCACCGATCAGGTGAGGCGGCTCAGCCGGGGGCGATCGCCGCCCGATTGTTAGCATCGCGCGATGGGCCAACCGCGAGCCGTGTCCCGGCGCGACCTGTTGAGGTACGCCGGCGTCGCGCCGGTGGCGCTCGGTGTCGCGACGCTGGGCACCCCGGCCGCGGCGGCGGCCCTGGCCGGTTCGGCCGTCTTCCTCGACCCGGGCCACAACGCCGTCAACGATGCGTCGACCACCCGGCAAGTGCCTAACGGCCGCGGCGGCACCAAGCAGTGCAACACATCGGGCGCCGCGACCGACGACGGCTATCCGGAGCACGCGTTCACCTGGGACGTGGTTCAGCTGATCAGCGCTTCGCTCAGCCAGATGGGCGTGCGCATCCAGTTGTCGCGGGCCAACGACAGCTCCGCCGGACCTTGCGTCGACGAACGCGCCGCGCTGGCCAACGCGATGCGCCCGGACGCGATCATCAGCATCCACGCCGACGGCGGTCCCGCGTCGGGCAGCGGATTCCACGTGAACTACTCCAGCCCGCCGTTGAATGCCGCTCAATCCGGCCCCGCGGTGCAGCTGGCCCACACGATGCGCGACGCGCTGGTGCAGGCGGGCCTGCAGCCCGCCAACTATATCGGTTCCGACGGGCTGTACGGCCGGCCCGACCTCGCGGGCCTGAATCTGGCCGAATACCCGGCGATCCTGGTCGAACTCGGCAACATGAAGAACGCGGGCGAGGCCGTCCGAATGGAAAGCGCGGACGGCCGGGCGAATTATGCCGCGGCCGTCGTCCAGGGCATCGCCGCGTACCTGAGCACCAAGCCCACCGGCTGACGGCGCTACATGAGCTGGGTCACCGCCGTCACGACGATGACCACCAACACGGCGACCGCGACGACGTACACCGGCGCCCGCGCGGTGATGCGCGCCGGGAACGGCCGCCGCCCCAGGATTCGCTGGCGTCGCAACGTGATCAGGAAGCTGGCCAGCGCCGCGGCGCCGGCCAGGGCGGCCGGGATCACCGTCGTCGGCTCCTTGGCGCCGTGCCAATCCTTGATCGTCAGGAGCACCCCGTTGACCAGAAACGCGAACGACGTCCGGGTCCACGCCAGGATCGTCCGTTCGGCCGGCAGGGTGCTCGGCCCGGGAACACCGGGCCGGGTCAACCCGCGACCGCCTTGAGGATGACCAGGCCCAGCGCGATGATCCCGACCAGGCTGAGGCCGATCGCGAGGAAGACCGGGGAGGGGTGACGGGGTAGCGGGTCGCCGCGGCGCATCGCGCGGTCGGCCTGCCGCCAGCGCGCCAGCCCCATCACGCTGGTGATGGTTGCCAGCAGCGCGAGACCCACGCCGAGCAGGCGGCGCGACCCGGGGATCGCCAGCTCCGGAACGAGCTGCACCAGTGCGACGGCCGCCGCGAGCAGGCCCAGCGCGGTGCGCTGCCAGGCGAGGAATGTGCGCTCGTTGGCGAAGGTGAACCGGTAGTCGGGCTCGTTGGTGTTAGAAGTGTCCTGTTCGCCGGCGGCGGGGTTGTCGGCGGCGGGGTTGTCGGCCACGAGGCACATCGTTGCATGATGACAGCCGTGGTCAAGGCATTGTTGTTCGACGTGCAGGGCACGGCGACGGATTTTCATTCCACCGTCTGCGGCGAGGCCGAGCGGATCAGCGCCGGCCGGCACCACGGAGTCGATTGGGCCGACGTGGTGCGGCGTTGGCGCGCAGGCTACTTCACCGCATTGGAGGCCTTGTCGGGTGGCCACGGCGGATGGGTCTCGGTGCACACGGTGTACCGAGACGCGTTGGACACCGTCCTTGCCGAGTGCGGGATCACGGGGTTTTCGGTCGCGGAGCGCGACGAGCTCACCCTGGCCTGGCAGCGGCTGGCGCCGTGGCCGGACGTGGTGCCGGGGCTGACGCGGCTGCGACGCGCGTTCACGTTGGCCACTCTGTCGAACGCCGACGTGTCGGCTGTGATCAATATGTCCAAGCGGGCGGGGCTGCCGTGGGACGCCATCTTCGCCGCCGAGATGGCCGGGGTGTTCAAGCCCGACCCCGCGATCTATCGCATGGCCGCAACCTATCTGGGCCTGGATACCGCGGACATCATGATGGTGGCAAGTCACAAGTACGACATCCGCGCGGCGGCCCGGCTCGGTTTCCGCACGGCGTTCGTCGCGCGGCCTCTCGAGTTCGGGGCCGACGGCGACGCCGACGTCGCCTACTCCGACGAGTTCGACGTCAACGCTTCGGATTTCGTCGACCTCGCCGAACGGTTGGGCTGCTAGGGCCTGGGAGGGCATTCGTTGCACTACCTTCATAACCTGCGTATCCTGCATACACAGGATGTAGTCGCCATGGAAGGAGGTGGTTCGAATGGCCGAGTACATTGTGCTCGTGCCTGCGGACGCCACCAGCCCTGACCAGGTGGAACAGGCCTTGCGCGACCACGGATTGGCCTCCACCATTGTCGAATCGGAGACGTCCCTGCCGGCCGACAAAGGGTTGCGTGCCATGGTGGAGGCGCTGGTGAACGAGGCCGACGAGTCCCAAATTGCCCGGCTGACGGCCGCGGCGACGTTGGAGCCCAACGATGATCTCGACGAAAGCTTCTGGGGCCCCGCTCCCGACTCGGTGACCGCTGTCAACGCTGTCGTCGCTGATCTCGATGACCAGTTTTCACAGCGACGCCGACTTGCCGCGGACAGCATAAGCAGAGAAGAGGCTGCCGAATTGCTCGGAATCGCCGCACAGAGCGTCACGTCGAAGTTGCTGTCGGGAAAGCTGATCGGCATCAAGGTCGGTCGCGAATGGCGTTTGCCTCGTTGGCAATTCGATCCAGACAATACCTTCGGCGTGTTGCCCGACCTGGATGCACTTCAAGCCACGTTTCCGGGAGGCCCGGTGAGCCTTTCCAATTGGATCACACGGGCACAGCCAGACTTTGACGGGCGAACCCCGCGCGAGGAGATGATCATTCACGGCAGTGCTCCGGTGATCGAAGCCGCGCGAGCGCTGACTGCGGCGGGATGGTAAGACAGCTTTCGCCGCATCAACGTCACAACGATCTCCGAAAGCGCCTGCAGGATTTGCAGTCGCGCGCCGTGATGCCGTGTCAGCGATGCGCCGAACCGGTCAGGGGCTGGCCGTTGGCGGCCTGCAGCAGGCAGATGACGGTGCTCGGGGTGGGCGTGGCGCCGGTTCGGTCTTGGTTCGAGTCGATGAGGTAGGTGATCGAAAAGGCGCTGCCGTCAACGGGTTGCCCGGTGTAGGGGGCGAAACCGGCCGCGCAGTCCTTGCCGGCGACGTTGGCGATCGCGGAGTTGACGGCCAGCGGGGCGCGCAGGAAAACCTCGGCCAAATGCGCTGTCGCGCAATCGACCACGGTGACCGTCACGCGGCTCAGGTCCGCCGGCGGCAGGTCCGCCAGGCAGTCACCGACCTGAACGTCGATCCACTTCTCGGTGCGCGAGTCGGGCGGTGCGGGGGCGGCCACGGCGGCGACGGCGGTGATCGTGGCGCAGGCGCCCAGCAATGCGCTTGCGGCCAGGCCGCAGAGCGTGTGCAGGTTACGCATCCGCATCGCCGCAGTTTACGCGGAAGTCAGCTCCGGGTCCGGCTTTCCGGACGACATCGACAGCAGGCCACGGGCGCAGCGCGCGGCCAGTAGCCAGTTCGACGGCCTCCTCATGTTCAGCCCGCCCAGCAGCTGCTTGATCATCGTCAGCGTGTCGAAGTAAATGCGTTCGCACACAAGCGTTTCCGTGCCGTCGAACACGAAGTAGGCCGTCATGCGGACCCGGAACCGGCTGCCGGTGGGCGGGACCTTGCCCAGGTAACCCCGGTGCGTACCCTTCAGCCAGAACTCGACGATCACCGCGTCGGCGCTGTGCCGCAGCGCGATGATCTCGTGGTCCTGGTCGGGGAACGCGGTGCGGGTGTAGTTGTAGTAGCCGCGCACCGCCTCGTCGCCGTCGTGGACGACCATCTGCGGGATCAGCTCGTAGCGCGGGTGCGGGAACGTCGACAGCACGTCGTCCCAGGCCTGGCGGACCTCGTCGTGGAAGTGGTCGAGCACGAGTTTCTGCCGGGCGGCCAGCACCTCGGGCGCGGGAAACGCGGGAATGCTCACATTGGTGAGCCTATGGCGCGACGAGCAGACGCAAAAGCCCGCGACACGCCGGGCGGAATGGGGCTTTTGCGTCTGCTCGCGAGGGGGCGGGGGTTAGCCGGCCGGGGGAGTCCAGGCGACCGGCAGGGTCTTGATGCCGTGAATGAATTGCGACAGCAGGCGCGCCGGTTCCTCCGTCGCGACGATGTCGGGTATCTCGCGGCGCAATTCGTCGAAGAGGACCCGGATCTCGCGGCGGGCCAGGTTGGCGCCGAGGCAGAAATGCGCGCCCCCGCCGCCGAAGCCGAGATGCGGGTTGGGGTCGCGCGCCACGTCGAAAGTCCACGGGTTGGGGAACTTTGACTCGTCCCGGTTGGCCGAGTTGTACCACAGCGCGACCTTGTCGCCGGCCGCCATCTTGGTGCCGCTCAGCTCGAAGTCGCGGGTCAGCGTGCGCCGCATGTAGACCACCGGCGACGCCCACCGCACGATCTCCTCGACCGCGGTGGGCGCCAGGCCGTCGAAGTCCGACCACCACTTTTCCCGCTCCTCGGGATAGCGGGACAGCGCCAGCAGGCCGTGGCTGATCGCGTTGCGCGTCGTTTCGTTGCCGGCCACTACCAGCAGGATGAAGAAGGACGCGATCTCGGACGACGTCAGCCGCTCGCCGTCGACCTCGGCCTCGACCAGGCTGCTCGTCAGGTCGTGGTGGTCGTGGTTGACCCGGCGATCCTCCGCCAGTGCGCTGGCGTAGGCGCCGATCTCCATCGAAACCTTGATGAACTCCTCGGGATCGGTCGTCAGGTCGGGGTCGCCGACACCCAAAATTACGTTGGTCCAATGGAATACGCGCTGATGGTCCTCCTCGGGAATGCCCATCATGTCGCAGATGATCTGCAGCGGCAGCGGCCCGGCGAGCTCGCTCACCAGATCGGCCTCGCCGTCGGGATGGTTGGCGATCAGCGAGGTGACCAACCGGTGCGCCCGCTCCCGCACCGAGGCCTCGATGCGGGCCACCACCTTCGGGGTGAACGCCCGGCTGACGATCGAACGCAACCGCTGATGCCGCGGGTCGTCGAGCACGATCATCGAGCCGAAGTATTCGGCCACCTCCGGGTTCTGGTCGTTGATGGTGATGCCGGGCGCGGAGCTGAAGATGTCGGGATGACGGCTGGCGAAGTGGACGTCGTCGAGCTTGGTGAGCGCCCAATACCCCTCGCCCGCCGGGAATCCGGGCAGTTCGATCGCGGGCCAGAACGAGATCGGGGCCTCCCGGCGCAGGGTGGCGAAGGTGCCGTCGCGAACGTCGTCGTCGAGGGCCCAGAAGTCGAGCGACTCGAGGTGAATGTCGGCAAGCGGAATGTCCGGCGGCGGCGTCCCGTTCTGTCGCGCCGCCAAGCCCTTTTTGACACCGGTGTTCAGGCTCACCTAGGCCCTCCTTCGCCGTTGAAGTTCGCCCGTTGAAGAGGTGACACTGGCGAGCCTAGCCCGTCGTCAGTGCGTACAGATGGTTCTGGCGGGCGCGCCCGTCGTCGCGGTCGCGTGGGTGACCTCGGTGCCGTTCAGCAGGATCCTGCAGGTCAAGGGCGCCGCGCCCTGCGCGCTGATGACGAACACCTGCCCGCCGAACGCGGTGAACTGCGTCGACCATGGCAGCGGCGCATTCAGCTGGTGCAGCTGGCCCGCGTCGGTTTGGTAGTAGATGTTCTCGGCGACGGCGGGCCCGCTCACCTCGTAGCGGACCTGAGGATTCTGCGGGATGGCGTTGGCCACGCCGCACGCGTTGGCGATTCCGATCCCGATCGCGAACGCGACCGCGGGCCCGCTGAGATGCTTCGTCATGGATGTCATCGTGTCACCACCCACGTCGCCCGGTCTAGGGTGAACCGGGGGCGGCGACCTGGGAAGGTGAGCGATGTCGGAAGGCGGCTCGAAGCGTGTCGTGGTTTGGGGCACGGGTTTCGTCGGCAGGATGGTGATTGCCGAGATCGTCAAGCACCCGCTGTTCGAGTTGGTGGGCGTCGGCGTCAGCAACCCGGACAAGGTCGGCCGCGACGTCGGCGACATCTGCGGGCTGCCCGAGCCCGTGGGCATCGTCGCCACCGACGACGTCGACGCCCTGATCGCGCTCAAGCCCGACGCGCTGGTGCACTACGGCCCGACGGCGATGCACGCCAAGGACAACATCTCGCTGATCACCCGCTTCCTGCGGGCCGGGATCGACGTGTGCTCGACGGCGATGACGCCGTGGGTCTGGCCGACGATGCACCTCAACCCGCCGAATTGGATCGCGCCCATCACCGAGGCGTGCGAGCTGGGCGAGTCGTCCTGCTTCACCACCGGCATCGACCCCGGATTCGCCAACGACCTGTTTCCCATGACGCTGATGGGCCTGTGCTCGGAGGTGCGCCGGGTGCGCGCCTCGGAGCTGCTGGACTACACCAACTACGAGGGCGACTACGAGGTCGAGATGGGCATCGGCCGCGAGCCCGAATACAGCCCGCTGCTGGAAGACTCCAACATGCTGATCTTCGCGTGGGGCGCCACGGTCCCGATGATCGCGCACGCCGCCGGCATCATGCTCGACGAGATCACCACCAGCTGGGACAAGTGGGTGACCCCGACCGAGCGCAACACCATCAAGGGCGTCATCAAGCCCGGGCATGTGGCGGCCGTCCGGTTCACCATCAACGGCGTCTACCGGGGCGAGACGCGCATCCAGCTCGAGCACGTCAACCGCATCGGGCTCGACGCCGCGCCCGACTGGCCGAGGGGGCACGACAACGACGTCTACCGCGTCGACATCGAGGGGACCCCGAGCATCTTCCAGGAGACCGCGTTCCGGTTCACCGACGGCTCGGGCCGCGACGCGGCGACGGCGGGATGCCTGGCGACCGGGATGCGCGCGCTGAATGCCGTCCCGGCGGTCAACGACCTGCGGCCGGGCTGGGTCACGCCGTTGGACCTTCCGCTGATCGCGGGCGCGGGGAACATCCGGTGATCGGATAGATGGCGGACGGAGCCGGGCCCGCGCTGGGTTTGTCGGTCGGTGCCACCAACGTTGCCGCCGTCACCGCCGACCATGGCCTCACCCGTCGGCCCGTCCTGACGCTGTATCGTCAGCGCCCGCCGGAGGTGGGCGTCCCGTCGGAAAATCCGGAGCTGACCGAGCGGGGCCTGGTGATCGCCGACTTCATCGGCCGGATCGGCGACCCGGCCCCGATCGTGGCGGCCGACGGCTCGACGCATCGCAGCGAGGCGCTGGCCGCCGACGGGTTGCGCGCGCTCGCCTACGCCACCACCCGCGGACGCACCCTGCCCGACAGCGCCGCGGTGGCGCATCCCGCGCACTGGGGCTCGCAGCCGGTGGAGGCGCTGGGCTCCGCGCTGAGCCGGGTGGCCGAATGGGCGAGCCGACCGCCGACGCTAGTCCCCGACGCCACGGCGGCCCTGTTCGCCGTGCGGGCCAACCCGGGAATACCGGCACGCGGGACGGTTGCGGTCTGCGATTTCGGGGGCAGCGGGACCAGCGTGACGCTGATGGACGCCGCTTCTGGCCACCCGCTGGCCCCGACGGTGCGGCACCGCGATCTCTCCGGCGACCTGATCGACCAGGCAATGCTGACCGCCGCCATGGCCAACTTTCCGGACGGATCGACGATCGGCGCGCTGAGCCGGCTGCGCGCGGCCTGCCGGGGCGCCAAGGAGCAGCTCTCGTCGGGCACGGTGATTGCGCTGAGCGACGACGTCGGCCTCACCCGCGACGAGCTCGACGACGCGATCCGCGACTCGCTGAACAACTTCGTGGCGGTGCTGGACGAAGTCCTGGCGGACAACGGAATTCGCGATCTGGCCGCGGTGGTTTCGGTGGGCGGCGGGGCTAACATGCCGTCGGTCACCACTACGTTGTCGGGGCACCTGCGGGTCCCCGTAGTCACGACGCCGCGCCCGCAACTGGCCGCGGCCGTCGGCGCGGCGCTATGGGCGGCGCGGGGCGACTAGTACAGCTAGCTCAGCCCTTTTCGCCCTTGTTCTCTTGTTTCGCGGCTTCCTTGAGTTCCTCGTTCCAGGCCTTATCCCTGTCGATCTGCCCTCGATCGGCGTCCCCGGTTTGGCCCTCGCCGGCTTTGGGGTTGCCTGCGTCGTCGAGCCAGTCGTTGACCGCCGTGCCCGAGACGGTTCCGCCGGTACCCGGCAGTACCAGGGTTGGGCGGTCCTCGTAGGCCGTCATCATCTCGGCGGCCTGCTCCTTGTTCTCCTCGTCGGGCTCCGGCTTCTCAGTTATCCGCTGACCACCTTCTTGACCAGCGCCTTTGTCGTCCTGCACGCTCATTCGGCTACCCCCTTCCGAGTTGCAGTCTCGACCGTCCCTTTCGGTGGGGGTTACCCGCTGCGGTGTTGTGCCGAAACTGTCAGCGGGCCGATTTCTCCGGCGTGACCAGCGCCGGCGCCGCGCTGCACCGAAAAGTGCTGTGGCAGTTGTCAGTTCGGCTCGGGGTAACTGACGCCGGTGAGTTGTTCGGAAATCTCCCACAGTCGTCGGCTGTCGTCGTCGTTTTTCGCGTTCGCGGGCACCTTGGCCGGCGCCACGCCGCCGCCGGCCAGCTCGTAGAAGCCGCGGGGCCCGTAGAACGCGCCGCCCTCGGCGTGCGGCGCGGCCGCCGCGTACAGCGCGGGCAGGATCCCCTCGTCGATCTCCTGCCACAGGAACGGCGTGAAGCGCCACGACAGCTTGTACAGCCGCTCCATCAGCGCCGGCTTTTCGCGGCCATGCGACGGGCCGGCGATCTGCAGATTGGTCTTCGTCAGGCCGGGGTGGGCGGCGTTGGACACGATGCCCCAGCCGCCCGCACGGCTGCGCTTGTCCAGCTCGCGAGCGAACATCAACACCGCCAGCTTCGACTGCCCGTAGGCCGGCATCGCCGAATACGACTTTTCGAACTGCAGGTCGTCGAAGTGGATCTTGCCGCTTTGGCGGGCCGCGAGGCTGCTCAGCGAGACGACGCGGGGTTTTTGGGCGGCGCGCAACAGCGGCAGCACGTGGCCGGTCAGCGCGAAATGCCCGAGATGGTTGCTGCCGAACTGCAATTCGAAGCCGTCCTCGGTGGTGTCGCGTTCCGGGGGCGTCATCACCCCGGCGTTGTTGATCAGGATGTCGATCGGGCGGCCCTCGGCGTTGAGTTGTTCGCCCAACGCGGCGACCGAGGCCAGCGACGACAGGTCGAGCGGCTTGATGGTCAATTTGGCGTCGGGAACCGTGGCGCGGATTTCTTCGATCGCCTTTTCCCCCTTGGCGCGGTTGCGGATCGCCATGACGACGTCGGCGCCGGCCGCGGACAGCCGCTTGGCCAGCCCGAACCCAAGGCCGCTGTTGGCTCCGGTGACGATCGCCAGCTTCCCCGACAGGTCTGGCACGGTGGCGACGAGATCGTTGGCCATGCGTATCACTCCTTGCTCTTCTTTGTCATGAGCCCCGTCTTAGTGTGCTCTTTGTGTCGCTGTGCCGACAGCGCGTTCGCGGCTGGGCCGCCGCGGTGGTCGCCGGTGCGCTGCCCGCGCTCGCCTTTCCCGCGCCGTCGTGGTGGTGGCTGGCCTGGTTCGGCGTGGTCCCACTGCTGTTGGTGGTGCGGGCGGCGCCGACGCCGTTTCAGGGGGCCGTGCGGGCCGGGTGCGGTCTTGGCGGGTTCGTGCTCGCCAACCAGTACTGGCTGGCGACCAGCATCGGCCCGCTGCTGATGGCGCTGGCGGTCGGACTCGGCGCACTGTGGGCGCCGTGGGGGTGGTTCGCGCATCGGCTGCTGTCGGCGCCCGTCTCCATCGGCCGCCTGGTTGCGGCGATGGGCGTGCTGCCCAGCGCATGGGTGGCGGCCGAGGCGGTGCGGTCGGTGCCCTGGCTGGGCGGCCCGTGGGCGTCGCTGGGCGCGTCGCAGTCCAGCCAGCCCGTCACGCTGGCGTCGGCGTCGCTGGGCGGGGTGTGGCTGACGAGTTTCCTTCTGGCTGCTTGCAATACCGCCATTGCCGGCGTGATCGTGCACCCTTTGGCTCTGGGCCGGCTCGCCTTGTCGGCCGCCGCGCTGGCGTGTGCGGCGCTGGGCCCGGCGTGGTACCTGTTGGGGCCCGCGCCGGTTGGCGGTCCGACGCTGCGGGTCGCGTTGGTGCAGCCCGGCGACTTCGCCGACTCCGGGGCCCGGCTGGCGGCCAGTGAGGCGCTGACGGCTGCTCTCGTCGGCCAGCGACTCGACCTGGTGGTCTGGGGCGAGAGCAGCGTGGGACAGGACCTCGCCAGCCATCCCGAGCTGCTGGCCCGGCTCGCCGAGCTGTCCCGACGGGTGGGCGCGGACCTGTTGGTCAACGTCGACGCGCCCGCTCCGGGCGGCGGGATCTCCAAGTCGGCGGTGCTGATCGGGGAGCGCGGAACGATGGGCAGCTACCGGAAGACCCGGCTGGTGCCGTTCGGCGAATACGTGCCGCTGCGACCGCTTTTCGGCTGGATCACCCGGCACAGCAAGGCCGCCGGCGAGGACCGGCAGCGCGGCACCGGGCCAGTGGTGCTGCCCGTCGGCGCGGTGCTCATCGGGCCGTTGGTCAGCTACGAGGCTACCTTCTCCGACCTGGCCCGACGCGAGGCGCAGCTGGGCGCCGGGCTGCTGGTGTATCAGAGCTCCACCTCGTCGTTCCAGGGCAGCTGGGCGCAGCCGCAGCTGGCCGCCCAACCCGCGGTGCACGCCGTCGAGGTCGGCCGCCCGGCCGTGCACGCCGGATTGTCCGGGGACAGTTCGGCGTTCGACTCGCGCGGCCGCCGGCTGGCGTGGTGCCCGTCGGGCTTCCGGGGTGTGACCGTCGTCGGCGTCCCGCTGGAGTCGGCTGCCACGCCGTATCAAAGGCTGGGCGACTGGGTGCCGGTGGCGGCGTTCGTGGTCCTGGCCGTTGCGATCATTCGCTGGCACCGCGTGGCCCGCGGTGACACACTTCCTGGATGAGCAGCAGGCGGCTGGCCAAGGTTTCGCTGGCCGGCGCCATCGCGATGATGGTCGTGGCGGTGGTCGGTTTCATCGTCTCGCTGATGCTCAACGCCTTCGTCCTGGACAAGTACAACGCCTACGGCGAGGTCGCGATCCCCGGGTCGGGCAGCCTGTACCTGCCCGCCGGTGAGGTCACCATCAGCCTGCACACCGTGGTGATCGGCCGCCCGAACGGGGGCGGTCTGCCGGTGCCGCCCCTGGGGGTCACGATCTCGCCGCCCGACGGCGTGGCACAGCCGGCGGTCACCGAAAGCATCGGCAGCACAACGACTGTCAACAACGACGCGCATGTGCGGGTGTGGGTGGCTCAGGTCCCCTCCGCCGGCACCTACAACATCACCACCGACGGCAAGGTCAACGGCTACATCGACCCGCGGCTTGCCTTCGGCCACAAGAGTTCCTACGGCTTCCTGGTGTGGGTGTTCGTGGCCATGTTCGTTGTCGGCCTGGCGGATTCGATCTTGTCGGGCATGTGGCTGGCCCGCACCCGGCGCAGGGCGGCGGCGGCGTACGTGACGGGGCACGAGCCCACGGTGCTGTGAGCTAGCCTGGCCGCGAGCGAGCATGTCTGGACGGCGACACGCCGGTACGGCTGGCATTTTGCGCACGCTCGCGAGGGTCTGGACTCGCTTGCGTCCCAACGGCATTGAGGAACATGCTCGTGAATGCCGCACACACCTGTTCCGGATCGGGCATCTCCCAATCGGGCTGCCCGATGGCGGGCCGCATCAACACGTGGGCCATCAGAGGCCCGGTCAGTTGCTGCATCAACAGGGGGATCGGGATGTCGCGGATCGCACCCGCGGCCACCTGCCGCCGTAGCCATCCTCCGACCGTGACCACCGCCTGAGGAAAGTAGTCGGCAAAGACCTTGGCGGCGGCTCCATGCGGGCTCGCCAGCAGGTCGGCCAGCATCGCGGGGGCCACCCGCGGTTCGCGGGTCAGACCGACCGTCATCACCTCGTAAAAGCTCGCCACCGTGTCCTCGATGCGCGCGGTTTCGTCGGAAAACAGAACGGCCAGATCGCTCAGCGGACTGTAGCGCTGGTAAATCGCCGCGAACAATCGGTCGCGGGTGCCGAATATGCTCTGCAGGCTGGCCGTTGAGCAATGCGCCGACTCGGCAACGGATTCCAGCGTCACCGACGCGAGCCCGCGATCGCTGATCAACCGAGCCCCGGCTTCAATGGCGCGTTCGCGCACCGGCCGCCCACCGGGATCGACGCCGGCGTTGCGCACCGCCTCATCCAACGCCCGCCGAGATCCCCCGATCCTGCGCAGCAGCGTGCTGCGCGAGATTCCGGCCGACGCGGCGAGGGTGTCCACCGGCACCTCGGCCACCGGCCGGCCGCACCGCTCCGCCGCGCGGATCGCGGCGTCCACCAAGGCTGGCGGCACCCCGAATTCATTGCCTGTTGACATCTTACTAGGCATAAGACCTACTATAGTGTCAAGGTGTGGGCCCCGGAGAGGAATTGCGACCAAGATGCCCGGATATCTCGCCGCGTCAACGCTCGTGGTCTTGCTTGCCATAGTGATGACGAGAGTCATCCTGCTGCGCAGAACCGGCACGCAGGCAATGCATTTCGGGAACATCGACAAGACGGACTTTCTGATCCCGCCGGTAGCGCTGTTCTACTTCTACACGGTCTTCGCCGCCGCCTTCGACTGGCCGATCGTGAGCAGGCAGCGGTTCTTCCATTCGAACGCCGCGGCATGGGCAGGGGTTGCGCTATGCCTCGGCGGATTGGTGGTCCTGATGGCCAGCCTGGTCTCGTTCGGTCGGAGCTTTCGCGTCGGCATCGACGTTGACCACCCCGACGAATTGGTCACGACGGGCATCTTTTCGGTGAGCCGCAACCCGATCTATGTCGGCGGTGCGCTGATCCTGATCGGCGAGTTCCTCGCCTTTCCCAACTGGATACCCTTGGCCTACCTCGCCGGCGGGCTCGCGCTGTTTCACCGCCAGGTGCTGCGCGAGGAGGAGTTCATGCGCAACCATTACGGCCAGGAATACCTTCGATACTGCGAGCGCGTGAGGCGATATTTGTAAGCGCCGCGAGCGCGCCCATTTGTACAGCGACACGCCGGTACGGCTGGCATTTTGGGGACGCTCGCGAGCAACACCTAGTGGCCGCGGGCCACCCATTCCTCGTAGTGGACGATCTCGTCGCCGACGGTGGTGCTGTCGCCGTGGCCGGTGTGCACGACGGTCTCGCCGGGCAGCTTGCCGAGCCGCTCGGAGATCGACTGCAGGATCGTCGGGAAGTCGGAGAACGACCGACCCGTCGCGCCCGGGCCGCCGGAGAACAGCGTGTCGCCACTGAACACCACGCCCAGGTCGTGGGCGTACCAGCACACCGACCCGGGTGAGTGACCCGGGGTGTGCAGTGCCCGCAATTCCGTCCCGCCCACGCTCAGCGTCTCGCCGTCGGATATCGAGCGAAAGCCCTTGTCCGGGTGGGTCATTCGCCACAACACCTCGTCGGCGGGGTGCAGCAGCACCGGCGCGTCCAGCGTCGCGCCGAGTTCGGGCGCCACCGTCACGTGGTCGTTGTGACCGTGCGTGCACACGATTGCCACCACGTGGCGGCCAGCCACGGCGTCGATGATGGGCGCCGCGTCGTGGGCGGCGTCGAACACCACGACATTGGAATTGTCGCCGACGAGCCAGATGTTGTTGTCGACTTCCCAACTCCCGCCGTCGAGTTCGAAGGTTCCGTGCGTGACGACCCGATCGATCTCCACTACAACACCACCACCGAACGCAGCACCTTGCCCTCGTGCATCTTGTGGAATGCCTCCTCGATGTCGCCCAGCCCGATGCGCTCGGAGACGAACTGCTCCAACGGAAGCCGGCCCTGCAGGTAGAGGTCGATCAGGGCGGGGAAGTCGCGCTCGGGCAGGCAGTCGCCGTACCACGACGACTTCAGCGACCCGCCGTGGGAGAAGAAGTCCACCAGCGGCATGTCCAGGCGCATGTCGGGCGTGGGCACACCGACCAGCACCACGGTCCCGGCGAGGTCGCGCGCGTAGAAGGCCTGCTTCCATGTCTCGGGGCGGCCCACCGCGTCGATCACCACGTTGGCGCCGAAGCCGTCGGTGAGGTCCTGGATGGTCTTGACGACGTCGAGCTCGCGGGCGTTGACGGTGTGGGTGGCGCCGAACTTGCGCGCCCAGTCCAGCTTGCTGTTGTCGGTGTCGACGGCGATGATCCGCCGCGCGCCCACGAGCGCGGCCCCGGCGATCGCGGCGTCGCCCACGCCGCCGCAGCCGATCACCGCGACGGTGTCGTTGCGGTCGACCGCCCCGGTGTTGATCGCGGCGCCGATCCCGGCCATCACCCCGCAGCCCAGCAGGCCCGCGACGGCCGGGTCGGCGGCGGGGTCGACCTTGGTGCATTGACCCGCGGCCACCAGCGTCTTGTCCGCGAACGCGCCGATGCCCAGCGCCGGGGTGAGCTCGGTGCCGTCGGTCAGCGTCATCTTCTGCTCGGCGTTGAAGGTGTCGAAGCACAGTTGCGGCCGGCCGCGCTTGCAGGCCCGGCACTGGCCGCACACCGCGCGCCAATTCAGGATCACGAAGTCGCCCGGCTGCACCGCGGTCACGCCCGGCCCGACCGCCTCGACCGTGCCGGCGGCCTCGTGCCCGAGCAGGAATGGGTACTCGTCGTTGATGCCGCCCTCGCGGTAGGTCAGGTCGGTGTGGCACACCCCGCATGCGGTGATGTCGACGACGGCCTCGCCGGGCCCGGGGTCCGGGACGACGATGTCCACCAGCTCGACGGGTTCGCCCTTCTTGCGTGAAATCACTCCGCGCACTGTCTGACTCATGGGCTCCAACCTACGGTGTACCGTCGCTGACCATGACGGCACCCGAGACCGCCGAAACGCCCGAGGACTTCGCCGGACGAATGGCCGCGGCCATCGACGGCGCCAGCCTGACGATCCTGCTGAGCATCGGGCATCAGACCGGCCTGCTCGACACCATGGCCGGGCTGCCGCCCGCCACCAGCGCGCAGATCGCCGAGGCCGCCGGCCTCAACGAACGCTACGTGCGGGAGTGGCTGGCCGGCATGACCACCGGGCACGTGGTCGGCTACGACGCCGCCGCCGGCACCTACTCGCTGCCCGCCCACCGCGCGAGCGTGTTGACCCGGGGCGCCGGGCCGGACAACCTCGCCCTGGTCGCCCTGTTCGTCCCGCAACTGGGCGGCGTCGAGCAGAAAATCATCGGCTGCTTCCGAAACGGCGGCGGCCTGCCGTACAGCGAATTCCCGCGCTTCCACGCGCTGATGGCCGAGATGAGCTCCGCGGTGTTCGACGCCTCCCTCGTCGACGTCGTGTTGCCGTTGGTCGACGGCCTGCCCGAGCGCCTGCGGGCCGGAGCCGACGTCGCCGACTTCGGCTGCGGCAGCGGCCACGCGATAAACGTGATGGCACAGGCGTTTCCAGCCAGCCGGTTCACCGGCATCGACTTTTCCGAGGAGGCCATTGCCGTCGGCGCCCAGGAGGCGGCGCGGCTCGGCCTGAACAACGCGACCTTCGAGAGCCACAACCTGCCCGAGCTGGACAAGGCCTCAAAAACGGAGGTCTACGACGTCATCACCGCGTTCGACGCCATCCACGATCAGGCCCAGCCGGCGCGGGTGCTGGAAAACATCCATCGCGCGCTGCGGCCCGGCGGCGTGTTCCTGATGGCCGACATCAGGGCGTCCAGCCGGCTCGAGGACAACGTCGGCGTCCCGATGAGCACCTACCTGTACACGACCTCGCTGATGCACTGCATGACGGTGTCGCTGGCCGCCGACGGCGCCGGGCTGGGCGCGGCCTGGGGCACGCAGCTGGCCACCTCGATGCTCGCCGACGCGGGTTTCGGCGACGTGCGGGTGGCCGAGATCGAGTCGGACCCGCTGAACAACTACTACATCGCCAGGAAGTGATGGCGGAATCCCTGAAGGCCCTCGCCGACTGGCCGGTCCCGGCCGCCTCCGCCGCGGTGATCGGATCCGACGGGGTGCTGGCCACGCACGGCGACACCAAGCAGGCGTTCGCGCTGGCGTCGGTCACCAAACCGCTGGTCGCCCGGGCGGTGCACGTCGCGATCGAGGAGGGCGTCGTCGACTTGGACGCCCCCGCCGGCCCGCCGGGTTCCACGGTCCGCCACCTGCTGGCGCACGCGTCGGGCCTGGCGATGCTCAACGATCACGTGCTGGCCAAGCCCGGTACCCGGCGGATCTACTCCAACTACGGCTTCGCCGTGCTGGCCGAGACGGTGCAGCGGGAGTCGGGGATCGAGTTCGGCCGCTACCTGACCGAGGCGGTGTGCGAACCGCTGGGGATGGGGACGACGCGGCTGGACGGCGGGGCGGCGGCCGCGGGGTTCGGGGCGACATCCACCGTCGCCGACCTGGCCGCCTTCGCCGGCGACCTGCTCCGCCCGGTGACCGTGTCGGCGCAACTGCACGCCGAGGCGACGACGGTGCAATTTCCCGGCCTGGACGGTGTGCTGCCCGGATACGGGGTGCAGCGACCCAACGATTGGGGGCTGGGCTTCGAGATCAGGGACGCGAAATCGCCGCACTGGACGGGCGGGCGAAACTCGACGCGAACGTACGGCCATTTCGGCCAGGCGGGCGGTTTCATCTGGGCGGATCCCGACGCGGGGCTCGCGCTGGTGGCCCTCACAGACCGCGATTTCGGCGAGTGGGCGCTGGATTTGTGGCCGGCGATCTCTGACGCCGTGATCGCCGAATACACCGATTAGGCATCGAAGACTAGCGCAACACGGGTATCACAAGGCACAATAGACACGCAGGACACAAAATCATCAGCATTTCTGCCCGCGGATCCGCAGGTCGTTGGGGAAGACGTCCCTCGCGGAACCGAAGGAGCAGGAAATGCGTGCGTCGAATCAATTCGCCGACGTGACGGCTGGCGTGGTGTACATCCACGCCTCGCCCGCGGCGGTCTGCCCGCATGTCGAGTGGGCGCTGTCGTCGACCCTGCAGTCCAAGGCCAACCTGAAGTGGACCCCGCAGCCGGCGATGCCCGGCCAGCTGCGCGCGGTGACCAACTGGGTCGGGCCGGTGGGCACCGGCGCCCGATTGGCCAACGCGTTGCGCTCCTGGTCGGTGCTGCGGTTCGAGGTCACCGAGGACCCCAGCCCCGGGGTCGACGGCCAGCGATTCAGCCACACCCCGCAGCTCGGCCTGTGGAGCGGGTCGATGAGCGCCAACGGCGACATCATGGTCGGGGAGATGCGGCTGCGGGCACTGATGGCGCAGGGCGCCGACAGCCTGGCCGCCGAGCTGGACTCGGTGCTGGGGACGGCCTGGGACGAGGCGCTCGAGGTGTACCGCGACGGCGGCGACGCCGGTGAGGTGACCTGGCTCAGCCGGGGCGTCGGCTAGCTGTTGGTTGCGCGAGCAGACGCAAAAGCCCCCGAAAACGCCTGTTTTTGGGGGCTTTTGCGTCTGCTCGGCGGCGGTTAGACAACCGGCGGGCTCACCGGGGTCGCGGATACCGGCATCTCGAGGGTGCCCGCGCACGCGCCTCGGACGATGTCGATGTGAAACACGCCGGTCAGGGTGCCGTCGGGGCCGGGCGTCAGGGCGGTGATGGACCTCGCCGGGTCGTGTTCCACGCCGCCGCCGAGCATCGGGCAATCCCACGTCCGGTTGATCTGCTGCACCCACTGCGACCCGTTCCAGGCGAACTGGATCGATCGCTGCTCGTATGGGCTCTTGGGTGCCGGGGGGTTGTTGACCGTGGCGACGCAGACGCCCGTCGAGCAGCTCGACGTGAACGAGTAGCTGGCCCGCTGGGAGGTTTCGGGCTGGCGGGCGGCCACGCTGGTGCCAGTCTTCTGGTTGGCGGCGAAGGTCAGCAGGTAGGGCCCGTCCAGGGGCGAGGCCTGAACCGCGAACGCCGCGGGGGAAAGCCATACCGAGCAGCCCAGCGACGCGGCGCCCACGGCGATCAGCGCGGTCTTGCGGTGTCCCGACATCTTTCCCCTCCGTCCGGCGCCGCCCCCGTTGCGGCGCGTACGCCAAGATGTCGCGTTCGGTGCCCGATTCGTTACACCGCCGTGACTCTCAGCGGGCGGGGCGGAGGATCTGCAGCGCGGCGGGCACCGCGGAGATCTCGGCGGGCAGCGGGCAGGCGAAGTCGCCGTCGGCGTACACGTTGATGCCGGGGCACTCGACGTTGACCGACTTGGCGCGCGCCGTGCTCACCTCGTCGAGGTCGACGTGGGTGCCCTTCATGACGGTGGGGAATAGGCGCACCAGCTTGGTCCGGGACGCCGAGTGCGCCATGGTGATGTCGAGCAGGCCGTCGGTGGGGTCGGCGCGCGGGCAGATCAACAGCCCACCGCCGTAGCTGCGGGTGTTGCCGAACGCCGCGAGCGTGATGTCGGCGTCGATCTCTTTCGTGCCGTCGAGCACCAGCCGGAACGGCAGCATCCGCAGCTGCGACAGCTCGGCGAGCATCGCGATGTAGTAGCGCAGCCGCCCGTGCGGCCAGCTCATCCGGTTGGCGCGATCGGTCACCAGCGAATCGAATCCGGCCGCCGCCACGGTGCCGAACCACTTCTCGGATTTTTCAGGACCGTCGACCCACCGGATCCGGCCCAGGTCGATGGTTTCCGTCCAGCCGTCGGCGACGACGTCGGCGGCGGTCTCGGGATCCTTTGTCGGGATGGCGAATTCGCGCGCGTGGTCGTTGCCGGTGCCCGCCGGGATGATGCCCAGCGGAACGTCGGTGCCGGCCAGCACCTGCAGCGCGTTGGAGACAACGCCGTCGCCGCCTGTGACCATGACCGCGTCGGTGCCCCTTTCGAGTTCGGCGGCGACGAGGTGGCGCGCGTCTTGCGCGTCGTCGCCGATGATCTCGGTGACCTGCACGCCCCGGTCGTGCAGCCGGGCGATGGCGCGCTGCGCCGCGCGTATCGCGGCACCGTGACCCGACACCGGATTGGTCAGCGCGGTCACCTTGCCGATCTCGCGCATAGGCGGTGTCACGGAATCAGCTTGCCGGGGTTGAGGATTCCGGCCGGATCCAGTGTCGCCTTGACCGCCCGCAGCACCTGCACGCCGAGATCGCCCACCTCGTCGCGCATCCACGGCCGGTGGTCGGTGCCGACCGCGTGGTGGTGGGTGATGGTCGCGCCGTTGGCCATCATCGCGTCCGACGCCGCGGTCTTGGCCTTCTGCCACTGCTCGATCGGGTTGCCGCGTTGCCCCGCGACGACGGTGAAGTACAGCGACGCGCCGGTGGGGTAGACGTGCGAGATGTGGCACATCACCAGCGCCGGTGTGCCGGTTTCGGCCAGCGCGCCGGTGAGCGCCTCGGTGACGGCGGCCTTGAGCGCGGGGATGTTGGACCAATCGGTCGCGGTCTCGAGCGTCTCGCACAACGCGCCCGCCGACAGCAGCGAGTCGCGCAGGTACGGCGCGGCGAACCGGCCGCGCTCCCACGCCCGCGCGGGCGCCTCGCCCAGCGACGTGCCGCCGTGGGCCGCCAGCAACGCGCGGGTCTCGGCGTGCCGGCTTTCGACGTGTTCCGCGGTGCCCTCGAAGACGGTGATGCCCAGGCAGCCGCCGGTGATCTGGTTTTCACCGATCGACTCGGTGGTGGCGAGGTTGACCCCGGTCTCCGCCTCGTCGGAGAGCCGTATGACGGTGGGGCCGGTGGCATTCTGGGTGACCGCGCGCAGGGCCGCGGCCCCGGTCGCGAAATCGGGGAACGACCACGCCTCGTAGCGCGCGGCCTCGGGAATGCGGTGCACGCGCAGCCGCACCTGGGTGATGACGCCGAGGGTGCCCTCCGAGCCGATCAGCAGCTGACGAAGGTCTGGACCCGCGGCCGACTCCGGTGCGCGGCCGAGCTCCAGGATGCCGACGGGCGTGATCACCCGCAGCCCGCGAACCATGTCGTTGAACCGGCCGTAGCCCGCCGAGTCCTGGCCGGACGACCGGGTGGCCGCGAAGCCGCCGATGGTCGCGTACTCGAAGCTCTGCGGGAAATGCCCGAGCGAGAAACCGCGTTCGCCGAGCAGGCGTTCGGCGGCCGGGCCGGTGACGCCGGCGCCGAACACGGCCTGGCCGGAGATCTCGTCGAGGGAGACGAGCCGGTCGAAGCGGCGCAAGTCGAGTGACACCACCGCGGTGAAGCCGTCGCGGCTGGGGTTCACACCGCCGGTGACGCTGGTGCCGCCGCCGAACGGGACGACGGCGATGCGCTGCTCCGAACAGTAGCGCAGGATCGCGGCCACGGCGTCGTCGTCGCCGGGCAGCAGGATCGCGTCGGGCGCGTCCTGGACACCGGTGTCCTTGCGCCGCAGCAGGTCGATCGTGGACTTGCCGCCGGCGTGCAGCAGCCGGTCGCGGTCGGTGGTGCGGCAGTAGTCGTCGCCGACGATCGCGGCCAGGGCGTCGCGGTCCGTTTCGGACAGGGCCGACGGGCGCAGCTTGACGTCATCGGCATCGAGTTCGGCCTGTGCCGAATCGTCCAGTCCCACAGCCTGTTTCAGCAGGGCGCGGATCCCCTCGGACAGCGGCTTGGCCGCGGCGGGATCTCCCCACGCGTTCCATTTCATCGGCGGGAGGAGTTCCTCGGCGTGCGTCATGCGTTACAGTATTACACATGCTGTCAATCAGTAATGCCACCGCGGATACCGGGGAACGGATCCTGGCGGCGGCCGCCAGCTGCGTGGTCGATTTCGGGGTGGACCGGGTGACCCTGGCCGAGATTGCCCGCCGCGCGGGCGTGAGCCGGCCGACCGTGTACCGCCGCTGGCCGGACACCCGGTCGATCGTCGCGGCCCTGTTGACCCGTCACATCACCGACGTGATGCGCGACGCGCCGCTGCTCGGCGACGACCGGGAATCCCTTGTGCGACAGATCGTTACGGTGGCTAACCTGCTGCGCCGCGATGAGCTGGTCATGTCGGTGATGCATTCGGAGCTGGCGCCGATCTACATCACCGAACGCCTGGGGTCCAGCCAGCAGATGCTGATCGACGCCCTTGCCGACCGGTTGCGGGTCGCCCAGCGCCACGGCAGCGTCCGCGCCGGCGACCCGCTGCAGATGGCGACCATGGTGCTGCTGATCGCCCAGTCGACCATCCAGTCGGAACGGATCGTCCGGCCGATACTCGACGCCGACGCGCTGACCGCCGAGCTCACCTACTCGCTGAACGGATACCTGTCGTGACGGCCCCGACCTCCCCGAGCGCCCTGAACGCCGCGCGCCGCGGGGCCGACCTGAGCGCCCTCGCCGACGGCGAGCCGCTGGACGTCCTGGTGATCGGGGGCGGCATCACCGGAGCCGGGATCGCCCTGGACGCGGCCGCGCGGGGCCTGCGGGTGGCGCTGGTGGAAAAGCACGACCTGGCGTTCGGCACCAGCCGCTGGAGTTCCAAGCTGGTGCACGGTGGCCTGCGGTACCTGGCGACGGGCAACGTCGGGATCGCCCGGCGCAGCGCCATCGAGCGCGGAATCCTGATGACGCGCAACGCCCCTCACCTCGTGCGGGCGATGCCGCAGCTGGTTCCGCTGCTGCCGTCGATGAGCCGTTCGAAACGGGCCCTGGTGCGCGCGGGATTCCTCGCCGGCGATGCGCTGCGGATGCTCGCGGGCACGCCGTCGTCGGTGTTGCCCCGCTCCGGTCGGGTTTCGGCCGACCGCGTGGTGCAGATGGCCCCGACGGTCCGGTGCGACGGCCTGGACGGCGGCCTGCTCGCCTACGACGGGCAATTGATCGACGACGCCCGACTGGTCACCGCCGTCGCGCGCACCGCCGCGCAGCACGGAGCCCGAATCCTCACCTACGTCGCGGCCTCCGAGGCCACCGGCGGCTCGGCGCGACTGACCGACCAACGCACCGGCGAGTCGTTCGACGTGTCGGCCGGCGCCGTCGTCAACGCGGCCGGGGTGTGGGCGGGTGAGATCGACGGATCGTTGCGGTTGCGGCCCAGCCGTGGGACGCACCTGGTGTTCGACGCTCGTGCGTTCGGCAATCCGGTTGCGGCGCTGACGATTCCGATTCCCGGCGAGCTCAACCGCTTCGTGTTCGCCATGCCCGAGCAGCTGGGCCGCGTGTACCTCGGGTTGACCGACGAGGACGCGCCCGGCCCGATTCCCGATGTGCCACAGCCTTCTTCGGGGGAGATCACCTTCCTGTTGGACACGGTGAACACCGCGCTGGGCAGCGCGCTGCGGGAGAGCGATGTCGTCGGCGCCTACGCGGGTCTGCGGCCGCTGATCGACACCGGGGAGGGCCGCACCGCCGACGTCTCGCGCGAGCACGCCGTCGTCGAATCATCCTCGGGCGTCATCAGCGTGATCGGCGGCAAGCTGACCGAATACCGTTACATGGCAGAGGATGTGCTGGATCGTGCGGTCGAACTTCGACGGTTGAATGCCGGGCGATGCCGAACGCGCGACCTGCCGCTGGTCGGCGCGCCGGCCAACCCGGGTTCGACGGTGCCGCCCATGGCCGGCCTGCCCGAGTCGCTGGTCCTGCGGTACGGGGCCGAGGCGGCCCACGTCATCGCCGCGTCAACGTGCGAGCGGCCCGGCGACCCGGTGGCCGACGGGATCGACGTGACCCGCGCGGAGTTCGAATACGCGGTGACCCACGAGGGCGCGCTGAGCGTCGACGACATCCTCGACCGGCGGACCCGCATCGGCCTGGTGCCGCGCGACCGCGAGCGGGTGGTGTCCGTGGCCGAGGAGTTTCTGGCCCGCCTCGGCTAGGGCGGCCGACCGATGTCCTCACGCCACAGGTCGGGGTGCTCGGCGACGAAGGCCGACATCAGCGCCACGCAGCGCGGGTCGTCGAGCACGGTGACGCTCACCCCGTTTTCAGCAAGCCACTCGTGCCCGCCGCTGAACGTTCGGGATTCGCCGACCAGCAGCGAGCCGATGCCGAACTGTCGCACCAGGCCGCTGCAGTACCAGCACGGCGACAGCGTGGTCACCATGACCGTGGACCGGTAGTCCAGCTGCCGGCCGGCCGCGCGGAACGCGTCGACCTCGGCGTGCAGCGACGGATCCCCTTGTTGCACACGGCGATTGCGGCCCCGCCCGAGCAAGACCCCGTCGGCGGTGAACAGCGCCGCCCCGATCGGGATGCCGCCCTCCGCGAGCCCGGCCCGCGCCTCCTCGAACGCGACGTCCATCATCGCCGAGGGAGTGCGACCGCTGCTCACGCAGCAATCTTGCACGACTTCGGATTGTGATAGGCAGTTGCAAATAGTATGATCTGTCAGTATGCAGATCCGCGTTTCCGTCCTCATCGTCGGCGCCGGCGCCGGCGGGCTGGCCACGTCGGCGCTGCTGGCCAAGCACGGCGTTCGTTCGCTGCTGATCGAAAGGCGCCGCGAGGTCTTCATCTACCCGAAGGCCCGAAACCTCAGCTTCCGCAGCCTGGAGATCCTGCGCGCCCTGGGTCTGAGCGACGAGGTCCACGCCGTCGCCAAAGGCGTGTCCGCGATGGTGGTCAAGCCGACGCTGAACAGCGCCGACGAAGCGCCGGCCATGGACATCGACGCCATCTTCGCGCCCTTCGCCGGGCTGAGCCCCGAACCGCCCGCACAGTATTGCCCGCAGAGCAGGCTGGAACCGATGCTGCTGGCCGAAACGCGGCGGCAGGGTAGCGAGGTTCGGTACGGGACGGAGCTGGTGTCGTTCGAGCAGGACGACGCCGGGGTGACAGCGGTTGTGCGCGACCGGGATTCGGGGCGGACCGAAAGCGTGCGCGCCGACTATCTGGTTGCCGCCGATGGCGTGCACAGTCCGATCCGGAACCGGCTGGGCGTGAGCACTTCGGGATACGGCGCGTTGCCGATCTTTGTCATCTTCGTCTACTTCAAGGCGCCGTGGCGAAAGTTCGTCCCGGACCTGAACGACGGGGATGGCGTGCAAGTCAAAAACGCTGACGTGGAGGGGATCTTCCTGGTGGCCGAGGGCGACCTCGGCATGTTCATCACCACGTACCTGCCGCGCGAGGGCGAATCGGCGGAGCAATTCACCCCGCGGCGTTGCGCCGAGCTGCTCGCCTGGGCCATCGGCGAGCGGATCGACACGCAGATCATCGAAGTGGCCTCGTGGCAACCCTACGAGCGGGTGGCCGACCAATTCCAGTGCGGGCGAGTCTTTCTCGTCGGCGACGCCGCCCACACCATGCCGCCGTTCAAGGCCGGCGGCGCCAACACCGCCATCCAGAGCGCGGACAACCTGGCGTGGAAGCTCGCCGCCGTTCTGAACGGCCCGGCCCGGCCCGCGCTGCTGGGCACCTACCACGCCGAGCGACATCCCGTCGGGCGTTTCAACGCCCACCAGTCGCTCACCGGGCCGTCGCTTGCGCTCCTGCGGCTGGACGACGACCGACCGCAGTTGTCGCCGGAGGAGGAGGCGCCGATGTTCGCCTTGGTGGCCGGCTACCAATACCGCTCGGCCGCCGTGGTTTCCGGGGAACCCCCGCCCGCGGATCCGGACGCCGTGTCGTTGGTGGAGGAGTTGCGCGGCCAGCCCGGCACCCGCGTTCCGCACGTGTGGATCCGGGAGCGCGTTTCGACGCTCGATCTGCTGGGCCCCGGATTCACCGTGCTCACCGGAGACGAGCGATGGCGCTCGGCCGCCAGTTCGGCGGCGGCCGCCCTGAACGTTCCGGTCACCGCCCATCGCATCGACGACGAAGCATGGGGCACCGCCACCGGACTCGCTCCCGATGGCGCGCTTCTGGTCCGCCCGGACGCCTTCGTCGGCTGGCGCGCCGAGCGACTGCCCACCGACCCCGAAGGCGAACTCCGCCACGCGCTTTCGGCGATTCTGTGCCGCTGACGCTCGCCGGGAAAGGCGCCGGCGATCGCGGGTCATCCCCGCTGCTACAGTCGGAAGTACTGTGAATTTCGGGGGCTCTGGCGAACATTCACGACGGTTAGGCTGCCGGTCGGCCACTGCCGTCGTTGCTGTGCTGTCTCTTTTCGCTGCTGTTCTCGGCTGCTGGGTTTTGCACACTGACGTCGCGAACGATGCCGCGCAGTCGATGTCCGCAACGTCACAGGGCGTCCTGGATCCCGACCCGGTGCATCCCCATGACGTCTCCGCCCGGGTGAGCCGGCGGGACCTGGGGACCACGTGGGACGACAAGGCGGCCAAGAGCACGGGATTCAAACACCATCGGGCAACGACCTGGTCGGTGTCCGAACCCCGTTGGTCCTGGTCGCCACCCTCGATCGAGCGGGTGGCCGGGGTGCACCGCAGGGACGACGCACGCTCGCGCGCACCCGCGACTGTCCTTGCCGGGCAAGATCTTTTGACCAAACTCTGCGTGGCCCGTCGCTGATCGGTCGCGCCCGGTTCTAACGCTGCGCTGCGGAAAAACGTCCCCAGCGCTCCTCTAATTCGCTTCTTGCGGAATCAACGCTGCTTCGTTGACGCGTGACCGCCGTCTGCTCACGAACAGCAAAGCTCAACCAGGCAAAGGAAATACGATGGATTTTGGGGCATTGCCACCCGAGATCAACTCCACTCGGATGTACATGGGTCCGGGAGCGGCGTCACTGCTGGCCGCTTCCGCCGCATGGGACACACTGGCCGGCGACCTGCACATCGCGGCCGGCGGTTGTCAGTCGGTGATCGCAAGCCTGACCCAAGAGTGGGCGGGCCCGTCGTCGGTGTCGATGGCCGCCGCGGTCGCGCCCTACCTGATGTGGATGAGGGCGACCGCCACGCAATGCGAGGCGGCGGCCAGCCAGGCCGCGGCGGCCGCGGCCGCCTATGAAACCGCCCACGCGATGACGGTGCCACCCCCGGCGGTCGCGGCCAACCGGGCTCGGTTGGCGACCTTGGTTGCGACCAATATCCTGGGCCAGAACACGCCCGCGATCATGGCCAACGAGGCGGAGTACGCCGAGATGTGGGCACAAGACGCCACGGCGATGTACGAGTACGCGGCGGGTTCGGCCGCCTCCTCGACGCTGACGGCCTTCACGCCGCCACCGCGGACGACCAACCCGAGTGGGCTTGGCGCCGGGGCCAAGGTCGGGGCCAGCGCCGGCGCGCACGCTCAGAGGGCGTCGACGCAACTCATGTCCGTCGTGCCGCAGGCGTTGCACGGGCTGACAACCCCGGGGTCGTCCACCGCGGGAACGATCGCCGCATCGGAAGCGTCCTCGGCGGCCTCGGCCCCAATCACCGCGCTTTCCAGCCTCACCGGCGTGTCGGGCAACGGGGCGTTGAAGGGCATCGGTAAGAGCGCCGGCGCGCTCGAAGGCGCCGCGACCGGCCTAACCGGCCTGAACGAAGGCGAACTGGGCTTGGTCGAGGACAGCGCGGGCCTCGGCATGGACGCGGTCGGTTTGGTGGGCTTGGACGGCGGTGGTGTCGGCCTGGACTTGCTCGGCGTGGGCCTCGACTTCACGGGCGCCGACGAGCTGAGCCAGTCGGGAGGCTTAGGAGGCTTGGGCGGCTTGGGGCACCTGGGCGGGCTGGGACCGTTGGGTGGCATCGGCGGAACCGCGCCGTCCGCGAGCCTCGGCCGAGCGGCGTCGCTGGGGACGCTGTCGGTACCGCCGAGTTGGGGCAACGCGCTGTCGGTGCCCGCGGCGGCGCCACTGCTCGACGCCAAAGCCATGCCGGTTGGGTCGGGCGGCGCGCTGCCGCCGGCGCCGAGCGCCACCACCGTGTCCAAGTTCCCGCTGGGCGGCATGATCGGGCGCCAGTCCGAGGGCGCCGTCCAGCGAATTGGGTTCCGCGCCTCGGTGATTCCGCATTCGCCCGGGGCCGGGTAGCGCCCGACGACCTACAGCGGGATGTTCTTGTGGCGCCCTCGGCGCGCCGGCGCCTGGGCCAGCGCCTCGGTGAGCTTGCTGCGGGTGTGCGCGGGGTCGATCTTCTCGTCGACCACGCCGATCTCGATGGCACTGTCGACGCCACCGGCGATGCGCTCGTGCTCGGCGGCCAGCTGGTCGTGCAGCGCCTCGCGCTCGTCGTCCGGCGCGGCGGCCAGCTTCTTCTTGTGCAGGATGCCGACGGCGGCCTTGGCGCCCATCACCGCGACCTCCGCGTCCGGCCACGCGAACACCTTGGTGGCGTTCAGCGACCGGGAGTTCATCGCAATGTAGGCCCCACCGTAGGTCTTTCGGGTGACCAGCGTGACGCGCGGAACGGTGCATTCACCGAACGCGTGCAGCAGCTTGGCGCCGCGGCGCACCACGCCGCCCCACTCCTGGTCGACACCGGGCAGATAGCCCGGGACGTCGACGACCACCACCAGCGGAATGCCGAAGGCGTCGCAGAGACGCACGAAACGCGCTGCCTTCTCGGCGCTTTCGGAGTTCAGGCAGCCGCCGAGGCGCAGCGGGTTGTTGGCCAGCACGCCGACGGTGCGGCCGGACAGCCGGCCCAGCCCGATCACCATCGACGGCGCCCAGTTGGCCTGGAACTCGTCGAACGGCGTCTCCTCGTCCAGGATCGCGGTCACGATCGGGCGCACGTCGTAGGCCCGCCGCGACGACTCGGGCAGCAACGCGTGAATGTCGGTGTCACCGGCCTCGGCCTTGTTGCGGTCGAAATGCCCTTGCTGGCAGAACAATCCGACCAGCCGACGACCGCGCTCGTAGGCGTCGAGCTCGTCGTCGGCGACGATGTGGCACACCCCGGACTTCTTGTGGTGGGTCTCCGGGCCGCCGAGCGCCGCCATGTCGACGTCCTCGCCGGTGACGCTGCGCACCACGTCCGGCCCGGTGACGAACACCCGGCTCTCCGGGGCCATCACGACGACGTCGGTCAGGGCCGGCCCGTAGGCGGCGCCGCCGGCGGCGAAGCCGACGACCACCGAGATCTGCGGGACATAGCCCGACGCCCGGATCATCGCCTCGAACACCAGGCCCACCGCGTGCAGCGCCTTGACGCCCTCGGCCAGCCGGGCGCCGCCGGAATGCCAGATGCCCACGATCGGGCTCTGCTCCTCGATGGCGGTGTCGTAGGCGTTGACGATGTGCGTGCAGCCCTCGATGCCCATGGCGCCACCCATCACGGTTCCGTCCGTGCAGAACGCGATCGTGCGCACGCCGTTCACGGTGCCCGCGGCGGCAAGCACACCCGAGCGGTCACGCTCGTGCAGCAGGTCGATGCTGCCGTCGTCGAAGAAATTGCTCAGACGCAACAACGGGTCGCGGGGGTCGAGCGACTCGCCAACCGCCTCGGGGGCCATGAGTGTCATCGCGGGTCTCCTGTTTCCGGTGATGCTTGCGTTCGATGCCGCTGTTTAGTACCGCCCGAAGGCGATTGCCACGTTGTGGCCGCCGAATCCGAACGAGTTGTTGACCGCATACCGGAAATCACCGTGCCGCGGCTTGCCCGCCACCACGTCCAAATCGATCTCCGGATCGAGGTTTTCCAGGTTCAGGGTCGGCGGAATCAGCTGATCCCGCAACGCCATCACCGTCAGGATCGACTCCACCGCGCCGACCGCACCCACCGAGTGGCCGAGCGCGGACTTGGGCGCGTACACCGCCGGCTTGTTGCTGCCGAGGGCGAGGTTGATGGCCTTGCTCTCGGCCAGGTCGCCGACCTGGGTGCCGGTGGCGTGGGCGTTGACGTGGTCGATGTCGCCGGGGGTGAGGCCCGCCAGCTGGATCGCCCGGGTCATCGCGTGCCCGGCGCGTTCGCCGTTGGGATCCGGCGCCACCATGTGGAAGCCGTCCGAGGTGACGCTGGCCCCCATGATCCGGGCAAGGATGTTGGCGCCGCGCGCTTTTGCGTGCTCCTCGGTCTCGATCACCATCAGCGCGCCGGCCTCGCCGAACACGAAACCGTCGCGGTCGCGGTCGAAGGGGCGACAGGCTCCGGCGGGGTCGTCGTTGTTGGTCGACATCACGATGCGCATCGCGGCGAACGCTGCGATCGGCACCGCCTCGATCCTGGTCTCGACGCCGCCGCAGATCGCGATGTCCGCCTCACCCAGCACGATCTGCTGCCAGGCCCGGGCGATGGCCTCACACCCGGACGCACACGCCGAAACCGGTGTCATGACACCGGCTTTGGCGTGCCGTTCCAGGCCGACCGCGGCGGCGGCGCCGTTGGGCATGTACTTCTGCACACCCAGCGGCGAGACTGCCTTGATGCCGCGCGCCCGCATCTCGTCGTAACTGAAGACCATCTCCTCGGACGAGCCCAGCCCGGTGCCGATGGATACCGCCAACCGGTTGGTGTCGACTTCGGGTTCGCCGGTGTTCTCCCACACCCGGCGGCCCAAGATGGTGGACATCCGCTGCAGATAGCCCGTCCGGCGCAGCTCGATGCGAGTCAGCTGGCTGTCGAACTCTTCCACGAGATGCCCACCGATGCGGACCGGCAGGTCGAACTCCTCGACGAACGGGTCGTCGAGGGTACGGATCCCACTCTGGCTGTCCAGCAACAACTTCCAGGTGGTTTCCGCGTCGGGTGCCAGGGCGGTCGTCATGGCAATGCCGGTGACGACCACGTTGGGGAAAGCTCTCCCCGTAACCAGCTCTGTCATGGGTGTGGCGAACGTTCCTTTCGTGCCTCAGTAGCGCCCGAAGGCGAGCGCGACG
Source organism: Mycobacterium sp. NGS26 (assembly GCF_059813025.1). Lineage (NCBI taxonomy): Bacteria > Bacillati > Actinomycetota > Actinomycetes > Mycobacteriales > Mycobacteriaceae > Mycobacterium > Mycobacterium sp. NGS26. The sequence goes on from NZ_JCALDU010000003.1 coordinate 587,674, forward strand.
TTATGCCCGCCAAACCCGAATGAGTTGTTGATCGCGTACTTGTAATCGCCGTGGCGGGGTTCGCCGGCGACGATGTCCAGATCGATTTCGGGATCGGGAGTTTCGTAGTTGAGGGTGGGCGGGATGACGCCATCCCGCAGGGTCAGCACCGTTAGCACCGACTCCAGCGCCCCGACTGCGCCGATCGAGTGTCCCAGTGCGGATTTGGGTGCATACACCGCCGCCTGCTCGCAGCCGGCGACCCGGATCGCGTTGGCCTCGGCCGTGTCGCCGATCGGCGTCGCGGTCCCGTGCGCGTTGACGTGGTCGATGTCCTTGGGGGACAAGCCCGCCAACTCCAGCGACCGTGTCATCGCCCGGCCGGCGCGGACGCCGTCCGGCGCGGGCGCCACCATGTGGAAGGCGTCCGAGGTGATGCCGGCACCGAGCAACCGGGCCAGCGGCTTGGCGCCGCGGGCCTTGGCGTGCTCCTCGGTCTCGATGACCATGAGCGCCCCGGCCTCACCGAACACGAAGCCGTCGCGGTCCTTGTCGAACGGCCGCGACGCGCGCTCGGGCTCGTCGTTGCGGGTCGACATGGCCCGCATCATCGAGAACGCCGCGATCGGCAGCGCCTCGATGGGGCCCTCGACGCCGCCGCACACGGCGACATCCGCGTCGCCCATCACGATCTGACGCCATGCGTGGGCGATCGCCTCGGAGCCCGACGAGCAGGCCGACACGGGGGTCATCACCCCGGCGCGGGCCCCCAGCTGCAGCCCGACGGTCGCCGCGGCGCCGTTGGGCATGATCATCTGAACGGCGAGCGGCGACACCTTGCGGGGGCCGCCCTCGTTCATCAGGTCGTAGCTCTCCACGATCCGCTCGGCGCCACCCAGACCGGTGCCGACCACAACCGTGAACCGGTCGGGATCGACCTCAGGGTTGCCCGCCGACTCCCACAGCTGACCGGACAGCAACTTGCTCATCCGCTGGACGTAGGACATGCGGCGCATGTCCAATCGGCCCATGTGGTTGTCGACGGGCTCCTTGAGGTGCCCGCCGATCTTGACGGGCAGGTCCCACTTCGTGATGAACTCGTCCTCGAGGACGTGGATGCCGGATTCGCCGGCCAACAAGCCCTTCCACGTGCTCTCGATGTCCGGCGCGATCGATGTCGTCGCCGTGACGGCGGTTACCACGACGCTGGGGTAACCGCCATTGGCAGTGGAAGGCTTGGTCACTTGCTGTCCGCTTCCATCCTCGCCTTGACGTTGGCGACGGCCTCGGGGTTCTCGGACTCGATCTTGGCGCGCAGCGCCGCGGCGGCCTCGGGGTCCTCTTCCTCGAGCTTCTGGATGTAGGCGACGACGTCACCGACGGTACGGAGACCGGCGAGGTCCTCGTCGGGGATCTTGACGCCGTACTTGTCCTCGGTCTGAACGGCGATCTCGACCATCGACAGCGAGTCGATGTCCAGGTCGTCGACGAACGACTTCTCCGGGGTGACCTCGGAGGGCTCGATACCGGTGACCTCTTCGATGATCTCCGCAATACCGGCGATGATTTCTTCCTGAGTGACGGCCACAGCCTTGCTTCCCTTCGTAATGTGTTGTGTGTAAATCGAACTGACGTGCTTTTTGGTTGTACTGGCCGGGCTGGCGTCTAGAGGTTGGCCAACTCGTCCAGGTCTGCGGGTGACTTGACGGCGTGTGCCGGAACCCCCCGAAGTTCGCGCTTGGCGATGCCGGTGAGGGTGCCCGCAGGGGGGAACTCCACGATCGCCGTGACATTGAGCTCACGAAGCGTGTTGGTGCACAGGTCCCAGCGCACCGGCTGGGTCAGCTGGGCAACCAGCGCGTCCATCGCCGCGGCCGCCGAGGCTACCGGCTTTCCGTCGCGGTTGGACAACAGCGTGGCGGTGGGCTCGGCGGTCGTGATGACGGCCGCCGCGGCGGCGTACCCGTCAAGGGCCGAGGCCATGTACTTGGTGTGGAATGCCCCGGCCACGCCCAGCGCGCGCACCCGGGCCCTAGTCGGCGGGTCCTCGGCCAGCTTGTCCAACGCGGCCAGCGAGCCGGCGGCCACGATTTGGCCGGGCGCGTTGCGATTGGCCGGGAACAGGTCGAGCTGCTCGAGGCGGGTCAGCACCTCGGCCTCGTCGCCGCCGAGCACCGCGGACATGCCCGTCGGCTCGATGGCGCAGGCCTTGGCCATCTCGGCGCCGCGGGTCGCGGCCAGCGCAACGGCGTCGTCGGCACACAGCACACCGGCGATCGCGTAGGCCGCGATCTCGCCGACGGAGTGGCCGGCCACGACCACTTTCTCGCTGGCAAGCAGGCCGCGCTTGGTCAGCTCCTGGTGGGCCAGCAGCGTCGCAGCGACGACCAATGGCTGGGTGACGGCGGTGTCGGTGATCTCTTCGGTCGAGGCGGTGGTGCCCAGCCGCACGAGGTCCAGACCGCTGGCCTTCGACCACAGGGCGAGTTGGTCCGCCGCGCCCGACAGCTCCAGCCACGGCGACAGCATTCCCTCGGTCTGCGAGCCCTGTCCGGGCGCAAGAAACGCAATCACGTGTCTAAGAGAACACTGTGGAAACGGTTTTGGCGGGTGTAACAGATCATGAACCTCGTCTTAGGTTTTTGTATACACCCTACAAAACGGCCTTGTAAGCTACATGTTTGATACCGGGCCGCGATCTGTTGGCTGGATCACTATCGCCCCGACGCCGCAGCGGCACCCCCTCTGACCGGCAGGGGAACGGGTGTGATCGTGCTGCTGGCAACGGCAGAGGGAGTCGTCGGATAGTTGAGCTGACCCACCGTCGCCGCCACACGCAGCACATACGCATCACGGGGCTGAGTGGGATCGCGCCCGGTGAAGTCGGTGATCCGCTTGAGGCGGTAGCGGACCGTGTTTGGATGAACGAACAACTTGCGCGCGCAAGCCTCAATCGCGCCGCCAGAATCTAAGAAGGCTTCAAGGGTCTCGACGAGGGTCGGTCCGGCGTCGGCCAGGGGACCCATCACGTCGGTGTGCAACGCCACGATCGCCGACGCATCGCCCATCAGGGCGCGTTCGGGCAGCAGTTCGCGGGCCAGCACCGGCCGGGGCGCCCCGCTCCAGCCGGCGACGGCGTTCATCCCCGATATCGCCTCGCTGGCGCTGTGATAGGCGGCCGTCAGCATCGGCGCGGTGGGTCCGATGACCACCGGGCCGTCGGAGAAGGCCTCCAACAGGTCGCCGAGGAACTTGTCGGTCGGCGACAGGTGGCCGGACACGATCGCCACCAGCCAGGTGCCGTGCACGTCGGTGAGCGCCGCGCGGGCGTGCCGCAGGGCGACGTCGCGGACGAGTTGGCTGGCCCGCTCGCTGTCGCCCTGGCCGTTCGCGTCGTCGCGCCCGGGCGCCGGGGTCCCGACCACCACCGTCGCCGGGGCGGTGGTGTCCCAGTTCAACGCGGCCGCACGGGACAGCAACTCCGGGCCGGTGTCGCCGCGCACCACCGCGTCGACGACGCTGGCCTCCATTCGGCTGTCCCAGGTGCCGCGGGCCTCGGCCGCGTCCGCGTACGAGCTGGCGGCGGTGAAGGCCAGGTCGCGGCTGTACTTCAAGATGCCCACCGTCAGCGCGGTCAGCTGCTCTTCGGAGCGGGCCACCAGGGGCACGACCTCCTCGAAGAACTCCATGGTCACCCGCACCATGTCCACGCTGTGGCGCAGCGCGATCCGGCGGGCAAGGTCCTGCGGCACCAGCTCGAAGGCCTGCGCGGTGTAGCTCACGTTGCTGTGCGGGTCCTGCATCCACTCGACGAAGTTGTTGATGGCCGTTTGCACCACCAAGGCCACGCTGGCCCGCTGCGACGCCTCCAGATCGGCGAAGAACGGCAGCCGCTCCTGCATGACCGACACCGCCTCGGTGGCCAGCCGGCCCGAGTACTGCTTCAACCGACGCAGCAGGGAATCCGGAACGGTGTCCAGCATCTCCAAGGGCGACCTTGGCTGCTTGGCGAATGGACCGGCGAAGGGGTTGTCATTCACCCCTAAAAGCTACGTCAGATTTCTGGAACTTTCCGCCAAAGCCGCGCTCGGGCCTTAGGGGTGTCTTGGTGGCGACGGCAAACCGGGCGCTTCCACCGTCAGGCCACGCCGGGATCGGACGTCTGCTCCGGGGCCGCCTGCACGTCGTCGATCCTGTACTGGCGGGCGGCGGCGACCGGCACCGACGGGTCGATCTCGCCGTCGCGGGCCAGCGCCTCCAGCACCGCGACCACCTGGGATTCGGCGTCGGTGTTGAAGAAGCGCCGCGCGGCGGGCCGGGTGTCGGAAAAGCCGAACCCGTCGGTGCCCAGCGTGACGTAGGTGCCGGGCACCCACGGCCGGATCTGCTCGGGCACCGCGCGCATCCAGTCCGACACGGCGACCACCGGGCCGCCGGCATCGGCGAGGGCCGCGGTCACATACGCGGTACCGGCCGGCTGGTCCGGGTGGCGCAGCCGGGCCCGCTCGACGGCCACGCCGTCGCGGTTGAGCTCGCCCCAGCTGGTCACCGACCACACGTCGGCGGCGACGTCCCACTCGGCGGCCAGCATCTCCGCCGCCCGCAGCGCCGACGGCATGGCCACCCCGGACGCCAGGAGCTGCGCCTTGTTGGCGCGCTGTTCCGTGGCGGCGCGGTACCGGTAGATGCCGCGCAGCAGGCCCTCGGGGTCGAAGTTCTCCGGCTCCGGCGGCTGCACGTAGGGCTCGTTGTAGATGGTGATGTAGAAGTACACGTTCTCGGGGTTCGGGCCGAACATCCGGGCCAGCCCGCTTTCCACGATGTAGGCGATCTCGTAGGCGAAGGCCGGGTCGTAGGCGACCACCGCCGGGTTGCTGGCCGCCAGCAACAGCGAGTGGCCGTCGGCGTGCTGCAGGCCCTCGCCGGTCAGCGTGGTGCGCCCGGCGGTGGCCCCGAGCAGGAAGCCGCGGGCCATCTGGTCGGCCGCCGCCCACAGGCCGTCGCCGGTGCGCTGGAACCCGAACATCGAATAGAAGATGTAGATCGGGATCATCGGCTCGTTGTGCGTGGCGTACGAGGTGCCGACGGCGGCGAACGACGCGGCGGATCCGGCCTCGTTGATGCCCTCGTGCAGGATGTGGCCGGCTTCACTTTCCTTGTACGCCAACATCAATTCGGCGTCGACGGACGTGTAGAGCTGGCCGTTGCGGTTGTAGATCTTCAGGTTCGGGAACCACGAGTCCATGCCGAAGGTGCGTGCCTCGTCGGGAATGATCGGCACGATACGGGGCCCAATCTCCTTGTCGCGCAACAGTTCCTTGAAGGTGCGCACGGTGGCCATGGTGGTGGCCACCTCCTGTTGACCCGAGCCCTTCTTCAGGGCCTTGTAGATGTCGCGGCTTGGCAGCGTCAGCGCCTTGGCCTTGGTGCGCCGCTCGGGCACGAAGCCGCCCAGCGCGCGGCGCCGGTCGAGCAGGTAGCGGATCTCGGGTGCCTCCGGACCCGGGTGGTAGTACGGAGGCAGGTACGGGTCCTCCTCGAGCTGGGCGTCGCTGATCGGGATCCGGATGGCGTCGCGGAACCACTTGAGGTCTTCCAGCGCAAGCTTTTTCATCTGGTGCGTGGCGTTGCGGCCCTGGAAGTGCGCGCCCAGCGAGTAGCCCTTGATGGTCTTCGCCAGGATCACGGTGGGCTGGCCCTTGTGGTCGACGGCGGCCCGGTAGGCGGCGTAGACCTTGCGGTAGTCGTGCCCGCCGCGCTTGAGGTTCCAGATCTCGGAGTCGGTCATGTGCTCGACGAGCGCCTTGGTGCGCGGATCGCGGCCGAAGAAATGCTGGCGCACGTAGCCGCCGTCGTTGGCCTTGTAGGTCTGATAGTCGCCGTCGGGCGTGGTGTTCATCAGGTTCACCAGCGCGCCGTCCTTGTCGGCGTGCAGCAGGGCGTCCCACTCGCGGCCCCACACCACCTTGATGACGTTCCAGCCCGCGCCGCGGAAGAACGACTCCAGCTCCTGGATGATCTTGCCGTTGCCGCGCACCGGGCCGTCCAGGCGTTGCAGGTTGCAGTTGATGACGAAGGTCAGGTTGTCCAGGCCCTCGAGCGCGCCGACGTGCAGCAGGCCGCGGCTCTCCGGCTCGTCCATCTCCCCATCGCCGAGGAAGCACCACACGTGCTGGTCGGACGTGTCCTTGATGCCCCGGTCGTGCAGGTAGTGGTTGAACCGGGCCTGGTAGATCGCGTTCATCGGGCCCAGGCCCATCGACACCGTCGGGAACTCCCAGAAGTCGGGCATCAGCCGCGGGTGCGGGTAGGACGGCAGGCCGCCGCCGGGATGGCTGTGCTCCTGCCGGAAGCCGTCCAACTGGTCGGCGGTCAGCCGGCCCTCCAGGAAGGCGCGGGCGTAGATGCCCGGCGACGCGTGGCCCTGGATGAAGACCTGGTCCCCGCCGCCGGGGTGCGACTTGCCGCGGAAGAAGTGGTTGAACCCGACCTCGTAGAGCGCGGCCGAGGAGGCGTAGGTGGAGATGTGCCCGCCCACGCCGACGCCCGGGCGCTGCGCGCGGTGCACCATGATCGCCGCGTTCCACCTGATCCAGGCCCGATAGCGGCGCTCGACGTCCTCGTCGCCGGGGAACCACGGCTCGAGTTCGGTGGGGATGGTGTTGACGTAGTCGGTGGAGGTCAGCGCGGGGATCGCGACCCGCTGCTCACCGGCGCGTTCCAGCAGGCGCAGCATCAGATACCGGGCGCGGGCCGGCCCGGAGCGTTCGAGCATCTCGTCGAACGATTCGAGCCACTCGCCGGTCTCCTCGGGGTCGATGTCGGGCAGATACGACGCGACGCCCTCGCGGATCACCCGCACCCGATCGGATTCGTTTGGGTTGCTTGAGTTTTGGGCCAAATCGTGGCGCACGAACTCGGTGGTCAACTTCCGCTCCTCGGTTGGCGGGTCATCTGCTTGCGCTTTCGCCTTCTATCGTGCCTTCTATCGTGCCGCACCGGCGTTCCGAGCGGGTAGCCGCGGTGTGCCGCAGGCGGCCGGAACCGCCACCCGGTAACGTCAGAAGCCGTGCTCATCGGATGGCGTGCCGTCCTTGCGGGGAAAGCCGCAAAGCGAGGCGCTTTGGCCCTCGGCTGTGTCGCGATGGTGGTGATGGGCATCGTGGGGTGTACCACCGTCACCAACGGCACCGCGACGCCCGACACGAAGGTGGCCCCGGCCTACCGGCAGTCGGTGTCCGCGTCGGTGTCCGCCTCGGCCGCGACGTCGAGCATCCGGGAAACGCAGCGGCAACAATCCTTGACCACCAGGGCGGTTCGCAACTCGTGTGACACGCTGGCCACCACCAGCAGCGCCGCCATCGACAAGGTGAACGCCTTCGTCGGGGCGTTCAACGCGGGCCGCAACACCGGCCCCACCGAGGGCCCGGCCATCGACGCGCTAAACGAGAGCGCCAACAACGTCGCCAACAGCTTCAGCGATGCTCTGTCGACGCAGATGAAGGACGCGTTCAACGCCTACATCGACGCCGCCCACGCGGTGGCGAACGCCATCGGCACCCACGCGCCGACGGGCGAGTTCAACAGGCGGGTCAACCAGCTCAACGACGCCAAGACGAAGGCGCTCAAACTCTGCCTGGCATCGTTCTGAGCCGGTTCTGAGCCGGTTCTGAGCCGGTTCTGAGCCGCCAGAGGTATGGACCGGGTTCCGGCTGTGCGACGATAATCCCCATCGCAAGGCGCGCACGCCCTGCGCGCATGGTTGAAGGAGGCTCCACGGTGGTCGCGGCGGATCACGCCCCGAGCTACGCTCGCAAGCTGGGCATCCAACGGGACCAAGTCGTTCAGGAGTGGGGCTGGGACGAGGATGTCGACGACGACATTCGCGCCGCCGTCGAGGAAGCCTGCGGCAGTGAGCTGCTCGACGAGGACACCGACGAGGTGGTCGACGTCGTCCTGCTGTGGTGGCGCGACGGGGACGGCGATCTGGTGGACACGCTGATGGACGCGATCAGCCCGCTCGCCGAGGACGGCGTGATCTGGGTGCTGACGCCCAAGACCGGCAAGCCCGGCCATGTGTTGCCGGCCGAGATCGCCGAGGCGGCCCCCACCGCCGGGCTGATGCCGACCTCGTCGGTCAACCTCGGCGACTGGAGCGCCAGCCGGTTGGTTCAGCCGAAGTCGCGGGCCGGGAAGCGTTGATGCTGCCGGTCGGCACCACCGCCCCGGACTTCACATTGCGTGACCAAAACCAGCAGCGCGTCACCCTGAGCTCCTACCGCGGCGCCAAGAACGTCCTGCTGGTGTTCTTCCCGCTGGCCTTCACCGGGATCTGCCAGGGCGAGCTCGACCAGCTGCGCGATCACCTGCCCGTGTTCGAAAACGACGACAGCGCCGTGCTGGCGATCTCGGTGGGCCCGCCGCCCACGCACAAGATCTGGTCCCTCGAGAGCGGGTTCACCTTTCCGGTGCTGTCGGATTTCTGGCCGCACGGTGAGGTCAGCCAGGCCTACGGCGTGTTCAACGACGAGGCCGGATACTCCAATCGCGGCACCTTCGTTGTCGATCGGTCGGGGATCATCCGGTTCGCCGAGATGAAACAGCCCGGCGAGGCCCGCGACCAGACGCTGTGGACCGACGCGCTGGCGGCGCTGCGCGCTTGAGGGTTTTGGCTGCTTAGGCTGTTGACGTGTAGCCTGCCGGCGGGCATGGGGCGCGTAGCTCAGTGGTAGAGCTCTGGTTTTACACACCAGCGGTCGGCGGTTCGATACCGTCCGCGCCCACTGGGGTTCGGCCCGGCCGCTCAGAAGTTATGGCAGGTGTCGAACGTGCGTTGCAGGACTCCAATGTACGGGCGGCTGTGTGGATTGTTCACGATCTGCTGGGCCGTTTGCCTGCGTTGGCTGGGCGACCCGGCGAGGAACTGGCGCAAGCTGGCCTGCGCATCCGGTGAGGCGTTCAACGCCGCGGCGATGATCGGGTCTTGCGCGTTCAGCGCCGCCGCCAGCTGGTCATAGGTGCAGGTTGTGTTGACGGCCGGATCGAGATCGATGTCGGCGGACGCGATCCCGGCCCCGGCGGCCAACGACAGTGTCAGGCCGCCAACCGCCACGGCAAGTCTGGTCAACCATCGCTTGTTCATGCGCGGACTCCTTCCCCAACACGCCAACCTTAAATGAAAAAGTGCAGGTCAAGTCACATGTTATGCAAAGGGCGGACGACGCCGAGGTGTGTGGCGGCCTCGGGGGGCGTGACCGAGCGCCCACCCGCGAGCGTCCCCATATGTACGTGGAAACGCCGGTATTCGCGGCATTTTGGGGACACTCGCGGCAAAAAAGAGAGCCGCCAAGCGCGTGGACGACCGGAGCGCGTCCGGGCCCACCGGGGTTCGCACCGCCGACGGTGAATGGTGAGATGAACGGGTGAAGCCGTTCCGCATCGACGTGTCCGACGACGTTCTTGACGATCTGCGCTCGCGGCTGGCCCACACCCGGTGGCCCGAGGCTGAGTGTGTGGACGACTGGAGCCAGGGCATGCCGCTGGCCTACACCCGGGAGTTGGCCGGCTACTGGGCCGACGCATACGACTGGCGTTCGCGGGAGGCTGCGCTCAACCGCTTCGACCAGTTCGTCACCGAGATCGACGGCTTGGACATTCATTTCATCCACCAACGGTCGCCGCACGAGGACGCCTTCCCGCTGGTCATCACCCACGGCTGGCCGGGCTCGATCGTGGAGTTCCACAAGGTGATCGAGCCGCTGACCAACCCCGCGTCGGGACGCGCCGAAGATGCCTTTCACGTCGTCTGCCCGTCGCTTCCGGGATACGGGTTTTCTGGAAAGCCTGCCCGCACAGGGTGGGGCGTGGAGAGGATCGCCGAGGCATGGGAGACGCTGATGGGCCGCCTGGGCTATGACCGCTACGGCGCACAGGGCGGCGACTGGGGCGCGGCCGTCACCACACAAATCGGCCGAAACCGGGGCCACTGCAAGGCCATTCACGTGAACATGCCGATCGGCGCGCCGACCAAGGAGGCGCTGGCCAACCCCACCGAGGAGGAGAAGGCGGCCATGGCGCAGCTGGCCGAGCACCGCAAGTGGGGCACCGGGTATTCCAAGCAGCAGTCCACCCGGCCGCAGACGCTGGGCTACGGGCTGGTCGATTCGCCCGCGGGTCAACTGGCGTGGATCGTCGAAAAGTTCTGGGCCTGGTCGGATTGCGACGGACACCCCGAGAACGCGTTCAGCCGCGACGAGCTACTGGACAACGTGATGGTGTATTGGGTGACCGCAACCGCCGCCTCCTCGGCACGTCTGTATTGGGAGAGCTTCCGGGTCTGGGGGCAGATGAACCGCGTCGAATTACCCACCGGCATAGCGGCTTTCCCGAAGGAGCTGTTGAAATCACCGCGGTCGTGGTGCGAGCCGATGTACAACATCACCCACTGGACCGACATGCCGCGAGGCGGGCATTTCGCCGCGTTCGAGCAGCCCGAGCTGTTCGTCGAGGATTTGCGGGCGTTCTTCGCGACGGTGCGCTGAAATACCCTCGCCGAGCGTGCGCGTCTGTACGGCGACACGCCGGTAAGCGTGGCATTCTGCGCACGCTCGGCGAAAGGCTCGCGACCTAGACGATGCGCCAGCCGCGTCGCGCGCGAAATCGCATGTCCCACAGGTAGAGCTGATAGCCCAAGATCCACGCCCGGTGCGGGATCAACCGGTCGGCCAGTCGCAGGGCGGCCAGCAGCCATTCGAACCGGCGCTGCTGATTTTCTGACCAGTCCAGCTTCATCATCGCGCGGAACTCGGGGGCCAAAAACCCCGTCGTCGCAAACAAATTGAGCGGCCCGGCCAGCGCCCGCAACGGCCGGGGCAGGAAGGCCACCGAGGCCACCCCGCGCAGATGCTCGCGCACCGGCGGGTCGATGTGCAGCTCGTCGAGCGAGCGTTTCCAGTACTCGTCGAAGGCGACGCGGTCCGGCGGCCACATGCGCTCGGGCACCTGCAGCGTGGTCCCCAGCCGCTTGGCGTCGCGATAGACGGCGTCGGCGGTGGCGTCGTCGAGCGGGCCGTGCAGGAACTCGTGCTGGTCGACGAAGTAGCGGTACAGGCACGCCGCCACCCACAGCTGCAACTTGGGGTCGAACGCGTTGTAGGACACCGGGCTGGACGACGTGGACCGCACCTGGCGGTGCGCGATGTCCACGGCGCCGCGGATCAGCGCCCGGTCGGACTCGGTCCCGATGGCCGCCACCGCCAGGTAGGTGCCGGTGGTGCGGGCCCGTTTGAACGGATGCTTGTACACGTTGCCGCTGTCCACCGGGCTTTCCAGCACGCCATAACCGACGCCCGGCAACGACAACTGCATGATCACGTTCGCGGCCGGTAACAACACCGCCGCCGGGTTCAGCAGGTCGGCGATCCGGGTTGCGTGCCGCTTCATTTCGGAACTCGCCTCATAAATCGAGTACACCACGTGTGAGACGCTGCGGGAATGTTTGCGACCCGGGCCCGCGTCGCCGGCGTACTGGCCGGCTACCTGGCCGACCTCGCACTGGGCGACCCGGCGCGGGGGCATCCGGTCGCGCTGTTCGGCCGGGCCGCCGCCGCGTTGGAGCGGGTCACCTACCGCGACACCAAGGCCGCCGGTGCGGTCCACGTGAGCCTGGTCGTCGGCGCGGTGGGCCTGCTGGGTGCGGCCGCGCAGTCGGCCGCGGCTCGCCGGGGCCCGCTCTGGTCGATCGCCGCGACCGCCGCGGCCACCTGGGTCTGTCTGGGCGGAACGTCGTTGGCGCGCACCGGGGTGGCGATGTCGCGGCTGCTGGAACGCGGCGACGTCGAGGCGGCGCGACAGCTGCTGCCGTCGCTGTGCGGGCGCGATCCGGACCGGCTGGACGGCCCGGGCCTGACGCGGGCGGCCCTGGAGTCGGTCGCGGAGAACACGTCCGACGCCCAGGTGACGCCGCTGCTGTGGGCGGCGGCCGGCGGCGCGCCCGCGGTGCTGGCATACCGCGCCGTCAACACCCTGGATTCGATGATCGGTTATCGCACGCCGCGGTATATCCGATTCGGTTGGGCCGCAGCGCGATTGGACGACGTGGCCAACTATGCGGGCGCCCGCGCGACGGCGCCGCTGGTGGCGTTGTGCGCACCGCTGGTCAGCGGGTCGGCGTCGGGCGCGCTGCGGGCCTGGCGCGCCGACGCGTCGCGTCATCCCAGCCCCAACGCCGGCGTCGTCGAGGCGGCCTTCGCCGGGGCGCTGCGCGTGCGCCTCGGCGGCCCCACCCAGTACCGCCATGAGCTGCAGATCCGCCCCACCCTGGGCGACGGCCCGCAGCCGACGGTGGTCGACCTGCGCCGCGCGGTCGCGCTGTCGCGGGCGGTGCAGGCGGTCGCGGCGCTGCTCGTCACCGCGTCCGTTTACCGCCGGCGCCCGTAGCGGTCGGCGAGTTTCTCCTCGACGGTCGTTGGGCCCTCGGAGGTTTCGGCGGCCGACGCCCTTTCCTGGCGGCGGGCGCGGATCTCCGAGTAGGCGAAATAGCCCAGCCCGATCGGGGCCAGGATGCCGAACAAGATCCACTGGATGCCGTAGGACAGGAACGGCCCGGCGTCCAGGCGCGGGACGCCGATCACGCCGAGCCCGCCGGGCTGGTTTTCCACCAACTGCAGATAGGAGCCGGCCAGCGGGACCTTGGTCAGCGCCGAAACCTGCCCGGTGTTGATCGAATACACCTGCTGGAAACCGTCTCTGGTGAACGGGTCCTTGCCCGGCACGAGCGGCTCCGAATCCCGCAGCCGCGCCGTCAGGGTCACCGTCCCGGCCGGCGGCGGCGGGATCGGCGGCACGTGCGAACCCTCCTCGGGCCGCACATAGCCGCGGTCGACCAGGACCGTGGGCCCGTCGTCGACGACGAACGGGACCAGCACCTCGAACGCCTGCTCGGCATCGACCACCCGCAGCCGGGCCAGCACCGCGACGTCGGCGTAGTGACCGGTCGCCGTCACCCTGCGCCATTGCGCATCCGGGGCCGACGAATCCTGGTGCGGCAATAGGGTTTTCAGTGGGACGGGCGCGGTGTTGAGGGAGTACTCGATTTGGTGGTTTTCCCGCGAGGTGCGGGTGTTCTTTCCCAGCTGCCACGGCGCGAGCACCATGAAGCACAGGTAGGTGAAGGCGATGACCACCAGGGCCAGCACGATCCAGCCCGGCCGCAGCAGAAATGCCAAGCGCCGCATCAACCGTGCCCGTTCTGCGCCAGTTGCTCGTCGACCCACTCGTGCAGGCCGGGCAAGGCGGCTTCGATGACGGCGAAGACCTCTTCGAAGTCGGCGTGGTCGCCGTAGTAGGGATCCTCGACGTCGGGCACGTAGGCGCCCGCGCGCGGGTCGAACGAGCGCAGCATCCGTATCCGGCTCTCGTCGACCCCGAGCTGCTGCAGCATCCACACGTGGTTGCGGCCGAGGGCCACCACCAGGTCGGCCGTCAGGTGGTCGGTGCCCAGTTGCGCGGCGCGGTGGTCGGTGGAATAGCCGTGCGCGCGCAGCACCCGGGCGGCCCGCTCGTCGGCGCAGCTGCCGACGTGCCAGTCGCCGGTGCCCGCGCTGGTCACCCGCACCGTGTCGCCCAGGCCGCGCCGGCGCAGCTGCTCGGCGAACATCTTCTCGGCCATCGGCGAGCGGCAGATGTTGCCGGTGCAGACGAATGTGACGTGCAGCGGTTTAGACACCCAGCGCCCTCCGCAGGTCGGCGACGGTGGCCGCGTGCGTCACGCGGCCGGCGGGCGCGCCGTTGCCGTCGCCGGTGAAGTCGTCCCGGCCGTAGCCCCAGCCGACCACCACGGCGTCGATCCCGTGCGCGGCCGCCCCGTCCACGTCGTGGCTGCGGTCGCCGACCATGAGCACCCTCTCGGGCAGCGGGCGCAGCTGCGCCAGCGCGTGCGCGAGCACCTCCTCCTTGGTCTTGCGGGATCCGTCGGGACTCGCGCCGGCGATGACGTCGAAATACCGGTCGAGATCGAAGTGGGCGAGGATGCGCCGCGCCGTCGGCTCCAGCTTGGAGGTGGCCACCGCGAGCCGGACGCCGGCGGCGTGCAGGTCGGCCAGCAGGGTGGCGATCCCGTCGAACAGCGTGTTCATCGCCCAGCCCCGCGCGCCGTACTCGGCCCTGAACGCCGCGATCGCCGCGTCGGCGTGCTCGCCGAGCCCCATCGCGCGGAACGTGTCGTCCATCGGCGGGCCGACGATCCTTGCGGCCAGGTCACCCTTGGGCACCGCGACCCCGACGTGGCCGAGCGCGTGCAGGAAGCTGGCGACGATCCCCTCGGCGGAGTCGGTGAGGGTGCCGTCGAGATCGAAGATCACCAGCTGGGGTACAGCCGACATCATGTCTGTCACGCTCCCATTGTCGGTGATCGGACGACGCGACCTATGTCGCCCTGGCGGAAGCCCTCGACTGTGCGCTAGTCACGGCGGACGCACGGTTGGGCCGCGCCGGTCAAGCGCGATGCGCGATCACCGTCGTGCCCGGATAGCGGGCGCACTAATGTTTCACCAATGGCGAGTCTGGATCCGAGCCCGCCTGCCGCGGGTCGCTACCACGGTGATCAGGCCGTCGCGCCGGGAATGCTCGATTTCGCCGTCAACGTCCGGCACGCGCAACCACCGGAATGGCTGATGCGACGGCTGGCCGCGCGGCTGCCGGACCTGGCGCGCTACCCCGGAATCGAGGATCTGCACCGGGCGCAAGACGCCGTCGCCGAGCGCCACGGCCGGGCCCGCGACGAGGTGCTGCCGCTGGCCGGGGCGGCGGAGGGGTTCGCGCTGTTGCCCAACCTGGACCCGGCGCGGGCGGTGGTGGTGGCGCCGTCGTTCACCGAGCCGGCGGTGGCGCTGGCCGCGGCCGGGGTGCCGGTGCACCACGTGGTGCTCGAGCCGCCGTTCGGGTTGGACGGCGCCCTGGTGCCCGACGATGCCGACCTGGTGGTGGTGGGCAACCCGACGAATCCCACCTCGGTGCTGCACGGTCGCGAACAGCTGCTGGCATTGCGCCGGCCCGGGCGGATCCTGGTGGTCGACGAGGCGTTCGCCGATTCGGTTCCCGGCGAGCCGGAGTCGCTGGCCGGCTTCTCGTTGCCCGATGTGGTGGTGTTGCGCAGCCTGACCAAGTCCTGGGCGCTGGCGGGATTGCGGGTGGGATACGCCCTCGGCCCGCCGGAGGTGTTGGCGCGGTTGACCGCCCGGCGGGCGCACTGGCCGGTGGGCACGCTGCAGCTGGACGCCATCGCGGCCTGTTGTGCGGCCGAAGCCGTCGCCGACGCGGCGGCCGACGCGGTGCGGCTGGCGCGGCTGCGCGCGCAGATGGTGGCCGGCCTGAGTTCGGTGGGCGCCGAGGTGGTCGACGGCCGGGCCCCGTTCGTGCTGTTCCGCCGGCCGGATGCGGATCTGATACGAAAGCATCTGCGCGACAAAGGGATTGCGATACGGCGCTGTGACACCTTCGTCGGCCTGGGCGAGGAATATTTGCGGGCCGCGGTGCGCCCCGAGTGGCCGCGATTGGTCGAGACGATCAACGAGGTGCGCTCGTGAGCGTGCGACTGGCCGACGTCATCGAGGTGCTCGACGAGGCCTACCCGCCGCGGCTTGCCCAGCCGTGGGATTCGGTCGGCCTGGTATGCGGTGACCCCGGCGACGTGCTGGGCTCGGTGACCGTCGCCGTCGACGCCACCCCGGCCGTCGTCGACGAGGTTCCCGACGGCGGTCTGCTGCTGGCCCATCACCCGCTGCTGCTGCGCGGGGTGGACACCGTCGCGGCCAGCACCCCCAAGGGCGCGCTGGTGCACCGGCTGATCCGCAGCGGCCGTTCGCTGTTCACCGCGCACACCAATGCCGACTCGGCGTCACCGGGTGTGTCCGACGCGCTGGCCCACGTCCTGGGACTGAGCGTCGACGGCGTGCTCGAGCCGCTGTCCGCGGCGGCCGACCTGGACAAGTGGGTCATCTACGTTCCGCGCGAGAACGCGGAGGCGGTGCGGGCGGCCGTGTTCGACGCCGGCGCCGGCCACATCGGCGACTACTCGCATTGCAGCTGGAGCGTCAGCGGCATCGGGCAGTTCCTGCCGCACGACGGCGCGACGCCCGCCGTCGGCAGCGTCGGCACCGTCGAGCGGGTGGAGGAGGACCGGTTCGAGGTCGTCGCGCCCGCGCGCGCCCGCGCTGCCGTCTTGGCGGCGATGCGCGCCGCCCATCCCTACGAGGAGCCCGCCTTCGACATCTTCGCGCTGGTGCCGCCGCCCGGCGACGCCGGGCTGGGCCGCATCGGCACGCTGCCGCAGCCGGAACCGTTGCGCGCCTTCGTCTCCCGCGTCGGCGCCGCGCTGCCGCGGACGTCCTGGGGCGTGCGCGCCGCCGGCGACCCCGACATGCCGGTGTCGCGGGTCGCCGTGTGCGGCGGCGCCGGGGACTCGCTGCTGGCCGCCGCGGCCGGCGCGGACGTCCAGGCCTACGTCACGGCCGACTTGCGGCACCATCCGGCCGACGAGCATCGCCGGGCCTCGGACGTGGCCCTGATCGACGTCGCGCACTGGGCCAGCGAGTTCCCCTGGTGCAACCAGGCCGCCGACCTGCTGCGGTCGCATTTCGGAGCGGCGCTGCCGGTGCGGGTGAGCACGCTGCGCACCGACCCGTGGAACCTTGGCGATGACGGGGGAGATCATGAAAGCTGAAGTGGCGCAGCAACAGTCGCTACTGGAGCTGTCGAAGCTGGACGCCGAGCTGTCCCGCATCGCACACCGCGCCGCCCACCTGCCGCAGCGAGAGGCACATGCGCGGCTGCAGTCCGAGCACACCGCGGCCAGCGACCGGCTCGCGACGATGCGAATCGCGGTGGAGGACTTGGACGCCCAGGTCTCGCGATTCGAGTCCGAGATCGATGCCGTGCGCCGGCGCGAAGACCGCGACCGGGAATTGCTCAAGTCGGGTGCGGCCGACGCCAAGCAGTTGACGGATCTGCAGCACGAGCTCGAGACCCTGGTGCGGCGCCAGACCAGCCTGGAGGACTCGCTGCTGGAGGTGATGGAGCGCCGCGAGGAGTTGCAGACCGAGCTGGCCGCCGAGCAGCGCGCGATCGAGGCGCTGCAGGCCGACCTGGTCAGCGCCCAGCAGGAACTCGATGCCGCGCTGGCCGAACTCGACGAGGCCCGCCACGAACATTCGTCGCGCCGCGACGCGTTGACCGCGGCGCTGGACCCCGACCTGTCCGCGCTGTACGAGCGGCAGCGCGCCAGGGGAGGGGCAGGCGCCGGGCCGCTGCTGGGGCACCGGTGCGGCGCCTGCCGGATCGAGATCGGCCGTGGGGAGCTGTCCCGCATCTCGGCCGCCGCCGAAGACGAACTGGTGCGCTGCCCCGAATGCGGTGCGATCCTGTTGCGGGTCAAGGGATTCGAGCAGTGAAAGTTGTCATCGAGGCCGACGGCGGGTCGCGCGGCAACCCCGGGCCCGCCGGCTACGGCGCGGTGGTGCGCACCGAGGACCGCTCGGCCGTGCTCGCCGAGACCAAGCAGGCCATCGGCCACGCGACCAACAACGTCGCCGAATACCGCGGCCTGATAGCCGGTTTGGACGACGCCCTGAAACTGGGCGCCACCGAGGCCGAGGTCTTCCTGGATTCCAAGCTGTTGGTGGAGCAGATGTCCGGGCGGTGGAAGGTCAAACACCCCGACCTCGTCGCGCTGCACGCCGAGGCCCGGCGGCTGGCATCGCGGTTCCAGCGGATCAGCTATGCGTGGGTTCCGCGTGCGAGCAACTCGCACGCGGACCGGTTGGCCAACGAGGCCATGGACGCCGCGGCAGGCATCGATGAGCAGGAGCCGGCGCCGGTTGCCGACGCGCCCGCGAAAGCCGCTGCCGACCACGCCCCAACGGCGCCCGGCTGGACCGGGGCGCGCGGCAAGCCGACCCGGTTGCTGTTGCTGCGGCACGGGCAGACCGAGTTGTCGGTGGAGCGCCGCTACTCGGGCCGCGGCAACCCGGCGCTGACCGAAGTGGGGCGCCAGCAGGCCGAGGCCGCGGCCCGGTACATGGCGCACCGCGGCGGGATCGCCGCGGTGCTGTCCTCGCCGCTGCAGCGCGCCTATGACACCGCGGCGATCGCGGCCAAGGCGCTGGGCCTCGACGTCACCGTCGACGACGACTTGATCGAGACCGACTTCGGGTCCTGGGAGGGGCTGACGTTCGCCGAGGCCTCCCAACACGATCCGGAGCTGCACCGCCGCTGGTTGCGGGACACCAGCACCACCCCGCCGGGCGGCGAGAGCTTCGACGACGTGCTGGACCGCGTGCTTCGGGTGCGGGACCGGATCATCGCCGCGCACCAGGGCGCGACGGTGCTGGTGGTGTCGCATGTGACACCGATCAAGATGCTGCTGCGCCTCGCGCTGGACGCGGGGCCGGGTGTGCTGTATCGGCTGCACCTCGACCTGGCGTCGTTGAGCATCGCCGAATTCTATTCCGACGGCGCATCTTCGGTGCGTTTGGTGAACCAGACCGCGTATTTATAATCGGTGCAAGGAGGGCATCGATGCAGCCGGCGCAACGACTCCAGGAGACCATTCCCGCCGACGTCCGGGCGAGGGTGATGCCCGCGGTGCTCGACGAACTGGTCCGTTGGGGTGTCGAGCGGTTCAGCATCGAGGCGCTGGCGGAGCGCCACCGGCTCGACGCGGCGATGGTCTACAAGTACTGGGGCGATCGCCGGCGACTCATCGTCGATGCGGCCCTCACCGACGTCGAGAACATCAGTTGGGAGACGGATACCGGCTCGCTGCGCGGAGATCTACTGGCTTTGGCCCGCAAGGTGGCCGATCGGATCAACGCCGAGATCGGCCGAACCTTGTTGCGGGCCTTGGTCATGGACGGCCGCGGGTATCACGACGAAGAAACCCGGATGAGGTTCTGGCGGGTGTATTTCGCCGCCGTGCGCGCGGTCGTGGATCGGGGCAGGGAGCGCGGCGAAGTGCGCGATGGCGTGAACACGCTGGCCGCCGTGCAGATTGTCCTGGCCCCGCTGAACATTCGTGCCCTGTACACCGACGCGCCCATCGACGACAACTACTGCGTGGCCGTCGCCGACATGGCGTGGCATGCACTGGTTCGCAAGTAGGCTCCGCAGCCGTCACGCGGGAGTGAACTCGACGGGCAGCCGCGCCGGCGACCGGAACGCCACCCCCACCACATGCGGCGCCGGCGCGCCCGGATCCAGCCGCAGGTCCGGCAACCGATCCAGCAGCGCGTTGATCGCCACCGCCGCCTCCATGCGCGCCAGATGCATGCCCAGGCACAGGTGGGGTCCACCGCCGAAGGTCAGGTGCGCGATGTTGCGGCGGGTGGGATCGAAGCGGTCGGGGTCCGGGTAGCGCGTCGGGTCCCGGTTGGCCGCCGCGACGCTGACATTGACGTTCGTTCCCGCCGGAATCGCGACCCCGCCGAGCTCGCAGTCGCGGGCCGCCCGTCGCACCACTGTGGTGATCGGCGGCTCCCAGCGCAACGCCTCCTCGAAGGCGCCCCGCAGCATGCCCCGATCGGCCCGCAACGCATCCATCAGCTCGGGCTGCGTGAGCAGCGCGACCAG
This sequence comes from Mycobacterium sp. NGS26, assembly GCF_059813025.1. Lineage (NCBI taxonomy): Bacteria > Bacillati > Actinomycetota > Actinomycetes > Mycobacteriales > Mycobacteriaceae > Mycobacterium > Mycobacterium sp. NGS26. The sequence continues at coordinate 607,276 of NZ_JCALDU010000003.1, forward strand.
CAGGTTGCCCGACGCCCGGTAGGTCGTCTCGACACCGGCCGGCAGGATCAGCAGCAGGAACGCGAAGATCTCGTCATCGGTCAGGCGCGCGCCGTCGATCTCGGACTCCGCCAGCGTGCTGATCAGGTCGTCCTGCGGGCGGCGGCGCCGCTCGGCGAGAATCTCGGCGAGGTAGGCCTTCAGCGTGGCGGACGCCGCGAGCCCGCGGTCCCAGTCGTAGACCACGTTGAGCAACTCGATCGACAGCCGCTGGAAGCGCAGGTAGTCCTGGCGCGGCAGGCCCATGATCCGCGCGATGACCTGGACCGGAAACGCGAAGGTGAATTCGCGAGCCAGCTCGGCCCGGCCGCGGGGCGCGAACCGGTCGATCAGCTCGTGGACCACGACCTCCACCAGCTCGCTGCGCCACCGCTCCAGCAGCGCCGTGCGGAACGACGGCGACACCAGCGCGCGGCTGGCGCGATGCTCGGCCCCCTCGAGTTCGAGGAGGGTGCGGCCCATGACCGGGCCCATGATCTGGTCGTAAATCGACGACGAGAAGGTGTCGGGATGGGTGAGCACGGTCTGGCACTCGTCGTAGCCCAGCACCGTCACCCCGAGGTCGCCGACCTGCCCGGAGCTGGTCTCCGCGAACGGGTTTCCCAGCATCACCCGGTGCCGCTCGCGGGCCTCGCGCAGCCGCTCGTGCACGTTTTCGACCTGCATGAGCAGCCCGGTCTGCAGTTCGACCGGGTCGAATTCGTCGAGCGCCGGGTCAGCCATGGGCCGGCACCGTCTCGGTGTCGCGCCCGGACCGCAGCACGGTGCCGGGCAGGGCGCCGGTGGCGGCGCCGTCGTGACACACCTCGACGCCACCGACCCACACCGAGGTGATCCCGTGGGCGTCGGCGACCAGGCGGGGCGCACCCGAGGGCAGGTCGTAGCGGGTGCGCTCGGGCCCGTGGTCGATGGTCGCGGGGTCGAACAGCACCAGGTCGGCGTGCCAGCCGGGCGTGATCCGGCCGCGCTCGGTCAGCCCGTAGAACCGGGCGGGCACGTCGGTGATCAACCGGACGGCCTCCTCGAGCGTCACCACCTGGTGCTCGCGGACGCCGCGCCCCAGCAGCGACGTCGTGTAGATCGCGCCGCACATCATGTCGAGGTGGGCCCCGGCGTCCGAGCCGCCGATCACCGCGCCGGGGTGACGCCACACCTGTGCGCGGGCCCGCCAGTCGGCCGGGTCGTCGCCGGTCAGCGGGGGAGACAGGCCGGTGCGCAGCTCGTCGGCGATCACGATGTCGCACAGCGTGTCGAATGGCTCGGCGCCGCGGGCGGCGGCCACCTCGCCGACGCTGCGGCCCGTCGCGTCGGCGTTCTCGGGCGCGAACGTCTCGACGAGGACCAGCCGATCCCACTGCGCCAGCCCGCGCAGCATGCCCGCCTCCTTCGACGAGGCGCCCTCGGCCAGGCGCTTGCGCACCGGCGGATCGGCGAGCGCGGCAAGCCTTTCCGGCACCGGCAAGTGCATGGTGTCGCGCCAGCCCGGCAGCCCGTCGAGCACGAAGCCGGACAGGAACGAGAGCCGGATCTTCATCGCCTGCGGCAGCGTCAGCGCCACCACCCGGCCGCCGCGCCGGGCGGCGGCGTCGAAGGCGCGCAACTGCTTTTCGTGCCCCGCCGGATTCGCCGCCGAGACGCCGAGCAGGTTCCAGTTCAGCGGCCGGTCGGCGGCCACCGACATGTCGGTGAGCAGCGCGATGTCGTCGTCGGTGAAGCCCGACAGGCAGCCCGGGATGATCGCCTCGAGCGTGGTGCCCGGATGGTCGCGCAGGCCGCCCGCGAGCTTGACCAGCTCGTCTCGCGACGCGCTGCGCGACGGCACCGGCTGGCCGGCGCCGTCGTTGTGGGTCGGCGACTGGCTCGTGGACAGCCCGAGCGCCCCGGCGTCCAGCGCGTCGTGCAGCACCGCGACCATCTTTTCGACCTGTGCCGGTGTGGCCTCGCCGCCGACGGCGTCGTCGCCCATCGCGGCCAGCCGCAGCGCCGAGTGACCGACCAGGAAGCCGGCATTGACGGCGGTGCGGCCGTCGAGGCGGGCCAGCCAGTCGCCGAATGACGCCCATTCCCAGTCGAGTCCGGCCCGCAGCGCGTCCAGGGGCATCCCCTCCACCCGCGCGAGCATCCGGGTGAGGTAGTCGTGCTGGTCGGGTGCCGCGGGTGCCAGCGTGAAACCGCAGTTGCCGCCGAAGACCGTCGTGACCCCGTGCTGCACCGACGGGCTCGCGGTCGGGTCCCAGAACAGCTGCGCGTCGTAGTGGGTGTGCAGGTCGACGAAGCCGGGCGCGAGCGTCTGCCCTTGGGCGTCAATGGTTTTCGCGGCGGGCTCGTCGACTCGCCCCACGGCGGCGATGCGTCCGTTGCTGACGCCGACGTCGCCGTGCCGGGCGGGTGCGCCGGTGCCGTCGACGATCTCGGCGTCGCGAATGAGCAGATCTAACATGCGAGCCACTCCTCGTCGGGTAGCGGGTGGCGGAACAGCTGCGCGGCGTTGCGGTGGGTGATCCGGGCCGCGTCGTCGGCCGACAGGCCGGCGACGTTGCGCGCCACGACTTCTTGGGTGTCGGGCCAGGTCGAGTCGGCGTGCGGGTAGTCGCTCTCGACGAGGATGCAGTCGGTGCCGATCGCGTCCAGCGCGCCGAACGCGTGCGGGTCGTCGATCGAGCAGAACCAGAAGTTGCGCCGCAGCACCTCGCTGGGCAGCAGGTCGCCCTTCCACGCCCCGCCCTCGTGGCCCGAAGCCGAGTGCGCCAGAACATAATCCGCGCGGTCGCCGAGCATGGCCGCCCAGCCCAGGCCGCCCTCGGCCAAGGTGAAGTTCAGCCGCGGAAAGCGCACCGGGATGCCCGACCACAGCATGTCCGCGCAGGCGACCAGGCCGTTGACCGGGAACAGCGTGGTGATGGTCTCGAACGGGGTGTCCGGGGCCGGGATCGGCGCCCATTGCGCCGAACCCGTGTGCAGGCACACGACGGTGCCGGTCTCCTCGCAGGCGGCGAAGAACGGATCCCACACGCCGCTGTGCAGGCTGGGGAGTCCGCACTGGGCGGGCAGCTCGGGGAAGCTCACCGCCTTGAAGCCGCGGGCGGCGTTGCGGCGAATCTCCTCTGGCGCCAGCTGCGGGTCGGCCAGCCACGGCAGCTGCAGCGGGATGATCCGCTCCGGGTAGCTGCCGGCCCACACCTCGAGGTGCCAGTCGTTCCAGGCCCGCAGCGTCGCCAGCCCCAACTCCAGGTCGTCGCTCTTCCAGAACACGGTTCCCGCGAACCCGGCGATCAGCGACGGGAAGTTCAACGACGCCCAGATGCCGGCGAGGTCCATGTCGGCGATGCGGGCGTCGATATCCCAACAGCCGCGGCGCATCTCGTCGAAGCGGGCGGCCTCCATGCTCCATTCCTCGTGCGGCCGCCCGATCACCGCGTTCAGCCCGATGTTCGGGTACTCCCGACCCTCGTAGCGCCACACCTGGCGCCCGTCGTCGGTCTCCACGACCTTCGGCGCGCGGTCGGCCAGCGCGGCGGGGAGCCGGCCGACGAACATGTCCGGTGGCTCGATGACGTGATCGTCGACCGAGATCACCACGTGCTGTCGCCGCCGGGGATCGGGATCTGGCAGCAGCGCCATAGGTGAAGCTAACGACGGCTGTTCGCGCGTGTCAATGCTATCTATGCAATTTATATAAAGATCGGGCTGGACGGCCGAATGCGCTTGCCGCACAACCCGAGTCACACCTGCCACTTCTCTCACCGGAGCCGAGGCATAGGCGTTTTGTCCACCTCAGCGCGACAACACCGACGCGCAGCCGCGTACTGGGCCTTTTGCCACCGCGGTGGGCCTGTCGCTCGTAGGCGGACAAACCCATGGTCTCCCTTCGGGCCGTGGCTTGTGTGGCGGATGTTGTTCAGGGCCAGCTAACTCAGTCGCTCGATGCCCGGATATGCGTCGAAGCCGCGGTCGAAGCTCATCAGTCGAGCAATGTTGTGGCGGACCATGATTGCTACGTGCAACGCGTCCCTCGCCGAAACGGCGGGATAACGCAAGAGGACGTCTTTGGCTTGCTCCACGTCGGTGCGTCCGATGGGTAGCACCTCGTCTACCACCGGGAGGATGGCATCGAAGGCCGGCTGAATCGCCTCCCGCCGGTTGATCGCGGCGTAGCGGTGACAGATCTCCTTCAACACCTCGGCGTCGGTGACCAGCCGTTGGCCGGCAGAAAGCGCGGACTCCAGCAGACGTTGCGCATCGAGCTTGTGGGGATGCGACGCACCCACGAGGTACATCGGAATGTTGGCGTCGACGAAGATCACTGCGAATTTTCCGGCGGCACCTGGTAACCGCGCTCGGTCTCTTCGAGCATCTGCTCGATATCGGCGGTCGGGAATTCATGACGTACTGCGCCGCGGATGGCGCGCAACTTGGCGTCCAGGTCGCCGCCCGGCTCACGCTGGCGTGCCTCACGCAACGTGCGGCGAACCCACTCGGAGACGGTCGTGCGGTGCCGCCGTGCGATCTGTTGCAATTCTTCCCATTCGTCGGCATCAAGGAGGACTTGCAGACGCTTACTCATAGGATGAGTATAAGTGACACAAATAGGAGTATGCGACGTCAGGAATACTTTGCTGCAATCGAAGTGCGAGCAGAAAGGAATCCCAGCGATGGTCGTGACACGTGCCGAAGCGGCGCAGTACGTCAAGGACGCCGGAGGCTTGAAGCTTGTCGTTTTCGGCGCCGACGGGCACGAGGTCGCGGCGATGTTCGTGCAAGGCTCCGTGACATACGACCAGGAGGAGGCGAGGTTCCTCGCGGTCGCCGAGGACGGCCGCACCGTGGGGGAGCTGTTCGTGGATGAAACGGTCGGTTACGACGAGAGCACAGACTCCTTTGTCATCCGTATCGCGCGATAGTCTTCGCGGGCCGGTGGCCGTCGCTGCGTCAGAATTGGCCTGATAGGAGGGGCCTGGATGTCGTCCCACTTGGAAGTGTGGAAACCGTCGGGACGGGAGCTTGTCGCGCTCAGCGGTGAACGGGTGACCGTCGGCAAGGCCCCGACCAATGCCGTGTCGCTCGAACACGACACGACCGTGTCACGCGTCCACGCTGTCCTGGAGAACTTCGGGCAGGCCTGGTCGGTGCGGGATCTGGGCAGCCGCAACGGGACCTATGTCAACGGCGAAAGGATCGTGGCGGAGCGGATACTGCGGTCTGGAGACGAATTGCGGCTCGGCAGCTCACGATTGGTCTTCTGGATGACGAGTGACACCGGCGACGCATCCTTCGATCAAGAAACCGAAACCGGTCGGAACATCCTGCGACCGCCCCGCATGACCCCGCGTGAGCTTGATGTCCTCAAGGCTTTGTGCCGCCCCTTTGTTTCCGATGACCCGTTTCCCGAGCCCGCATCGGTTCGCCGGATCGCCGAGGACCTGTTCGTCACGGAGGCCGCCGTCAAGCAACATCTGCAACACCTGTACGACAAGTTCGGCATCACCACCGAGGGAGATCGCCGAGTTCGGCTGGCCAACGCGGCCATCCGGCTCGGGGCCGTCAACCGCTCCATGCTGCGCGACCGCCGTTCGCAACATTGAGCGTTAGGAAACCTTGTCGAGCACTCCGCCACCGAGCATGGCGACGGCGTTGAGGACGCTGCGGCGGTAGTCGTCGCATGTGGAGCACGACTCGATATGGCGCGCAACGCGTTTCCGTATCAGGACGGTGAACTGCTCGTCCCAGCCGGACAGGTCCGCGGCGAGCTGCGGGCACCCGTGCTGGGCTGCGTGTCGCGCCACCAACAGCGCGCCCAATGAGCGTGCGACGGTGTCGCGCAGCCGTTGCAGCAGCTTCTTGGTGGAGTCGTAGCTCATGCCCAGGCTGTCCGCGAGCTCGGCTGCGGTCATGCCCTTCCGGTAGGAGAGCTCCAGCACGTCGCGGTCGCGGTCGGATAATCCGTCCGCCGCCTGGGCGATCAGTCGGGCGAGTTCGCTCTGCGCCGTCAGCGTGAACGGACCCGGGCCGGCCGCCGGGTTCTCGGGCAGCTCATCGAAGGCGCGCTCGCGGCGGCGTTCGGACAGGGCACGCAGCGCGGCGCGCCGTGCGATGGCGTACAGCCACGGCCGCAGCCTGTCCGCGTTGCGCAGCTTCGGCAGCTCCGCCGACGCGATGCAGAAGACATCTTGCACGCAGTCGGAGGCCGCGTGGCGGTCGCGCAGGATGCCCACGCAATAGGTGTGCAGCGGGCCGGAATAGCGGTTGTAGATGCCGGCCAGCGCAGCGCGATCGCCGGCCGCCGCGGCGCGGGCGAGGTCGGCGTCGCTGATGGTGCGGCTCTTCTGCAGTGTGGCGGTGAAAGTCATGACTCAAATGCTCGGGCATGGAAGACGCCCTGGTAATCACCCGGAAAGCCAGATTTCGCTCACCCAAGGGAAGGGTTTCCTATCCATTTGGTAAGTGCCGCCATATCGGCTCCTTGAGCGGCAACCTCGGTCGCGGCCGGCGTCGAGTATTGCGGTACTCGTGACAGCCGGTGGTCGTGGCGTGATGATCGGATGATGACCGACACAGCCAGGACAGCCAGGACCGACCGGCCGGCGCCGGACGTCGACGTCGTCGTGGTGGGCGCGGGCATCGCGGGCCTGTACCTCGCCTACCGGCTGAGCCGCGACGGGTACCGATTCCGGGTGTTCGAGGCGGCCGACGACCTGGGCGGCACATGGTATTGGAACCGGTACCCGGGCGCCCGCGTCGATGTGCCCAGCATCGACTACATGTACAGCTTCGATCCGGACTGGCGGCGCGACTGGCAGTGGTCGGAGAAGTACGCCACCCAGCCCGAGATCCTGCGCTACCTGAACCACGTCGCCGACAAGCACGACCTGCGGCGCCACATCACCTTCTCGACGCGGGTTCGGCGGGCGGGCTGGGACGACGACGCGTCGCTGTGGCGGGTGACCACCGAGGGCGGCGACGAGATCACCGCGCGCTTCGTGGTGATGGCCACCGGTTGTTTGTCCATGCCCAAGCCGGCCGAGGTCGACGGGCTCGAGCGGTTCGCCGGTGAGGTCTACTTCACCAGCCGCTGGCCGCGCGAGCCGGTCGACTTCACCGGCAAGCGGGTGGCGGTAATCGGCACGGGTTCGTCTGGCGTGCAATCGATTCCGGTGATCGCGCAGCAGGCGCGACAGCTGGTGGTGTTCCAGCGCACGCCGAACTTCTCGATCCCGGCGCGCAACGGACCGATGCCGCCCGAGAAGCTCGCGCAGGCGGAAAACGAGGCGGAATACCGGGCGAGGGCGAAGGTTTCGCCCGCCGGCATTCCGATGGAGCGCAGCATCACCCCGACGCTGTCCGTGTCTGAGACCGAGCGACAACAACGCTACGAGCGCGCCTGGGAAGCCGGCTTGCTGTTCGAGGCCATCAACGTTTTCGCCGACGTGTTGAGCAACCCCGCCGCCAACCACGAGTACGCCGAGTTCGTCCGGAACAAGATCCGCTCCATCGTCGACGATCCGCAGACGGCGGCCGATCTGTGCCCGACCGATCACCCCCTCGCGACGAAAAGGCCGTGCCTGGACAGCAACTACTACGCCACCTACAACCTGCCGCACGTGCGCCTGGTCAACGTCCGAAATCATCCGATCCGGCGGATCACGGAAACGGGCATCGACACCGCCGACGAGTCGTTCGACTTCGACGCGATCGTCTTCGCCACCGGATTCGACGCGGTGACTGGCGCGATCACGGCCGTCGACATCACGGGCCGTAATGGCCTGGCGCTGAGGGACAAATGGGCGAACGGGCCGCAGACCTACCTCGGGCTGACCGCGGTCGGCTTTCCCAACCTGTTCTTCATCACCGGTCCCGGCAGTCCCTCGGTGCTGTCGAACATGACCGTCTCGATCGAACAACACGTGGACTGGGTGCTGGACTGCCTCGATCGCCTGGGCGCGGGCGGCTTCGACGTCATCGAGCCCACCGAGACGGCCGAGGCTGGGTGGACACAACACGTCAACGACTGCGCCGACATCACCCTCTACCCGGCCGCGAACTCCTGGTACATGGGCGCCAACGTTCCGGGCAAGCCACGAGTTTTCCTGCCCTACTGCGCGGGCTTCGACTTCTACCGCGCCGGTTGCGACGAGGTGGTCGCCCGCGATTACCTGGGTTTCACGCTGTCCGGTCCCAACGGCTCGCGTTGCAACGACGGGGTGGTGCGCCGGCTGCAACCCGACGTCGAGATGGTCCTCAACGAGGTGGCGGCGCTGGATCTGCCGCCGATGGAGTCGATGGCCGCGCCGGAGGCCCGCGCCTTCTACGCGCAGATGTCGACGACGCGACCGCCGGGACCGGACGTCGGCGAGATCGTCGACGGCGTGTTCCCCGGCGCCACAGGGGATCTGGCGTACCGGCTTTACCGGCCGCCGACACCGGGCCCACACCCGATCGTCGTGTATTTCCATGGCGGCGGCTACGTTCTGGGTGACGCCGTCTCGGACGATCCGCTGTGCCGGGACCTTTGCGTGCGAAGCGACGCGGTCGTCGTCTCGGCCGATTACCGGCACGCGCCCGAGCACCGATTCCCCGCGGCGGTCGACGACGCCATGGCCGCGGTGCGATGGGTAGCCGACAACACCGAGGCGCTCGGGGGCCGGCCGGGACAGCTCGCGGTGTGTGGCTGGAGCGCGGGCGGCGGGCTCGCGGCGGTGGTATGCCGGCTGGCGCGGGACGCGGGCGGACCGAACATCCTCGGTCAGGCGTTGTTGACGCCGATGATGGGCGGTGACATGACCGGCGGGTCCTTCGCCGAGAACGCCGACGGCTACGGCCTGACGACGCCGCTGCTCCGGTGGTTCTGCGACCACTACATCGACGAGGCGCATCGAAGCGATTCCCGCTTCGCGCCCTCACACGCCGACCTGTCCGGGCTGCCGCCGGCGATCGTGGTGACCGCCGAATTCGATCCCCTGCGCGACGACGGTGAGGCCTACGCCGCCGTGCTCGAAGCGGCGGGCGTCCCGACGGAGCGCGTCCGTGCCCGCGGCCACACCCACCAGTCGCTGGCGATGGTCGACGTCGTCCTCTCGGGCGCACCCATAAGGGCCCGGATGGCGGACGCGCTGCGCCGGTTCTTCGTCGCGGTGCGCACACCCGAACCCGCCTAGCAAGACGTTTTAGGAGCGACCAGACCTACGAATCCCTCGCTCGCATGGGTGAGACGGTGACCACCACCACGATGGTGACCTACGCCTACGACCAAATCGACCAGGCCAGAGCAGAGCTGAATGCCGTCGCGAAATAAACGAGTTACAGGCGGTTCTCACCCAGCGGGACAAAAGCCTGGGTGTGTCTTCCCGTCGTGGAAAAATTCGTCAGGCCATCCGCGGGAAGGACGCTCATGACCGAACTCATCGATCCCACCAAGACGTTCCGGCTCCTCGAGGAGCGGATCGCGAAGACCACCAACCCACGGCATCTCCTGATGCTGGAGCGGCTGCTCGACCACGCCAAGGGGGAGGCCACGCTGGATCTCGATCGTGTGATGTCGACGCTGACCCCGAACCCACGCTACGTGGCATGGGGAGCGCCCGAGGACATGAGTCCCGTTGGGCGCGAGGCGGTCCGGAGCTTCTACGAGGACACGATCGTCAAGGGCGGCCAGTGGTGCCTGGAGTTCGAGATGGACCGAATCGTCGTCGACGACGACACGATCGTCACCGAGGGCTATTTCCGCTCCCTGTACTACGGCGCCGACGCGGCATCGCGGGGCTTTCCCGTCGACGATCGAGACGGGTTCTATCTGCTGACACTGCGCATGCTGATCGTCTGGCCGTTCGATGCCGACGGCCTCATCATCGGCGAAGAAACCTACAGCGCCGTGACCACGCCCGACTTCCTGCGGATGGTCGAAGCGGCCGAGCTCCCGGCGAAGTTCCGCGACTTCATCGGCGCGCGCTGAAACCGTGAATTAACGCGTCTCAAGAGTTGTGTCGGTCTCGTCGGCCCATCTCCCCGGGGGCATGCTCCTCGATGAGGCGGGCGCCAAGGCCAAAATTCTGGGCCAGCGTCACCCATTCCGCTTCTGTGACAACATAAGTGGGTTCTTTTGCACCGCGAATCCAACCGCGGCCGCGCACCCAACCGACCAACATGAGCACCCAATAGAGGATGAGATCCGTCGAGTGGACGCTGCCGCGCCAGCCATAACGAAATTGGGGGATACCTTTGAACCCGGAACTCATCGGGCAAGCCCCAATTCTCAGGGGCTGCAAGCCGGGAACTTCAACGATCAGCAGGGGCTGCGTGTAGGAAGGGCGACCTGGCGCATGGTCTCCTCCGCCCGCATGTGAGTACAGGGCCGGTGCCGCTGTAACTTCTGCCAGCCAAGTCGAGGCAACGAGCGCCTCGGTGTTCGGGTCGGTTACCCGGACCGCACCGTTTGTCCCCACCTCAAGGACGAGCGGCGGCGCCGGCGGCTTCAGCCTGTTATTCGGTCGCCAAGAGCTTTCGTATTCGCGCGACTGAACCGGGACCAGTTCACAGCGGATCGGTTCCCTAGACGCGGCCGATGCGTCGTTGCTATCGGCACGTTGCATGGGTGCACGTTAGCACCGAACTCACTGCTACCGATCCCAATCTGGCGCGGTCCTCAGACTGCGGGGAACGTCAGGACTTCGGCCGCGATCGCCGCGACTTCGCCACCGCCCTGGACGGCAACAAGACGACCGCGGTCGGTGATTTCGCGGGTCCGTAAACCGCCGCCAGCGCCTAGGATTCATGTATGAGAAGGACATTCGTCGTGACGCTCGGGTTCGGGGTAATCGTTGCTCTGTTCGGGCTGATCTGGGCGCTGCAGGGATTCGGGGTGCTTCTTGGTAGCCCGATGAGCAACACCACGACCTGGTCGATCATCGGCCCGATCACCGCGCTGATCGGCGTCGCGATCGCGGTATTCAGTTGGCGGAAGCTCTCCTCGAAATAGCGCTGCAGTAGCGCCTCAGGCCTGCGCCACGGTGAAGTCCACCGTGTGCCAGCCGGTGGCGCCGTCGGGCACGGGACCAACCCGATCCGGGGTCTGGACGGCTCCGCTGTTGTCGGTGGCGCGCACGGTGATGGTGTGCCTCCCAGGGCTTTTCGCCTGCCAGGGGAATCTCCACAACCGCCACGTGTCGTTGGAATAGCTCGCGCCCTGTTCGGCGGGCTGCCACACCCCATCGTCGATGCGGACCTCCACGGCCCGCACGCCGCGATTCTGTGCCCACGCGACGCCGCCGAACACGACGGGCCCCAGCGGCACCTTCTGACCACCTTTCGGCACGTCGATGCGCGACTCGGTCTTGATCGGCGCGCGCGGCGCCCAGCCCTGCCGCGTCCAGTACGCCTGTGCCCTGTCGAAGCGGGTCAGCTCCATGTCGACCACCCACTTGGTGGCCGACACGTAGCCGTACAGCCCGGGTACCACCAGCCGGGCCGGGTAGCCGTGCTCGATGGGCAGCGGCTCACCGTTGAGGCCGACGGCCAGCAGCGCGTTGCGGCCGTCGGTGAGCGCGTCCACCGGTGTGCCGGCGGTGAACCCGTCGCTCGACGTCGAGAGCACCATATCGGCGTCCTTGTGCACACCGGCCACGGCCAGCAGGTCGGCCACCCGGTAGCCCGTCCAGACTCCCGTCGAAATCAGGTCGCCCCCAACGGGATTCGACACGCAGGTCAACGTCGTCACGGTTTCGACGATGTCGAAGTGGTTGAGGTCGTCGAAGCTGTAGGTGGTTTCGTGGTCAACCATGCCGTGGATGCGCAGCCGCCAGTCGCGTCGGCTGAGTTGGGGAACCACGAGCACGGTGTCGACGCGGTAGAAGTCGGGGCTGGCCGTGACAAAGCTCGGCAGCGCAACGCCTTTCGGCTGCACACCGTCGGGTATCGGTGGCGCCGGTGTGCGCGGTCGGGGAAGGGCAAGGCTGTTGCGGTCGGCGGCCACCGAATGCACCAACCGCGTGACCACCGCACCCGCGACGCCGCTCACCACTCCGAACCCGAGCAACCCCAACACGACCAACCTCCGTCGGCCGGCGTCCGGCTGGTCGCGGTCGGCCCCGTCGGCCCGGCTCCGGCGGGTCAGCCAGCGAAGCGTCGCCATGCCGCAGGCGGTGCCGGCGACGGTCGGGATGGTGTCGAGCGCCGTGGCACCCGGCCGAGACAGCACGGCGATGCATCCGAGCACGCCCGCCGCGCCGATCACGATGCTGCCGAGCGGGCGGCGCCGAGTCTCGAGGGTCCCGGCGATCGCGGCGATCGTTGCGATCGCCACCAGCACGGCGACGGCCACGAAGAGTTTGTCCGAGGAGCCCAGGGTCTGAATCGCCCACTCCTTGACGGGCCCCGGCGTCAGGTCGACGGCCACCGAGCCGATCGCGGTGCGCGCGTGGGCGCGCGCACCGAACGGGATGCCCACCAGCTCCGCTACCCCGAGCGCGACGGACGCGGCGGCGACCCCGGCGAGCATCCGCTCGTTGGACGGGACGGCCATCGACCCACTGTACTCGCGTTACCCGCGTTGTCTTGGCGGGCTTGCTATTTCACGCAGGGGATGCCGTCGGCGGTCATGCGGGTGAGGTCGGTGGGCGTCGGCCCCTGGGTGCCGGTCCCGGTGGCCGGCACGGTGGTGACCGGTGCCGTGGCGGTGGTGCTCGGCGACACCGGCGCGCGGTTGAGATTGTCGAACCTAGAGAAATCGGTCCCGACGGTCAGTTGCACCGTGTTGCGGGCGACGCCGCCGGATTCGGTGGCGGTCATGCCGAATTGGTCGGCGAGCTCGATTGCGGCCGCCTTCGCGCCCGGCCCGTAGGCGATGGTGCTCGTCTGGCTGGTCGAGTCGGCGGTGCTGACCTGACCCTCGCTGAACTGTCCCGTCGCCAAGGCGTTTTCGAGCTCGGCGGCCTTGCCCTGTCTGCCCGAGGCGTTGACCACGTCGAGCGTCACGCTGTCTGCGGTGCCCTCGGTCGTCGTGGGCGTGGCGGGCGAATCGGTGGTCACCAGGTTCTGCACGATGGAGCGGATGGCGGACGGGTCGACGTAATTGACGTAGGCGCCGTCCGAGGTTTCGCCGAAACCGGTCACCGGCAGCGTGTAGAGCGCGACCGGCCTGTCGGCGAATGCCGAAGCGTTACGGACGAACTCGTCTAGGTCGAAACCGGCGTCGACGGCGACGTGTTGCTTGGCGATGTTTAGCAGGGCGCGCAGCCGGGTCAGGTCCGACAGGACCCCGCCGCGGCGCAGCGCGACGACGACCGAGGCGATGAAGGCCTGCTGGCGGCGGCTGCGGTCGAGGTCGGTGAACATCGCGTCGTTGGCGTCGCGGCGTTGCCGCACGAACGCCATCGCCTGGGTCGCGTTGATCTGCTGGACGCCCCGGTGAAAGTCCGCGCCCGAGTAGTAGCGATCGGAGGTGTCCTCGTTGAGGCACACGGTGATCGGTTCGACCACGCGCGCGATCTGAAAGAACCCGGCCAGGGTGACCTCGACGAAGTGGTCGATCGGGATTTGCAGCAGACGCTTGACGGTGCCGATCTCGGCTCGACGGCCCGCCTCACGCGCGGCCTGTTCCTTCGCCGTCGCGGAGTCAACGCCGGGGCCGTCGGATTCCGGCACCGAGTCGCGGCCGTCCAGCACGCGCTGGTAGGCGAGGCTGTAGGCCTCCTTGATCTTGCCGCGGCAATCCGTGGTCGGGCAGCCGGCCAGATCGACGTAGTCGTCGCGGGGTATCGAGATCGCCGTGGCCGGGGCGCCGGCGGCGGGCAGGTGCAACACGATCAGCGCGTCGGCGTCGCCGTCGCCGGAATCCTCGCCGCCCGCGTGCAGCGCGTCGTAGATGTCGGGCGGCAGCGGCCGCCCGTGCTGGTCGCGACGGCTGTCCAGCCCCATGATCAGGATGTTCTGGTCGCTTCCGGGCGACGGGGGTTCACCGGCCAACGCGTCGGATTTGGTGATGCCCGCCGATGCGCTGCGGTAGGTGATCCAGCCGATGGCGACGACGGCGACGACCACCGCGGCCGTCAGCGCGGCGAGCGCCTTGGCGCCGACCGTAAACGAACGGTTGCCGTCCCGGCGCCGCCGTCGCGTCCGCGCCGGTAAGCGTTCTGTCATGACCGGGGGAGAATAGCCAGGTCGCGGCGGCCCAAACCCGCGTTTGCCGAGGTGACCGGCGCCGTCAGCCCGGGGCGGGGTGCCGGACGAAGGCCCGTGGCTGGGTGAACGCTCGGATTCCCTCGACGCCGAGCTCGCGCCCGATGCCGGACTGGCCGCAGCCGCCGAACGGCAGGCGCGGGTCCTGGGCGGCCAGGCCGTGGCAGTTGACGCTGACCGTGCCCGCCACCAGCTGCCCGGTGACCCGATCGGCGAGCGCGTCGTCACCGGTCCACACCGACGCGGTGAGGCCGAATTCCGTTGCGTTGGCGGCGGTTACGGCGTCCTCGATGGTGTCGTAGCCGAAGATCGGCAGCACCGGGCCGAACTGCTCCTCGGTGGCCAGCTTCGAGTCCGGGGGCAGATCGGTGACGACGGTCGGCAGCACAAAATATCCGCCCGCGTCGGCGTCGGCCCCGCGGATCCGTCCCCCGGTGCGCACCGTCGCGCCCCGCGCCTCGGCGTCGGCGAGCAGCGCGGTGACCCGGTTGCGCCCGGCGGCGGTGTGCAGCGGCCCCAGCGTCACCTCGTCGGCGAGGCCGTCGCCGACGACCTCCCGCTCGCAGCGCGCCAGCACCGCCTCGGCCAGTTCGCCGACCCGTCCGGTGGGCGCATACAGCCGCTTGATCGCCATGCACACCTGGCCGCCGGTGGTGTAGGTCGCCGTCACCAGCCGCTCCACCAGCTCGTCGCTGACCGGGAGGTCGGGTGCGATGATCGCGGCGTCGTTTCCGCCGAGCTCGAGCAGCACCGGGGTGAGCCGCCGGGCGGCCGCCGCCATGACCGCGCGGCCGGTGGCGACGCCGCCGGTCAGCGAGATGAGGTCGATGCCGGGGTGGGTGACCAGCGCCTGGGCGAGTTCGCTGCCCGGGCCCGCGAGCACGTTGACCACGCCCGGCGGCAGCGCCTCGGCCAGCGCCCCGGCAAGATGGAGCGCCGCCAGCGGGCAGGTCGGCGGGACCTTGACGACGGCGGTGTTGCCCGCCGTCAGCGCCGACGCCAGCTTCGTCATGGTCAGCGCGAGCGGCCAGTTGAACGGAAGCACCAGCGCGGCCACGCCGAACGGCTCCCGGTGCAGCCGTGGGTATTTCGACTGCGGGTCGATCTGCTCGGGCGCGAGCGCGGCCTCGGCCATCGACCCGATGAGCCCGGCGAGGCTTGGCCCGGTGTCGATCTCGAAGTTCGCCTCGGACAGCACCTTGCCGTGCTCGCGGGTGTACAGCCGCGCGCCGTCGCGTGCGGCCAACCGTTCGGCGGCGGTGGTCGCCGCGGCGGCGAAGGCGGCGATCCGCTCGGTGATGCCGAGCGCCCGCCATCCGGGCGCGGCCTCCCGCGCTGCCGCCACGGCGGCGTCGAGCTGGGCCCTGTTGGCGGCGGGTGCGTGGCCGACGATCTCGGCCGGCCGCGCCGGGTTGTGGACGGGGTAGGTGCCCGCCGCGCCCGGCTGCGGCCGGCCGCCGATCGTCAGCACCGCCTCGGCGGCGGCCTGGGTTTCGCGCGCGATCGTCGTTGATCCCGTCATCCCTGTCTCCCTTGACCCGGTGCGGTTGTCCCGCCATCGTAGGTCGCTATGACGCCGATCACACTTTTCCCTCCCCCGAGGGCCCCATGAAGGCCGTCGTGCTGCGCGAGGTCGGCCGGCCCACGGCGGTCGAGGAGCTCGAGCTGCGGCCGGTCGGCCGGCACGAGGTGCGGGTGCAACTTCGCGCCAGCGGCGTGTGCCACAGTGACCTGTCGCTGCGCGACGGGTCGATACCGACGCTGCTGCCGTCGACGCTCGGGCATGAGGGCGCCGGGGTCGTCGCGGAGGCCGGCGCCGACGTCAGCACCGTGCGCCCGGGCGACCACGTGGTGCTGACGTGGAACGTGCCCTGCCGGTCGTGTCCGCATTGCCTGCGCGGCGAGGCCCAGCTGTGCGCGCACGGCTACGACCACGCCTACGGCGATCCGTACGCCGAAAGCGGCGGCGGGCCGGTGTGGCCCGGGATGGGTGTCGGGTCGCTGGCCGAGCAGACGCTGCTGCCGGCGGCCGCGGTGGTGCCGGTGGACGAGTCGCTGCCGTTCGACCTTGCGGCGCTGCTGGGCTGCGGCGTCACCACCGGGGTTGGCGCGGTGATGCGCACCGCGGGTGTGCGCCCGGGCGAGAGTGTGCTCGTAATCGGTTGCGGCGGTGTGGGTTTGGCCGTGATCCAGGGGGCGCGGCTGGCCGGTGCGGGGCGGATCATCGCCGCCGACCGGGTCGCCGGCCAACTTCCCGCCGCCGTGGCCAACGGCGCGACCGACACCGTCGACGCCGGCGAGGCCGACGTCGTCGCCGCGGTGCACGACCTCACCGGGGGTGCCGGGGTCGATCACGGAATCGAGGTGGTGGGCAAGCCCGCCACGATGCGCGCCGCTTACGAGGCCACCCGCCGCGGCGGCAAGGTCACGCTGGTGGGCGCCGCCGGGATTGCGGAGGAGGTGACGTTTCCCGCGCTGTCGCTGATGGCCGACGGCAAGGCGATCCAGGGCAGTGTCTACGGCGCCAGCGACCCGGCGCGCGATATCCCGGTGCTCGCCGAGCTGGCCCGACGCGGCCGGCTCGACCTCGAAGCGCTGGTGACGCGACGGATCGGCATCGAGGACGTCGAGGCGGCGTTCACCGACATGACCGCCGGGCGCGGGGCGCGCAGCGTCGTCTGCTTTGCGTAATCCCTAGCGGGACAGGGTGATTGCCCGCTCGGGGCAGTTCTGCTCGCCGATGGCGGCCTGCGCCTCGAGTTCGCCCGAGACCTCCTCGGCGAGCACGACGCAGTGACCGACCTCGTCGGCGTCGTACACGTCGGGCGCCAGGGTGTAGCAGCGACCGTGCCCGGTGCAGCGTTCGGGGTCGACGGACACGCGAGTCATTTGCGCCGCTCTCCCCCGCAAGCGGGAGGTGCCCCCACCTCATCGCTGCATACCAAATTGTCGCCGGCGCGGGTCATGAAACCGGGAACACCAACGGCAGCGACTCCACCGACCGCAGCGCAGCGGTATACGTCAACCGCGCGCCGGGCTTGATCTCGTAATCCGGTATCCGGCGGTGGAATTCGCGCAGCGCCACCCGCAGCTCCATGCGGGCCAAATGCGATCCGAGGCAGCGGTGCGGCCCGCCGCCGAACGCGCGGTGCCGGTTGGGGCTGCGGTTGAAGTCGACCAGCTCCGGGTCGGGGAACTCGGCCGGGTCGGTGTTCGCCGCGCCCAGCAACGGGCTGACCCGTTCGCCCTTGCTGATCGGGCAACCACCGACCTCGGTGTCCTGCACGCAGACCCGGGCGACGCCGGGAACCGGTGTCTCCCAGCGCAACAACTCCTCGATGGCGCCGGGCAGGATGTCGGGCTGCTCGACGAGCTGTCGCCGGTGTTCGGGATGGCGCGCCAGGTAGACGAAGAAGCAGTCCAGCGAGTCGGTCACCGTGTCGAGGCCCGCGATCAGGAACAGGAAGCAGATGTCGAGCAGCTCCTCGCGCGACAGCGGCTGACCCTCGATTCTCGCCGCGATCATCGCCGACAGCACGTCGTCGCGGGGGCTGGCGATGTGGTCGTCGATGGCGCGCTCGAAGTAGGCGTAGATCTGTTGCGCCGTGGGCGCCGAGGTCTCGTGGCGGCGGTCGAAGCCGGAGTCGCCCTCGGGGCGGATGATGCCGTCCTTCCACACCAGGAACTGGTCGAGGTCCTCCAGCGGCAGGCCGAGCAATTGCAGGAAGACGGTGCAGGGCAGGGGAACCGCGAACTCCTCGTGGAAGTCGCACTCGCCCCGGCCGGCGAAGCGGTCGATCATCTCGTTGACCAGCTCGGTGACACGCGGTTCCCGTCGGGCCATCTCCCGCGGGGTGAACAGCGGATCGAGGATGCGGCGGTACTTCGCGTGCTCGGGCGGGTCGATCTGCAGGGGGATCATCGGTCGCACGTTGCCCAGATCGACCGCGTCCATGTTCGACGAAAACAGCTCGGTGTGCTTGAGTGCCATCTCGATGTCGGCCAGCCGGCTGAGCACGACCGCCTGCGGCGACCGGAACACCGGGGTCGATTCCCGCAGCGCCTTGTACATCGGCTGTGGCTCCGCGAGACCCATCACCGTCTGGTCGACGAACCCTTCGGTTTCTGTCATGCGGTCAGCGTGACACCAACGTCACTAATTAGGCAATGATTGAATCATTGCGTAAATGGCCGAACGCCGCTGGCCAGCGGATTCCGCAGCGGGTACCGTGGATCGTCGCGGACGAGTTGGCCGGGCGACCGCGGCTCGGGCCGGTCTGAGACCGGGTCGAGTCGAGGAAAGTCCGGACTTCACAGAGCAGGGTGATTGCTAACGGCAATCCGAGGTGACTCGCGGGAAAGTGCCACAGAAAACAGACCGCCACCCTCGCGGTGGTAAGGGTGAAACGGTGCGGTAAGAGCGCACCAGCATTCCGGGTGACCGGAATGGCTCGGCAAACCCCACCCGAAGCAAGGCCAAGAAGGCCGCACGCAAGTGCGGCCGCGCAGGCGTCCGAGGGTTGCTCGCCCGAGCCTGCGGGTAGGCCGCTCGAGGCACCCGGTGACGGTGTGTCCAGATGGATGGTCGCCGCCCCGCCGCCGCTGCTCAAGCCGCAGCGGCGGGGAACAGAATCCGGCTTACAGGCCAACTCGTCCGCCCCTTGCCGAGCAGACGCGAAAGCACCCGACACGCCGGGCGTGCGGGTGCTTTCGCGTCTGCTCGCCGGCCTATGGGCTCAGTCCCGGGCCTTGCGCACCGCCTTGGCGAGCCTGCGCAGCGCGTCGTCGAGCTGCTGTCGGCAGCTCTCCGCCAGGTCGGCCTCCTGCTGGTACAGCAGGCCGTAGGTGAAGGTGTCCTCGCCGGCGACGTGTGCGGCGTGGGCCTGGTGGTCCAGGTGCTCGCGGCTGACCACGCTGTCCTGGTGGTCGCCGAGCAGCGTCTGGATGGCCTTGGCCTGCCGCGACACCTCGTCGACGCCGGTGGCCGCCGCGATGTAGCGAAGTCGCTTGGCGCGCTTGCGGATCCGGTGCAGCGCCTCGTCGCGGTGGTGCTCGTACTCCTGGTCGGTCTGGTCGACCTGGTCCAGTTTGGCGGCAGCGTTCGCCGCCTTGCGGACCTTTTTGTAGGCGCCGTCGATGGTCACCGTCGGTGACGGCTTACCGGCCGTGGGAACCGGGATTTCGGCCACCACCGCATCGAGGGCGTCGAGCAGGCGGAAGTATCGCTGCGAGCGCATCGCGATCAGCGACCGGCGTAACCCCGTCTGGTAGCGCCGCCGGGCGCCCTCCACCAGACGCTCCCAAATCGGCCCGCGCACCAGCTCCGGCGTCAGCCGGCTCAGCGCCTGCTCGTAGCGCTGCCCGAGCACCTCGGCGTCGCGCGCCACGCCCAGAACGGTTGCCAGCTCGCGCAATTCATCCAGGATCCAGGCGCCGTCGGACAACCCGAACGCGTCCTGCGACTCCCGCAGCAGGCTGCGGATCTTGCGGGTGGTCACCCGCATCTGGTGCACGGCGTCGTCGACGTCGGCGCGCACCGCGCGGTCCCACGCCAACAGCTCGTCGACCTGCTCGGCCACCGCGCGGTGCACCGGGTCCTGGGGACGGGTGTCGTTGGCGGGCACGTCGAGCACGCGTGCCAGCTTCGAGCCGTGCCCGGCCGGTGCGGCGCCCGCGTCGAGCAGCCGATTGCTCAACCGGCTCAACAACGCGGTGTCGGCGGTGCCGTTCCCGGCGACGAGTTCGAGTTCCCACTCGCGCCACTCCTGTTCGGCCGGGGCCGATCCGGCGCCCGCGGCGCCACCCGACCAGGCGGTGACCTGGTCGTTGCTGAACTCGGCCAGCGCGGTGCCGTCGGCGCCGTACAGCAACTGGGTTTCCCGCTCGGTGCTGATGCGCGCGACCGGCTCCACCCGCCGATCCCGAACGATCGCCAGCACGACGTCGAGCAGCTCGCCCGGCACGGTGTCTTCGGCGCCGGAAGTGCCCAGCGGCACCCGGATCTCGGTGCGGGCGTCGGGTCCGGCCGGCAGCTTCAGGTGCCACCCCGCGTCGTGGCCACCCGTGCGGCGCCGCAGCGTGATCCGGTGCCGCGCCAGGTCGTGCGACGGCGTGTCGAAGTACACCGCGTCCAGGGATTGGGTCGGGGACTTCTCGACGCGAGCCACGGCCGCGATGCCCTCGAACGACGGTGACACCGTGGAGTCGACGACGTCGAACTTGCGCTCAACCTCCAGATAGCGGGAGGTGTTTTGCGCTTCTGCAGGCATTCTCGGCTCCGTCGAGGTTGGTGGTCGGGCACACACAGATTGCCACACCGAGTAAGGAGTTGGCGGCGATCATCGGTCGCGGTGGCCCGAGATCTGCTTAGCTTGAGCCGGGCGACGACCGCCGTCGGGCGCGGTCGGTTTGATCAGTGAAAGAAGGAGCCGACGATGTTCCTCTCAGACGTCATTTCACGCCGGGTGGTGATCGGCGCGATCGGCGCCGGCGCCGTTGCCGGCGCGCTGCTGTGCGCCGCCCCGGGGACCGCCGCCGCCGACACCCCGCCCCGGCCGCCCAACTGCACGGCCGCGGACGTCGCCGGTGTCGCGGCCGGTGTGGCGACCGCACTCTCGACCTACCTGTTCACGCACCCCGACGTGAACGGCTTCTACACCGGTCTGCAGGACCGGCCCAAAGATCAGATCCGCGACGATGTGCAGAACTACTTCGCCGCCAACCCGCAAGAGCAAGCCGACCTCGAGAACATCCGGCAGCCCCTGACCGACATCCGGCAGCGTTGCCAGTGGACTCCACTAATTCAGGGCGCCACACCCTGAGCGAAAGGGGATTGCGATGAAGCTGTGGGCGCGGTCCTGCACCGCCGCGGGGATAACGGTGTTGGCTCTGACGTCGATTCCCGAGATCTATGCCGTCGTGCAGCCGTCCGGGGTGGCCCACGCCGACGTCTGTGCCAGCGTCGGCAGGCGGGTCTCGGTCAGCGGATGCACCAATGTCGCCGACACGGTCAACACCTATGTCCCGCCGCCGGCCGACTATGCGCCGCTGCCGCAGGACTTTCCGCCGCCGCCACCCCCGCCGCCGGTCAGCGTCTGCGTGGGAGCCGGCCGGCGAATCCATGTCAGCGGGTGCACGTAAGCGGCTATCAATCCCGGGATAACATCCATGGGAGCCGTAATGCGCTCCCGCGCTCAAGCAGCCCTACGGGTTGAGGTGCATCGCCAGGCCGTTCAGTTGACGAATGGTTTGGATTTCTTCGTCCTGAAACGGCCGTCCGTCGGGTTGAAGCAGATCGTGAAACCAGACATCCGGAATCGCCGGGTACGGGTGGTCCCACGAGTCCCAGGGGAGGTAGGTCTGAGTCTTCCCCGCGACGAGTCCCCAATTGATTGCACCAACCTTGTAGCGCTTGGCAATTGGCAGGATCTGCGCAACGGTGCTGCCCAGGGGCCGGGCCAGGTACTCGGTGCAGAGGATCGGTCGGTCGCCTGAGGCGAGATCGTCGATGCGCTTCTCGAAGTCCGCCGGTTCGCCGTAGGAGTGGAACGTTAGCACGTCGGAGTTGTCGAGCTGAATGCGGCTGATGGCGCTGGTGCTTCCTGCGTCCGGCCATTCGCCCTGCCACACGGCGCTCGTCAGCGGTTGAACGGGATCGACCGAACGTGCCCACGCGAACACCTGCGGAAGCAGGTCCGCGACCAGCTGCGCCTTGTCCGGCCTCTCGACGGACGCATAGTGGCGGGAGGGATTGTCGGGCTCGTTCCACAGGTCCCACCCCAAAACCCGGTCGTCATTGCGGAATTGGGTCAGCACGCCCGTCACATAGTCACGCAGCGTACCGAGGTAGGCGCGGTCGCCGAGGCGCTCGGCGCCCGGACTTTGCACCCAGCCCGAGTTATGGACGCCGGGCGTCGGGGCGCGCTGCGGGCCAGCTTTCGGGAACGGGTCCCAGCAGGAGTCGAGCAAGACGAAGAGCGGTTTGATGCCGTGGTCGGCCGCGATGGCGACGAACTGGGCCAATCGGGCTTGGAACCCACGCTGATCCTCGGCCCAGAGCTGGTCGTGCAGAAACACCCGCACGGTGTTGAATCCGGCGGACCGGGCCCAGCCCAACTCGAGATAGATGCGCAGTGGGTTGAAGGTGTCACGCTGGAACATCTCCAGCTGGTTGACGGCGTTCGACGTGACGTAGTTAGCGCCGACGAGCCAGCCTTGCGCTCGATACCAGTGGTCGGCGCGGTCGGTTGACCAGCGGCTCGACTCCGGCGGGTCGAGGGGCGGTCGCGCACCGGCGCGAGGCGCTCGCGCGAGGGCGGTGCCTCCTGCCAGAAGCAGCGGCAACTTCAACACCGCCCGGCGGCCTACGAAGCCACCACCAGTGCTGCTGACGATGTGTTGAACCCCCGCCCACGGAGTAGCGATTGTATATAGAAGGATCGTACCAGTTGTCACACAACAGTTTTCGGTAAATCGGTGCTGCGATGGCGTTCGCGACCCGACGAACCTGGCATGCCCAGTGTCGTCGTGTGACGCGCGAGCGCTCAGAAGCAGTGTTCGTCGGCCGGGAATACCCCGCCGGCCACTTCTTCCGCGTATTGCGTTGCGGCGCGGCGTAATTCAGCGCCCACGTCGGCGAACCGCTTGACGAAGCGGGCGGTCTTGCCGCCGCTCATGCCGGCCATGTCCTGCCAGACCAGCACCTGCGCGTCGCAGTTGGGGCCGGCGCCGATCCCGACCGTCGGAATGGTCAGCTTGCCGGTGATCTGGGTGGCCAGCTCCGCCGGCACCATCTCCATCACGACGGAGAACGCCCCGGCCTCGGCGACGGCGATGGCGTCCGCGATGGTCTGTTCGGCGGCGTCGCCGCGGCCCTGCACCCGGAACCCGCCGAGGCCGTTGACGCTTTGCGGCGTGAAGCCGATGTGCGCCATCACCGGGATGCCGGCCGCGGTCAGGCAGGCGATCTGCTCGGCCACCCGCTCGCCGCCCTCGAGCTTGACGGCGTGCGCGCCGCCCTCCTTCATGAACCGGGTGGCGGCGGCCAGGGCGGCGGCGGGTCCGGCTTCGTAGCTGCCGAACGGCAGGTCGGCGACGACCAGGGCGTGCGGCGCGCCGCGGACCACGCCGCGCACCAGCGGGATGAGCTCGTCGATCGAGACGGGCACGGTGGTGTCGTAGCCGTAGACGACGTTGGCGGCCGAGTCGCCGACCAGCAGCACGGGGATGCCGGCCTCGTCGAAGATGCGGGCGGTCGAATAGTCGTAGGCCGTGAGCATGGCCCACTTGTGGCCTTCGGCCTTCATTTTCTGCAGGTGGTGGGTGCGGATCTTGGTGCGCGGTTTGGCGTGAGCGGACGAATCGGCGCCGTAGATATTCTGATCAGACATCATTGTCCCTGGTAGTGGTCTGGTCGATCCTCGTGGCCCTGGCGGGTCCCCGGGTTCGTCTGACCCTGGTGATTCTGCCATCCCGGCCGCGCAATTGCACCGGCGGTGTGACACATACCATTGGCGCCCTGGCCGGCAATCCGTTTGCTGCCGCCGGGCAGCCGGCCGCCGTCGGCCGCCGAGCGGGCACCCGGCTCTGCTCTGGCAGCATATGTTGGCATGGGGTTGTTTCGCCGCGACGGGATCGCGCGCTCGCTGCTGATCTGGACGGCGATTGCTGCCGTGGCGCTCGTGCTCGCCGGCTGCGTCCGCGTTGTGGGTGGGCGTCCGGTCATGGCCGGACCGAAGCTGGGCCAGCCGATCGAGTGGACGCCGTGCCGCTCCTCCAACCCGAAGGCGAAGATCCCCGCCGGCGCGCTGTGCGGCAAGCTGGCCGTGCCGGTCGACTACAACGCTCCCAACGGTCCCGACGGCGACGTCGCGACCCTGGCGCTGATTCGCTTCCCCGCGACGGGGGACAAGCTCGCCTCGTTGGTGATCAACCCCGGCGGCCCCGGCGAGTCGGGTATCGAGGCCGCGCTGGGCCTCGTCCAGACGCTGCCGAAGCGGGTGCGCGAGCGGTTCGACCTGATCGGGTTCGACCCGCGCGGGGTGGCGTCGTCGCGGCCGGCGCTGTGGTGCAACTCGGACGCCGACAACGACCGGCTGCGGACGGAACCGAACGTCGACTACAGCCCGGCGGGCGTCGCGCACATCGAGGACGAGACCAAGCAGTTCGTCGGCCGCTGCGTCGACAAGATGGGCAAGAACTTTCTGGCGAATGTCGGCACCGTCAACGTCGCAAAGGATCTCGACGCCATTCGCAAGGCGGTGGGCGACGACAAGCTGACCTACCTCGGATACTCGTACGGCACCCGGATCGGCTCGGCCTACGCGGAGGCCTTCCCGCAGAACGTGCGGGCGATGATCCTCGACGGCGCCGTCGACCCCAACGCCGACCAGGTCGAGGCGGACCTGCGTCAGGCCAAGGGATTCCAGGACGCGTTCAACTCCTACGCCGCGGAGTGCGCCAAGCAGCCCAACTGCCCGCTGGGCACCGACCCGGCCAAGGCCGTCGACGTCTACCACAGCCTGGTCGACCCGATGGTCGACCCGAACAACCCGCTGATCGGCCGGCCGGTGCCCACCAACGACCCGCGTGGGCTCAGCTACAGCGACGCCATCGTGGGCACCATCATGGCGCTGTACTCGCCGACCCTGTGGCACCACCTGACCGACGGCCTGAGCGAGCTGGTCGACCACCACGGGGACACCCTGCTCGCCCTGGCCGACATGTACATGCGCCGCGACCAGCACGGCCACTACACCAATGCCACCGACGCGCGGGTGGCGATCAATTGCGTTGACCAGCCGCCGATTACGGACCGGGCCAAGGTGATCGACGAGGACCGGCGCTCCCGGGAGATCGCCCCGTTCATGAGCTACGGCAAGTTCACCGGCGACGCACCGCTGGGAACCTGCGCGTTCTGGCCGGTGCCGCCCACCACCAAGCCGCATGCCGTCTCCGCGCCGGGCCTGGCGCCAACCGTTGTGGTGTCGACGACCCACGATCCGGCGACGCCGTACAAGGCCGGGGTCGATCTGGCCAGTCAGCTGCGCGGCTCGCTGCTGACCTACGACGGCACCCAGCACACCGTCGTCTTCCAGGGGGACAGCTGCGTCGACGACTACGTGACGGCGTATCTGATCGGAGGCACCACGCCGCCCAGCGGCGCAAAGTGTTGACGCCTGGGGCGTCGTCGAGCGTGAAACTGTTGCGAAAACCCGGCCGGGATTTCGCAACCACTTCACTCTCGGCGCAATGATGTTGGCGCCTGAGATCAAGGCGTGACCGTTTCGCGCCTCCACGGGTATTCGTGGATGCAACGATGACAGCCATGTCGCGCCGCAGACCGTTGAGCTCGGCGCTGTTGTCGTTGGGACTGTTGGTCGCGGGCCAATCGCCGGTGGCCGGCGCGACCCCGGAACCGGGCGCGGGCCAGACCCCGAGCCCGGCCCCGCCGCCGGTTGCCGCGCCGCCGCAGAGCTGGGGCGGCTGCGGCCCGTTCGACATCGACACCAGCGACATCCCCGCCGCCAAGTGCACCACGGTGGCCGTCCCGGTCGACTACAACAATCCCGGTGGGCCGCAAGCGAAGCTGGCCGTGATCCGGGTGCCCGCGACCGGCCAGCGGATCGGGTCGCTGCTGATCAATCCGGGCGGACCGGGGGCGTCCGCCGTCGACATGGTCGCCGCGATGGCGTCCGACCTGCAGGGCACCGACATCACCCGCCACTTCGATCTGGTGGGGTTCGACCCGCGCGGGGTGGGTCACTCGACCCCGGCGCTGCGGTGTCGCACCGGCGCCGAGTTCGACGCCTTCCGCACCGAGCCGATGGTCGACTACAGCCCGGCCGGCGTGGCGCACATCGAGCAGCTCTACCGGCAGCTGGCCCAGCAGTGCGTCAACCGGATGGGCACCGGGTTCCTGGCCAACATCGGCACCGCGTCGGTGGCCCGCGACATGGACCTGGTCCGTCAGGCGTTGGGGGACAACCAGATCAACTACCTCGGCTACAGCTACGGCACCGAGATCGGCACCGCGTACCTCGAGAAGTTCGGTGACCACGTGCGCACGATGGTGCTCGACGGCGCGATCGATCCGACCGTCGGCCCGGTCCAGGAGAACATCAACCAAATGGCGGGATTCCAAACCGCTTTCAACGACTACGCCGCCGACTGTGCCCGGTCGAAAGCCTGCCCGCTGGGCACCGACCCGACCCAATTCGTCAACCGGTACCACGCGCTGGTGGACCCGCTGGTCGCCAAGCCGGCCCGCACGTCGGACCCGCGCGGCCTGAGCTACGCCGACGCGACCACCGGCACCATCAACGCGCTCTACACCCCGCAGCACTGGAAGTACCTGACCAGTGGCCTGCTCGGGCTGCAGCGCGGCACCGATCCCGGCGACCTGCTGGCGCTCGCCGACGATTACGAAGGTCGTGATAAAAACGGCCACTACGACAACGACCAGGACGTGTTCAACGCGGTCCGGTGCGTCGACGCGCCGACGCCCACCGACGCGGCTAGCTGGGTGGCCGCCGACCAACAGATCCGTCAGGCCGCGCCGTTCCTGAGCTACGGGCAGTTCACCGGGAACGCCCCGCGCGACCTGTGCGCCCTGTGGCCGGTGCCCCCCACGTCGACGCCGCACAGCGCGGCGCCGGTCGCCGCGGGCAAGGCCGTCGTCGTATCGACCACCCACGACCCCGCCACGCCGTATCAGGCCGGGGTGAATCTGGCCCGCCAGCTGGGCGCCCCGTTGATCACCTACGACGGAACCCAGCACACCGCGGTGTTCAACGGTGACCAGTGCGTCGACACGGCGGTGACGCGCTATTTCGTCGCGGGGACGCCGCCGCCCGCCGCCCTGCGCTGCCAGTCCTGAGCGGTCCGCAACGGTTCTGAGCGGCCATCGGTAACACAGAATTAACAGCCGTTGCCTAGGGTTCGGGGTATGGATCGCCAGAAGGAATTCGTCCTCCGCACCCTCGAGGAACGGGACATCCGCTTCGTGCGGCTCTGGTTCACCGATGTGCTCGGCTTCCTCAAGTCGGTCGCCATCGCCCCGGCCGAGCTCGAGGGCGCCTTCGAGGAGGGCATCGGCTTCGATGGATCGTCAATCGAGGGCTTCTCGCGCGTTTCGGAATCCGACACCGTCGCCAACCCGGATCCGTCGAGCTTCCAGGTGCTGCCCTGGGCCACATCGTCCGGCCATCACCACTCGGCGCGGATGTTCTGCGACATCACCATGCCGGACGGGTCGCCGTCGTGGGCGGACCCGCGGCACGTGCTGCGGCGGCAGCTGCAGAAGGCCAACGACCTGGGCTTTTCCTGCTACGTGCATCCCGAGATCGAATTCTTCCTGCTGGAGCCCGGTCCCAACGACGGGTCGCGGCCCATTCCCGTCGACAACGCCGGCTACTTCGACCAGGCGGTGCACGATTCCGCGTCGAACTTCCGCCGGGAAGCCATCGACGCCCTCGAGTTCATGGGCATCTCGGTGGAGTTCAGCCACCACGAGGGGGCGCCCGGCCAGCAGGAGATCGACCTGCGCTTCGCCGACGCGCTGTCGATGGCCGACAACGTCATGACCTTCCGCTACGTCATCAAGGAGGTCGCGATCGAGAACGGCGCGCGCGCGTCGTTCATGCCCAAGCCGTTCGCGGAACACCCCGGCTCGGCCATGCACACCCACATGAGCCTGTTCGAGGGCGACGTCAACGCCTTCCACAGCGCCGACGATCCGCTGCAGCTGTCGGATGTGGGCAAGTCGTTCATCGCCGGAATCCTGGAGCACGCCTCCGAGATCAGCGCGGTCACCAACCAATGGGTCAACTCCTACAAGCGGCTGGTGCAGGGCGGCGAGGCGCCCACCGCCGCGTCGTGGGGCGCGGCCAACCGCTCGGCCCTGGTGCGGGTGCCGATGTACACGCCGCACAAGACGTCGTCGCGACGGGTCGAGGTGCGCAGCCCCGACTCGGCCTGCAACCCGTACCTGACCTTCGCCGTGCTGCTGGCCGCCGGGCTGCGCGGGGTGGAGAAGGGCTACGTGCTGGGGCCGCAGGCCGAGGACAACGTCTGGGACCTCACCGCGGAAGAACGCCGCGCCATGGGCTACCGCGAGCTGCCGACCAGCCTGGACAGCGCGCTTCGCTGCATGGAGGCCTCTGAGCTGGTCGCGGAAGCGTTGGGGGAGCACGTGTTTGACTTCTTCCTGCGCAACAAGCGCACGGAGTGGGCGAACTACCGCAGCCACGTCACGCCCTACGAGCTGAGCACCTACCTGTCGCTCTGACGCATACAGCCCGCGGGCCGGTCCGAAGGGTCGGCGCGTTGCGCTACCGTCTTGATCGTGACCAAACCCGCGACGCAGCGCCCCCGGCTGCCCAGCGTCGGCCGGCTCGGGTTGGTCGATCCCTCGGCGGGTGAGCGGCTGGAGCGGCTGGGCTGGTATGACCGCGACGACCAGGCCTACATCGACCGGTTGTGGGCGTTGTCGCGCGCGCCGGACCCCGACGCCGTGCTGCGGGCGCTGATTCGGCTGTCGGAGAACGCCGAGGCCGATTGGGACGAGCTCAACGCCGGGTTGCTCAAAGAGCGTCCCCTGCGCGGGCGCCTGTTCGCCGTCCTGGGCTCGTCGCTGGCCCTCGGGGATCACCTGGCCGCCCATCCGCAGTCCTGGAAGCTGCTGCGGGGCAAGGCCAAACTGCCCAATCGCGACGAGCTGCAGCAGGCGTTCACCGAGTGCGTCGAAGAGGCGCTGGCCGAGCCGGGTTCGGGGCCCGGTTCGGTGGTTTCGCGACTGCGCACCTGCTACCGCGACCAGCTGCTGCTGCTGGCCGCGCTCGACGTGGCCGCGACCGTCGAAGACGAGCCGGTGCTGCCGTTCCCCGTGGTCGGCGCCCAGCTGGCCGACCTTGCGGACGCCGCGCTGGCGGCCGCGCTGCGGGTGGCCGAGGCGACCGTGTGCGGTGACCGCACGCCACCGCGGCTGGCGGTCATCGCGATGGGCAAATGCGGTGCCCGCGAACTGAACTACGTCAGCGACGTCGACGTCATCTTCGTCGCCGAGCGCGCCGACACGATCAGCACCCGGGTGGCCGGCGAGATGATGCGGGTCGCCGGTGATGCGTTTTTCACGGTGGACGCCGGTCTGCGGCCCGAGGGTCGCAGCGGTGAACTGGTCCGCACCCTCGAGTCGCACGTCGCGTACTACCAGCGCTGGGCGAAGACCTGGGAGTTCCAGGCGCTGCTGAAGGCCCGGGCGGCCGCGGGCGACGCCGAACTGGGCGAGGCCTACCTGACCGCGCTGATGCCCATGGTCTGGGCCGCCTGCGAGCGCGAGGATTTCGTCGTCGAGGTCCAGGCAATGCGGCGCCGGGTGGAGGAGCTGGTGCCGTCCGATGTGCGGGGCCGCGAGCTCAAGCTCGGCAGCGGCGGGCTGCGCGACGTCGAGTTCGCCGTGCAGCTGCTGCAGCTGGTGCACGGCCGCAACGACGAGTCGTTGCGGGTGGCCTCCACGGTGGACGCGCTGGCCGCGTTGGGCGAGGGCGCCTACGTCGGGCGCGAGGACTCCGCGAACCTGACGGCCTCGTATGAGTTTCTCCGGCTGCTCGAGCACCGGCTGCAGCTGCAACGGCTCAAGCGCACCCATCTGCTGCCCGAGGCCGACGACGAGGAGGCGGTGCGCTGGCTGGCGCGCGCGGCGCACATCCGCCCCGACGGCCGCCACGACGCGGCGGGCGTGCTGCGCGAGGAGCTCAAGCACCAGAACCTGCGGGTGTCGCAGCTGCACGCCAAGCTCTTCTACCAACCGCTGCTCGAGTCGATCGGCCCGGCCGGCCTGGAGATCGCCCACGGCATGACACCGGAGGCCGCCGAGCGGCAGCTGGCCGCGCTGGGCTACGAGGGGCCGCAGACCGCGCTCAAGCACATGTCCGCGTTGGTCAACCAGAGCGGCCGGCGCGGCCGGGTGCAGTCGGTGCTGCTGCCGCGGCTGCTGAACTGGATGTCGTATGCCCCCGATCCCGACGGCGGGCTGCTGGCCTACCGGCGGCTGTCCGAGGCGCTGGCCGCCGAAACCTGGTACCTGTCCACGCTGCGGGACCAGCCCGCGGTGGCCCGCCGGCTCATGCATGTGCTGGGGACCTCCGCGTACGTGCCGGACCTGCTGATGCGCGCGCCCCGGGTGATCGAGGATTACAGCGACGGGCCGCTCGGCCCGAAGCTGCTCGAGACCGACGCCGACGCGGTGGCCCGAGCCTTGGTCGCCTCCGCCGCCCGCCACCCCGACCCGGTGCGGGCGATCGCCGCCGCGCGCTCGCTGCGCCGTCGGGAGCTGGCCCGCATCGGCTCCGCCGACCTGCTCGGCCTGCTCGATGTCACCGACGTGTGCAAGGCGCTCACCTCGGTATGGGTGGCCGTGCTGCAGGCCGCCTTGGACGCGCTGATCCGGGCCAACATGCCCGACGACGGTCGGGGAGAAGCGCCGGCGGCCATCGCCGTCATCGGCATGGGGCGGCTGGGCGGCGCCGAGCTGGGTTACGGCTCGGACGCCGACGTGATGTTCGTCTGCGAGCCGGCCGCCGGCGTCGAGGACTCCGACGCGGTGAAATGGGCCACGTCGATCGCCGAGCAGGTTCGGGCGCTGCTGGGGACGCCCAGCGTCGACCCGCCGCTGGACGTCGACGCCAACCTGCGGCCCGAGGGCCGCAACGGCCCGCTGGTCCGCACCCTGGGGTCGTATGCCGCCTACTACGAGCAGTGGGCGCAGCCGTGGGAGATCCAGGCCCTGCTGCGCGCGCACGCGGTCGCCGGCGACGCGGACCTGGGCCGACGATTCCTGCTGATGGCCGACCAGACGCGCTATCCGTCCGACGGTGTGTCGGCCGAGGCGGTGCGCGAGATCCGCCGCATCAAGGCCCGGGTGGACTCCGAGCGGTTGCCGCGCGGCGCCGACCCCAACACGCACACCAAGCTGGGGCGCGGGGGACTGGCCGACATCGAATGGACCGTGCAGCTGCTGCAGCTGCAGCACGCGCACGAGGTGCCGGCCCTGCACAACACCTCGACGCTGGAATCGCTGGGCGCGGCCGCCGCGGCCGACCTGATTTCGGAGGAGGACGCGGAGCTGCTGCGGCACGCCTGGCTGACCGCCACCCGGGCCCGCAACGCGCTGGTGCTGGTCCGCGGCAAGCCCACCGACCAGCTGCCGGGACCCGGGCGTCAGCTCAACGCGGTCGCGGTCGCGGCGGGCTGGGGGACGGACGACGGCAGCGAGTTCCTGGACAACTATCTGCGGGTGACCAGGCGCGCAAAGGCGGTCGTACGCAAGGTGTTCGGCAGTTGAGTTCGGACACCGGCGCGTTCAATGGCAACTTCGACGCCATGTTCGAGGTGCTCAGCACGGCGGAGGCGGATCGAGTGACGGCGCTGTACGCGCCCCTGGCCGACGCGGTGCGCGAGCTCGTCGACGCCACCATCCGCACCGAGGCCGACGACGACGTCGTCGCCGACGCGCGAACGGTGATCGAGGCGGTCACCCGGTCGCTGCGACACCGGACCCGCCCGGTCGGCGTGAGCTATCGGGTCGGCGACAGACCCCTGCCGCTGGGCAACGCCGCGGTCGGCGTGTGCAACCCGATCGCTCCGCCGATCGTCGTCCGCCACGAGGGCCACGGGCGCTGCAGTAGCGAGTTCGAACTCGGGTCCGCCTACGAGGGTCCGCCCGGCCGGGTGCACGGCGGGGTCAGCGCGCTGGTGCTCGACCACATGCTCGGCGAGGCGGCCAGCGAGGGATTGTCCAAGGCGCGTTTCACCGGAACCATCACCGTGCGCTACCTGCGCGGCACCCCGCTGGGCCCGCTGCGCTGCGACGCGTGGATCGAAGGCAGCGAGGGGGTCAAAGTCTTTGCGCGCGGCACCATTTCGGATGCCGACGGGGTGACGGTGGAGGCGGAGGGCATCTTCATCGAGCCGGCATGGGCGCGGGAATCCGGATGAAGTTCTACATCAGCAGCGCCTTCCTGAACACCCGGGAGATCGTCGAGATCGCCAGGGCCGCGGACGAACTCGGCTACGACGGCATCGGGATCCCCGACCACGTCGTCAACCTGGAGACCCTGGAGACGCCGTACCCGTACACCAGGGACGGGCAGCGGCGCTGGCAGCCCTTCACCGACTGGCCCGATCCCTGGGTTCTCGTCGGCGCGCTGGCCCAGGTCACCAACCGGCTGCGATTCGTCACCACGGTGTACATCCCCGCGATGCGCAATCCGTACTCGGCAGCGAAAGCCATTGGCACCGCGGCGGTTTTGGCGTCGGGCCGGGTGGAGCTCGGCATCGGCGTCGGCTGGTGCCGCGAGGAGTTCGCGCTGATGGGTGAGCAGTTCGCCGCGCGCGGCAAACGCACCGACGAGATCATCGATCTGATGCGCGCGCTGTGGCAGCCGGGCTGGACGCAGTTTGAGGGCGAGTTCTACCCGACGCCGCGGCTGGAGATGCAGCCGACGCCGCCGCCGATACCGGTCTATGTCGGCGGGCTCAGCGAGGCCGCGTTGCGCCGCGCCGCCCGCAACGACGGCTGGATCGGCGACCTGATCAAGACCGATCGCGCCATCGAGGCGGTGGGCCGGCTGCGCGAACTGCGGCTCGAAAACGGCTTGTCGATGGACGATTTCACCGTCCTGACGCCGCTGACCGACGCCTTCACCACCGCGGACTACCGGCGCGTCGCCGATGCCGGCATCACCGGCATCATCACCATGCCGTGGATGTTCTACGCCGGGCCGGACGCCACGCTTGCCGACAAGATCGACGGAATGCAGCGCTTCCGCAAGGACTTGGCGCTGGACGGTTAATCGCGCGCCGTCCGCAGTTAATTCGGCGAGGCTTTAGGCAGGTACTTCGGGCAGTACGCCTGCGTCGCCGCGCCCACAAGGAAGCCGGAATCGTGGGCACTTAACTTGGTTCCCTGTTGCACATCGGCAACGGTTTGGTCGGCCGTGAGTCCGCTGGCCCAGTCCTCACAAACCAAATGCCCGAGTCTGATGACGCCTTGGTCCGAGAGGTTGGGAAAGCTGATCCCCTGCGAATTCAGGGCCTGCAGGAAGGCGTCATCCATTGGATCGGCATTGGCAATCGGGGCGGCGGTGACAACGATGCCCGCCACAGCGGCCGCGACCGAGCAGAGCAACCGTGCCGTGTGTTTCATTGTTGGCTCCTCAATTGTGTGTGGACGGGCCGCCAATTAATGGCTCGTCTAATCGACACTGTGGCATATGTGGCGCGTCCGCGTTAAACGTTCGGAAAAGATTGATTCCTGCTCAGCCGCACCGGTTTAAGTCTCGGCACGAATCCCTTGAGAATTCACCAACGCGCACGTTGCAGAATTGTCCGTCGGCACGACAATCATCTGCTTCATTGCGTTTCGGGTAGGTCTGCGAGAGTGCGTTCGATATCAGCGGTCAGCAGATAGAGGTCGAGATTATCGGCATCATCTGGATCGAAAGGGGTGAATCCGAACCGCACCCACCACTTGAACGCCTTCGGGTTCAACCCATTGACGACGACGGCCCGGCACGCGGCGATGTGGTTGATCTCGACCGCCTTTTCCAACACGTGCGCCACCAAGGCCGTGCCTAGGCCGTGGCCGGCCACCCGGCGATCGACGGCCAACCGGCCGATCAACAACGCGGGGACGCGCCGGGGTGCTCCCTTGGCCAGCTCGTCGGGCGCGGATGAGTAATCAACACTGGTCATCGAGAGGCACACGTATGCCATCACGGCGCCGCGGTCGTCGACGACCACCCATGTCGCGGCGGTGTTACCCCGGCGGTTCTGCCCGGCGTAGCGCCGCAACCATTCGTTCAGCGATGAGTCGCCGCAGTCGAACGCGTCGCGCCGGTGCTTGTCGGTGTCCAGCAGACACGGCCGATAGAACTGCACCAGCGGCGGCGATCAGTCCAGCCAGCGAAACTTCTGCGGCCGTCCCAGGGCAGTCGTCAGTGTGTGATTGACGTGCGCCGGGCGCGACAGCGCCGCAGCGAACGCGGCCGCGGCCTGGGGGGCCAACCGGATCGTCTCCCGCTCGGCAAGAACCTGTTCGGCACGCGTCTGGGCGGCCTGCAACACAAACGCCGACACACTCAGATGCATCTCAGCGGCCGCATCCTCCAGGCGCCGCTTCGCCGCGGCGTCAATGCGCACCTGTAACCGGTCATCACGCACACTCATGTACTCACAATGGCAGTACATATCGACGCTGTCAAGCGAGCGCCTTCGGCGGAAGGCTCACACGTCGTAGTAGAGCGCGAACTCGTATGGGTGCGGCCGGATGTTGACCGGGTCGATCTCGTTCTCCCGCTTGAAGCTGATCCACGTCTCGATCAGGTCGGGCGTGAAAACGCCTCCCTCGGTGAGGTATTCGTGGTCGGCCTCGAGACGGTCGATCACCGCGTCCAGCTGGGTCGGCGCCTGCGGGATGTTGGCGGCCTCTTCCGGCGGCAGCTCGTAGAGGTCCTTGTCGACCGGCGCCTGCGGCTCGATCTTGTTCTTGATGCCGTCCAGGCCTGCCATCAGCATCGCCGAGAACGCCAGGTACGGGTTGCCCGACGAGTCCGGGCAGCGGAACTCCAGCCGCTTGGCCTTCGGGTTGCTGCCGGTGATCGGGATGCGCACGCAGGCCGAGCGGTTGCGCTGGCTGTAGACCAGGTTGATCGGGGCCTCGTAGCCGGGAACCAGCCGCTTGTAGGAGTTCACCGTCGGGTTGGTGAACGCCAGCAGCGACGGCGCGTGGTGCAGCAGGCCGCCGATGTAGTGGCGGGCCGTGTCCGACAGGCCGGCGTACCCGGTCTCGTCGTACATCAGCGGGCTGCCGTCCTTCCACAGCGACTGGTGGGTGTGCATGCCGGAGCCGTTGTCGCCGAACAGCGGCTTGGGCATGAACGTGACGGTCTTGCCGTTCTGCCACGCGGTGTTCTTGACGATGTACTTGTACAGCTGCATGTCGTCGGCGGCGTGCAGCAGGGTGTTGAACTGGTAGTTGATCTCGGCCTGGCCGCCGGAGCCCACCTCGTGGTGGCCCTTCTCCAGGATGAAGCCGGCGTTGATCAGGTTGGTCAGCATCTTGTCGCGCAGGTCGACGTAGTGGTCGTTGGGCGCGACCGGGAAGTACCCGCCCTTGTGGCGGACCTTGTAGCCGCGGTTGGGGCCGCCGTCGGCCTCGGCGTCGGCGCCGGTGTTCCACCACCCGGAGATCGCGTCCACCTCGTAGAACGAGCCGTTGGCCCGCGAGTCGAAGCTCACCGAGTCGAAGATGTAGAACTCGGCCTCGGCGCCGAAGTACGCGGTGTCGGCGACGCCGGTGCTGATCAGGTAGTTCTCGGCCTTGCGGGCGATGTTGCGGGGGTCGCGCGAGTACGGCTCGAGGGTGAACGGGTCGTGCACGAAGAAGTTCAGGTTCAGCGTCTTGGCCTCGCGGAACGGGTCGACGATGGCGGTACCCGGATCGGGGATCAGTAGCATGTCGGACTCGTGGATCGACTGGAACCCGCGAATCGACGAGCCGTCAAAGGCCACGCCCTCCTCGAACAGTTTCTCGTCGAACGCCGACACCGGAATCGTGAAGTGCTGCATGAGACCGGGCAGGTCACAGAACCGCACGTCGATGTACTCGACCTTCTCGTCCTTGGCGAGTTTGAAGACGTCGTCGGGCGTCTTGTCCGTCACTGAATGCTCCTTTACCTTGGTAATCCGCGGCCTGACGCTATGGAGACGATGTTGCCCGCCTGTCAACCGCGTGTTGCGCGGAGGTTACGTGACCACGCGTCCCACGACAGAGAGCGGAGCACCGGTCGGGTTCTATTGTGGGGCCCATGGATCGCAAGATCGTAACTGGTCCCGCGCGGAAGCGCAGCGGGCCGCCCCCGGTTTGTGCCGGGCCGCACCCGCACAGCAAACGGACCGCCCGATGACGACGGGGTCGCCGGGATCGCGCCCCGCCTATCCGGGCGAGACGCTCGGGTTGCCCGAAAGCGGGCCGGGATCGCTGGCGCCGATGGGACGGCGGATGGTGGCGCTGCTCATCGACTGGCTGATCTCCTACGGCCTGGCCGCGCTGGCGCTGGGATTCGGCGCCATCTCCAAGGAGATGTTGGCGACCGCGGTGCTGGTCATCTGGTTGGTGCTCGGCGTGGTGGCCGTCCGCCTGTTCGGCTTCACCCCGGGCCAATTGGTGCTGGGCCTGGGCGTGGTGGCGCTCGACGGGCGGCTGGGCCTGGGCCGGCTTGCGGTGCGCGGGCTGCTGGTCGGGCTGGTGATCCCGCCGTTGTTCACCGACTGGGACGGGCGCGGGTTGCAAGATCGGCTGACCGGCACGGCGGTGGTGCGGCGCTGAATCCGGCGACGGGTACTGACGGCTACTTGCGGCGCACGGTGCGCTGCACGCCGCGCATCTTGGCGGCGTTGGGCACCGGCCCCTTCGGCATGACGGCGGCGCCGGCCCGCGACCCCAGCGCGCTCAGCCGCGACTCCAGGGTGTCCATCTGCTTGACGGTGATGTTGGCCGGAAGGCGGGTGAGGTGGCGCTCCAGCTTGCCCAGCGGAACCTCGCCCTCGCCGGTGCCGACGATGATGTCGTAGATCGGCACGTCGCCGACCAGCCGCGCGGTGCGCTTCTTCTCCTGGGCCACCAGCGGTTTGACCCGCGCCGGCGCGCCCTCGCCGACCAGGATGACGCCGGGCCGGCCAAGCACCCGGTGCACGGCGTCGAAGTGGCCCGTCGCCGCCACGCCCGGGGTGACCCGCCACTTGCCGCGCAGGTTGTCCAGCACCCACGCCGCGGCGCCGGCCTGGCCCTCGGCCTTCCGGTAGATCGAGCGCTGGGCCCGGCGGCTGAAGATGATGAACGTCACCAGGCCGCCCAGCACCACGCCGAGCAGGATCAACGAGATCATGGTGAACCCGCCGACCAGCACGCCCGCCGCCACCGAGGCGCCGACGATCAGCACGAACGCGCCGATCATGTACGGCAGCAGGCGCTTGTCCTCCTGGCGCTGAATGTTGAACGCCTGCCACAACTGGGCGCGGCGCTCCCGCGCGGCGGCCTTGCGCTCGGCGGCCGCCTGCGTCCTGGCGGCCTTGTTCTCGGCGGCGGTGCGGGGTTTAGCCATAATCACCAAGGATACGTAGGCGGCACTATGGTGCCGCGGCGCGGCTGCGTACCGCCTGCTCGTAGAGCCGCCCCGCCCGGTACGACGAGCGCACCAGCGGCCCGGCCAGCACCCCGGCGAATCCCAGCCCTTCGGCATGCCGCGCGAACTCGACGAACTCCTCGGGCGGCACCCAGCGTTCGACCGGGTGATGGCGCGCCGACGGGCGCAGATATTGGGTGATGGTGACGATGTCGCAGCCGGCCGCGCGCAGGTCGGCCAGCGCGGTGCGCACCTCGTCGGGGGTTTCGCCCAGCCCGAGGATCAGGTTGCTCTTGGTGACCAGGCCGGCGTCGCGCGCCGCGGTGAGCACGTCCAGGCTGCGCCGGTAGGTGAACGCGGGGCGAATCCGTTTGAAGATGCGGGGCACGGTCTCGACGTTGTGCGCCAACACTTCTGGGCGCGGCTCGAACACCTCGGCCAGCCGGGAGGGCTCGCCGTTGAAGTCGGGGATCAACAGCTCGACGCCGGTCGACGGGTTGAGCTGTTTGATGGCGCGCACGGTCTCGGCGTACAGCCAGGTGCCGCCGTCGGGCAGATCGTCGCGCGCGACGCCGGTGACGGTGGCATAGCGCAGCCCCATGGTGTGCACGCTCTCGGCGACCCGCCGCGGCTCGTCGCGGTCCAGCGGGGCGGGCTTTCCGGTGTCGATCTGGCAGAAGTCGCACCGGCGGGTGCACTGATCGCCGCCGATCAGGAAGGTGGCCTCGCGGTCCTCCCAGCATTCGAAGATGTTGGGGCAGCCGGCCTCCTCGCAGACCGTGTGCAGGCCCTCGCGCCGGACCAGGCTCTTCAGCTCGGTGTACTCCGGTCCCATCCGGGCCCGGGTCTTGATCCACGGCGGCTTGCGCTCGATCGGGGTCTGCGCGTTGCGCACTTCGAGGCGCAGCAGCTTGCGGCCTTCGGGCGCGATACTCACTGTGTCGATGCTACGCGGGCGGGGGTGGGTTGCCAGGTAAGGGCGAGGCGCCCGTCCAGCGCGTGGCAGACGGCCTCGGCGACCGGGGCGCGGACATCGTCGACGGTGATCGTGCGCCCGAGTTCGGCGGACAACGACGTCACCCCGGCATCGCTGATGCCGCACGGCACGATGGCGTTGAACGCATCCAGGTCGCAGTCGCAATTGAGCGCGAACCCGTGCAGCGTGGTCGAGCGCGCCACCCGGACCCCGATCGCGGCGACCTTGCGCGCCGGCCGGCCGGCGCGGGCGGGCACCCACACCCCGGACCGGCCCTCGACCCGGACCGTGTCCAGACCCAGGTTGCCGCACACCATGATCAGCGATTCCTCAAGGCGCCGAACGTAATTGACCACGTCGAGCGGTTCGGCCAGCCCGATGATCGGGTAGCCGACCAGCTGCCCGGGGCCGTGCCAGGTGATCTTGCCGCCGCGGTCGGTGTCGATCACGGGGGTGTCTTGGAAGTCTTGGCCGGGTCGTTCGTGCGGCTCGGTGCGCCGCCCGGCGGTGTACACCGCGGGGTGCTCCAGTAGCAGCAGCGTGTCGGGACCGCCGGCGACCCTGGCGTCGGCCAGGTCGCGCTGCAGCTGCCAGGCGGTGCGGTAGTCGACCGTCCCCAGCTGGCGGACGTCGATCGCGGTCGGCTGGGATCGCCCATAAGACCGGATGGAATCCATCACGCTCGTGACGGTACTCGGGCCCGGTCGGCTTTGCGACGCGGCCGCCCGGTGGTCGGGTCAGTCCCGCTCACGCCGGGCGGTGGCGTAGTCGAGCGCTTCGCCGATGGTGTTGTGGTGGAACTGGAAACCGGCCCGCTCCAGCGCCGACGGGATGGCGCGCTGACCGATCAGCAGGCCTTCGTCGGCGAATTCGCCGAGCGCGGCCCGCACGGCGAATCCGGGCAGCAGCAACGGCGTTGGGCGGTTGAGCGCGCGGCCGAATGCGGCGGTGAATTCGGCGTTGGTGACCGGTGCCGGCCCGGTCATGTTCACCGGGCCGGAAAGCGACGGGTTGGACAGCGCGAACAGCAGCGCGCGCACCTCGTCCTCGAGGCTGATCCACGACATGTATTGGCGGCCGCTACCCAGCCGGGCGCCGAGGCCGGCCCGAAACAACGGCCGCAGCCGGCGCAGCGCACCGCCCGCGCGGGCCAGCACCAGGCCGGTGCGCGCCAACACAACCCGGACGCCGCCGTATTGGGCGGGCAGCGTGGCCGCTTCCCAGTCTTCGCACAGCTGGGCCAGGAAACCCCTTCCGGCACGGTCGTTTTCGTCGACAACCCGGTCCCTGGTATCGCCGTAGAAACCCACCGCGCTGGCATTGATCAGGGTTTCGACGCCGGCGTCGACGACCGCGTTGGCCAGCACCTCGGTGGGCGCGATCCGGCTGTCGCGCAGGCTCTGCTTGAAAGCGCCCGACCACCGGCGCTGACCGATGTTGACGCCGCACAGGTTGACGACGGCGTCGACGTCGGTCAGCGCGTCGACGTCGAACTCACCGCTTTCCGGATTCCAGTGCAGCTCATCGGAATTCGACGGTGTGCGGCGCACGATGCGCAGCACCGTGTGATCGGCGGCGCGCAGCGCCGCGGTCAGGGCGGAGCCGATCAGGCCGGACGAACCCGCTATCGCGATGACGGCGTTGTGACCAGCCCGAGGCACGTTCTCACAACCCGAGATCGGCCTCGAACGCGCCCTCTTCGAGCCGGTGTTTGATCGTGGTGAGGAAGCGTCCCGCGTCGGCCCCGTCGATCAGCCGGTGGTCATACGTTAGCGGGAGATAGCACACCGAACGCACCCCGATGGACTCGTTGCCGAACTCGTCGACGATCACCCGTGGCCGCTTGACGATGGCGCCGGTGCCCAGCATGGCGGCCTGCGGCGGGACCAGGATCGGGGTGTCGAACAGCGCGCCCTGGCTGCCGATGTTGGTGATGGTGAAGGTGCCACCGGACAGCTCGTCGGGTTTGAGGTCCCCCGAGCGGGCGCGGGCGGCGATGTCGGCGATCGCCCGGGCCAGCCCGGCCAGCGACAGGTCGCCGGCGTTGTGGATCACGGGGGAGAGCAGGCCCTGCTCGGTGTCGACGGCGAAGCCGAGGTGCTCGGCGTCGTAGTAGGTGATCTCCTTGGTGTCCTCGTTGTAGCTGGCGTTGATGTTGGGATGGATCTTCAGCGCGTCGATCACGGCCTTGGCGATGAACGGCAGGAAGGTCAGGTTCACGCCCTCGCGCTCGGCGAACGCGGTTTTGGCCCTGGCCCGCAGCCCGACGATCTTGGTCATGTCGACCTCGTGGGTTTGCGTGAGTTGCGCCGTGGCCTGCAACGATTCGCGGGTCTTGGCCGCGGTCAGCTGGCGGATCCGGCTGGCCTTCTGCGTGGTGCCGCGCAGGTGCGCCAGCGCGGGGGCCGCTGTGGGCGCGGGGGCGCTCGGTGCGGCGGGCGCGGCGGCGGCCGGGGCGCTCGGGGCTGGGGCCTTCTTCGCCTCTTCTTTCTTCTGGGCCGCGGCTAGCACGTCCTGCTTGCGGATGCGCCCGCCCACGCCGGTGCCCTTCACCTCGGCGAGGTCGATGTTGTTCTCGGCGGCCAGTTTTCGCACCAGCGGGGTCACGTAGGGGGCGCCGTCGGTTCCGGTCTGCGCGGCCGGCTCGGCGGCGGGTTCGGGGGCGGGTTGGGGCTGCGGTGCCGGGGCCGGTTTGGCGGCGGGCTCGGGCTTGGGTTCGGGTTTCGGTTCGGGTTTCGGCTCGGGCTTGGGTTCGGCCTGGGGCGCCGGGGCGGGAGCGGGAGCCGACGGCGCGTGGGCGTCGGCCCCGACGCCGACCCGGGCCAACTCGCCGCCGACCGGGACCGTGGCGTCCTCGTCGGCGGTGATGCTGACCAACACGCCGGCCACCGGCGACGGGATCTCGGTGTCCACCTTGTCGGTGGACACCTCCACCAGCGGTTCGTCCACCTGGACCGAATCGCCGACCTTCTTCAGCCAGCGGGTCACGGTGCCCTCGGTGACCGACTCGCCCAGCTCGGGCATCAACACCGGCGTCGCATCACCGGATCCGGACGCCGACGCCGCCGGCTGGGCCGCCGCCGGCTCGGGCTTGGGTTCCGGCCGGGCCTCGGGCTCCGGTTGGGCCTGCGGCTCCGGCTCCGGCTGGGCCTGCGGCTCCGGCTGGGCCGTCGGGGCCGGTTGGCCCCCCGATGGCGCCTCCGCGGCGTCGCCGATGACGGCCAGCTCGCCGCCGACCTCGACGGTGTCGTCCTCCTGGGCGATGATCTTGGTCAGCACGCCGGCGGCCGGCGACGGTATTTCGGTATCGACCTTGTCCGTCGAGACCTCGACGAGCGGCTCGTCGAGTTCGACCGTGTCGCCTTCCTGCTTGAGCCAGCGCGTGACCGTCCCCTCGGTGACGCTCTCACCGAGTGCCGGCATCTGCACGGAGAAGACCATCTGTGTTGACTCCTCGATCGGTTGTCGGCGCAGGTCGACATCTGGCTTACCACACCGCGGTGTACCTGGCGGCCAAGCCGAGTCGATCTCAGAACTATCCTGCCAGTGCGCCCGCACGGGCACGCATCCAGGGCGGACCGCTTGCTACGGTGTGGCGATCCAGTCTGAGCGACAGTGCAGAGCAAATGCGGGTGGGCGGAGGTCCGATGCCGGCGATTCAACAGGTACCCGAGCGGTTCGTCGACAGCGGGGACGGCGTCCGCATCGCCGTCTACGAGGAGGGCAACCCCGACGGCCCGCCCGTCGTGCTGGTGCACGGCTTTCCCGACTCGCACGTGCTGTGGGACGGCGTCGTCCCGCTGCTGGCCGAGCGGTTCCGCATCATCCGCTACGACAACCGCGGCGTCGGGTTCTCCTCGGCGCCCAAGCCGGTGTCGGCGTACACCATGGAGCGGTTCGCCGATGACTTCGCCGCGGTGACCGGCGAGCTGAGCCCCGGCGGGCCGGTGCACGTGCTGGCCCACGACTGGGGCTCGGTCGGGGTGTGGGAGTACCTGAAGCGGCCCGGCGCCGGCGACCGGGTCGCCTCGTTCACCTCGGTGTCGGGTCCGAGCCAGGAGCAACTGGTCAACTACATCTTCACCGGCCTGCGGCGGCCCTGGCGGCCGCGGACGTTCGCCCGCGCCGTCAGCCAGGCGTTGCGGTTCAGCTACATGGCGTTCTTCTCGATACCGGTGCTGGCGCCGTTGTTCCTTCGGCTGGCGCTGTCGGTCCCGGCGCTGCGGCGCAACGCCGTCGACAACATTCCCGACGAGCTGATCCACCACTCCGACAACCTGGCCCGCGACGCCGCCCAATCGGTTAAAACCTACCCCGCCAACTACTTTCGCTCGTTCTCGCGGAAGCAGCAGGTCCACGTCGTCGACGTGCCGGTGCAGCTGATCGTCAACACCAAGGACCGCTACGTGCGGCCCTACGGGTACGACGAGACCGCGCGCTGGGTGCCGCGGCTGTGGCGGCGCGACATCAAGGCCGGCCACTTTTCGCCGATGTCGCACCCGCGGGTGATGGCCGACGCGGTGCGCGACTTCGCCGACCTGATCGAGGGCAAGCAGCCAAGCCGCGCGCTGCTGCGCGCTCAGATCGGGCGTCCGCGCGAGTGCTTCGGCGACATGCTGGTGTCGGTCACCGGCGCCGGCAGCGGCATCGGCCGCGAGACCGCCTTCGCCTTCGCGCGGGAGGGCGCCGAGGTGGTGGTCAGCGACATCGACGAGGCCGCCGTCAAGGACACCGCCGAGCAGATCGCCTCGTGGGGCGGTGTCGCCCACCCCTATGTGCTCGACGTGTCCGACGCCGACGCGGTCGAGGCGTTCGCCGCCCGGGTCAGCGCCGAGCACGGCGTTCCCGACATCGTGGTCAACAACGCCGGCATCGGGCAGGCGGGGAACTTCCTGGACACCCCGGCCGAGCAGTTCGACCGGGTCCTGGACGTCAACCTCGGGGGCGTGGTGAACGGCTGCCGGTCGTTCGGGCGGCGCCTGGTCGAGCGCGGCACCGGCGGGCACATCGTCAACGTGTCGTCGATGGCCGCCTACGCGCCGCTGCAGTCGCTGAACGCCTACTGCACGTCCAAGGCCGCGACCTACATGTTCTCCGACTGCCTGCGGGCCGAGCTGGACGCCGCCGGCGTCGGGCTGACCACGATCTGCCCCGGGGTGATCGACACCAACATCATCAACACCACCCGCTTCGACGCGCCCGCCGGAAAGCAGGAGGAACACGTCGACGGCCGGCGGGGCCAGCTCGGAAAGATGTTCGCGTTGCGCCACTACGGGCCGGACAAGGTCGCCAAGGCGATCCTGTCGTCGGTCAAGAAGAACAAGCCGATTCGCCCGGTGGCGCCGGAAGCCTATGCGCTCTACGGGGTTTCGCGGCTGCTGCCGCAGGCGCTGCGCAGCACCGCCCGGATGAAGGTGATCTAACCGCTAGCCCGCCGGCCCGGTCGCCGTTCCGGTGCCGCGCCGTGCCAGCAGCGCGCCGCCGATCCCGAGAACCCCGATCACGGCCAGCGGGATGGCCCACATTTGCCGTCCGTGCACCGACGAGTTGCATTGAGCCACAAAGTCGGTATGCGGGAGGACCTGGTTGAGTATGGGGATGTTGGCCCCGGTCTTTTCGTTGGCGTTGCGCGCCGCGGAAGAGTC
Organism: Mycobacterium sp. NGS26; assembly: GCF_059813025.1. NCBI lineage: Bacteria > Bacillati > Actinomycetota > Actinomycetes > Mycobacteriales > Mycobacteriaceae > Mycobacterium > Mycobacterium sp. NGS26. Next base: position 651,285 of record NZ_JCALDU010000003.1, read on the forward strand.
CGGGGCGATCGCGTTGCCGCAGGAAACGGAATTGCCACTGCCGTCCGATACCGACACCGGCACCAGCAGCCCGATGACGCCGGCCAACAACAGCACGGCGCCCACCGCCAAGATCAATCGTCGCGCAGTCACAACTCCGCCTCCTGTCGAATGCCGACCCTTTGGAGAGTTATCCGCTGCGTCGCACGGCTAAACAGCTACCCAGCGGACATCCCCTTGCCGAGCGTCCTCAAAATGCCGGCTCGGACGGCGCGCCGGCGTACATATGAGCGCGCTCGCGGATCTAGAAGTCGACCCGCCGTCAGCCCTTTTCACAGATGTCCTCGAGCACCGCAAACATCGTCCGGGTCGGAACGCCGGTGGCGCCCTTGGGCGTGTACCCCCACGGGCTGCCGGTGTTGTAGGCCGGGCCGGCCACGTCGATGTGCGCCCAATCCACCCCGTCGGCGACGAACTCGCGGAGGAAGACCCCGGCCACCAGCATGCCGGCGAAGCGCTGATTGCTGATGTTGGCGAGGTCGGCCACGGTGGACTTCAAGTCCTCTTTGAGCTCGTCGGGCAGCGGCATCGGCCAGCCGTTCTCGCCGACCCGCTGCGAGATCGCGGCGACCCGGTCGCGGAACCCGTCGCTGCCCATCACCCCGGGTATGCGGGCGCCCAGCGCCACGGTCTGCGCCCCGGTGAGCGTGGAGGTCTCGATCAGATAGTCCGGCTTGTCCTCGCACGCCCGGGCGATGGCGTCGGCCAGGATGAGCCGGCCCTCGGCGTCGGTGTTGAGGACCTCGACGGTGGTCCCGCCGTACTGCGTCAGCACGTCGCCGGGGCGCTGGGCGGTGCCCGACGGCATGTTCTCGGCCATCGGCACCGTGGCGTTCACGTCGATCGGCAGCTTCAGCTGCGCGGCCAGCGCGATGGTCGCGATGACCGCGGCCGCCCCGCCCATGTCCGAGGTCATGTAGTGCATCGACGCGGCCGGCTTGATCGAGATGCCGCCGGTGTCGAAGGTGACGCCCTTGCCGACCAGCGCCACCTTCTTGGCCTGCTTCGGCTTCTTCGCCAGCTTCGAGCCCCGGTGGATCAGCCGCACCAGCCGAGGCGGGCGCGACGAGCCCTGGCCGACGCCGATCACCCCGCCGTAGCCCCCGTTGCGCAGCGCCTTGTCGTCGAGCACCTCGACCTCCAGGCCCGCGGACTCACCCAAAGCCCTTGCGCGCTTGGCGAATTCGTCGGGGAAGAGGTGGCTCGGCGGGGTGTTGACCAGGTCGCGTGCGGTGGCGACCGCGGTCGCGACCGCCGCGGCGTGCGCGCATTCCCGCTTGGCGTCCTTGGCCTCCTTTGCGGCGGCCAGCACGGTGATCCGAAGCAGCCCTTTGTCTTTCGGGGCGGTCTTGTCGGTGCGGAACGCCGAGAACCGGTAGCTGCCCAGGATCAGCCCTTCCACGACGGCGGAGCGGACGTCCTCGCCGGGCAGCCCGGCCAGCGTCGTGATCACCGCCTCGGCCCCGCCCAGCGACCGCGCCGCCACGCCGGCCGCGCGACGGACCGTGTCGGCCGGCCACTCGGATCGCGACTTGCCCAGGCCGATCGCCAGCACGCTGGCCACTGGCAGCGACGGCACCACGAGCCGGTGCACCTTTTCGCTGCCGCCGGTGGCCTGCAGCGCCCGCAGGCCGGCCTCGATCTCGGCGACCGCCGCGGCGGGCAGGAACGGCTCGGCCGCGGTGACGACGGCGCCCGGCCGGTCCTCGTCGCCGGTCGAGACGACGGGCACCACCAACACCGACGAATCCGCGCCGCGCTTCGGCAGCGAGGTGGCGACGTCGACGGACGGGGATTGGTAAGCCGGTTGGTTGGTCACGGGCAACCACCCTAGTCACTGCGCAGATCGAAGGCGGTGACCGGCGCGTCAAAGCCCTTGAGCGTCAGCGGACCGTGCGGGACGGCGGGCCAGTCCGGCAACTCGTCGTGCAGCGCCGAATCGGCGAGTATCTGCCCCGGCGCCGCGGCCGCCACCAGCCGCGCCGCCAGGTTGACCGGGCTGCCGAAGTAGTCCCCGTTGATGGCCAGCACGCTGCCGTACGCCAGGCCGGCTCGAACCTGCACACCCTCCTGCCGGGCCCGCGGATGCTCGACGAGGTCGGCCGCCGCCCTGGCGAGCTGCCCGGGCGACGCGCTCACCCACATCACCTCGTCGCCGATGAACTTCACCACCCGGCCGCCGTCGGCATGCACCACGTCGGTGACGGTCCCGGCGAACTCGTTGAGCAGCAGCGACAACTGGGCGGGCGTGAGCGCCTGGGTGAGCACGGTGAAGCCGGACAGATCCGCAAAACCGATGCCGCACACCACACTTGCCGAGCTGTCGCGCAGGACGCCCTCGAAGTGGGTGCGGGCGCCGGTTAGGTGATGGCGGTGAACGACGTCGATCAGCTCCCCGATCCGGGGGACGAACTCCGCGACCGCGCGGTAGGCCTGCGCCGTGGCGAGCTCGTCGTGAGTGTGGGTCATCTGGATGTCCGGCATCCCGACGCGGATCACCGTCGACTCGGCCTCCGCGAGTCGGGCCATCGTGGCGCCGAGGACCCGCAGTATCCCGTTCGCGCCGTCCTCACCCACCACCGTCTTCAGGGCGGCCCAGGTCGCCAGCGCATCGACGTCGGCCTGGCTCAGCGCGGGAACGTCGGGCCCGGCGACGGTCAGGCCGAGCAAACCCCAGGCGTGGGCGACCTCGTCGGGTGACACGCCGAGCCGCTCGGCCGCGGTCGCCATCGTGTAGACCGGGCGCCCCGACCATTGCAGGACGTCCCCGGCCAGCCCGAACAGTCGGCCGCGCTGTTCGGCCTCCACCATCTCCTCGACCGTGAAACCGAGTTCGTTCAGATACTTGATCAGGTCGGCCCGCTCGCGCGGGTTGGCGATGCCGGCGGCCTCGAGCGCGTCGAAGTCCAGGTGATCGGACACCTGCCCAAGTGTGCCAGCAATACCGCTCGGTTAGGGTGAGACGCCGTGACCGACCACCTGCAGCACGGACCGCTGGAAGAGCGCCATCGCGAGCTCGGCGCGACCTTCGCCGAGTTCGGCGGCTGGCTGATGCCGGTGTCGTATGCCGGGACCGTCAGCGAACACAACGCCACCCGCAACGCCGTCGGCCTGTTCGACGTCAGCCACCTCGGCAAGGCGTTGGTGCGCGGTCCGGGCGCGGCGCGGTTCGTCAACTCGGCGCTCACCAACGACCTGGGCCGCATCGGCCCGGGCAAGGCGCAATACACGTTGTGCTGCACCGAATCCGGCGGCGTCATCGACGACCTGATCGCCTACTACGTCGACGACGACGAGATCTTTCTGGTGCCCAACGCCGCCAACACCGCCGCGGTCGTCGAGGCGCTGCAGGCGGCCGCGCCCGCGGGCCTGACGATCAGCAACGAGCATCGCTCGTATGCGGTGCTGGCGGTGCAGGGGCCGCGATCGACGGACGTGCTCGGCGAGTTGGGACTGCCGAACGACATGGATTACATGGCCTACGCCGACGCTTCGTTCTCCGGGGTGCCGGTGCGCGTCTGCCGCACCGGCTACACCGGCGAACACGGATACGAGCTGCTGCCGGGCTGGGAGTCCGCGGCGGTGGTGTTCGACGCGCTGGTGACGGCGGTGTCGAACGCGGGCGGCCAGCCGGCCGGCCTGGGCGCCCGCGACACGCTGCGCACCGAGATGGGCTATCCCCTGCACGGGCACGAACTTTCGCTCGACATCTCGCCGCTGCAGGCCCGCTGCGGCTGGGCGATCGGCTGGAAGAAGGACGCGTTCTTCGGCCGCGACGCGCTGCTCGCCGAAAAGGAGGCCGGGCCGCGACGGCTGCTGCGGGGCCTGCGAATGGTGGGCCGCGGCGTGCTGCGTCCCGGGCTGACGGTGCTGGCCGGAGACGCCCCCGTCGGGATCACCACGTCGGGAACGTTTTCCCCGACGTTGCAGGCCGGCATCGCGCTCGCGCTGATCGACACCGACGCGGGCGTCGAGGACGGCCAGCTCGTCACCGTCGACGTCCGCGGCCGCCCCGCCGAGTGCGAAGTCGTGCGTCCGCCCTTCGTCGCCGTGAAAACTCGTTAGGCGCCACCGGTTTCCCGTGGCAAAAACCCGTTCGCACCCGGATATACAATCAGCGCCATGACCAGCGGCCCAGGCGAGTTCACGGTTACCCGCGCGGCCAACCCGGCGACCGACGCCGAACGCGAGGCGATCCTGGCCGACCCGGGCTTCGGCAAATACTTCACCGACCACATGGTCTCGATCGACTACGCCGAGGACCGCGGCTGGCACAACGCACGGGTCATCCCGTACGGCCCGATTCAGCTGGACCCGTCCGCGATCGTGCTGCACTACGCGCAGGAGGTGTTCGAGGGGCTCAAGGCCTACCGTTGGGCCGACGGCTCGATCGTGTCGTTTCGCGCCGACGCCAACGCCGCCAGGATGCGTTCGTCGGCGCGGCGGCTCGCCATTCCCGAGCTGCCCGGCGAGCTGTTCATCGAATCCCTGTGCCAGCTCATCGCCGTCGACAGCGCGTGGGTGCCCCGCGCCGGCGGCGAGGAGGCGCTGTATCTGCGCCCGTTCATCTTCGCGACGGAGCCGGGGCTGGGGGTGCGGCCGGCCAAGCAGTACCGCTACCTGCTGATCGCGTCGCCGGCCGGCGCCTATTTCAAGGGCGGCATCACCCCGGTCAGCGTCTGGGTGTCGACCGAATACGTGCGGGCCTGCCCGGGCGGCACCGGCGCGGCCAAGTTCGGCGGCAACTACGCCGCGTCGCTGCTGGCTCAGGCCCAGGCCGCCGAAAACGGTTGCGACCAAGTGGTGTGGCTGGACGCCGTGGAGCGTCGCTTCATCGAAGAGATGGGCGGGATGAACCTGTTCTTCGTGCTCGGCAGCGCCGGGTCGGCGCGGCTGGTCACGCCCGAGTTGTCCGGCTCGCTGTTGCCCGGGATCACGCGGGATTCGTTGCTGCAGTTGGCAATCGACGCCGGATTCGCCGTCGAGGAACGCAAGATCGACATCGACGAGTGGCAGAAGAAGGCCGCCGCGGGGGAGATCACCGAGGTGTTCGCCTGCGGCACCGCGGCCGTCATCACCCCGGTCTCGCGGGTGAAGTACGGCGACACCGAGTTCACCATCGCCGACGGCCAGCCCGGCGAGGTGACGATGGCGCTGCGCGACACGCTGACCGGCATCCAGCGTGGCACCTTCGCCGACACCCACGCCTGGATGTCGCGGCTCGGCTGACCGCCTTATACCCGGACCAGTCCGGCCAGCGCGACGGCGGCGACCGTCGTCGTCAACTCGATGGCCGCGCCCAGCACATCGCCGGTGATGCCACCGAAGCGGCGCACGCAGTGCGCCACCAGCGCCGCGCCGCAGCACACCGCCAGCAGCACCGCGACCGGCCCCTGCCACGGCCGCGGACCCGCCGCCAGCGAAGCGGCCAGCAGCACGGCGAGCCAGGCCGCCACCACCGGCGCGGGCTGGGTGCCGGCGACCCGGACGCCCAGCGCGCTGCCCTCGGCCGCCGGCACCGACCGGCGACAGGCCAGCACCGCCACGACCCGTCCGGCGGCCACGGCCACCACGATCGCGACCGGGCCGAGCGCCGAAAAGGCCAAGCCCTGCAACGTGATCACCAGCACCACCGCCGCCACGCCGAACGGTCCGGTCGACCCGTCGCGCATCACCGCCAGCGCGCGCGGCGGTGGCCCGTAGCAGCCCAGGCCGTCGGCCGTGTCGGCGACGCCGTCGATGTGCAGGCCGCGGGTGGCGAGCAGCATGGCCGCCACCGCGAGCAGGCCGGGCAGCGGGCTGGTCGGGCCGAACGCGTGAACGCCGACCCACGCGACACCCGCGGCCAATGCGCCCAGGGCGGCGCCGACCACCGGCAGCGCGGTCATGGCGCCGCGGCCCATCGGGATCGCCCCGGCGCGCGGCGCCGGGGCGATCGTGCCGAACGCGAAAGCCGTTGCCAGCGAACGCATCACGATGGGGGAGCACCGCCGGGCTCCGAGACGCCGGCGTCGGCGAACGTCGCCATCGACGACAGCGCGGCCACCGCGCAGCGCAGCACCGGCAGCGCCGCCGCGGCGCCGGTTCCCTCGCCCAGCCGCATGCGCAGGTCCAGGATCGGGTCCAGTTCGAGGGCCGCCAGGGCCAGCGCGTGGCCCGGTTCGGTGGACCGGTGACCGGCCTGCCACCACTGCCTGGCGCCCGGCGCCAGGCGCTCGGCGACCAGCGCGGCGGCCGTCACCGCCATCCCGTCGAGCAGCAGCGGCGTGCGCCGCACCGCGGCCTGCGCGCAAAAGCCCGCCATCGCGGCCAAGTCCGCGCCGCCGCAGCAGCGCAGCAGTCCGACCGGGTCGGGCAGCACCAGCCGCGCGCGAAACAGGGCGTCGCGGACCGCGGCGGCCTTGCGCGACCAGCCGGCGTCGTCGATGCCGGTTCCGAAGCCGACCACCGCGACCGGCTCGGCGTTGGTCAGCGCCGCCACCAAAACCGCTGCCGCAGTGGTGTTTCCGATTCCCATGTCGCCCGCGATCAGCAGGTCGGCGCCGGCGTCGACCTCCTCGTCGGCGATGCCGCGACCGGCCGCGAGCGCGCGGCCGGTCTCCTCGTCGGTCAACGCGTCCTCGACGGCGATGTCGCCGCTGCCGCGGCGCACCTTGTGGGCGCCGATCCGCTCCGAGGCCGGCGGGGCGTCCACCGCCAGGTCCGCGACCCGCACCGTCGCGCCGGCGACGTCGGCGAGCACGTTGATCGCCGCCCCGCCGGCGTCGATGTTGGCGACCATCTGAGCGGTCACCTCCGGGGGATAGGCCGACACCCCCGAGCGGGCGACGCCGTGGTCCCCGGCGAACACCACCACCCGGGCCCGCTCGAACTGTCGGGGCGGGCAGCGCCCCTGGCACGACGCGACCCACACCGACAGGTCCTCGAGCCGGCCCAGCGCGCCCCGCGGCTTGGTCAACGTGTCCTGACGGGCGCGCGCGGCGGCCGCGACGGCGGCGTCGGGCGGCGAAATCGGCGTGAATTCCATCACGTTCCCGACGGTTTGATCGGCTTGATCGGTACCGCCTGCCCGGCCACCACCAGCACCACCCGATCGCACAGCGCGGCGACGCGCTGGTTGAGGCCGCCCAGCTCGTCGGCGAATAAGCGTCCCGACGCGGTGGCCGGCACCACGGTCAGCCCGACCTCCGGGCTGACCAGGACCAGCGGGGCGCCGAACGCGCCGACGGCGGCGACCAGGGCCTCGACGGTTTCGCGGACCGAAGCCGCCGACCCGTTCTCCCACGCCCGGTGCCGGTCCAGCGCGCCGGTCAGCCAGGCGCCGAGGTCGTCGACCAGCGTCGGGGTTTCGGGGCAGCGCCGCAATTGCGTTGTGATGTCGTCGGTTTCGACCGTCGACCAGTGCGCGGGCCGGCGGTCGCGGTGCCGGCGGATCCGCTGCGCCCACGCCTCGTCGCCCTCGCCGGCCGGGCCGGGGGCCAGGTAGCGTACCGGCTGCCCGGGCGCCAGCGACGCGGCGATGGCTTCCTCCGCCCACCGGGACTTGCCCGACCTGATCCCGCCGAGCACCAGGGTGCGCACCGGGGTCAGACGGCTTTCAGGCGAGGCTCAACCGACACTGGCGCCGTGCTTGACTTGGGGCCGGGGCGTCCGCATCCGGCGCATCTGGGAGGCCCGGCTGGCGGCGTAAAGACCCAGCTTCCAACGGCTTTCGGTGTTGCTCGGGAACTTCTCGTCGACGAGCCTGTTGACCTTGCGGCCCAGGATCAGCCCGTCGATGCTCATGAGGGCCATCACGGCCAGCATCGCCGGCGACATGTACAGCTGCAGCTGCGGGACACCGAACATGATGAACAGCAGCGTCAGCGTGGACGGCATGAACAGGCCGAGCAGGTTGCGCCGGGAATCCACCACGTCGCGCACGTAGCGGCGCACCGGCCCCTGGTCGCGCGGCAGCAGGTAGGCCTCCTCGCCGGCCATCATGCGCTCCCGGCGCTCCGCCATCCGGGCCCGGCTGGCGGCCCGTTCGGTCCGGCGTTCCTCGCGGCTGAGCTTCGGGCCGGCCAGCGACTTGCGCCGGGCGCGCGCCTCGGCGGCGGTCATCGGCGCTGGCGCGACGGGGCCCTTGGTGCGCCGCGCCTCGTTGCGCTTGGGCGTGGGCCGGCCCTTGGGACCGGTCTTGCGCGATCCCGGCGATGCCGCGTCGGCCGGACCGTCCAGGTCGGGTGCAGCCGGCGCCGTCGTACCCCCGTCGGGGTCCTCGTCATGGGTTTTCTTGCGGCCCAGCAGCTTCACAGTCGCCAGGTTACTTCGCGGGCCGTCCGCGCCGAAACGGCCCCGTGCGGCGCCGTCATTCGTCATGCTCCAGCAGGGCGGTACACCTACTCTTACTCTGATGAACGGCTACCTGTGATGGACGACGGCTCGATGGCCTCGGATGACGCTGGCCTGTCGCCCGGCCGTCTCCAGCTGCCGGCCATGCTGGTCCTGGTTGCCCCTGATTGCTACGGAGACAGCCTCACGGCCGTCGAGGCCGCCGCCGCCATCGCGACGGGCTGGACCCGGTCGCGGCCGGGCGATCGATTCATCGTGGCGCCCCAGTCCGACGGCGGCCCGGGTTTCGTCGAGGTGCTGGCCGGCCGGCTGGGCGAGAAGCGCCGGCTGCGGGTGTCCGGCCCGCTGGACTCCACGGTGGACGCCGAGTGGGTGTTCGATCGCGACTCGGCGACCGCGTACCTGGAATCCGCGCAGGCGTGCGGCCTGGCGCTGCTGGGCGGTCCGCCCACCCCGGAGACCGCGATGGCGGCCCACAGCAGGGGAGTCGGGCAGCTCGTCGCCGAGGCCCTACGCGCCGGGGCGAAGCGGATCGTGGTCGGGCTGGGCGGCAGCGCGTCTACCGACGGCGGCCAGGGCCTCATCGCGGAGCTCGGCGGCCTGCAAGCCGCCCGGCGGCAGCTGGCCGACGTCGAGCTGATCGCCGCGTCGGACACCGAATACCCGCTGCTGGGGCCGTGGGGAGCGGCCAGGATGTTCGGGGCGCAGAAGGGCGCGGACACCGCGACGGTCGCGGCGCTCGAGGTCCGCCTCGAGGCGTGGGCCCTGGAACTGGAAGCCGCGGCCGGACGGGATGTGAGCTCCGAACCGGGCGCGGGCGCCGCCGGCGGCATCGGCGCCGCGCTGCTCGCGCTCGGCGGCCGCAGCGAGTCCGGCGCGGAGATCGTCGCCGGGCACACCAACCTGGCCGACGACCTCGAGACCGCCGAGCTCATCGTCACCGGGGAGGGCCGGTTCGACGAGCAATCCCTGCACGGAAAGGTGGTCGGCTGGCTGGCCGACAAGGCCCGTCCGCTGGGCATTCCCGTGGTCGTGCTGGCGGGCCAGGTGGATCTGGACAAATCCACGGTGCGATCGGCGGGCATGATGGCCGCCCTGTCCATCGCCGACCACGCCGGATCGGTGCGGCTGGCGCTGGCCGACGCGGCCAATCAGCTGATGGGTTTGGCGTCGGTGGTGGCCGAGCGACTCGGGAATAGCGGTCCCGCAAGGTACCGTTGAGGGAGTGGGTTTCCCCGGGCGGTTCACCAGCCGCGGGTGACTCACCCAAACCATGAGGCATGTAGGAGAAGCAATGACGGTGCAGAACGAGTCGAGCGCCAAGACGCACGGCGTGATCCTGACCGAGGCCGCCGCCGCCAAGGCGAAGTCCCTGCTGGATCAGGAGGGACGCGACGACCTGGCGCTGCGTATCGCGGTCCAGCCGGGCGGGTGTGCTGGGCTGCGCTACAACCTCTTCTTTGACGACCGCACCCTGGACGGCGACCTCACCGCCGAGTTCGGCGGTGTGACCTTGACCGTGGACCGGATGAGCGCGCCCTACGTGGAGGGCGCGTCGATCGACTTCGTGGACACCATCGAGAAGCAGGGCTTCACCATCGACAACCCCAACGCCACCGGTTCGTGCGCGTGCGGGGACTCGTTCAACTAGCGGTTCGACTAGTACGAGCCGCCGGTTCGAAGCACATACGAGCACACCAGGGTGTCGCCGCGCTGAAACAGCAGCTGCGCGACCCCTTGCACGTCGCCGCGCATCGGGCCGCCGGTCGCGGGTGAGACCCGCATCGTGAACAGCGCCTGGGCCTGATACTGCGACAGGTACACGATCTTGTCGATCGAGGTCACCTCGACGTTGGAGAACTGCTTGCGGAACGCGTCGCTGCTCAGCTTGGCCAGCGCCTGGTCGGAACGCTTGTCGCGCACCGCGTCGTACAGCCCGCACAGCGCGTTGCGGACGATGTTGTCGGTGTCGCGGCGCTCGAGGGCGTCGAGATAGCCCTGAATCGCCGACTTGGCCGACGCTTCGGAGAACGCCGCGCCGGTGTTGGCCCCATTGGTGCGGACTCCGTAGACGATCGCCACCGTCATCGCGGCGACCAGCGCGACGGCCAGCAAAACGCCGATGACCAGCCGCCGCTTGGACCGCCGCGCCGGGTACCCCGGGGGCGGCACCTGGCCCGGATAGCCGGCCGAGGACGGCGGCTCGTGCGGGAACTCGACCGTCCGGGACTCGGCGTAGGGCGCGGGTCCGTCGGCGCCGACAGTGTGGTTCGGCGGGTGCGGACCGCCCATGTGGTTCTCCTACGGTGGTAGACGGGACACGAACGGATAGCGCCCGAGCATTCGGGTCCCGGCGACTTGAGTGAGTTCCCTTGGCAGGCTAGCGCACGGCCGCGCGGGCCGACCGCGGACGCAACGACGGTCGATACGCCTGAGTAAGCTAGGCAACCTTACTAACGGAGGGTGGAGATTTCGTGACGATCGCGGTGACCGGTTCGATTGCGACCGACAACTTGATGCGTTTTCCCGGGCGGTTTTCCGAGCACCTGCTGGCCGATCACCTGCAGAAGGTTTCGCTCAGCTTCCTCGTCGACGACCTGGTGATTCATCGCGGCGGGGTGGCGGGCAACATCGCCTTCGCCATCGGGGTGCTGGGCGGTGACGTCGCGCTGGTCGGCGCGGCAGGCGACGACTTCGGCGACTACCGCGAATGGCTCGAGCGCCACGGGGTCAACTGCGAGAACGTGCTGATCTCCGAGTCCGCGCACACGGCGCGGTTCACCTGCACCACCGACCTCGACATGGCCCAGATCGCGTCGTTCTACCCGGGCGCCATGTCGGAGGCCCGCAACATCAAGCTCGCCGACGTGGTGTCCTCGGTGGGCAAGCCGGACCTGGTCGTCATCGGGGCCAACGACCCCGACGCCATGGTGGTGCACACCGAGGAGTGCCGGAAGCTCGGCCTGGCGTTCGCGGCGGACCCGTCGCAGCAGCTGCCCCGCCTGTCCGGGGAGGACATCGGCAAGCTGGTCGACGGGGCGGCGTACCTGTTCACCAACGACTACGAGTGGGAGCTGCTGCTCAACAAGACCGGCTGGTCGGAATCCGACGTGCAGGGCAAGGTCGGCCTGCGGGTGACCACGCTGGGCGCCAAGGGCGTGGACATCGTTGACCGCGACGGCACCACCGTCCACGTCGACGTCGTGCCCGAGACGGCCCAGGTCGACCCCACCGGCGTCGGCGACGCGTTCCGGGCCGGGTTCCTCACCGGCCGCACCGCCGGCCTGAGCATCGAGCGGTCGGCGCAGCTGGGCTCGCTGGTCGCCGTGCTGGTGTTGGAGTCGACGGGAACCCAGGAGTGGGCCTGGGACCACGAGGTCGCGAAGAGCCGGCTGGCCGGCGCCTACGGCGAGGACGCGGCGACCGAGATCGCCGCGGTGCTCGCCTAGGTCCGCCGAGCAGACGCAAAAGCCCCGCACGCCTCGGCGTGTCGGGGGCTTTTGCGTCTGCTCGGCGTTACAGCTGCACCGGGTACACCGGCTCGCGGATCTCGGGCACCACGCTGTGCTCGACGAAGATCGCGTGCCAGAGCATGAAGATCAGCACCGTCCACAGCCGGCGGCTGTGGTCGCTGCCGCCGCTGCGGTGCTCGTCGAGCATCCGGCGCACGGCGGCGAGGTCGATCAGGTAATCGGCCCGCGACGAGGCCACCATCGCGTAGGCCCACTCCAGCAGCTCGCCGGCGCGCAGCCAGTGCCGGATCGGGACCGGGAACCCGAGCTTGGGCCGGTGCAGCACGTGGGCCGGGACGATCGGCTCCAGGGCCCGCCGCAGCGCGTATTTGGTCGTGGTCCGGGTGATTTTCGCCTCCACCGGCAGCCGGGACGCGACGGCGAACACCTCGGGGTCCAGGAACGGCACCCGCAGCTCCAGCGAGTTGGCCATCGTCATCTTGTCGGCCTTGACCAGGATGTCGCCGCGCAGCCAGGTGAACAGGTCGATGTGCTGCATGCGGGCCACCGGGTCCCAGCCGCGCGATTCGGCGTACACCGACGCCGTCACGTCGGTGTGGGTCCAGTCGTCGCGAAACCCGGGCAGCACGTCGCGCAGCTGCGCGTCGGAGAAACTCCGGGCGTTGCCGTAGTAGCGCTCCTCGAGCGTCAGCGACCCGCGGTGCAGCAGGCTCTTGCCGCGCATGCCCTCCGGCAGCGGCCGCGACACCTTGCCCATCGACCGCCGCAGCGGCCGCGGCAGATACTCGAAGGGCTTCAGCGACAACGGTTCCCGATAGATCGTGTAGCCGCCGAACAGCTCGTCGGCGCCCTCGCCGGAGAGCACCACCTTGACGTGCTTGCGGGCCTCGCGGGCGACAAAGAACAGCGGCACCAGCGCCGGGTCGGCGACGGGCTCGTCGAGGTACCAGACGATCTCGGGCAGGGCCGCGACGAACTCGTCCGGGCTGACGACCTTGGCGACGTGCCGGGCGCCGATCGCCTCGGCCGAGGCCACGGCGACGTCGATCTCGGAGAATCCCTCGCGCTCGAAACCGGTGGTGAAGGTGATGAGCCGGGGGTTGTGCCGGATGGCCAGCGCCGCGATCGCGGTGGAGTCGATGCCGCCGGACAGGAAGGCGCCGACCGTCACGTCGGCGCGCATGTGCTTGGCCACCGAGTCCTCGAGCACCGCGGTGATCTCGTCGTAGCGGGCCTGCTCGGTGTCGCGGGTGATGGGCACCGCGGCGAACCGCGGCACGAAGTAGCGGGTGACCTCCGGCGCCGACCCAGGGCGGATCCTGGCGTAGCAGCCCGACTCGAGGCGGCGCACCCCGCGGTGCAGCGTCTCGGGCTCCGGCACGTACTGCAGCACCGTGTAGTGCTGCACCGCGCGGCGGTCGATCCCGGTGTCGAAGCCCACCAGCTCGGCCAGCTCCAGCAGGCACTTCTTCTCGCTGGCCACCGCGGTACCGCCCGAGCCGGTGGCCATGAACAGCGGTTTGATGCCGAAAGGGTCACGCGCGCAGAACAATTCGCGGGTGACGGTGTCCCACAACGCGAAGGCGAACATGCCGCGCAGCCGCGTCAAGACGTCGGTGCCCCAGTGGTGGAAGCCGGCGACGATGGGCTCGCCGTCACCGTCGGTGGCGAAGACGGCGCCGTGCCGGGCCGCCAGTTCCTCGCGCAGCTCCAGGTAGTTGTAGATCTCGCCGTTGAACACCAGCACGTAGCGGTCCGGCGCCTCCGGCGGGCCCCAGCGCAGCGGCTGATGCGAGTGCGCGATGTCGATGATCGACAGCCGGTTGAACCCGAACACGACGGATCCGTCGGCGCCCGGGTCGGCCCAGGTGCCCGGCTCGTCGGGCCCGCGGTGGCGCATCAACCGCAAGGCGTCGGAGACGGCGCCGTCGGCGCGCGCGGCGTCGGCGCTGCCCTGGTGGGCGAGGAACGCCAGCAGACCACACACGGCGCCCCAGTATGCCGCACCCGGGCGGTGCCCGCGGTGCCGCACCGACTGGCCGGCCGGGGTTTCGTCGCCGCGCCGAGGGGCGTGGTCTACGCTGCGTAGTATTCGATATCCGAGCAGGAGGGCGCCAACGTGACACCTCGCGAGCAGGCCCGTTCGCAACGTCTGTCGCAGCGCAGGTTCTCCGGCCTTCGGCGGCTGGCGCTGGCCGTGACGCTGGGCGTGCTGGCGGTGAGCCTGAGCGGGTGCAGCTGGTCGGGGGTGCTGGCCATGGGCTGGCCGGAGGGCATCACCCCGCAGGCCCACCTCAACCGGGAGCTGTGGATCGGCGCGGTGATCGCCTCGCTGGTCGTCGGCGTCATCGTGTGGGGCCTGATCTTCTGGACCGCGGCCTTCCACCGCAAGAAGGCGACCGACACCGAGCTACCCCGCCAATTCGGCTACAACATGCCGCTGGAGCTGGTCCTCACCGTGACGCCGTTCCTGATCATCTCGGTGCTGTTCTATTTCACGGTCGTGGTCCAGGAGAAGATGCTGCACCTGGCCAAGGACCCCGAGGTCGTGATCGACGTCACCTCCTTCCAGTGGAACTGGAAGTTCGGGTACCAGCGCGTCAACTTCCACGACGGCACCCTGACCTACGAGGGCCTCGACGAGGCCAAGAAGAAGGCCATGGTGTCCAAGCCCGAGGGCAAGGACAAGCACGGCGAGGAGCTCGTCGGCCCGGTGCGCGGCCTCAACACCGAGGACCGCACCTACCTGAACTTCGACCGGGTCGAAACCCTGGGCACCAGCACCGAGATCCCGGTGCTGGTGCTGCCCGCCGGCAAGCGGATCGAGTTCCAGCTGGCCTCGGCCGACGTCGTGCACGCGTTCTGGGTGCCCGAATTCCTGTTCAAGCGCGACGTGATGCCCAACCCCGTGGCGAACAACTCCGTCAACGTGTTCCAGGTCGAAGAGATCACCAAGACCGGGGCGTTCGTCGGGCACTGCGCCGAGATGTGCGGCACGTATCACTCGATGATGAACTTCGAGGTGCGCGTGGTCCAACCCAACGATTTCAAGGCCTACCTGCAGCAACGGATCGATGGAAAGAGCAACGCCCAGGCGTTGCAGGCGATCAACCAGTCGCCGGTGGCGGTGACCACCCACCCGTTCGAAACCCGCCGCGGCGAGATGACGGCAAGCCAGTAGGTTAGGACACTCAATGCACATCGAAGCGAGGCTGTTCGAGTTCGTCGCCGCGTTCTTCTTCGTTACGGCGGTGCTGTACGGGGTGCTGACCGCGCTGTTCGCCACCGGCGGCGAGGAATGGGCGGGAACCACCGCGCTGGCGCTGACCGGCGGCCTGGCGTTGATCGTGGCCACCTTCTTCCGCTTCGTCGCGCGCCGCCTCGACACCCGGCCCGAGGACTACGAGGGCGCCGAGATCAGCGACGGCGCAGGGGAATTGGGGTTCTTCGCCCCGCACAGCTGGTGGCCGATCCTGGTCGCGCTGGCCGGCTCGGTGGCCGCGGTCGGCATCGCGCTGTGGCTGCCCTGGCTGATCGTCGCCGGCGTGGTGTTCATCCTCGCCACGGCGGCGGGCCTGGTGTTCGAGTACTACCTCGGTCCGGAGAAGCACTGATTTGCGACCCGAAGGTCACAATCCGGGCATCAGTTGACCAGTGGTCCCGTCGCTAAACTTATTTGCCCCAGTCGGTTCGGTAGGGTTTGCCCAGGCACAATGACAATTTCCCGAGCGCGCGCGCAACGGCTTGACCGCGGAGCCCCGCGCGCTGGTGAGGCAGTTGGACAGGGCAGGCAGACATGAACGGGCCGAAACCCCCGGGACGGGAACCTGAAGAAGAAGAATCCGCCGCCGAGCTCGGCCACGAACCCGATCCCGGCAGCGCGCCCGGCGACGATTTGGAGCCCCCGGGTGAGGCCGGGGAGCCGGGGGTCGACGACAGCGCCGAGTTGGCGGCGGCCGACGACACCGGCCTGACGGACGCGTACTCGCGGGCCTACTCCGCGCCGGAGTCCGAGCACTTCATGAGCGGCCCCTATGTGCCGGCCGACATGGTGCTCTACGACTACGACGGCTACCAAGAGCCGTCCCACCACGACGACGAACACGGCGCCCCGCGCTGGCCGTGGATCGTGGGCGTCGCCGCCATCGTCGCCGCGATCGCGCTGGTGGTCTCGGTGTCGCTGTTGGTTGCGCGCACCGACACCAACAAGCTCGCCAACCCCGCCACCAGCACCACGCCGCCCACGTCGCCCCCTTGGAACGAGGGCAGCACCACCACGCCGCCCCCGCCGCCACCGCCGACCACCCCACCGCCGCCGCCCCCGACAGCTACGGAGACACAGACCGTGACGGTGACGCCCGCCCCGCCACCCCCGCCACCCGCCCCGGCGCCGGCCCCGCCGCCGGCCACCTCGACGGCGGCCGCCCCCCCGCCGCCACCGAGCACGCCGGCCGGGCCGCGACAGGTCACCTACTCGGTGACCGGCACGAAAGCGCCCGGCGACATCATCTCGGTGACCTATGTCGACGCCTCCGGTCGCCGGCGCACGCAGCACAACGTGTACATCCCGTGGTCGATGACGGTCACGCCGATCTCGCAATCCGACGTCGGCTCGGTCGAGGCGTCCAGCCTCTTCCGGGTCAGCCGGCTCAATTGCTCGATCACCACGAGCGACGGAACGGTGCTTTCGTCGAACACCAACGACGCCCCGCAGACGAGCTGCTGATGGTCAGCAGGTATTACGCATACCGGCGCGGGTCGGACACCATTCCGCCCGACGTCATCGACCGCATCCTGGTGGGGGCGTGCGCGGCGATCTGGCTGGTGTTGCTGGGCGTCAGCGTGGCCGCCGCCGTCGCGCTTGCCAACCTGGGCCGGGGCTTTCACAAGGCGGCCGCCGGCAGCTCGCACACCACGTGGGTGCTGTACGCCGTCATCGTCGTCTCGGCGCTGATCATCGCCGGAGCGATCCCGGTGCTGTTGCGGGCCCGGCGCATGGCCCAGAGCGATCCGGGCGTCCGGTCGGCGGCCGCGCCGGGCCGAACCCCGCTGCGGCCGGGCGCCCCCATAGCGCGCACCCTCGGGGCCCGCACGGTGCGGGCCGGGGAGCCGGCCGCCGAATGGTCCGGTGAGGCGGTGGACCGGGTTTGGTTGCGCGGCACCGTCATTCTGACGGGCACGATGGGCGCCGCGCTGATCGCCGTCGCGGCGGCGACCTACCTGATGGCCGTCGGGCACGACGGCGCGTCGTGGTTCGGCTACGTGCTGGCCGGGCTCGTCACCGCGGCGATGCCGGTCGTCGAATGGCTACACGTGCGCCAGCTGCGGAGCCTGATCGCCGAGCGCTAGCTTTCTAGTGCTCGCCTTCCTCGCCGTTGGAACCGACGGTGCTGTCCTGATGCTCGCGTAGCGCGGTCAGCGCGCGTCGCTCCGCCGCGTGCGACGCCTCGCGCAGCGCCGCATCCTCGGACGGAGGATCGGCGAACAAGAAGCTGCCGTGACCCGGCGTCCCGCCCGAGCCCAGCCGGTTCATCTTGTTGGGCACCGGCGCGCCCTGGTACTCCAGCGGGATCGGGTGGCCGTGGTCGTCGACCGGGCCGAGCGGCTGGTGCAGCTCGATGTAGGCGCCGTGCGGCAGCCGCTTGATGATGCCGGTCTCCACGCCGTGCTCGAGCACCGCGCGGTCGCTGCGCTGCAACCCGATGCACCACCGATAGGTGATGAAGAAGATGAACGGCGGCAGGATCACCATCCCGATGCGCCCGATCCACGTCGTCGCGTTCAGCGAGATGTGGAACTTGAACGCGATGATGTCGTTCATCGCCGCCAGGGTCAGCACCATGTAGAAGGAGATCGCCATCGCGCCGATCGAGGTGCGCACCGGCACGTCCCGCGGCCGCTGCAGCAGGTTGTGGTGCGCATAGTCACCCGTGAACCGCTTTTCCAGGAACGGGTAGATGATCAGCAGGATGAACACCGCGCCCATGATCAGCGCCACCCAGACCACGGCGGGAATGGTGTGGTGCCAGAAGTAGAACTCCCACGGCGGCCAGATACGGGCCAGGCCCTCCGTCCACATCATGTAGAAGTCCGGCTGCGAGCCGGCCGACACCTGAGATGGCTTGTAGGGGCCCAGGTTCCAGATCGGGTTGATCTGCAGCAGCCCACCCATCAGGCCCAGCACGCCGACGATGGCGGCGAAAAACGCGCCGGACTTGACCGCGAACACCGGCATGACCCGCACGCCGATGACGTTGTGCTCGGTGCGGCCCGGGCCGGGGAACTGGGTGTGCTTCTGGAACCACACCAGCGCCAGGTGTAATCCGATGAGCGCCAGGATGATTCCGGGGAACAGCAGGATGTGGATGGCGTACAGCCGCGGGATCAGGATGTCGCCGGGGAAGTCCCCGCCGAACAGCGCCCAGTGCAGCCAGGTCCCGATCACCGGCATGCCCAGCGTGATCGACGAGAGCGCGGCCCGCAGCCCGATACCGGACAGCAGGTCGTCGGGCAGCGAGTAGCCGAAGTAGCCCTCGAACATCGAAAGGATCAGCAGCAGCGAGCCGATCACCCAGTTCGCCTCGCGCGGGCGCCGGAACGCCCCGGTGAAGAAGATGCGCGCCAGGTGCACCATGATCGCCGCGGAGAACATCAGCGCGGCCCAGTGGTGGATCTGCCGGACGAACAGGCCGCCGCGGACTTCGAAGGAGATGTTCAGCGCCGTCTCGTAGGCGCGCGACATCTCCACACCCCGAAGTGGTTGGTAGACACCGTTGTAGGTGACCTCAGTCATGGACGGATCGAAGAACAGCGTCAGGTACACGCCGGTGAGCAGCAGCACGATGAAGCTGTAGAGCGCGATCTCGCCGAGCAGGAACGACCAGTGCGTCGGGAAGACCTTGTTGAGCTGCCTGCGCACCGCCGCCGAGGGGTGATAGCGGGTGTCGATGTCCTCGCCCTGCTTGGCCAGGACGTCACCGATCTTCGGGGGGCTCAGTTTGGGACTCATGTCGTCGTCCTCTCCCAAAATGCCGGTCCGACGGGCTCGATGAAGTCGCCGTTGGCGACCAGATACCCGTTGGTGTCGATGGTGATCGGCAGTTGTGCCAACGCACGGGCGGCCGGGCCGAAGATCGGCTTGGCGAAATGCAGTGCGTCGAACTGCGATTGGTGACACGGGCACAAGATCCGGTAGGACTGCTGCTCGTACAGCGACGACGGGCAACCCAGGTGCGAGCAGACCTTGGTGAAGGCGAAGAACTCGCCGAAGTTGAAGCTCTCCTGGCCCTGGCGTTTGACCACGCGCGGCAGGTCGCTGGGCCGAATCCGGATGAGCATCACCGGATTACGCACACCCATCTTGATCGCGGTCAGCTTCTCGTGCGATTCCGCGGTGGTGCCGTCGCCGTCGGACTCCCGCCACGGGAACACGGTCTCCATCGCGCCGGCGTCCATGTCCTCCGGGCGCATCTTGACGAACGGTGCGCCGTTGTGCGAGCCGGTGGCGCGCGCCAGGTAGATGGTCTCGCCGTGGTAGCGCGGGGTCCAGCCCGACGTCCACAGCACGGCCTTCTTGCCGTCCGCGGTGGGCACCACCGGCTTCCACGGGTTCTTGATCAGCCCGCCGAGGAACGCCACCAGGGTGGAAAGGCCGAACGCGCCCAGGCCCATGCCCAGCGACAGCCCGATCAGCTTGCGGCGCCCGATCGTCGAGCCCTCGTAGGCGTCGGCCAGGTTCGCCACCACCGTCTTGCGGTCGATCTCGCGGGACGCGCCGTCATGCCGTTCCTGGATCGAAATCTCTTCGGGGATAAACCTTTTCTGGAACAGGATGGCGCCGATGGCGATCGCCAGGATGGACAGCCCGAAGGTCAGGCCGTACAGCGGCGTGGTCAGCGAGTACCAGAAGCTTCCGGCGGCCTCGCGGGGCTTGTACTCCCACGGCCAGAACAAGAAGATCAGCAGCAGCGCCAGGCCGAAGAAGCCGCCCAGCACGAGCCACAGGGCCACGCCGCGCTCGGCGCGCTTCTCGGCCCTGGTGCCCTCGACCGGCCAGCGCGGCTCCTTGTAGACGGTCTCGACGCCGTCGAGCTTGCCGCCGAGCGCGACCAGTTCGTTTTGCGGCATCGCGGCCAGCGCGGCCTCGTTGGGCTCCTGGGCCGCGCCGCCGCCCTTGTCGGTGTCCGAGCCCTTGGGGATGTTCGAGCCGTCGCTCATGATCGCGCCCCAATCCACAGTGCCAGCCCGATGGCGGCGACCATCCCGATGATCCACATCGCCATGCCCTCGGGCGCGGGTCCGAACCCGCCGAGGCCGTAGCCGCCGGGCTGGCGCTCCTCGGAGACGGTCCGGACGTAGCCGATGATGTCCTTCTTGGCCTCGAAGGAAAGCTGACGGTCGGAGAACTTCGGCATGTTCTGCGGGCCGGTCAGCATCGCGTCGAGGATCTGCTGCTCGTTGGCGGGCCCCAGGTCGGGCGCGAACTTACCGGACGACAGCGCCCCGCCCTTGCCGGTGAAGTTGTGGCACGAGGCGCAGTTGAGCCGGAACAGGTCGCCGCCGCGGCCCAGGTCGGTCCCGCGCAGCGAGGACATCGCCACGCTGCCGTCGGGGTTGCGTGTCACGGTGGGGCCGCCGCCGTTGGCCTGCACGTAGGCGCCGATGGCGTCGATCTGCGCCTCGTCGAAGATCGGGTCCTTGCGCGGCGCCTGGGCCTCGCCGCGCATGGCGGGCATCCGGCCGGTGGACACCTGGAAGTAGACGGCGGCCTCGCCGACGCCGATCAGGCTGGGCCCGTGGTCCGGCACGCCCTGCAGGTTGGCGCCGTGGCAGGACACGCACGAGGTGTCGAAAAGCTGTTTGCCCGTGCGCAATAGCGCCGAGGACGACTCGTCGGCGACGGCCACCTGCGGGCGGGGGGTCAGCACCGCGGCCAGGCCGCCGGCGACGGTCAGCGCGATCAGCAGCAGCAGGCCGCCCGACAAGCGGCGGCGCAGCCGCCGGCGCGCGCGATCGTTTCGCTGACCCCGGGGCTTGCCGCCACCGGGTCGGGTAGACCTCAGTTTCTTCAACCGAGCACTCCTGTCATTCCTCTTTGAAAGCCGTTAGGGCGCCGCCTTCATCGGATGAAATAGATCACGGTGAACAGCGCGATCCACACGATGTCGACGAAGTGCCAGTAGTAGGAGACGACGATGCTGGCCGTCGCCTGCGCGGGGGTGAACTTGGTCATCGCGGTGCGGGCCAGCAGGAAGATGAAGGCGATCAGCCCGCCGGTGACGTGTAGCCCGTGGAAGCCGGTGGCCAGGTAGAACACGCTGCCGTAGGCGCTGCTCGGGATGGTCGTGCCGTGGGTCATCAGGTGGTAGTACTCGTAGGCCTGGCCGAGCACGAAGAACAGGCCCATCAGGAAGGTGATCACGTACCAGCGGCGCAGCCCGAAGACGTCGCCGCGCTCGGCCGCGAACACCCCCATCTGGCAGGTGAACGACGACGCGATCAGCACCAGCGTGACCGGGACGGCCTGGTACAGGTTCAGCTCGGTCGGCGGCGGCGGCCAGCTCCCGCCGGCCTGGGCGCGGGCCGTGAAGTAGAACGCGAACAGCCCAGCAAAGAACATCAGCTCGCTGGAAAGCCACACTATGGTGCCAACACTGACCATGTTGGGTCGATTCAGCGAATGCACCCGTGACGTGATCGCAGTACCCGAGGTCCCCACAGCGCTGGTCACATCCGCAAGTATGACGCTTTGTAGTTGTCGAACTCTACCCGGGTCTGAAATTTCGCCGATCGGCGTTTCGCGCGCAGGTTGGGAGGTGCTCGGCAGTCGTGGGACCATCGGCGCGTGGCTCTGTCATCCGAGGCGTCGTCCGGGGCTCCCTCACCCGCCGGGTCGGCGCCGTCGTGGCCGCAGGTGCTTGCCCGTTTGACGGACCGGCGGGAACTGGCCCGCGGTCAGGCCGCCTGGGCGATGGACCAGATCATGACGGGCAGCGCCAGGCCGGCCCAGATCGCCGCCTTCGCGGTGGCGATGAAGATGAAGGTCCCCACCTCGGCTGAGGTCAGCGAGCTGGCCGACGTCATGCTGAGCCACGCGCGCCGGATGCCCGCCGACGCGATCCGTGACGACACCGTCGACATCGTGGGCACCGGCGGCGACGGCGTCAACACCGTCAACCTGTCCACCATGGCGGCCATCGTGGTCGCGGCCGCGGGCGTCCCGGTGGTCAAGCACGGCAACCGGGCGGCGTCGTCGCTGTCCGGCGGCGCCGACACGCTCGAGGCGCTCGGGGTGCGCATCGACCTCGGGCCCGAGCAGGTCGCGCGCAGCCTCGCCGAAGTCGGGATCGGGTTCTGCTTCGCGCCGGTGTTCCATCCGTCCTACCGGCACGCGTCCGCGGTGCGTCGCGAGATCGGGGTGCCGACGGTGTTCAATCTCCTTGGGCCCCTTACCAATCCGGCGTGGCCGCGGGCCGGGTTGATCGGCTGCGCGTTCGCGGAGCTGGCCGAGGTGATGGCCGGGGTGTTCGCCGCGCGTCGCTCCAGTGTGCTGGTGGTGCACGGCGACGACGGGCTCGACGAGTTGACCACCACGACGACGAGCACGATCTGGCGAGTGCAGGCGGGCACCGTGGATCGGCTGACCTTCGACCCCGCCGGATTCGGCTTCGCCCGCGCCGAACTCGACGAGCTGCTGGGCGGCGACGCGCAGGCCAACGCCGCGGAGGTGCGCGCGGTGCTGGCCGGCGCCAAGGGACCGGTCCGCGACGCCGTCGTGCTCAACGCCGCCGGCGCGATCGTCGCCCACGCCGGGCTATCCAGCCGCGCTGAATGGTTGCCGGCGTGGGAGGACGGGCTGAGCCGCGCCGCCGCCGCCATCGACTCCGGTGCCGCCGAACAGCTGCTCGCGCGATGGGTGCGGTTCGGCCAGCAGGTCTGAGTCGACCGTCTGTTCGTAGGCCAGCCGCGCCGAGCGCGCCGCCGCCGCCCACCCCGCCCAGGGGCCCGCCGACCGCAGCGGCGACGCCCAGCCGTCGTCGCCGACCACCCGGACGATGCGGACCCCGGGGGTCGCCAGCCAGCGCGCGATGAGGGCGGTCTCCTCGACCGGCGCGCCGCCCAGCGGGGCCGGCGCTCGCAGGATCGCCTGTGCGCCGGCCGAAATGGCGTCGACCACCGGCATCGGCGGCACCCCCCGCCCGGCGGCGCCGGCGGCGGCGAGTTGGCCGTGGCGGATGACGGCCAGGTGATAGCCGCCGTTGCCGTCCGGGGCGGCGGCGACCAGCTCGCCCACCGCGGCCAGGGCGCGCAGCCGCTGGCCGCGCCACAGGGTTTCGACGGCGGTGGCGGTGCGGTCGCGCAGTCGCGCGGCGCTCTCGTAGTGGCGGCGCTCGGCGAGCGCGGTGACCTGACCCACGGCCGCGTGCAGCGCGTCGTTGTCCTGGCCGTCGATCAGGTCCGCGGCGCGGGCCACGGCCGCCGCGTATTGGGTGGCCGTCGCGTCGCGGGCGGCCGGACACGGCGACACCTCGCGCTCGGGGCAGGCCGGCCCGTGCAGCGCGCCGCGCGCCAGCCGCGCGGTGCAGGTTCGGATACCGGTGAACCGCGCGAGCAGCCAGGCGGTCTCGGCGGCGTCGGCGCGGGAGCGAAACGGGCCGACGGCACGGTCGTGGCGCGGCGAGCGCACCACCGACAGGCGCGGAAACGCCTCGTCGGTCAGCACGACCCACCACCAGCGGTGCGGGAACCGCGACCGGCGGTTGAACGGCGGGGCGTGCGCGGCCAGCAGCCGCAGCTCGCGCACGCCGGCCTCCAGCGCGTGCGCGCACTCGACGTGGTCGACCGCGGCGGCCAGCGTGACCATCTCCTTCATCCGGCCACGGGGGTCGGCGCCGGTGAAGTACTGGCTCACCCGGCGGCGCAGGTCGACGGCGGTCCCGACGTAGAGCACCTCGCCGGCCGGCCCGCGGAACAGGTACACGCCGGGCCGATGCGGCAGGGCATCGGCGAGCGCCCGCTTGCGGCGCTGGGCCGGCGTCACGCCGGGCAGGTACGAGCGCAGGTCGGCGTAGGTGTGCACGCCCTGGTTGCCCACCCGCTCGATCAGGGCGTGCAGCACGTCGACGGTGGCGCGGGCGTCGTCGAGGGCGCGGTGGGTGGGCTGCGTTGCGACGGCGAACAGCCCGGCGAGTGACGCCAGGCGCACGCTGGGGGCCTCCTCGCGGCTCAGCACCCGGCGGGCCAGCCGCACCGTGCACAGCACTTGCGGTCGCGGCCACGGGATTTCGCAGCGCTGGGCGGCGGCCCGGAGGAATCCGATGTCGAAGCCGGCGTTGTGGGCGACCCACACCGCCCCGCTGTCCGAGCCGGCGAACTCGAAGAACATCGGCAGCACGGCGTCGATGGTCGGGGCGTCGCACACCATCGCCGTGGTGATGCCGGTGAGCCGCACGATCTGCGGCGGGATGGCGCGCTGCGGGTCGACCAGGGTGGCGAACTCCCCGAGCACCACGCCGCCGCGGACCTTCACCGCCCCGATCTCGGTGATGGCGTCGGCCGGCGTTCCGTCGCCGCCGCGGGTGCGCCCCCCGGTGGTCTCCAGGTCCACCACGACGAAGGTGGTCTCGCGCAGCGGAGTTTCTTCGCTGGGTCGCCAGGCCGATTCCAGGTCGGCGAAACTCAGCTGAGTCGCACCCGTCACGCCCATGGCGGCGACGTTAAGCACGCCCACCGACACCGCGGCGTTCCCACGCCGCGCCGCGCCCGCGAAAGATGTCGGTGGTCGCGGTTAGCGTTCGGGTAGCCCGACCGGAGCGCGAGCGAGAGGACCCATCCCGATGGCACACAACAGCGGACCCGACAGCACAGGCGTCGCGACGCCCGGGCGGGGCGAACCGGTGGTGATCGACTGCGACGACTGCGCGGTGCGCGGCCCGGGGTGCCGCGACTGCGTGGTCAGCGTGCTACTCGGGGTACCGGAGACTTTGTTGCAGGACGAACGCGCCGCGCTCGAAGTGCTCGCCGAAGTCGGACTGGCGCCCCGATTGCGGCTGGTGCCGATTCACCGCGATCGCGGTTCCGGCGTCGCGTAAATGCCCTGTGCGCCAAAACCCCCGGAGGGTAGCGGCGCACCGGTTCTCGTTCACAAAGAATTGACAGAATTCTTTCCAATTTCTTAACGACCCGGTTTAGACAAACACCTATATCGTTTCGTAACCTGTTTGAGACCTAAACCAGCTCGACCGCGATGTGTCGATGGCCGTTTAAGGAAGCAAATCTTGAGTTTCGGCTCTGAGTATCCGATTGCGCGTGCCCTCACACGTTCGGTCGTCGCGATGCTGGCGGGCCTCACGGTTTTTGCAGGCGCTCTCGCCGCGAGCGCCGCGGCCGATCCGGCCGACGACGCGATGGCAAAACTCAACGAGCTGTCCCGTCAGGCCGAGCAGACCACCGAGGCGATGCACAGCGCGCAGCTCGACCTCAACGAGAAGCTGGCGGCCCAGCGGGCGGCGGAGAAGAAGCACGCCGACGATCAGGCCGCGGTGGACGCGGCCAAGGCCAAGCTGGCCAGCTTCCAGACCGCGGTCAACAAGCTCGCCGCCGCGACCTACATGGGCGGCCGGGTCAGCGGCATGGAGGCAATGCTGACCGCGGGGTCGCCGCAGGGCCTGATCGACAAGATGGCCGTGCAGCGGCTGATGGCGACCCAGATGCGCACGCAGATGGCGGGTTACCGGGCCGCCGGGGAACAGGCCGCCAAGGCCGAGCAGGCATCCGCCAAGTCGGCCGCCGCCGCCAAGAGCGCGGCCGAGCAGGCGGCCGCGGTGCGGGCCAGCCTGCAGTCCAAGCAGAGCCAGCTGCAGGTGCAGATCGCCGTCGTCAAGTCGCAGTACATGCAGTTGTCACCGGACCAGCGGACCGCGCTCGCCGACCCCGGGCCGGTCCCGGCGGCGGCGCCGGCACCCGGCGCACCGGCGCCGGACGCGTTGCCGCCCGGTGCTCCACCGCCGGGCGGCCAGGCACCGGGTGTGGCTCCGCCGCCCTTCGGACTGCCCGGCCCGCAGCCCGGCGGCGTGGGCGGCGGCGACCGCGCGACCGTCGTACAGGCGGCGTTGACGCAGGTCGGAACGCCGTATGTGTGGGGCGGCGCGGGACCCGGCGGGTTCGACTGCTCGGGCCTGGTGATGTGGGCGTTCCAGCAGGCCGGCATCTCGCTGCCGCACTCCAGCCAGGCGCAGGCTCAGGGCGGTCAGCCGGTGGCGCTGTCGGACCTGCAGCCCGGCGACGTGGTGACCTTCTATAACGACGCGTCACATAGCGGCCTCTACGTCGGCGACGGCATGGTGATCCATTCCTCCACCTACGGCCAGCCGGTGCGGGTGGTGCCGATGAATGCCGCCGGCCCGGTCCACGACGCCCGTCGCTACTGAACGCCGGCGCCGGGCCGCGAGAATTCTGCTGGCCGCCGTCCTCGCCGGTGAGCTGATCGCGGGCGCGGCGCTGCCCCCCGCCCCCGCCGAGGGCCCCAGCGCGGCGCCCCTGGTCGTCCGCGACCGGGTGGTCCACCTGCTCGGCGGTGGTCCGGCCACCGATCGGCTGCTGTCGCGCATCGCGTCGAACATCGGCGCCGCCGTCGACCGGGTGGAGGCCTTCTGGGGCGTCGACTGGCCGCGCGACATCTCGGTGCTCGCCGCCGTTTCCGACGACGAGTTCCGCGCCGCCGCGGGCGGCGGGCCGGCCCCGCAGTGGGCCGACATCGCGGCGGTGACGGTCGTCGACCGCGTCGACCCCGAGCACCGGGTGGCGATCGGCCAGCGGATCGTGTTCGCGCCGGGCGCGGCCGGCATGACCGAACCGGCGCTGCGAATAGTGTTGAGCCACGAGCTTTTTCACTACGCGGCGCGCGTCGACACCGCGACCGACGCGCCGCGCTGGCTGACCGAAGGGGTCGCCGACTTCGTCGCCCGGCCGATCGACCCGGTGCCCCCCGACGCGCGGTCCCTGGTGAGCCTGCCGTCGGACGCCGACCTGGACACGCCGGGGCCGCAGCGCTCGTCGGGATACGACCGGGCCTGGTGGTTCGCCCGCTTCGTCGCCGACGCCTACGGGGCCGCGAAGCTGCGGGAGTTCTACCTGGCCGCGTGCGGGGTCGGGCACGCCGGCCTGCCCACCGCGGTGCGCGACGTCCTCGGCACCGACTCGGCCGGGCTGCTCGCCCGCTGGAAAGAATGGATGGCAGGCGGGGCGTGACGCAGTGAGCCGGGTCCTGCTGGTAACCAACGACTTTCCGCCCCGACGCGGCGGCATCCAGTCCTACCTGGGGGAGTTCGTGGGACGGCTGGTTGCCGCCGGGTCGCATGCGGTGACGGTGTACGCGCCGCAATGGAAGGGCGCCGACGCGTTCGACGACGCCGCGGCCGCCGGTTATCGTGTGGTGCGCCACCCGGGCACCCTGATGCTGCCCGGCCCGACGGTCGACGCCCGGATGCGCCGGCTGATCGGCGAGCACGGCATCGACACGGTGTGGTTCGGCGCGGCCGCGCCGCTGGCCCTGCTGGCGCCGCGGGCCCGGCAGGCGGGGGCGAAGCGGGTCGTGGCCAGCACGCACGGCCACGAGGTGGGCTGGTCGATGCTTCCGGTCGCCCGATCGGTGCTGCGGCGCATCGGCGACGGCACCGACGTCGTGACCTTCGTCAGCCGCTACACCCGCGGCAGGTTCGCGTCGGCCTTCGGGCCCGGGGCGTCGTTGGAATACCTGCCGCCGGGGGTGGACACCGACCGGTTCCATCCCGATCCGGCTGCCCGCGCCGAGCTGCGGCGGCGCTACCGGCTGGGCGATCGGCCGACCGTTGTGTGCGTGTCCCGCCTGGTGCCGCGCAAAGGCCAGGACATGCTGATCAGGGCGTTGCCGTCGATCCGGCGGCGCGTCGACGGGGCCGCGCTGCTGATCGTCGGCGGCGGCCCATACCTGGAGGCGCTGCAGAAGCAGGCCCTGGCGTGCGGTGTGGCCGACCACGTGACCTTCACCGGCGGCGTGCCGACCGCCGAGCTGGCCGCCCACCACGCGGTGGCCGACGTGTTCGCGATGCCGTGCCGCACCCGCGGCGCGGGCATGGACGTCGAGGGCCTGGGCATCGTGTTCCTGGAGGCCTCGGCGACCGGCGTGCCGGTGGTCGCCGGGCGGTCGGGCGGCGCGCCAGAAGCCGTGCGGCACAACAAGACCGGGCTGGTGGTGGACGGCCGTTCGGTGGACGAGGTCGTCGGCGCCGTCACCGGGTTGCTCGCCGATCGCGATCGGGCCGCCGCGATGGGCGCCGCGGGGCGCGAGTGGGTGACGTCGCAGTGGCGCTGGGACACGCTGGCCGCCCGGCTGGCCGACCTGTTGCGCGGCTAAGGACGGCGAGCAGACGTAAAAGCCCCCAAAACCGCATGGTTTTGGGGGCTTTTACGTCTGCTCGCCGTCAGTCCTTGGTGTAGATCGCCTCGATGTCGGAGGCGAACTTCTCGGCCACCACGTTGCGCTTGACCTTCATCGTCGGCGTCAGCTCGCCGCTGTCCTCGGTGAAGTCGACCGGCAGGATGCGGAACTTGCGGATCGACTCGGCATGCGACACCGACAGGTTGGCCCTCTTGACGGCCGCGTCCACCTCGGCGACCAGGTCCGGGTCGGTGGCCAGGTCGCCCACCGAGGCGCCCGCCGGCTTGCTGTTGCGCTCCTTCCAGCCGCCGAACGATTCGGGGTCGATGGTGATCAGCGCGCCGATGAACGGCTTGGCATCCCCGACGACCATGGCCTGGCTGATCAGCGGGTGCGCCCGCAGCTGGTCCTCGAGTACCGCGGGGGCGACGTTCTTCCCGCCCGCGGTGACGATGATCTCCTTCTTGCGGCCGGTGATCGTCAGGAAGCCGTCGTCGTCGATGGCGCCCAGATCGCCGGTCTTGAACCAGCCGTTGGCGAACGCCTCCTCGGTGGCCTGCTCGTTGCGCCAGTACCCGCCGAACACCACGCCGCCGCGCACCAACAGCTCCTTGTCCTCGGCGATGCGCAAACTGTTGCCGGGCACCAGCTTTCCCACGGTCCCGATCTTCAGCGCCTCGATCTGGTTGACCGTGATGGCCGCGCTGGTCTCGGTCAGGCCGTAGCCCTCGTAGATGGTCAGGCCGACGCCGCGGTAGAAGTGGCCCAGCCGCGCGCCCAGCGGTGCGCCGCCGGAGACGGCGGCGCGGCAGTCG
Organism: Mycobacterium sp. NGS26; assembly: GCF_059813025.1. NCBI lineage: Bacteria > Bacillati > Actinomycetota > Actinomycetes > Mycobacteriales > Mycobacteriaceae > Mycobacterium > Mycobacterium sp. NGS26. Next base: position 680,363 of record NZ_JCALDU010000003.1, read on the forward strand.
CCGCCCAGCGCGGCGCGCAGCTTGTGGTAGACCAGCCGGTCGAACACGGCGTGCTTGGCCCGCAGCAGCGGCCCCGGCCGGCCGTCGTCGTGAGCCTGGCTCCAGTCGACCGCGGTCTGCGCCGCCCGCTTGAAGATCCAGCCCTTGCCGTCGTTGACGGCGTTCTGCTCGGCGGTGTTGTACACCTTCTCGAACACGCGCGGAACCGACACCACCACAGTCGGTTTGAACACCCCGAACATCGGCAGCAGGTTCTTGATGTCGCTGGTGAAACCGACAGTGACCTTGCTGGCGAACGCCGACAGGGTCAGCGCCCGGGCCAGCACGTGGGCCAGCGGCAGGAAAACCAGCAGCCGCTGCCCCTTCGTCAGCAGCGTGGGCAGGCACTCCTGGGTGCCGCGGATCTCGTGCAGCAGGTTGGAGTGGGTGAGCTGGCAGCCCTTGGGCCGTCCGGTGGTGCCCGAGGTGTAGATCAGCGTCGCCGGGTGCTCGGCGCGCAGCGCCTCGAGCCGGGCGGTCAGCTCGGAAGGGTCGACCGACGCGCCGGCCTCGACAAGCTGGTCGAGCGCCCTGGGGCCCGAACCGTCGATGTGCAGCACCCGGCGCAGCGCGGGCAGCTCGCCGGCGAGCTCGGTGACGATCGCCGCGTGCTCGTCGGTTTGGGCGAAGGCCAGCACCGCCTCGGAATTCTGCAGCACCCAGCGCACCTGCTCGGCCGACGACGTCTCGTAGATCGGCACGGTGACGGCGCCCACCGACAGGATGGCCAGGTCGAGGATGGCCCAGTCGTAGCAGGTGGCGGAAAAGATCGACACCCGGTCACCGGCCTGCACCCCCAGCGAGATCAAACCCAGTGCGGCGGAACGAATCTGGTCGGCGGCCTCGGCGCACGTGACGTCGGTCCAGACGCCGTCGATCAGGCGTTGGTAGATGGCGAAGTCGGGGTCGTCGCGCTCGTGCTCGAAGACCGCCGCCGCGACGTTGTCGCGCTCGCCGACGGAAAAGCGGGCGGGGACGCTGTACTCACGCACTCTTGACCTCGTTTGACCTAGTGACGTTGCCGGGCTCCGGCCTTGTCGACCAGCCTAATCCGACCATTCGCCCAGCACCGCGACGGTCCGGCGGCCACGGTGAGGTCGTCGATCGGCGCCCGGGCCCGGTGTGTGAAGCTGGGGCGGTGCACAGCATCCAGATCGCCGACCAGACGTTCGTCGCCGCCGACGGCGCCCGGGTCGGCGCCGCGGTCTCCGATCGGTCGAAGTGGCGCCGCTGGTGGCCCGACCTGCGGCTGCAGGTCGTCGAGGAGCGCGGCGAAAAGGGCATCCGCTGGGCGGTGACCGGCGGGTTGACCGGGACCATGGAGATCTGGCTGGAGCCCTGCCTGGATGGCGTGGTGCTGCACTACTTCCTGCACGCCGAGCCGACCGGCGTCGCCGCCTGGCAGCTGGCCAAGCTGAACCTGGCGAAAATGACGCACCGCCGGAGGGTGGCCGGCAAGAAAATGGCCTTCGAGGTCAAGGCGACACTGGAACGGTCGCGTCCGGTCGGGGTTTCTCCGGTAGTTTAGCCGGGTCAGGTTTTCGCACGGGCCGGTCGACCCGACTGCGACAGAGAGGGCAGCAGCCAGGTGGCGGAGAAGACGACGCAAACCATCCACATCGAAAGCGACCCCAACACGGTGCTGGAGGTGATCGCCGACATCGATTCCTACCCCGAATGGATCTCGGAGTACAAGGAAGCCGAGGTGCAGGAAAGGGGCGCCGACGGCTACCCGAAGGTCGTGCGATTCGTGATGGACGCCGGCGTCATCAAGGACACGATGGTCATGTCCTACGAGTGGCCGGCCGACCGCCGGTCGCTGAGCTGGACCCTGGTCTCCAGCTCGCTGTTGCGCTCCCTTGAAGGCTCATATCGCTTGGCGCCCAAGGGTTCTGGTACCGACGTCACCTACGAGCTCTCGGTGGATCTTGCCATCCCGATGATCGGGTTGCTCAAGCGAAAGGCCGAGCGCAGGCTGACCGACCACGCGTTGAAGGATCTCAAGAAACGAGTCGAGGCTGAGTGAGTCTGCGCAGCCCTGCCCGGCCCGGATCAGCCTCTTCGTAGGGAAGGGCGGGGTGGGGAAATCCACCCTGGCATGTGCCACCGCGGTCTGCGATGCGAGCGAGGGCCAGCGGGTGCTGGTGGTGTCCACCGACCAGGCGCACTCGCTGGGCGACGTGCTGGGCGTGCCGGTGCCGCCGTGCGGCCGCGACGATCCGGTGCGGGTGTTCGCCGATCTCGAAACCGATGACGCCGGGGCCGGCGGCGGCTTTCTCGACGCGCTTGCCTTGGACACCCTGGCGCTTCTCGAGTCGCGGTGGCACGACGTCGTCGCCGCGCTGGATCGGCGGTTCCCCGACTCCGAGCTGAGCACCATTGCCCCCGAAGAACTCTCGGCGCTGCCCGGCATCCAGGAGGTGCTCGGCCTGCACGCCGTCGGCGAGCTCGCGGCGTCCGGGCGATGGGACCGCGTCGTCGTCGACTGCGCCTCGACGGCGGACGCGCTGCGCATGCTGACGCTGCCCGCCACCTTCGCGCTGTACGTGGAGCGCGCGTGGCCGCGCCATCGCCGGCTGTCCATCGCCGCCGACGACGCCAGGTCGGCCGCGGTGGTGGAACTGCTGGAGCGCATCAGCGCCAGCGTCGACGCGCTCGGCGCGCTGCTGACCGACGGCGAGCTGGTCGGCGCGCACCTGGTGCTGACGCCCGAACGGGTGGTCGCGGCCGAGGCGGCCCGGACGCTGGGTTCGCTGGCGCTGATGGGTGTCCGCGTCGAGGAGCTGATCGTCAATCAGGTCCTGACCGAGGACGAGTCCTACGAGTACCGCAACCTGCCCGACCACCCGGCCTTCTACTGGTACGGCGAACGCATCTCCGAACAGCGTGCCGTGCTCGGCGAACTCGACGCCACCATCGGCGACGTGGCCCTGGTGCTGACCCCGCACCTGTCCGGGGAACCCATCGGCCCCAAGGCGCTAGCCGGGCTGCTCGACGGAGCCCGGCGCCGGCGTGGGGCGCCGCCGCCCGGGCCCCTGCGCCCTATTGTTGACCTGGAATCCGGGTCGGGACTTGGGTCGATATACCGCATGCGGCTAGCGTTACCCCAGCTCGATCCCGGCGCGCTGGCGCTGGGGCGGGTCGACGACGACCTGATCATCAGCGCCGGCGGGCTGCGGCGCAGGGTTCGGCTGGCGTCGGTGCTGCGGCGGTGCACGGTGCTGGACGCGCATCTGCGGGGCAGTGAGCTGACAGTTCGTTTTCGACCAGATCCGGAGGTGTGGCCTAAGTGAGTGGGGCTCATCCCGACCTCGGTCCCGAGTTGCGCAAGCTCGCCCAGGCGATCCTGGACGGGATCGACCCGGCGGTGCGGGCCGCGGCCGCGTTGACGGCCGGCGCCGGCGTCGGCACCGGCAAGTGCCAGCAGGTGTGGTGCCCGGTGTGCGCGCTGGCCGCGTTGGCCACCGGCGATCAGCACCCGCTGCTCACCGTCATCGCCGACCACAGCATCGCCCTGCTCGAGGTGATCCGCGCCATCGTCGACGACATCGACCGGTCCGCCAAACCGGCACCGCCACCGGACGGCCCGCCCGGCGGCGGCGTCCCGACCGAGCCGAACGGCGGGGCCGCCCCGGCCGATGCCGCGGCGAGGACGCGTTACCAGCCGATCCCGGTCACCGTCGAGGAGTGATCCCCCGCAGCGAAGGTTGGTTCCTTGCGCTGCGGGTCGGTACAGTTGGCGCCAACACCATCATCGAGTCGGGCGAGAGGGAGGGCCATGTGGTACTGGCTGTTCAAGTACGTCCTCCTGGGCCCGTTGCTGACGGTCCTCGGTCGGCCGAAAGTCGAAGGCCTGGAACACGTTCCGAGTTCGGGGCCGGCGATCCTGGCCAGTAACCACCTGGCGGTGATGGACAGCTTCTTCCTGCCGCTGGTGGTGCGCCGCCGCATCACCTTCCTGGCAAAGTCCGAATATTTCACCGGCACCGGACTCAAGGGCTGGTTCAGCCGCTGGTTCTTCACCGCCGTCGGGCAGGTCCCCATCGACCGCTCCAGCGCCGACGCCGCGCAGGCCGCGCTCAACACCGCCGAGCAGGTGCTGGCCCAGGGCAAGCTGCTGGGCATGTACCCCGAGGGCACCCGCTCGCCCGACGGGCGGCTGTACAAGGGCAAGACCGGGCTGGCCCGGCTGGCGCTGCACACCGGGGTCCCAGTGATCCCGGTGGCGATGATCGGCACCAACGTCGTCAACCCGCCCGGCACCTCGATGCTGCGCTTCGGGCGGGTCACCGTGCGCTTCGGCAAGCCGATGGACTTCTCCCGATTCGAGGGGCTGGCCGGCAACCGCTTCATCGAGCGGGCCGTCACCGACGAGGTGATCTACGAGCTGATGGGGCTGTCCGGCCAGGAGTACGTCGACATCTACGCGGCCAGCCTCAAGGAACACGGCTCCAACGGTCAGGGGCCGGCCGCCGACGCGGCCCGGATCCCCGAGACCGCCGTCGGGTAGCGCCCGACGGGTCAGCCGACGGCCGAGGCCGGCGCCAGCGGGGTCGCCGCCGGGTCCTGCGTCCCCACCCGCGCGGTGACGGCGAGTCCCGCGGTGACGATGACCGCCAGCGCCCACCACACGTAGGACGTCCCGACGAGCTGGCGCCACCAGTTCGCGGTCGTCTCGTGGTGCTTGGGAAGCAGGTCGATCGGCGTCCACCTCATCACCGCCACTCCGGCCAGGCTGACCGCCGCCAGCGCGACGCTGCGCCGTCGCCACGCCAACACCCCGGTCACCAGCACTGCTGGCAGCGCCCAGACCCAGTGGTGCGACCAGGACACCGGCGAAACCACGAGGCCGAACAGGGCGACGCAGACCAGCGCCAGCGCCGGCTCCCCGGCCCGCAGCACCCGCCGCATCGCCCAAATGGTCAGCGCCAGCACCACCAGGCACGCGGCCACCCACAGCGGGAAGCGTTCGTGCTCGCCGAGCCCCAGCCGGGCCAGCGCGCCCGCGATGTTCTGGTCGGTGTTCAGCGCCGTCTCACCGATCCGGTCGGTGTGGTGCACGGTGTGGGTCCAGTACTCCCACGAGTCGCTCCACGCCAACACGAAACCCAGCAGCGTGGCGCCCGCGAAAGACGCCATCGCCGCCCATGCCGCGCGGTTGTCGCGACGCAGCACGAAATAGAGCAGAAACACCGCGGGGGTGAGCTTCAGCGCCATCCCCAGGCCCAGCAGCAGCCCGCGGGGCCACAGCGTGCGGCGCGGCAGGCAGTCGGCGAGCACCAACGTCATCAGCACGACGTTGATCTGGCCGAAGGCGAAGTTCGAGGTGATCGGTTCCAGCCAGATCGTCGCCGCAGCCGCGATCAGCACGGCCAGCCACAACCGGCGCAGCCAGGCCGGCCCGGGTAGCACCCGGGAGGTGCTGCACACGCCGAGGCTGGTCAGCACGATCGTCGTGGAGGCGACCAGCAGCGCGGAGGTCAGCACCGTGATCGCGACGCTGGCGGCCGGCATGTGCAGCCAGGAGAACGGGCAGAACACGATGGCGGCCAGCGGGGGATAGGTGAACGGCAGGTTCAGCCCGATGGGTGTGTGAAACAGCACGTCGCCGCGGTACAGCGGGCGCCCGTCCAGCCAGGCCTGTCCGCCCATCTGATAGATGTCGATGTCGATGCGGTAGGGCGTGTGCCCGAACAGGCGCCCACCCACGTAATACAGCGCCGCGGCGGCCAGCAGCCAGAGCAGGCACCACAGCAACACCCGCAAGCCCACGCCGGGCGCCCGCCATCTACTCATGTCGCAGAACAGCGTAATCGGTGTCGGCGCCGCGACGTGCCACAGCGCGGCTCCACCCCTGCCCGACGGTGCAGGCGTACGTTTCTAGAGTGCTCCACTGGTTCGTGTTCGGACTGACCCATTGGTTCGCCCATGACATCCACGAGGGTGGCCGGCTGCCGCTGCTGTGCTGCCTGGTGGCCTTCATCCTGACGTTTTTCGTGGCGCGAACGTTCGTCCGCATCATCCGCCACCGCGCCGAGGCGGGTCTGCCGACGCGCTGGTGGCAACCACGCAACGTCCACATCGGCGGAGTGCACATCCACCACGTGACCTTCGGGGTCGTCATGGTGTTGGTTTCCGGGCTGACGCTGGTGACCCTGTCCATAGACGGGCACGAACCCGAGTTCGTCTTGGCGGCAACCTTTTTCGGGATCGGCGCCGCACTGGTCCTCGACGAGTACGCGTTGATCCTGCACCTGTCCGACGTCTACTGGTCCGAGGACGGCCGCACGTCGGTGGACGCGGTGTTCGCCGCGGTGGCGGTGGCCGGGCTGCTGATCATGGGCCTGCACCCGCTGATGTTCTTTCTGCCGATCTGGCACGGCGCCGAAACTGGATCGGTGGTGCTGCGGGCCGCGGTAGGCACCGCGATGGCCTTGACGTTGCCGCTGGCCGTGGTGGTGGTGCTCAAGGGCAAGGTGTGGACCGGCCTGCTCGGGATGTTCATCGTCGTCCTGCTGGTCATCGGCGCGGTCCGGTTGTCGCGCCCGCACGCCCCGTGGGCCCGGTGGCGCTACACCACCCAGCCGGACAAGATGCGGCGCGCGCTGCAGCGGGAACGCCGGCTGCGCCGCCCGGTGGTGCGGGTCAAGCTGTGGGTGCAATGCGCGATCGCGGGCACGCCGGGCCTGCCCGACGAACGCGCCGTCGACGCCCAGCTCGACCACGACGTCCACCCGGCGCCGGCGCCCACCGGGCCCATCCTGATCGGTAGATAGCCTTTCGGGGTGCGGTACTTCTACGACACCGAGTTCATCGAGGACGGCCGCACCATCGAGCTGATCTCGATCGGGGTGGTCGCCGAGGATGGCCGCGAGTACTACGCCGTGTCCACCGAGTTCGACCCCGAGCGCGCGGGCAGCTGGGTGCGCGCCAACGTGCTGCCCAAGCTGCCGCCCCCGGCCTCGCCGTTGTGGCGCTCGCGCAAGCAGATTCGCCTGGACCTGGAGGAGTTCTTCGGTGTGTCCGGCGCCGACGCCACCGAGCCGATCGAGCTGTGGGCCTGGGTGGGCGCCTACGACCACGTCGCCCTGTGCCAGTTGTGGGGCCCGATGCCGGGCCTGCCGAAGGCGTTGCCCCGCTTCACCCGGGAGCTGCGTCAGTTGTGGGAGGACCGCGGGTCCCCGCCGATGCCGCCACGCCCGCGCGAGGCGCACGACGCCCTGGTCGACGCCCGCGACCAGCTGCGCCGATTCCGGCTGATCACCTCCGGGGATGGGTGTTCGCCCTGATCAGGCGTTAGCCGTCCCCGGTTACCATGGACCGATGAACTGGACCGTCGACATCCCGATCGAGCAGCTGCCGCCGCTGCCGCCGCTGCCGCCTGACCTGCGCGCCCGCCTGGACGCCGCACTGGCCAAGCCGGCCGCTCAGCAGCCCAGCTGGCCCGCCGACCGGGCCGAGGCGATGCGCACGGTTCTGGAGAGCGTGCCGCCGGTGACGGTGCCGTCCGAGATCGTCCGGCTGCAGGAGCAGCTGGCCCAGGTCGCGCGGGGCGAGGCGTTCCTGCTGCAGGGCGGCGACTGCGCGGAGACGTTCGTTGACAACACCGAGCCCCACATCCGCGGCAATGTCCGCGCCCTGCTGCAGATGGCCGTGGTGCTGACCTACGGCGCCAGCCTGCCCGTGGTGAAGGTGGCCCGCATCGCGGGACAGTACGCCAAGCCGCGATCCGCCGACATCGACGCGCTGGGCCTGCGGTCCTACCGCGGCGACATGATCAACGGATTCGCCCCGGATGCCGCGGCGCGCGAACACGATCCGTCGCGCCTGGTGCGGGCCTACGCCAACGCCAGCGCGGCGATGAACCTGGTGCGGGCGCTGACCTCGTCGGGGCTGGCGTCGCTGCACCTGGTGCACGACTGGAACCGCGAATTCGTCCGGACCTCGCCGGCCGGGGCGCGCTATGAGGCGCTGGCCACCGAGATCGACCGCGGGTTGCGGTTCATGAGCGCCTGCGGGGTAGCCGACCGCAACCTGCAAACCGCCGAAATCTATTCCAGCCATGAGGCTTTGGTGCTCGACTACGAGCGCGCGATGTTGCGGCTTTCGGACGTCGAAGGGACGCCGCAACTGTACGACCTGTCGGCGCACACCGTGTGGATCGGCGAGCGGACCCGTCAGCTCGACGGCGCGCATGTCGCGTTCGCCGAGGTGATCGCGAACCCGATCGGCGTCAAGATGGGCCCGACGATGACGCCGGAGCTGGCCGTCGAGTACGTCGAGCGGCTCGACCCGCACAACAGGCCGGGCCGGCTGACGCTGGTCAGCAGGCTGGGCAACAACAAGGTGCGCGACCTGCTGCCGCCGATCGTGGAGAAGGTGCAGGCCACCGGTCATCAGGTGATCTGGCAGTGCGACCCGATGCACGGCAACACCCACGAGTCGTCGAACGGGTACAAGACGCGGCACTTCGACCGCATCGTCGACGAGGTGCAGGGCTTCTTCGAGGTGCACCGGGCGCTGGGCACCCATCCGGGCGGCATCCACGTCGAGATCACCGGCGAGGACGTCACCGAGTGTTTGGGTGGCGCGCAAGACATTTCGGACCTGGACTTGGCGGGTCGCTACGAGACGGCGTGCGACCCGCGGCTGAACACCCAGCAGTCGCTGGAGCTGGCCTTCCTGGTCGCCGAGATGCTGCGCGACTGACCTTTTTGCCCGCGAGCGTGCACAGTTGTACGCCACACGCGGCGTGCCGCCGTACAGACACGAACGCTCGCGCAAAGGGGTAAGCGCTACAGCTTTACCCCGCCGCAACCCCGAGGGGCGGCCCGACAGCGGCCCCACCGGCCAAGCATCCGCTCGCTGTTGCCGCGGTAAATGCGAGCATCGCCGCGATGACCAACTTCGTGGCTAACCGTGACATGACGACTCCGTTCATCTGGTCCCTGCCAGCACTCTAGGCGGAGCGCCAGCGTATTTCAATGACTATTGAAATATTGCCGGTTTGCGCGCATAGTTCCTAACTCAAGCCACGGAACGCTCGTCCATCGTGGCGAAGGTGAACGAGAAAGGTACTTACGTGGCATCTAAGGTTCCGCCGGTCAGGGTCGCGCGTGCCGTCGAACGTGCACGCCAGCACCTGTCGCGTTTGCGGCAACGCTCGGCTCCGCCCGCGGTGGTGATGCTGGAATTGATCCTGAACGCGTGGGTGGCTCAGGCTGTCACATCCGCAGCGGATCTTGGCTTGGCAGACGCCCTGGCGGATGGCCCATTGTTCGGCGAGCAGCTGGCAGACCGGGTCGGCGCCGACGCCGACGCTCTGCGGCGACTCATGCGCGCATTGATCGGCATCGGGATTTTCACCCAGCGCGGCGACGGGCGCTACGCACTTACCCCGCTCGCGTCGACGCTGCGCACCGACGCGCCAGTGTCGATGGCCGGCATGGCGCGGTGGGTCGGGTCGCCACAGCATCGCGAGCACTGGAGCCACCTGACGGAGGCGATCCGGACCGGGCGTCCGGTGCTCCCGAGGCTTCGCGGCAAACCGGCCTTCGAGTACCTGGCCGAGGAAGCGGAGCTGGGTGGGATTTTCAACTCCGCCATGACCAATCTGTCCGAGTTCGCGACCTTGCCCTTGACCGCGGCCTACGACTTCAGTGCCTTGGGCACGATCGTCGATGTCGGTGGCGGACACGGTCGGCTGTTGGCGGCGATCCTGCAGACGGCTCCGAATTCGCGCGGCGTGCTGTTCGATCTTCCGGAGGTCGTGGCGGACGCCCCGGAGTTGCTTCGCAAATACGGTGTCGGGGACCGCGTCCGGATCGAGGAGGGCTCGTTCTTCGATTCCGCGCCCGAGGGTGGCGACGCGTATGTGCTCAAGAACGTCATCCACGACTGGTCCGAGGAGGACGCGGTCCGCATCCTGAAGAATGTCCGCACCGCGGCCCGCCCCGGCACGCGACTGTTGCTCTGCGAGTTCGTCATTCCCGACCACGACCGCGACTTCCACGGCAAGTGGGTGGACATCGAGATGCTGGTCGTCGCCGGCGCGCGCGAACGCACCGCGGACGAGTACGGCCGGCTGTTCGACCAAACCGGTTTCCGGTTGAACCGCGTCGTCGACACCGTGTCGCCGCTCAGCATCGTTGAGGCGACCGCGGTATAGCCGAGGCTGGGCGGAGTGGAGCGCTAAGGCGAGTGGCGAGATCTCGGCACGGCCGAAACATCCTGCCGTCCTGCGTATTTCGGTGCCTTGGCAGGGTTACTGCGATGGCAGGTCCAGCCCCAGCTCGTCGGCGGGGCCGGTTAAGAAGTGGTGCACCGCGGGCCCCACTAACCTGACCACCTCTTCGACCCCGAGCGACGACAGAGGCGGCACACGCATGATGTAACGCAACATCGCGGTGCCGACGAGGTTGGTCGCTGCCAGCATCGCGCGCAGTCGCGCTTCAGCGCCACCGCCCAAAGCGGTTGACACCGCGGTGAGCAGATAGTCGTGCAAAAAACCGCGAAACGCTTCGTTGGCATCGCGATTGGACGTGGCCGATTGCACCATTGAGGTCATGCTCGCGGCAGAATCGGGTTGCTCCCAGATACCGAGGTAGGCCCGCACCACGCGGCAGCCCAAGTCGTCGTCTTTATCGGCGAGCTCGGCCGTCAGCAGGTCAGACGGCAGCACCAACTTCATCGATTCGCGAAACAATGCCGCCTTCGAGCCGAAGAGATAGATGACCATCGACGGATCTACTCGCGCATCCTCGGCAATCGCTCGCAGCGTCGTCTTGTCATAGCCGTCCACAGCGAACTGCCGCTTTGCCGCGCTGAGGACCGCGTCGCGCGATACCGGCTCGCCTTGGCGTCGCCCTCGCCGCTTCGTCATTTCCCCAGGTGACGGCATGCGCGAACCATATCATTTCAATTTCTGTTGAAAAGGTCATTCTGGGGACAGTGCATTCGTCACGAATCACAGTAGGCCGGTCAGGTTGCTGCCGATCGTCCAAGCCGCGGTCGCGACCAGCCCGGTGAGCGCCAGCACCACCGCCACCCAGACCAGCACCATGCGCCGGGCGTGCTGACGCTCCAGCGCGAACTCGCCGATCGCGATGCCGGCGAATTCGCCTGCGGCGGGCTCGTATTCGTATTCGCCGGCCTCGGGCCGGGCCGGGGGTTCGGGCTCGGGCCAGTCGCCGGGGTCACGGGTCAGCTGGCGGGTGGGGTGGCGACGCTCGGTCCTGCGGCTCTGCTGCGCCGCCGCCGACCGGTGCTGCGCGGAGTTGCGCGGGGCCGGCACCCGGAAGTCGGGCAGGCCCAATTCGTCGGCGATCGCGTCGACGTCGGCGGCCATCTCGATCGCGTCGGCGTAGCGGTCGGCGGGGTCGCGCGCGGTCGCACGCGCCACCAGCTCGTCGAATTGCCGTGGCACACCGTCGATCGCGGCGCCGGCCCGCGGCACGTCGGAATCCAGCCGCTGGTAGGCGATCGCCAGGGGCGAGTCGCCGGTGAACGGTGTGCGCCCGGTCAGCAGCTCGTAGGTGAGGATGCCGAGCGCATAGACGTCGCTGCGCGGGCTGCTGCTGCCGTTGCGCACCTGCTCGGGGGACAGGTAGGCCGCGGTGCCCAGAATGACGCTGGCGGAAGTGATTCCGGCGGCGGCGACGGCGCGCACCAGCCCGAAGTCGGCGATCTTGACGTCGCCGTCGTCGGAGATCAGGACGTTCTCCGGCTTGACGTCGCGATGCACCAGACCGGCCAGGTGCGCGGCTGCCAACCCGCCGAGCACCGGGCGCAGCACGGCGACCACGGCGTGCGGCGGCATCGGGCCGCGCTCGGCCAGCAGCTCGCGCAGCGTGCCGCCCTCGATGAGCTCCATCACCAGAAACGGGTGCCGGGCGTCGATACCCTGGTCGTAGACCGCGACCAGGCCGGGATTCTTCAGGCGGGCGACGGTGCGGGCCTCGAGCTGGAAGCGGGTCAGGAATTGCGCGTCGCCGGCGTAGCGGGAGTCCATCACCTTCAGCGCCACCGGGCGGTCGAGCCGGGTGTCGAGTCCGCGATAGACCGTCGAGGTGCCGCCGCTCGCGATCTTCGCCTGGACCAGGTAGCGGCCGTCCAGCAACGCGCTTTCCAATGGGTCGCCCGTCCCGGCTCCGGTCACGGGGCCATCGTAGGGGCGGCGCCGAGATTGGCGGTGGAACATTGGGTTCAACGCGCACACGCTGTCGCACGGCGGGCCTACACTTGCGCCGTGGGCAGTTTTCCGGCCGGCGACGATGTCCTAGATCCCGACGAGCCAACCTACGACCTGCCGCGGGTCGCCGAGTTGCTCGGGGTGCCGGTGAGCAAGGTGCAACAGCAGCTACGGGAGGGTCACCTGGTCGCGGTGAAACGCGGCGGGGGCGTGGTGGTGCCGCAGGTGTTCTTCACCAATTCCGGCGAGGTGGTCAAGAGCCTGCCGGGGTTGCTGACGATCCTGCACGACGGCGGCTATCACGAGACCGAGATCGTGCGCTGGCTGTTCACCCCCGACCCGTCGCTAACGGTCACGCGCGACGGCACCCGCGACGCCATCAACAACGCCCGCCCCGTCGACGCGCTGCACGCCCATCAGGCCCGCGAAGTGGTGCGCCGGGCGCAGGCTATGGCGTACTGAGCCGCTGATCGACCGGCCCGGGCGCCCGGTACAGAGTGCGCCAGGCGACCAGCGCGCACGCCAGGGCCAGGAAAACGTGCAGCCACGAATACATCCCGTGCGACCCGTCGGGCTTGAAGATCACCATCACCCAGGTGGAGAACGCGGCGATGGCCGCCACCGCTCGCCGCGACTGGGCCAGCGGGGCCGCGACGGCCAGCGGCCAGGAGTAGTACCAGGGCAGGGCCGCCGGGACGAACAGCACCACGATCAGCATCGACCAGGCGATGCCGGCGAGCGCGGCCCGGTCGTCGCGGCGGAAGCGCCACCACAGCACCGGCAGCGACACGGCGATGATCGCGATCCCGATGAGGCGGGTGATCCGCAGCGTGGCGTAGAAGTTGACCGGGAAGAGGCCGCTGCCCAGGGCGTGGATCAGGTTGGCCGCCGCGGTCGGCACCGTCAGCCAGTTGATGATCTTCACCGAGCCGGCCAGCGCGGTCAGCCAGCCCAGCCCGACACCGGCGATCGCCGACAGGATGCCGAACACCACGGTGAAGGTCAGCAGCGACAGCGCGGTGGCCGCCAGGAACGCGGGGACGGTCCGGTAGCCGCGTCGATCGCGCAGGTGCCGCATCCACACCCACACCAGGAACGGCAACGCGATACCGGCGGTGGCCTTGACCGCGATCGCGACGGTGATCAGCGTGACGCCAAGTGCGTGGCGGCCCTGGAAGGTCAGCGCGATTCCGGCGGCCATCAGGCCGACCATCAGCATCTCGTTGTGCACCCCGCCCATCAGGTGGATCAGCACCAGCGGGTTGAGCACACAGATCCACAGCGCGGTCGCACCGCTGGTGCCCAGGTGGTGGGCCAGCCGGGGCGCGGCCCAGATCAGCAGCGCCAGCCCGGGCAGCATGCACAGGCGCAGCAGCATGGTCCCGGCGATCACGTGATTGCCGACCACCATCGTGACCACCTTGGCAATCAGGATGAACACCGGGCCGTAGGGTGCGGTGGTGATGGTCCAGATGGGGCTCACGTTGTCCAGCAAGGCATTCGGGTTGGCAACCGGACCCACGGCGTACGGGTCGAAGCCGTCGCGCAGCAGGGCGCCCTGGGCCAGATAGGAGTAGGTGTCCCGGCTGAAGACGGGCACCGACACCAGCAGCGGCGCCAGCCAGAAGCCGGTGGTGGCCCTCATCGTGAACTCGGTCGCGGTGCCGTCCAGCACGCGGCGGCCCAGCGCCAGCCACGCGATCAGCATCAGGCCCACGCCCGTCCACAACAGGATCGACGACAGCACCAGCCCGTGCCCGAAGCGCAGCCAGGACATGTGCATCGCTTCGAGCAGGGGGTCGTGCGGCTTGATGCTGCCGGCGCCCAGCCCGCCCAGCGTGATCAGCACCGAGCCGCAGAAGCCCAGCCGCGCAGGCCCCGCCTCCGGCGTGGCAACGAAGGCGCGCAACCGTGAAAACCGTTGGGCGAAAGGATGTTTCGTTGCCGACGGGCGTTCCGCCGGGGTGTGCGTCGGGGTGGTCATCGGTTCAGGCGGCCCGGTTGGTGGCCATCTTGGCCAGATCGGACAGCCCCGCCTTGGCCGCGTCGCTGATCGGCGCGGCCGCCAGGGTGGCCAGCGCCCGCCGGGTGAGCTCGGCGATGCGTTGCTCGGCCGCGGCCAGCGCGCCCACCGACTCGATGATGCCGCGCAGCTCGCCCACCTGCGCGTCGGTCAGCCGTTCGCCGATCGAGCTGCGTAACACGTTGGCCGCCAACGGATCCGACTTGTCCGCCAACTCCACCGCCTCGGCCAGCAGCACCGTGCGCTTGCCCGACCTCAGGTCGTCGCCGGACGGCTTGCCGGTGACCGCGGGATCCCCGAACACGCCCAGCACGTCGTCGCGCAGCTGGAACGCCACGCCGAGGTCGGTCCCGAACCGGTCGAAAACGGCTTGCACATCGGGCCGGTCGGCGGCGGCGGCCACGCCGAGCTGCAGCGGCCGGGTCACGGTGTAGCAGGCGGTCTTGAAGGTGGCGACGTTCATCGCCGGCGCGATGGACTCGGCGGCGCCGGCTTCGGCGGCGATGTCGAGGTATTGCCCGCCCAGCACCTCGGCTCGGATCTCGGCCCACACGCGCCGCACCCGCGACCGGGCGTCGGGGGGTATGCCCGCCTCGAGGACGATGTCGTCGGCCCAGGCCAGCGCCAGGTCGCCGAGCAGGATGGCCGCCGACATCCCGAACCGGTCGGGCGAGCCGCGCCAGGCCTGGTCGCGGTGCAGTGCGGCGAAGTGGACGTGAACCGTCGGGCGGCCGCGCCGGGTGGAGGAGCCGTCGATCACGTCGTCGTGCACCAGCGCGCAGGCGTGCAGCAGCTCCAGCGCCGAAAACAGCAGCAGCACTTCGGGATCGGGCTCCGCGGTCGCCACCGCGCGCCAGCCCCAGTAGGCGAACGCAGGCCGAATCCGCTTGCCGCCGCGCAGGACGAAGTCTTCCAGGGCGGCGACCAGGGCGCCGTATTCCGCGCCGATGTAGGCGGTCTCGGTGCGCCGGTCGTGCAGGTACCGCCGAAGCCGGTCGGTGACGGCGCCGGTCAACTCGGCGGTTGCCGCTGCCGCTGGGGCATTTGGGCTCAGCGCGGCGCCCCCTTCTGCTCGGCGTGGTGATGCTGGTCTATGGGCCCGACCAGTGTATTCGGCGCGGGGCGCGGGCCCGATCCCGACATCGTCGGTCCCCGATGGGCACGAGTTGCTTCGAGTGGCTCACCTTCTCGCCCCTATGCTGGCGGGGTGCCTGGGCGTGGGCACCCGACCGAGGGAAGGAGCCGCGTGACCCTCAGCACGATCGCGCTCGAGCTGGTGCCGCCGAACGTCGAGGACGGTCGGGACCGGGCACTCGACGATGCGCGAAAAGTTGTGCGGTACTCGGCGGAGTCCGGTCTCGAGGGCCGGATCCGGCACGTGATGATCCCGGGGATGATCGCCGAGGAGGACGACCGTCCGGTCGCGATGAAGCCGAAGCTGGACGTGCTGGACTTCTGGTCGCTGATCAAGCCGGAGTTGCCGGGGTTCAACGGCCTGTGCACCCAGGTGACCGCGTTCTCCGACGAACAGTCCCTGCGCAAGCGGCTCACCCTGCTGTCCGACGCGGGCATGCAGGGCGTGGTGTTCGTCGGCGTGCCGCGCACGATGAACGACGGCGAGGGCTCCGGCGTCGCGCCGACCGACGCGCTATCGATCTACCGCGACCTGATCCCCAATCGCGGGGTGATCCTGATCCCCACCCGCGAGGGCGAACAGGGCCGGTTCAACTTCAAGTGCGACCGGGGTGCGACGTACGGAATGACGCAGTTGCTGTACTCCGACGCGATCGTCGGCTTCTTGACCGAGTTCGCCGAGAACACCGACCACCGGCCGGAGATCCTGCTGTCGTTCGGCTTTGTGCCCAAGGCGGAAAGCCGCGTCGGCCTGATCAATTGGCTGATTCAGGATCCGGGCAATGCCGCGGTGGCCGACGAGCAGGCGTTCGTCAAACGGCTGGCCGCCAGCGAGCCCGCGCAGAAGCGCCAGCTGATGGTCGATCTGTACAAGCGGGTGATCGACGGCGTCGGCGACCTCGGATTTCCGCTCAGCATCCACCTCGAGGCGACCTACGGGGTGTCGGGCCCGGCGTTCGCGACGTTCGCGGAGATGCTGGCCTATTGGTCGCCCGACGCGCCCTAGCCGGGTGGTTGGTCGCGGGGCGCGGTGAACCGCTCGGAGCGGTCCCGGCCGACCCAGGCCAGCACGCCGACCACGGCGGCGGCCGCGAAGGACGCGATGCCCAGCCAGACGCCCGCGCCGGTGAACGAACGCGTGTTGGGATCGGTGTAGCGGGCCTGGGCGTTCATCGTGCTCACCACGCCCGGCTTGAGCTTCCACGACACGACGTCGGGCTCGACGCGGTCGCCGTTGGTCGAGGTCACCACCCCGGGGAAGGCGACGGTCAATTCGACGTCGGCGTCGCTGTCGGTCACCGACGTCAGATCCGCCCGGCCCTCCATGATCACCACGCTGCCGCTTCTGCGCAGCGACAGGTTCACGCCCTGCGCGTCGGGGTTCATGTGCACCAGCTGCGGCACCTCGGCAAACGTCAGATCGGAGAACACCGCCTGCGACCCGACGTAGCCGTCGCTGTCGTAGTTCGACACCGCCACCTTCTGGCCGAACGGCAGATCGCCGCCGAGCTGGGGGCCGGGGTCCTTGGGGCTCTTCGGCTTGGCGGCCGCGATGACCTCGCCGGACACCAGGTCGTCGGGCGAGATGGTCAGCGACGCCCTGACCCGCAGGCATCCGGTGGCCAGCGGGACGAGCAGCAGCAGCATCGCGATGACCAGCAGGCGGCGCCGCCGAGCGGTGAATCCTCGGGCTTTCGGCGCTGACGGGCGGGCGGGCACCAGGTCATCGTGCCAGATCCGGTCGCTACAGGGGCAGCGCGCGGCCCAGGATCGCGAATGCCCGCGGATCGCCGGCGAAGTGGTAGCCGCGGATGATGTCGGCGAATCCCAGCCGCCGGTACAACCGCCAAGCGCGGTTGGGCTCACCGTTGGTCTCCGGCGTGGAGAGCAGGACGTTGCGTTCCGCGCGGCCGGCGAGCAGCCGGCGGGCCAGCGCCTCGCCGAGGCCGCGGCCCTGCGCGCGGGGATGAATGTGTAATTCGGTCAGCTCGAAGTAGCTGGTCATCAGCCGGGTGATCTCCTGATGCGGCAGGCCGCCGCGCTGCAGGCCCAGCACGACCTGCTGCTGCCACCACTGACCGGGCGCGCCGGGGTAGCCGTAGGCGACGCCGAGCAGCGGCGCGTCGCTCAGCTCGGCCGCCGACGGCGGCTCCGGGCCGGACGGCGCGTCGGCCTCCACGACGGCGGCGCCCTGCCAGCCCTGGCGCCGGATGTGCTCCAGCCACATCGCGGCGCGCTGGTTCTCGGTGCCTCTCGGGTAGCGCATCGCGTCGACGTAGACCCCGAGGGCGTCACCGAGGCGGCGCTCCATATCGTGCGGCGGCAGATCGATGAGGAATATCGCCAACTCGCGGAGTCCTCCTCAGCCTCATGCAGTAGCCCGGCCGTGCGACCTATCGCCATTATCGGACCCGACGCGCGGCGTTGCTCGAGCGGTCGCCTCCGCAACGGGGTTGTAGCGCACCGCCGTTGCGGCCGACATGATCGTCGGGTCCCAGTCGGGTCATCGTCGGGTCATTGCCGGGATGATCGCGACGATGCACCAGGGATAGAATCGCTGCCGAACCAGTGGTACGCCGCAGATTGACCTCGTATCATCTGAGTTAGTTGCCCCCAAAACGGGCATCCGCGTGATATCGATAGTTACGTGCCAAGCGGTCGGCAAGGAGGGACGAATGCCACTCTCCGATCATGAGCAGCGGATGCTCGATCAGATCGAGAGCGCTCTCTATGCCGAGGACCCCAAGTTCGCTTCGAGCGTGCGTGGCGTGGGCTTCCGGGCGCCGACCGCGCGACGGCGGTTGCAGGGCGCGGCGCTGTTCGTCATCGGTCTGGCCATGCTGGTTTCCGGCGTGGCGTTCAAGGCCACGATGATCGGGAACTTCCCGATTCTCAGTGTCTTTGGCTTCGTCGTGATGTTCGGCGGGGTGGTGTTCGCCATCACCGGTCCGCGGTTGTCCGCCCGGTCGGGCCATTCGGGGTCGCTGCCGGGATCGGCGCGCCAGCGTCGCAGCAAGGGCGGCGGGGGCTCGTTCACCAGCCGCATGGAGGACCGGTTCCGTCGCCGTTTCGACGAGTAGCCCCAATCATCTGATACGCAGCGCCTGACACAGCGGGGTAGCCGACGGCTACCCCGCTTTCGCGCTCGAGCCCGATTCGAGCCCCAATCGAGGCCAAACCGTCGCCCGCCGCGCCCCTCCCGGCCGGTTTTGGCCCCCACTGCGCCCCACCCACCAACTTCTCCCGCGTGAAATGCGGTTTTCCGGCGCGACAATCCGGTGCCGCGGCGGGGTCTCGCGGCCGTCGCACCGACCTAGGTGGCGGAAAGCCCGGAAAATTCTCCGACGACACCGCGTGAATGGGGCGAAGTGGGGGATTGTGGGGTATGGTGGCTGAAGCGTTTGGGTGAGGCGAGAGCCGGGTCTGGCCGGGAGGTGAGCTGGTGTTTCTCGGCACCTACACGCCCAAGCTCGACGACAAGGGGCGGCTGACGCTGCCCGCCAAGTTCCGCGACGCGCTGGCAGGGGGGTTGATGGTCACCAAGAGCCAAGATCACAGCCTGGCCGTGTACCCGCGGACGGAATTCGAGCAACTGGCCCGACGGGCGAGCAAGGCCCCGAAGAGCAACCCGGAAGCCCGGGCGTTCCTACGCAACCTGGCCGCCGGCACCGACGAGCAGCATCCCGACGCCCAGGGGCGCATCACCTTGTCGTCCGACCACCGCCGCTACGCCAACCTCTCCAAGGACTGTGTGGTGATCGGCGCGGTCGACTACCTCGAGATCTGGGACGCGCAGGCCTGGCACGACTACCAGCAAACCCACGAAGAGAACTTCTCCGCGGCCAGCGATGAAGCACTCGGCGACATCATCTGAGGCGCATGCCCGTGCATCGTGGCCTCTGCCCGAACCGACCCTGGCGTACTTCCCCAACGCCAGGTTCGTACGTTCGGACAGGGACCCCGGTGCCTGGGCGTCGCGCCCGACCAGGGGAGGTGTTGCGGTGCTTGACGATCCGCGAGACTTCGGGCACGTGCCCGTCCTGGCAGAGCGCTGCGTCGAGCTGCTGACCCCCGCGCTCACCCGCCACCACCCGGACGGATCGGGGGCGCTGCTCGTCGACGCCACCCTCGGCGCGGGCGGGCACGCGGAGCGGTTCCTCACCGAGTTGCCGGGGCTGCGGCTGATCGGGCTCGACCGCGATCCCAGCGCCCTGGACATCGCCCGGGACCGGCTGCGGCGATTCGACGACCGGGTCACGCTGGTGCACACCCGGTTTGACGGGCTCACCGCGGCGCTGGCCGAATCCGGTTATGCCCCAACGGAATCGGTCGACGGCGTGCTGTTCGATCTCGGCGTCTCGTCGATGCAGGTTGACCACGCGCAGCGAGGCTTCGCCTATGCCCAGGACGCGCCGCTGGACATGCGGATGGACCCGGGCTCCTCGCTCACCGCGGCCGACATCCTCAACACCTACGACGAGACCGCGCTGGCCGACATCCTGCGCCGCTACGGCGAGGAGCGGTTCGCGCGCCGCATCGCGGCGCACATCGTCCGGCGGCGCGCGCACGCCCCGTTGACCTCGACGTCGGAGCTGGTTGCCCTGATCTATCAAGCGATTCCGGCTCCGGCCCGGCGCACCGGCGGGCACCCGGCCAAGCGCACGTTCCAGGCGCTGCGGATCGCGGTCAACGAGGAGCTGGACTCGCTGCGCGGCGCCATTCCCGCCGCCCTGGACGCGCTCGCCGTCGCGGGCCGGCTCGTGGTGCTGGCCTACCAATCGCTGGAGGACCGCATCGTCAAGCGGGCGTTCGCCGACGCGGTCGCCTCGCGCACCCCGGTGGACCTGCCGGTCGAATTACCGGGCCACGGGCCACGATTCCGGTTGTTGACGCACGGCGCCGAACGCGCGGACGCCGCCGAGATCGAGCGCAACCCGCGCAGCGCCGCGGTGCGATTACGGGCCGTGCAACGGGTGCAGCACAACGCCGAAGCGCAGACAACCGGGAAGGGCCACGCATGAAGGCAAAGCGCGACACGCAAAAACGCCGCGCTGTCGGTGACCGCCCTGACCGGCGTGACGGTGCCGCCCGGAAGGTCCGGCGCGCCACCGCCGATGCGGCGCCGCCGCGTCGGCCCCGACCGGCGAGGGGCGCCGCGCCCGCCCGCGAAGCCCGGGCACCCAGGTCCGGCCCGCAGACCGGCCCGATCGCCCGGCCCGTCGAGCGGTCGGCCCGGCCGAAGAGCACAAGCCAGGCCAAGGCGCGCGCCAAGGCCCGGAAAGCCAAGGCGCCCAAGGTCGTCCGGCCGCGGCTGACGGAGCGGTTGGCCAACCGGCTGGCGTCGATCGACCTGCGGCCCCGGACGCTGGCGAGCAAGGTTCCGTTCGTCGTCCTGGTGATCGGCGCCATCGGCCTCGGGCTTGGCCTGACGCTGTGGTTGTCCACCGATTCCGCGGAGCGCTCCTACCAGTTGAGCCACGCCCGGGAGCGCAACCGGCTGCTGCAGCAGCAGAAGGAGTCGCTGGAACGCGATGTGCGCGAGGCGGAGTCGGCGCCGGCGCTGGCCGAGGCGGCCCGCAAGCAGGGCATGATCCCGACGCGGGACACAGCCCATCTGGTCCAGGATCCGGCCGGCAACTGGGTGGTCGTGGGCACGCCCAAGCCGGCCGACGGCGTTCCGCCGCCGCCGCTGAACACCAAGCTTCCCGAACCGGGCCCGCCGCCACCCCCGAAGCCGGCGGCGCTTCCCCCCGAGGTCCCGATCCGGGTGCAGCCGGCCCCCGCTAGTCCCGGTGTGCCTCCCGCGCCGGCGAGGTCGGGCCCGGAGGCGTTGCTGCGCGCGCCGGACGGCTCGACGACGCTGGGCGGCCAGCACCTGCCGCAGGCCGCCCCGCCGCTGCCGGGCATGCCCGGCGGGCCGGCCACCGGGCAGCTCCCCGGCGTGCTGCCCCTGCCGGGCCTGCCGGCCCCCGCGGCTCCGGCGACCGCCCCGGTGCCCCCCGAGGTGTCAATCCCGTTGGGCGGGTTGCCCGTTCCGACGAGCGCGCCCGCCCCGCTGCCGGCCGAGGTGCCGGTCCCGCTGCAACCGGTTGCTCCCGCCGCGACGACGCCGGGTGCGCCCAGGTGAGCCGCGGCGACTCCCGGCGCACGCGCCGGCCGGCGCGCCCGACCCGGGGGCGAGGCGCGGCGCAGGACGCCAAGCATGTCGGGCGCCCCCAGCGGGCCCGCAAGCCGGAAAAGACCCCGAAGGCGCGGAAGGCCAAGGCGGCCACGAAATCCCGCGCGGCGCCCGATGCGGCGGGCCGGTCCGCGCGGGAGCGGCGCACCCGCCAGCTGGTCGAGGTGGGCACCCGCGGTGCGTCGTTCGTGTTCCGGCATCGCGCCGGCAACGTCGTCATCCTGGTGCTGATGGTGGTGGCGGCGGCGCAGCTGTTCGTCCTGCAGGTGACGAATGCCCCGAAGCTGCGGGCCCAGGCCGCCGGTCAGCTCAAGGTCACCGACGTCGAGAAGGCGGTCCGCGGCAGCATCGTCGACCGCAACAACGAACGGCTGGCGTTCACCATCGAGTCCCGCGCGCTGACGTTTCAGCCCAAGCGAATTCACCAGCAGTTGGAGGAAGCCAAGAGGAAGAACTCCGCCGCCCCCGATCCGCAGCAGCGGCTGCGCGACATCGCCACCGAGGTCGCGGCCCGGCTGAACAACAAGCCCGACTTTCAGACCGTGCTGAAAAAATTGCAGAGCAACGACAACTTCGTCTACCTGGCGCGCGCCGTCGACCCCGCCGTCGCCAGCGCGATCTCCGACAAGTATCCCGAGGTCGGCTCCGAGCGGCAGGACCTGCGCCAGTACCCGGGCGGATCGCTGGCCGCCAACATCGTCGGCGGCATCGACTGGGACGGCCACGGCCTGCTGGGGCTGGAGGACTCCCTGGACTCCGTGCTGTCCGGCACCGACGGCTCGGTCACCTACGACCGCGGCTCGGACGGCGTCGTCATCCCCGGCAGTTACCGCAACCGGCACCGGGCGGTCAACGGCTCGACCGTCCAGCTCACCATCGACGACGACATCCAGTTCTACGTGCAGCAGCAGGTGCAGCAGGCCAAGAATGTGTCTGGCGCGCACAACGTTTCGGCGGTCGTCCTGGACGCCAAGAACGGCGACGTGCTGGCGATGGCCAACGACAACACCTTCGACCCGTCGCAGGACATCGGGCGCCAGGGCGACAAGCAGCTGGGCAACCTGGTGGTGTCCTCGCCGTTCGAGCCGGGCTCGGTGAACAAGGTGATCACCGCGTCGTCGGTCATCGAATACGGCCTCACCAACCCCGACGAGGTGCTGCACGTGCCCGGCTCGATCCAGATGGGCGGGGTCACCGTGCACGACGCCTGGGAGCACGGCGTGATGCCCTACACCACCACCGGCATATTCGGGAAGTCGTCGAACGTCGGCACCCTGATGCTGGCGCAGCGCGTCGGCCCGGAACGCTTCTACGACATGGTCCGCAAGTTCGGGCTGGGACAGCGCACCGGCGTCGGGCTGCCCGGTGAGAGCGCCGGGCTGGTGCCGCCCATCGACCAGTGGTCGGGCAGCACGTTCTCGAACCTGCCCATCGGCCAAGGTCTTTCGATGACCCTGCTGCAGATGGCCGACATGTACCAGACCATCGCCAACGACGGGGTGCGGGTACCGCCGCGGATCATCAAGGCCACCATCGCGCCCGACGGCACCCGCACCGAGGAGCCCCGCCCGGAGGGGATCCGGGTGGTGTCGCCGCAGACGGCGCAGACCGTGCGGGGCATGCTGCGCGCCGTCGTGCAGCGCGACCCGATGGGTTACCAGCAGGGGACCGGGCCGGCGGCCGGGGTGCCCGGCTACCAGATCGCCGGCAAGACGGGCACCGCCCAGCAGATCAACCCCGGCTGCGGTTGCTACTTCGACGACGTCTACTGGATCACCTTCGCCGGGATGGCCACCGCCGACAACCCGCGCTACGTCATCGGCATCATGATGGACAACCCGGAGCGCAACGCCGACGGCACACCCGGCCACTCGGCGGCCCCGCTGTTCCACAACATCGCCGGCTGGCTGATGCAGCGCGAGAACGTCCCGCTGTCGCCCGACCCGGGCCCGCCGCTGACGCTGCAGGCCACCTAAAAGGCGAGCCCCTCGGACGCGACGCCCACCGGGTGCGCCTCGGTAGGGTGTCATGGCTGATCATGGGGATCAGGCGGCGCCGGAGGGAGGTGACACACGTGGAGCCCACCGCGTTGCGTCCCGCCGACACCGCGGGCGCGCGGCTGCCGGCGCTGGCGGCCCGGATCGGCGCGGCGCCGGCCGACGGTACCGAGGCGGTACCCGACGTGCCGGTCACCGGCGTGACGCTGCGGGCCCAGGACGTCCGGCCAGGCGACCTGTTCGCCGCGCTGCCCGGCTCGACCACCCACGGCGCCCGGTTCGCCGGCGACGCGATCGCACGCGGCGCCGTCGCGGTGCTCACCGACGCCGCCGGGGTCGCCGAGATGGCCGCCCACGCCGGCGCCGTGCCGACCCTGGTGCACCCCGCGCCCCGCACGGTGCTCGGTGGCCTGGCCGCCGCGGTGTACGGAAACCCGTCGGAGAAGATGACGATCGTCGGCATCACCGGAACGTCGGGCAAGACCACCACGACGTACCTGGTCGAGTCCGGCCTGCGGGCCGGCGGCCGCACCCCCGGGCTGATCGGAACCGTCGGCATTCGGATCGACGGCGCCGACATCCCCAGCGCGCTGACCACGCCCGAGGCCCCCGCGCTGCAGGCGATGCTGGCCGCGATGGCCGAACGCGGCGTCGACACCGTGGTCATGGAGGTGTCCAGCCACGCGCTGACGCTGGGCCGGGTGGACGGCACCGGGTTCGCGATCGGCGCCTTCACCAACCTGTCCCGCGACCACCTCGACTTTCACCCCACCATGGCCGACTACTTCGAGGCCAAGGCGTCGCTGTTCGACCCGGGCTCGCCGCTGCGCGCCCGCACCGCGATCGTGTGCATCGACGACGACGCCGGGCGCGCGATGGCCGCCCGGGCCGGTGACGCGATCACCGTCAGCGCCACCGGCCAACCCGCCGACTGGCGCGCGGTGGACGCGGCGCCGGTGGGGGCCGGGGGACAGGAGTTCACCGCCGTCGACCCCGCCGGCGCGCACCACCGCATCGGCATCCGGCTACCGGGCGACTACAACGTCGCCAATTGCCTTGTCGCACTGGCGATCCTGGACGCGGCGGGCGTCCCCCCGGAGCGGGCGGCGTCCGGGCTCCTGGAAACCCGGGTTCCCGGGCGGCTGGAGGAGATCGACCGCGGCCAGGATTTCCTGGCGCTGGTCGACTACGCCCACAAACCCGGCGCGTTGCGGGCGGTGCTGACCGCCCTGGCGCGCCCGGGACATCGGCTGGCGGTGGTGTTCGGCGCCGGCGGCGAGCGCGACCCGGGCAAGCGCGGGCCGATGGGCGAGATCGCCGCCGAGCTGGCCGACTTGGTCGTCGTCACCGACGACAACCCGCGCGGCGAGGACCCCGCGGCCATCCGGCGCGAGATCCTGGACGGAGCCGCCCGCGGCGCCGCGCAGGTGGTCGAGGTCGGCGACCGGCGGGCGGCCATCGAGCACGCGGTCGCCTGGGCAGGCCCCGGCGACGTCGTCGTGATCGCCGGCAAGGGCCACGAAACCGGGCAGCGCGCCGGCGACCGGACCCGCCCGTTCGACGACCGGGTGGAGCTGGCCCGGGCGCTGGAGGCCCTGGAGGCCCGGCGATGATCGACCTGACCGTTGCCCGCATCGCCGAGATCGTCGGCGGCACACTGGCCGACGTGTCGCCGGAGGCCGCCGCACAACTCCGCGTCACCGGAACCGTCGAATTCGACTCGCGCGCCATCGGTCCCGGCGGGCTGTTCCTGGCGCTGCCCGGGGCGCGCTCGGACGGGCACGACCACGCCGGCGCGGCGGTCGCGGCCGGGGCGGTCGCGGTGCTGGCCGCCCGGCCGGTCGGGGTGCCCGCCATCGTGGTGCCCCCGGTCGGCGAGACCGACTCGCGGGCGGGGGTGCTCGAACACGACGCCGACGGGTCGGGCGCCGCGGTCCTGGCCGCGCTGGCCAGGCTGGCCACGGCGGTGGCCGCCGAGCTGGTGGCGGGCGGGCTGACCATCATCGGGATCACCGGCTCGTCGGGAAAGACCTCCACCAAGGACCTGGTGGCCGCCGTGCTGCGGCCGCTGGGCGAGGTGGTGGCCCCGCCGGGGTCGTTCAACAACGAGCTGGGTCATCCCTGGACGGTGTTGCGCGCGACGCGGGACACCGACTTCCTGGTTCTGGAGATGTCGGCGCGCCACCCCGGCAACATCGCCGAGCTGGCCCGGATCGCCCCGCCCGCGATCGGGGTGGTGCTCAACGTCGGCACCGCGCACCTGGGCGAGTTCGGTTCGCGGGAGGCCATCGCGCGCACCAAAGCCGAACTGCCGCAAGCCGTTCCGGAATCGGGCGTCGTCGTGCTCAACGTCGACGACCCCGCCGTGGCCGCGATGGCCCACGTCACCGACGCCTGGGTGGTTCGGGTGAGCCGGGCCTCCCACACCGAATCGGGGCCCAGCGACGTGTGGGCCGAAAACGTGTCGCTGGACGAATTGGCCAGGCCGCGTTTTACCCTGCACGCGATGGACCCGCGAGGCGCTGCTGAAGCCGAGGTGCACCTCGGCGTGTACGGCGACCATCAGGTCACCAACGCGTTGTGCGCTGGCGCGGTCGCGCTGCAATGCGGCGCCGGCGTCGAGCAGGTGGCCGCCGCGCTCGCCGACGCCGGGCCGGTGTCGCGGCACCGGATGCAGGTGACCACCCGCCCCGACGGGGTGACCGTGATCGACGACGCCTACAACGCCAACCCCGACTCGATGCGGGCCGGGTTGCAGGCGCTGGCCTGGATCGCCCGCGGCGGCGACAACCGCAAGC
The DNA here is from genome assembly GCF_059813025.1 of Mycobacterium sp. NGS26. Classification (NCBI taxonomy): domain Bacteria; kingdom Bacillati; phylum Actinomycetota; class Actinomycetes; order Mycobacteriales; family Mycobacteriaceae; genus Mycobacterium; species Mycobacterium sp. NGS26. The sequence goes on from NZ_JCALDU010000003.1 coordinate 706,722, forward strand.
CCCGCCGCAGCTGGGCGGTGCTGGGCGAAATGGCCGAGCTCGGCGAGGACGCGATAACCGAGCACGACCGCATCGGCCGGCTGGCGGTGCGCTTAGATGTCTCTCGACTCGTTGTGGTGGGAGTGGGGAGGTCGATGAGCGCCATGCACCACGGGGCGGTCATGGAGGGCTCGTGGGGCTCGGAAACCGACCCGGGAGCCGATCGAGGGGCCGTGAACGTGGCCGACGCCGACGCCGCCCTGGCGTTGTTGCGGGCCGAGGTGCGACCCGGCGACGTGGTTCTGGTCAAGGCGTCGAACGCGGCCGGGCTTGGTGTGCTGGCCGAGGCGCTGGCCGCAGACGACCCCGCCGGCGAGGTCGGCCCGTGAGGCAGATCCTCATCGCCGTCGCCGTCGCGGTTGCCGTGTCAATCCTGTTGACGCCGGCGCTGATTCGGCTGTTCACCAAGCAGGGGTTCGGCCACCACACCCGCGAGGACGGCCCGCCCAGCCACCACACCAAACGCGGCACGCCGTCGATGGGCGGGGTGGCGATCCTGGCCGGCATCTGGGCGGGGTATCTGGGCACGCACCTCGCCGGGCTGGCGTTCGACGGCGAGGGCGTCACCGCGTCGGGGCTGCTGGTGCTGGGCCTGGCCACCGTGCTGGGCGGCGTCGGGTTGGTCGACGACCTGATCAAGATTCGCCGGTCGCGCAACCTCGGGCTGAACAAGACGACCAAGGCGGTCGGGCAGGTCACCGCGGCAGTGTTGTTCGGCGCGCTGGTGCTGCAGTTCCGCAACGCCAACGGCCTGACCCCGGCCAGCGCCGACCTGTCCTACGTCCGCGAAATCGCCACCGTCACACTGGCTCCCGGACTGTTCGTGCTGTTCTGCGTGGTCATCGTCAGCGCCTGGTCGAACGCGGTCAACTTCACCGACGGCCTGGACGGGCTGGCCGCCGGAACCATGGCGATGGTCACCGGGGCCTACGTGCTGATCACCTTCTGGCAGTACCGCAACGCGTGCGCCACCGCGCCCGGCCTGGGCTGCTACAACGTGCGCGACCCGCTGGACCTGGCGCTCGTCGCGGCCGCGACGGCGGGCGCCTGCATCGGCTTTCTGTGGTGGAACGCGGCGCCGGCCAAGATCTTCATGGGTGACACCGGGTCGCTGGCGCTGGGCGGCATCATCGCGGGCCTGTCGGTCACCAGCCGCACCGAGATCCTCGCGGTCGTGCTGGGGTCGCTGTTCGTCGCCGAGGTCACCTCGGTGGTGCTGCAGATCCTGGCGTTCCGCACCACCGGGCGCCGGGTGTTCCGGATGGCGCCGTTCCACCACCACTTCGAGCTCAGCGGGTGGGCGGAAACCACGGTGATCATCCGCTTCTGGCTGCTCACCGCGATCACCTGCGGCCTGGGCGTGGCCCTGTTCTACGGCGAGTGGCTGGCCGCGGTCGGTGCCTGACGTGTCCGGGCTGGGCCCGTTGGCGCCCGGGGCGCAAGTGCTGGTGGCCGGCGGCGGTGTCACCGGCAGGGCGGTGCTGGCCACCCTGGGGCGGTTGGGGGTTCGGGCGACCCTGTGCGACGACGACCCCGAAACGTTGCGCGGGTACGCCGACGGCGGGGTCGCGACGATGACCACGGCGGCGGCCGCCCGGGAGGTCGCGGGCTTTGCCCTGGTCGTCACGAGCCCCGGCTTCGCGCCGACGACGCCGCTACTGGTCGCCGCCACCGCGGCCGGCGTGCCGA
>NZ_JCALDU010000030.1:0-499 GCF_059813025.1 Mycobacterium sp. NGS26
GGCGGCGGGTTGAGGGGTTTGTGATGCTTGATTTTGGTGCGTTGCCGCCGGAGTTCAATTCGGCGCGGATGTATGCCGGTGCGGGGTCGACGTCGTTGACGACGGCGGCCTCGGCGTGGAATGCCCTTGCCGCCGAGCTGAATTCGGCGGTGTTGGGTTATGAGAACGTGGTGGCCCAGTTGTCCAGTGAGGAGTGGCTGGGGCCGGCCTCGGCGACGATGGCCGCCGCGGTGCAACCGTATGTGGCGTGGATGAGCGCCACCGCCGCCCAGGCCGAGCAGGCCGGCGCCCAGGCCAACGCGGCCGCGGCGGCTTTTGAGCAGGCGTTCGCCTCGACGGTGCCCCCGCCGTTGATCGCGGCCAACCGCGCCCAGCTCGCGCAGGCGGTGGCCACCAATGTGTTGGGTCAAAACAGCGGGATCATCGCCCAGCTGGAGGCCCAGTACGGCGAGATGTGGGCCCAAGACGCCACCGCGATGTACACCTATGCCGGCCAGTC
>NZ_JCALDU010000031.1:0-489 GCF_059813025.1 Mycobacterium sp. NGS26
GCCATCGGCAGGATAAAACCATGCCCGCAGCGACGTTCCATCCAGACCACCGGGAAATTCACGGTGGACAACAAATGAACAATAGTCGTCCGTTAACGAGTATTTCGCGGCGGAGAGGCGCCGCGACCGCGATCGAATTAACGTTGTCAGCAACCACATTCCCGAAGGTCTTGAGCCGGAAGGTTGTCGAGGAGGAAATCACATGTCGTTCGTGACGACGCAGCCGGAGGCTCTGGCCGCCGCGGCCGGCGCCTTGCAGGGGATCGGCTCGACGTTGAGCGCCCAGAACGCCGCCGCGGCGGCCCCGACGACGGGCGTGGTGCCCGCCGCTGCCGACGAGGTGTCGGCGCTGACCGCGGCGCAATTCGCCGCGCATGCCCAGATGTATCAGGCCGTCAGCGCTCAGGCGGCGGCGATTCACGAGATGTTCGTCAACACCCTGGGCATGAGCTCGGGGTCATACGCGTTGACCGAAGCCGCGAACGCGGT
>NZ_JCALDU010000032.1:0-473 GCF_059813025.1 Mycobacterium sp. NGS26
CGACCCCGGCCGGCACCGGGCACAACCGACCGTCGAGCACGAACGACGCCGCGGTTGACACCGGGGCGCCGATCGGCACCACTGTTACTCCTGGAGCCAGCGGGGCACTCATCGAGGTGTACACGGTGGCTTCGGTTGGGCCGTAGGCGTTGATCACCACCCGCCCGGGCGCCCAGCGATCCACAATCTCTGCCGGGCACGCCTCGCCGCCGAGTAGCACCGCCACCGAATCCAGCCCGTCGGGCGACAACGCAGCCGCCGCTGACGGGGTTTGGGTCAGCACATTGACGCGTTCGGCCACCAGCAGTTCGTGGAAGTCATCCGGTGAGCCGGCCGTCGACTCGGGCACGACGACCAGCCGCCCACCACCGAGGAGTGCGGCCCAGATCTCCCACACCGAGAAGTCGAAGCCGTACGAATGGCACTGCGTCCAGACCCGCGCGGCCGGCAGATGCGTGGGCAACGACTCCGCT
>NZ_JCALDU010000033.1:0-470 GCF_059813025.1 Mycobacterium sp. NGS26
TCACCCCGGCCGGCACCAAATGCAACCACTCGTCCAGCACGAACAGCGACGCACCCGGTACCGGGTAACCGATCGGCACCAGCGACCCGCGTGTCAGCGGAGCACTGATCGCCACGCACATGGTCGTCTCGGTTGGGCCGTAGGCGTTGATCATCACCCGCCCGGGCGCCCAGCGATCCACAATCTCGGGCGGGCACGCCTCACCGACCACCACCAACGCCGCAGACTCCAGGCCCTGTGGCGACAACATCCCCACCGCAGAGGGGGTTTGGGTGAGGACACTGACCTCTTCGGTGACCAGTAAGGCGTGGAAGTCCTCCGGCGAGACCACCGTCGACTCGGGCGCCACCACCAGGCGGCCGCCACGCAACAGGGCGCCGAAGACTTCCCAGACCGAGACGTCGAACGCCAGGGTATGGCACTGCGGCCACACACCCGGGCGCGGCAGCCCCGCATCCAACGATGCCAGC
>NZ_JCALDU010000034.1:0-465 GCF_059813025.1 Mycobacterium sp. NGS26
GAAGCACCGTCGGTGAGCAGCCTGGGCCAAAGGCTGGCCACCCACCACGACTCGGAATGCTTTGTGTCAGTGCACGGCTGCGACGCCACCGAGGTGCACGCCGCTGATCTGACGCTGGAGAAGTTCATCGACGCCGCAACCCTGGACGCCGCCCCGGCGTTGCCGGGCCCGAGTGCCGAGGTGCGCACGGTGTTGCTGACCGGGGCGACCGGCTTCCTGGGCCGTTACCTGGCCCTGCAATGGCTGCAGCGCGTGGAGCTGGTCGATGGCACCCTGATCTGTTTGGTGCGCGGCACCTCCGATGAGGATGCGCGGCACCGCCTCGAAACGACCTTCGACAGCGGCGACCCGCACCTGCTGGCCGACTTCGAGGAGTTGGCCGGCGAGCACCTGCAGGTCATCGCCGGCGACAAGAGCCAGCCCAACCTGGGCCTGGATGAGCAGACCTGGCAGCGGCTGGCCGCC
>NZ_JCALDU010000035.1:0-451 GCF_059813025.1 Mycobacterium sp. NGS26
GTCCCAGGCCGCGGCCGCGGCCATCATCGGCCCCGACCCCGGACCGGCATACATCAGACCCGAGTTGACCTCCGGCGGTAACGCCCCGAAATCGAACACCTACCCACCGCCGAACCCGAACGAGGATCCCCTCACGCGTTGCCCCCACTTGGCGCCTTTCAGCAAGTCCCTTTCGTGTGAGGCTAATGAGCGGAACGCCCCCGCCCGGGTCGCCGAGGCGACGGGCCCCGGCGCGCCACAACACTCGGAGGGAGCGTGGCGGTGGGCGTCGGCGACACCGGGAGGCCCGAGGTGTGCGGCGGGCACGGTCATCATCTGCGGTAACACGCCGACGACGTCGGCCACCGCCGGGCGCAGCCGGCCGCGGCCAGGCGGCGGACGCTCCGATCGGGGACAAAAAATCCCGCCGCAGCAAATACCCGCCGATGGCGTCGGCGGGTGGGTATCCGGA
>NZ_JCALDU010000036.1:0-450 GCF_059813025.1 Mycobacterium sp. NGS26
ACCACCGGGGTGCCCAAGGGGGTGGCCATCACCCACCACAACATCACCCAACTGCTGGGGGCGCTGCCTGCAGCCCTGCCGAAGGCGGCTGTGTGGTCGCAGTGTCATTCCTTGGCATTTGATCTGTCGGTTTGGGAGATCTGGGGCCCCCTTTTATACGGGGGGCGGCTCGTGGTGGTCCCCGACTCAGTCATTCGGTCGCCGATGGATTTTCATTCTTTGCTGGTTGCCGAACAGGTCGGCGTTCTCACCCAGACACCGTCGGCTGCGGGGATGTTGTCGCCCGAGGGTTTGGAGTCGGTCGCGCTGGTGGTGGCCGGTGAGGCCTGCCCGGCGGCGCTGGTGAACAAGTGGGCGCCGGGGCGGGTGATGATCAACTGGTATGGGCCGACTGAAACAACGATGGGCCCAGCGTGGACCCCGCCGTTGACGCCGGGGTCGGGACCGGTA
>NZ_JCALDU010000037.1:0-434 GCF_059813025.1 Mycobacterium sp. NGS26
TGCCTCGATGACGTATCGCGAGTTGGATGAGGCCGCCAACCGGTTGGCGCACCTGCTGGCCGAACACGATGCCGGCCCGGGACAGTGTGTGGCACTGCTGTTTTCGCGGTCCACCGAGGCGATCGTCGCGATCTTGGCCGTGCTCAAAACCGGGGCGGCCTATCTGCCCATCGACCCCGCGGTGCCGCCGGCGCGGGTCAGGTTCATGCTCGCGGACACGGCGCCGGTCGTTGCGATCACCACCACCGGCCTGGCAGAGCGGCTGGAGGGCTGCGAATTAGCGGTCATCGATGTCGATGACCCGCGCATCTGCGGCCATCCGAGCACGAGCCTGCCGGCACCGGACCCGGACAACGTTGCCCACATCATCTACACCTCGGGGTCCACCGGTGCGCCCAAAGGCGTTGCGGTGACCCACCACAACGTCACCCGCT
>NZ_JCALDU010000038.1:0-434 GCF_059813025.1 Mycobacterium sp. NGS26
CGCCTCGATGACGTATCGCGAGTTGGATGAGGCCGCCAACCGGTTGGCGCACCTGCTGGCCGAACACGGTGCCGGCCCGGGACAGTGTGTGGCACTGCTGTTTTCGCGGTCCGCCGAGGCGATCGTGGCGATTCTGGCGGTGCTCAAGGCCGGGGCGGCCTATCTGCCGATCGACCCCGCGGTGCCGGCGGCGCGGATGAACTTCTTGCTTGCCGACGCCGCGCCGATCGCCGCGATCACCACCACGCGGCTGGCCCGGCGGCTGGATGGTTGCAACCTCCAGGTCATCAACGTCGACGATGCCGGGATCGACGATCAACCCAGCACCGCGTTGCCGACACCGGACCCGGACGACATTGCCCACATCATCTACACCTCCGGCACCACCGGCATCCCCAAAGGCGTTGCCGTTACTCACCACAACGTCACCAGGC
>NZ_JCALDU010000039.1:0-425 GCF_059813025.1 Mycobacterium sp. NGS26
ACCACCCCGCAGGCCCCGGCCGACCAGGCCGTGGCGGTCGCGCAGGCCCAGGCCACCCCGGCCGGCAACTCCGGGCAAACCGTCGCGAGCATCACCCCACAACTGGCGTCGACCACCACCGCACCCGCGACGCAGGCCCCGGCGACGACCACCACCGGATCGTTGACGACCGCCACCGGCGCGTTGGGGGTGCCCAACCCGAACACGCCGTGGTGGCAGCTCAGCCCCGCCAACTACGACACGGTCCTCAAACGGATGACCGGGCTGCCCTATTTCTCGGAGGGACTGGGGACTTTCGGGGTGGCCATCGGGCAGCAGTTGTTCAACGGCCCGGTGGGAACCACGGCCGGTGCCCAGGGCGCGTTCTTCGTCACACCGCAATTCGCCGCCCTGGGCGCCGGCGGCTGGACCTGGCACCCGGCGGC
>NZ_JCALDU010000004.1:0-567044 GCF_059813025.1 Mycobacterium sp. NGS26
ATCGCCACCAACACCCGCTCCAACCGCCCCACCAAATTGGAGACGTCGAAATTCGCAAATGGTTGTCCGGCGCCTGCCGTGTTGAGAAAAAGTTGATCACCGGCTCCAAGGAAGAACAGCCCAAAATGACTGACGAGGCCATGGTCCGTATACATCGCTGTTGCCGGAACTCCAGCGAGGTCCAGGGTTAGTGCCGACGGGATGAAATTAACGGTTACCCGCCTTGCCACCCTGCTTAAATCACGATGGCCACCTTCACCCTCGAGGACACGGATGGGAAATCGCTGATGTTGCAGCAGTTCTCGTATTCGTGCGTCAACATGCTGGCAGAAATCGGCGATGCTGCACCCCGGCGACACCTTCAACACCAGCGGTACAACTCCCACAAGCATCGCGGGAAGCGTCCTTGACTCCGGACGCACTCGCCTGCTGACCGTAAAGTCCAGCGCCACCTCTGATCCGGCACCGCAGAACCCCCGCACCAGAAGTGCACAAGCCGCAGTGATGACCGAATATCTGCGGATGCGCAGCACTTTGGACAACTCTTTGGTTCGCCCGACGACGAACTGGGCCACCTCAACCGGCGCAGCAGCCAGCGGATCACACTCACCCGTGGCTTCGGGCAACCGATAATCCGGCACGCTTTCTAGAGGAAGATTCTGAGCCCAATAGGCCTGATCTTGCAGATAATCGTCAGAGGCTTCGTACTCTAATTCGCTACGAACCAGATCTTGCAGTGAGCCGAAAAAAGGAGGGGAAATGGGTTCGCCGGAAACAATTGCGGAGTAAATAGTTGCAGCCCGGCGGCCGACTAGTGCAATTCCCAATCCGTCGATAGCTATGTGGTGGTAGCAGTTGAACCAGTAGTATTCCTCGGTCCCCGTCCGGAATAACGCAAACCTGAACAATGGCCCCGTTAGCGGCATCGGGGTGCGCTGGATCGACGATGCTATTTCACGGGCTTCCCGCACCGGATCGCCCGCGTCGCGCAAGTCATAGAAGGCAAGCTCAACATCCGAGTAATCAACCGCCCTTTGGAAAATCCGGCCCTCGGCCTCAAAGAAACCGGCCCTCCATGGTTCGGCCTCTTGTATGGCTTGGACGATCGCCCGCTGAAGCAAATATCGATCTACCGGGCCATCGATCTTTAGCAGTATGCCAAGCTGCAGGTCCGTACCGGCACGGCCCGATTCCTGCGCGAGCCACATGTCCTGCTGCCCACGAGTCAGGGGAAGTGCCCGCTCGTCAAGCTCCATTCGACCCTCCAACCCACGCTGCGCAGACTTTTTGCATCGCGAAATCCCGGCCTCGCCAGGCCTCTCGCTCAGATTCTTCGGCCGTACCTCGGGCCAGTTGTGTGCGGTGTATTCCACACGCGCAGCGCGGTTTGCTTCGCCCCATACGAGCCGGCAGCCGGCCGGAACATCTGCGAAGGCCGGCGCGGGGCTGTGTAGCTTGTCGTCGCTGACCTAGACGGAAAAGCTGCCATTGTCGTCATCGAATGGATTGATGCACACCCAGATCTCCAGACCGTAGGGCCGATATGAGTGCGACACACCATACTGGACGGCATTCAAGATCAGTCGGGGTTTCGACAAAGTTCTGAATGGCTCAATCGGCGCTGCGAAAGATACTGATTTGGCCGATCACTCGAGTGGGCGATGCCTTGGCCGATAGCCAACATTCTTGGACATTCGCGGCGCGAAATCCCTTGAGCTGCAACCATTCCGGGAACGATCGCGCTTAGCCACTTAAATGTAGCCCTAGGCGACTGTTGATGTAATACAGAAAGTCCAAAGCGAAAAATGACCGGTGGCTCGAATCGGTCTTATGCCCCGCCCGCGTAGCACAGCAGCGCGTCGCCTAGTTTGGCCGGCAACATTTCCGTCCCTCCGGCGGCTTGTTATTCGACCTCGTCGATAACGCACGCGAGCCGAGGAACCCGTGGTTACAGCCTGGCCCGCCTCGCGGAGGGTCGTCGGAAGCGGCCGAAAGTGTGTCCCAAGCCCACCACGGGCAGCGTCGTGAGGGACCCCACAACGCTCATCCACCCACCATAACCGCAGGTAGACGACCTGCCGCAAGCTGCCCAACCGGTTGGTTACTTAGGCAGTGGAATTTAGCTCACATTCGGTTGCGTTCAAGTTACTGGTCGGTATAGGTTGACGGTGTTACTGGTGGGTAACTTAGCCCTAGTACCCAACCGCACGTGGCAATTCTCAACGAGGAGGAGAGTAGTGAGCCACTACAAGAGCAACGTCCGCGACCAGGTGTTCAACCTGTTCGAGGTGTTGGGCGTTGACAAGGCGTTAGGCCAAGGCGAGTACGGCGACATCGACGCCGAGACCGCCCAGGAAATGCTCAACGAGATCGCCCGCCTGGCCGAGGGGCCCGTCGCGGAATCGTTCGTCGAGGGTGACCGCAACCCGCCGGTGTTCGACCCGGAGACGCACTCGGTGACCCTGCCCGAGAGTTTCAAGAAGTCGGTCCGCGCCGTCCAGGAAGCCGATTGGGACAAGGCCGGCATCGACGAGGCCCTCGGCGGCATGCCCATGCCCAAGGCGCTGATGTGGGCGCTGCACGAGCACATCCTGGGCGCCAACCCGGCGGTCTGGATGTACGGCGGCGGCGCCGGCTTCGCCAACATCCTCTACCACCTGGGCACCGAGGAGCAGAAGAAGTGGGCGGTGCTCGCGGCCGAGCGCGGCTGGGGCTCGACCATGGTGCTCACCGAGCCGGACGCCGGTTCCGACGTGGGCGCCGGACGGACCAAGGCCATCCAGCAAGAGGACGGCTCCTGGCACATCGAGGGCGTCAAGCGCTTCATCACCTCGGGTGACTCCGGCGACCTGTTCGAGAACATCTTCCACCTCGTGCTTGCCCGCCCGGAGGGCGCCGGCCCGGGCACCAAGGGGCTCTCGCTGTTCTTCGTGCCCAAGTTCCTGTTCGACTTCGAGACCGGCGAAATCGGCGAGCGCAACGGCGTTTTCGTCACCAACGTCGAGCACAAGATGGGCCTGAAGGTCTCGGCGACCTGTGAGCTGTCGCTCGGCCAGCACGACGTGCCCGCCAAGGGCTGGCTGGTAGGCGAGGTGCACAACGGCATCGCGCAGATGTTCGAGGTCATCGAGCAGGCTCGGATGATGGTCGGCACCAAGGCCATCGCCACCCTTTCGACCGGTTACCTGAACGCGCTCGAGTACGCCAAGTCGCGCGTCCAGGGCGCCGACCTGACCCAGATGACCGACAAGACCGCGCCGCGGGTGACGATCACGCATCACCCCGACGTCCGCCGGTCGCTGATGACCCAGAAGGCCTACGCCGAGGGTCTGCGCGCGCTGTACCTCTACACGTCGACGTTCCAGGACGCGGCGGTGGCGCAGGCGGTGCACGGCATCGACGCGGACCTGGCTGTCAAGATCAACGACCTGCTGCTGCCGGTCGTCAAGGGTGTGGGCTCCGAGCAGGCCTACGCGAAGCTGACCGAGAGCCTGCAGACGTTCGGCGGGTCCGGCTTCCTGCAGGACTACCCGATCGAGCAGTACATCCGCGACGCCAAGATCGACTCGCTCTACGAGGGCACCACCGCCATCCAGGCGCAGGACTTCTTCTTCCGCAAGATCGTCCGCGACAAGGGTGTGGCGCTGGGCCACGTGTCGACCGAGATCCAGAAGTTCGTCGACAGCGAGTCCGGCAACGGCCGGCTGAAGACCGAGCGCGAGCTGCTGGGCAAGGCGCTCGCCGAGGTCCAGGCCATGGCGGCCACCCTGACCGGCTACCTGATGGCCGCGCAGGAGGACGTCACCAGCCTCTACAAGGTGGGCCTGGGCTCGGTGCGGTTCCTGATGAGCGTCGGTGACCTGATAATCGGCTGGTTGCTGCAGCGTCAGGCCGCGGTGGCGGTGGCGGCGCTCGACGCCGGTGCCGACGGTGCCGACCGGTCCTTCTACGAGGGCAAGATCGCGGTGTCGTCGTTCTTCGCGAAGAACTTCCTGCCGCTGTTAGCCAGCACCCGCGAGGTGATCGAGACGCTGGACAACGACATCATGGAGCTCGACGAAGCCGCGTTCTGATCGAGCATCAGCGAAAACCCCGCTTCCCGATAAGAAGCGGGGTTTTTCGTTTTGGCGGGCCGACGAAAACCCGACGAAAAGGCCGACGAGAAAGGCCGCCGCTGGATCCCCTCACTCCAGCGGCGGCCCCACTATGGGATACCCCGCGTCGCAGTCGGGGTCGGGGGGTCAGACCACAACACGGGGTTATCCGGCACTTCGGATACCCAATGGACGGCGTTACTAACCGGCCGCCGCGAAAATCGATGCTCGTCGCGGCGTGGCACGGGTCGGGCCTGGTCAGGCCTCCAGGATCGCGGCCACGCCCTGGCCGCCGGCGGCACAGATCGAGATCAACGCCCGGACGGACCCGCCACCGGCCGCCTTCTTCTCGGCGAGCTGCTTGGCCGTCTGGGCCAGAATCCGCCCGCCGGTGGCCGCGAACGGGTGACCCGCCGCCAACGACGAGCCGTTGACGTTGAGCTTGGAGCGATCGATCGACCCGAGGGCGGCGTCGAGGCCCAGCCGCTCCTTGCAGTACTCCTCGGACTCCCACGCGCCCAGATGCGTCAGCACCACCGACGCGAACGCCTCGTGGATCTCGTAGAAATCGAAGTCCTGCAGGCTCAGCCCGTTGCGGGCCAGCAGCCGGGGCACCGCGTACGTGGGCGCCATCAGCAGGCCGTCGCGCCCGTTGACGTAGTCCACCGCGGCGGTCTCGGCGTCCACCAGGTAGGCCAGCGGGGCCAGCGAATGCTCGTCGGCCCACTGCTCGCTGGCCAGCAGGGCCACCGAGGCGCCGTCGGTCAGCGGGGTCGAGTTGCCCGCCGTCATCGTCGCGTCGCCGGCTTTCACCCCGAAGACCGGGCGCAGCGTGGCCAGCTTCTCCACGTTGGCGTCGGGCCGCAGGTTGTCGTCGCGGTACAGCCCCAGGAACGGCGTGACCAGGTCGTCGAAGAAGCCGCGGTCGTAGGCGGCGGCCATGTTGCGGTGGCTGGCGACGGCCAGCTCGTCCTGGTCGACGCGCTTGATCCCCATCTGCTTGGCGGTGATGGCGGCGTGCTCGCCCATCGACAGCCCGGTGCGCGGCTCGCTGTTGGCGGGGATCTCGACGCCCAGCGTGGCCGGCAGCGTGCCCGCCAGCTTCAGCCGCTGCACGTTGGACTTGGCGCGGCGCAACTTCAGCAGGGTGCGACGCAGGTTGTCGCCCAGGCCGATCGGCGGGTCGGAGGTGGTGTCCACGCCACCGGCGGCGGCGACGTCGTATCGGCCGGCCGCGATGCCGTCGGCCGCCGCGATCGCCGCCTGCAGGCCGGTGCCGCAGGCCTGCTGGATGTCGAACGCGGGGGTGTACGACGACAGCTCGGAACCCAGCACGCATTCGCGGGTGAGGTTGAAGTCCCGGCTGTGCTTGAGCACCGCGCCGCCGACCACCACGCCCAGCCGCTGGCCGGCCAGACCGAACCGGTCCACCAGCCCACCCAGGGCGGCGGTGAACATGTCCTGGTTGGACGCCTCGGCGTAGGCGCCGTCGGACCTCGCGAACGGGATGCGGTTGCCGCCCAGCACGGCGACTCGTCTGGATTCGGTTGCAGGGGCCACGATTATCTCCGGTTATCAGTTTGGGATCGGCCGTCGAGGGCCATACTACCCACTGTTCTGACACTCCTTACTCTGCAGTAAGTTCGTCCTCGATACGGTTGGCCTATACGGCACGTTCGACCGAGAAAGAAAGTGGAAGGCAGCTCAGTGGCTCCCAATCGTTCGTCCGATCTGTTCTCGCAGATCGTCAATTCCGGCGCCGGCTCGTTTGTGGCGAAGCAACTCGGCGTCCCGCGACCCGAGACCCTGCGCCGCTACCGCGCGGGTGATCCGCCGCTGGCCGGATCCCTGCTGATCGGTGGTGAGGGCAGGGTGGTCGAGCCGCTGCGCGCGGCGCTGGAAAAGGACTACGACCTGGTCGGCAACAACCTGGGCGGACGCTGGGCCGACCAGTTCGGCGGGCTGGTTTTCGACGCCACCGGCATCACCGCGCCCGCCGGCCTGAAGGCGCTGCACGACTTCTTCACGCCGCTGCTGCGCAACCTGGGCCGCTGCGCGCGCGTCGCGGTCGTCGGCACCACGCCCGACCTGGCGGGCAGCACCGACGAGCGGATCGCGCAGCGCGCGCTGGAGGGCTTCACCCGGTCGCTGGGCAAGGAGGTGCGCAACGGCGCCACCGTGCAGCTGGTGTACCTGTCGCCGGACGCCAAGCCGGCCGCGACGGGCCTGGAGTCCACGATGCGGTTCATCCTCTCGGCCAAGTCGGCCTACGTCGACGGGCAGGTGTTCTACATCGGGGCGGCCGACTCCACGCCGCCGGCCGACTGGGACCGGCCGCTCGACGGCAAGGTCGCGATCGTCACCGGCGCGGCCCGCGGGATCGGCGCGACGATCGCCGAGGTGTTCGCCCGCGACGGCGCCCGCGTGATCGGGATCGACGTGGAGTCCGCCGCCGAGGCGCTGGCCGAAACCGCCAGCCGGGTCGGGGGCACCCCGCTGTGGCTCGACGTCACCGCCGACGACGCCGTCGACACCATCACCGAGCACCTGCGCGACCACTACGCGGGCCACGCCGACATCCTGGTCAACAACGCCGGCATCACCCGCGACAAGCTGCTGGCCAACATGGACGATGCCCGGTGGGACGCCGTCCTGGCCGTCAATCTTCTTGCCCCGCAACGGCTTACCGAGGGGCTGATCGGCAACGGCAGCATCGGCGACGGGGGCCGGGTGGTCGGCCTGTCGTCGATGGCCGGCATCGCGGGCAACCGCGGGCAGACGAACTACGCGACCACGAAGGCCGGGATGATCGGGCTCACCCAGGCGCTGGCGCCGGGGCTCTACGACAAGGGCATCACGATCAACGCCGTCGCACCGGGATTCATCGAAACCCAGATGACCGCCGCCATCCCGCTGGCCACCCGCGAGGTGGGCCGCCGGATGAACTCGCTGCTGCAGGGCGGGCAGCCCGTCGACGTCGCCGAGACCATCGCCTACTTCGCCAGCCCGGCGTCAAACGCGGTGACCGGCAACGTGATTCGGGTCTGTGGCCAGGCCATGCTGGGCGCATAGCAAGCATGAGTTCGGAGGGAATGAGATGAACCAGCCGAGCGGCCTGCGAAACATGCTGCGCGCCGCGGCCGGGGCGTTACCGTTGGTGCCCCGCTCCGACCAGTTGCCCAGCCGCAGGGTGACCGTCGAGGAACTACCGATCGACCAGACCAACGTGGCCGAGTACGCCGGGGTCACCGGCCTGCGCTACGGCAACAACGTGCCGCTGACCTACCCGTTCACGCTGAGCTTTCCCGCCGTGATGTCGCTGGTGACCGGGTTCGACTTTCCCTTCCCCGCAATGGGATCGGTGCACACCGAGAACCGGATCACGCAGTACCGGCCGATCGCGGTCACCGACACCGTCGGCGTGCGGGTGCATGCCGAAAACCTGCGCGAGCACCGCAAGGGCCTGCTGGTGGACCTGGTGACCGACGTCAGCGTCGGCAACGAGACCGCGTGGCACCAGGTGACGACCTTCCTGCATCAGCAGCGCACCAGCCTGTCCGACGAGCCCAAGCCGCCGCCGCAGAAGCAGCCCAAGCTGCCGCCGCCCAGCACGGTGCTGCGGATCACCCCCGCTCAGATCCGGCGCTACGCCGCCGTCGGCGGGGACCACAACCCGATCCACACCAACCCGATCGCCGCCAGGCTGTTCGGATTCCCGACGGTGATCGCGCACGGGATGTTCACCGCCGCAGCGGTATTGGCCAACATCGAGGCCAGGTTTCCCGACGCGGTCACGTATACGGTGCGGTTCGGCAAGCCGGTGCTGCTGCCCGCCACCACGGGGCTCTACATCGACAGGGGCGACGACGGCGGCTGGGATCTGTCGTTGCGCAACATCGCCAAGGGATACCCGCACCTGACCGGCACGGTCCGCGCTCTCTAGCCGGCGTGCTTCGGGCTGCGGCGAATCGGCGCGCGGTCCCCGCCCGCCTCGGCCGCGGCCTCGCGGTCCTCGGGAGCTCCGCGCAGGCCGTGCCAGAACAGGTCGATCATCAGCTCGGTCGCCTCGTCGACGTCGATATCGCCGGTGGACAGCCGGGTGGCCATCGCCTCGCCCGCGCCCACCAGCGCCACCGCCATCATCTGGTAGTCGGCGTCGGCCCGCGGGACGCGACTGCCGGCCCGCACCAGCCCGGCCACCAGCTCGATGATCTGCTCGCGCCCCTCGCGCACGGTGTGCGCGAACGCCTGCGAGCTGATGGCCTGGGTGTACATCACGATCCACGACGCCCGGTTGGCGTCGATGTAGCGCAGGAACGACCCGATCGTGTTGCGCAGCAAGTCCCTTGGGTTCTGGGTGAAGTCGATGTCGGCGCGCACCGCTTCGATGAACCGGCTCAGCTCGCGGTTCAGGCACGCGCCGAACAGGTCCTCCTTGGAGCCGTAGTACAGGTAGAGCATCGGCTTGGAGATCTGCGCCTCGGCGGCGATGGCGTCCATCGAAGTCTCGTGGTAGCCGTTGACCGAGAACATCTGCACGGCGGCGTCGAGCATCTGCTGTTCGCGCACGGCACGCGGTAATCGCTTGGTACCACCCGCCATGACCTCGCCTCTCTAGCTATCTGACTCCAGAGTAACGACGCGACGGCGGGTCAGTGTCCACACGCCCGATTGGCCCCCTTCATCGTCGCCACCCGCACCACCGACTGGTCCACCGCCGTCATCGCCAATTCGTTTGCGGCAACGGCCTTTTCGAGCCGGTCCAGGACCGCGGGCACCTCGTCGGTGGTGACCCACAGCGCGATGTCGGTGCCGGCCTGCAGGCTGCGCAGCACCGCCTCGGACACGCCGAACCGGTCGGAGATCGCGGCCATGGAAGACAGGTCGTCGCTGAACACCGGGCCGTCGAAGGGCGGCGCCCCGTAGCCGATGCCGTCGCGCAGCAACTGCACCGCCGGGCGGCTCAGGCTGGCCGGCTGGTCGCCGGTCAGGCCGGGAACCTGCAGGTGGCCCACCATCACGGCCACCGGGCTCGCGGCCACCAGCGTGCGGTACGGCACCAGGTCCACGCTTTGCAGCTCGCTCAGCGGCGGCGTGACGACCCCACCAGTGTGCGAGTCACCCGAGCCGTGCCCGTGGCCGGGGAAATGCTTGAGCACCGGCAGCAGCCCGGCCTCCCGCAGGCCCCGCGCGTAGGCGTCGGCGTAGGCGGTGACCTGGGCCGGATCGTTGCCGAACGAGCGGTTGCCGATCACGGCGTCGTCGGGCTCGTCGCTGACGTCGACGTCGGGGGCGAAGTCGACGGTGATCCCCAGGTCGTGCATCTTCTTGCCGCGCTGCAGCGCCAGGTCGTGGACCTGGGCCACGGTCTGGGTCTGGGCCAGCTCCCGGGCCGACGGCGCCGGCCCGATCAGCGACTTCAGCCTCGAGACCCGGCCGCCCTCCTCGTCGACGCTGACCGCCAGCGGCAGCGGGCCGGCCTTGCCCGCGATGTCGGCCAGCGGGCCCTTGAAGATCGACAGGTCGGTCCAGCTGCCGATGAAGATCCCGCCGACGTGGTGACCGTTGACGACGGCGCGGGCGTCGTCGGCGTTCTTGACGCCCACCATCAGCAGCTGCGCCAGCTTGTCGCGGGTCGACAGCGCCTTCGGCATGCTCGTCGGGTCGCCGCACACCGGGGGCGCGGGCGCGGCCGCCGGCTTGCTGACCGTCGACGAGGGGTGCCGGGCGGTGTCGTGGCCGCAGGCCGCCAGCAGCGACGCGACGGCCAGCACGGCCAGGATCCGGGGGAAAGCCATCGGGACATGTTGTCACGACGGGCGTTTCGTCCCGCCCTCCAGGGGGCGCCGACGGTAGCGTTCCGATCGGGGGCCGGTGAGGCCGTTTGCCTGGCAGGGAGGAGCCGGCGATGACCGGGTTCACGCTGGCCGCCGCGGCCAGCATCGCGGCGGGCCTGTCGATCGGCGCCGTCGCGACCGTCGGCGTCACGCTCGCGGTTCAGGATCACCGGGCGGCACCGGCGCCCGTCGTGTCGACACCGCTTCGGCCATACCCGGTGCAGTACGGCGACCGCTGCTGGCACGGGCACTGCCTGCGCTGGCCCTGAGCGCGGGCCGGGCCGGCGGCGCCCTTCTGCTAGGTTGACGTTGGGTTGTCTGCCGTCACGACCGCGAATCAAGGAGCCATCGATGAACCGGATCATCGCGCCCGCCGCCGCGAGCGTCGTGGTTGGTCTGTTGCTGGGCGCGGCCGCGATCTTCGGGATCACGCTGATGGTGCAGCAGGACACGAAACCGCCACTACCCGGGGGCGATCCGCAGTCGTCAGTGCTCAACCGGGTCGAGTACGGCAACCGTAGCTAGCGGCGATCGCAAGCGCGGCGAAGCCGGGCGCAGCGGGTCGCCGCCATCGGACTCCGCGACGGCGGGGTCGGCGCGCGCGGAGCTCGCGGATCCCGCGTCGGGCTCGCCGGCGCTATCCCGCCGGTGGTTGCCGCTGGTGGCCGCGATCGCCCTGGCGCTGACGTTCGCCCAGTCCCCCGGGCAGGTGTCGCCCGACACCAAGCTCGACCTCACCGCCAACCCGCTGCGCTTCCTGGCCCGGGCGACCAACCTGTGGAACAGCGACCTGCCGTTCGGCCAGGCGCAGAACCAGGCCTACGGCTATCTGTTTCCGCACGGCACCTTCTTTCTGCTCGGGCATTTTCTGGGGCTGCCCGGTTGGGTGACCCAGCGCCTGTGGTGGGCGCTGCTGCTGACGGTCGGCTTCTGGGGGCTGTTGCGGGTCGCGGAGGCGCTGGGGATCGGCAGCCCGTCGTCGCGCGTCATCGGCGCGGTGGCGTTCGCGCTGTCGCCGCGTGTGCTGACCACGCTCGGCTCGATCTCGTCGGAAACCCTGCCGATGATGCTGGCGCCGTGGGTGTTGCTGCCCACCATCCTGGCGCTGCGGGGGTCGGCTGGCCGCTCGGTGCGGGCGCTGGCCGGCCAGGCGGGGCTGGCCGTCGCGCTGATGGGCGCGGTCAACGCGATCGCGACGCTGGCCGGCTGCCTGCCCGCGCTGATCTGGTGGGCCTGCCACCGGCCGAACCGGTTGTGGTGGCGCTACACGGCGTGGTGGCTTTTGGCCCTGTGCCTGGCGACGCTGTGGTGGGTGGTGGCGCTGGGCTCGCTGCGCAGCGTCAGCCCGCCGTTCCTGGACTTCATCGAGTCCTCGGGCGTGACGACGCAATGGTCGTCGCTGGTGGAGATGCTGCGCGGCACCGAGAGCTGGACCCCGTTCGTGGCGCCGAGCGCCACCGCGGGCGCTCCGCTGGTGACCGGGTCGGCGGCCATCCTGGGCACCTGCCTGGTGGCGGCGGCGGGGCTGGCCGGGCTGGCCGGGCGCGCGATGCCGGCGCGGGGACGGCTGGTGACGATGCTGTTGGTGGGCGTGGCGCTGATGGCCGTCGGCTACAGCGGCGGGCTGGGCTCGCCGCTGGCCCACCAGGTTCAGGCGTTCCTGGACGCCGCCGGGGCGCCGCTGCGCAACGTGCACAAGCTGGACTCGGTGGTCCGGATCCCGATCGCGCTGGGCATCGCGCAGCTGCTGGGCCGGGTGCCGCTGCCCGGTTGGGTGCCGGTGTCGGTGTGGCTGCCCGCATTCGCCCACCCCGAGCGCGACAAGCGGGTCGCGGCGACGGTGGTGATCCTGACCGCGCTGACGGTCAGCACGTCGCTGGCGTGGACCGGTCGGCTGGCCCCGCCGGGCACGTTCGACGCGATACCCCGGTACTGGCACGAGGCCGCCGACTGGCTCGGCGAGCACAACACAGGGCGGGTGCTGGTGGTTCCCGGGGCGCCGTTCGCCACCCAGCTGTGGGGCACCAGCCACGACGAGCCGCTGCAGGTGCTCGGTACGGGCCCGTGGGGGGTGCGCGACTCCATCCCGTTGACCCCGCCGCAGACCATTCGGGCGCTGGATTCGGTGCAGCGCCTGATCGCGGCCGGGCGCCCGTCGGCGGGCCTGGCCGATACCCTTGCCCGCCAAGGCATTTCGTATGTGGTGCTGCGCAACGACCTGGACCCCGACACGTCGCGCTCGGCGCGCCCGATCCTGGTGCACCGCGCGATCGACGGGTCGCCGCGACTGGGGAAGGTGGCCCAGTTCGGCGCGCCGGTGGGGCCCGGCGCGGTGGCCGGCTTCGTCGCCGACAGCGGGCTGCGGCCGCGCTACCCGGCGGTGGAGATTTACCGCGTCGATGTTGCCGGCGAGCCCGGCGCGCCCTACTTCGTCGACGCCGATCGGCTGGCCCGGGTCGACGGCGGCCCCGAGGTGCTGCTGCGCCTCGACGAGCGGCGCCGGCTGCTGGGCCAACCCCCGCTTGGGCCGGCGCTGCTGACCGCCGACGCCCGCGGCGCGGGCCTGGCGGCGCCCGCCGTCACCGTCACCGACACCCCGGTGGCGCGCGAGACCGACTACGGCCGGGTGGACCAGCACTCGTCGGCGATCCGGGCGGCCGGCGACGCGCGGCACACCTACAACCGGGTGCCCGACTACCCGGTGCCGGGCGCCGACACCGTCTTCGGCGGCTGGACGGGCGGGCGCATCACCGTGTCCAGCTCGTCGTCGGATTCCACCGCGATGCCCGACGTCGCGCCGGCGGCCTCCCCCGCCGCGGCGATCGACGGCGACTCGGCGACCGCGTGGGTGTCCAACGCCCTGCAGGCGGCCGTCGGGCAGTGGCTGCAGGTGGATTTCGACCACCCGGTGACCAACGCCGCCATCACCCTCACACCCAGCGCCACCGCCGTCGGCGCCCAGATCCGCCGCATCCTGATCGAGACGGCCAACGGCAGCACCACGCTGCGGTTCGACGAGCCCGGCAAGCCGCTGGCCGCGGCCCTGCCGTACGGGGAAACCCCGTGGGTGCGGATCACCGCCGCCGGCACCGACGACGGGTCGGCCGGTGTCCAGTTCGGCATCACCGACCTGGCGATCACGCAGTACGACGCGTCGGGGTTCGCCCACCCGGTCAGCCTGCGGCACACCGCGCTGGTGCCCGGGCCGCCGCCGGGCTCGGCGGTCGCGGGCTGGGACCTCGGCTCGGAACTGCTCGGCCGGCCGGGCTGCGCGCCGGCACCCGACGGCGGCGTGCGCTGCGCCCCGTCGATGGCGCTGGCGCCCGAGGAGCCGGTCAACTTCAGCCGCACCCTGACCGTTCCCTCCCCGGTGTCGGTGACCCCGACACTTTGGGTGCGGCCGCGGCAGGGCCCGAAGCTGGCCGACCTGATCGCCGAGCCGAATACCACACGCGCCCAAGGGGATTCCGACGGGGTGGACGTCCCCGGCTCGGCGTACGCGGCCGCCGACGGCGACCCGGCCACCGCGTGGACGGCGCCGCAGCGGGTGGTGCAGCACAAGTCCCCGCCGACGCTGACGCTGACCCTGCCGCGGCCCACCGAGGTCGCCGGGCTGCGCCTGGATCCCGGACGCTCGGCGCTGCCCGCGCACCCGACGGTGGTCGCCGTCAACCTGGGCGACGGCCCGCAGGTCCGGAAGTTGAGGCCTGGCGAGCCGCAGACCCTGTCGCTGCAGCCGCGGGTCACCGACACCGTCACCGTCAGCCTGCTGGACTGGGAGGACGTCATCGACCGCAACGCGCTGGGCTTCGACCAGCTCAAGCCGCCGGGGCTGGCCGAGGTCGCGGCCCTCGGCGCCGACGGCCGCCCGATCGCGCCCGCCGACGCCGCCCGCAACCGCTCCCGCGAGGTCACGGTCGGCTGTGAGCACGGCCCGGTCATCGCGGTCGCGGGCCGATTCGTGCACACCGCGATCCGCACGACGGTGGGCGCGCTGCTCGACGGCGAACCGGTCGAGGCGCGACCGTGCGACCGCGACCCGATCGCGCTGCCCGCGGGGCAGCAGGAGCTGCTGATCAGCCCCGGCGCCCAGTTCGTCGTGGACGGCGCCCAGCTGACAACACCGGGAGCCGCCGAATTGCCCGGCGGCGCCGGCGCTTCGCGGGCCGTGATCGGGGCGTGGGGCCCCGACCGGCGCGAGGTGCGGGCCCCCGCGTCGGCCACGCCGCGGGTGCTGGTCATTCCGGAGAGCATCAACCCCGGCTGGGTGGCGCGCACCGGAAACGGCACCCGGTTGACGCCCGTCGCCGTCAACGGGTGGCAGCAGGGCTGGGTGGTGCCGGCGGGCGACCCCGGCACCATCACCCTGACCTTCGCCACCAACTCGCTGTACCGGACCGGGCTCGCGGTGGGGCTGGCGCTGCTGCCGCTGCTGGCCCTGCTCGCGCTGTGGCGCACCCGGCGCGGGTCCTCGGACGACCCGCCCGCCGCGCCCTGGCCGCCCGGACCGTGGGCCGGGGTCGCGGTGCTGGCGGTGGGGACGGTGATCGCCGGGGTGGCCGGGTTCACCGTGGCGTTTGCGGCCCTCGGTCTGCGCTACGCGCTGCGCGGCCGGCCGCGATGGCGGGAAGCAGTTAGTGTCGCGCTGAGCGCCGGCGGGCTGATCCTGGCGGGGGCCGAGCTGTCCCGGCATCCCTGGCGCTCGGTCGACGGTTACGCCGGTCATTCCGCGAATGTGCAACTGCTGGCGCTGATTTCGCTTGGCGCGCTCGCGGCCTCGGTCGTGGTCATGCCCGAGCGGGCGCGCCCGCGTGAAGACGAATGACACCGAGGGAGTTGGCTACGCGTCTACCCGCTGGTTGACTGGATACGCGGGTTGGTGTAATCGCCAGCGTCCGAGGAGTTACGGCCATGGGATGGATGTCCGCGCCCGATTACTGGCTGGGCCGGCTGGTGCTCGAACGCGGCGTGGCGGCCCTGTACCTGATCGCGTTCCTCGCGGCCGCCCTGCAGTTCCGCGCGCTCATCGGCGAACACGGAATCCTGCCGGTGCCCCGGTTTTTGGCCGGGCAGAGCTTCTGGCGAATGCCGAGCATCTTCCACCTGCGCTACTCCGACCGGTTGTTCGCCGGCGTCTCGTGGTCCGGCGCGGCGCTGGCGGCCGCCGTCGTCGCCGGCGTGGGCGACCTGGCGCCGCTGTGGCTGGCAATGCTGATCTGGCTGACTCTGTGGGCGCTCTACCTGTCGATCGTCAACGTCGGGCAGGCGTGGTACTCGTTCGGCTGGGAATCGCTGCTGCTGGAGACCGGGTTCCTGGCGATCTTTCTCGGCAACGACCGTGTCGCGCCCCCGATCCTGACGCTGTGGATGGCGCGCCTGCTGCTCTTCCGGGTCGAGTTCGGCGCCGGGCTGATCAAGATGCGCGGCGATCCGTGCTGGCGCGACCTGACCTGCCTGTACTACCACCACGAAACCCAGCCGATGCCGGGGCCGTTGAGTTGGTTCTTCCATCGCCTGCCCAAGCCGCTGCACCGGATCGAGGTGGCCGGCAACCATTTCGCCCAGCTGGTGGTGCCGTTCGGGTTGTTCGCGCCGCAGCCGGTGGCCAGCGTCGCCGCGGCGATCGTCGTGGTCACCCAGCTCTGGCTGGTGGCGTCGGGCAACTTCGCGTGGCTGAACTGGGTGACGATCGTCCTGGCGTTCAGCGCCATCGACGACTCGTCGGCGGGGGCGGTGCTGCCGATACCCGCGCATCCGGCGCTGGCGGCGCCGCCGCCGTGGTTCGCCGGGCTGGTCATCGCCTTCACCGTGGCGGTGGTGTTCATGACCTACTGGCCGGTGCGCAACATGCTGTCGCCGAATCAGCGAATGAACATGTCGTTCAACCCATTTCACTTGGTGAACACCTACGGTGCGTTCGGCAGCATCGGCCGCGTCAGGCGCGAGGTGGTGATCGAAGGCACCGACGAACCCCAGATCACCGCCCAGACGGTTTGGCGGGAATACGATTTCAAGGGAAAGCCCGGCGCCGTGCGTCGGCTGCCGCGCCAGTGGGCGCCCTACCATCTGCGGCTGGACTGGCTGATGTGGTTCGCCGCGATCTCGCCGGGCTACGCGCAACCCTGGCTGGGCCCGCTTCTGCAGCGGTTGCTGCGCAACGATCCGCCCACGCTGCGCTTGTTGCGGCACAACCCCTTCCCGGATTCACCGCCGCGGTACGTGCGGGCGCTGCTCTACGAATACCGCTTCACCACCCCGGCCGAGCTGCGCCGCGACCGGGCCTGGTGGCACCGCACCCTGATCGGCCGCTACGCCGGCCCCTTTACGCTGCATAGACTGACCCCGCAGGATCACGGCTAGCCGACTGGCCCGCGAGCTGGCAATTTGACTGTGCGCCTACGGTTTTGAGTGTGAACCCAGGGATTTGATTGTGCATCCACGGCGCGATTTCGGCTCTGGATCACGCCGTGAGTACACAATGAAAGCCGTGAGTACACACTCGCCGGCAAGCCGGCGCATCAGGCGACTCCAGCACCCGGTGTCTGCGGTGCGCGGGCGGCCGTCTCGCGGATCTCGACGACCGGGAGCCGCAATGCGCCCGGCGCGCCTTCCGGCACCACGGGATTGTTCGGGGCGATCGGCCGTACCCGACGGTAGCCCTGACCCTGCTCCGGCCGCTGGTCCTGCTCGCCCTTGTTCGGCCACATCGCCGCGGCCCGTTCGGCCTGCGTGGTGATCGTCAGTGCCGGGTTCACCCCCAGGTTCGCCGAGACCGCCGAGCCGTCGACGACACTGAGGGTCGGGTAGCCGTAAACCCGGTGGTAGGGGTCGATGACACCGTGTTCGGGGTCCGCGCCGATGACGCAGCCGCCGAGGAAATGTGCGGTCATCGGGATGTTGAACAGTTCACCCCAGCTTCCGGCGGCCACGCCGTGGATCTTCTCGGCGATCCTGCGGGTCGCCTCGTTGCCCACCGGGATCCACGTCGGGTTGGGCTGGCCGTGGCCTTGCCGGCTCGACAGGTGCCGCCCGCGCAGTCCCCGCTTGGTGAACGTGGTGATCGAGTTGTCCAGGTGCTGCATCACCAGGGTGATGACCGTGCGCTCGCTCCAGGTCTTCACGGTCAGCACGCGCAGCAGCGCCGCCGGGTTCTTCGCGGCCACGGCGAGGAACTTCAGCCAGCGCGGCCAGCGGCCACCGCCGTCGGTCATCAGGGTCTGCAGCATGCCCATCAGATTGGAGCCCTTGCCGTAGCGCACCGGCTCGATGTGGGTGTCGCCGGTGGGGTGGATCGAGGAGGTGATTGCGACGCCGTGGGTCAGGTCCAGGGCGGGGTCGACCCTGTATTTCGTTGCGCCCAGGATGGATTCGGAGTTGGTACGGGTGAGCGCGCCGAGCCGGTCGGACAGGTTGGGCAGCGTGCCGGTGGCCTTCATCTTGTGCAGCAGGTTCTGCGTGCCCCAGGTGCCGGCGGCCAGCACCACGTACGGCGCGGTGAAGGTTCGGCGTTTCTTGCGCAGCACCGCGCCCGTGCGCACGGTGTCGACGTTCCACGCTCCGTCGGAACGCTGTTGCAGCGACGTGACGGTGGTCAACGGATGGACAGTGGCACCGGCGCGTTCGGCGAGGCCGAGATAGTTCTTCACCAGCGTGTTCTTGGCGCCGTACCGGCAGCCCACCATGCAGTTGCCGCATTCGATGCAGCCGGTGCGCGCAGGCCCGGCGCCGCCGAAGAACGGGTCGGCAACGGTTTTTCCGGGCTCGCCGAAGAACACGCCGACCGGTGTCTGGATGAATGTGTCACCGACCCCCATGTCCTCGGCGATCGACTTGATGATCTCGTCGGCCGGGGTCATGTGCGGGTTGCGCACCACACCGAGCATGCGCTGGGCCTGCTCGTAGTGGGGCGTCAGCTCGTCCTCCCAGTCGGTGATGTGCTTCCACTGCGGATCGTTGAAGAACGGCGCGGGGGGCTTGTACAGGGTGTTGGCGTAGTTCAACGATCCGCCGCCGACTCCGGCGCCGGCCAGGATCACGCAGTCCCGCAGCAGGTGGATGCGCTGGATCCCGAAGCAGCCCAGTTTGGGCGCCCACACGAAATTGCGCACATCCCAACTGGTTTTCGCGAACTGGTCGTCGGTGAAACGCCGGCCCGCCTCGAGCACGCCGACGCGGTACCCCTTCTCCGTCAGCCGTAATGCCGTGACGCTGCCGCCGAAGCCCGACCCGATCACCACGACGTCGTAGTCGAATTGTTCAGACATCAGTTCTCCTATTTGACGCCGGGCGTCCGCTTGAGGGCGCGCAGCCCGGTGGTCATGATCCGCGCGTAGCGGCCGGGGTTGAGCCACGTCGGCGCGCCGACGGGCAGCAGGCGCTCGGTGGCAATCGTCTGGGACTCGGTGTATTTGAGGATGCCGTGTTCGCCGTGGCGGCGGCCGAGGCCGGAGGCCTTCATGCCGCCCATCGGGGCGTCGACCGATCCCCAGGCGGCCGCGTAGGCCTCGTTGACGTTGACGGTGCCGGCCTGCAGGCGGGCGGCGACCCGCTGGCCGCGCTTCGGGTTGGAGGTCCAGACGCTGAAGTTCAGGCCGTAGTCGCTGTCGTTGGCCTTCTCGATGGCCTCATCCTCGCTGTCCACGCGGTAGAGCGAGACGACGGGCCCGAAGGTCTCGTTGGCGAATGCGGTCATGCCCTCGCGCACCCCGGTGAGGATGGTGGGCTCGTAGAAGTGCGGGCCGATGTCGGGCCGCGGCTTGCCGCCCGCCAACACGGTGGCGCCCTTGGCCACCGCGTCGTCGACGTGCTCGGCGACCGTCTTGAGTTGCTTGTCGGAGATCAGCGAACCCATGTCGGCCGAATAGTCCAGCGCCGCAGAGAGTTTCAGCGCCTTGGCGGCCTCCGCATAGCGCGTGGTGAACTCGTCCCACAGGGCACCGGGCACGTAGATGCGTTCGACCGAGATGCACAGCTGCCCGGCGTTGGAGAACGCCGCCCGCAGCGCGCCGGACACCGTCTTGCGCACGTCGGCGTCGTCGAGCACCAGCAGCGCGTTCTTGCCGCCCAGCTCCATCGAGCAGTCGATGAGCCGCTCGCCCGCCTGCGCGGCGACGGTGCGGCCCACCGCGGTGGAACCGGTGAACATCAGATAGTCGGACGCCTCGATGATCGACGTGCCCAGCTCGGAGCCGGACCCGGTGACGACCTGCACCACACCGGCCGGCATGCCCGCCTCCTCGAGCAGCCGGACCGCCCACAGCGCCGAAAACGGTGTCTGCTGATCGGGTTTGGTCAGCACCGCGTTGCCGGCGACGATCGCCGGGAGGGCGTCGCTGATGCCCAGCGTCAGCGGATAGTTCCACGGCGAGATGATGCCGACGACGCCCTTGGGGTGATGGAGTTCGCTCACCTTGGTGAGCATCAGCTGCACGCCCTGGCGCCGCTTGGGGCTCAGGTAGTCGGCCGCGGTGTTCGCGTAGTAGCGGGCGGTCAGGCAGACGTCGAGGACCTCTTCGAACGCGTGCCGGCGCGCCTTGCCGTTCTCGAGCTGGATGAGATCGAGAACCTCATCCTGATGTTGCAGCACCAGATCGTGGAAGCGCAGCAACACGGCCGCGCGTTCCTTGACCGGACGCGCGGCCCAGGCCGGCTGTGCCGCGCGGGCGCGCTGCGCGGCTTCGGCCACGCCGTCGACCGTGCAGCGGGGGACGTCCCCGAGCGGGCGGCCCGTCATCGCGTTGGCTACCTCCAGGCGCTTGGCGCCGTCGGCGGCCTCCACCCGACTCGCCAATTCCTTGAGCAGAACGGAGCGTGCTTCGACAGTCGTCATGGTCATCGTGCCTCCCGGTCGCCGATCATCCGAAGACCGGGAAGCTGCGACGCTTGGCCAACCGGTCCATGCCGTCCTGGATCGCGCCCTGGACCTCGTCGTACACCTTGTCGATGTAGGCGGCGTCGTCGGCGCGGGCCGGGTCGGTGTCGACCCGGATCGGATCCAGAAACTCGGTGCGGATCTTCGCCGGCAGCGGCAGGTGCGCGGGCAGCACCTCGACGGCCAACGGGAACGGGAAGCCCGCGATGATCGGCATGGTCGCGCCGCGCAGCCGCTTTCCGAGCCCGGTCCAGCGGGCCAGGAAGCGGCCCTCGGAGAGCACGAACACGGTGTCGTGGCCGCCTACCGTCGCGACCGGGACGATCGGCACGCCCGAACGAATCGCCTGGCGGACGAAGCCCTTGCGGCCGAACAGCATTGCCTTGTCGCGATGGCGCCAGTTGCGCATCGAGTCCTGTTCGCCGCCCGGCCAGACGACCACGTCGTGGCCGGCCGCCAGGGCGGCGGTCACGCCCTGACGCGAGGCCGGGATCACCCCGACGGCGCGAAAGTAGTCGCCCAGCAGCGGCGCGCCCATCAGCACGTCGTGGGCGATGCCGTGCAGGACGCGCCGACCGTCGAAATGGCGGTGCCAGGAATGCACCAGCGTCCAGGCGTCCATCGTCAGCGCACCACCGGAGTGGATGCCGATCAGCAACGACGGCTCCTCGGGAATCCGGTGCCAGCCGTCTATCTCCAGCCGAAAGTAGTGGTCGCACAGGAAGTTCCAGATCGGGTTCTGCGCGTAGCGCATGAACGTTTCGTTGGGCGCCTGCGGTGCCTTCGGTGCGGTGGACGTCATCGTGGTCTCCTAGGCGTCGTAGTCGACGGACACGGTGGGGCTGGTGGGGTGTGACTGGCAGGTCAGGATGTAGCCGGCGTCCAGCTCGGCCCGGCCGAGCGCGAAGTTCTGATCCATTTCGACGGTGCCGTCGAGCAACTTCGCCCGGCACGTGCCGCAGGCGCCGCCCATGCACGAGTACGGCGCGTCGCTGCACACCTGCAGCGCGCCCTCGAGGATCGAATCACCGGGGGTGAGGTCGAAGGTCTGATCGCGCCCGGAAAGCCGGAAGGTCACCGTGGCGGCGTCATATCCGCGCTTCGGTGTGGTGCCCTTCGGGTAGCCGGTGAACAGCTCCAGGTGAATGCGCTCTTCGTGGACACCGCGCGCGATCAGCGCGCCGCGCGCGGCGGTGCTCATGCCCATCGGGCCGCACAGGAACCACTCGTCAACGGTTGTCGGCCTCAGGCTGGTGCGCAGCCACCGGGTGAGCCTTTCCTCGTCGATCCGGCCGCGCAACTCCGGGGTGTGCAGCGGCTCGCTGGACAACACGTGCAGGATCTCCAACCGGTCGGAGTAGCGCGACTCCAGCCGGGCCAGATCGTGCCGGAACATCGTTGACTCTTTGGTGTGGTTGCCGTAGATCAGCGTGAACCGGCTCTCGGTCTCGATCTCCAGCACCGTCTCCAGGATTGACAGCACCGGGGTGATCCCACTGCCGGCCGCAATGCCCACATAGTGCTTTCGCGCCAGCGGATTCAACGGGGTGCCGAACCGCCCCGTCGGAGTCATCAACTCGAGGACGTCGCCGGCCCTCAATCGATCGGCCACAAACCCCGAAAAGGCGCCGCCCGGAATGTGTTTGACCGCGATGCGCAGCTGGGCCCGCGTCGCCGGCGCGCAGATCGAGTAGTTGCGCCGCACATCCTCGCCGCCGAGGTCGGTGCACACCGTCACGTGCTGACCCGGCTCGAAACGGAACTCGTCGCGCAGCGCCTCGGGCACCGCGAACGTTACCAGCGTGCTGTCCTCGGTGATGGGATCCACCGAGGCGACCGGGATCCGGTGCCGCACCGCGTGGGTGGCGCTCGACCGGGCCGGCATGTGCACTGGAACCACACGACCTAGCTTGCGGTTGAGCTCCTTCCATTCCCGGTACTCGTCGGGGTTCAGCTGCTGACCGAACACCGTGGAGATCGCGGCTTCGCGCTCCAGGTAGGCCTCCTCGTTGCGCCGCCAGGTCTTCACATACCGGTAGAACGGCACCGACGGGTGCAGATGGTGCACCAGGTGATAGTTCTGCGACAGCATCAGCGGCGTGTACAGCCACTCCATCCCGACCCGCGCCCGGGTCGCCCGGTAGCGGTTGGAGCGCTGGGTGTCGGCCAGCCCGTGATGCGGCAGCCAGTCGAACCACCACACCAGGACGACGAGTCCGATGCGTTGCGGGATGAGGAAGACGACCGCGAGCGTCCAGATGTGGCCGGTGACGATCGCGACGACCAGACCGGCCACGCTCAGCGTCAGCAGCGAAAGCGTCTCGGCAACCTCGGGTTTCGGCCGGCGCCGCAGCGTGCGAAGGATGAACCCGCCGTACAGCAACTCGGGGAACGGCCACCGCAACGGCATCTGCCACCACTTCGAGTGCGACGCCCACGCGTCCGGGTCGTTGGCATCGTCGTTGGAATGCCGATGGTGCTCGATGTGGATGAACGCGTACGTCGGGAACGAAATGATCGGCACCACCAGCAACCACGCCAGCCGCCCGATCAGCCCGTTCACCCAACGGGCGGTGCTGACCGCATAGTGGATGGAGTCGTGCACCACGGTGAACATCACGAACGTCACCGCGGCGTTGACCGGTATCGTCACCCAGGCGGGCACCCAGCCCTGGATGTAGCCGACCGTCGACACCATGAACGCCGTCAGCGCGACGACAAAGGCGCTGACCGTCGGCAGTGCGAGCCGCGGCACCGACTCCCCGGGATCCGGCAGCGCATGGGGCGCAGGGCTTTCCGGCGTGCGTCGATCC
Organism: Mycobacterium sp. NGS26; assembly: GCF_059813025.1. NCBI lineage: Bacteria > Bacillati > Actinomycetota > Actinomycetes > Mycobacteriales > Mycobacteriaceae > Mycobacterium > Mycobacterium sp. NGS26. The sequence goes on from NZ_JCALDU010000004.1 coordinate 22,616, forward strand.
AGCGCCTCAACGGTCGACATCGACACCTCCAATTCGCAATGGCGCCCTCAGCATCCGACTCAGCGCAAAGCGGCCGGTTTCCTCGTCGACCATCTCCATCGCAATGCGCCGCGCCCGCACCGCCGCGCGGTCGGCCTTGACGTTGATGTCGCGGCGCGGCACGGTTTCCTCACCCAGACGGCGCTGAATGGTTTCCAGCACAACCGAATCCCGCATCGCCCACTCGTGGAACATGGCGCGAATGAACCCGGCGATCCGCTGGTCGTCGGGCGCGAAGTTGCGGGCCATTTGAAGGAAGACGTGCGTGGCCCCGGGCGATTCGGGGGTGAACCCTTGAATCCGTAAGAGCTCGTGGTCTTTTCCGGACTCGGGAGCGATGACGTAATGCTGGACATGTAGTGCTGGGGAGACGAAGGTTCCCTCCTCACGACGGCTGCCGGCAGTCTCGACGGGAAGGCCGGTGATTTCGGCCTCCCACGGCGCGAGCCTGCTCCACGGCAGCTCCCGGAAGTAGGAGACGGACCGTTCGGAGACTTCGACCTCGTCGAGCTGTGGCAGCACCTCGATATCCGGTGGCACGACCTCCGGATGCATCACGAACACGTCGGTCAGGTCGAGGTAGTGCTCATGCAGCAGTAGGTAATTCGCCTCGACGCGCAGCACCTCGCTGGTGCTCCCCCAGCCCGTCCCGTCGGCGTACCACGGCACTCGCGGTGGCGGGCGCAGCGCGGCCACACCCGGGTCGCCGAGCCAGATCCACACGAACGGCGACTGCTCGTGCACGGGATAGGTGCGTACTCGGGCGCCGGGCGGTACGTTCTCCTGCGACGGCACCTGGGCCAGGCAGCCGTCGGGGTCGTAGGCGAATCCGTGGTAGCCGCAGACGACGCGGTCGCCGTCGCGGTGGCCCTCCGACAGCGGGTAGGCCCGGTGGATGCAGCGGTCCTCCATCGCCACCACGTCCCCGGAGCCGCGCCGGTACAACAGCACCGGCTTGTCGAGCAGCCGACGCGCTAGCAGGCCATCGCCGATTTCGTCACTGGCCGCCGCCACATACCAGCAGTTGAATGGGTAGTTGGACCTCATAAGTCGAGCACCAACCTTTCCGAGCGGGACCGCGAAACGCAGGTCATCATCACGTCGTTGCGTGCCTTTTCGGCGTCGTTGAGCACGGAGTCGCGGTGGTCGGGCTCGCCCTCCAACACGTCGCATTCGCAGGTGCCGCACACCCCTTCCATGCAGGAGCCCAGCACGTCGACGCCGGCCTCCTCGCAGGCCGCATAGATCGACTTGTCCGGCGGCACGGTCAGGGTGATGCCGGAGCGTTGGCACTCCACCTCGAAGGTGTCCAGCGCACCGGGCGACGGCTCGTCGAGGGCCTTGGCCGAGAACCGCTCGATGTGCAGGCTGCCCTCGGGCCAGGCCTTGCACGCGTCCTCGACCGCGCCCAGCAGCCCCTCGGGCCCGCAGCAGTACACCAGCGTGTTCTCGCCCGGCTCGGCCAGCGCCGAGCCGAGGTTCGCGCGGAAGTTGGCCCCGTTCTGGGCATCCCGCGCGCAGATGGTGACGCGGTCGCCGTGGCGCCCCAGGTCGTCGACGAAGGCCATCGACGAGCGCGCCCGGCCGCCGTAGAGCAGCCGCCAGTCCGCACCCGCCGCCTCGGCCGCCGCGATCATCGGCAGCATCGGGGTGACGCCGATGCCGCCGGCGATGAATAGGTACCGCGGCGACCCGACGAGCGGAAAGTGATTGCGGGGGCCGCGAACCCGCACCGAGGTTCCCTCGTGCAGCTTGTCGTGCACGAACTGGGAACCGCCGCGGCTGTTGGGGTCGAGCAGGACCCCGACCTGCCACTCGGCTCGGTTCGCGGTGTCGCCGCACAGCGAATACTGGCGCACCAGCGACGGTGTCAGCAGCAGGTCGATGTGCGCGCCCGGCGCCCACTCCGGCAGATCGGCGCCGCTCGGGTCGGCGAGCGTGAGCGTGACGACGCCGTCGGCGACGGCCTCGCGGCGGCGAACCTCGACGTCGACCTCGACCTCACGGTAGGCGGGCCTGGCCCGGGTCGGCTGTTCTGTCGCTGTCACGATGTTCTCCGCACCGGTACCGAGTTGTACTGGTTGAGGAACAGCGCCCGCACCCGCGTCGGCTCGCCGTCCAGGGCGAGGTCAGGGAAGCGTTCCAGGGTCTGCTGGATCCACAGCCTCAGCTCCAGCCGGGCGAGGTTGGTGCCCAGGCAGAAGTGACGTCCCCGCCCGCCGAAGGCCTGGTGCGTGTCAGCGAGGTTGGGACGGGTGATGTCGAATGTGTGCGGATTTGGGAACACCGTCTCGTCGCGGTTGGACGCGAGGTACCACAGCAGCAGACGATCGCCTTCCTTGATCTGCTTGCCGTGCAGCTCGGTGTCTTTGGTCGCCCCGCGCGCCATGAAGGCGAATGCGGGATAGCAGCGCAGCCCCTCCTCGACCGCCGCCGGAATCAGCTCGGGATTCTCCCGCAGCTGTCGGCGCAGCTCCGGGTTGCTGAGTATCTCCATCATGGTCGCGGTGTAGGTTGCCCGGGTCGAGTCGTTGCCCGCCGACATCAGCAGGACGAAGAACAGCGCGATCTCCATCTCGTTGAGCTTCTCGCCCTCAACCTCGGCATCCATCATGGCGGTCAGCAGCTTCCCGCTGATGGACGCATCGCCGCTGCGCGCCAAAGCGATCCGGCCATTGACGTATTCAAGGATCTCCGCCATCACCGCCATGGGATCATCCCACTGCTGCCGGATCACCGGGTCTTCGAACGCGGTGAACACGTTCGTCCAGTGCACCAGTTTGGCGTCATCCTCCGGTGGTGTGCCCAGCAGTGAGCCGATCACCCGGGCCGGGATGGGCCGCGCGACATCGGCGACCAAGTCGAATCGGTCTTTGTCGGCCACAGTGTCCAGCACACCCTTGATGATCTGGTTGACGTGATCGGTGTGCTCGGCGACAACCTCCGGGGTGAACTCCTTGATCACCAGCGCCTTGAGCCGGTCGTGGCGGGGTGGGTCCATCGAGATCATCTGCAGCCGCTGAATGTCCAGCCCGAGGCCGTCGCTGATCTCATCCCAATGGAAGATGCCGCGCCGTTCGGAGGAGAAGGTCTTGTAGTCACGGCTGACGGCACGCACGTCCTCGTGGGTCGTGATGTCCCAGAAGCCGCCTTCCTGGGGCCGGTTGCGTTGCGCGCTGAAATGCACCGGGTCCTCGCGCTGCATTCGGGCGAACAATTCCCATGGCGGCCCGTCGTCCCACACGGCGGAATCGGCGAGGTCGACGGTGTCCAGGTCGCGGTGCTCGATGGTTGTCATGGCGTGTCCTTGCACTTGTGTTGAATTACTTCGTTTTTCGGATAGTGCGGGCGAAAAATGCGATCGAGGGGTCTCCGCTGTAGTCAGTGTGCGCCGCAACTCCTTGACGGTAAATGCATTGGGGTCAATGATTTGATCTGGTTGGGAAGGAAATCGCGGCCGCGTCGGGTCACGCGGTTGCGGGAGTTTCGACGTCTAAAACTCGTGTGTCATAAGGGATTCCATCAAATTGTCACGCTCGGCGACGAGCTTCGCTCGGTGGCCGTGGCCCAGTCGCGCCCGCATAGCGCGGGGTCCGGCGACTGGGCCTTGCCGACGTCAAAAGTCCGATGATGACAAACATCCTTCTCTCATTTCTCAGCGAGGCGGAATTCGGGTTTTCTCGAGCCCGGCTCGAACTCAATTCAGTCGTTTGCCGAGCAATTCGGCGTGCCGTTCGTGCTGAACGCTACGGAGCTCGCCTGGCCGCGGCGACGTCCGCAACGGACCAAATACCCGCCGGACCTTGGCTCCAGAAGCCAAACAACCACCACGAAGCGATTGGAACTACGGTTGGTTCATGGCGGACGAAGGCCGCGCCGAGGCGACGCTCACTGCCAAGACCGCGGCGACCATTGCGGGCCGGCTGGACGGCAAGCTGGATCAGACCACGCGACGCATCCAGGCGTTGCTGGTCGCCGAGATCTCGGAGCTGCGCGGAGACGCGCAATTGCTGCAATTGCTGGAAGACACGGTCGCGACGAACGTCGACACGTTCTTCTCGACGATTCGCTACAACATCCCCGTCAACCAGGTAGACCCGCCGGCCGCGGCACTGGAGTATGCCCGGCGCCTGGCGCAGCGCGAGGTGTCGGCAAACGCGTTGGTGCGCGCTTACCGGCTGGGCCACCGCGCGGCGCTGGAAGTTGTGCTCGACGAGATCCGCGCGGCGGAGCTGGACCCGAAGCTCAGCCTGGATGTCTACGAGCGGATGGCGGCGGTCTCGTTCGCATACATCGACCGGATCTCGCAGCTGGTGGTCGAAACCTACCAGGACGAGCGGGAGCGCTGGGTCGAGAACAGAAACAGCCTACGTGCCCTGCGCGTTCGCGAGATCCTCGCGGGCGCTGAGGTCGACGTCGATGCGATGACAACCGCGATCCGCTATCAGCTCGGACGAATTCACCTTGCGGTCGTCGTCTGGTGGGGCGAATCGGACAATCGCGTCGACCTCGCGCAGATGGAGCGCTTCGTCCACCATCTCGCCGAATCCGTTGGCGCTCAGCAGGGTTCCTTGTTCATCGCCGTGGACCGGGTGACCGGCTGGGCGTGGATTCCGCTGCCGGCCGATGCCGCGCCGACCGTGTTGCCGCGGATTCGCGAGCTCGCTCGAGCGGCGGCCGACGGTGTGTACGTCGCGGTCGGCAACCCATTGCCGGGCGTCGAGGGATTCCGCCGTTCGCATCAGCAGGCGGCGGACGCCCGCAGTGTTGCGATCGCATCGGGTGCGACCGCGCGCCGGGTCACCGCGGCCAGCGATCCCGAGCTCTCGATTGCGGCGCTGCTGGGGGCCAACCTCGATGCGGCACGCACCTGGGTTGGCGAGGTGCTCGGCCCGCTGGCCTCCTCCTCGGATAGCGACGCCCGGCTCCGCGAGACGCTGCGCGTGTTCCTGCGCACCGGCTCCAGCTACAAGGCAGCGGCCGAAGAGGTGCACCTGCACGTCAATTCGATCAAGTATCGCGTCCACCGGGCAATCGAACGACGTGGCAGGCCAATCGCCGACGACCGCTTGGATGTCGAGATTGCCCTGCTGCTCTGCCACTGGTTCGGTCCGGCCGTCCTCGGCTGAGCGGGTAACGTCGCCTCCACGCGACCGAAATCTAGGAGGCCCCGTGCGACTGCGAAAACGACGCGGCGCGCAACCGGAGAGCGCGGATGTGGCCGAGCCGATCGTCACCAATGCCAGCGAGAAGAACCGCTACGAGATCAGCGCCGAGGGCGAGGCGGCCGGCCTTGCGGACTATGTCGACAGCCGCAATCAGCGCATCTTCTACCACACCGAGGTCGACAAGAAGTTCACCGGTCGCGGCCTGGCCGGCAAGCTGATCGCCGCCGCGCTGGACGATACCCGCGCCGCGGGCAAACGGATCGTGGCGATCTGCCCGTTCGTCGCCGCCTTCGTCGACAAAGACGACGACTACGCCGACATTCTCGATCCCATCACCCCGCAGGCGCATGCGGCGGTGCGAGCCGAAACCTCGTAATTGCCGGCTTTGACTGTGCGCCTACGGTTTCGAGCGTGGACCCACGGCGAAGTTTCGACTCCGATCGCGCCGTGAGTGCACGCTCAACGCCGTAGCCTCACAGTCGATGGCGCGAGGTGCCGCCACACCGCTACAGCGTCTCGTCCAGCTCGCCGAGCCGGTCGGTCAGCCGCAGGTTCTCCGAGTAGTCGACGGGACAGTTGATCAGCGACACGCCGTCGTCGTCGAGCGCGGCCTTCAGCGTCGGCAGCAGCTCGTCGGCGCTGTTGATCTGATATCCCTTGGCGCCGAAGCTTTTTGCGTAGGTGACGATGTCGGGGTTGGAGAACCGCACGTAGTGGTGCTCGCCGAGTTCGAGGTCCATCTTCCACTCGATCAGGCCGTAGCCGCCGTCCTCCCAGATCAACACCACCAGCGGTATCTTTTCCCGAACGGCGGTCTCGATCTCCTGTGAGCTCATCATGAAGGCGCCGTCGCCCACGACGGCCAGCACCTTCGACTCGGGGCGGGCCAGCTTGACGCCCAGTGCGCCGGGCAGCGCAAAACTCATGGTGGACAAGCCGTTCGAGACCAGGCACGTGTTGCACTCGAACGTCGGGTACAGCCGCGCCATCCACATCTTGGTGGCGCCGGTGTCGACCAGGACGACGTCGCTGCGGCCCAGCGCGGCGCGGGTGTCGGCGACCACTCGCTGCGGCGCCAGCGGGTAGCGCGAATCCTGTTGTCCCCGTGTGAATTCGTCGGCAAGCAGGCCCGAGCCCGGTATCGCCGGGTCGACGTGGTAGCGGTGCCCGGCGAGCGCCACCGTCAGCGCGTCGAGGGAGGCGCTGATGTCGCCGACGATCCCGACGTCGACGGGATAGTGCGCGTCGACCTCGGCGGGAAAACGATGGATGTGGATGATCTTCTTGTCGGACGACGGGTTGATCCGGACCGGGTCGAATTCCTGCAGCTCGTAGCCCACCGCGACGATGACGTCGGCGTTGTCGAACCCGAAGTTGACGTAGTCGTGCCGCATGAACCCGATGGTCCCGATGCTGTTGGGGTGGTCGTCGGGCATCACGCCCTTGCCGTGGAAGGTGTTGGCCACCGGGATGCCGAATTCCTCGGAGAACCGCACCAGGGCCGCGGTCGCGTCGCCGCGGGCCGCGCCGTGACCGGCCAGCACCACCGGTCGCTCGGCCTGGCGCAGGATGTCGACGGCACGCGCGACCTGACGGGCCGCCGGCGCCTCGGCGCGGACGACGTTGCGCGGCAACGGTTTCAGGTCGGGGTAGTCGGTTTCGTCGGCGTCTATGTCCTCGGGCACGGCCAGATACACCGCGGCCGGGCGTTCGGCCTCGGCGAGCTTGAACGCCTTGCGGAACATCTCCGGGATGGCGCGCGCGGTCGGGATGCCGGCGGCCCACCGGGTGATCGGCGCGAACATCGACACCAGGTCGACGTACTGGTGCGACTCCTTGAACTGACGGCCCTGGCCCACCTGCGCGGAGATCGCGACCATCGGTGTGCTGTTGGTGGTGGCATCGGCGACGCCGAGCTGCATGTTGATCGCACCCGGGCCCAACGTGGCCGACACCACCGCCGCCCGGCCGGTGACGCGTCCGTACATCTCCGCCATGAACGACGCCGCCTGCTCGTGGCGGGTGAGCACGTAGCGGATGTTCGAGGAGGCCAGCGCCTGCACGAAGCGGATGTTCTCCTCGCCGGGCAGCCCGAAGACCACGGAAACACCCTCGTTTTCCAGGCACTTGACCATCAGCTCGGCGGCTTTGCTCACTCGGCACCTCCCTTCTCGCCACAGTAGTGGCAGGCTGGGTATCGAACGTCTACCCACCAGCTAGCGAAGGAAGTCAGCGTGCCCATCGCCACGATCAACCCGGCCACCGGCGAGACGGTCAAGACCTTCACCCCGGCAACCGACGACGAAGTCCAGGCCGCGATCGCGCGGGCCCACGAACGCTTCCTGGACTATCGCCGCTCCACCACCTTCGCCCAGCGCGCGCAGTGGGCCAACGCCACCGCCGACCTGCTGGAGGCCGAGGCGGACCGGACCGCGGAGATGATGACCCTGGAGATGGGTAAGACGCTGGCTTCGGCCAAGGCCGAAGCGGTCAAGTGCGCCAAGGGTTTTCGCTACTACGCACAGAACGCCGAGAGGCTGCTTGCCGACGAGCCGGCCGATGCGTCGAAGGTGGGCGCCAAGAGGGCGTACACGCGGTATCAACCACTCGGGGTGGTGCTGGCGGTGATGCCGTGGAACTTCCCGCTGTGGCAGGCGGTGCGCTTCGCGGCGCCGGCGCTGATGGCCGGCAACGTCGGCATCCTCAAGCACGCGTCGAACGTGCCGCAGTGCGCGCTGTATCTCGCCGACGTGATCGCGCGCGGCGGCTTCCCGGACGGCTGCTTCCAGACGCTGCTGGTGCCGTCGAGCGCCGTGGAGACCATCCTGCGCGATCCCCGCGTCGCGGCGGCCACCCTGACCGGCAGTGAGCCGGCGGGCCAGTCCGTCGGGGCCATCGCCGGCGACGAGATCAAGCCCACCGTGCTCGAGCTGGGCGGCAGCGACCCGTTCATCGTGATGCCGTCGGCGAACCTGGACGAGGCGGTCAAGACCGCGGTCACCGCCCGTGTGCAGAACAACGGGCAGTCCTGCATCGCCGCCAAGCGGTTCATCGCCCACGCCGACATCTACGACGCGTTCGTCGACAAGTTCGTCGAGCGGATGAAGGCGCTGCGGGTCGGCGACCCGACCGACCCCGACACCGACGTGGGTCCGCTGGCCACCGAGTCGGGCCGCGACGAGGTCGCCAAGCAGGTGGAGGACGCCGCCGCGGCCGGCGCGGTGATCCGTTGCGGCGGTGAGCGTCTCGACCGGCCGGGGTGGTACTACCCGCCGACGGTGGTCACCGACATCACCAAGGACATGGCGCTCTACACCGAGGAGGTGTTCGGCCCGGTCGCCTCGATCTACCGCGTCGACGACATCGACGAGGCCATCGAGATCGCCAACGCCACCACCTTCGGGCTGGGCTCCAACGCCTGGACCGAGGACGAGGCCGAGCAAGAGCGCTTCATCGACGGCATCGAGGCGGGCCAGGTCTTCATCAACGGGATGACGGTGTCCTACCCCGAGCTGCCGTTCGGCGGCGTCAAGCGCTCCGGCTACGGCCGCGAGCTCGCCGGCCTGGGCATCCGCGAGTTCTGCAACGCCAAGACGGTGTGGGTGGGGTAGCTGGCGAGCAGACGTAAAAGCCCCCGAAAACGGCTGTTTTCGGGGGCTTTTACGTCTGCTCGGCCTTACACGGCGGCCAGCGCCTTCTCGTCCTCGTCGGCGAACGTGTCCTCCAACTGCACCGGCGAATAGTCGAGGTCGATCTCGGCGACCGGGCGCCCGCGCGCGCTGGCGATGGTGCCGAACCGTCGCATCCCCTTGTCGGCCGCGTACTGCATGAATTCGTCCACCGAAAGGCCGAACGGCATCGGGTCGTACAGCGCGAAGCCCTCCTCGATCAGGCGCAGCCCGAGCGGCATCAGCTCGTTCATGCGGTTTTCGAAGACCTCCCAATTGGCATCGTCGGCGGCGACGTGGCGCCGGCAGGTGAACGTGCCCCACGCCATGTGGCGCCGCTCGTCGTCGCCGATGCGCCGGACCAGCTCCTGCATGCCGGGCAGGATGCCGCGTTCCACGCAGATCTTGTGCCAGCCGAAGTAGCCGGTCAGCGCCAACATGCCCTCGACCATGTGGTTGTAGGTGACCGACGCCCGGACCTGGGCGGCCGGTGAGGGATCGGTCGACAGCTTGTTGAGGCAGTCCGGCAGCTCCTCGTAGAAAATCGTGCGGTAGGTGGGGATGTCCTCCAGGTAGCAGTGCAGGTCGTCGGTGACGCCGACGGCGTCGAGCCACATGCGGAACACCTGCACGTGCTTGGCCTCCTCGAACGCGAACTGCGTCAGGTACATCTCGTCGCCCAGCCGGCCCTCGGCGCGCATCGCGGCCATGAACGGCTGGATGTCCTCGGTCACCGCCTCCTCGCCGGCGATGAACTCGGCGCACAGCCGGGTGGCGTAGTGGCGTTCGTCGTCGGTGAGCCGCTCCCAGTCCGCGCGGTCGCGGGAGAAGTCGATGTCGGCCGGATTCCAGAACTTGGCATTGCCGCCGGCAAACAGCTTGAGCGGCAAGCTGTCCCAGTTGAGTCCGCCGGCGACCATGGAACCTGAACTCGTGCGTGTCATGGTGTTATGACCTCCTTCAAATCGTGAGCTTGCGGCGCCGCCTTGAACGCGGCCGCCAAAACCGCGACGAGCCTGCGCACGGCCAGCGCCGGCTGCTCCGGCGTGGGCTCGTCGAGCCCGAGGATGGGATCCAGGCCGCGCACGTAGGGAGCCAGCGCCAGGTGCGGAAAGATCAGCAGCAGCAACGACAACAACGCGTCGGTGTCGGAATCCGCGCGCAAGTCTCCGCGGGTGTGCGCGTCGCGCACCAATGGCCGCAGCACCTCCAGGTAGTGGCGGTGAATTACGTTCTGGACGCTGACGCGGGCCTCGGTGTCGACCTCCAGCGTCGCCGCCGCGTGCAGGGCGCGTTCGCGCGGATGCTCGGCGAAGTAGGCCACCCACGCGTCGAGCCAGTCGGTGAGAAAGTCGAAGAACGGCCGGCTGGGGTCGAGCTCGCGGATGAGGTCCTCCATGTAGGAGCGCACCCGCTGGCTGGCGATGTCGGCGATGAACGCATACAGATCGCGCTTATCCGCGAAGTACTGGAACAGGCTGCCCTTGGCGACCCCGGCCCGGCGCGCGATGACGTTCAGGCTGCCCCGGGAGAATCCGTGCGCCCCGAACTCGGCCTCCGCGGCTTCGATGACGGCCGCGCGGCGAGCCGGGTCGACTCGTGCCCAAGTCACCGTCGGCAATGCGGCCTCCTCGCGTCGATGACCACTGGTCATTCTACTGTGAGCTACGCCATAGTCAACGCCGTTCCGAGTCGCCAGGTTTTCAATGGTGCGAGCAGAAGGAGTGACGGATGACCATCGACGGCTCCGAGCAGTTTCGCCGCATCGCCACCGAGGAGGCGTTCAGCACGCCCAATGTGATCGCCGCGCTGGAACGCTGGATCGCCCGGGCTCCGGCCGACGACCCGGACGCGGAGTTCCAGGATTTTCTCCTGCACGGCGCGGGCGCATTCGGCGAAGCGGCGCGGACTCTGTTGATCGATCTCGACGACGTGCGACTGCAGATCATGGACGCCAACGGCATCGACGTGCAGCTGTTGTCCCTCACCTCACCCGGGGTGCAGACCCTGGACGACGATGAGGCCGCCGGCCTGGCGGCAGAAACCAATGACCTACTCGCCGAAGCGATTTCGCGTCATCCGGGCCGATTCGCCGGGCTGGCCGCGATCGCACCGCAGGCACCGGCGCGGGCGGTCGAGGAGATCGAGCGCGCGATGGGCCGGCTCGGACTCAACGGCATCATCATCAATTCCCACACCCGCGGCGAGTACCTGGACGAGGAGAAGTTCTGGCCCATCCTGGAAGCCGCAGAGGATCTGGGCGCCGCGATCTACCTGCACCCGCGATGCCCGTCGGCCGGCATGGCGCTGCCGATGCGCAAGCACGATCTGGTCGCCGCCATCTGGGGCTTTCAGGCCGACACGGGCCTGCACGCCATGAGGCTGATGAGCAGCGGCGTTTTCGACCGATTCCCAAGGCTCACAATCGTATTGGGGCACATGGGCGAGGCCGTCCCGTACTGGTTGCACAGGATCGACCGGTTTCGGGAGATACCGACGTCGTCGCGCAACGTGCGGCCCCACCTGGAGCTGACATTCACCGAATACCTGAAGAGGAACTTCTACATCACCACCAGCGGAATGCCGTGGGACCCGGCGCTCAAGTTCAATATCGACGCCCTGGGCGCGGACAACATCATGTTCGCCGTCGACTATCCCTACGAAGACACCACCGAGGCCGTCCGCTTTCTCGACAACGCCCCGATAGCCGTCGCCGACAAGCACAAGATCTACCACGAGAACGCCGAACGGGTATTCCGCATCCAATCGTGAATGTTAGGGCCGCATCGCGTAGGCGCCGCCGATCGGCAGCACGTGTTCCTTCCAGATCTGGTCGTAGCGCGCGGGATCGTGGGCCGGACGGCGGATCATCCGCATCGCGAAGCGGGCCTGGGCGTCGGTCGCCGAGGGCTTGTCGTTCAGTTCCACCGCGTAGCCGTTGAAGTCGCGCACCAGCACGGCGAAGATCTCGTCGATCAACGCCTCGTCCACACCCGACAGCGCCGCCTCCTCGAGGATCAGCTGGGCGTAGGGCACCGTCGCGAACAGCTGGCCGACGGCGAAGGCGAAGTCGATGTCCTTCTGCTGGGCCGCATCCGGGGTGGCGCTGGCCAGCATCTCGGTGAGCGTGTCGACCTGCTCGCGCAGCAGCGCGACGTTGGCCAGACGGGCGAAGCCCTGAAACGACGCCCGCCAATCGTGGAAGCGCACCTTGCCCAGCCCGCCGGTGGGTCCCTGGGCGAACAGGAACGAGTCGTCGGCCGCGTCGTCGCGCCGCCCGATCACCGGGAGTTCGCCGCTCGGGGCGAACAGGAAGTTGGGCATGAACTTGCCGAGCAGCCCGATGTTGATGTGGACGGTGCCCTCCAGCCGGGGCAGCAGGCCGATCTCGCGGGTCATCGCCTCGAAAATGGTGTCCTTCTCCACGCCCTTGGCGGCGATGACGTCCCACAGCGCGGTGATGACCCGCTCGCCCTCGCTGGTGATCTTCGCCTTGGTGAGCGGGCTGTACAGCAGGTAGCGACGGTCCTCGGCGGAGGCGCTGCGCATGTAGTCGGACGCGCGGGTGGCGACCAGCTTCATCGCGACCAGCCGCACGTAGGCGTCGATGAGCAGCCGCCGCACGTGGGTGAAGTCGGTGACGACGGTCCCGTACAGGCAGCGGTTGGAGGCGTGGGTGACCGCCTCGTACATGGCGTGGGTGCACATGCCGATGGCGCCCCAGCCCAGGTTGTACTTGCAGACGTTGACGGTGTTCAGCGCGGCGTGGAAGGCCCCGGCCCCGCGGTGCAGCATGTCGGCCTCGGTGACCGGGTAGTCGCGCAGCGCGTAGTTGGCGACATAGTTCTGCGAGTTCACCACGTTCTTGATCAGGTCGTAGCGCTCGTGCTGGGAGTCGGCGATGAAGAACACGTACTCGTCGGTCCCGGCGATCTTGCCGAACGTCGACACCATCCGGGCGACGTTGGCGTTGCCGATGTAGTACTTCTCGCCGTTGGCAACCCAACCCTCGTCTGTGGGCGTGAGGATCATGTCGGTCTGGTAGACGTCGGCGCCGTGGGTCTGCTCGGACAGGCCGAACGCGAACACCTCGCCGGCCTGCAGCTGGGCGGCGGCCTTGCGTTTGGCGTCCTCGTTGGCGCTCATCCAGATCGGGCCCAGGCCAAGGGCGGTGACCTGGAAGGGATACCAGTAGCTCAGCCCGTAAAAGCCCAGGATCTCCGCGAACTCGCTGATCCGGTAGGTGTCCCAGCGGCAGTCCTGGGTGCCGTAGCCGGCGGGCGTCAGCAGCGAGGCGAAGATGCGCTCCCGCCCGACGTGCTCCAGAAAGTCGGAGTACCACACCCGCTCGTGGTCGTCGTGCTTGAGCCGGGCCTTGCCGCGCGACTCGAAGAAGTCGACGGTCGCGGCCATGATCTCGCCGGAACGCCGGTCGGGGTAGCGGCGTTGCAGGCGGTTGGGATTGAGCAACATGCGCTGGACGGTACTGCAACCGGACCTGTTGGTGAACCGCCCATCGGACTTAGCATCACTGTCGTGTCAGAACTCAATACCGCACGCGGACCCATCGATACCGCCGATCTCGGCGTCACGCTCATGCACGAGCACGTGTTCATCATGACCACGGAGATCGCGCTGAACTATCCCGAAGCCTGGGGCGACGAGGAAAAGCGGGTGGCCGACGCGATCGCCCGGCTGGGCGAGCTCAAGTCCCGCGGGGTGGACACCATCGTCGACCTCACCGTGATCGGGCTGGGCCGCTACATCCCGCGCATCGCGCGCGTCGCCGCGGCCACCGAGCTGAATATCGTTGTGGCGACCGGGCTTTACACCTACAACGACGTCCCGTTCCGTTTCCACTACGAGGGCCCGGGCGGGCTGCTGGACGGCCCGGAGATCATGACCGACATGTTCGTCCGCGACATCGAGCAGGGCATCGCCGACACCGGCGTCAAGGCCGGGATCCTCAAGTGCGCGACCGACGAGCCCGGCATCACCCCCGGCGTCGAGCGGGTGCTGCGCGCGGTCGCCCAGGCGCACAAGCGGACCGGGGTGCCGATCTCGACGCACACCCACGCCGGGCTGCGGCGCGGGCTCGGGCAGCAGCGCATCTTCGAAGAGGAGGGCGTGGACCTGAGCCGGGTGATCATCGGGCACTCCGGCGATTCCACCGACGTCGGCTACCTCGAGGAGCTGATCGCCGCCGGCTCCTACCTCGGCATGGACCGGTTCGGCATCGACGTGATCCTGCCGTTCGAGGAACGGGTGAACATCGTCGCGACCATGTGCGAGCGCGGGCACGCCGACAAGATGGTGCTCTCGCACGACGCCAACTGCTATTTCGACGCGCTGCCCGAGGCCCTGGTTCCTCAGATGGCGCCCAACTGGCATTACCTGCACATCCACAACGACGTGATCCCGGCCCTCAAGCAGCGCGGCGTCACCGACGAGCAGCTGCGCACCATGCTGGTGGACAACCCGCGCCGCATCTTCGAGCGCCAGGGCGCGTATCAGTGACGGGGCCGGTCCCGCCGATCGGCACCCAGATCTCGGCGTTGGCCGAACTCGCCCCCGACGAGCCCGCCGTCACCTGCGACGGGCTGACGCTGACCCGCGCCGAGCTGGACGCCTCGACGAACCGGCTGGCCCGCGCCTACGCCGAGCGCGGCGTCGGCGTCGGCGACTACGTGACCATGGTGTTGCCCAACTCCGTCGAATGGATTCAGGCGGCGGTGGCGTGCTGGAAGCTGGGCGCGGTGCCCCAGCCGCTGTCCGCGCGGCTGCCGGACGCGGAGCTGCACGGGCTGCTGGAGCTGCGCCCGCCCGCCCTGCTGGTGGGCCGTGGAGGCGATCGCCAGCTCGGCGAAGCCGGGCGCAGCGGGTCGCCGACCAGACAGCAGGGCTACCCCGAATTCCCAAGCGTGCCAGCCGGTTTCACGCCCGACCCGGCGCTGTCCGACGCCGCGCTGCCGGAGGCGGTCTCGCCGGTGTGGAAGGCGATGGGCTCGGGCGGCAGCACCGGCCGACCCAAACTCATCGAGTCCGGCGGCGACAGCCGGATACCGGCCGCCATCGGCTATCCCCTGGGCGCGCAGGAGGGCGACACCACCATGGTGCCGGTGCCGCTGAGCCACAACACCGGCTTCACCACCGCGACGATCGCGCTGCTGATGCGCCATCACCTGGTGCTGATGAGCCGGTTCGACCCGCACCAGTTCCTCCGGCTGATCACCGAGCACCGAGTCACGTTCCTGACGACGGTGCCGACGATCATGCAGCGGGCGCTGCCGGTCTACCGGGCCGACCCGGGGTCCTACGACCTCTCGTCGATCCGGCGGTTCTGGCACCTGGGCGCGCCGTGCCCGCCGGCCGTCAAGCAGGCCTGGATCGACCTGCTGGGCCCGGAGAAGGTGTGGGAACTCTACGGCGGCACCGAATTACAGGCGTTGACCTTCATCAGCGGCGAGCAGTGGCTGACCCACCGCGGCTCGGTCGGCGTGGTGGTCGCCGGGGAGATGAAGGTGCTCGACGACGACGGCAACCCCTGCCCGCCCGGCGTCGTCGGCGAGATCTACATGCGGCCCGCGCCGGGCAGCCCGCCGACCTATCGGTACGTCGGCGCGACGGCCAAGACCCGCGACGGCTGGGACTCGCTGGGCGACCTCGGCTATTTCGACGAAGACGGTTTCCTGTACCTGTCCGACCGCCGGGTGGACATGTTCACCGTCGGCGGCCGCAACGTGTATCCCGCCGAGATCGAGAACGCCCTGTCGGCGCACCCGGAGGTGATGTCGTGTCTGGTCGTCGGTGTGCCGCACGAGGATCTGGGCCAGGTGCCCTACGCGCTGGTGCACACGGCCGACGGCTCCGCGCTGGATGCGGCGGGCGTGCAGGAGTTCCTCCGCGAGCACATCGCGTCGTACAAGGTGCCGCCCAGCCCCGATTTCATCGAGTTCGTCGACACCCCGCTGCGCGACGACGCCGGCAAGGCCCGCCGCTCGGCGGTGCGCGACGAGATCATGGCGCGATCGCGTCGGCCTCAGCGTCTATGACCCGCGTTTCGGCCGGCTTCGCGCGTTTCTCCCAGCGCCGCAACGCTTCCCGGCAGGGCGACTCGACCAGTGCGTAACTGACGGCGGCGATCGCGAAACCGAAGATCAGCGTCAGCACCAGGACCGTGGGCATCCGGCCGGTGAACGGGAACGTCCCGAGCACCGGGAACACCAGGTCCAGGGCGGCCAGGTGCCAGATGAAAAGCCCGTAGGACCAGCGGCCCAGCGTGACCATGCCCGCGGTGCCCAGCACCCGGTGGGGCGTGTCGGGGCGATCCAGCACCAACGGCGCGACGAGCGCGAACGCCACGACGGCGCCCATCGCCGTCTTCACCGCGAACTGGGCGGCGCTGCCCACCGCGAGCCCCGCCGGGCCGGCCAGCGGCGAGGCCGCCACCAGGTAGGCCAGCACGGCGACGACGGCCATCAAGACGCGGCGGCGCGCCAGCCGATGCGGCAACCCGACGCCGCTGTGCACCCACTCCGCCAGCAGCATGCCCGCGGCGAACCAGGAGAAGAACGCCGGCGGCCAGTTCAGCGGGTTCATGCCCGGACCGGCATGCGCGAACGGCGCGAAGGCCCAGGCCCAGCTGAGCGCCCCGAGCGCGGCGATCACCGGCACCCGGGCGCGCACCGGGATGCGGCGGGCCAGCAACGCGAGCACCGGCAGCGCCAGGTAGAAGCCGACCTCGACGGACAGGCTCCACATCTGGGTCAGGCCGCCGGTCAGGGTGAGCGGCACGTAGATCTGGGTGAGCGTCAGGTTGGCCAGCCACACCGTCGGGCTGGCGTGGTCGGAGTCGGGCAGCAGGCACAGGATCACGACGACCGCGACGAGATATGCCGGCATGATGCGGACGACCCGGGACCGCAGGTAGTGGCCCGTGCGCGGGCGCCGTCCCAGATCCCTTGCGGCCGCGGCATGCCCGCGCCACAGCAGGAATCCCGACAACGCGAAGAACACCGCCACGGCCAGGTCGAAGCGGCCGAACAGCCTGCCGCTCACACCGCTCGAGTGCCCGGTCTGGAAGGCGGCGTGGGTGACGACCACGCCCATGGCCGCGCAGGCGCGCATGCCCTCCACAGGGGGCAGGAAGCTGCGGACGCCCCCCACCTGCTGGCCATCGGTCACGATCACAGTCTGCCCGTCGCGTGTTGGCCAGCGAATCGGGTACACCCGGATGACGCTAGGTTCGTAAGCCGAGACCTTAAATTCTGCTGTTAGGGTCAAACGGGTTTGCCGCTGCTCGGTCCGGCCAGAGGGGGCCGACGAGTCTGAACTGCTGATGAGGACCACTAGGAGGACACGGCAACGTGAACCGAGCAGTCATGTTGCGGTTCGCCGCATGCGGAGTCATCGGGCTCGGGGCCGCCCTGCTGATCGCCGCGCTGCTGCTGTCGACGTACACCAGCAGCAGGATCGCCAAGATCCCGCTGGACATCGACACCACCCTGATCAGCGACGGCAACGGCACCGCGCTGGACTCGGCGTCGCTGTCCGGTGACCATCTCGTCGTCAACCAAAACGTGCCCCTGGTGTCCCAGCAGCAGGTCAGCGTCGAGTCGCCCGCCAACGCCGACGTGGTCACGCTGCAGGTCGGCACCTCGGTGCGGCGTACCGACAAGCAGAAGGACAGCGGGCTGCTGCTGGCGATCGTCGACACCGTCACCCTCAACCGCAAGACGGCGACGGCCGTCTCGGACGACACCCACACCGGCGGTTCGGTGCAGAAGCCGCGGGCGTACGGCGACGAGAACCCGCCCACCGCGATCCCGCTGCGCCACGACGGCCTGTCCTACCGGTTCCCGTTCCACACCGAGAAGAAGACCTACCCCTACTTCGATCCGATCGCCCAGAAGCCGTTCGACGTCAACTACGAAACCCAGGAGGACGTCAACGGCCTGACCACCTACCGCTTCACGCAGAACGTCGGCTACAACGCCGACGGCAAGCTGGTGGCCCCGGTGAAGTACCCCTCGCTGTACGCCGGCGACGAGGACGGCAAGGTCACCACGTCCGCGGCCATGTGGGACGTGAAGGGCGGCGACCCGGCCGAGCAGATCACCATGACGCGCTACTACGCGGCGCAGCGGACGTTCTGGGTGGACCCGGTGTCGGGCACCATCGTCAAGCAGACCGAGCACGCGAACCACTACTTCGCGCGCGATCCGCTGAAGCCGGAGATGACGCTGGCCGACTACCGCGTGACGTCGAACGAGGACACCGTCGAATCCCGGGTCAACGCGGCCCGCGACGAACGCGACCGGCTGGCGTTGTGGTCGCGGGTGCTGCCGATCACGTTCACCGCGGTCGGCCTGATCTCGCTGGTGGGCGGCGGACTGCTGGCCTCGTTCAGCCTGCGCACCGAAAGCGCGCTCACCGACCCCGGCCTTGACCGCGCCGATCAGGACTTCTTCGGCCGCGGGCCGGAGGAACCGGTGCCCGGAGCCGAGGCCGAGACCGAGAAGCTGCCCACCCAGCGGCCCGCCGCGCGCCCCGATGCGCCCGAATCGGGGTCGGACCCGCCGACCGTCGCCACGGAGGAGCCTGAGCCGCCGGGGCCGTCGGCCGACCCGCCCGAACGGCCCTAGCTTCCGTTGAAGCGCTGACCGTGCGCTGGACCCGGCCGGGGTACGCGCTGCTGCTGGCGCTTCTGGTGGTTGGGCCGCTGCTGAAGCCCGGATACCTGCTGCTGCGCGACGCGGTCTCGACGCCGCGGTCCTATCTGTCCGATGCCGCCCTGGGGTTGACGGCCGCGCCGCGGGCGGCGCCGCAGGATTTCGCGGTGTCGCTGGCCTCGCGCGTGGTCGACGGCGGCGTGGTGGTGAAGGCGCTGCTGGTGGCGGGCCTGTGGCTGGCGGGCTGGGGCGCGGCCCGGCTCGTCGCGACGGCGCTGCCCGACGCGGGCGCGGCCGGCGAGTTCGTCGCGATCACGCTGGCGATCTGGAATCCCTATGTCGCCGAACGGCTTTTGCAGGGTCACTGGAGCCTGCTGGTCGGCTACGGGTGCCTGCCGTGGGTCGCGACGGCGATGCTCGAGTTGCGCGCGGCGGGGGGCGCAGTCTTCGGTTTGGTCTTCTGGACCGCGCTGGCGGGGTTGACGCCGACCGGCTTGCTGTTGGCCGCGACGGTCGCGCTGGTCTGCGCGGCCGCGCCGGGCGCGGAGCGACCCCGTTGGCTATGCACCACAACGGCTTTGGGCGTCGCGGTGGTGGCCGCGCTGCCCTGGCTGACCGCGGCGGCGCTGGGCTCGTCGCTGAGCCCGCGGGGTGCGCTCGGCGTGGACGCGTTCGCGCCGCGCGCCGAGCCCGGCCTCGGCACGCTGTTCAGCCTGGCCAGTCTCGGCGGCATCTGGAACGGCGAGGCCGTACCCGCTTCGCGGGCAACACTTTTCGCGGTGTCGTCGGCCGTGGTGCTGCTTGGTGTGGTGGCGGCGGGGTTGCCGGCGGTGGTGCGCCGCCCGGCTGCGGTGCCGCTGCTGGCGCTCGCGGCGGTGTCGGTGCTGGTGCCCGCCGCGCTGGCCACCGGCCCCGGGCTGCACGCGCTGCGCGCGCTGGTCGACGCCGCACCCGGGTTCGGCGTGCTGCGCGACGGGCAGAAGTGGGTGGCGCTGGCGATGCCCGGATACGCGCTGGCGGGCGCCGGCGCGGTGCTGACGCTGCGCCGGTGGCTTTCGGGGTCCGGGGCTGCGGCGGCGCTCTGCTGCCTGGCGCTGATCCTGGCGCTGCCCGACCTGGCCTGGGGCGCGTGGGGCAGGGTGGAGCCGGCCCGCTATCCGCCGGGGTGGGCCGCCGTCGCGGGGGCGATCAACGCCGACCCGAGGACCGTCGCCGTGTTGCCCGCCGGCACCATGCGCCGGTTCGGCTGGTCCGGTCCGGCGCCGGTGCTCGACCCGCTGCCGCGCTGGGTGCGCGCCGACGTGCTGACCACGGGCGACCTGGTCATCTCCGGGGTGACGGTTCCCGGGGAGGGCAATCGGGCCCGGGCCGTGCAGGACCTGCTGCTGGGCGGGCCGGAGCCGTCGGCGCTGGCCGGTGTCGGGTGGCTGGTCGTCGAGTCGGGCACCGCGGGCGAGATGGGCGCGGCCGCGCGCACCCTCGACGCGCTCACGCCGGTCTACCGCGACGACGAGCTCGCGCTGTATCGGATCGGCGGCGACACCGGCGGTGCGCCGGCCGGGCGCCGCCGGGCCGTCGAGATCGCGCACCTGGCGTGGCTGGCCCTGCTTGTCGTGGGCGCCGGCGGGGCCGTCCGCACCGCGGCGCGGCGCCGCGCTACACCAGGCCGCTGACGAAGCGGCCGGCCTGGACCGCCTCCAGCACGCCGCGCATCGCGTCGGCGCTTTGCGTCCAGGAGAACTCCCCGCTGCGGGTCTGCGCCTTCGTGCCGAGCTGGTCGCGCAGCACGGGATCGCACAGCAGCCGCTCCAGCCGATCCGCCAGCTCGGCCCGGGTGTCGACCAGCATGCCGGTCACCCCGTCGACGATCGAGTCGGACAGCCCGCCGGAGGATCGGTAGCCGATGGTGGGCACCCGGTGCTGCGCGGCCTCGACCACCGCCAGGCCCCAGCCCTCCTTGCGCGACGGCAGCACGTGCACCCAAGAGCCTTGCAGCACATGGTGTTTGGTGACGTCATCGACGTGGCCATGGAAGGTCACCGCGCCGGAGATGCCGAGCGCGCGCACCCGGTCGACCAGTCGCTGCCGCCACCAGCCGTCGCCCACGATGTCGAGGTGCAGGCCCGGTATCCGCGGCCGCAGCGCCGCGACGACGTCCAGCGCGTCCTCTATCTGCTTGTGCGGCACCAGCCGCGACAGCACCACCACCCGCGGCGCGGCGGCGCGCGGGCCGGACAGCGACTGCGCCGGGGCCTCGTCGAGACCGTTGCGCACCACGGCGATCCGCTCGTTGCCCACGCCGAGGGCGACCAGGTCGCGGGCCGACGGCAGCGACACGGTCAGGTATTGGTTGCGCCGGTTGGCCCGCGGCGACAGCGTCGACTCGACGAACCAACCCAGCCGGCCCAGCACCGGCCCGGCCACCGGCCACTGCTCGCGGTGGCAGTGGTGCACCAGGACCAGCACCCGGCGGCCGTAGACCAGCCGGGCCAAAAACGGCAGGCCGTTCTGGGTGTCGACCACCACGTCGGGGCGCACCCCGCGCAGCGGCCCCAGCCCCAGCCGGGCCACGGCCATCGCCAGCAGCGCCCACACGTACACCGAGTAGCGCCCGCCGGCGCGGCTGATCCGCACGCCGTCGACGACGTCGCGGCGGGGGGCGCCGGGATAGCGGGCGGTGCGCAGCGTGACGGCGATGCCCGAGGCGGCCAGCTGCGCGCCGATGCGCTGCAGGTAGGTCTCGCTGCCGCCGCCCTGGGGGTGTCCGGTATCGCGCCAGCACAGCAGCAGCACCGAGCGCAGATCAGACATCGGTCGTCAGCCTATCCTGGCGCGGATCCCCCTCCGGCGAGCGTGCGCGTTTGTACGCGACATGCCGCTTGTATGCGTGCAACTGCGCACGCTCGCGGCAGAGACCGACGGCCGTAGGGTTGGCCGGCCGTAGGGTTGGCCGGTGGCCGTCACCTCCCCGATCACGCGAGTTTTCGCGCGACGGGCGACGCTGGCCCGCTCGGTGCGGCTGCTGTCGGAGTTCCGCTACGAGCGCCGCGACCCGGCCCGCTTCTACGGCGCGCTGGCCGCCGACACCGCGGCGATGGTCGGCGACCTGTGGCTGGCCGGCCACGGCGCGCCGGCGGCGGGCCGCACGCTGCTCGACGTCGGCGGCGGGCCCGGATACTTCGCGACGGCCTTCGCCGACGCCGGGGTCGACTACATCGGGGTCGAACCGGACTCTAGCGAGATGCACGGCGCCGCAACGGATTTGACCCGCGGTCCCGGCGCGTTCGTCCGGGCGTCGGGCACCGCGCTGCCGTTCGCCGACGACTCGGTGGACATCTGCCTGTCGTCGAATGTCGCCGAGCACGTGCCGCGGCCGTGGCAGCTCGGCGCCGAGATGCTGCGGGTGACCAGGCCGGGCGGGCTGGCGGTGCTGTCCTACACCGTCTGGCTGGGCCCGTTCGGGGGGCACGAGATGGGCCTGAGCCACTACCTGGGCGGCGCGCGCGCCGCGGCCCGCTACGCCCGCAGGCACGGGCATCCGGCCAAAAACGACTACGGGTCGTCGTTGTTCGCGGTGTCGGCTTCCGACGGCCTGACCTGGGCGACCAGCACGGGCGCGGCGGTGGCCGCATTTCCCCGCTACCACCCACATTGGGCGTGGTGGCTGACGCGGGTGCCGGTGCTGCGGGAGTTCCTGGTGAGCAATCTCGTGCTGGTGCTGTCGCCCCGATAATGGAACAGGTTCTCGTTTTGCCCCGGCTTGGGTAGGGTGCCGAATATGACCGACATCAAGACCGAATACGACAAGCTTTTCATCGGTGGCAAGTGGACGGAGCCGTCGACCTCCGAGGTGATCGAGGTGCGCTGCCCGGCCACCGGCGAGTACTTCGGCAAGGCGCCGATGGCCGCGGCGGCCGACGTCGACGCCGCCGTCGCCGCGGCCCGCGCGGCCTTCGACAACGGCCCGTGGCCCTCGACGCCGCCGAAGGAGCGCGCGGCCGTCATCGCCAAGGCGGCCAAGCTGATGGAGGAGCGCAAGGAGCTGCTGACCGCGCTGCTCGCCGGTGAGACCGGTCAGCCGCCGACCACCATCGAGACGATGCACTGGATGGGGACGATGGGCGCGATGAACTTCTTCGCCGGCCCGGCCGTCGACCAGGTCAAGTGGCGCGAGATCCGCAACGGCTCCTACGGGCAGACCATCGTGCACCGCGAGCCGATCGGCGTGGTGGGCGCGATCGTGGCGTGGAACGTGCCGCTGTTCCTGGCGGTCAACAAGCTCGGCCCGGCGCTGCTGGCCGGCTGCACGGTGGTGCTCAAGCCGGCCGCCGAAACTCCTTTGACCACAAACGCTTTGGCCGACATCTTCGTCGACGCCGGCCTGCCCGAGGGGGTGCTGTCCGTGGTGCCCGGCGGCGTCGAGACCGGCCAGGCGCTGACCTCCAACCCCGACGTCGACCTGTTCACGTTCACCGGCAGCTCGAGCGTCGGCAAGGAGATCGGCCGGCGCGCCGCGGAGATGCTCAAGCCGTGCACGCTGGAGCTCGGCGGGAAGTCGGCGGCCATCGTGCTCGAGGACGTCGACCTGGCGTCGGCGGTCCCGATGCTGGTGTTCTCCGGCATCATGAACACCGGGCAGGCCTGCGTCGGGCAGACCCGCATCCTGGCGCCGCGCTCGCGTTACGACGAAATCGTCGACGCGGTAAGCACTTTCGTGCAGGCGCTGCCGGTCGGGCCGCCGTCCGACCCGGCCGCGCAGATCGGGTCGCTGATCAGCGAGAAGCAGCGCGCCCGGGTCGAGGGCTACATCGCCAAGGGCATCGAGGAGGGCGCCCGGCTGGTGTGCGGCGGCTCGCGCCCCGAAGGGCGCGAGGACCTAGCCAACGGCTTCTTCGTGCAGCCAACGGTTTTCGCCGACGTCGACAACAAGATGACGATCGCCCAGGAGGAGATCTTTGGGCCGGTGCTGTCCATCATCCCCTACGACACCGAGGAGGACGCGATCAAGATCGCCAACGACTCGGTGTACGGCCTGGCCGGCAGCGTGTGGACGTCCGACATCCCCAAGGGCATCGAGATCTCGGAGAAGATCCGCACCGGCACGTACGCCATCAACTGGTATGCGTTCGACCCGTGTTGCCCGTTCGGCGGCTACAAGAACTCCGGCATCGGCCGGGAGAACGGCCCGGAGGGCGTCGAGCACTTCACCCAGCAGAAGAGCGTGCTAATGCCGATGGGCTACACCGTCGAGTAGCCACGGCGAGCAGACGCAAAGGCCCCCAAAACTGGCCGGTTTTGGGGGCTTTTGCGTCTGCTCGCGGCAACTCAGCGGCCCGAGAAGCGGGCCTGCCGTCGTTCGATGAACGATTGCACGCCCTCCGCGGCGTCCTCGCTGGCGAACAGCTCGACCACGGCGGGGCGCAGCCCCTCGATGGCGGCGGCCTCACCCTCCCTGCGGGCCAGGTGCGCCGAGGCGAGCGTGGCCCGCACGCCCAGGGGCGCGGCGCGGTCGGCGATGGTGTGCGCGATCTCGCGGGCCCGGGCCAGCGCCGCCGCCGGGTCGTCGGCCACCTCCTGCACAAGCCCGATACGGTGCGCCTCGGCGGCGTCGAACTCGTCGCCGGTGAGCAGCCAGCGCATGGCGTTGCCCCAACCCGCCTCGCGCGGCAGGCGGATCGTCGCACCCCCGAAGGGGTAGATCCCGCGCTGCACCTCGAGCTGGGTGAACCGGGTCCCGGCCGCCGCGATGCGGATGTCGGCGGCCAGCAGCAGCTCGATGCCCAGCGTCATGCACCAGCCCTGCGCGACCGCGACCAGCGGCGTGGTCCACCCGCCGTCCAGCCGCCACGGGTCCCGGCCGTCGTCGGGCATCGGGCTCTGCCCCGCCGCGATGCCCGGGCCGACGTCGACGAGGTCGAGGCCGGCCGTGAAGTGGTCGCCGTGCGCGAACAACACCCCCGCCCGCACCGACTCGTCGGATTCCAGCACCGCGTAGGCGCGGGCCAGGTCGGCCAGCATCGCCCGGTCGAACGAGTTGCGTTTGTGCGGCCGGTTCAGGCCGATGAGCAGGACGTGCCCGTCGCGCTCGAGGGTCACGGTGTCGAGGTTCGGTAGCGCCATCGTCAAAGTGAAGCGCAGCCGCAGAAATTATGCAATACATCATAGAAACCGGATCGTTACCTTCGCCGCTAACCAGCATCGTTGAGATCGCTCAAGCTCCATTCACCGTGTTTATCCCGCTTAGTTAGGGAATAAAACTTGCTTACTCGACCGATGTCTTATATGTTTCTAAGCATAATCATTGGCCGCGCCCAGGCCGCCGGGAGAAAATCATGTGGATCATCGAGCTCAACGTCGCCGGCTATCAGTTCACCCGCGAAATGCCCGACCTGAAGCGTCGGCCGTTCCGGTTCAGTCCCCGCAACATGCACTGGCCGGTACCCCGGCACTCGCACGCTGCATGAGGTCCGCCGGAGCAGTCGCCACCAAGCGTCGCGACACCAAGAAAAGGATGCTGATCAGCGCCGCCGAGGTGATGCGCGAGCGCGGGGCCGCCGGGGTGACGATCGACGAGGTTCTCGCCCGCAGCGGCGCGCCGCGCGGCTCGGTGTACCACCACTTCCCCGAGGGCCGCAATCAGATCCTCGCCGAGGCGCTGCGCTACTCCGGCGACTCCATCACCGCCATGATCGACGACGCGGCCGGCTGGGGCGCCAAGGCCCTGATCCGCGAGTTCATCGAGTTCTGGGAACGGCTGCTGACCGACGGCGACTTCACCGCGGGCTGCCCGGTGGTGGCGGCGGCCATCGGCTCCGACGACGACGAGCCCAGGCTTTCCGCCGAGGCCGGCGCCATCCTGGGCCGCTGGTGCACCGCGCTGACCCAGGCGTTCGTCAACGACGGCTTCAACGAGGACGACGCCGAGTCGCTGGCGGTGATGTCGATCGCCGCCCTGGAGGGCGCGATCGTGCTGTCCCGTTCGACGCGCTGCGTGCGACCGCTGAGCCAGGTCGGCGAGCAGCTCGAATTCCTCATCAAGGCAAGGGAATTCGTCAGCCGCAACGGGATTCCCGGCGCCTAGAACCGATCGTCAGTCGCTGGCCGGCAGCGGCTTGACCTCTTTGAGCTGTAACGGGGTCTGGCCGACGCTCAGGCTGCCCGCGCCCGGCTTGGTCACCAGGACCTCGGCGCCCGTCTCGTCGACGTAGCGCTTGCCCATCACCGTGCCGTCGGAGAACGCCGGGTCCAGCTCGCCCGACCGCTCGGCGCCGATGGGCACCATCGGCGCGCCGCCGCAACGCAGGTCGTCGAGGCTGTCGGCGCTTCTGACGACGATGACCTGGGTGTCACACACCTGGCTGGCCAGGCGGGTTCCGTTCTTGATCATGGTTTTTCGTCCCTTTGCTCACTGCTCGGCCGGTGCGGCCCGTAGCTCTTCTAGGTCCTGGATGATCTCGCGCCTCAGCACCTTGCCGGTGGGCGTGGTTGGCAACTCGTCGCGAAAGACTACCCGGTCCGGGGTGCGCGACCCGCGCAACGTCTTGCGGACGTGCTCGCGCAGCTCGTCGGGGTCCGGGTCGTGGCCGGGCGCCGGCACCACCACCGCGACGATCGCCTGACCCCACTGCGGGTCCTCGACGCCGACCACGGCGACATCGCGGACGTGCGGGTGCTCGATCAGCACCTCCTCCAACTCGGCGGGCGCGATGTTCTCGCCGCCGCGGATGATGGTGTCGTCGCTGCGGCCGCCGATGAACAGGTAGCCGTCCTCGTCGAGGGTGGCGATGTCCCTCGTCGGGAACCACCCGTCCTCGTCGAGCACCGAGCCGATGCCGGTGTAGCGGCCCGACACCTGGTCGCCGCGCACGAACAGCTCGCCGGTCTCGCCGGGCCCGAGCACGTTGCCGTCCTCGTCGCGGATCTGCAGCTCGACGCCCGGCACCGCCCGCCCGACCGACCCGAGTCGCCGCGTGACGGCGACCTCCGACGCGCACTGTGCCTCGCGGTGGTCCTCGGGGGTCAGCACCGCGATCGTCGAGCTCGTCTCCGTCAGCCCATAGGCGTTGACGAAGCCCACGTTCGGCAACAGTTCGAGCGCCCGGCGGACCAGCGGCAGCCCCACCTTCGATCCGCCGTAGGCCAGGTTGCGCAGCGACGGCAGGTCGTGGCCGCCGGTTTCCAGCGCCGTGACGATTCGGTCCAGCATGGTGGGCACCACGGTCGCGGTGGTCACCCCTTCGGCGTTGATCAGCCGCACCCACTCGTCGGCGTCGAAGTTGGGCAGGTAGACCATCTTGCGCCCGGCGTACAGGTTCGACAGCGCGGCGCTGATCCCGGCGATGTGATACGGCGGCACGCAGATCAGCGCCGCGTCGGTCGGCTCCGCCGACCCGAATTCGACCGTGCCGGTGACGTAGCTGGTCAGGTTGTTGTGCGAGAGCTCGACGGCCTTGGGCTGCGACGTGGTGCCCGACGTGAAGAGCACGATGGCGACGGAGTCCGGGTCGGCGAACTCCGCTTCGAAGTCGGCGGCGGCGCCGTCCCGCGCGACCGTCAGGAATTCGTCGGACAGCTGCACGCGCGGTGACGCGTCGCCGACCATGTCCCGGTAGCGAGCGTCGACGATCACCACCGGATCGGGCAGCCGCTCGATCAGCGCCCGGATGCCGTCGGCCGAGAGCCGGTAATTGAGCGGGGTGAAGGGCAACCCCGCCCGCGCCGCCGCGAAGATCAGCAGCGGCAGCATCGCGCCGCCCGTCCCCACGTAGACCGCGTGCCGGGCACCGGATTTCGCGAGGACGCCCGCGCCGCCGTCGGCGAGATCGCTGAGCTGCTGCGTGGTCAGGCGCACGTCGTCGGAGACGACGGCCACGCGATCGGGATTGCTCGACGCGGCCATCTCCAGCAGCAACGAAATGCTCATCCTCGATCCTTCGTGGGTCCCCGCCCTTTACAAATCTAGCCCACAGTGTAAGTCATCTAAGTATCGCCGCGGGCCGCCAGGGTGGCGTCACCGGCCGGGCGTCCAGGCCGTGATCCGGGGAATCCAGCGCGGCACGTTGCGGCGGTAGTCGACGTACTCGGCGCCGTACCTCCCGACGAGATGCGGCTCCTCCCAGAACCGGATGGCCAGCGCCTGGAAGGCGAGGAAGACCGCGAACCAGGTCAGCAGCGCGCCGGATGCGGTGATCGCCGCCTCCCCGAGCAGGATGCAGAGCACGCCGGTGATCATCGGGTTGCGCACGTGCCGGTACGGCCCGCGCACGACGAGGTGGACCGGCTCCCCCATGACGGGGCCGAGCCCGAGCGTCCCTTCGCCCACCCGGTCGAACAGCATGTTGGTCCAGACCATCAGGGCCAGGCCGGCGGCGATCAGCAGGCAGCCCGCCGTCACCAGGGCGGCCGTCGCCGCCGCATCGAACGGCGGCCAATGCACACCCGCCGGCAACACGATCAGCGCCGGGACGACGAGCGTCACCGTCGCCGGGAAGAGCAGGACGGACATCAGGTGTCGCCACCACAGGCGTCGTCGTGTGCGGGTCGTCATGTCGGGCCTCCCTCGGATACATCAGCGGATACTTCAACCTCCGTTGAAGAACAACATACGCCCGCCCACTAGATTCATCAACGCTTGCTGAAGTATTGTGGCCGTCATGGCGGAGCAGCGGCGCGCGGGCCGGTGGCGCACGGGTCAGCAGAACAGGCAGCGCATCGTCGACGCGGCCCGCGAACGATTCATGCGCGAGGGATACGAGCGGGCCACCGTCCGCGCCATCGCCGCCGACGCCGGGGTGGACGTCGCGATGGTCTACTACTTCTTCGACAACAAGGAGGGGCTTTTCACCGCGTCGGCGCTCACCGGGCCCGAACACCCGCTGCACCAGCTGTCCACGCTCCTCGACGAGGGGACCGAGCAGATCGGCGCGAGGCTGGTGCGCCGCTTTCTCGAGCACTGGGAAGAGGGCGCCGTGTTCGAGCCGTTCATGACGCTGTGGCGGTCGGCCGTGATCCACCCACAGGCGCGAAAGGTGTTGCACGACAGCCTCGCCGGCCCGATCGCGAAGCGGGTCGCAGCGGAATTCGGCGTGTCCGACGCCGAGCTGCGCGTCGAGCTGGTGGCCAGCCATCTGGCGGGGCTGGCGTTCGCGCGTTATCAGCTCAAGATCGAGCCGCTCGCGTCGACCAGCGTCGACGACCTGGTCGGCTGGCTCGGGCCGACCGTGCAGCGCTACCTGACCGGTTAGGTTCCGGTCCAGCGCGGCGGGCGCTTCTCCGCGAACGCGATCGCACCCTCCTTGGCGTCGTTCGACGAGAACACCGGGGCCAGGATCTTGATCTGCTCGGTGAACATGGTGTCGCGGCTCCAGCCGCGGGACTCGGTGATGATCCGCTTGGTGGCGGCCACCGCCAGCGGCCCGTTGGCGGTGATCTTCTCCGCCAGCTCGATCGCGGCGTCCAGCGCCTTGCCGGGCTCGGCCAGGACGTTGACCATGCCGAGCTCGTGGGCGCGTTGGGCCGGGAGGTTGTCGCCGGTCAGCGCCAGCTCCATGGCGATCGCGTAGGGGATGCGCTCGGGCAGCCGCAGCAACCCGCCGCCGCCGGCCACCAGGCCGCGCTTGACCTCGGGAATGCCGAACGCCGAGTCCGTGGACGCGACGATCAGGTCGGTGGCCAGCGCCAGCTCGGTGCCGCCGGCCAACGCGTATCCCTCCACCGCGGCGATGAGCGGCTTGACCGGTGGGCGTTCGGTGAAGCCCATGCCGCGGCCCTCGACGACGACGTTCTCGCCGCGCGCGAACGCCTTGAGATCCATTCCGGCACAAAACGAACCGCCCGCGCCGGTCAGGATGGCCACCGAAAGGCCCTTGTCGCTGTCGAGCCGGTCCATGGCGTCGGCCAGTCCCCGGCTGACGGCGGCGTTGACGGCGTTCTTGGCCTTCGGCCGGTTGATTGTGATGATCAGTATCCGATCCCGTTGCTCGACGAGAACTTCGGGTTCGGTGTTGGCGGCTTCGTCGCTCACGTGCTGCGAGGCTCCTTTGAATCGCAGTGGCTGGTATCCGACCGATGGTAACGGCCTCCGCGCTCCGAACTTCCGCTGCCGCCGGTCAGGCCGGCGCCATCGCCACCTCGACGACCGTCAGGTCTTCGGAAATCCCTGCGGCCCTGCGTATTTCGGTGAAATCCGCGATCATGGCGTCGGTCACCTCGTGCGGGTCCTTGACCGTGGCACCGTCGGTGAGCACCGAGATGTTGAGCTGGTCGACGTAACTCCACACGGTGATGTTGAGGCCGCTGCCGGCGGTCAACGGGCCCACCGAATAGATCTCGGTGACCAGGGCGCCGCCCACCCGGCCGCGCTCGCGGGGCCCGGGCACGTTGGAGATGTTCAGGTTGAGCACCTTGTTCTGCCCGTCGCGGCCCGACGCCCACCGGAACAGGGCCTCCGTGCCCGCCGGCGGCCAGTAGGACGCCCACCGGCTGACCAGCTCGGGACCCATCAGCTGGTGGCCCTCCTTGGCCAGCATCGCGTTCTCGTGGCAGGCCCGCACCCGCTCCAGCGGGTCGTCGGCGTCGGCGGGCAGCGCGACCAGCATGCCGCTGAAGCGATTTCCGGAGATCCGCTCCGGCGAGAAGTCGAAACTGACCGGGACCGAGGCCAGCAGCGGTGGGGCCGTGCCGTCGTAGCGCAACAGCAGGGTGCGCAGCGCCCCGGTGGACATGGCCAGCACCATGTCGTTGATGGTCGCGCCGAGCCGCTTGCCGGTCTCCTTGACGTCGGCCAGCGCCAGCGTGGCGGTGGCGAACCGGCGCTCCGCGGTGAGCATGTGGTTCATGAACGTCGGCGGCGGCGTGAACGGGCGGCTCAGTTCCGGGGACAGCTTGCGCGAGCTGCGCCGCACCCGGCCGATGCCCTGCGCGGTGTAGCGGATCGTCCCCGGCAGCTTCCCGAACTGCCGCAGGTGATCGGCGAACGCCGAGCCCAGCAGCTGGCGTTTGGTGGGCGCCGGGTCGGTGATCTGCGGCCCGCCCTCCGGTGTGGGCAGCAGGTCCATGCCGCGCGCCAGCAGGTTGGCCGAGGCGACGCCGTCGGCGAGCGCGTGGTGGATCTTGCCCACCACGGCGACCCGGTTGTTGGCCAGCCCCTCGATGAAATACATCTCCCACAACGGGCGCCCGCGGTCCAGCGGGGTGCTGGCGATCCGCCCGATCGCCTCGTCCAGCTCGCGGCGCCCGCCCGGCGCGGGCAGCCGCCAGGGGCGGATGTGGTATTCCAGGTCGACCTCGCAGTGCTCCCGCCACATCGGATGGTGGAACTTCCACGGGATGTCGACGAGCTGATAGCAGAACGGCTCGAGTTTGTTCAGCCGGGCGCCGATCACGTGACGGAACGATTCGATGTCCAGCCGGCTGTCCGGGTCCAGCTCGATCACCGCGGCCTTGATGGTGTGCATGTGCACGTTGGGCGTCTCGCTGTACAGGAGTACGGCGTCCCAACCGCTCAGCCGTTTCACCGCTGCCCCTTGCTCATAGCAGGACCATACTCAGCGGCGGGGGGTCAGATAACCTCTTTCGCCGCGATCCGTGTCTTGGTGCGGTGGACCTGGTTGAGGAACAGCGATGCCGCGTGGGCCATCGCGCCGGCCCGCTCGCCGTCGATGAGGTCGAAGCCGTGGCCGGCCCCGGGCAACTCCAGGTATCCGACCGTCGAATGCGAGGCGGCCCGCAGCCGTTCGACGAAGCTGCGCGCCTGCTCGACGGGGATGACGTTGTCCCTGCTGCCGTGAATCACCAAGAACGGCGGGGCGTTCCGGTGCACGCGCGCGATCGGCGACGCGTCGCGGAACACCTCGGGGTGCCTTGCGATCGACTTCCCGACCACCACCCGCTCCAGGAACTCGACGAAGCCTTCCCGCTCGGGGGTCGAACGGTCCTCCCAGTCGTAGCGGCCGTAGATCCCGACGACGGCGTCCACCGAGGCGTCGGCGCCCTCCGGCAGCTTCGCCTGCAGTCGCCGGTCATCGGGAGTGAGCCCGGCCAGCGCGGACAGGTGCCCGCCGGCCGAACAACCCGCCACCGCAACGAAATTGCGGTCGCCGCCGAACTTGTCGACGTTGGCGCGCGCCCACGCGATGGCCGTCTTGACGTCGGTGATGTGCCGCGGCCAGCGGTGGCGCGGGGCGGCGCGGTAGTCGATCGCCAGGCACACCCAGCCCTGCTCGGCCAACCGCGACATCAGCGCGGATCCCTGCAGCATGCTCCGGCCGTGCACCCACGCGCCGCCCGGGACGAAGATCAGCACCGGTGCGGGTTGGGCGGGCAGGTCCTTGCGGCGCCAGACGTCGAGCACCTGCGCGGGGTGGTCCCCGTAGTGGACGGCGCGGCGGTGGACATAGCGGCGCCGGCGCAGCGCCTCCCAGATCGGGGGTGTCCGCTCCGCCGCGGGCCACTCGGTTTCCAGATCCCCGGCTGACACCACCCCTCGCAGGGCAGCGACCGAGACCCGTTGCGTGCTCTCCCGATCCCGCCGGCGCTCGTCGTTGATGCCCGGTGTCAGCCAATTCCTCTTCATGGCGGCCATCGCGTTGGGTGCGTGGCGGGCACCCCATATCCCCGCGGCGGTCATCCCGCCCAGGGGTTCGAGGTGCTTGCCGATGACCGGCAGCGAAGCCCCGGCGACGCTTAGCGCGAGCATATAGTCGCCGGGCCGGGCCCGCAGCAACCACTTCACAGTGGGTGTCATGCGCGGTACCCGGGCCGTCATGTACCGGACAATACCGTTGCGAGCGAGTGTCGTCACGCGACTCGCACCCCATCTCGGGGTTGTTCGGCAGCCTCGCGGCTGCGTCCCTTCCGCGCTTCACGGCCACCCGCCGGGCCAGGCCCGGTCTTATGGTCGGCTCCACGCTTGACGGCGGCCCCAACTGGGCCGACGACGCTAATGGTGTCCTCGTAGCGTGCGAGGTTGATGGCAGCGTTGTCATCACGCTGATGCGATGCTGAGCAACCATCGCATTGCCAGTGCTCAGCCCACTCGATGTGCTGCGCGTGCCCGCAGGCATGGCAGGTTTTCGATGACGGGAACCAGCGGTCCGCGACCACCAGTGCCGACCCGTACCAGCCCGTCTTATAGGCGAGGTGCCGGCGCGGGGTGCCCAGGGACGCATCTGAGAGCCCGCGCCGACGAGCGCGGGCACCCGGCAGGCCCTTTTGCCGCAGCATCCCCGCAGCGTCCAAACCTTCAACAACGATCCGGCCGTGGGTTTGAGCCAACCGTGTTGTCAGGACATGCAAATGGTGGGTGCGGACATCGTTGACCCGACGGTGCAGCCGGGAAATCTCGGTAGTGCGCTCACGGTAGCGCCGTGAGCCTTTCGTGCAGCGCGAACGTGCCCGGCAAACCTGCCGCAGCTCGCGCAATGCAGCCTCAAGCGGGCGCGGATTCTCAATCTGTTCGATCACCACACCGTCACCGTCGGCGACCGTCGCCAAACGACGCACACCCACATCGACGCCGACCCGCGAACCTGGTAGCGCGACGCCGGGTTGCTGCGGACGCTGCACCAGGACCCGCACACTGGCATCCAGACGGGTGCCGTTGCGGCGCACCGAAATCGCCAGCACCCGCGCCCGGCCCTTCCTGATGAGCCGTTCGATGCGCCGGGTTTCTCATGGGTGCGCACGGTGCCGATCACCGGCAGCGTCAGGTGACGCCGGTCGGGTTCGACCCGCATCGCACCGGTGGTGAAACACACCCGATCCGCATCGCGCCCTTTGCGTTTGAAGCGCGGAAACCCAACCTTGTTACCGGCGCGCCTACCAGCACGGGAGGTCTGCCAGTTCCAGTACGCGTTCACCGCGCCCGCGATGCCGTCGGCGTAGGCCTCTTTCGAGCATTCCGGCCACCACACCTGCCCGGTCTCAGCGTTGACGCACACCTCGTGCTTAACCGTGTTCCAACGCTTGCGCAGTACCCGAAGCGACGGCTTCGCCGTCTCTACACCGTTGGCATGCCAGGCTTCGATATCGGCTTTCAGCGTGGCGACCGTCCAGTTGTATGCCTTACGCCGCGCACCGAAATGCCTCGCCAATGCGCAGGCTTGATCATCGGTCGGGTCCAGCGTGAACCGAAACGCCTGTACACACCACCCATCCGGCACCTCGAACTTCGCCATCAACCAGCCTCACAATCATCGGCAGCGGCAGCGAACGGCATCCGCGCAACACCGCTGCGCCCAGCCCACGTCGCCAGATTCATACCTGCGTTCCTACAGCACACCGCTGACAACTAGTGCCTACTCAGGCCACAACAGCTGACAGTCCCCCGGACTCCTTAGAAACCGATGAATGCGTTAGTCCTGTCGCTTCGGCCGAAAGTCCAGTTTGCTGATGACAAGCCGCGCGGCGTAGCAGACGGCGCTGACGGCGAACATGGCCGCGGTCAGCAGCAGCCAGCGGCCCAGGAACGGCTGCTGGGTCTGCCCGGTGGCCGCCCGATAGGTGTCCGCGCCCTGTTCGATGATGCCCGGCAGGAAGATCAGCAGCGTCAGCCCCGCCCCCAGGGCCGGAACCCGAATGTGGTTGCGGGCGAGCACTTTCGGGCGGCCGGACCGTCGAACGCGCGTCCACAACACCCGGTCGGCCAGGGCGTACAGCGGGAAGAGCACCAGGTCGTGACCGATGACCGCGGCGGCGAACCACACGGCGATCGACTGCCACCAGCTGCCCGGATTCCACAGCGTCGCCGGCTCGAAGGTGACCACGATGTAGCCCAGCAGCGCGAAACCCGACAGCATCGTCAGCAGGTGCAACGGGTGGGCGCCGTAGATCGTGTTGAAACGCGTCGCGGGTCCGGGCATCTCAGCCCGCCTCGAATTCGATGGACGCCACCCATTTGGTGTTGTGCACGCCGGGCAGGGCGGGCACGATGATCCGCGCCGGATAGCCGTGGTCCGGCGACAGGTCGGCGCCGTTCACCCGCAGCGCCAGCAGCGCATCGGGATCGCGAATCTGGTTGGCCTGCAACGTCGCCGCGCCGAAGGCGCCGCCGCGCTGCAGCGACGTCACCCGGGCCGAGCGCGGCGCAGGCACGCCCGCGATCCGGGCCAGCTCGGACAGCCGCACCCCGCTCCAGGTCTGCACCGTCGACCACCCCTCGACGCACGCGATCGGCAACCGCGCGGTGGTCTGCGGCATGCCGGTCAGCGTGGCGCGGTCCAGCACCACCTCCGAGGGGCCGCCGCGCAGCGTCAAAACCCAACTCGCGCCGATGCTTTCGGGCGCGATTCCGGCGGCGACGGCGGTCTTGTTGACGGGGAAGTCGCCGCGGCCGCGCGGCAGCAGCAGGGCGGCGCCGCGGGTGCGCCCCCCGAGGGTCTGTCCGGCCGTCAGCACCGCGAGCAGCGCCACACCGGAGCCGACCAGCGCCAGGGCACCGCGGCGGCTCATCGTCGGCTCGGCCGGATCGCCGGGCACCAGACCGTCGGGATCGCGCGCCTCCGGGTGGGTGTCACTTCGATTGGTGCGCAAGACTTCTCGCAGCGACAACGACCGCAACCCGGTGATCATGCGCGGGATCTTGATCGCGATGTGCATGACGAAACCGGCGATGAACACCCAGGCGCCGAAGTAGTGGGCGGTGTAGAAGCTGAACCCGAAGACGTAGTCGTACTGGATGTTGAGCACGCCGGTGACGATCTCGAACAGCACCCCGCCGACCAGCATCACCAACGACAACCGTTCCAGCAGTTGGGCAATCGACCGAAACGGCGGCCGGGCGAACAGCCGCGGGATCACCGACCACAGCTTGGCCAGCACCACCGGGATGAGCACCAGTCCCAGCCCGACGTGCAGCCCCTGGGTCAGCCGGTACAGCCACGACGGCCGGGTCGGCCAGGTGAAGGCGGGCAGGCGCAGCCAGCCGACGTCGCCGGGGATCGCCTGGCCGAACTGCGGCGCATAGGCGATGTAGGACAGCAGCCCGGTGACGATGACAATCGGCAGCGTCACCAGCAGCACCAGCCCGAACACCGACGTCAGCCACGGCCCGCGCAGCGGGCTCCGGAAGTGCGGCAGCAATTTGGCGGGAAAGCCGGGCCCGTTCACACGGCCACCAGGCTCGCCACCACCCGGCCGCTGATCAGCCGGACGGTGGTCAGCGTCAGGCCCACCTGCGCGGCCAGCGCGGCGGCGCTGTCCACCCCCACCGACGCCCACCGGAACCACGGCCCCACGTCGTGGGCCGACTCCAGCCGCACCCAGCGCGATCGGACGCCGATCGCCTCGGCGTCGAACTCGGCCACGCATCGCCCGCCCCGGCCCAGCAGCTCGGCCGCGCGGCCCAGGATCCGGCGCGGGTCGCCGCCGAGGCCGACGTTGCCGTCGACCAGCAGCACCGTCTGCCAGCGACCCGCCCACGGCAGCGGCTCGAACACGTCGCCCAGCAGGGCGGCCGCACCGCCGCGGCCGGCCAGGCGGATCGCGGCCGCGGACCGGTCGACGCCCAGCGCGGGCACGCCGCGCCGGATCAGGCGCGCGACCAGACGTCCGGGCCCACAGCCCAACTCGATGGTCGGCCCGACGCACATCCGCGTGACGGCCTCGTCGAAGATCTCGTCGACGGCGTCCGGTTCCGGACGGCGGGCGCCCAGCCAGCGATGGGCCGGCAGCACGCGGAGCTCACCGTCCTCGTGGCGGATCCAGCATCGTTCGCCGCCGAGCGCCCGGTCGTAGAGATGGCCCAGCATGTCACGCCTCTCGCATCGTGCCCGACCAGGCGGTCCGGGCGCGGCTTGACCCCGTTGCGGGGCGCTGCAACGAACACACATCGCCGACATGCTGATGTCCACGGGACAGGCCAGCATTTCGATCACCCCGACCGATACCCCGATCTCGCTTCGTTCACACCGGTGATTCGGCGCCGAGGCGTGGCCGGACGGGTCCGCGCCGGCGGGTGGGGACCCCGGCATACTGGACCGGTGCCGAACACCGATGTTCACCCCGAGTTGCGCCGCATCGCCCGCATCGCGCCCCGACGAATGGCCGGTCCCAGGATTTTGCCAGTGATGCGGACCCTGATGGGGCTGTGGGGGCGCCTCGAAAAACCCGGCGCATCCGGCGATGTCGAGCTGATCACCCTGGGTTCCGGCGCCGGTGTGCGGCTGTTCCGGCCGGTCGGCGTCACGGAACCCGCGCCCGCGCTGCTGTGGATCCATGGCGGCGGATACGTGATGGGCACGGCCCGACAGGACGATCGGCTCTGCCGCGGGTTCCGCTCGAGGCTGAGCATCACGGTCGCGTCGGTGGACTATCGGCTGGCGCCCGAGCATCCCTATCCCGCCCCGCTGGAGGACTGCTATTCGGCGTTGACCTGGCTCGCCGGGTTGCCCGCCGTGGACCCGGGGCGAATCGCGATCGGCGGTGCGAGCGCCGGCGGCGGGCTGGCGGCGGCGCTGGCGTTGCTGGCCCGGGACCGCGGCGAGGTGACGCCGGCATTTCAGCTGCTGGTGTACCCCATGCTCGACGACCGCAGTTCCGCGACCGCCGAAAACCCCAACTACCGGCTGTGGAACACGCGCAGCAATCGCTTCGGCTGGGCGGCGTATCTCGGCGACGCCGACCCGCGCGCGGCCGTCCCGGCTCGCCGCGACGACCTGAGTGGGCTGCCGCCCGCGTGGATCGGGGTGGGCACCAACGACCTGTTCCACGACGAGGACCTCGCCTACGCCGAACGGCTGCGCAGCGCCGGGGTGGCGTGCGAGGTCGAGGTGGTCCCCGGCGTCTTCCACGGCTTCGACATGGTGGCCTCCAAAGCCCAGGTGTCACAACGGTTTTTCGACGCCCAGTGCGACAGCCTGCGCTCCGCGCTCGCGGGCTGAAGGCTCACATCGCGAAGTAGACGAGCTCGCCGCCGATGACCGTGGCGGCCACCATGCCGGCGTCCAGCTCGGCCAGCACCGTCGCGGGCGGCTCGGTCAGCACGCAGAGGTCGCCGGGCTGCCCGGGCTCGACGGTGCGGGCCCGGTCCGGCCGGTCGGCCCGGCCCAGAAACATCGTCAACGCCTGCAGCGCCGAGACCCGTTCGTCGGCGCCCAGGACGGCGCCGCTGGCCGTGGTGCGGTGCACCGCGGCGCGCATCGCCGTCCACGGGTCGCCGTGGCCGAACGGCATGTCGGTGGAAAACGCCACGCGCACTTGGGCTTTCAGCAGCGACGCGACCCGCCAGAGTTGGGCGTGCTCGGCGGGTGGCACGTCGGCGAGGTATTGATCGCCGCGCTCGGCGACGAAGTTCGGTTGCGTCACCACCGTGAGGCCGGCCGACCTCGAAAGGTCGGCCAGGTCGGCCAGGTCGTCGTCGGGCACCATCGCGGCGTGCTCGATGCGGTCGAGCGGATGGCTGCCGGCCGCCCGCAGGGCCGCGATGGCCACGACGAGCTGCGCCGCGGTCACGCAGTGCAGGGCGACCGGCTGATCGGCCCCGTGCTGCCCGGCGATCCAGTCCGTCAGGGAGTCCAGGTCGAGGCGGTCGTCGTGCAGGATCTTCTTGCCCGGCGACAGGAAACGCAGCCGCGGCCGGAACTCGCCGCGGCGCTGCGCGACGATCAGCGACACCATGTCCTCGGCGCCGAGGCCGGGGGTGGCGTCGGTGACGCCGGTGACCCCGGTCGCGGTGATGCGGCGGCTGAGCTCCGCCAGGTCGGTCTCCCGGCGCGCCAGGGCGTCCGACCAGCCCCGGTCGTCGCTGCGCAGCCGCCCGTCGGGATGTTCGGCCAGGCCGACCCGGCCGAGTGCGGCCGAGTTGAGGATCCACAGCGCGCCGCTGCGGTGCTGCACGCGCACCGGGATGCGCGGCACCACGGCGTCGAGTGCCGCCCGGTCCAGGTCCCCGGCCACCGACTCGTGATAGCCGACGGCGCGGATCCATCCGTCGGGGCCCGGCGTGGCGTTCGAGAGCAGTTGTGCCAGTTGGGCTTTGGTGCTGACGCCGGGCGGCCCGACGAAAAACGAATCCAGCGCCGAGGCCGCCGAGCGCACATGGACATGGTGGTCGTGCAGCCCGGGCAGCACGGTCCCGCCGCCGGCGTCGAGCAGGCCCTCGCCCGGCCTGACGGTCAGCCCGTCGCCGACCTCCTCGACCCGCTCGCCGACCCGGATGCTGGTGGTCGTCCCGTCCAGTAGGGTGGCCCGCCGGATCAGCATGACAGGCAACGCCTTTCGGACACCAGGCGCCGCACCGCCTCGTTGTCGGCGCCGAGCTCCGCGGCCGGGACGGCCACCGGCGGCACGGGGGGCGGCGGGGCCGGGTGCGCCGAGGCCGACTCCCCCGTCGGCACCGCGGCATAGGTCGCGGCGACCGCGGCCAGGGACAGGTGGATCGACTCGCCGCCGCCGCGGGCCAGCGATTCGGTGACCGCCGCGGCGGCCTCGAGCCCCGTCAGGGGGTCGGCGATGGCGTCGGCGCAGAACACCGGCCCGCCGGGCCCGGCGCCGACCAGACCGCCGGCGACCGCGGCGTCGTCGCCGAACGCCGGCCGCCCGGACCGCTCGTCGTACCCGGTGATCCGCAGCCAGACGCGACCCGGCCGCGGCGCGACGTCGCCCTGTCCGAGCCGGCGCCGCGCCAGCCCCGCGGGCCGCGAGCCCTCGATCACCACGTCGGCGGCCGCGAGCAGGTCGCGCAGCTCGTCGGCCCGGCCATCGAAATCGACGCAGTACGACAGCTTTTCGCCGTTCATCCAGTCGAAGAAGGCGCGGTTGCCGCTCCTGGTGCCGTCGGGGCGGCCCGGGCTTTCGACCTTGACGACTGTGGCGCCCGCGCGCGCCAGCAGCCGACCGCACAGCGGGCCGGCCCACATCGACGACAGGTCGGCCACCAGCAGCCCGGCGATGCCGCGGGCCGCCGCCCGGGGTGCCGTGCGCCGTGTCCGCGGGGGCGCGGCCGCCGCCTCGCCCAGGGCGGCCGCGGGGATGTCGAGCAGCGCCGCCCGTTCGACGACCGCCCGCGCGGAAAGCGTTGTCGCCCAACGCTGCAGCGCGGGCCAGGGGTCGGCGGGGACGTCGTCGGCGGACAGCAGCGCGGGCACCGCGGCGACGTCGTCGGGGCGGGACAGCGTGATCGCGCACCAGCCGTCGCGGGCCGCCAGCAGCCGGGTGGCGCCGCCGCACGACACCGTTCCGCCGCGGTTCAGCCCGAGCAACGCCGCCCGCCCGGCCAGCAGCGCGGCCGCGTCCACGGCGATCCCCGCCCGGCGTGCAACGGCCGCGGCCACCTCCTCGGCTCGGGCCAGCACGTTGGCGCGGGAGAAGTCGGGCGGCCCGTCGGGCGGGCCGGTCAGGTAGGCCAGCCCGCTGCTCCCCCACCTCGACTGGCTGCTCACCACACCATTGTGCGCGCGGGCCCGCGTCAGAACTGCAGGGCGCTGAAACGCCAGTCCAGCACCGGCCGGTCGGGTTCGCCCGGCGAGTCGCCGACCGCGTAGACCAGCGACCGGAGCTTCAGCACCCCGCCGTGCTCGGTGGGCTCGGCGGACTCGACGTGCAGTTCGCTGTACAGGGTGTCGCCCTCGTGCACCGGACCGGCGTGATCGCAGGACTCCCAGCCCAGCACCGTCACCAGGTTGGGCAGCAACCGGCTGGCCTGCGCGAGCGCCAGCCCGATGGTGTGCCCGCCGTACACCAGCCGGCGCCCGCCCACTCGTGAATCATGGTGCGTGGCAGCAATATTCAGCGTGAGCCGGGCCAGTTCCGGTGCGCTGCTGACGACGTCGCCGGTGCTGTGCAGCACCGCGCCCGCCAGGCCGGGGTCGAAATGCGGGCCGGGCACTCTGGTGCGGAAGACCTGGCCGTCCCAGTGCGCGGTCGGATCGGCGGCGGGCGGGGCGGCGTCGGCGCCGATGGCCGACAAGTCGTCGCCGGGCGCCTCGTCGGGGCGAAAGTCCGGGCTGGCCGGCAGCATGGCGCACCGGTAGAAGTCGAGGACCAACTGATCGGCCCGGTCGATCGTGATCATCCGCAGCGCCGCCAGACCCGTGGGCGCCCGGCCGGGTTTGGGCGAATTCGCCCGCAGCCCAACGACTTCGGTGCGGGTGTACACAGAGTCGCCGATGGCGGGGAAATGGTGAAACGTCAGGCCGCGATAGAACAGGTTGGCCTTGACCCGCTGCGTCACCAGCGTCGACTGCCCGATCGCCAGGTCGCAGACCAGCGCCGGATGCGCCATCGGGCCGGGCATGCCGGTCACCGCCACGTACAGGTCGGCGTCCAGCGCCAGGCGCAGCCGGTCTCCCACGATCGCCTGATGCGCCGCGGCCAGGCCCGCGGAAAGCGTGGCCGACGGCGCCCAGTCGAACACCTGGCCCACCGAAAGGTCGTCGAAGTAGGGCCCACCCTCGCGTATGTCGGCATAAGTCACGGGGCCAATATGGCATGGGTGAGCACACAGCGCAGCGGCGCCTTGCAAGACGAAGAGGACATGCTGGTGGCCACGGTGCGGGCGTTCATCGACCGCGACGTGAAGCCGACCGTCCGCGAGGTCGAGCACGCCAACACCTACCCGGACGCGTGGATCGAGCAGATGAAGCGGATCGGCGTCTACGGCCTGGCCGTTCCCGAGGAGTACGGCGGGTCGCCGGTGTC
This sequence comes from Mycobacterium sp. NGS26, assembly GCF_059813025.1. Taxonomy (NCBI): domain Bacteria; kingdom Bacillati; phylum Actinomycetota; class Actinomycetes; order Mycobacteriales; family Mycobacteriaceae; genus Mycobacterium; species Mycobacterium sp. NGS26. The sequence goes on from NZ_JCALDU010000004.1 coordinate 63,797, forward strand.
GATGCCGTGTTATGTGCGGGTCACGGAGGAGCTGGCGCGCGGCTGGATGAGCCTGGCCGGCGCGATGGGCGGGCACACCGTGGTGGCGAAGCTGCTGACGCTGTTCGGCACCGAGCAGCAAAAGCGTGCCTACCTGCCGCCGATGGCCAGCGGCGAGCTGCGGGCCACCATGGCGCTGACCGAGCCCGGCGGCGGTTCGGACCTGCAGAACATGTCGACCACCGCTTTACCGGACGGCCCGGACGGGTTTGTGGTCAACGGCGCCAAGACCTGGATCAGCAACGCCCGCCGGTCCGGGCTGATCGCCCTGTTGTGCAAGACCGACCCGAACGCCACGCCGCGGCACAAGGGCATCTCGATCGCGCTCGTCGAGCACGGGCCGGGGCTGACGGTGTCGCGTGACCTGCCCAAGCTGGGCTACAAGGGCGTCGAGGCCTGCGAGCTGTCGTTCGACGGCTACCGGCTGCCGGCGACGGCGATCCTGGGCGGCCGCACCGGCGAGGGCTTCACGCAGATGATGAAGGGGCTCGAGACCGGCCGCATCCAGGTGGCCGCGCGGGCGCTGGGCGTGGCGACGGCGGCGCTCGAGGACGCGCTGGCCTACGCGCAGCAGCGGGAGAGCTTCGGCAAGCCGATCTGGAAGCACCAGGCCGTCGGCAACTACCTCGCCGACATGGCAACCAAACTCACCGCCGCCCGTCAGCTCACCCGCTACGCCGCCGAGCGCTACGACAGCGGCGAGCGCTGCGACATGGAGGCCGGGATGGCCAAGCTATTCGCCTCCGAGGTCGCAATGGAGATCGCGCTGAACGCCGTGCGCATCCACGGCGGATACGGCTACTCCACCGAGTACGACGTCGAACGATACTTCCGCGACGCGCCGCTGATGATCGTCGGCGAGGGCACCAACGAGATCCAGCGCAACGTGATCGCCGGGCAGCTGGTCGCCCGCGGCGGGATCTGACCCGAATCTCCCGGTCTGACGTCGGCGTGTGCTGTATATTTGCCTGACTTCGGCGCCAGCAAAGAGAGGCAGCTGCCATGAGCTATCCCCAAGGGCCGTACGAAGGTTCCCCAGAATGGCAGGGCCAGCAGCAGCCGGGTTGGCAGCCCCAGCAGCCGGGTTGGCCGGCCCAGCAGCCGGGTTGGCAGGGGCAGCAGGCGGGCTGGCCGGGTCAGCGCGAGCCGGACAACTATCTCGTGTGGGCGATCCTGACGACCATCCTGTGCTGTCTGCCGCTGGGGATCGTGTCGATCGTGTACTCCACCAAGGTCTCTGGGCTGTGGACCCAGGGACGATACGCCGAGGCGCAGGCCGCGTCCGACAACGCCAAGAAGTGGGCGATCATCTCCGCGGTCGTCGGCGTCGCCGCCTATGTCATCGGCGTCATTCTGTGGTTCGCGATGTTCGCGGCGATCGTCTCGTCCATTCCCACGACGAGCACGACGACGTTCTCGGGCTACTGAGTTACCTGGGCGCCAACGTGAATCGCGTCCACCAGTCCCCAGGCCAGCGCGGTGCCGGCGCCGACGGTCCGGCCGGACAGCACGAGATACGCCGTGCGCCAACGGCCGATCCGCCGCGTGACGCTGACCGTGCCGCCGGCGCCGGGGATCAGGCCCAGCGCCAACTCGGGTAGTCCGAACACCGAATCGTCCCGCGCGTCAACCCATCCGCAGAACGCCGCCATCTCCAGCCCGCTGCCCATCACCCGGCCGTGCACCTCGGCGCGACAGGACCGGCCGAGCCTGGCGGCGAGCGCGTCCAGCGCGAGGGCGGGGCTGTGCCGGGTGCGGGCCAGGTGCGCGCTGGCCGGGTCGTCGAGCGTGCCGAACTCGGCGAGGTCCCCGCCGCTGCAAAACGATGGACCGTTGCCGCTCAACACGATCCCGGTCACCGAGGGGTCGAGTTGGGCCACCGCCAGCGCCTCCAGCAGCGCGGCCCGCGCATCGGTGGAAAACGCGTTGTGGCGTTGCGGCCGGTTGAACGTGATGCGCAGGGTGTCGCCGTCGCGCCGCGCCCGCACCGGCTCGGCGGTCCCGGGCGGGCGCGCCGGACCGCGCTCGTCGAGCCAGCGCGCGAACTCCGGCCCGGCCTGCAACGTCGAGTAGGCCAGCGACTCGGTCAGCACCGCGGCCAGCGTCGGGCCGTCGGGAATCACCGCGCGCAGCACGTCGTCGCACACGGCGCTGGCGTGCGGCCAGCGTTGGGCGCGCCGCGTCAGCTCGGCCAGCGTGTCCGGCACCGAATCGACGGTGACCACCCGGCGATCGGTGCACGAGTCCTCGGTCAGGGTGAAAGTCGCGGCGTCCAACCAGGATTCGGACCGTGCGATATCGGTGGCCGAACCGTGGGCGACGACCACCCCCGGCGGGGAGGCGGGAGAGACGCCGGCATCCGGCGCGCCAGACAGGTCGACCACCCGCATCGATCACACCGAATACTTCTCGATCAGCCCGTTCTTGTAGAGCTTTCCGGTGTCGGTCCGCGGCAGCTGCGCCTCGAACGCGATCGACCGCGGACATTTGTAGTGCGCCAAGCGGTCTCGCAGCCAGCCGAGCAGCTCATCGGCGAATTCGTCGGTGGCGTCGGCCGGATCGACCGTCTGCACCGCCGCCACGACGCGCTGACCCATCTCGTCGTCGGGGATGCCGAACACCGCCGCGTCGAGCACCTTCGGGTGGGTGACCAGAAGGTTCTCGGTCTCCTGCGGATAGATGTTCACCCCGCCGGAGATGATCATGTGGTGGCGGCGGTCGGTCAGGAAAAGATAGCCCTCCTCGTCGACGTAGCCGACGTCGCCGACGGTCACCCAGCCGTGCGTGTCGCGCGACGCAGCGGTTTTCGTCTCGTCGTTAAGGTACTCGAAGGAGTATCCGCCCTCGAAATAGATCTCGCCGGGCTGCCCCGGCGGCAGCTCGTTGCCGTTCTCGTCGAGGATGTGTATCTCGCACGCCATCGGCTTGCCGACCGAACCCGGATGCGCGAGCCACTCCTCGGCGGTGATCAGCGTCGACCCGATGGCCTCCGAGGACGCGTAATACTCGTCGACGATCGGCCCCCACCAGTCGATCATCTGTTTCTTGATCTCCACCGGGCACGGCGCCGCGGCGTGCATCACCCGCTGCAGGCTGGAGAGGTCGTACGAATCACGCACGGCCTGAGGAAGTTTCAGCATCCGGGTGAACATCGCGGGCACGAACTGGCCGTGGGTCACCCTGTAGCGCTGGATGGCGTCCAGCGTGCCCTCCGGGTCGAACTTCTCCATCACAACGGTGGTGATGCCGCCGGCCTGTGCGCTCATCGACCACACCAACGGCGCCGTGTGATACAGCGGCGCCGGGCTCAGGTAGATCGAGTCGGGGGTCATCCAGAATCCCACCAGCGCCGACATCATGCCGGGCGCCTCGGCGGGCGGGACGTGCGGCAGCTCGCGTTTGATCCCCTTGGGCCGCCCGGTGGTGCCCGACGAGTACTGCAACAGGTCGCCCTCGAGCTCGTCGTCGATCGGGGTGTCGGGTTGGCCCGCAACGCATTCCGGGTACCGCTCCCAGCCGTCGAGGTCGCCGTCGGCGATCATCAGCAGGCCGGGCAACCCGCCGGGCAGGTGTTGTTCCAGGTTTTCGCAGACTTCGCGCAATGCCGCCGACCCGATGATCGCCTTGGCGCTGCTGTTGTCGATGATGTAGGCCGCCTCCGCCGGCGTCAGGTGCGTGTTGATCGGCACGTAGTACAGGCCGCTGCGCCGCGCCGCCCACATCACCGCGTGGATGTGTTCGTTGTTCTCCATCAGGATGGCGACGGTGTCGCCCTCGCGCAGCCCCGCCGCGCGGAACCGGTGCGCCAGCCGGTTGGCGCGCGCCTCCAGGTCGTCGAAGGTGACGACGGTGCCCGACGGGTGCAGGATCACGGCGGGTTTACCGGGGCCGACATGCGGGCGAATTTCCATGCGCCGACTGTACGACGCACGCCTTCACGGGTGTTGAGTGGGAGCTGGTCGCCTGGCCTCGTGGACCGGACCCGACAGGTTTTCGTCGAGATCGACGGTGGCGCGAAGAAGTGCGAGTGACGTGCACGCTGGCGTCGATCTCGATGCGCGAAGTCAGCTCTCGGGCAGCAACAGGGCGCTGTCGCCGAATTCGTGCCACAGGTAGGCGCGCTCGACGGCCTCGCGGTAGGCGGCGGCCACCAGGTCCGGGCCGGCGACGGCCTCGAGCAGCAGCAGGTGGGAGGCGCCGGCGTCGTGCCATCCGGTGATCAGGCCGTCGACCACCCGGCGGGGCCGGGCCGGGCCGAGCACCAGGTCCGTCCACCCGGCCGCCGGCCGCACCAGACCGTCGGGGCTGGCCGCCGATTCCAGCGCGCGGGTCGCCGTGGTCCCGACGGCGATCACCCTGCCGCCGGCCGCGCGCGTCGAGTTCACCAGCCGCGCGGTGGCGGGCGGCACCTCGAAGAGCTCGGGGGTCGGCGGCTCGCCCGCCTCCGCCGAGGACACCCCGGCGTGCAGGGTTATCGGCGCGATCGCCACCCCGCCCGCCACCAGCGCGGTCACCAGCTCGGTGCTGAACGGGCGTGCCGCGCTTGGCATTTCGGCACTGCCGACGCGCCTGGCGAACACGGTTTGGTAGTAGCGCAGCGGCCACGACCGCGGCACGTAGGAATACCTGATGGGCCGGCCGTAGCGCGCGAGGTACGAGACCACGCCGTCGTGCGGGCCCTCCACCGCGACTCGGGCGGTCCACAACCGCGCGCCGTCGACCCCGGCATGCGGGTAGGAGGATTCGACGACGATCGCCGCGCCCCCGGGCAGCTCGATGCGTTCGCCCGGCACGACGTCGGTGAGATGCCCGGCCGCGTTCGTCGCGGGCCGCAGCTCCACCACCCAAGCCTTCTCGGCGCGCATCGTGGAGAAGTGCACCGCGACCGGCCGCCCGGCGCGGCGGCCGTCGACGGCGGCCGGCATGGTGGCGGAATTGTTCGCCACCAGTAGGTCGCCCGGGCGCAGGAACTCACCCAGGTCGGCGAAGCGGGCGTGGGCGATCCCGTCGGGCCCGGCGACCAGGAGTTTGACGGCGTCGCGGGCCAGGCCGCGCGCCTCGGGCGGCTCGGTGGCGTCGGAGTCCGGTGGGCGCCGGAAGCGGGTGTGCGGGCGCGGGAGGGTCATGGCCGCGCCCCGGACAGCGGCAGGTCCGCGGCCCGGTACCGGCCGGAGGCCGGCCGGCTGTCCAGGAGCCGCAACAGCGCCGGCACGACCGATTCCGGCTCGGCGCGATCGGAGATGTCCTCGCCCGGGAACGCGGCCTGGTGCATCTCGGTGCGCATGTCGCCGGGGTCGAAGGCGTAGACCGGCACGGCCGGGGCCTCGGCGCCCAGCACGGCCGACAGCTGATCGAGCGCGGCCTTCGACGAGCCGTAGCCGCCCCAGCCGGGGTACGGCTCGACGGCGGCGTCCGAGGTGAGGTTGACGATGACGCCGCCGTTGCCGGTGAGCGCCGGTAGCGCGGCCTGGATCAGCGCGAGCGGGGCGAACAGGTTCGTGTCGTAGACGGCCGACAGCTCGGCGGCCGGATAGTCGGCGAGCGCCGGCTGCGGGCTGGGACCCAGGCGGCTGGCGTTGTTCACCAGCAGGCGCAGCGGACCGGCGTCGATCGCCGCGGCGACCAATGCTTGACGGTGGGACGCGTCGGTAACATCGCCGGGCAACGCGACGAACCGCGCCGAATTCAGTTCCGCTGCAGTGTTTTTCAGTTCAGTGGCGCGGCGGGCATCGCCCACGACGGCCCACCCGCGGTCGAGCAGGGCGGCGGTCAGCGCCTTGCCGAAGCCGCGGGAGGCGCCGGTGACGATTGCGACGGGGCAGTGGTTGGATGCAGTCATACGCCCCATACTGATAGTTAAAGTAAACTTTAAGTCAAGTGTCGAGTAGGTGGGTGCATGGACAAGCGGGATCTGTTCACCGTCAGCGAGATTGCCGGCCGCAGTGGCTTCGCCCCGTCGGCCATCCGGTTCTACGAGAGCCAGGGCCTGATCACGGCGACGCGGACGTCCGGCGGTCAGCGCCGCTTCGAACGACAGATGCTGCGGCGCCTGGCCTTCATCCGGGCCGCCCGAAACGTCGGGCTGAGCCTGGAGGAGGTCGCCGACGCCCTGGCGAAACTGCCGGACGGCCGCACCCCCACGCGGGCCGACTGGGCCGCGTTGTCGAAGACGTGGCGCACCCGCCTCGACGACCAGATCGCGGGCCTGATGGCGCTTCGCGACAACCTGGACTCGTGCATCGGCTGCGGTTGCCTGTCGCTGAAGCGCTGCGCCATCTCCAACCCGGGCGACACGGCGGCGGTCGCCGGGCCGGGCGCGGTCTACCTGCCGAACTCGCTACGGCGATCTCGGTAATTGCTTTCAGTGTGAACACACGGCTTTCGGTGTGAGCGTAGGGCGGGGAATCGGCGATTTTCCCGCCCACGATTCACGCCCAAAGCCAAGGATTCACAATCAAACCGCGGCCGCCGAGCAGACGCAAAAGCCCCCGACACGCCGGGCGTACGGGGGCTTTTGCGTCTGCTCGCGGGACTTAGTCGGCGTCGGCCAGCCGCTGCTTGAGCGCCTCGAACTCGTCCTTGACGCCGGTGGGCAGTTTTTCGCCGACGAACTCGAACCACTCCTCGATCAGCGGCAGTTCCTTGCGCCACTCCTCGGGATCGACCGCCAGGGCCCGCGCCACGTCCTCGGCGGAGACGTCGAGGCCGTCCAGGTCGAGGTCGTCGGCGGTGGGCACGATGCCGATCGGGGTGTCCTGGCCGCCGGCCTGGTGCTCGATGCGGTCGACGATCCACTTCAGCACGCGGCTGTTCTCGCCGAAGCCCGGCCACAGGAACTTGCCGCCCTCGCCGCGGCGGAACCAGTTGACGAAGAACACCTTCGGCAGCTTGGACTCGTCGGAGTTCTTGCCCAGGTCGAGCCAGTGCTGGAAGTAGTCGCCGACGTGGTAGCCCAGGAACGGCAGCATGGCCATCGGGTCGCGGCGCACGGTGCCGACCTTGCCCTCGGCGGCGGCGGTCTGCTCGCTGCCCATCGTGGCGCCCATGAACACGCCGTGCTGCCAGTCGCGGGCCTGCGTCACCAGCGGCACCGTCGTCTTGCGGCGGGCGCCGAACAGGATGCCCGAGATCGGCACGCCCTGCGGGTCGTCCCACTCCGGCGCCAGGATCGGGCATTGCGACATAGGCGTGCAGTAGCGCGAATTCGGATGCGCCGCTTTGGTTTCCGTCTCACGGATCACCCAGTCGTTGCCCTTCCAGTCGATCAGGTGATCCGGCTCGCCCTCCAGGCCTTCCCACCACACCTCGTCGTCGTCGGTCAGCGCGACGTTGGTGAACACCGTGTTGCCGGCGGCGATGGTGCGCATGGCGTTCGGATTGGACTTCCAGTTGGTGCCCGGCGCGACCCCGAAGAAACCGAACTCGGGGTTGACCGCGTACAGCCGGCCGTCCTTGCCGAACCGCAACCAGGCGATGTCGTCGCCCAGGGTCTCGGCGCGCCAGCCCGGGATGGTCGGCTGCAGCATGGCGAGGTTGGTCTTGCCGCACGCCGACGGGAACGCGGCGGCGAAGTAGTACGCCTTGTTCTCCGGGGAGATCAGCTTGAGGATCAGCATGTGTTCGGCGAGCCAGCCCTCGTCGTGGGCCATCGCCGACGCGATTCGCAGCGAGTAGCACTTCTTGCCCAGCAGGGCGTTGCCGCCGTAGCCGGAGCCGTAGCTCCAGATCTCGCGGGTCTCGGGGAAGTGGGTGATGTACTTGGTGTCGTTGCAGGGCCACGGCACGTCCTTTTGGCCCGGCTCCAGCGGGGCGCCGACGGAGTGCAGCGCCTTGACGAAGAACCCGTCGTCGCCCATCTTCTCCAGGGCGGCCTTGCCCATCCGGGTCATCACCTTCATGGAGACGACGACGTACTCGGAGTCGGTGATCTCCACGCCCAGCTTGGGGTCGTCGGCGCCCAACGGGCCCATGCAGAACGGCACCACCCACATCGTGCGGCCGCGCATGCAGCCGCGGTACAGGTCTTTCAGGGTGGACCGCATCTCGGCCGGGTCCATCCAGTTGTTGGTCGGCCCGGCGTCTTCCTCCCGCTCGGAACAGATGAAGGTCCGCGACTCCACCCGCGCGACGTCGGACGGGTCGGACAGTGCCAGGAAGGAGTTGGGGTACTTCTCGGGGTTGAGCCGCTTGAACGTGCCCGCCTCGACGAGGTGGTCGGTCAGCCGCTGCCACTCCTCGTCGGAGCCGTCAGCGAACACCACCCGGTCCGGCTGGGTGAGCTCGGCGACCTCCTCCACCCACGACAGCAGCCCCTGATGTTTGGTTGGCGCGGTGTCCAGGCCCGGAATGGTCGCTGAGGTCATCGAACTCTCCTGAATTCTTCGTCTGCGTTCTTGCGGGGCGGGGTCCTGCGATGCGTTTGCGTTCGCCCACACAACTGTTGACATGGCCGTACGTTAACTACAGGTTATCGTGATCACCTTGCTGGGGAAGGTTCGGGCGGGTATAAGCCTCCTCACAACAACGATTCAGAAGCCCCCGAGAAACCCTAAAGACGTCACGAAACGCCGCTTGGGTCCTCCGGCTCGGCGGTGTTCTCGGGGTGGGGTATACCCGGTTCGCCCAGTTCTGCACGCACGGCGTCGAGCGCCGCAGTTATCGTCGGCATCTCCCGGTCCCGCACCGCGGCGGCGCGCGCGGCGGCGATCGCGTGCTCGCGCAGTTCGCTGTCGATGATGCCGACCTGTTCGGTCACTCGCGCGTTCTCGGCCTCCTCGCGGGCGACGAGCGCGGTGCTCAGCACCGACTCGGCGACCAGCACGCGGGTGGCGACCATCTCCTCGACCACCGAGCGCAGCGCCGACGTCGCGTCGCCCGCCCAGCGGTCCAGCAAAGCGCGGTCGTGCAGCAGGCCGCGGATGTTGACCACCAGGAAGGTGGCCGCCAGGCCGATCGCCACGCACGCCGCGGCCCCGGCGATTTGCGTCACGGGGTTCAGGCCGCGGGCCACCCCGGCCACCAGCCGGCTCAGCGTCAGCGCGATTCCCAGCCCGAACCCGGCGCCCAGCAGCAGCATCAGCCAGGATTCGGCCCGCCGCGATTTCAGGTGCGGCGGCGGGATGTCCAACGCCGGCAGCTTGTCGACGGCGGGCAGCCCGACCGGCATACCCATCGCCGCGGCGACGTCGGCGAGGTGTGTGGTGATGCCGTCGCTCACCTCGGCGACCACGTCGTGCACCCGCTTGCGGGTGTGCGCCTCGAACTCGGGGATCTTGCGCCGGGACAGACCCGCGATGTCCTCCTGCAGTTCGCCGCGCACCGACGAGCACCGGTTGCGCGCGAAGTAGGACAGCTGGACCCGGGCCTGCTGGATCTGCCCGCGCAGCGTGATGGTTCGCTCGGATTTCGACTGGCGCCGCTGCTGCAGGGCCGCGTTGCGCTCCTCGCGCAGCGCCTCGACCCGTACCCGGCGACCGGCGCCCTCGGCGTCGCGGTCGAATCGCTGCGCGGCCGTCCGTAGCCGGGATTCCCACGCCCGCAACCTGTTTCGGCGCGCGATGTCGGAATCGGCGAGTTGCGCCGAGACGGTCTCGATCAGGTCGTCGACGATCGGCTCGCCCAGGTCGGGCGCGGCGGCCGCGCCCACCCAGGGCACTCGCCCGTAGCGGGGTGCGTGCGCGGACAGGGTCTCGCGGTTGGCGGACACCGTGTCGCGCCAGTTGCGGTGCACGTCGATCTTGGACACCACGCCGACCACCGTGTCGGTGTGCTCGGCCGCGCCGTCCAGCAGCACGCAGTCGGATTCGGTCAACCGGGCCGCCGCCGACACCACGAACACCACCGCGATGGGCGCATCGCCGGGGCCCAGGTCCGCCGACTCGACGAACTTGTGCTGCGGCAGCCGTTCGCGCAGCGCGGTGACCACGCCGGTCACCCCGGCCATCCACGGGCCGGTCACCAGCACCACGTCGAGCCGGTTGATGGCGGGCGGGTCCAGCCGGGGCCCGATCGCCGCCACCAGCGCGTCCACCCGGGCGGCCGGGTCGTCGCCGCTCACCACGGCCCTCCCTTCGCGTCGGGTGCCCGGCCGCGGGTCTGCGACCACAGCCGCAGCGATCCCCTCGCGATGTCCGCTGCACACGCGCGGTGCAGGTCGCTGACCGGTCCGCGGCTAAAGCGCCGCCAGTGGGCCGCCCGCGGCAGGTGGGCCGCCGGGTCGGTGTCGGCGGGAAACGGGTCCAGCCCGGCCGCCTTGGCGAGGTCGGCCGCGGCGGCCATCCGGGCGACGACGGTGTCGTCGCGGGTGAGGAATCCGCCGATCCGCTCCCCGATCCCCCCGTCGCCGACGGCCAGGGCCTCCAGTTGCGCGACGGCGTCCAGCACCCGCCGGTAGCGCGCCTCGGCGCCGACGGCCGACAGCTTGTCGACGACCGCGTCGAGCCGGCTCGTCCGGCGCAGCAGGGCGCGCACCTGCGCCGGGGTCCCGCCGCGGCGGATCGCGGCGATCCCCAGGGCGATGCCGAACAGGTCCAGCGCGTCCAGCAGGCGCCGCCGCGCGTCGGCCGGCACCGGGTTGTCGACCGCCAGGAACCCGTCGTAGGACCCGTCCAGGCAGGCCGCGCCGCCGGGATGGGCGGCCAGCGCCCGCAGCGCGGCCCACGACGCGGCGTCCAGGTCGTCGAGCGCGGCGACGGCGAGCAGGCCGATCATCGGCTCGATCGGGACGCCGGCCAGCGCGGCCAGCTTCGCGCAGCGTGCCCGCGCGGCGGTGATCGGCCCGTCTCCGATGCCCGACAGCGAGCCGGCCAGGTCCGCCTTGTTGAGTATCGCCAGCACCGGCCGCCCAGCGGCGCGGATGGCGTCGGTGTCCTCGGGCTTGATCACCTCGGCGGTGACGTAGACGACGACGTCGACGTCGCGGTCGCGCCCCGGTGGTGAGATCGCGATCGCGCTTCCGGCGCGGTCCAGTGCGCGCGCCACGGTGTCGCGCCCCACCCCCCGGCGCCCCCGGACGGCCACGCGCAGCGGCGCGGCGGCCCGTTCGGCGATCGCCGTCACGCGCGCGTCGGCGTGCTCGGCGGCGAATCGCGCCAGCTCGTCAACGAAAATTTGGTGCCCCCGTCCTTCCGTGCCCGGTCGGTCCCGTCGGGCCCCACCGAATGGTGGCATCTGAGTCACCGAGATGCGAGCCACCACTTACCTGTTACCAGCCGAAGGCAACCATTGGGATATAGGCGTGGGCACTGTTAACAAGCTGTGACCAGGTAAAACGATGCCAAAACTGTTGCGGAACCGGTGCCTAGTGACCCGGTCTCATCATTCCGCCGGGCCCCATCATCCCTCCCATCATTCCCTGCATCATGGCCGGCATCCCGTCGCGGACGAAGCCGGTGACCTCGCCCGCGTGGGCACGGATGACGTCGGTGAGGGCGGGATCGTCGGCGGTCTCCTCGGCGATGACACCCGTAGGAGTCAACGTGAGTTGGCGGCGATACCCGCTGGCATGACGGAAAAGGGTCGGCAGGCTTTGGCTCATGCAGCTGATCTCGGTTCCCTGATCGAGGTGGGCGTACATGCTTGACACATGCGCATGTAGTTGGGCGGTGAGGTCTGGAGACTTCGACTCAGTGGTGGTGCGCACGCCACCGGGTATGTCCTCGACAACACGATTGATTTCGGTGTGCCGCCTGAACATCTCCATATATCGACTCATGTCCATATGACCCGCGCCCATGAAACCGCCTCCGTCGGTGAGGCGGATAGCCGTTGGGCGCGGTTCAAAGACGCTGCGAAGGACATACCTCAGGCCCAGGACGCTGCCCGCACCGATCGCGCCGACCGCCGTGAGCGCGGTCCGCCGCGTCAACCTGGCCATCGCCGCATCTCCTCCGAGACAAGCCATCATCAAGCTGACCAGTTATGCGCCGCGCTTTCTAGGGTCGATAGTCCCTACCCCCCTTGGGTATTTGCGTGGCAGCGTTCGGAGCATGACGCAAACTACTGAATCGACGGCTCAGCCGACTACGGACCGGCATGGTCGGCTGGGTCAAGCCTTCGCGTGGGTGGGCATCGTCGCCGGTGTCGTGTTCGTGGTCGCGGTGATCTTCTTCTCGGGGTTCTTCCTGGGCTGGTCCTCCTCGGGCGACCACTACGGCTACGGCTGGCACCGGGGTTACGGCGGAGGGCGGTACGGCACCTGCCCCATGATGGGACCGGGCGGCATGATGGGCCCCGGCGGCATGATGGGGCCGGGCGGCATGATGGGCCCCGGCATGATGGGCCCTCAGCAATCGCCTACGACGACGCCCAGCACACCGCACCCCTAGCGCGCATCTTCGCGGCGCAGCGCAGCCCCTATACCGGACGAGGCCGGCCGTAAGGCAACTGTTGGGTATCAATCCGGACCAGGGGCGGCTACATCGCGCGTTCATGGGCCACGATGGACGAATGCATGCGGAACCCGGAGTGGGAGCGCGTCCCCGCGCACCGGTGGAGGAGAGAACCGGAGAGGACGTGACCCCAGCACCGGAGCCGCGCGATTCGGATCGCCGGCGGCATGGCTACCTTCCGGCGACAAGCTTTCGTTCCCGGCGGTCCGCCCTGTCCGACGCCCAGCGCCAGACCTGGGAACGGCTGTGGCCGCGCCTGGGGATCTCCGAGATACCCGGGCGGCCCGAGCCGCTGGACACCCGCGCGTGGTTCGGCCGCGACGCGCCGGTGGTGCTCGAGATCGGTTGTGGCAGTGGCACATCCACGTTGGCCATGGCCAAGGACGAGCCCGGTGTCGACGTGATCGCGGTGGAGGTCTACCGGCGCGGGTTGGCGCAGCTGCTGTCCGGGATCGACCGCGAAGAGGTGGGCAACATCCGGTTGATCCGGGGCAACGCCGTCGACGTGCTGCAGTGTCTGATCGCGCCCGGATCGCTGAGCGGGGTTCGCGTCTTCTTCCCCGATCCCTGGCCGAAGGCGCGCCACCACAAGCGCCGGTTCCTGCAGCCGAGCACGATTGACCTGATCGCCGATCGGCTACTCCCCGGTGGTGTGCTGCACGCCGCGACGGACCATCCCGGGTACGCCGAGCAGATCGCCCGGGACGGGGATGCCGAACCCCGGCTGCGCCGTGTCGAGCCGGGCGACCGACTGCCGGTGTCGATCGTCCGCCCCACCACCAAGTACGAGACCAAAGCCCAAGAAGCGGGCAGCGCCGTGACCGAGCTGATCTGGCTTAGACGATAGAGGCGATGAGCATGAGCCTGACGGAAGAGACCGCGGCGGCACCCGAACCGCTCGATTCACCGGCGGTGCTGACCGGCGGGCTGGGCGGGTTCGATGCGCCGGCCAGCCGCGTCCTGCTGGTGTGGGACGCCCCCAACCTCGACATGGGCCTCGGCTCGATCCTGGGCCGGCGCCCGACGGCCCTGGAGCGCCCGCGCTTCGACGCGCTCGGTCGCTGGTTGCTGGCCCGCACAGCGGAGGTCAGCGCCGCCCGGCCGGGCGTCGTGATCGAACCGGAGGCCACCGTCTTCACCAACATCGCCCCGGGCACCGCCGACGTGGTTCGCCCGTGGGTGGACGCGCTGCGTAACGTGGGGTTCGCGGTCTTTGCCAAGCCGAAGATCGACGAGGACAGCGACGTCGACCGCGACATGCTCGCCCACATCGAACAGCGGCGCCGGGAGGGCCTTGCGGCGCTGGTGGTGGCTTCCGCCGACGGTCAGGCGTTCCGTCAACCGCTGGAAGAGATCGCGCGGGGCGGCGCCGGCGGCGCAATCCCTGTTCAGGTGATCGGATTTCGTGAACACGCTAGTTGGGCGTTAGCGTCGGATACCTTGGACTTCGTCGACCTGGAGGACATCGCGGGTGTGTTCCGGGAGCCGTTGCCGCGAATCGGGCTGGATTCGCTGCCTGACCATGGAGCGTGGCTGCAGCCGTTCCGGCCGCTGTCCGCCCTATTGACCACGCGTGTGTGACACTGGGAAACCAATGCGCGGGTCCCTAGAGATCCAGTAAGGAGCTTACGTGTTCGCCTGGTGGGGCCGAACTGTGTACCGATACCGGTACATCGTCATCGGGGTCACGGTGGCTCTTTGCCTTCTCGGCGGCGTGTTCGGGCTCAGCCTGGGCAAGCATGTCACACAGAGCGGGTTCTACGACGACGGCAGTCAGTCCGTGAAGGCCTCGGTTCTCGGCGACCAGACCTACGGCCGCGACCGCACCAGCCACGTGGTTGCCACTTTCACCGCTCCCGACGGGAAGACCGTCGACGACCCGGCGTGGCGGCAGAAGGTCGTCGACGAGCTCAACAAGTTCAAGAGCGACCACCCCGATCAGGTCGTCGGCTGGGCCGGCTACCTGGCCCTGTCCAACCCCGCCGACGCGCCCCCGCTGATCAAGGGGATGGCGACCGAGGACAAGAAGCACACCTTTGTTTCCATACCGCTGAAGGGCAACGACGACGACAGCATCCTCAACAACTACAAGGCGATCGCGCCCGACCTGCAGAGGCTTGACGGCGGCACGGTCCAACTCGCCGGCCTCGAGCCGATAGCGAACGCGCTGACGGGCACCATCGCCACCGACCAGCGCCGCATGGAGGTCCTCGCGCTGCCGCTGGTGACGGTGGTGTTGTTCCTGGTGTTCGGCGGCGCGATCGCCGCCGGCCTGCCGGTGATGGTGGGCGGGCTGAGCATTGCGGGCGCGCTGGGCATCCTGCGGTTCATCGCCATGTTCGGGCCGGTGCACTATTTCGCCCAGCCGGTGGTGTCGCTGATCGGCCTGGGCATCGCCGTCGACTACGGGCTGTTCGTGGTGAGCCGCTTCCGGGAGGAGATCGCCGAGGGCTACGACACCGACGCCGCGGTGCGCCGCACCGTGATGACGGCCGGTCGCACCGTCGCGTTCTCGGCGGTGCTGATCATTGCCTCCAGCGCCAGCCTGCTGGTGTTGCCGCAGGGCTTCGTGCATTCGCTTACCTATGCAATCTTCGCCGCGGTGGGACTTGCTGCGCTGCTGTCGATTACGCTGCTGCCGGCCTGCCTGGGCATCCTCGGCCGCCACGTCGACGCCCTGGGCGTGCGCACCGCGTTCCGGGTTCCGTTCCTGCGCAACTGGAAGGTGTCGCGCGCCTACCTGAACTGGCTGGCGGACCGGCTGCAGAAGACCAAGACCCGCGAGGAGGTCGAGGCCGGCTTCTGGGGCAAGCTGGTCAACTTCGTGATGAAGCGACCGCTGGCGTTCGCCATCCCGATCGCGGTCGGCATGATCCTGCTGGTCATCCCGCTGGGCAACCTGTCGTTCGGCGGCATGAGCGAGAAGTACCTGCCGCCGAACAACTCGGTGCGCCTGGCGCAGGAGCACTTCGACAAGCTCTTCCCCAGCTACCGGACCGAGCAGCTCACGATGGTGATCAAGAGCGACAACGGCGGCAAGGTCACCGATCAGCAGGTCGCCGACATCCGCAACAGGATCTCCTCGATCACCGGGTTCACCGAAAGGACCTGGCAGGAGCGGCCGTGCCCCACCATCGCGGGCAACCCCTGCGTCAGCGGCCCGAATGGCGCATCGCAGCCCAAGGACGGCTCGGTGCGGGTGATCCAGAACGGCCTGTCCAATCGCAATGACGCCGCCAAGAAGATCGGCGAACTGCGGGCGATATCGCCCCCGAAGGGCCTCAGCCTTCTGGTCGGCGGCACACCGGCGCTGGAGCAGGACAGCATCCACAGCCTGTTCGACAAGGCTCCGCTGATGCTCGTCCTGTTGCTCGGCGCCACCATCGTGCTGATGTTCCTGGCGTTCGGATCGTTCGTGTTGCCGATCAAGGCCGTGGTGATGAGCGCCCTGACGCTCGGATCCACGATGGGCATCCTGACGTGGATCTTCGTCGACGGGCACTTCTCGACGTGGCTGAACTTCACGCCGACACCGCTGATGGTGGTGCTCATCGCGCTGGTCGTCGCCGTCGGGTTCGGCCTGGCGACGGACTATGAGGTGTTCCTGGTGTCCCGGATGGTCGAGGCGCGCGAGCGGGGCATGTCCACCGCGGAGGCGATCCGGATCGGCACCGCGACGACCGGGCGCCTGATCACGGCCGCCGCGCTGGTGCTCGCCGTGGTCGCTGCCTCGTTCGTGTTCTCCGATCTCGTGCTGATGAAGTACCTGGCCTTCGGCCTGATGGCGGCGCTGCTGCTGGACGCGACCGTGGTCCGCATGTTCCTGGTGCCGTCGGTGATGAAGCTGCTCGGCGACGACTGCTGGTGGGCCCCGCGCTGGGCCCGGCACCTGCAGAACAAAATCGGGCTGGGCGAGATCGACCTGCCCGACGAGCGCAAGCGGCCCAGCGTCGACGGGCGGCCCACCCGGCCGCCGGTCGCGGCGGCCAGCCTGGCTGCCGCCGCGGCCCGGCCGCCGCACGACCCGACGCATCCCGGCCCGCCCCCGGAGCCGTCACGGCCGTCGGGCGCCGGCACCACGCGCAGTCCGAGCAAGCCCAGCCAGCCGACGGAGGCCAAGACCTCGCGCCTGTCGGTGCCCGGCCGCGAACGGCCGGCCGAGAAGCGTGGGCCCTCGGCGCGACCCGCGCCGCCGGCACCCCGCAAGCCGGCGGCGGGCCCGTCGGCCGGTCAGACCCGGGCCATGCCCGTTCCGGGCAGCCGCGAGAAGAACAGCGATCCGGCCGACCCCACCGCCGCGATCCCGGCGTCCCGGCCGGACGAGGACGACTCCGATGCGGCCACCGAGAAGCTGAACGCCCGCGGGCAAGGCGGGCAGGGCGACAATGGCGACGGTGGCGACGGCGGTGACGATTCACGCCCGCGCCGCCGCGGCGGGGGCGGCCTGTCCGCGCAGGACCTACTGCGCCGCGAAGGACGTTTGTAGACCCTCAGGCGGGACGGTCGCCGGGGCTGTCCGGCTCGGCCTGGACGATGCCCCCGTCGTCGGCGTCCTCGGTCCGCTTGTCGGCCTCGGCGGACGGATCCCGGGCGAGCAGCACCTGCACCGCGTTGTTGAGGAACGCGACCGTCGGCACGGCCAGCAGCGCGCCGACGATGCCCGCGAGCACACCCCCGGTCGCGATGGCCAGCACCACCGCCAGCGGGTGAATGGACACCGCGCGGCCCATCACCAACGGCTGCAGCAAATGGGCCTCGAGCTGGTTCACCGCGATCAGCAAACCCAGCGTGATCAGCGCGTAGACGATCCCCTTGGCCAGCAAGGCCACCACAACGGCCAGCAGGCCCGAGACCAGCGCACCGATGAGCGGGACGAACGCGCCCAGGAACACAATCGAGGCCAGCGGCAGCGCGAGCGGCACGCCCATGATCGCCAACCCCGTGCCGACGCCCGCGGCGTCGGTCAGCGCCACCAGAAACGTGGCCCGCACGTACCCGATCAACGACCCGTACCCGGCGCGGCCCGCCTCGTGCACCCGCTCGCGGACGTCGGCCGGGAAGATCTTGACCACGTACTGCCAGATGTTGCGGCCGCCGTAAAGAAAGAAGATCAGCGTGAACAGCACCAGCACCGCCCCGGTTACCAGCTCGGTGATGGTGGCCGCGGTGGACAGCGCGCCGCTGGTCAGCTTCGACTGATTGTTGTGCAGCGCCTGGATCGCCGCGTTGCCCGCGTTGGAGATCTGTTCGCCGCGCAGGTGCAGCGGCCCCTCGATCAGCCACCTGCGGGTGGAGTCGATGCTGCGGGTCACCTGGTCGGTCAGGTCGGGCAGCCCGTAGACGAACTGGATGATGACGAACGCCAGGATGCCGCCGACGATCGCGAATCCGCTCAGCAGGACCGCGGTCACCGCGGCGCCGCGCGGCAGGCCGCGGCGGTCCAGCCAGTCCACCGCCGGCACCAGCAATGCGCTGATCATCAGGGCCAGCAACACCGGGACGACGATGACTTCGAGCTTTTTCACCACCCACAGCGCGGCGACCGCCGCGGCCAGGATGACCAGCAAACGCCATGCCCAGGCGGCGGCCTTGCGGACCAGCGGTTCGACTGACTCGGCCGCCGAGGCCTCGCCGGGGTTTGCCGCCATTGGGCCAGCGTATCTGCGGCACGATCCGGTTACGACGACGACACAGTCGGAGCTGCGGCTCGATGGCCGCGCCACCTGCGCGGTTACCCTAATGCACGTGTCGCACGACGCACCCGCCCGCAAGCTCGACTTCCCACGCCAGGACGCCCCGCGCGGGAAGTACTGGTGGGTGCGATGGGTGGTGCTCGCGATCGTCGCGGTCGTGCTCGCCGTCGAGATGGCGCTGGGCTGGGACCAGCTGGCGAAGGCCTGGACGAGCGTGTACGAGGCCAATTGGTGGTGGCTGCTCGCGTCGGTGCTGGCGGCGGCCGCCTCGATGCACAGCTTCGCCCAGATCCAGCGCACCCTGCTGAAATCGGCCGGCGTGCACGTCAAGCAGTTGCGCTCGGAGGCCGCCTTCTACGCGGCCAACTCGCTGAGCACCACCCTGCCCGGCGGGCCGGTGCTGTCGGCCACCTTCCTGTTCCGCCAGCAGCGGCTGTGGGGCGCCTCGACCGTGGTGGCGTCGTGGCAGCTGGTGATGTCGGGCGTGCTGCAGGCGGTCGGGTTGGCATTGCTCGGCCTGGGCGGCGCTTTCCTGCTGGGCGCGAAGAACAACCCGTTCTCGCTGCTGTTCACGCTGGGCGGCTTCGTCGCCCTGTTGCTGCTGGCGCAGGCGGTGGCGTCGCGGCCCGAGCTGATCGACGGCATCGGCAGCCGGGTCTTGTCGTGGGTCAACTCGGTTCGGGGCCGGCCCGCCGACTCCGGTCTGGAGAAGTGGCGCGAGACGCTGCGGCAGCTCGAGTCGGTGAGCCTGGGCCGGCGCGACCTGGGGGTCGCCTTCAGCTGGTCGCTGTTCAACTGGGTCGCCGACGTCGCCTGCCTCGGCTTCGCCGCGTACGCCGCCGGCGACCACGCGTCGGTGGCCGGGCTGACCGTCGCCTACGCCGCCGCCCGGGCGGTCGGCACGATACCGCTGATGCCCGGCGGGCTGTTGGTCGTCGAGGCAGTGCTGGTGCCCGGCCTGGTCTCCAGCGGCATGTCGCTGCCCAGTGCCATCTCGGCGATGCTGATCTACCGGCTGATCAGCTGGCTGCTCATAGCCGCGGTCGGCTGGGTGGTGTTCTTCTTCGTGTTCCGCACCGAGAACACCGCCGACGTCGACGAGGACGAGCCGATCACCGGCCCGCTGCCCGTCGTGCGGCACCCGGGCGAGCCCGTCGCCGATCCGGCCGAGACCGCCCTGCAGGGACCCGTGCCGCCGTCCGACCCGACTCCGGAACGCGACCGCTGATCAGCCGGCGTTGTTCTGCCGCGATGGCCCCGGCAGCCCGCCCGCCGCGCCCTGCGCCTGCTGCGCCAGGCCCATCGCCTGCGGGAGGGTGATCGGCAGCTTGCACTGCATCGACAGGTTGGTCAGCGGCTGCGCGATCGACGCCATGTCCCCGGCGACCTTCGGGTTGGACTCGAAGTAGGACTTCATCGACGTCAGCGACTGCGGGCCGGCCTGCTGCCGCAGCATGGTGGTCATCGCCTGGTTGGTCTCGGGATGCGAGTCCAGGTAGTCGCCCATCGACTTGGACACCGAACCGATCGTCCTGGCGACCTCACTGGCCGCGCACGGGTCGTTGGCACCGGTCGCCGGCGGCCCCGCCGCAAGTGCGACGGCGACACAAGGGGCCGCGGCGGCCACCAGCCCGGCCAACAGCCTGCGGTGTCGGCGCGCGAGTGTCTTCATGGACAACTCCTCAGGAGTTTGCGAGAGCGGGCCCGATTCATCGCGAAGTTCCCTTGATTCCCCCGGGGCTCCGCACGGCAAGCGACATCCTGCCATTCCCGACCTCGCGGCGGCCAGCCGATGTGACCGACATCCCCATCGATCACCAATCGGCAACGGCTTCGCTGCGTCTTGGCAACATCGGTGTCTGCGCAGCTCAGGAACCAGATAAGCCGCCCTCGTCCACAGCATCCTGCGGTATCCTCGCCCTCACGCATTACGCGAGAAGACCGGGGAGCACAAAATCCAGCAGTTCATGATGCGCCTAAGCCGCAGCCTGCGCAGATACCGCTGGTTGGTCTTCACCGGCTGGTTGCTGGCGCTGGTCCCGGCGGTGTACCTGGCGCTGACGCAGTCGGGAAACCTCACCGGCGGCGGTTTCGAGGTCGCCGGCTCGCAGTCGCTGCTGGTGCACGATCAGCTCGAGGAGCAGTACCACGAGCAGGGGGCGTCCTCGCTGGCCCTGGTGGCGGCCCCGCGACCGGACGCCAGCTACGCCGACATCAACGACGCGGTGGCGCAGCTGAGGCAGATCGCCGGCCAGCTGCCCGGCGTCACCGAGGTGCCCAACCCCACCCAGCGGCCGCCGCAGCCCGACCGGCCGTACGTCGTGTCGCTGCGGCTGGATTCCCGCAACACCAGTGACATCGCCAAGCAGCTGCGCAACAAGGTGGGCATCAAGGGCGACCAGTCCGGGCAGACCGCGAACGGCCGGGTGCGGCTCTACGTCATCGGGCAGGGCGCGCTCAGCGCGGCCGCGGCGGCGAACACCAAGCACGACATCGCGGCGGCGGAGAAGTGGAACCTGCCGATCATCCTGATCGTCTTGCTCGCGGTGTTCGGTTCGCTTGCGGCGGCGGCGATCCCGCTGGCCCTCGGCATCTGCACGGTCGTGGTGACGATGGGGCTGGTCTACCTGTTGTCGGCGTATACGACCATGTCGGTGTTCGTGACGTCGACGGTGTCCATGTTCGGCATCGCGCTGGCCGTGGACTATTCGCTGTTCATCCTGATGCGCTTCCGCGAGGAGCTGCGCTGCGGCCGCGAGCCCCGCGAGGCCGTCGACGCCGCGATGGCCACCTCCGGCCTGGCGGTGGTGTTGTCCGGGTTGACGGTCATCGCCTCGCTCACCGGGATCTACCTGATCAACACCCCGGCGCTGAAGTCGATGGCCACCGGGGCGATCATGGCCGTCGCGGTGGCGATGCTGACGGCCGCCACCCTGACGCCCGCGGCGCTGGCGACCTTCGGCCGGGCGGCCGCCAAGAGGTCGGCCCTGCTGCACTGGTCGCGCAACCCGGAGTGCACCCAATCCCGGTTCTGGAACCGCTGGGTGGGCTGGGTCATGCGCCGGCCCTGGATATCGGCGCTGGCGGCGGCGCTCGTCCTGCTGGTCATGGCCGCGCCGGCGACGTCGATGGTGCTGGGCAACAGCCTGCTGCGCCAATTCGACTCGTCGCACGAGATTCGCGCCGGGGTGGGCGCGGCGTCCGAGGCGCTCGGGCCGGGTGCGCTGGGCCCGGTCCAGGTGCTCGTCACATTCCCCGACGGCGGCGCCTCGGCGCCCGACCACGGCCCCTCACTCGCCGCGATCCGGCAGCGAATCGCCCAGGCCCCCAAGGTGATATCGGTGACGCCACCGCAATTCGCCGACGACAACAACAGCGCCCTGCTGTCCGCGGTGCTGTCGGTCGATCCCGAGGACCTGGGCGCCCGGCAAACGGTCACCTGGCTGCGCGCCGAGCTGCCCAAGGTCCCCGACCGGGGAGCCGCCCGGGTGGACGTCGGCGGCCCGACCGCGTTGATCAAGGATTTCGACGACCGGGTGTCGGCGACCGAGCCGCTGGTGCTGCTGTTCGTCGCGCTCATCGCGTTCGTGATGCTGCTGGTCTCGATTCATTCGGTGTTCCTGGCGCTCAAGGGCGTGCTGATGACGCTGCTGTCCGTCGCCGCCGCCTACGGCAGCCTGGTGATGGTGTTCCAGTGGGGCTGGCTGGGCGATCTCGGTTTCACCCACATCAACTCGATCGACAGCACCGTTCCCCCGCTGGTGCTGGCGATGACCTTCGGCTTGTCGATGGACTACGAGATCTTCCTGCTCACCCGCATCCGGGAGCGCTTCCTGCACACCGGAAACACTCGCGACGCGGTGGCGTACGGCGTGAGCACCAGCGCGCGCACGATCACCAGCGCCGCCCTGATCATGATCGCGGTGTTCATCGGCTTCGCGTTCGCCGGCATGCCGCTGGTGGCCGAGATCGGCGTGGCGTGCGCCGTCGCGATCGCGGTGGACGCCACCGTGGTCCGGCTGGTGCTGGTGCCCGCGCTGATGGCGATGTTCGCCCAGTGGAACTGGTGGCTGCCCCGGTGGCTGTCCCGGGTGCTGCCGTCGGTGGACTTCGACAGGCCGCTGCCCGAGGTCGACCTCAGCGACATCGTCGTCATCCCCGACGACATCTCGGCGCTCACCGCGCCCAGTGCGGACCTGCGGATGGTCCTCAAGTCGTCCGCGAAGCTGAAGCACCTGGCGCCCGACGCGATCTGCGTGGCGGATCCGCTGGCCTTCACCGGTTGCGGGCGCAACGGCAAGGAGGCGGAGGCCGGCCCGGCCGATGCCCCCGACGACGGCCCCGCGGACGGTCGCGGCCGGGGCCCCGGGCAGATCCCCCACCGGGTCGACATCGACGACGGCGGCGCGGGCACCAACGGTCACTCGGCGGCCAGGAAGCTGGTCGGTGGCCTAGCCTCGCGCAACGGCATCGCCCGGGTGATCGCCGGGGGCGGGCGGGGAGTCCACCCGGTCACGCTGTGGCGGGGGCGGCTTTCGGTCGCCATCGACGCGCTGGAGACCGGCCTGGAGACCGGCGCCGGCGAGGAGCCGAAGTACGCGCGCCGCAGCCCCGTCGAGACCACCAACGTGCAGCTGCCCACCGGCGACCGGTTGCTGGTCCCGACCGGCGCGGAGGCGCTGCGCCTCAAGGGCTACCTGATCATGTGCCGTAACAGCAGCCGCGACTACGCCGAATTTGCTGACATGGTGGACACGTTGGAACCCGAAACCGCCGCTCTCGTCCTGGCCGGAATCGACAGGTATTACTGTTGTCAACCACCCCGGCAGCAGTGGATTGCCACCCAGTTGGTCCGCCGGCTCGCGGATCCGCATCCGTCCGACCTCGACGAGCAGTGGTCCGAACCGGACGCCAGGGCGGAATGGGAAGAGATCAGGCAGCGCTGCCTGTCGGTGGCCGTGGCGATGCTGGAGGAGGCGAGGTGACGTTGGCACCCGACCGACGCCGCGTCCCGCCGCCGCGGCCCCCCGCTGAACAACGCCAAGACCCCGACCAGCCGGTGGAGTTCTGGCCGACCTCCGCGATCCGCTCGGCGCTGCAGAGCGGCGACATTGACACCTGGAAGCGCATAGCCGCCGCCCTCAAGCGCGACCCGTACGGGCGGACGGCCCGTCAGGTGGAAGAGGTCCTCGACGGCACCCGGCCGTACGGCATCGCCAAGGCGCTGTGGGAGGTGCTCGAGCGCGCCCGCGCCCACCTCGAGGCCAACGAACGCGCCGAGGTGGCCCGCCACGTGCGTCTGCTGATCGACCGGTCCGGGCTGGGCGAGCAGGAGTTCGCCTCCCGCATCGGGGTGGCCCCCGAGGAGCTGGTCGCCTATCTCGACGGGAGCCGGTCCCCGTCGGCCTCGCTGATGATCCGGATTCGACGGCTGTCGGACCGGTTCGTCAAGGTGAAGTCGCCGCGCTCGGCCGAAGCCAACTGATCGGTCAGATCGCGTTGAGCGGGACCACGTCCGACACCAGCCAGTCGCCGCCCCGCTTGGCCAGCGTCACCCGCAACGCGGGCGCCGCCTGACCGGGCGGCTGGCCGGGCGTGTTCAGGGTCAGCCGCAGGATCACTACCACACTGGCCGCCGAGGAGCCGATGGCCTCGACCCCGGCCGCCAGCGTGGAGGCCTGCGCCGTGCCGTTGTGCTGCATCAGGTCGGCGTTGAGCTTCTTGTACACCTCTTTGAACGCGCCCACCTGCTCGGGCACCATCATCGCCGCGGCCCGGTCGATGGAGCTCGTCGGGGCGCCGGGGGCGAACGACTCGATCGCCTCCGCCATGCCCGTGGCGGTCTGCACCACCTCCCGGGAATCCTTCTTGAGCTGACGGTCCGCCGTCGTCCAGTGCAGGTAGCCGGTCACCACCGCCGCCGTCAGGGCGGCCGCGCACAGGAAGACGACGGCCAATCGCAGGCCCGGCGCGTCGTCGTCGGTGCCGACGCTGACCGAATCGCGCCGCAGCAGCCAGAAATTGACGCCCACGCCCTCGGCGATCAGCACCAACAGCACCGAGCAGGCCGACACCCACCACAGCGGCCAGCCCAGCACCACCCCGATCGCCAGCAGCGCGGCGATCGCGGCGGCCGGCGCCGCGATGTCGAAGGCCAGCAGCCGCCACAGGTTCCTCATTTGATCGACTCCACGTGCGAGATCATCAGCTTGCCGTCCACGTCGGCGACGTCGAGCCGCAGCCGCCAGTGCACCGTCGTCGGCTTGGCGCCCGCGTTCTGGCTGACCGACGTCGCGACGACCATCACCGAATCCGACCGGCTGGCGAACGGCGGCAACTTGGTGGTGACCACCGGCCGCGCCGTCCCGGGCTGGGTGTCGAGGTCGCGGTGCACCGTTTCGACGGCCACCGCCTGGATCTGGCCGACGCTCTGGGACTGCAGCTTCTGCACCACCTGGCGGTAGGGCTGCATGGCGGCCTCGAAGTCGGTGTTGAGTTGGCCGACCGTGCCGTCGTGCAGCTTCTGCAGGCTGGCGTCGATGTTGCCGGTGTTCATGTTGATCAGCACGCCCGTCCAGTCGGCGGCCGTCTGCATGACGCGGGTCAGGTAGCTGCGCTCGCCCGCATCGTCGCGGTGCGCGGACCAGATGAGCACCCCGAGCACCACCGCCGCGACCGACAGCAGGCCGAGAACCGTCGACGCGATGCCGTACGGGGAAAACATCCCGTCGGCCGCGGCCTCCTCTGCGGGCTCGTCGGCGGAATCGTCGTCGGGTGCTTCGGTTGGCCGGGCGTCGGACATGGGCCGATCGTTGCACCCGAAAACAGATGGAAGGATGGCGGGGTGACAGTAGAGGCCATCCGCTCGGGCATCGACCTGAGCCACGTCGATGAGAATGCCCGCCCCCAGGACGACCTGTTCGGTCACGTCAACGGCCGCTGGCTGGCCGAATATGAGATACCCCCGGACCGGGCGACCGACGGCGCCTTCCGCCAGCTCTTCGACCGGGCCGAGGAGCAGGTGCGCGACCTGATCGTCGAGACCAGCCGCGCAGGCGCAGCTTCCGCGGTGGCAACCGCGGACGATGATGCGCAGCGCATCGGCGACCTCTACGCCAGCTTCCTCGACGAGGAGGCCGTCGAGCGCAGGGGCACCGGGCCGCTGCACGACGAGCTGACCACCATCGACGACGCCGCCGACGCCGCGGCGCTGGCGGCGGTGATCGGAGCCCTGCAGCGCACCGGGGTGGGCGGCGGCGTCGCCGTGTATGTGGACACCGATTCGAAGGACTCGACCCGCTACCTGACGCACTTCACCCAGTCCGGCCTCGGGCTGCCCGACGAGTCCTACTACCGCGACGAGCAGCACGCCGAGGTGCTGGCCGCCTACCCGGAACACATCGCGCGGATGTTCGGCCTGGTGTACGGCGGCTCGGAAGACTGCGCGGCCGACCACGCCGAGACCGCCGCCCGCATCGTCGCGCTGGAGACCAAACTCGCCGCGGCGCACTGGGATGTGGTCAAGCGCCGCGACGCCGAACTCGGCTACAACCTGCGCACCTTCGCCGAGCTGCAGACCGAGGGGGCGGGTTTCGACTGGACCGGCTGGGTGGGCGCGCTGGGCGGCACCACGGAGGCGTTCGCCGAAATAGTTGTGCGCCAACCGGATTACCTCAGCGCATTCGCGGCGCTGTGGCACGGCGAGGACCTCGAGGACTGGAAGCGCTGGGCGCGTTGGCGGTTGATCCACTCTCGCGCCGCCTGGCTGACGGACGCCATCGTCGCCGCGGACTTCGACTTCTACGGCCGCCTGCTGACCGGTGCCGAGCAGATCCGCGAGCGCTGGAAGCGCGGGGTGTCGCTGGTGGAGCACCTGATGGGCGACGCGGTCGGAAAGCTTTACGTGCAGCGGCATTTCCCACCTGACGCCAAGGCCCGCATCGACGAGCTGGTGGAAAACCTGCAAGAGGCATACCGGATCAGCATCGGCGAGCTGGACTGGATGACCCCGCAGACGCGGGAGCGCGCGCTGGCCAAGCTGAAGAAGTTCACCGCCAAGGTCGGCTACCCGAAGAAGTGGCGCGACTACTCCAGGCTGGTGATCGACCGCGGCGACCTCTACGGCAACTACCGGCGCGGGTATGCGGTCAACCACGACCGCGAGCTGGCCAAGCTCGGCGGCCCGGTGGATCGCGACGAGTGGTTCATGACGCCGCAGACCGTCAACGCCTACTACAACCCCGGCATGAACGAAATCGTCTTTCCCGCAGCCATTTTGCAGCCGCCGTTCTTCGACGCGGAGGCCGACGACGCCGCCAACTACGGCGGGATCGGCGCGGTAATCGGGCACGAGATCGGGCACGGCTTCGACGACCAGGGCGCCAAGTACGACGGCGACGGCAACCTCGTCGACTGGTGGACCGACGACGACCGCACCGAGTTCGGCGCGCGAACCAAGGCGCTCATCGAACAGTACGACGCGTACACGCCTCGTGGTCTAGACGGGAACCACCACGTGAACGGCGCCTTCACGGTCGGCGAGAACATCGGCGACCTTGGCGGGCTTTCCATCGCGCTGCTGGCCTACCGGCTGTCGCTGGGCGGCCGGCCCGCCCCGGTGATCGACGGCCTGAGCGGCGTGCAGCGGGTGTTCTACGGCTGGGCGCAGGTGTGGCGGACCAAATCCCGTGCGGCGGAGGCGATTCGGCGGCTTGCGGTGGATCCGCACTCGCCGCCGGAGTTCCGCTGCAACGGCGTGGTGCGCAACATCGACGCGTTCTACGACGCGTTCGGCGTCACCGACGGCGCCGCGTTGTTCCTGGAGCCGCGGCGCAGGGTCAGGATCTGGAACTAACCACCAACGCCTCGATCCTGGCGGGCACGTGCTTGTGCCACGGCGTGCCGGCGTAGCGGTCGCGCCAATTCGTGGACGTGAGCATGTTCGGCGCGACGCCGGGAACGACGGTGCGGCCTTCGTCGTCGACGTAGTCGAGGCCGAAACCGTTGGGCAGAGCCGCATGCCCGGCGAGCATGGTCTCGGTGATCTCGACGGTCGCCTCCGCGGCGCCGGCCGCCGTGCTGACCCGGGCCCGGCCCCCATCGACGAGGCCGAGCACCTGGGCGTCCTCGACGCTGACTCGCAGCGCCCCGTCGGCGTCCCGTTTGCGCCAGGACGGGTCGCGGAATATGTCGTTGGCGGTGTAGGCGCGCCGCTCGCCCACCGACAGCACGATGGGGAACTCCGGTGTGGTCAGCCGCGGTGGTGCCGCGCCCAAAGCCGTTAAGTCGTCCAGCATTTCGGGGATTTCCAGCGCGATCTTGTGATCGGCGTGGCCGATCAGCGCGAAGTCATCCTCGTAGTCGTGCACGGTGAAGGTGATTCCCGACGGGCTGTCGAGGATGGCGTCGAACAGAGCGTTGCCGTCGGCGTGGCCGGCGCGCCGCACCGCCTCGGGATAGGTCATCGCGACCTTCTGGGCCAGCCCCCACAGCGCGGCCGCGCCGGACAACCCCTCCGGCAGCGTGGGCCCGAGGGTTTCGTAGAGCACGTAGGGCAGCAACTTCGCGATGGTCGGGTTGCCGGCCACCGCCGCCAGGAACGCCTCGGTGTAGGCCTGGCGGCCGCGCTGCGCGGCTTCGCGCAGGGGCCGCAGGTCCGCCTCGTCGACGACGCCCAGCGCGCGCACCAGCCGGGCCCAGATCTCCGGTTCGGGCAGGGTGCCGGGCAACGGCTCGAGCAGCGGTCGGCGCAGCTGAAAACCGTTGTGCGGGAACTCGAAATTGAAGAACGTGGCCTCCGGCTTCTCGAACTGGGAGGCCGCCGGGAGCACGTAGTGGGCCAGCCGGGCGGTCTCGGTCATCGCGACGTCGACGACCACCATCAGCTCCAGCGCCCGGAACGCCTCCCGGCACGCGGTCGAGTCGGCCAGCGAGTGGGCGGGGTTGCCGCTTTCGACAATCATCGCCCGGAACCGGTCCGGGTGGTCGGTCAGGATCTCCTCGGGGACGGCGTTGGCGGGGATCAGCCCGGCGATGATGGGCGCGCCGGTGACCGGGGTGCGCCCGGAGACCGTGCCGAACAGCGGGGCGAACGTCGAATGCAGGTGCTGGCCACCCTTTTTCGCGAAGTTACCGGTGAGGATCCACATCAGCTTGTTCAGGTAGGAGCACAGCGTGCTGTTGGGCCCCTGCTGAATGCCGAGGTCTTCGAACACCGCGACGCTGGCCGCGGTGCCGATGCGCCGCGCGGCGGCCCGCAGCAACTCCTCGTCCACCCCGCAGCGCTGCGCGTAGTCGGCGACCGGGACGTCGCGCAGCGCTGCGCGCACCGCGTCGGCGCCGTGCACGTGCTCGGCGAGAAACGCGTCGTCGCAAAGGTTTTCCTGGACGAGGATGCCGGCCAGGGCGGCCAGGCACCAGGCGTCGGTGCCGGGCCGCACCCGCAGGTGAAAGTCGGACATCTTGGCGGTGTCGGTCAGCACGGGATCGATGACGATCATCGATCGGTTCGGGTCCTTGGCGATCTCGTTGAGCACCACCCGGGCCCGGGGGAAGCTCTGCGACATCCACGGGTTCTTCCCGACGAACACCGACACCTCGGCGTGCTCGAACTCGCCCCGGGTGTGACCGCCGTAGAGGCGCGCGTCGACCCATGCCTCACCGGTCTTCTCCTGCGCCAGCGCATTTGACCGGTAGCGCGACCCCAGGGCCTTCAGGAATGCTCCGCTGTAGGCCCCGCCCAGGTGGTTGCCCTGCCCGCCGCCGCCGTAGTAGAAGATCTTGTCCCCGCCGTAGGTGTCGCGGATGTGCTTGAACCCCTCGGCGATCTCGACGATCGCGGTGTCCCAGTCGATCTCCTCGAAGGTTCCGTCGGGCCGCCGGCGCATCGGGGACGTCAGGCGCGCGCGGTTGTTCTGGTAGTGATCCAACCGCAGCGCCTTGTTGCAGGTGTACCCCTGCGACCCGGGATGCTCCTTGTCGCCGCGGATGCGCGCCAGCCTGCGGTCCTCGACCTGAACGACGATGCCGCAGTTGCATTCGCACAGGATGCAGGCGGTGGGCTTCCAATCGGTGGTGGTCATCGCGGGTTCCCTTCTGTCACAAGCAGATTGCGCAGCTGGCGATGGACGGCATCAAGGGGTGCCAAATCGCGCCGCACCCGGGCCAGCACGATCGCGCCCTCGAGCGCCGAGGTGGCCAACAGCGCCAGTTCGCGGGCCCGGTCGGGCCCCATGCCGTCGTCGATGAAGCGCCGCGCGATCAGGTCGGTCCAGCGGTCGAACACCGCCGCCGCGCGCTCGACCACCGGCGCCATGCGGTCGCGGTCCTGCTCGTCACCCGCTTCGACGGAGACCGCGACGATGGGGCAACCCGCGCGGTAATCGGTCTCGAGGAGCTGGCGCCGGTACGTGTCGATCAGCGTGTCCAACAGCTCGAGACCGCCGTGCGCCCGGATGATGATGGCGTCGACGTGCTCGCCGGCGAAATCGACCGCCTCGCAGAGCAATTGGGTCCGCCCGCCCGGGAAGTAGTGGTAGGCCGACCCGCGGGGCGCCCCGCTGTGCTCGAGGACGTCGGAGATCGCGGTCGCGTGGGCACCGCGCTCCCTGATCAGCAGCGCGGCGGAGATCACCATCCGCTCGCGTGGACTTCGCATCGCCGCTCCTCGGTTCCTGACTGTATGTATGATGCTATACATAATCGGTAGCGCGAGGGAAGCCCCGGGCGCCGGCCACCTGTTACGGCGCCAGTTGTTCGTGTGACCGGTTCACGCCGCGGACCACGGCGACGCACAGGTCGGCGCAGACGGCCGCCAGTTCGGCAGTGGTTTCACGCGGGTCGTCGAGCCAGGTTTCGATGATCTGGTTGACCCCGCCGACCATGAACAGCGCACCCCGCCGCAGCTGGGTGGCATCGGGCGTGTCGGCGCCGAGAACGTCCGGCGTGTAGCGGATCACCTGCTCGGTGATCATGTCGAGGATGTGTTTGCGGTGGCTCGCCAGGCCCGGAACGCCGGTCACGTCGCCGGTGGCGATGCGGTGGACATGCGGGTCGGCGGCAATGATGTCGAGGAACGCCGTCAGGGCCGAGCGCAGTTTGTCTGTGAGGGTGCCGGGGTCACCGACGCCGGCTGCGACCAGCGCTTCGAGCAATTCGTCGCGAACGTCGTCGGCGACGGCGAACAACAGCGCCTCCCGATTCGGAAAGTGCTCGTAGAAGTAGCGCGGGATCAGCCCCGCGGTGTTGCACACGCCGCGGACGGTCACCTCGGTGACTCCCGATTCGCCCCAAATCTGCCGTCCGGCGGTGAGGAGTTTGCGGCGGCGTTCGGCCCGGCGGTCGGCCGCGCTGATGCCGCCGTAGTCGCGCACCACTTCCGCGCGTTTCATTGACAGCACCATACCCGCAGCTTACATTCGGATCACATGCGTTATCCAAATCCGCCCAGAGGAGAGCGGCGATGAATTTGTCGATTCCGGCTCGCCACCCCGACCAACCGCGGGCGGTTCCGGCTGCAGTTCGGTTGTTTGCAGCGTCGCTGGGCGTGCGCAAGCCCACGCCGGATCAGTGGCGCAGACTCGGCGAGCAACTGACCGTCGGCGACGAGCCGATGGACCGTGTTGTCGAGTGGATGGCCTCTGCCGGGATGGAGCAGACGCGCCCACTATTCGACCGGGCGCTCGCCCATGGCATCGCCAATGTGCCCGAGGCACCGGAACCGTTGCGCGAGTTCTTCCTTCGGGTCGAGGCGATTCCGGACTGGGTCGATTGGAATGAGCTGCGACGAGGACAGCGCGCGCTGCGCAGGGGTGGCGCCGACGGAATGTACGTCGCGCGCGACGTCTCACTCCTTGGCGGATACCAGTTCTCAGGCTTCAACAAGACGCTCCTGCGGACGGGCGCACTGGAGAAGGGCTCGAACCAGCGTTTCGCCGAGACCATGCAGTGGGCGATGGATGTCATTGCCCCAGGCGGCTTGGCCCCGCTCGCGGTGGGTTACCGGTCCACGATCCGAGTTCGGCTGATCCACGCGTTGGTACGCCGGCACGTGGCGGCGATGCCGGACTGGCGCGGCAACGATTGGGGTGTGCCGGTCAACCAGACCGACATGGCCGCCACGCTGGTCGGCGCGCTCATTGCGCCGCCTGCGGGCGCGATGGGGATGGGAATCCTGCCTGCGCCGGGAGAACTCGACGCGATCGCACACGTGACCCGGTACGTCGGCTGGCTGATCGGCGTGCGCGACGAGTGGCTACCCCACAACTACCGCGACGGCATCCGCGTCCTCTACCACACGCTTACCGCACTCTCCAATCCCGACGAATCCACAAAACAGCTGGCGGTCCCGATGGGAGACGACCCATTGATCTGGCACTACCGCACGCTTCCGAAGCTGCGCCGTCGTGTTGCGCGGGCCCAGCACCTATCGGTGACGAGCGGCTTCTTGGGCCCCCGCGCGATGCGCAGGCTCGGCCTGCCCTACATGCCGCCGTGGTATCCGCTGCTGCGGATCCCGATCAACATGACCCGCAGCCTCGCCGCCCTGACCATCCCTGGCTGGCTGGACCGCGCAGCCGCCCGCGGCGCGCACGAGCAGGAAACCTTGCTGCACATCATGATCGGTGACGGCAAGGCGGCGATCGGCGACTCCGCCGCGCATGTAAGCAGGGTTGCTTGACGTGGGTCTAGCGGTGAGCAGACGCAAAATCGCCCTATTTCCAAGGGAAATGGGCGATTTTGCGTCTGCTCGGCGAGATAGGGGTTACGTCTGCCAGTCGTTGGACCCGTCGTTCTTGGAGTAACTCCCACCGGTGGAGTTCTTCACGATGATCGGGTCGCCCGCGCCGAAGTTGTCGTAGAACCACCTCGCGTTGGCGGGACTGATGTTGATGCAGCCGTGGCTGACGTCGCGCTTGCCCTGGTCGTCCACCGACCACGGGGCGCTGTGCACGAAGTCGCCGCTGTTGTCGAACCGCACGGCCAGATCGACGTTCACCTTGTAGCCATACGTCGAGTTGACCGGGACCCCGTAGGTAGAGGAGTCCATCACCACCGTGGGCATCTTCTCCTGCACGTAGTAGGTGCCGTTGGGGGTTTGGTGATTGCCGGCCGACATGCCCATCGACATCGGGATGGTCTTCTCCACGGTGCCGTTGCGGGTGACCGTCAGCTGGTGCGTG
Organism: Mycobacterium sp. NGS26; assembly: GCF_059813025.1. NCBI lineage: Bacteria > Bacillati > Actinomycetota > Actinomycetes > Mycobacteriales > Mycobacteriaceae > Mycobacterium > Mycobacterium sp. NGS26. The sequence continues at coordinate 96,098 of NZ_JCALDU010000004.1, forward strand.
GCGTCGTCGGCGGTAGCGATCAGCGTGTCACCGGTCCGGAAGGTCGACACCGCCCCGCCCGCGTCGACGGTCACCGCGGTGTGGGCGGGCCAGAAGCTCAACGGGCGCCAGCGCAGCTGCGTTGGCGTCATCCAATAGAACTTGCCGGGCACGGGGGGGACCGACGAGACGTGGACGGCGTCGATGGCCGCGCCGGCGTCGTCGACCCGGCTCGGGAAGTTGATGATGATCGGCTGGCCCACCCCGACGGTCGAGCCGCCCGCGGGCAGGATCTTCGGCGGCCCGAACGGGGCCGTGCCGGTGAACGGCGTCGGGTTCTGCCCGGCCACGGGACCGGCGGCGGCCGGCTGCGCGAACGGGTTGGCCGGCGGCGGCGGAGGCGCCAGCGGATTGGGCGGCGGCGGGGGCGCCAGCGGGTCACCCGGTGGCGGCGGTGGCGGCGGCGCCACCAGGGGCGGCGGCGCGGGCGGGTCCGCGGGGGGCGCGGCAACCACGCCGGGGTCGCCGGGCGGCGGGTCCGGATCCGCCACGGCGGGGCCGGCGCCGAGCACCAGCAGGGCGGCGATTCCGGCTGCGTTCAGAGCCGCGAAGAGGCCTCTCCCAGTCCAGGCCGTCGTCCAGCTCGGCATATGCATCCCTCCAGTCAGGTGTGGCAACCAGTGTCGCATAGCGCGGTGGCCAGCTATCTAATCCGTGTCCGGGCAAGGCCGCTCAGCGGCCCAATTCATGCCCGTTGAGCTGGGAGTTTATGAATCGCGTGAGCTTGCCGACGGAACAGCCAGCATATGCCGGTAGGCCGCGATGCCGGCCAGCGCGGCCCCCATCAACCCGGCCGACGCGGTCAGCATCAGCGCGACGCTGCGCTCATACAACAACCCGCCCGCCAGCGAGCCGGCCATGATGCCGACCTGGAACGCCGTCACGTACACGCCGGAGGCCCCGTCGGGGTCGTCGGCGCCGCTGCGCATGGCGGCGGACTGCATCATCGGCGACACCGCCGTGGCCATCGCGCCCCACAGCACGATCGCGGCGGTGCCGATCACCGCCGTCGCCACCGAGGTCCGCCCGGTGAGCGCCAGCGCGGTCAGCACCACGAACGCCCCCGTCAGCCCCGCCATGCACAGGATGATGGCGCCCCGGGGACGGCGGTCCAGCGACCGCGCCGCCAACGGCACCGACAGCAGCCCCGCCACCCCGTAGGCCGCCAGCACCCAGGCCAGGCTGGCCCCGCGCACCCCGACGACGTTGCGGATGATCACCACGATGAAGGTGTAGGACACGAAATGGCCCGTCACCGCGACCATCGCGAGCAGGCTCACCGTGAGCAACCGCCGGTTGCGGTGATGCCGCGACCGGCGGCCGACGTGCGCGAGCTGGTGCTCGGTGAGCACCATCGCCGGCAGCGTGATCCGGGCCGCCACCGTGACGATGGCCGCCGCGACGGTCACGCACACCACCGCCAGCCGCCAGCCCCACATCAGGCTCATGGCCGCGGTCAGCGGGCTCCCCACCACCAGCGCCAGGCTGGTCCCGATGTACATCGACGTGGTGGCGCGCCCGGCATGGCTGGGCGGCACCAGCCGGATGGCGATCGGAGCGATCACCGACCACAGCACGCCGTGGGTGACCGCGCAGAGCACCCGTCCCGCCGCCAGCACGGCGAAGTTGGGCGCCAACGCCGAGATGAGCTGAGAGGCGGTCAGGCAGGTCAGGCTCATGACCAGCGTCCGGCGCCGGGGCCAGTGCGCGGTCCAGCGCACCAGCGGAACCGTGGTCAGGGCCGCCACCAGCGCGTACCACGTCAGCAGGGTGCCCACCACGACCAGGCTGACGTGCAGGTCGCGCGCGATCGCCGAAATCGCGCCGACGGGCAGGATCTCGGCGGTCACATAGACGAAGGCCGCCGCCGCCAGCACCGCCAGCTGCGCGGCGACCCGCGGCGTCCACGTGCGCGCCGTAGGGGTGGTTCCGGTTTCGGCAGTCATAGCGGCGGCATCGGCCGGGCTTTCCGGTATCTGGGGAATAGTTGCTGGCGCGCTCACAATGCCCTCACGGTACGCACCGCCGCAACGGGTTCAGCCAATCTTGGGTTTCAACACGAGTATCAACAAAGTCACCGATTAGGAACGAACGAGGCGCGCGATGGCCGCCGACGCCTCGGCGAGCTTGTCGTCGGCCTCATGCCCGCCCTCGGCGACGGCGCGGGTGACGCAGTGGCCCAGATGCTCGTCGAGCAGGTTCAGCGCCACCGACCGCAACGCGCTGTTGACCGCGCTGATCTGGGTCAGGACGTCGATGCAGTATTTGTCTTCCTCGATCATCCGCGCGATTCCACGCACTTGACCTTCGATGCGCCGCAGCCGCTTGGCGTAATTGTCTTTCTGCTGCGAATATCCGTGTGCGGTCGTCATTTCTTTCTCAAAATCCCTCTCGAAATCCTCTCGAAACCCCTCGGCCGATTTACCGCCAGTCTACGCTATACCCCGCTGGGGTATAACCCGCGCATTTGCGGCGCGACCGGCCCCCGCATACTTGAAAAATGCCCACCACCCCCGACATCAAGCCGCGCAGCCGTGACGTCACCGACGGCCTGGAGAAGGCCGCCGCCCGCGGCATGCTGCGGGCGGTCGGCATGGGAGACGAGGACTTCGCCAAGCCGCAGATCGGGGTCGCGTCGTCGTGGAACGAGATCACGCCGTGCAACCTGTCCCTGGACCGGCTCGCCAAGGCGGTCAAGGAAGGGGTGTTCGCGGCCGGCGGCTACCCGCTCGAGTTCGGGACGATCTCGGTTTCCGACGGCATCTCGATGGGCCACGAGGGCATGCACTTCTCGCTGGTGTCCCGCGAGGTGATCGCGGACAGCGTCGAAACCGTGATGCAGGCCGAGCGGCTCGACGGGTCGGTGCTGTTGGCCGGCTGCGACAAATCGCTGCCCGGAATGCTGATGGCCGCGGCCCGACTCGATCTGGCGGCGGTGTTCCTCTATGCGGGCTCGATCCTGCCGGGGGTGGCCAAGCTGTCCGATGGCAGCGAGCGCGAGGTCACCATCATCGATGCGTTCGAGGCGGTGGGCGCCTGCTCCCGCGGGTTGATGCCGCGCGAGGACGTCGACGCCATCGAGCGGGCGATCTGCCCCGGCGAGGGGGCCTGCGGCGGCATGTACACCGCCAACACCATGGCCAGCGCCGCCGAGGCCCTCGGCATGTCCCTGCCCGGCAGCGCCGCGCCGCCGGCGACCGACCGCCGCCGCGACGGCTTCGCGCGCCGCAGCGGCCAGGCCGTCATCGAACTGCTGCGCCGCGGCATCACCGCCCGCGACATCCTCACCCGGGAGGCCTTCGAGAACGCGATCGCGGTGGTGATGGCGTTCGGCGGCTCGACCAACGCGGTGCTGCACCTGCTGGCCATCGCGCACGAGGCCGACGTCGAGCTGACCCTCGACGACTTCAGCCGGATCGGTTCCAAGGTGCCGCACCTGGCCGACGTCAAGCCCTTCGGCCGGCACGTGATGACCGACGTCGACCACATCGGCGGCGTGCCGGTGGTGATGAAGGCGCTGCTGGACGCCGGCCTGCTGCACGGCGATTGCCTGACGGTGACGGGTGCGACCGTCGCCGACAACCTCGCCGCCATCGCCCCGCCGGACCCGGACGGCAAGGTGCTGCGGGCGCTGGACAACCCGATCCATCCGACCGGCGGCATCACGATCCTGCACGGTTCGCTGGCGCCGGAGGGCGCGGTGGTCAAGACGGCCGGCTTCGATTCCGACGTGTTCGAAGGCACCGCAAGGGTTTTCGACGGCGAGCGGGCCGCGCTGGATGCCCTCGAGGACGGCACCATCGCCGCGGGCGACGCCGTGGTGATCCGCTACGAGGGCCCCAAGGGCGGCCCCGGGATGCGCGAAATGCTCGCCATCACCGGCGCCATCAAGGGCGCCGGCCTGGGCAAGGACGTGCTGCTGCTCACCGACGGCCGGTTCTCCGGCGGAACCACCGGCCTGTGCGTGGGCCACGTCGCGCCGGAGGCGGTCGACGGCGGGCCGATCGCCTTCCTGCGCGACGGCGACCGGATTCGGCTCGACGTCGCCGGCCGCACCCTGGACGTGCTGGCCGACGCGGCCGAATTCGCCGCGCGGCAAAAGGATTTCACCCCTCCCCCGCCGCGCTACAAGACCGGCGTACTGGCCAAGTACGTCAAGCTCGTCGGCTCGGCCGCCGTCGGCGCGGTCTGCGGTTAGGTATTAGGAGCCGGTCTCCGCGCGCGTGCGCATGCCGAAGTAGGTGGCGTTGAGACCGAGGAACGTCATCAACGCGCCCGCAACGACATTCGACCAGATCATGCCGGCGGTCAGTGCGATGCCCGGCAGGATCCACGGCGAGACGATGACCCACACGCCGAGTACCGGCAACGTCCAGGTCATGCCGTGCGCGCGATCCAGCGTGGTCGCGAACCCGTACGCCAAGAACGCCACCGCGAACCCGGCGATCAGGTCGGAGGTGGCAAGCGATCCCGTCCCGTTGAACCCGACGATCCACGGTGACGCGGCCACGTACAGGCCCGTCAGCAGGGCCAGGCCGAAGGTGAAATGCGCACTCATCGACTCGGCGACGCGCTCGTAGCGTGCCCGCAGAGCCAACAAATCCGGGTGGTGATCGATTGACGAATGGACTGTGCTCATTTTGTGACCTTTCTGTTATGCAGCAAGCCTTTTGGGCCGGCTACACACCATCCATCTGCTGTCGAGATTACGCTCGACGCCACCCGCCAGCAACGAAAATCGGGCCCGCCGCGGGCCCGCCGCACCGGCCGCGTAGCGTCGAAAACATGGACATCGCAGATCGGTTGCACCTCGATGTTCCGGTGGGGCAGGCCGGGATGGGCGGCGGCCTGGCGGGCGCGCCGCTGGCGGCCGCGGTCGCCAAGGCGGGTGGCTTGGGAACGCTGGGCATCACCACCCCCGCCCGGCTACGGGCGTCGATCGGGCGGGTGCGCGAAGAGGCGCCGGGGCGCGCCGTCGCGGTAAACCTGTTGATGCCCTTCGCCCGTCGTCCCCACGTCGCGGCCTGCGTCGACACACGGGTGGACGCCGTCGTGCTGGCCTTCGGGGAAAAGCGGGGGCTCGTCGAGCACCTGCACGAAGCCGGGATCTTCGTCTTCGTGATGGTCGGCACCGAGGCGCAGGCGCGTGCCGCGATCGCCGGGGGCGCCGACGGCCTGATCGCCCAGGGGCGCGAGGCCGGCGGCCACCTGGTCGGCACCATGCCGGCGCTGGACTTCCTGCCGCACGCCGTCGGCGTGGCCGGGAAGCGTCCGGTGTTTGTGGCCGGCGGCATCGCCACCGCCGCCGACACCCGCGCCGCGCTGGACGCCGGAGCCGACGGTGTCATCGCGGGCACGCGATTCCTGCTGACGCACGAGGCCAACGCGAGCCGCGAATATCAGCGACGAATCATGCAGGCGGACAAGACGATCGAGACCAACCTGTTCGGCCTGAGCTGGCCGCTGCGCCACCGCGTGGTGCCCAACGCGGCCACCCGCCGCTGGTGTGGCGACGACGGCAAGGCCAAGGCACTGCCCGCCGCCCTCAACGCCGTCAGCCGCCCGCTGTCGGTGTTGGGGTATTTCGATGCGGGCGCACTGATGCGCCTGCAATCGCCGGCCCTTCCGTTCTTCACGCCGCTGGCGCCGGTGGCCGGGGTTCCCGACTCCTGGTTGGACAGCGCCGCCCTGTATGCCGGCGAAACCGTGCTGCGCATCGATGAACTCAGCTCCGCCGGGCAGGCCGTCGCCGACCTCACCCCGCGCTGAGCGCCCTACCGCACCAACGCGAACGCGAAGCCGTCCCATTCCTTGGCCCCGACCGTCTGGATCACCGCCGTGTCCAGGCGCGGGTGCTCACCCATAGCCTGCAGCGCCTGCCGCGTCGCCCGCACCCTGGCGTCGTCGCAGTCCGGCTCGAGGATGCGGCCCTCCCGAATAACGTTGTCCAGCACGATGACTGAACCCGGACGGGCCAGGCGCACCGCCCACTCCAGGTACGCCACGTTGTTCTCCTTGTCGGCGTCGATGAACACCAAATCGAAGGGGCCGCCGATCACCGTGGGCAACGTGTCCAGCGCGGCCCCGACGATCACCTCGACCCGGTCGGCGACGCCGGCCCGCCGCAGGTTGGCCCGCGCGACCTCGGCGTGCTTCGGCTCGTACTCCAGCGTCACCACCCGGCCGTCCGGTCCCGCGCCGCGCGCCAGCCAGATGGTGCTGTAACCACCGAGCGTGCCGATCTCGAGGATGCGCCGCGCCGCGATCGCCCCGGCCAGCAGGCTCAGGAACTTGCCCTGCTGGGCCGACACCGCGATCTGCGGCAACCCCGCCGCGTTGCTGGACTCCACCGCCGCGGCCAGCGCGGGGTCGTCGCCGACCACCGTGTCGTCCAGGAAGGCGTCGACGTCTTGCGGGGTCGGTTGCTGCGTCATGCCGGCCACGCTAGTCGAGGGTATTTACGGGATACCCGTATGGGGTATATACTCAGGGTGTCCACGAAACCGGGAAGGGTGATGGGAAATGACAAACTACGAAGCAGGAACCCAGCTCACCTGCGGCCACGAGGGCTGCGGGTGTCGCGTTCGCATCGAGGTTCCCTGCCACTGCTCCGGCGCGGGTGAGCCCTACCGCTGCACGTGCGGCGACGAGCTGACCCCCGTCCAGTAACCGCCGCGGCCGGCCGCACGTCGGGCTCGATCAGCGCCCGAACGTGCGGCCGGCCAGCTCCACCTCGGCATCCAGCCGCAGCGCCTCCGCCGACGCTCCCACCGCCACCGAGTATGCGCCGGGCGCGATGCGCCAGCCGCCGTGGGAGCCGTCGTAGCGCGCGAGCAGCCGCGGGTCGGCCTCGATGGTGACCCGCCGGGCCGCACCCGGCTCGAGTTCGACCCGCTCGAATCCCAGCAACCGCAGGCATTTCCCGCCGGGGACCGCCGTCAGGTACAGCTGGGGCACGTCGGCGCCGGCGCGATCGCCGACGTTGACGACGGTGAACGTGGCCTCGACGGTGTCGCCACCGCTCACCACCAGGTCGCGGTACTCAAAGCTGGTGTAGGACAAGCCGTGTCCGAAGGCGAACATCGGCGTCCGGCCCGTCCTCGCGAACCAGCGGTAGCCGACGTCGGCCCCCTCGAAGTAGTCGATGGTGATCGGCGTCCCCCAGCCGGCGCCGGGGTCGGGCAGTTCCGGGCGCGGCGTCTGGCCGAGGTCCGCGGGGAAGGTGATCGGCAGGCGTCCCGACGGATTCACCCGGCCCGCAAGGACTTCCGCGATCGCCTGGCCGCCGGCCTGGCCCGGGTACCACGCCTGCACGATGGCGGCCACCGAATCCCGCCAGGGCATGGCCACCGGGTTGCCGGTCTCCAGCACGACGACGGTGTTCGGGTTGGCGGCCGCCACGGCGGCGATCATCGCGTCCTGCCCCCAGGGCAGCGACAGGTCGGCGGCGTCGAAGCCCTCCCCCTCGGCGCGGACCGCGAACACGATCGCGACGTCGGCTCGCCGCGCCGCCCGCACCGCCTCCGCCGCACCGACGCCGGGGTCGAACTCGAACTGCGCGTTCGGAAACTGCTTTCGCAGCTCTTCCACCGGGCTCGACGGCAGTAGGTAGAGATTGCGCAGCGAGCCCATCAGGCCGTTACCCCCGATGGGCACCACGCCCCCGTAGCCGCCGGGCGGAACGACGGCACTCGAACCGTAACCGGCGGCGACGCCCACCTGTGCGTATCCGCCGATGACCGCGATGCGCGCCGTGCCGGGCGGCAGCGGCAGCACGCCGCGGTTGGTCAGCAACACGATGCCCTGCCGCGCCACCCGCAACGCAATCTCGTTGTGCGCGTCCAGGTCCGGGGGCGGCGACGGCTCCCCGTGGTCGACTCCGACGGCGAACATCGACCGCAGGATCCGCCGGACCATGTCCGAGAGACGCGCCTTGGAGAGCGCCCCGTTCGCGTACGCGGTGCGCAGCTGCTCGGAGAACGCCTCCGACTGCCAGAACATGACATCGAGCTGGGCTCCGCACTCCTGGTCCAGCCCGGCCAGCGCGCATTCCCAGCCCGGGGTGCCGCCCCAGTCGGACATCACCCAGCCGCGAAACCCCCACGCGCCCTTCAGCACCCCGTTGATCAGCGCGTCGTTCGCGGACGCGTAGGCGCCGTTGACCTTGTTGTAGGCCGTCATCACCGCGCCGGGCTGCGACCGCTCGATGGCGATCTCGAATGCCAGCAGGTCGGATTCGCGGTGCGCGTCGGGATCGATGACCGCGTCCAGCCAGTGCCGGTTGGTCTCGTTGCAGTTCAGCGAGTAGTGCTTGACGGTCGAAATGACGCCCTGCCCCTGTATCCCGTTGACCGACTCGGCGGCGATCGTCGCGGTCAAAAGCGGGTCCTCGGAAAGGTATTCGAAGTTGCGGCCGTTGCGCGGGTCGCGTGCGAGGTTCATCGACCCGGCGAGTTGCACGTTGATCCCCCGTGCGCGCGCCTCACGGCCGATCACCTCGCCCACGGCACGGGCGAGCGGCGGGTCGAAGCTCGCGGCCAACGCCTGCCCCGAGGGCAGCGCGGTGGCGGTGTCGCCGGGGCGATAGCCGAGGTTGGCGACGCCGAGCCCGGCGTCGTTCATGCGCAGCGCCGGGATGCCCAGGCGCGCAACGCCCGGTGCGTAGCCCGAGGTCGTCGCGACGTCGGGCGGGATGCGCTCGTCGCGCAGCGGCCACATTTCGCTTGGGCCGATCACGCAGACCAGCAGTGCAAACCGCTCGTCGTCGGTCATCCGGGATTCGACCTCGCGCGCCCGCGTGTCGGGATCGCTCACCGCGCGCCCTCTTTCGCGTACACGACGCGCAGCACGTGCCCGAGCTCCGGGCCCATCACCAGCTCCGCCAGCTCGCAGATCGTGGCGACGAACTCCGGCCCGTGCGCCGGCTCGGCCCGGCACAGGTGATGCGCCACCTCGTGCAGCACCACCAGCTCGCGCAGCGCCCAGTCGGCGGTGTCGCGGTCGGGGACCGCGATAACGCCTGCGCCGTCGTGGTTTTCGTAGTGCGCGGCGGTGGCGGCCCGCCGCGTCCGCACCCGCAGCGGCGACACGTCGGGCCAGTGTTGCCGCACCGCCGGTAGCGCAAGCACCTCGTCAACATAGCGCTGCGCGGACGCGACCGAGCCGAATCGAGCCTCCGGCGGCAGGGTCAACTGGGTGCCGAAGAACTCGACGACGGGCGATCCGTGCTCGGCGGCGCGGTCGAACAGGGTCCGGACGAACTCCTCGGCCGCGTACACCCTGGCGCGCTGGGAGTCCCGGGCACCGGTCACCGGCGCAATGCGCCCCGCGCACCGGGCAGCTCGGGGCTGTTGCCCAGCCGCGCCCGCCTGCCCGCCCGGTCACCCGCGCGGCGCGCCGCCGACGAATACCCCGCCGTCGCGCGGCTGACCTGATAGGTGCCGCGCGCCTTGGACGCGCTGCGATAGTAGTCGCGCAGCTCGAGCTCCTTGTCGCGCAACGCGATAGCGGTGCCCGGCGGGCGGCGGCGGTCCTTGGTGGCGTCGCGCCGGGCCTCGTCGCGGGCCTCGGCCAGCCGCTGGCCCACGCGGGCGCCGAACGCCAGCTGGAAGTTGAGCCGGGCGGTGATCGTCGGCGTGGGCCGGTGCGCGCCCGAGGCGAGGTAGGCGTCCGACGCCCGCACCATCTGGACGACCAGGCTGGCGTACAGGGCGTGGGTGGCGTCGATGTCCTCGGCGAACCCGTACGCGTAGACGAACGTCGAGTTGGACGCCACGTCGCAGCGCACGTCGTTGGCCGCGGCGATGACCACGAACAGCTGCACGTAGGTCCGCAGCCCCTTGCTGCCCGCCGCCCCGATGGTGATCGTCCGCTGCGTCGGGGCCTGCGCCGCCGACCGGTTGGCCGAATGGGACCTGGCCACCGCCAAATCGATGGAGGCCGCCGTCGCCAGCCGCTGCGCGGCGCTCATGAACGCGTCCGCCTCGTGCGGGTTGTCTGTGCCCTCGGCCTGACGCAGCAGCGCGGCGATGCGCGCCAGCATCTTGTCGTCAGTCATAGGCGCCAAACTACGTCAGCCATACGACATCTCGCGAACAGCCACTCACAGCCGTTCGGTGATCCAGGCGACCACGTCGTCGAGGACCTGGTCGCGCTCCGGCTCGTTGAACACCTCGTGGTACAGGCCGGGGTAGACCTTCAGCGTCACGTCGGTGGACCCCACGCATTCGACCAGGCGGCGGCTGCCCTCGACGGGAATCAGCCGGTCGTCGGAGCCGTGCACCAGCAGCAGCGGCGCGGTCAGCGCCGGTGCCCGCCGCGGCATGGTCTCGCCGACCTGCAGCAGCGCGCGTCCGATGCCCGTCGGCACCTTGCCGTGGTACACCAGCGGGTCGGCGTTGTAGGCCGCCACCACCGCGGGGTCCCGGGATATCGCGTCGACGTCGAGTTCCTGCACCGGAAGCCCGGGCGCGACGACGCCGAGGACCTTGGCCGCGACCGCCATCACCGGGTTCACCTGCTCCTGTGCGGCCACCGCCGGGCCCGACAGCACCATCATGTCGTAGTTGTCCGGGCGCTCGACGCCGTAGGCGAAGACGATCGCCCCGCCCATGCTGTGCCCGAGCACGATGCACTTGAGGCCGTGGTGCTCGCGGTGGGCGATGCCGACCAGGGTGTCGAAGTCGGCGGTGTACTCGGAGATGTCCCGCACCACCACCCGCTTGCCGCCGGAGCGGCCGTGGCCGCGGTGGTCCAGCGCGTAGGTGACCAGCCCGGCGTCGCCGAAGCGCCGCGCGACGTGATCGTAGCGGCGGGCGTATTCGCCGAGGCCGTGCGACAGCACGACCACGCCCCGCGGCGGGGTATCCGGCGTCCAGACGTCGTAGACGATGCGCACGCCGCCCAGGCCGTCGAAATTCCGTTCGCTGCGGGTCGTACTCATCATGTGGCAGCGTAGTGGCCACCTCGGCCGGGCCTGTCGGAGGCTCTGCGTAGGCTCGTGGCGTGACCGTGCTCGCAGAAAACCCTCAGCGCGAGCCCGACGGGGATTTCTCGGCCCATGCCGAGCCGTTCCGCCGCGAGCTGCTGGCGCACTGCTATCGGATGACGGGCTCCGTGCACGACGCGGAGGACCTGGTGCAGGAGACGCTGCTGCGGGCCTGGAAGGCCTACGACCGTTTCGAGGGCAAGTCGTCGATACGGACCTGGCTGCATCGCATCGCCACCAACACCTGCCTGAGCGCGCTGGAGGGCCGGCAGCGCCGGCCGTTGCCGACCGGGCTGGGCAGTCCCAGCTCGGACCCCACCGCGGAGCTGGTGGAGCGCGGCGAGGTGCCCTGGCTCGAGCCGCTGCCCGACGCGGCGGGCGACCCGGCCGACCCGTCGGTCATCGTCGAGTCCCGCGAGTCGGTGCGGTTGGCGTTCGTCGCCGCGCTGCAGCACCTCTCGCCGCGGCAACGGGCGGTGCTGCTGCTCCGCGACGTGCTGCAGTGGAAGGCCGCCGAGGTTGCCGACGCGATCGGCACCACCACGACCGCCGTCAACAGCCTGCTGCAGCGGGCCCGCTCGCAGCTGGAGGCCGTCGGCCCCGGCTCCGGCGACCGGTTGGCGGCGCCGGAATCCGCGGCGGCCCAGGACCTGCTCGCCCGCTACATCGCGGCGTTCGAGACCTACGACATCGACCGGTTGGTGGAGCTGTTCACCGCCGAGGCGGTCTGGGAGATGCCGCCGTACACCGGCTGGTACCGGGGCGCGCGGGACATCATCACCCTCATCCACCAGCAGTGTCCCGCGGAATCGCCCGGCGACATGCGCATGATCCCGTTGACGGCCAACGGGCAGCCCGCCGCGGCGATGTACATGCGCGCCGGCGAGGTGCACGTGCCGTTCCAGTTGCACGTGCTGGACGTGCGCGACGATGGGGTCTCACACGTGGTGGCCTTCCTCGACGACGCGTTGTTCGCGAAATTCGGGCTGCCGAAGGCGCTATGAGCCGATCCCCCGTCGTCGAACCCGTGCCGGGGCACCCGCTGCTGCTGTTGGGCGCCTTCCCGGTTCACGACGTGGGCTACGGCGCGCAGGAGTTCTTCGTCTCCGGCACCGCGTCGTCCTACACCCCGACCGGGGACCTCGGCCCCGACGGCGTATGGAGCGTAACACCAAGCGGCACAGCCGATTTCACGACCCGGATCGTGGCGCTGACACCGGCCGACCGGGCGCGGTTCAACGGCACGGTGCTCGTCGAATGGCTCAACGTGAGCGGCGGGATCGACGCGCCGGCCGTCTGGATGATGGCCCATCGCGAAATGATCCGCGCGGGCTACGCCTACGTCGCGGTCTCGGCCCAGCAGGTCGGCGTGCATGGCGGCGCGAACCTGCTCGGGATCGACATGTCCCTCAAGAGTCAGGATCCGGACCGCTACGGGCGCCTGAGCCACCCTGGCGACGCCTTCGCCTTCGACATCTTCTCCCAGATCGGCGGGCTCGTGCGAAGCGCCGACTCGGGCGTCCTCGGCGACCTGCGCCCGCAACACGTCATCGCCATCGGCGAGTCGCAATCGGCGATGTTCCTCACCACCTACATCAACGGTGTCGATCCGCTCGCCCGGGTCTACGACGGCTTCCTGGTGCATTCCCGATTCGGGCCGGCCGCCCATTTCGACAGCAGTTCCCTGATCACCGAACTGGAATCGTCCGACGCGCAGCTGCCGGTGCGGTTCCGCCCGGACCTGCGCGTCCCGCTCATCACGATCATCACCGAAACGGACCTCGTCGGCCACGTGCCGCTGGGCTATTACTTCGCAAGGCAGCCCGACGACGAGTGGCTGCGGGTCTGGGAGATTCCCGGCGCCGCCCATGCCGACAACTACACGATCCACGTGGCGCCGATCGACACCGGCTCGGCGCCCCTCGACGACATCGTGGCGGCCTACGCGCCGACGAAGATGCTGATGGGTCAGCAACTCGGGCACTACATCAACTTCTCGCCGCAACACCACTACGTGGTGCAGGCCGCACTGGCCGCGCTCGCCGAGTGGGTGCGAACCGGGCGGCCGGCGCCCGGCGCCCCGCCCATAGAGATGCGTGAGACCCACGAAGCCGAAGAGCCCCAACCGATTCTGGATCGCAACGGCCTGGCCCTGGGCGGCATCCGGACACCGTGGGTGGATGTCCCGACCGCGCGGACGTCGTCCGTCGTCCCCGAGGACAACATCATGGCGGCGATCTTCGGCTCCGGCGAACCGTTCGACGACGCCACCCTGCGCCGGCTCTACCCGGGCGGCGCCGGCGAATACCTCGATCGGTTCACGGCCGCGCTCGACACCGCGATCCGGTCCGGGTTCATCCTGCCGGCGGATCGCGAGGAGATCCTCCAGCTCGCCGCGGCGACGTACCCGGGCAAGGCCGAACATTAGGCTGGGGTGATGCCCGCCAACTCCGAGATTCGGCGTGCGGCCGACCGGGCCGTCACCACCACGTCGTGGCTGAAATCCAGGCATTCGTTCTCGTTCGGCGACCACTACGACCCGGACAACACCCACCACGGGCTGCTGCTGGTGAACAACGACGACATCGTCGAGCCCGCAAGCGGATTCGACACCCACCCGCACCGCGACATGGAGATCGTGACCTGGGTGCTGCAAGGCGAACTGACGCACCAGGATTCGGCCGGCAACCGCGGGGTGATCTACCCGGGCCTGGCTCAACGCATGTCGGCCGGCAGCGGGATCCTGCACTCGGAGAAGAACGATTCGTCCACGGAGCCCGTGCATTTCGTGCAGATGTGGGTGATCCCCGACGAGACCGCGATCGCGCCCAGCTACCAGCAGCACGAGATCGGCTCCGAGCTGCGGGGCGCCGAACTTGTGACCATCGCCTCAGGCATCCCCGGTCGTGAGGCGGCCATCACGTTGCATAACCGCAGCGCCGCGCTGCACGGCGCGCGGCTGGCGCCCGGTGCCGCGGTCGAGCTGCCCGAGGCGCCCTACCTGCATCTATTCCTGCCGCGCGGGCGGGCGACGGTGGAGGGGGTGGGCGAGCTGGACCGGGGCGACGCGGTCCGGTTCACCGACGCCGGCGGCCGGCGGGTGACCGCGAGCGAGCCGACGGAACTGCTTGTCTGGGAGATGCATGCCGGGCTGGGCGGCTGAGACCACATAGAGTGGGCTCGACAGACAGGAGCCCGCATGTCTCAATCGCAGCCGCGGCACGCGGCGCCGAACCCCAAGCGAAACATAAAAGCGCTTCGGACCGTGCGGTTCTGGGCGTTGCCGATCGTCGTCACGCTGGCCCTCATGTCGGCGCTGTGTGCGCTGTATCTGGGCGGCATCTTGAACCCGACGACCAACCTGCGGCATTTCCCCATCGCCGTGGTGAACCAGGACGCCGGTCCGGCGGGCAAGCAGATCGTCGACGGCCTGGTCGCCGGTTTGGACAAGGACAAGTTCGACATCCGGGTGGTGTCCCGCGACGAGGCCAAGCGCCTGCTGGACAGGGCCCAGGTGTATGGGGAGGCGGTGATACCGCCGGGCTTCTCGTCGTCGCTGCGCGACTACGGCACGAGCGCGGTCATGCCCACCCGCGCCGAGCGCCCGGTGATCTCGATCTCGACGAACCCGCGCGCGGGAACCCTCGGCTCCAGCATCGCCGGACAGACCCTGACCCAGGCGATGGGCGTGGTCAATACCAAAGTGGGTCAACGACTTACGGCCGAGGTGGCGGCGCAAACCGGCGGGGCCCCGTTGGCGGGCGCTTCGACGATCGGGCTGGCCAGCCCGATCGACATCAAGTCCGGCGTGTACAACCCGCTGCCGAACGGGACCGGAAACGGGCTCTCCGCCTTCTATTACGCGCTGTTGCTGTTGCTGGCGGGTTTTACCGGCAGCATTGTGGTGAGCACGCTGGTGGACTCGCTGCTCGGCTACGTGCCGGCCGAATGGGGCCCGGTGTATCGCTTCGCCGAGCAGGCCAACATCTCGCGATTCCGCACGCTGTTGGTCAAGTGGGGAATCATGGTGATCCTGGCGCTGCTCACCTCGGCGGTGTACCTGGCGATCGCCCACGGCCTCGGGATGCCGATCCCGCTCGGCTGGCAGCTATGGCTGTACGGCGTTTTCGCGATCGTCGCGGTGGGCGTCACGTCCAGCTCCCTGATCGCGGTGCTGGGCTCGATGGGTCTGCTGTTTTCCATGCTGATCTTCGTGATCCTCGGGCTTCCGTCGGCGGGCGCCACCGTCCCGCTGGAGGCGGTGCCGTCGTTCTTCCGCTGGCTGGCCGAGTTCGAGCCGATGCATCAGGTGTTCCTGGGCGTGCGGTCGCTGGTCTACCTCGGTGGCCACGGGGACGCCGGGCTGGCACAGGCGTTGCTGATGACGTCCGTCGGCCTCGTCATCGGCGTGCTGGTGGGAGGCATCATCACAAACCTCTACGACCGCAAGGGTTTTCACCGGATCCCGGGGGCGGTCGAGCTGGCGATCGCCGCCGAGCATCAGGCCCAGCATCAGGCGCGCGCCAGCAAGGAGAGCGCGCGTGCCGCCAAGCCCGAGGGCGAGCAGCAGCCGGCCGACGGCAGCGAGCCGGATGACGGCAGGGAGCCGGACGCGGACGAAAGCTCAAGCGAGCGAACGTAATTCCCGCGCGGCCGAACCGTCACGCGTTTGTTACTTAAGTTGACAGTGTGGCCCGTGTGGCCGATGCTGTGCATGTTGCATCCACACTCGGTCCGAAAGGGCAACCGTGCTGACCCGCCCCCCAGGTTGGCGCCGATTGGCCGCCTGCTGCGCCGCCGTGGCCGCGTGCGCGACACTGGCGTTCGGCACCGGAGCGCCCGTCGCGCGCGCCGCCGATGGCCGGGAAATGCTCGCCGGCGCCATCAGCGCCACCCAGGGTTCCTACCTGGTCTACAACTTCGGCCCCGGCCATCCCACGCCGATGCTCAACGCCGGCGGCAACTGGTACGAGATGAACAACGGCGGCCACCTGATGATCATCAAGAACGCGTCCGGGCGGCTCGCGCCGCACCTGTTGGTGGACAGCCACCAGGGCGACCAGGCGCGCTGCGAGAACAATCCCGCGGCCCGCACCGCCGAGGGACTCTGGCAGGCCTCGGAGATCTACACGCCGCTGCAGGCGTGGCAGCGGATGGGGCAACCGACGATCGCGATCAACGCCAACTTCTTCGACGTGCGCCCGCAGCGGGGCGGCTCCTGGCGGCAGACCGGCTGCAGTTCGCCGCTGGGCGCGTTCGTGGACAACACCAACGGCCAGGGCCGGGCCAACCAGGCGGTCACCGGCACCGTCGCCTACCCGGGCAAGCAAGGCCTTTCGGGCGGCGGCGAGAGCTGGAGCGCGCTGACGACGATGATCCTGCCCTCGGGTGGCGCGCCGTATGTGGTGTGGCCCAAGGGTAAGAACGACTACGACTCGGCGACCCCGGTGATCCAGGATCTGCTCAACAAGAACGCGCGGTTCGTCGCGGTGTCCGGCATCGGGCTGCTGGCCCCCGGCAACACCGGCCAGCTCCACGACGGCGGACCCAGTGCGGCGCGCACGGCGCTGGCCTACGCGAAGCAAAAGGACGAGATGTACATCTTCGAGGGCGGCAGCTACACGCCCGACAACATCCAGGACCTGTTCCGCGGCCTCGGCAGCGACACGGCGGTCTTGCTCGACGGCGGTGGATCGTCGGCCATCGTGCTGCGCCGCGAAACCGGCGGCATGTGGGCCGGCGCCGGGTCGCCGCGGGGATCGTGCGACACCCGGCAGGTGCTGTGCGACTCGCACGAGCGCGGGCTGCCGAGCTGGCTGGCCTTCAACTAGCCGCGGCCGCAGCGGTTTTCGTGACGGTCGGACCGAACCGGAAGATCAGCAGGCTCGCGGTCACCACCGCCGCGGTCACCCCGAACACCGGGGCCACCACGAACTGCGACATCGTGGCTCCGGCGAATGCGCCGGCGCACATGGTGGAAACGACGCTGAAGCGCAGCCTTTCGCGGGCGCCCGTGCCACCGGCCAGGCGGCTGTCCAGGCCGAGGCTGACGATCGTCGACGTCAGGACCGTGGTCGACAGTTCCTGAATCCCGAACTGCCGGGCGCTCGAGTGCTGCAGGCCGAACGTCACCGCGAGGACCCCGATCAGGATCAGCTTGGTGTTGTCGTGATAGCGCAGCGCCCCGGTGCCGCCCAGGATCGACAACGCCGTCAACAGCGTGATTTCGGTCGCCAGCACCGTGGTGATCCACGACCTGGTCCGCTCACCGAAATGCCGCAACAACCGACCGCTGAGGATGGTGGTGCAGACGAAGGTGGGCAGCGCCACCACGACCGCGGTCAGGTCGATGCTGGTTTTCGGGACGAGCCAGAAGCCAAGGAAGATAACGTTTCCGGTCATGTTGGCGACGAAAACGTGGCCGAGCACCAGGATGCTGATCGAGTCGGCAAGGCCGGTGGCGAAGGTCAGCAACAGCAAGGCCGCAACGGTGAGCCGCTCCGACACCGGTGAAGTAACGGCCATGGGCTACGGGTGCGGCGTCAGATCCAGTGAGGTGATGGTCGTCATCCTGGTGACCAGCCAGCGCCCGTTGATCCGCTTCATGAACAAGCGGTAGGAGTAGTACTTCATCGACGGGATGTTCTTGGTCAGCGGGCTGGTCGACGTGGTGTTGGTGTACACGATGACGACGGCGTTGGGGTCATCCAGCGACTCGACCGCCGCGCCGGTGACCTGGGTGTTGCTGGTGACCTTGGCCTGCCTGGTGGGCGCGACGATCGAGTCCGCGAATTTGCGGTACTGGGCCTGGAAGTCGCCGCTGAGATAGGCCGCCGCGCGATCGGCCAGGCGATCCATGTTCTCCGGCGTGTAGGTCCACAGCGCCGTGATTGCGTTGGCCGCGGTCCGCGCCACGTTGAGTTTGGTTGCGTCGGCGGCGCGGTCGGTCAGGTAGGGCTGCAGGGTTGCACCCGCGAACGCCGCGGAGCCGACGAAGAGCACCGCCGCGATCGAGATCGCGATGGCCCTGCCCTTTCCGGCGAGCCACCCGATGCGGATGCGCCTCGCCCTGGCCGGCTTCTCGATCTCGGCCGTCTCCTCGGACTCACTCGCCTCTTCTGACGCCTCCTCGGAGGCCGCTTCCGTTGCCGCGGGGGCGGTTTCGTCCTGCGCCGCTTCGTCGGTCAGATCACCTGCAGCAGGTTGCTGATCTTCCACTGCTTCCCTTCCTGCGTTGCGGTTACCGTCCAGCGATTCGTGTTCTCGATGACCTGTTTCTCGTCGGGCGACTTGGAGGTGACCGCGGTTGCCACCATGACGGTGACGCTGCCGTCGTCGTTCCACCGTTCGACGCCGGTGCCGAGCACGGTGCCCGTCGCCGGTTCGGCGCGGGCCACCTGCAGCAGGATCTCGTTCGCCTTGGCCGTGTACTGCTTGGCGAATTCACCGGTGGCCTGGGCCAATACCCGGTCGATGTAGTTGTTGGCGTGAAACGGGTCGATGGAGGTGAACTCCGTCATGAAGCCCGTCACGTAGCTGAGCACCTGGCGGTCCCTCGAGGCCTGGCGCTCCCTGGACTGGTGAGAGATCAGCATCAAGGCGGACACCGTGATCGCCGCCACCATCAGCAGCGCGGCAAAGGTGAGCGCGAGCGGGTATGCCCACGACCGGGATCGCGGGGGCGGCGGATGGGCGACGAGCAGCGCCTCCTCGCCGGGCCGAAACTTGCGGCGGGGACTCATTTTCCGTTCCCCGGCGGCTTCGGTTTGGTCAACACGGTGAGGTCGTCAACGAGCCAATGGTCGTTCCCGGATTTGGCGAAACTGACCCGAACGGTCGCGCTGATGTACCGTTCGCCGGGTGCCGCGCCGCGCCGGCCCTGCATGAACAGCAGCATCGTCGCCCGGTCCGGCGTCGCCGATTCGACGGCGCCGTCGGTCACCCAGTACTCGTTGATGACCGGCTTGCCCTTCTCCACGACGTCCTGCTGTTCGGCCAGCTTGTGCCGATACTTGTGGGTGGCGAGCGATTGGGCGCGGGCGAAGTCGTCGTGCAACGATTTGGGGTCGTACGTCAGCATCTGCGCGACGATCTTCGGTCCCTGCGTCTCGATCTGGGCCCGGGTGTGTTCGGTCGCCCGATCGCGGGAGTACACCACGGCATAGCTGACGTGGGCGCCGTCCAGGCACAGCAGCGCCGCGATCAGCGCCGTCACCGCGGTCCAGTCCCGTATGTTGCGCGGCCGCCCGTCGGTCTCGACGCGCCGCACCTCGGTGCGCAGCAGCATGTCGGCGAACGTGCGGCGGCCCGAATCCCACAGGGGCCACAGCCATCCCACCACCGATGCGGTGTCGAGGAGGTGGGCCAGGTCCCGGAGTAGCAGCCCCCACGCCCCGACGGTCTCGCCGTCGCGGCGCACCACCGCGATCCCGCACAGCGCGCGTCCCAGGCTCCAGCCGGTGACGGTCGGCAGCACCAACCGGTTGACCAACGTCAGCAGGATGGCCAGCCCGCCGACCGAGGCGCACACCCACAACCACACGCTGTCCACCGGCACCGTGAACGACACCAACGCCATCGTCGTCGCCACGGCGGCGCCGGGCAGCACGTCGACGGCGAACGCTCCCACCCGAACATGCCAGGGCGCCAACGCATTCGGCGGTGCCTCCGAAACGGCCGCCGTGGTCTGGATCTGGGTCGTAGTCTCCTCGACCACCACCGTCACTTCGTCACCTGGTCGAGCTTGGAGATCTTCCACTGGCCCTCGGCGGTCGCCATCTTCACCCGCAGCCGGTAGCCGGTCTCGTTGTCCGCCTTGTCGCTGACCACCTTGACGCGCATCGCGACGAGCACATCGACGGAACCGTCTTTGTTGTTGCGCTCGACGGCGGCGCGCACATCGGACACCTGCACGTGGATGTTGGACGCCTGATACGCCTGGACCAGCATGCTCGTATAGAGCAGCGCCTGGGAGCGGAAAGCGTCCGTGCCGCAGTCGATGATCTTCTGCTCGCTGGCGATCATCGCGTTGGTGTCGGGCGCCTGGGTCGCCGAAACGCACTCGACCGCCGCCTTGAGCGCCGCGGCGTTGCTGCGCGCCGTCACTTGGCTTTCGTGGTGGTAACGCAGCGCGAAGTAGCCACCGGCCCCGATGCCGCCGGCGGCCAGGACCAGCACCGCCGCGATGGCGGCCAGCCACCCGCGGCCCATCCGCGACGGCCGCCGTTCCACACCGGTGTCTCCCGCGTCGGCCGCAACCTCGGCCGCAGCCTCGGCTTCACCCGGCTCCTCGGGCTCCGGCGCGGCCTCGGCCGTCGCCTCGGTGCTGGTTTCCTCGGCGCCGGGTTCCACCAACTTCTCGGGCTCCGGCGCGGCCTCGGCGGTCACCTCGGTGGCCACCTCGGTTTCGTCGGCTCCCACGTCGGAGTCCTGGCGGTTCTTCCGCCCTGACCTTCTGGAGAGGCTGCGCAGACGACGAGCAAGCGGCATTCGTGGGGGGTTCAGCCGGCCGGTGCCAGCATCTCCTTCCATCCGTCGTCTCCTGTTTTGGTCGAGTTTTCGACGGACCATTTGACTCCGTCGGGCCCTACCAGTTGACCGCTCTGCGGACTGTATACCGCCGAGGGGGGCCCGCTCGGAGTGTAGACACACGGGTTGGGCTGTTGTCCGTTGCACTGCACGCTACCGCTTCCCGGCCGCGACAGCGGGTCGCTGACCGGTGGGGGTGTCCCCGCCACCCGGTCCGCCGGCGCCGGGTTCATCCCGTTGTTGACCGACGGCGCCGGGATCACCATGCCGGGCCGCACCGACTGGTCGCAGCGCGCCGCAGGCGCGGGGCAGGTCAGGATCTGATTCGGGTCCCCGTACCAGGGGTTGGTTCCCGCCGGAACGTACGGCTTGGGGTCGCGGCACTCGCGCGGCGTGGCTGCCCGCTTGCCGGGGATGTCGATGCACGGGATGTTGCGCGATCCGCGCACCCCGTTGGCCGGCGTTTCCATCGGGATCTTGCAGTAGGTGCCCGACGGCAGCGGCTGCACGCTCGTGTCGGCCGGGGACCGCCACTCCGAGGCCGGGACGAAGCCCGTCAGGCACGGCGGCGGCCAGTTGATCGACAGGGCCAGGTCGAGCGCCGCCTGGTTGGGGAACGGCGCGGCCACCGTCTGCGCGATCGACGCGCCCTGCGGCAGGAACACCAGCACCTGCTCCAGCCCGGTGTGGTAGCGCTTCAGCAGGTCGAACACCACCTCGAGGTTCGCCAGCGTCTGCGGCAGCGAATCCCGGACGTCGTTGAACACGTCGTTGACCTGATCGGCGGTCGGCGCCGCTTGGGACAGAATGCTTTTCACGTGCGAGTCGTTGGCCGCCGACTGCGCGGCCAGCGTGTTCAGGTTGCGCGCCCAACGCTCGATCGCCGCATTCGAGTTGACCTGGCTGTCCAGGATCGGCCCGGAGTTCTGGATGATGTCGTTGACGTTGGTGATGTTGGTCCGGAAGTCACCGACGATCGCCTGGGTGGAGTCCACCAGCCGCTGCAGCGCCGGTCCCAGGCCGCCGACGGATTCCGCCGTCTCGTCGAGCAGCTGGCCGATCTTGTCCTTGGGCAACACCGCGAGCCCTCGGTTCGCGGTGTCCAGCGCCGGCCCGATCTCGGAGGGCACCGTGCCCAACTTGGGCATCGTTTGGCCCGGCGACAGGGACCTGCCGGGGTTCCCGCTCGGCACCAGGTCCAGATACTGCTCACCGACCGCGGACACCGAATGGACGTTCGGCACCGCGTCGACGGGGATGCGGTAGCGACTGTCGATGCTCATCGTCGCTTCGGCGCCCTGCTCGGTGGGCTGCACGTCGGTGACCTTGCCGATGGTGATGCCGCGGTAGGTCACGTTGGCCGTGGGGTACAGCCCGCCCGACGCGGGCAGCTCGGCCTTGAGGGTGTACCGGCCGACCCCCATCAGGCTCGGGATCTGCAGGTAATAGATGCCCAGCACACCAAGCGAGATCACCGTCAGGATCCCGAACAGCACCAGCTGGCGCCGGACGAAGGGAGTCAGCATTGGCTTCTGTCCGCCCTTTCCACCAGCGGTCCGCCGGGCGCGTCATTCGGGTTCGGCGTGTAGCGGACGTCGGGAATCATCGTCTCGGGATCACGCCCGAACGACTGCTCGAGCGCGCGCAACGCGCCCGACAACCCGGTGCCGGTGAGGAATGCGTTGTCGATGGCGCTGTAGGTCAGGTCGAGCGTCAGCGACACGTTCATGTAGTCACCGCGGACCACCTTCGGCACGCTGTCGATGTCGAACGGCTGGGTGAGGATCAGCTTCAGCGCCCCGATCAGCATCGGCGAGGCGCGGCCGAGTTCCCGCAGCGGGCATTGCAGCGATTCCAAATCCTGATGCAGGGGCCCGCGCGCCTCGGACAGGTACTTGTCCGCGGCCTGGCTGAGCCGTCCCACCGAGTCGACGGCGTTGATGAGCAGCTGCTTGGTGTCCGCGAAATGCTTGATCAGCGGGGGGATGTCGGTCAGCACCCGGTCCAGGACGTCCGCGCGGCCACCCACGTAGACCAGCAGCCGGTTGGTGGAGTCGATGGCATGGGTGATGTCGTCGCGCTGCTGGTTGAGCTGGTCGGTGAAGGTGTCCAGCTTGCCGAGGAAAGCCCGGATCTGCTCCCCGCGCCCGTGGAAGATGTTGTAGACCTCGTTCTGCAGCACCTCGAGGTTCGGGATGCCGCCACCGCGCAGGATCAACGCAAAACTGGCCAGCGTCTCCTCTGTCGAGGGGTACGCCGACGAATTCTTCAGCGGAATGGTGTCGCCGTCCTTGAGCAGCTGCGGCGACGGGTTCGGCGGTGCGGCCAGCTCCACGTGCTGCGAACCCAGCAGGGAGGTCTGGCCGATCTTGGCGGTGGCGTTCTTGGGCAGCTTGACGCTCTTGTCCAGACCCAGCGCAAGGGTGGCCACCCAGTTCTTCAGCTTGATCTCTTTGATCGAGCCGACGAGGACGTCGGCCACCATGACCTTGCTGTTGTTGTTGATCGCCAACGTGTCCGGCATCTGCACGTAGACGGTGTAGGACCCCGCCCCGGTTCCGGGACCGCCCGGGATCGCGACGTTGGAGATGCCGCGCCAGCCGCACGAGCTCAGCACCACCGCGGCCACCGCCAGCACCAGCCCCTGCCACGCCCGGTGGCGGATCAGGTGCGCGATCCGTCGCGCGCTCACGCCGCGCATTACTGGCCACCTCCTTCAGCGGGTACCGGCGGGCCGCCGGCGTTGGGTGCCGGCGCCGACACCGGTGCCGGCGTCGGGGCGATCGGGCCGGGGGCTACCCCCGGTCCGGGCGGCGGCGGCGAGATCGGCACCGGCGCCTGCACCCCGATCGGCGGCACTATCGGGTTCTCGTCGTAGGAGTTCGGCGGCCCCGGCGGCGTCTGCAGATTCGATTGAACGGGTTCGATGTTCGGCCCGCCCATGAGCTCGGCCAGCGACTCCGGCGTCATCAGGCCCGCGGTGATCGGCCCCACCTGCTGACCCTGCATGCCCGGGGCGACGATCCAGCCGGTCTGGGTGTTGCGGTGCGACGTGGGTGTGTCCGGCACCCAGATACCGGGGACGGTGGTGTCCTTGTACCCGGGGGGAGGCTGCAGCCGCGGCTCGGAGTAGGCGATCTCCTTGGGCAGCGTCTCCGCGGTGCTGAACAGGTTGATGCCGAACGGCGGGTAGTTGAACTTGATCGCGTCCAGGATCGGCGCCAGATACTGCGCGCACAGCTCGGCGGACTCCTGGTAGCCGAGCCGGCTGCCGGCCTGAATCGAGCTGCAGATGAACTGCATCGGGTTGGCGAAGTTGGTGATCGCGGGAATGGCGACCACCGCGCCGTGCGACGGGTGGTAGATCTGGTTGATGTTGGCCGCGGCCGTCGGAAGGACGTGCAGGGAGGTTTCGATCCCGTTCAGCGAATCCGGTTGCAGCAGCGTGTTCGTCGCGGTGGCCAGGTTGTTGACGTCGGTGGTCAGCACCTCGCGGTTCTTGTCGAGGAACGGCCGCAGGGTGGAGAGCAGGCTGTCGAACTGCTGAGTCGCATTGGCAAGGTCGCTGTCGTTGTGCGCGAGCCGGGTGGTGAGATCCGCCAGGTTCTGGTTCAGCGCCACGAACTGCTGATCGTCCTGATGCAACGCGTTGACGAAGAGCGCGAGGCTGCGCACCACCGCGAAGAAGTCGCCGCGGCCCTCGTTGAGCGCGTTGAGCGCCTGCGACAGGTTGTTCAGCGTCGTGTTGATCTGCTTGCTCTTGCCGGCCAGCCCGTTGGCGAAGGACGTGATGACCTCACCGAACGGCCCCGTCGGCTGCTCCTTGGTCGGGCCGAGCTTGGTGATGATGTTGGTGATGCTGTTGCGCAACTGGTCCCACTCCACCGGGACCTGGGTGCGCTCCTCCGGGATCACCGCGTTGTCGGCGAGCACCGGGCCGCCCTTGTAGACCGGCTCGAGCTGGATGGCCCGCGACGCCACCAGGGTGGGGTTGAGGATCACCGCCGAGGCGTTGGCCGGAACCTTGTACTGGTTCTGGTAGTGGAAGGTCACCTTCATCTTGTCGCCGGTCGGCTCGATCTTGTCGATCGCGCCCACCGGCAGACCCATGATCTGAACCTTGTCGCCCGGGTACAGCGCGTTCGCCGCCGGGAAGTAGGCGACCACGGTGTTGTTGGTCAGCTTCTCGTAAAGCCGGTAGCCGACATAGCCGACGACGAGCGCCAGCACCACCACGAGCGACCCGATGATGACCGTCGTGCGCGACAGCTTGGGTAGCCGCAGGTTGCGGATGTCAAAGACGGTGCTCAATTCTGAGTACCTCCCATGACGCCGCTACCTCCTGCTCCACCGGGGTTGATGAACGGAGCCGGCAGCTGGTCCCCCGGCCCGGGTGGCGCCGGCGGGCCCGGCGGCAGGCCCGGCGCGAACGTCGACGGTGGTGGCGCCGGCCCGGCCGGTGCCAGGTTCTCGGTCCGCGCGCCCGGCGGCGCCTGCGGCGGCAACGGCACCGGGGTGCCCGGAACGTTCGGCGGCGGGTCGCCCGGGCGCCCGGCGATCGGCATGCCCGGCGTCGGCGGCAGCCCGTTGGGGTTCGGCGGGGACGTCTCGACATCGATGGGCGCGGGGAAGCCGACGCCGCCGAACGGGCCGATTGCCGTGCCCGCGCAGGGCAGCGGATTCCACGGCCGCGGCAGGCCCTCGTCCCCGACGGTGATGTTGCCGCCGGGATTCGCCGGGCTGTACGAGCACGGTGACCCGGGCGGGACGGCCGGTCCCGGATGGTCCGGGGTGCCCTCCAGCACCGGCGGGGCCGGCGGCGGTGCGCCGTTGGGGAACCGGGTGCCGTTGGGGTCGGGCCACCGGAAGGACGGCAACGCCGCGCTGCGCCAGAAGTTCTCCGGGTCGAGGCCGCGCTTCTTGAAGGCCGCGTCGACCCACGGCTGAACGATCTGATACAGGGCCAGGTTGTGCAGCACCACCTTGAAGAACGGGCCCGACGCGATGGCCTCGTTCAGCGAGGGCAGGAACATGCCCACCTCGGTGAGGCCCGCGGCCAGGTCGTCCTTGCGCTCGACCAGGATCTGGCTGACCGTGCGCAACTGCTCGAGCACGTGATTGAGGTTCGGGTTGTCGTTGATGAAGCCCTTGACCTGCTCCGAGAACGCGGCGACGTTGGCCAGCAACGCGTTGATGGCCTGGCCGCGCTCGTTGAATGCGGCCAGCAGCGTCTTGGCGTTGACCAGCGCACGGTCGATCTGCTCGCTGCGGTCACCGAGGACGCTGGCCACCTGGTTGGCCTGGGCGAGCAGGTGCTTGACCTCCTCGTCGCGCTTGCCGATCGTGTCGGAGAACTTCGCCACACCTTCCAGCGCGGGGCTCAGGTGCGGGTAGGTCTGGTCAATGGTCTGCGACAGCACATGCAGCGATTCCTTGACGGTGTCGATGTTCCAGCCCTGGGCGGCCTTGGTGACGTCGAAGAACGCGTCGTAGATCTGGTACGGGGTGGTGCTCTGCCCGGCCGGGAGGGTGGCCCCGGGCCGCAATTGCTGGTTGCCGCGCGGCTCGATCTCCATCACCTTGCGGCCGAGGATGGTGTCGGTGCGGATCGCCAGCCGGCTCTCGGTGCCGATCTTGTTGGTGCCGATCGAGAACTTCATCAAGATGTGGTCGCCATCGATCTTGAGGCTCTCGACCTTGCCGACGTCCATGCCGGCGATGCGCACCCGGTCGCCCGTGCTGATGCCGCCGGAGTCGGTGAACTGCCCGTAGTAGGTGGGCCGGGCCATCAGCATCGGGATGTTGGTGAAGCTCTGACCCACGCCGACGACGAGCACCGTGACGATGATGCCCATGAGCCCGATGCGCAGGCGGTTCGGGGGTTCCAGCGTTCTCATTGCGGCGTGCACCTACCCGTCGGCTGCTGGAAGAGCCGGACCGTGCGGATGGGCCCGCCGGGCTGCAGCCCGTTGATCTTCAGCGTGATGTCGCAGGCGTAGAAGTTCACGAAGTCCCCGTAGGACCCGATGGCGCGCCCGATCATGTTCAACCCGTTCGGCACCTTCTTGAGGTAGTCCTGCAGCTGATCCTGCTGGTCGATGAGGGGCTGCTGAACGGCGTCCAGGTAGTTCAGCGTCTTGTGCAGCAGGCCGCGGTCCTCGGCCAGCAGGTCGGCGACGGTGCCGGCGGCGTTGCTGATGTGCGCGGTGCCGGCGGCCAGCGGATCGGCGTGGTTCTTCAGCCCGGTGATCAGCACCTCGAGGTTGTTGATGGTCTGGTCGAATTGCTGGCGATGGCGGACCGTGGTGTCCAGCACGATGTTCAGGTTCTTGATCACCTCGCCGATCGCCTGGTCGCGCTGCCCGAGCTGGTTGGTCAGCTGCGCGGTGTTGTCCAGGATGTCGTTGATGGTGCCGCCCTGGCCCTGGAACACGGTGATCAGCGCCGACGCGATCGTGTTGACCTTCTCCGGGTCCAGCGCCCGGAACAGCGGCTTGAACCCACCGATCAGCGCGTCCAGGTCCAGCGCAGGCGACGTGCGCGACACCGGGATGAATCCGCCCGGCGGCAGGATCCGGTCGGAGCCCTCGCCCTCGCCGCGCTTGAGCTCCAGGTAGCGGTCACCGATCAGGTTGAGGTACCGGATCTGCGCGGTCGTCGACTGGTACAGCGGCACCGAGCGGTCGACGTTGAACTTCACCCGGACCCGCTTGCCGCCGTCGACCAGCTCCACCGAGTCGACCTTGCCGATCTCCACCCCGGAGGCGCGGACGAACTGGCCCTGCCGCAGCCCGCTGATGTTGCTGAACTCCGCCGAGTACGCGCTGGTGCGGTCGAACCGCATCTGACCGAACACCACGATGATCATCGCGGTGAACAGCAGCAGCACCAGCGAGAAGATGCCGAGTCGGACGATGGTACCGGTGATTTTCATGGGTTGATCGTGTTATCCCCTACCTGACGGCCCCACACGAACTCCATCGCATAGGGCGAACCGGTGTCGATGTGGTTGTACGGCGCGATGCTGTTGCCGGTGTCCATCACCAACTCGGGTGCGGGCCAGAGGTCATGGGTGATGTGCTGCCAGCAGCCCGGCGCGCCGCCCGGCCCACCGCGGGCGTTCACCCGCGGCAGGTTTTCCGGCCAGGTGTACGGGTTCGGCGCGCCGCCGACCAGGCCGGCCAGCCCGCCGACCAGGGAGGCGATCAGGACCGTCGCCGACAGTGGGTTCAGCAGTGCGCTCAGCCCCGACAGCGCCTCGGTCTCGGTGTTCAGCGAGTAGCCGTTGCCGCCCAGGAACGTCCGGACCGTGGGTTCGACGTCGTGGTAGTTGCGGATGGTGCAGAACAGCTCGGGGCTGTAGGTGTCCAGCAGCTGGGCGGTGGGCACCAGGTCTTCGGCGCCGCGGGCCAGGTACGGCCCACCCCGCTCGAAGATGTCCGCGCCGGTGTTGCCGAACCCGGCCGCCGACAACAGCGCCTGGTCCAGGTCCTTCTGCTGGGCGTTGATCGAGCGCGACGTGACCACCGCGTTGTTGAGGAAGTCGAACAGGTCCGGCGCGGCGTTGGCATAGGTGTCACCCAGGCCGGCCAGCTGCTGGATGTCGTGGCGGGCCTGCGGCATCTGCGGGTTGACGTCGTCGAGGATCGCGTTGGCGTTGACGATCGACTGCCCGAACCGATCGCCCAACCCGGCCAGCGACTGCGCGGCCGCGCTCAGCGTCAGATTCAGCTTGACCGGATCCACCTTCTGCGCGATGTCGGTGATTGTCTGGAACAGCGTGTTGATCTCCGTGGTCACCGACCGCGCATCGATCACCGTGTGCGACGTGATCCGTTGCGGCGACGGGTTTTTCGGCGTGGTGAACGACACGTACTTCTGGCCGAACACCGTGGTGGCCACGATCTTCGCGTCCACGTTGGCCGGAATCAGCCTCAGATACTTGGGATCGATGTCCAGGACGAACCTGGCCGCGGGCCTGCCGTCCTGCTGCACCTCGGAAATGGTTGCCACTCGGCCGATCTGCACCCCGTTGAGGGTGACCTTCGCCCCCGGGTCCATCACCAAGCCCGCCCGCGAGGACAGCATCGTCACCGGAGTTTTCGCCGTGAAATCCCCCCGGAACTGCTGGTAAACCAACCACAGCACCAGCGCGGCGATCAGGAACACCGCGACACCGACCAACCTGTAGGGCCGGGTCGGCGGCTTGTTCACCTTCACTCGCGGAGTCGTCATGGCGTATCCCGTTGCCTCACACCGTAAAAGCGAAGTTCGGGTTGACGCCGTAAAGCGCCATTTCGGCCAACAGGACGACGACATTCACCGAGACGAGCGAGAAGCGCATCGAGCGGCCGACGGCCTCACCGACGCCGACCGGGCCGCCGCTCGCGTTGTACCCGTAGTAGCAATGGGTGAGCATCACGACCGCCGCCATGATGATGACCTCCCCGAACGACCAGAACACGTCGTTGGGGCGCAGGAATGTGCGGAAGTAGTGATCGTAGGTGCCGGTGGCCTGTCCATACAGCACCGTGGTGACGACCGCCGGAGACAGGAACGACATGATCAGTCCCAGCGAGTACAGCGGGATGATCACCACCAGCCCGGCCAGCATCCGGGTGGACACCAGGTAGGCCACCGAGTCGATGCCCATGACCTCCAGCGCGTCGATCTCCTCGCTGATCCGCATGGCGCCCAGTTCGGCGGTGGCGCCGGCGCCGACAGTGGCCGCCAGCACGACGCCGGAGACGACGGGCGCGACGAGACGCACGTTGATCAGTGCGGCGACGAACCCGAGGAGCGCCTGGATACCGATCTGGCTCAGCGACGCGAAACCCTGGAGGGCGACCAGCGAGCCGGCGGACAGCGTCACGAACGAGATGATCACCGCGGTGCCGCCGACGACCGCCATGGCGCCGGTGCCCATGCCGACCTGGGCGATCAGCCGCAGGATTTCGGTGCGGTAGCGGGTCAGCGCCCACCCCATGCCGCGAGTGCTGGTGACCGTGAACCAGCCCAGCTTCCCGGCTTCTTCGAGCGATCCGGTCGCGGCGCCACCGACTCGACTGATATCGGCGGCCAACCGTGGGAAGCGGGAGCGGAATACTGCGGCTGATGTCATTTCACTGCGCTCGTTCCGAATTTCACACCGATGGTGGTCAGCACCACGTTGACCGCGTACAGCGCGACCACGGCCATCACCACCGTCTCGTTGACCGCGGTGCCCAAACCCTTGGCGCCGCCGCGCACGGTCAGTCCCCGGTAGCAGCCGATCAGGCCGGCGATCAACCCGAACGTCGCCGCCTTGACCGTCGAGATGATCACCTCGGGCAGTCCGGTGATCAGGGTCAGCGTGGCGAGGTAGGCGCCGCCGGACACGTTCTGCAGGTAGACGCCGAAGAGGAACCCGCCGACCAGGCCGACCATGCTCACCAGGCCGTTGAGCATCATCGCGACGGTCGCGCAGGCCAGGACCCGGGGCACCACCAGCCGGTGGATCGGGTCGATGCCCAGCACCTCCATCGCGTCGATCTCCTCGCGGATGGTGCGGGCACCCAGGTCGGCGCAGATGGCCGTGGACGCCGCGCCGGCGACCACCAGCACGGTCACGATCGGGCCGATCTGGGTGACCACGGCGACGCCCGCGCCCGCCCCCGAGATGTCGGCGGCTCCGACCTGGAGCAACAGGATGTTGAAGGTGAAGATGAAGAGCACCGTCACCGGCACCGAGACGGCCATGGTCGGCAGCAGCGCGACCCGCATGATGAACCAGCACTGCAGGACGAACTCGCGCCACTGGAACGGCCACCGGAATACCGCCCTGCCGGTCAGCACGCACATCCGGAAAAAGCCGCCGACGAGCGTCAGGAACGGCGCCACCCGGTCGCGGGCGTAATCGGCCAGCCGTGGTTCGGTCGCCGTCGTCGTCACCGCTGCCCCCTCCCACAGGCACCGCGCGCCTCCCGGCGCCGCGGCGAATCGTGTCGCACGCCTTCTCCTTGCCCAGAACCTCCGTGTGTGACCATCGGCTCCCTACTCGCAAGTAGTAACGGAGACCACAGGAATGTACCCGATGGTCGTGCACGTGTGAACCGACATCTGCACAATTAACCCTTCGTCAATAACGGGCGAACGTTACGGTTTTCCTCGGCCCTCCTCGCCGGTCGTTGAATCGCTTGACGCGGAACGGCTTTCAGCCGCGTTCACGGAGCCGTAGCGCACCCGCAGCTCGGTCTTGAGCACCTTCCCGGCCGGGTTGCGCGGCAGCGCATCGACGATCTCGAGCGCCTTGGGGTGCTTGTAGCGCGCGAGCCGCTCGTTCAGGAACCCGTCCAAGTCGTCCAGCCGGAGCCCGTCGTCGGTGACGGCCGCGACCGCGATCGGCACCTCGCCCCACTTCTCGTGGGCGCGGCCGATGACGGCGACCTCGACGATGCTCGGGTGGGCGGCCAGCGCGTTTTCCACCTCCGCGCAGTAGATGTTCTCGCCGCCGGAGATGATCATGTCCTTCTTGCGGTCCACCACCCAGACGTAGCCCTCGTCGTCCATCCGGACGAGGTCACCGGAGTGGAACCAGCCGCCCGCGAACGCCTCCGCCGTGGCCGCCGGGTTGTTCCAGTAGCCGCTCATCAATGTCGGTGCGCGGTAGACGATTTCGCCCACCTCGCCGACGGGCACATCGTTCATGTTCTCGTCGACGACGCGGGCGGCGACGGTGGGGATCACCTTTCCGACCGACCCGCGCTTACGGATCGCGTCGTCGCCGAGCAGCATGCAGGTGACCGGCGACATCTCGGTCTGGCCGAAGGCGGCCAATATCTGGGTGCCGGGGAACGTCGCCGACATCTCGCGCAGCAGCGCGTCCGGCGCCGGGGCGGCCCCCCACGACATCACCCGCAGCCGCAGATCGCGCGGCCGCGCCTGCTGCTCGGCGCACACCGCCTGCCACTGCGCGGGCACCAGAAAGATGCCGGTGACCTTCTCGGCCTCCAGCACGTCGAGCAGCTGGCCCGGGTCGAACGCGCCGAGCGGGTAGATCACCGTGGGGATGCCGAGCAACATCGACGTCAGCATGTTGCCGATCCCGGCGATGTGGAAAAACGGGACGCCGATGAAACCGACGTCGTTGTTGATGTCGGCGCCGTTGGTGTACAGACCGGTCATCGTCTGGCCGGTCAGGTTCGCGTGGGTCAGCACGGCGCCCTTGGGGCGGCCGGTGGTGCCCGACGTGTACATGATCAGGGCCGGGGAGTCGTTCGGGATGTCCACGGGCTCGTGCGGATCGCCGGTCTCGTTGATCAGGTCCTCGTAGCCGACGACACCGTCGTCGGTCGCGCCGGCGGCGACGACGATCGTGTCCAGCAGCGGCTGGATGTCACGGACCCCGGTGGCCACCGGCGCGAGCACGGGCTCGGTGATCATCACGCGGGCTTCGCAGTCCTCGACCAGGAAGGCGATCTCGGCCGGGGTGAGCCGGAAGTTCAGCGGGACCGCGATGGCCCCGAGCATGTTGGCGGCCAGCACCGACTCCATGAATTCGGTGCGGTTGAGCATCAGGATCATGACCCGGTCGCCGAAGCGGACCCCGCGCCGGCTCAGCCCGTCGGCCAGCGCCGAGACCCGGCGCTGCAGCTCGCCCCACGTCACCGTGTTGCCCAGGAATCGCAGCGCCGTGGCGTTCGGCTGCATCATCGCGTGGCGCTCGAGCTGGTTCACCCAGTTCTGCCGCCGGGCGCGGTACGGCTGCTGCGTGACTTGGGAAGTCTGCGCGAGGTGGCCGGCCAATTGAGCGGTCAACTACTACCTCCCCTTACACTCGCGCACCGCTTGCGCCAGGTTGATATTTGATAAAACATGGTGTTGTGTGGGTCACACTATGGCTTTGACGCCCCCCTGACAAGCCCCTTTTCCAGCCCCTATCGAGTCCCGCCGAACCCCTGAAAGCCCTGACAGCCGCCGTGAACGCACCGATTTCCACGAAGCCGCGGAGCCGGCGGCCACTGCGCAGGGCACAGCTGTCCGACGAAGTCGCGGGTCACTTGCGTGCGGCGATCATGTCCGGCAGGTTGCGCCCGGGAACCTTCATACGCCTGGACGAGACGGCGGCCGAACTCGGGGTCAGCATCACGCCGGTGCGCGAGGCGCTGCTGAAACTGCGCGGCGAGGGCATGGTGCAGCTGGAGCCGCACCGCGGTCACGTCGTATTGCCGCTGACCCGCCAGGACATCCAGGACATCTTCTGGCTGCAGGCCACGATCGCCAGGGAGCTGGCCGCCGCGGCCACCGACCACATCACCGACGGCGAGATCGCCGAGCTCGACCGCATCAACAACGCGCTCGAGGCGGCCGTCGGGTCGAGCGACGCCGAGACCATCGCGGGCATCGAGTTCGCGTTTCACCGGGTCTTCAATCAGGCCAGCGGCCGGATCAAGTTGGCCTGGTTCCTGCTCAACGCCGCGCGCTACATGCCGGTGCTGGTGTACGCGGCCGACCCGCACTGGGGTGTGGCAGCCGTCGACAACCACCGGCAGCTGATCGCGGCGCTGCGCCGGCACGACGCGGCTGCCGTGATCGAGCACACCGTCTGGCAGTTCACCGACGCGGCGCACCGGCTGACCGAGATGCTGGACGGAGCGGGAATCTTCGAGCGGCCGACGGGCTAGTTCTTCCTAGTTCGCCGACAGCTGCTCGGCGCGCTGCTTGAGGTTGTCGGCGAGGTGGTCGAGCACGTTGTTGAGCATGGACTTGACCATCGGCGCGGGCACCGGCATCGACGGCTCGACGTCGATGTCCACCGTCAGCAGGCTCGACGCGCCGATCTCCACCACACTGAACAGCTGCTCCTGCTTGGCGAACAGGTCGCCCTGCTGCATGACGGTCTGAATCTGGTTGTCGCCCGGGTAGTACACGGCCTGGATATAGGTGCCCGCCACGCCCTGCACCTCGGTGTCGAGCCGCAGCTGGCTGGGGCGCCCGTCGTCGTAGCGGGCGAGCACCCACAGGCCCTTGATCTCGTCGTTCCATTCGGGATACGCCTCGAAATCGGCGACGATGGCCATGATCGACGCGGCGTCGGCACCGACCTCGACGGTCTTGCTCAAGACGGGCATGGCCGAAGCATATTGCTTCTATTTACGGGGCTCTGCCGGTGCCACGCGGGCCGTCGACAGCAGCGCGCGGATGGCGTCGGGGATCGGCACCGGCTTGCGGCTCGCCCGGTCGACGTAGACGTGCACCCAGTGCCCCAGGGCGGTGACGGCCTGCGCCTCGTCGGCGGCCAGCTCCTCGGCGGCCCGGAACACGCCGAGCCGATACGTCACGCTGCTGCGGCCGAGGCGGGTGACCGCCAACCCGATGACGAGCCGTTCCGGGAAATGCAGTTCGGAGAAGTAGCGGCAGCCCGACTCGGCGACAATGCCCAGCGACGGGATGGCCAGCGGGTCGACGCCGGCGCTGGTGTTGATCCAGCCGTTGATCGCCGTGTCGAACAGCTGGTAGTACACCGCGTTGTTGAGGTGGCCGAACATGTCGTTGTCGGCCCACCGGGTCAGCACGGGCCACAGCACCGGGAAGTCGTGGCTGGTGAGCCCGTCCGGCGCGGGCGGAACCACTGGGACCGAAGCCATGCTGTCCTGACTACCAGTACCGCATGGCTTGCCGAAACAGGTCCGCCAGAACCGGTTTGTCCATCTCCCGCGGGGCGTTCTGCAACAGCCGCTGCTGCGGGTAGGCGCCCGCGGTCAGGGCCGCGACGTCGTCGTCGGTGTAGCCCACGGCGCCGAGCCCGTTCGGCATGCGCACCGCGCGCATGATGCGGATGAGCTCGCCGGCCAGCGCCTCGCCCGCGTCCTTCGCGTCGGCGCCCCGGGTGTCAGCGCCGAGCAGCCGCGCACCCTGAAGGTGCCGCTCCGGGCTCGCCTCCGCCGTGAAACGGAACGACGACGGCGCGTTGAGGATGACCGCCATGCCGTGCGGCACGAGCGGCTCGTCGGCCGGGTAGCCCGGGGGGCGGTAGTCGCGCACCAGCCCCGCGACCGCGTAGGCCATGCCGTGCGGCACGTGCACGCCGGCGTTGCCGAACGCGATGCCGGCAAGCGTTGCCGCCCACATCATCTGCTCGCGGGCCTCGCCGTCGGAGGCGTCGTCGACGGCGCGCTCCAGGAACCGCCCCAGCAGGCGCAACGCCTCGCGGCAGCCCAGGTCGCTCCACGGGTTGGCGCCCTGACTCATGGGCCGCAGGCTGGGCCGTTCGGGTGCACGCCGTTTGGTGTGGGGCCGCGCGGTGTAGGACTCCAAGGCGTGCGACAGCACGTCGAGCCCCGCCGCGGCGACGACCTCGGCGGGCAGGGTCGCGGTGCAGTCGGGGTCGACGAGTGCCTCCGTGGGACGCAACGCGTGCGAGGCGATCCCCGTCTTGGCCTTCAGCGAGATGAGGTCGAAGATCGCGATGCCGGTGACCTCGCTGCCGGTGCCCGCCGTGGTGGGGCACGCGATGTGCGGCCGCAGCGGGCCGGGCACGGGCTTGCTCTCGCCGATGGGCGCGTTGACGTAGGTCAGCAGGTCGGCGGGATGGGTGGCGTACAGGTTGGCGGCCTTGCACGTGTCGATGACCGAGCCGCCGCCCAGCGACACGTACCCGTCGGGGTCGCACTCGCGGGCGAAGCGGGCCGCGTCCAGAAACGACGCGTCGGTGGGCTCGACATGCACTGCGGTGTAAGCGATTACGTCCAGCCCGGCCGCTGCCAGCGAGTCGCGCGTCTTGGCGAAGATGGGCAGCCCGGCCACGACGGCGTCGGAGAACAACGCCACCCGCCGCAGCCCCAGCGCCCTGGCCCGGTCCCCCGCCTCCGCCAGGCAACCGCGCCCGAACGTCACCCGGGACGCGTCGACGGTGAAGGCTCCGTCGCAGTCCTCGGCGGCGATTGGGACATCGCAGGACGCCATGCTCGCTATCCTGTCAGACGGCGCTCACGACAGGGCGCCCACCAGCGCGTCGCCCTGCAGCTCGAACAGCCGCTGCGAGGCCGACCAGTCCGGCAGCAGCGAATCGAACCCGTGGCAGGCCCGCGGGAACACATGCAGCTCGGCGGACACCCCGGCGCGCAGCAGCGCCATCGCGTAGTCGACCGCCTCGTCGCGGAACGGATCGATCTCCGCGCAGGTGATCAAAGCCGGTGGCAGGCCACGCAATTGGGCCCGGCGTGCGGGCACGGCGGATCCGGCCCCGCCCCGATCGGGGCCCAGGTAGTGGCGCCACATCAGCTCCGCCGCCTCGCCGTCGAAGGCCGGGCTGGTGCGAAACTCCGCCTTCGACGCGGTGGCCCGGTCGTCGAGCACGGGCTGATGCAGCAACTGGAACACGACCGGCGGCCCGCCGGCGACGCCGTGCGCGAGGCACGCGGCCAGGGTGGCGCCGGCGCTGCTGCCCCCGACGGCCACGCGCGCGGGGTCGACGCCGAGTTCCGTCGCATGGGCCGCCACCCAGCGCAGCGCGGCGATCGCGTCGTCGAGCGCGGCCGGGTACGGATGCTCGGGGGCCAACCGGTAGTCGACCGACACCACGGTGCAGCGGCCGCGGCGCGCCAGCTCCACGCACTGCCGGTGATCGGTGTCCAGGTTCCCCAGCGCGAACCCGCCGGCGTGGCAGTAGACCAGCGCCGGCGCCGGATTCGCGTCCGCGCCGCGATAGATGCGCACCGCGACACCGCCCGCGGTGTCGTCGACGATCCGCACGCCTTGGGTGTCGGTGTTATGCGCGGCCTCGCGGCGGCGCTGGTTGAGCTGTTCGCGCGTCAGCTCAATCGAGTCGAGAGCGAAGTCCGTCCGCGCGGCGATCGCGCGCAGCGCGGGATCGAGTCGCTCGAAGCCGTCCATCATCGGCTGTGCCCGTCCAGGGCGGTGACCGCGTCGCCGGGCGCGGCGGTCCCGGCCGGGGGCGCGAAGCTGAAGTCGGCGGGCCGAAACCTGCGCGTCATGGCCCAGAAGCTGCGGGCGCTTCGCGGCCACTGCGTCACCACGCGCCCGTTGGGCGCGCGAAAGTAGTTGCTGCACTGGGTTGTCCACACGGTGCCGGCCATCCAGCGGTCGACCTTGGCGACGAACTCGGCCATCGCGGAGGGCCGCACCGCGATGTAACTCTTTCGCTTGCGCCGCAGGTATTTCAGGGCGCGGACGATGTAGCGGGCCTGGGCCTCCAGCATGAAGATCACGCTGTTGGAGCCGACGTTGGTGTTCGGCCCGTAGAGCATGAAGAAGTTCGGGAACCCGGGCACCGCCATGCCGAGGTATGCGTGCGCCCCGTCGCTCCAGGCCTCCCGCAGCGTCGTCCCGTTCTCCCCGGACACGTCCAGCTGGCCCAGGTAGTCGGCCGCGGCGTAACCGGTGGCGCACACCACGACGTCCACCTCGAGCTCGGTGCCGTCCTCGGTGATCAGGGAGCGCGCCCGCAGGTAGCGCGCCGGGCTGTTCACCACCTCGACGTTGGGCCGGGTCAAGGCGGGCAGGTAGTCCGACGAGAACACCAGCCGCTTGCAGCCCATGGGGTGGTCCGGGGTCAGCTTGCGCCGCAATTCCTCGTCGTCGATGGTCTTTTCGAGCATGCGCAGGGCGAGTTGGGTGAATTCTTCGGTCTTTTCGCTGCCGTGCTCGATCACCGAGATGTTGGATTCGCTGCGCAGCCACAGCCGGGCCCGGTACAGCTTCTTGGCGAACGGCACGTGCTCGAAGGTCCAGCGCTCCCGGCGCGTGTAATCCCGGTCCGGCTTGGGCAATATCC
Source organism: Mycobacterium sp. NGS26 (assembly GCF_059813025.1). NCBI lineage: Bacteria > Bacillati > Actinomycetota > Actinomycetes > Mycobacteriales > Mycobacteriaceae > Mycobacterium > Mycobacterium sp. NGS26. Next base: position 133,426 of record NZ_JCALDU010000004.1, read on the forward strand.
AGGTCGGCGATCGCTGCACCGAATACACCTTGCCGGCGACCCTGGCCAGCTCGGGCACCAGTTGCGAGGCCGTCGACCCCGTCCCAAGCACCGCGACCCGCTTGCCTTCGAGCGGGACCGAGTGGTCCCATCGCGACGAGTGCATCAGCGTCCCGGTGAACGGCTCCTGTTCGACGAGCGCCGGGAGCAGCGGCCGGGTGAACAAGCCGACGGCGGAGACCACGACGTCGAAGTGATGCCGCGCGCCGTCCGCGGCCGTCAGGCACCATCGCCGCGTCTCGTCATCCCAGCTCGCGGAACGAATTTCGGTGCGCAGCCGCAGATGCGGCCGCAGGCCGTACTCGTCGGCGCAGCGCTGGAAGTATGCCAGGATCTCGGGCTGCGGCGACCACAGCCGCGACCAGTGCGGGTTCAGGTCGAACGAGTAGGAGTAGAGGTGCGACTTGACGTCACAGGCCAGGCCGGGATAGGTGTTGATCCGCCAGGTTCCCCCGACGTCGTCCTCGCGGTCGAAGATGGTGAAGTCGTGAAACCCGTTTCGCCGCAACAAGATTCCCAGCGCTATCCCGCCGGGGCCGGCGCCGATGATGCCCACCGAGAGGCCGTCGCTCATCGGATCTGCAGGCATTGCCCACCGTCGACGACCAACTCCGAGCCGGTGATGAACGACGCCTGCTCGGAGACCAGGAACGCGACGGCGTCGGCGATCTCGGCCGGCTGGCCGATCCGGCCGAACGCCGACGACGCGGCCAGCCGCAACTGGGTCGCGTCGTCGAGCATCGGCGTCGCGATGGGCCCGGGGAACACGGCATTGACCCGGATGCCGAGCGGTGCGAGCTCGGCGGCGGCGTTCTGGGTCAGGCCGCGAAGCGCCCACTTCGCGGAGCCATACGCGGCGTGCCGCGGGAAGGGGCGGATCGCGCCGGTGCTGCAGATGTTGACGACGGCCGCGTGCCCGGCCGCGCGCAGCTGCGCCAGCGTCGCCTGAATGCCCAGGAACGCACCCAAACAATTGACGCGCCAGGACTTTTCGAAGCCCTCGACCGTCTCGTCGGCCAGCGATGCCCGGTGCAGAACACCGGCGTTGTTGACCAGTGCGCTCAGCGACCCGAACCGGTCGACGGCGCGTTCGACGGCCGCGTCCCATTGCTCGGGTGAGGTGACGTCGAGCCGGATTGCGATCACCCCGTCGTCGCCCAGCTCGTCGACCGCGCTCGTCAATTCGTCGGACCTGAGATCGCAGGCGGCCACCGAATACCCGTCCGCGCGAAGGCGCTTGGTGACGGCCCAGCCCTGGCCGCCGGCGGCGCCGGTGACCAGGGCGACGCGCTGCGCGGTCATGCCGACGGGACCTCGGGGCTGTCGGCCAGTCCGGCGCTGGTGACGAATCGGCACCGCCGCCGCCGGAACAGCCAGCGCCCGTCCACGCGGACCAGCTCGTCGTCGTAGAGGGCGGGGCGCAGCTGCAGGCTGCCGGCCCGGACGAACAGCACCTGCGAGCGGGCCGACGCGGTGTCGTCGTGGACGTCGACGTGTGAGACGCCGGTCAGGTGCAGCCCGCGCGGCGCGTCCCGAAACATCTTGGCGATGCCGTCGTGCCCGGCGAAAGACCTTCCGTAGACCAGGAATTCGGCGTCGTCGGTGAACAGCCGCACGCACCCGTCAACGTCCCCCGCGTCGAGGGCCAGCGCGTAGCCGGCGATCAGTTCGCGAATGACCCGGTCGTCGGTCACTGTCCGGTCGCCTCGCGTAGGTGCTCCGCCGCGCCGCGCCGCAGCGCCTGCGATTCGGCGGCCAGGGTGATCATCCGGAATCCCAGCTGCGCCATGGCGCGACCCGCCTTGCCCGTGCCGGCATGGATCCCGGTGACCAGCCCGGCGTCGGTCGCGACGCGATGGATTCGCACGATCGCGTCGAGCACGTCGGGATGCCTGGTCGCCCCGACGACGTCGACACCGAGCGAGATCGCCAGATCGGCCGGCCCGACGTAGATTCCGGTCAGGCCCTCGACGGCGCAGATCTCGCTGAGGCCGGACAGCGCGGCGGCGGTCTCGATCATCGCGAACACGCTCACCCGGGATTCGTGCGCGGCCGGGTCGAGGCCCAGCCCGGCGCGCAGCGGGCCGAAGCTGCGGACGCCCGCCGGCGGGTAGCGGGTGGCGGCCACGGCCGCGGCGGCCTGGTCGGCCGACTCGATCATGGCGATGACGACGGCGTCGGCGCCGGCGTCCAGCACCCGCCCGATGGGTGCGGCGTCGGCGTTGGGCAGGCGCACCACGGTGGCAATCGGCACGTGCTCGATGCGCCGCAGGACGCCGGCGATGTCGGCGTCGTCCAGGTACCCGTGCTGGGCATCGAATCCCAGGTAGTCGTAGCCGGCGCCGGCGAATTCCTCCGGCCCGATCAGCGATGGGCCGGTGATCCAGCCGCCCCAGGCCGGGGTTTGGCGGTTGGGGTCGAAGACGCTCATTCGGCGATCGCGATCTTGATGCGCCGCGGATCGGGCCGGCAGGCCAGCTCGAACGCGCCCTGGACGTCTTGGACGTCCTGGACACCGAAGGTGTGGGTGAGGTAGGAGCCGAGCAGCCCGGGGTGGTCCGCGGCGAACTTGCCGGCGAGTTCCAGCACCCGCCGCCGGTCAAGTGTCACACCGGATTTCAGCGTCAGGTTGTTGCGCAGCATGAGTCGCATGCTAATCGGGTAGGCGTCGTCGTCGGCAACGCCGAAGTAGAAGACGGTGCCGCCGGGCGCGGCGGCCTCGATGGCGTGCCCGAGGGTGGCCACCTGGTGACCGACAGCCTCGATGACGACGTCGGCCCGGTCCGCGGGCGCCAGCCGGCCGACCCAGCGGTCGCTGGTGGCGCGCACCGGGTCGTCGACGCCGAATGTCGTTGCGACACTTGCCCGGTCGACGGGGTCGACGCCGGTGACGCGGCGGGCGCCGGCCGCCTTGGCGACATAGGAGAACAGCAGGCCGATCGAGCCCTGACCGATGATCGCGACGTGCCGGCCGGCCAGGTCGGGTATCTGCTCGCAGGCATACAGCACGCACGCCAGCGGTTGCAGGCCGACCGCCTCGGCCGGGGTCAGCGCCGGGTCATACGGCGCCAGCCCGTCGCCGTCGGTGACCACGCGCTCCATCAGGCCGTCGAACCCGGAGGCCCAGCCCACCACCCGGTCGCCGGGGCGATGCTCGGGATGCCGGCTGGCGATCACCTCGCCGGCGACCTCGTGGATCGGGAACCCGTCCTTCTCCGCGGCGCTGGGGCCGTCGTCCCCGGGCAGCCGGCCGCGGGCGCCGCGAAAGGCGGGCAGATCGCTGCCGCACACGCCCGCGGCCAGGAACCGCAGCAGCACCTGGCCGTCGGCCAGGCCGTCGGGGGTCTTGTCGGCGATCGACGTCCGCTCGAACAGGTAGGGAGCGACGATCCGGTAGGACCACACGTCAGACCTCCACCGGGATCTTGTTCCAGCCCCATTGGAAGCTGGACGGCAACCGGGTCGCTGCGTGGGCCTGGATCGCGTAGTCCGGCACCCGGCGGAGCCATTCTTGCAGCAGCACATCGATTTCCAGCCGGGCCAGGTGGTAACCGATGCAGAAGTGCTGGCCGCGACCGAACGCCAGCGAGCGGCGGATGGGCCGGTTCCAGACGAACTCGTCGGGCTGTTCGTACTCCCGCTCGTCGCGGTTGGCCGACGCCAGCAGGGTGATGACCCGCTGGCCGGGCCGGATCGTCTCGCCGTGAATGGTGAAGGGTTTCCGCGCCGTTCGGGCGAACCATTGCGCGGGCGCGCAGAACCGGATCATCTCCTCCCGCGCGATCGGCACGTTGGCGCGTGCGTCGGCGCGCACCGCGGCGAGCTGGTCGGGCCGCCGGGACAGTTCCCACAGCCCGTGCGCGACGATCTTCGGCACGGTCTCGGTCCCACCGATGAAGATGCACAGCATCTGCGTCGCGGCCTCGACGTCGGACAGCGCGCTGCCGTCGGGCAGTCGGTAGCCGAGCAGGCCGTCGACGACGGGCAGCGCGTCGCCGGACGGGTCGCTGCGGCGACGCTGCACGGACGGCACGAGGTATTCCAGATAGTTCGGCCGGGCCTCGGCGACCTCGACCCCGACGCCGGGCTCGGCGAGGCTGCCGGCGTTGACCGTGGCCAGCACCTGCGGCGCGAGATCGGTTGGGATGCCGAGCAGTTCGCACACGATCGAGGCGACCACGACGCCGCCGTAGTCCTGGGTCAGGTCGAACGAACCCCGCGGCAGCAGCAGGTCGAGCCGTTCGTTGGCCAGCGCGCGGATCCGGTCCCGCAGCCCGGCGACGGCCCGGGGCCGCAGCGGCTGGGTGTGGGCGCGACGGATCTCGCCGTACAGGCCGGCGTCGAACACCGCGTGGAACGGCAGCGGATGCAGCGGCGGGTCGGCGACCGGCCCGTCGTTGTGCTCGGCCAACACCGATGCCGCGGGCAGCGTCCCCTCGGAGGCGACGAACGTGCCGTCGTTCACCTCCAGCACCCGCCAGATGTCGTCGAAGCGGGACAGCGCGTAGGTGTCCCACTGCGGCATGTAGTACAGCGGGTGCTCGTCGCGCAGGATTCGGTAGTACGGCAACGGGTTTGCCATCACTTCCGCATCGAACGGATCGTACGAAAAGCTCACTGCAGCGGCGAGGGCGGTAGGGCCTGCAGGATCGAGTCCTCCCAGCCGTCGCGCAGCGCGGGCGCGACGCTCATCCAGGTGACGATCTCGGCGGGCGGGCTGTCCTTCCACGAGGGGTAGTGGTTGGCGAAGCATTCCCAGCCGCCGTCGAGCGCCCAGTAGTGGATGACCTCGTTGTAGCGGAATGTCGTGGTGAACGAGCCCAGCCAGCGCTTGCCCGTGCGCTCCGACCACGGCACGTAGAGCCGCTCCAGCTCGCGGATGTAGTCGTCCTGGCGTCCGGGCTTGGTCTGCATGATCTCCTGAATCACCAGCGGCGCAGCGAAATTGGCCTCGCGCAGCTGGGCCAGCGTCTTGTTGCTGGGTCCGGGGTACATGATCCGCCCCTCCCCCGAGGCGCCGATGTCGGCCAGGAACGCCGACCACTTTCCGGCCGCGGCCTCGTGACTGCCGCCGCGTGCCTGCGCCGCCCCGATCCTGGCGTAGTCGGCGAAGGCGTCGATCTCCCAGATGATCGTCACCTGCGGCCAGTGGCCGTTGTAGGGGGTGGATTCCCAGATCGCGAACAGCCGGGCGCCGAGGTCGGCCATCATCGGCTGGTAGGTGTCGGTGAAGACTTCGGTGAATCGATCGCTGCGTCCGGAGCCGAGCGAGATCGTCTCGTGCAGATACAGCAGCGTATGGCCGTAGTACTTCTTCATGGTCTAGTCGAGCCGCGAACGGGTGTTGCACAGCAGCGGCTCGGTGGGATCGACCGGCGCGCACGGGATCCCGGCCGCCGCGAGGGCGTGGCCCTTGAACGTGCGCGCCGCCGCGCTCAGCACGTGCTGCGCCCTGGTCATCGCGCGATTGACTCCCAGCGGCCACCCGTCGCCCCACAACGCGACTTCGGTCAAGCCGTTGTCCAGCGACTCGAGCACCCGCTCGCGCACCCGTTCATCCGCGGCGAACGCCTCGGCGCCGACGGCCAGGCCCTGGCTCGTCGGGCCCGCCAACTGCGCCCCCAGCTCCGCCGTCGCCACCCCGAGGATCCGCAGCGGCCGCGGGTCGCAGCCGCGCGGCAGCGCCGCGGTCACCTCCCACCCGGCCATCACCCGGTCGTAAAGCCAGCCCCCGGCCGATTGCACGACGTCGGCCCCGCCGGCCGCCACGACGTCCAATCGATAGCGGAGGCACTCGCCGTCCGCTCGGCCCGCCCGCGCGGCGCCGATCCGGCTGCTCTCGCCGATGTATGCAGTGACCATCAATCCGTTCCTCGCCGACTCAACGGACAGCCTTACACTTCGACGTAAATTTGTAAAGGTTCGGTGCCGGCTCAGGGCCGGCGGCGCGCCTCGAGTTCGGCCAGGATCTCGTCGGTGTGCTGGCCGAGTTCCGGTGCCGCGGAACGCGGTGCCCACGGCGTGCCATGGAAATCCGCCGGCGTCGCCACCATCGGCACGCCGGATTGGTCGCCCGGGACGTCGACGATCGCGCCGGCGGCGTGGAACTGCTCGTCGGCGACGACGTCCTCGATGCTGTTGACGGGCGACCAGAAGAAGTCGGGTTCCTTCGCGAAGATCTCGGCCCATTCGTCGAGCGATTTGGTCGCGAAGATCGCGTCCAACTCCGCGATGAGCGCCACCCCGTTGACGGCGCGGGCGCGGGCATCGCCGAATCGGGGATCGTCGAGCCACTCGGGGTGGCCGACGGCGCGGCACAGCGGGGGCCAGTGCCGGTCGCCCTCGAGGCCGACGATCCAGAACCGGCGGCCGTCGCCGGCGGTGTAGTTGTTCATGCACGGGTTGCCCATGGTTTCGCGTTGCCCGATCGCGATCGGCTGGCCGGTCATCAGGTAGGTGTTGATGTCGAAGCTGACGGTGTAGGCGCCCTGGCGGTACAGCGACGTGGTCACCAGCTGGCCGGTTCCGGTGCGTTCGCGGGCGAGCAGCGCCGCGCAGATGGCGGCGGCCAGGGTCATGCCGGCCGAATGGTCCCCCATGCCGCCCCGCTGGAACGGCGGGGTGTCGCCCGGCCGGGTGAGCAGGTGCGCGACGCCGGCGCGCGACCAGAACGCCGCGACGTCGTAGGCGGCGCGCTCGGCGTCGGGCCCGGTTTCGCCGTACCCGGTGATCAGGCCGTACACCAGGCGGGGGTTGTGGGCGGAGACCGGCTCGAAGTCGAGGCCCAGCCGTCGCAGCGCGCCCGGGCGTACGTTGGTCACGAAAACGTCTGCGCCCGCGAGCAATTCGAACGCGGTGTGGTGTCCCGCTTCGGTGGCGAGGTCCAACACGATGCTGCGCTTGGAGCGGTTGTCCATCTCGAACGGCGGGTTGACCCCGAGATCGCAGCCCAGCATCCGGCCGAACATGCGCCCCGGATCACCGCTCGGCGACTCGATCTTGACGACGTCGGCGCCCCAGTCCGCCAGGATGCCGCCGGCGGCCGGCCCGGCCACCCAGACTCCGAGCTCGACGACCTTGATGCCTTCCACCGGTCCCGCCATGGGTTACTTCTTACTCCGTGCCGCCGGAGCCCCTCACAGCGTCCAATTGATTGTGAAATCATGGCGCAGCACCAAGTCGACGAGTATGTCGGTCCGATCCGCGAGCACCCACGACTCTGTCGTCAATGCTTCATGGGAGAAGAACGCGTAATTGGTTGAGGTTTGGGGCGTGGTTCGTGAGCGGTACACGATTGCATCGAGGTCGGGCCACCAGCGTCGAGCGGCGTCGGCCAGCTGCTGACACCTCTTCCAAACCTGGTTCTTCTGCCCGGTGCTGATCTGATCGTCGACGTCAAGGGCGTCAAGGTTTCGCTGGGTCCTGAGGTCCAGGACCCGCAACGGTCGCGCAGCCACGAGCCTGATCAGGTAATGCGACGCGTGATCGGCGGGGACGGTCCGGCCGCTGTCTCGATAGCGTTCGCGGAAGGCGCCCGCACAGGCGGTGGCGGCATAGCGGGTACGAAAACCGCCTGACGCTGGATCGAACCTATAGCGAGGCTCGGCAAATCCGCCCCAATTCCAGTCGGCGGGTTCAGCGCCGTCAACCCGCCAAATTTCGGCGCCCGCGCGAACAATTCGACTGGCAAGGCCGACGGGGCGGTCGAACGGGAGCGAGCCCCGATATCCAGCCGGAAGGCTAGGCACCGACGGCGATCAGCAGCTGCCGCGCAGTCCTTGCGGTCTTCTTGCGACGCAGCGCCTGCGAGATCGACGCACCCGCCAAGTCGTCACGCTTGATGCGCATGATTCGATCGCCCACAACGGGATCGGACGTGAACCGTCCGAGCAGCTCGAGGATTTCGGGTAAATCTGAACGCAATCGATCGGACTCGAACTGCCAGGCCGGGAACCACGTGTTGTTGCCGACGGTCAAGCCAAGGAGTTGGCCGCGCCGGCGAAGCTGGTGGATCGCCTGAGGTGAGTCGTATCCCAGGCGGGATTGGGCGTCTCGCGTCGAGATCGCGCCCTCGAGGAAATCGCTCATCAGACCGCTGCGGCGCTCGTCGTTGAGCTTGCGGGCGGCGACTCGTTCCAGCTGTTCTCTCGGCGCCGTCGGCGCGTCGAGTAGGTCCTCGAGGAGCTCGGCGAAATCGGGATCGCGTCGAGCTCTTTCCTCGACTTGGCTGACAAGCAGGGCGACTGGAGGCATACAGCCATCGTACGTCGGTGCTTACAATTGAAACAATTGTAACAAGCCGCCGGGTTGTGCCGAGCAAGTACGATTGGGGCGATCGCGCGGGAACCTTAGGAGGATCGCCATGAGTCTGGTAGCCGGACGTGGTCCGCTCAGCGGCGATCCCGCCGGGCGGTTCATTCCGCCGCTGCCCGCCGACGTGGTGTACATCGAGCCACATCCGCGGCGCGTGCAGGCCCTACGCAACGGGCGCCCGGTGATCGACACCGAGCGGGCGCTGCTGGTGCACCGGCGCGGTCATCCGCTCAGCTACGTCTTCCCGGTCGACGAGGTCGGCGACCTGGCAGGCGAACCCGAGCCGGAGGCGCCGGGCTTCGTCCACGTGCCGTGGGGCGCCGTGGACACCTGGGTCGAGGAGGGCCGCAAACTCGTTCACTACCCGCCGAATCCGTACCACCGCGTCGACTGCCGACCGACGAAGCGTCGCCTGCGCGTCGCGGTTGCCGGCACCACGCTGGTGGACACGGACGACACGGTGATCCTCTTCGAGACCGCGCTGCCGCCGCGGCTCTACGTCGACCCCGGGCACGTGCGCACCGACCTGCTGCGACGGTCGGAGACCTCGAGCTACTGCAACTACAAGGGCTTTGCGACGTATTGGTCCGTCGGCGCCATCGAAGACGTCGCCTGGAGCTACGAGGATCCGCCCCCGGAAAGCCTTCCCATCAAAGGGTTTTTCAGCTTCGACGACGCCCGCGCCGACGTCGTCGCCGAGCTGCCACCCACCTAGCCCCGCGAAACTGTATTCCACTACGCATCGCCCGAGTAGCGGCGTCGGTAGTTACAGTCTCGCGGAAAGCCTGACAACGTCAGGAGTAGCTCGGGCGCCCGAGCTTGAGCGCGTGCTGGGCGATCATGTTGCGGAACACCTCGAGGGTGCCGCCGTAGATCCCGAGCGGCAGCGCCAGCCGGTAAAGGTGTTCCGCGGCGCCGTCGGAGGCGGAGCCGGGGGCGTCGGCGGGCAGCGCCGACGCCGTTCCCAGGATGTCCATCAAATCGGGGGAGATGTCGCGCATCGTCTGCGCGATCGCGACGCGCCCGAACATCCCGGGCGTGGACAGCGCCGCCTCCATCCGCGCGACGGCCCGCCCGAGCCGATACTTCACCGACTCGTCGTCCACCTGGGCGACGAGCGCCGCGACGGTGTCGACCACCTCGGCCATCAGGTCGCCGTGAGCCGCCATCGCCGCAACGTATTGCAGCCCATGGTCTTCGGGGTCGACCATGCCGTGCTCGGAGTCCAGCGCCGCGCGCATCACCGTCCAGCCGCCGTTGACCTCGCCGATGCGGTAGAGGTCGTCGACGCGAACGTCGCTGTAGTAGACGATGTTGGTGCGGTCGCCGTCCAGGGTGCGGATGGGTTGGATCTCGATGCCCGGCGAGTCGAGCGGCACCAGGAACATGGTCAGGTTCTTGTGTTTGGGGCCCTGCGGGTCGGTGTTGGTGAGCAGGAAGACGTACCGGGCGTTCTGCGCGTTCGACGTGAACATCTTGGAGCCATTGATGATCCAGCTCGATCCCTCGCGCACGGCCCGGGTCTTGCAGGTGGCCACGTCCGAGCCGCCCTCGGGTTCGGTGTAGCCCAGGCACAGCCGGATGTCGCCGGACAGCACGCCGGGCACGACCCTGTCGGCGAGCTCGGGCGCGCCGAATTGCTGCACCAGCCGCGCGACGACCGAGGTGGTGCCCCAGTGGTACCAGGGCGTGTGGGCGCGGGCGATCTCGAGCGCAAAGATGCGCCGGCGCACCGGGCTGAACCCGCCCTCGGACTCCGACTTCCAATCCGCGGCCAGGTATCCGGCTTCGCCCAGCGCCAGATGCACTCGCTCGTCGAAGTTTTCGCCGAGTTCGCGCTGGCGGCGCAGCACGTCGTCGGTGACGTGCTTGGCGATGAATGCCCGGGTCTCGTCGAGGAACGCCTGGTCCTCGGGGCTGAGTTCGACGTGTGAGAAGTCCATCTAGAGCGCGTCGATCACGAGGGTTCGGAAACGCTCGAGGGTGTCGAGCGCGTGCGCCATGCTGTCGCCGGGCAGGCCGACGCTGACCCAGGTCACCCCGATTTTGGCGAGCCTTTCCAGGCCGTCGAGGTAAGCGTCGGCGTTGAATTCGTCGCCGGCCGGGCTGCCGCCATCGAAGTTGGTGAAGGTGATGTCGATCGCGGACCAGTCCCGGCCGGCCGCGTCGCAGCGGCGCCGCAGGTCCTCGATGCCGTCGGTGAGGCGCTGCACCGAATCGATGACGGCGGTGCCGGCCGTCTGCGCCAGCTGTGGCGGGGCCGGGAACGGGCACCACCCGTCGCCGTACTGCGCGACCCGCTGCCGGGACGCCGTGGTGTTACCGCCGATCCAGATCGGCGGGCTGCTGACCGGCCGGGGATGCGCGGTGATGCCGCGCGCGCTGAAATGCCTTCCCTCAAACGAGATGTCGTCGGTGGTCCAGATCGCCCGGATCACCTGCAGCGCCTCCTCGAACAGCTCCGCGCGCTCGTCGTAGCTGACACCCAGCGCCGCGAACTCGCGCTTGAGGTAACCCACGCCGACCGCGAGCGTGAACCGGCCACCGGAGAGCAGATCGAGCGTGGCGCCGGACTTGGCCACCACGAACGGGTTTCGGTAGGGCAGCACCACGATGTTGGGGATCAGCCGCAGCGTCGTCGTCGTCGCCGCCGCGAAACCCAGTGCGACAAAAGGATCCAGCGCGTCGTGCCCACCGGCCTCCAGCCATCGCTGCGACGGCGCCGGATGGTCGGTGAACCCGAAGCCGTGAATCCCCGCCGCCTCGGTGGCCGCCGCCACCTTCCCGATGCCGTCCCCGCTCGCCAGCTCCGGGTTGTACGGATGGCTGTGCATCGGGTGCGTGATGGTGAAGCGCATGGCGGTCAGAATCGCGCGCGCGAGTCGATCGCCGTGTCGCTGGTGCGCAGCGGGCGGATCAGCGCCTCCTGCGCGAACGAGCACAGCAGCTCGCCCTCCTCCGAATGCACGGTGCCGCGCACGTACGACATTCCCGCGCCGACCTGGGTGCTCTCGTGCGTGTACAGCAGCCACCCGTCCCAACGCACCGGCTCGTGGAACGCGACCGAGATGCTCATCGGCGCGGTGGACACCGTCAGGTGCGCCTGGGCGGTGCCGATGCCCGGGTGCGCCCGCATGGTGGTCGAAATGCCAAGGTGCCCGGTGAAATACGCGAGGAGCGCCTTGGCCAGGTCGTCGCGCGTCGGGATCGGGTCGTAGCGCAGCCACGCGTAGAGCTCCGGCGGGCCGACCTCGTCGGGGCTGTTGACGTCGACCACGTCGACCAGGCGCAGTTCGCGGCCGACCATCGGCATCTCGGACACGTTTGCGTCGGCGGGCGCGGCGACGTCGGGCCGCGGCAGGTGGTGACGGATGACGTCGGCGGTCGGGACGTCGGCCAGCACCGTGATGCTCAGGCAGCGCCGGCCGTTCTGATGCACCGCGACCACCGCGGTGGCGGTGGACCGGCCCTCGGCGACGACGTCGAGGACGAGCTCGATGGGCGGGCCGACGGCGACGGCGCGGGAGAACACCGCGTGCGCCGAGCGCACCGACTTGTCCGGAAATCGCTTGGCCACCGCGACGATCGCCTGGGCGAGCACCTGGGTGCCCTCGACCACCTGCCGCTCGTCGCCGACGGCGATGCCGGTGTCGCCGGTGAACCGGTCCTGCCCGTCGGCCCGCACGTCGAACAGGTCCAGCAGGCCCTGCACCGTCCACTCGGTCTGCTGAGATTCCTCGGAAACCTTGCTCAAAGCGCACTCCACCTCTCGCTAGCAGCTCACGGCTCAGCGTGACACTTTGAGTAGGATTTGTAAAGGTGGGCTAACAATGCGCGGGCGCGGCAAATTGACACCGGTACCCGCGGTGCGTGACACTTTTGCGGTGTTTTGTAAAGGCATGGGCGGATGATCCCCGAGCCGGTCGCCAACGGCTTCTGCTTCGGCGAGGGCCCGCGCTGGTTCGAGGGCCTGCTGTGGTTCTCCGACATGCTGGGCGAGGCCGTGCACACGTCGACCATGGGCGGCTCGTTGACCACGCTGCCGCTGCCCGGTCACTCGCCGTCCGGGCTGGGCTTCCGGCCCGACGGGTCGCTGCTGATCGCCTCGACCGAAGACCGCCGGGTGCTGTGCTACGACGGCGAGACCGTCGTGACCATCGCCGATCTGAGCGACATCACCCCGGCCAACCTCGGTGACATGGTCGTCGACGATGCCGGGCGCGCCTACATCGGGTCGCAGGCCTTCTCCGGCGGGGTGATCGTCCGCCTCGACCCCGACGGCGGCGCCGCCGTCGTCGCCAAGGACCTCGACTTCCCCAACGGGATGGTCATCACGCCGGACCGCAAGACGCTGATCGTCGCCGAGTCGGTCGGCCGGCGGTTGACCGCGTTCACCATCGGCGAGGACGGCGCGCTGCACGACCGCCGGACCTTCGCCGACGGCCTCGACGGCCCACCCGACGGCATCGCGCTGGACGCCGACGGCGCGGTGTGGACGTCGATGACGCTGGCCCACCAGTTCGAGCGGGTCACCGAGGGCGGCGCGGTGACCGACCGCATCGACATGGGCGAGCGTGTCGCCATCGCCTGCGCGCTCGGCGGCCCTGAGCGCCGCACGCTGTTCCTGCTGTCGAGCATCGACGCGTATCCCCAGCGCCTGGCCGGCACCCGGCTCTCCCGGCTGGACGCCGTCACGGTGACCACCCCCGGCGCCGGCCTGCCCTGACACCCGAAAGGTGGACGATGACCGACTCCTACTACGAGCTCATCGACCCGGCCGGCGCGCTGGGCGAGAAGTTCGGTGCCACCGACCTGGCGCGCGGCACCTGGTCGGCCGCGATACAGCACGGCGGGCCGGTGTCGGCGCTGCTGGTCCGGGCGCTGGAGCGGTGTGAGCGGCGCGACGACACCCGGCTGTCGCGGGTCGTCATCGACCTGCTGGGCGGGGTGCCGGCGGAGGGCGACCTGTGGGTCACCTCGCGGGTGCTGCGCGGCGGCAAGCAGATCGAGCTGGTCGGCGCCGAGCTGCTGGCCCCCGGCCCCGATGGCGAGCCGCGGCCGGTGGCGCGCGCCAGCGGCTGGCGGTTGCAGCACCACGACACCGAGGCGGTGGCGCATTCCCCGGCGCCCCTGCCCCGGCCCCGGACCGAGGCCCGCAGCCGCGACATGAAGCCGCTGGATTGGGACCGCAACTACGTGCACAGCCTGGACTGGCTGTGGCTCACCGAGCCGTTGTGCGAAGGCCCCGGCGAATCCTGGATCAAGCCGACCGTGGACCTCGTCAAGGGTGAGACCATGACGCCGCTGGAGCGACTGTTCGCGGTGGCCGACTGTGCCAACGGCATCGGCAGCAAGTTGGACATCAGCAAGTGGACGTTCGTCAACACCGACCTGGCCGTGCACGTGTTCCGCGTTCCCGACGGCGACTGGATCGGCATTCGCGCGGAGACCAGCTACGGGCCCGACGGCGTCGGCACGACGGTCGGCACGCTCTTCGACGAGCGGGGCGCGGTCGGCGCCATCCAGCAGGCGGTGCTGGTGCGCCGGCGGCCCAAGCGGTCCTGACCCGGAGCAGAAATCGTGACACCTCGGCAATACTTCGTAAAGTTTGAGATATGACCGTTCCGGCTGCGGCGACCGACGCCGACACCTCGACGCGCCAGCGGATCCTGCTGGCGACCGCCGAGGTGCTCGGCCGCAACGGCAAGACGAAGCTCAGCCTGTCCGAGGTCGCCGCGCAGGCCGGCGTGTCGCGCCCCACGCTGTACCGCTGGTTCGCCTCCAAAGAGGAGCTGCTGTCCGCGTTCTCGCAATACGAGCGGCAGCTGTTCGAAAGCGGTTTGGTCAAGGCCACCGCGGGCCTCAAGGGCGTCGACAAGCTCGACGCCGTGCTGCGCTTCATCGTGGAGTACCAGCATTCGTACTCCGGGGTGCGCATGGTCGACGTCGAACCCGAGCACACCATCGCCCAGTTCTCCCGCGTCATCCCGCAGATGCGCGACGGCCTGCAGCGGCACCTTCCCGGCCCCAACGCCGCCGTCAAGGCGGCGACGGTGATCCGGATCGCCATCTCGCACTACATCGTGCGCAGCGACGACGCCGAGCAATTCCTGGCCCAGCTGCGTCACGCCGTCGGCATCAAGGGCAGCTAGTCCGTTTGCCGCGAGCGTGCGGGTTTGCACACGACACGCCGTGCGTATGCGTACAACTGCGCACGCTCGCGGCGAAGACGGATCAGTCGAAGAGCACCGCGGCGTTGAGGTAGCCGGTCGGGTCCAACGCCGCCTTGACCGTCCGCATCGCGGCGATGTCGGCTGCCTCCCTTGACATTCCGAGGTACGCGCGCTTGCGGCTGCCGACGCCGTGCTCGGAGCTGACGTTGCCGCCGCACTGCGCGATGAGTTCCATCATCGGCCCGTACAGCGCCGCCTCCCGCTCGGCCGGGCAGCGCAGCACATTGAGGTGCAGGTTGCCCTCGCCGATGTGGCCGAACAGCACCGGCAGCGCCTCGCGATCGGTCGCCGCGATCAGCGCGACCGACTCCCGGGCGAAGCCACCAATTGCCGCCAAGGGCAACGAAACGTCGAACTTCAGCGGCGGCCCGTACACGCCGAGCACCTCGGCGAGCGACTCGCGGACCCGCCACAACCGTTGCTGCGCGGCCACATCCACGCCCACCGCCGGCTCGCCGCACATCCGCACGCCGTCGAGCAGGCCGGCGAGCCGATCGGTCTGATCGTGGTCGGCGGCCAGCTCCACCAACAGCAGCCAGTCGCCGTCCACCGGCGCGCCGACCCCGAGGCGCTCGCCGGTCAGCGCGGCGGCGCGGCCGTCGATCAGCTCCAGCGCGGCGATCCCGTCCACGTCCCGAAACGCCCGGCCGGCCTCGACGAGCGGCTCGAGGTCGTCGAACCCGCACACCGCCGTCACCCGGTGCGACGGGGTGGGGTGCAGCTGAAGGTCCAGCGCGGTGATGACGCCGAGGGTGCCCTCGGCGCCGACGAACAGCGCCGGCAGGTCGTAGCCGGTGTTGTCGCGCCGCACCGCGCTGCGCCGGCGCAGCAGCGAGCCGTCGGGCAGCGCCACCTCCAGGCCGACGACCTGCTCGCCCATGTTGCCGTACCGGACCGTGCGCAGCCCGCCGGCGTTCGTCGAGGCCATGCCCCCGACGGTCGCGGTGTCCCGGGCCGCCAGGTCCACGCCAAACACCAAACCCGCTGCGGCAGAGGCGCTTTGGAGCGCGGCCAGGGTGGCGCCGGCGCCGACCGAGACGCGGCGCTCGACCGTGTCGACCTCGCCGACAGCACTCAGCCGCTCGGTGGACAGCAGCACGTCGTCGTGCTCGGGAACGGTTCCGGCCACCAGCGAGGTCCGGCCGCCCTGCACCGTGACGTGCGCCCCGGCGTCGCGGCACACCCGCAGCACCTCGGCGACCTGCTCGGCCGAGCCCGGCCGCACCAGCGCGCTGGCCCGGCCCCGGTAGCGCCCGGTGTGGTCGACGCTGCGGCCGGCCAGGACGTCGGGATCGGTGACGACGTGACTCGATCCGACCGCATCCGCCAGGCCGCGCAGCATGCTCGCGGTTATAGCACCGCCCTACAACTCCTTGTGCGGCACGTCGGTCACCAACCCGCCGTCCATCACGAACTCGCTGCCGGTCGTGTACGACGACTCGTCGCTGGCGAGGAACAGCACGAACGTGGACACCTCCCGCGCCTCGCCGGGGCGGCCCAGCGGCACGGTGACCATGTCCTCGGGCAGCTTCTCGGTCATCGGGGTGCGGATGAAGCCGGGGTGTATCGAGTTGACCCGAATGTTGAACGGCGCCAGCTCCAGCGCCGCCGACTTGGCCAGGCCGCGCACCGCCCATTTCGACGCGACGTAGGGGTGCACGGCCGGCGCGCCGCGCAGCCCCTCGATCGACGACACGTTGATGATCGAGCCGCCCCCGGCCGCGGTCATCGGGTCGACGGCCACCCGCATGCCCAGGAAAGTCCCGGTCAGGTTGACGTCGATGACCTTCTGCCACTTGCCCAGATCGAAATTCCGCAGCTGACCGAGCGCGACGATGCCAGCGTTGTTCACCAGCACGTCGAGCTTGCCGAATTCGCCGGTGGCCGTTGCGACCGCGGCGTCCCACTGGTCGGGCTGGGTGACGTCGAGGTGGACGTAGCGCGCCGACTCGCCGATTTCGTCGGCCAGCGCCTTGCCCTCGTCGTCGAGGATGTCGCCGATCACCACCTTGGCGCCCTCCTCCGCGAGCAGGCGGGCGTGCGACGCGCCCATCCCGCGGGCACCACCACTGATCAGTGCGACTTTGCCGTCTACCCGTCCCACGCGGGTCTCCTTTCGATTCGGTCCAATTTAGGTGGCCACCAAGGTGTTTGGCGCGTACAGGCCCCTGCCGGTCACCAGCGGCAGGTCGAGGGTGGTGCGGATCCCGGGCGGCGCGGCGACCACCGCCGGGATGGCGTTGACGATGCGGCCCGCGGCGCCGGCGATCGCGGCGTGGTTGTGGTCGCCCTTGCGGCTGCTCGGAACGACGTCCACGGCGTACGACGGCTCCCCGGTGATCTCGATGCGATACGAGCCGCCGCCCGAAGCCGGTTGCCGCCACTCGGGTTTCAGGTCGGGGCGCAGCCGGGTGACGTGCTCGATCACGATGGCGGGATGCCCGCCGACCATGCCGCGGATCTCGAACTGCAGCGCGGCCTGCGTGCCCTTGGCGACGTGTCCCACCGCGATGTCGAAGTCTTCCGGCGCCGGCGCGCGCTGATACGACTCGGTGATCTCGTCGACCTCGACGCCGAGGCCGGCCGCCAGCTGACGGATCGCCGCTCCCCAGGCGATGCCCAGCACGCCCGGTTGCAGGAGCATCGGCACCTCGTCCAGGGGCCGGGCGAACCCCATGTAGTGCATGACTTCCCGGCCGTTGTAACCCGCGTAGTCGTGGATCTCCAGGCACCGCACTTGCTCGACGCGCTGACAGGTCCCGAAGAGCGCGAACGGGAGCAGGTCGTTGATGAAACCGGGGTCGACTCCGTTGATGAACAGGCTCGAATTGCCTTGCCGCGCAGCGGCTTCCACAGGCTCGATGTATTTCGCCGGCAGCACGCCCCACGGGTACTGCAGCAGGCCGGGCGAAGACCCGACGAGGTTGACGCCGGCGGCCAGGATGCGCATCACATCCGTCATCGCGTCCGGCATCCGGGTGTCGCCCATGGCGCAGTACACGACGCAGTCGGGGTCGGTCGCCAGGATCTCGTCGAGGCTTCCGACGGCCGCGACGCCCGTGCTGACGCCCCCGTCCAGGCCGACGCCGCACAGTTCTCCGGCGTCCCTGCCCACCTTTTCGGGTGTGGACACGCACACGCCCGTCAGTTCGAACTGAGGATTGGTGATGAGTTCGGCCAACGCCAGGCCCCCGACATTCCCGGTGCCGACGTGCGCGACGCGGATCGCCATCAGAGTCTCCATCCATCAAACCGGTAAGAAGCTGGAAAACCTTTCCAGACACTAGTCCACAGTTCGCGGCGGCATTCGGGCAGGCAGAATGGGCGCCATGACACAGCGCGAGGATGTCCGGTTCGCGTCCGGCGCCGACCGGATCAGCGCGTGGCTCTACCGGCCGGCCGCGGCCCACCCCACGCCGCTGCTGGTGATGGCGCACGGGCTGGGCGCGGTGCGCACCATGCGGCTGGACGCCTACGCCGAGCGGTTCAGCGCGGCCGGCTACGCCTGCCTGGTGTTCGACTACCGCAACTTCGGCGACAGCGGGGGCCGGCCGCGTCAGCTGCTCGACATCGGCATGCAGCTGGCCGACTGGGCCGCGGCCGTGGACTACGCCCGCACCCTGCCCGGCATAGACCCCAACCGAATCGGCCTGTGGGGCACGTCTTTTGGAGGTGGACACGTCATCGCCACGGCGGCCCGGCTGCCGCGCATCGCCGCCGCCGTGGCCCAGTGCCCGTACACCGACGGCATCGCCTCCCTGCGCGCGATCAGCCCGGTGACCGTCGCACGCATCACCGCGCGGGCGATTCGCGACGCCGTCGGGGCCATCGCCGGAAGGCCGCCGGTGATGATCCCCACGGCCGGCAGGCCTGGCGAGGTCGCGTTGATGACCGCACCCGACGCGTACCCGGGCTACCTGCGGCTGATCCCCGAGGGCCAAACCGTGGCCAACGAGGTCGCCGCCCGCATCGGGCTCAAGGTCGCCACCTACCGCCCGGGCCGCCTCGCCGCGAAGGTCCGCTGCCCAATCCTGTTCTGCGTGTGCGAAACCGACTCGGTGGCCCCCGCCGGCGCCACGCTGCGCCATGCCGCGCGGGCCCCGCGCGGTGAGGTCAGGACGTACCCCGAGGGCCACTTCGAGATATACGTCGGCGACGCCTTCGAGCGGGTGGTCGCCGACCAGATCGCCTTCCTCGACAAGCACCTGACTCCCGCAGCACCGACTTAGCCGAAACGGGGGACGCCCCGCGGGGGCCGTCCTATGCTCAGTCTCGAGTCCAGGGGAATGGGGAGATGGCGAGAAGGACGGGGCGATGTCGTACGTAGTCACCACCCCGGAAACGCTGGCGGCCGCGGCCGCGGATGTGGAGAACATCGGTTCGGCAATCAGCACCGCCAGCTCTACCGCGGCTGGGCCGACCACCGGCTTGGTTCCGGCGGCCGAGGACGAGGTGTCGGCGGCCATCGCCAAATTGTTCGGCGCCTACGGCCAGGAGTACCAGGCGGTCGTGTCGCAGGCCACGGCGTTCCACAACGAGTTCACCGAGGCGCTGGCGTCCGCGGGAAATGCCTACCTGGACGCCGAGGCCGCCAACTCGTCCCTGATGATCGGGCCGCCGAACGCGCTGACGGCGGCGGCCGGCACCGGCGGACCCGGCGGGCTCAGCGCGATGATGCCCATGTCGTCGCTGTCATCGATGACGTCGATGTCGAACGCGACGTCGGCGGACCCGCTGATCGCGTTGATCATGGGCGGCACCGGTAACCCGACGCCGAATCCCGGCTACGTGGCAAGCATCTTCAACTCGTTCATCCAGCCGAACCCTGCCTTCGCCGGGGCGATTCCGCAGGGCCTGTTCACCCCCGAGCAGTTCTGGCCGATCACCCCCAATCTCGGCAACCTGACGTTCGGGCAATCGGTCTCGCAGGGCGTGAACCTGCTCAACACCGCGCTCGTCGGCCCCACCGGGGTGCTCACCCAGGGAAACAGCGCCCTGGTCGTCGGCTACTCGCAGAGCGCCACCGTCGCCACCAACGAGATCAGCGCGCTGATGGCGGCGGGCTCGCCGTATCAGGGCGACCTGTCCTTCATGCTGCTCGCGGATCCCAACAACCCCGTCGGCGGCATCCTGGAGCGCTTCCCGGGGTTTTACCTGCCGTTCCTGGACGTGCCGTTCAACGGCGCGACGCCGCCGCTTTCCCCCTACGCGACGAGCATTTTCACGGTCCAGTACGACGGCATCGCCAACGCGCCGCAATACCCGCTGAATTTCGTGTCGGACGCCAATGCCTTCGCGGGCGCCCTGACCTTGCACCACACCTATCCCACGCTGACGGCCGCCCAGCTCGCCAACGCGGTGCAGTTGCCGACGTCGCCGGGTTACACCGGCAGCACCCAGTACTACGAGTTGCTGACGCAGAACCTGCCGCTGCTGCAGCCGCTTCGCGACATCCCGTTCGCCGGCAATCCCCTCGCCGACGTGGTCCAGCCCGATCTGCGGGTGCTCGTCGACCTGGGTTACGGCTCCTACGGGCCCGGCCTGAACTACGCGAACGTACCCACCCCGGCCGGTCTGTTCGAGGTGGTCAACCCGTTCACCACCGGCCCCGACCTGCTCCTCGGGTCCGTGCAGGGGCCCCAGTCGGCGCTGGTGGATCTCGGGCTGCTGCCGCAGTCCGCGCTGCCGACCGCCTACCCGTATCTCCCGTCCATCGATCCGAACCTGAACTTCTTCCTGGGCCAGCCGAGCGTGACGGGGCTGTCGGTGCTCAGCGGCGTCACCGGGGACCTGCTGCACCTGATTCCGCCCATCCACTGACGGCCGGCGGCTCGGTTAGGGCCCGAGCGGAGAGGTGTTGCGGATCGTTTCGTCGCGGATCAGGCCGCGGAGCAGCGCGGTGCTGAATTCGGCGGCGATCTCCTTGGCGCTGCGCCGCCCATGTGGTCGCAGCCAGCGGTAGCTGCCCAGCGTCATCCCGATGTAGCCGAGCGCCACCACGTGCGAGTCGCACTCGAAGAACTCGCCGCTGGCGATCCCGCGGTCGATGAGGCCGTGCACGTGCTCGTAGACCTGCGCCTCCTTCTCGCGGACCTCGGCGACCTGCTCGCTGGTGAACCACTCGGTGATGTAGGGCTGTTCCTGGAAGTACACGGCGGCCCGCTCGGGATTGCTCGCGATGCCGGTGAGCAGCCGGATGGTGTATTGGTAGAGCGCCTCGCGGGCCGTCCAGGACGGGTCATCGTGCACGGCGGCCAGCGTGCCCTCGGCGGCCTGACGGTAGATGTCGAACAGGATCAGCGACTTGCTGGCGTAGTAGTGGTAGACGGTCGCCTTGTTCAGGCCGATCACGTCGGCGACGTCGTCCATCCGGGTGCCGTGGTAGCCGCGGGCGGCGAACAGCTTGGTGGCGACGGCCAGCAACTCCTCGCGGCGGGTCAACCCGTTCTCGGATGGCATCTGTGCTCACTATCGTCATTGCCGGCGGGGCTGGTCGGATGCCGGGCAAGGCTAATTATCAATCAACTGGTTGGACAGTTTAGGCAAATCCCGGGTGTCAGATGGACAGGGATGGGACTAGACTTCAATTTTCGAAGCTGAAGTCGCGACTGGAGGGGTGGCCGATGGATCCGAACCCGGACTACGACATGAGCGACGAGATCGAATTCTTCTTCAGGTACGTCCCATGGGGTCTGCGGGGAGTCGTCGACGGCAACGGATACCCGCCGCCCGCATATCCGCCGGTCTAGAACGGCTAAAGCGCCTTTAACTCCTCGGCGACCTCGGTCACCGACTTCTTCGCGTCGCCGAACAACATCGTCGTCCCCTCGGCATAGAACAGCGGGTTGTCGATGCCCGCGAACCCGGAATTCATCGACCGCTTCAGCACGATCACCGACTTGGCCTTGTCCACGTTGAGGATGGGCATGCCGTAGATCGGGCTGGAGGCCTCGTTGCGGGCCGCCGGGTTGGTGACGTCGTTGGCGCCGATGACGATCGCGACGTCGGTGCGGGCGAACTCGTCGTTGATGTCGTCCATGTCCTTCATCGCGTCGTAGTCGACCTCGGCCTCGGCCAGCAGCACGTTCATGTGCCCGGGCATGCGGCCGGCCACCGGGTGGATCGCGTACTTCACCGGCACGCCCTTCTCCTCCAGCAGCGACGCCATGTCCTTGACGGCGTGCTGGGCCTGCGCGACGGCCAGGCCGTAACCCGGGACCACGATCACCTGGTTGGCGTAGGCCATCTGAATCGCCGCGTCGGACGCCGACGTGGACTTGACGTGCTTGTCGCCGCCGCCGTCGCCGGTGGGAGCCACGCCGCCGCCGCCGAAGCCGCCGGCGACGATCGCGGGGATGGAACGGTTCATCGCCTTGGCCATCAGGTTGGTCAGGATCGAACCCGAGGCGCCGACGATCATGCCCGCCACGATCATCGCGGTGTTGTTCAGCGCCAACCCCGCCGCGGCGGCCGACAGCCCGGTCATCGCGTTGAGCAGCGAGATGACCACCGGCATGTCCGCGCCGCCGATGGGCAACACCACCATCAGGCCCAGCACCCCGGCCGCGGCGAGCAGGCCGATCATCCACCACAGCGACGCCCCGCCGGTGCCGGGATGCGCGTGCACGCCGATCACCACGGCGGCCGCGACGGCCCCGGCCAACAGCAGCACGTTGACCGGTTGCTGGGCCCTGCCGAAGCCGATCGGCGATCCGGAGATGATCTCCTGCAGCTTGCCGAACGCGATGATCGATCCCCAGAACGAGATCGACCCGATAATCGCGGCGAACAGCGACGCCACCACGATGTGCACGGTCGGCGACTCGTGGTGCTGGAAGGCCGAAAAGCCCGATGTCTCAATGAATTCCGACAGCGCGATGAGCGCGACGGTGCCGCCGCCGACACCGTTGAAGAACGCCACCAGCTGCGGCATGGCGGTCATCTTGGTGTAGCGGGCCGGCGGCACGCCCAGCACGACGCCGACCACGAGGCCGGTGACGATCAGCACCCATTGGTCGGTGTGCCGGATCTTGATCAGCGTCGCCGCCACCGCGATGGCCATGCCGACCGCGGCGATGAGGTTGCCGCGCACCGCGGTCTTGGGCCCGGTCAGGCCCATCAGGCCGTAGATGAACAGCGCGAACGAGACGATGTAGAGGCCGATCACCAGGTAGTTCATTTGGCCGCCGGCTCCTCGACCTTTGCCGGGGTCCGCTTCTTGCCCTTGAACATGCCCAGCATCCGGTCGGTGACGATGAAACCGCCGATGACGTTCAGCGTGCCGAACACCACCGCCACGAACAGGATGATCTGCACCGCCAGCGACGGGTGCTCCACCTCGCCGAACACCACCAGCGCGCCCAGCACCACGATCCCGTGGATCGCGTTGGTCCCCGACATCAGCGGCGTGTGCAACGTGTTGGGCACCTTGGAGATCACCGCGAATCCGACGAACCCGGACAGCACCAGGATCGCCACGTTGGCCAATAACTCGTCGTACATCTAGTCGTCCCCTCGGGTCACGCAGGCCGCCGCGACGACCTCGTCGTCGAAGTCCGGTGCCAACTTGCCGTCGGTGATCAGCAGGTCCAGCAGCGCGGTGATGTTCTTGCTGTAGAGCTCGCTGGCGTGCTCGGGCATCGTCGACGGCAGGTTCAGCGGCGAGGCGATGGTGACGTCGTGCTTGACCACCGTCCGTCCCGGTTCGGTGAGCTCGCAGTTGCCGCCGGCCTCCCCGGCGAGGTCCACCACGACGCTGCCGGGCTTCATCGCCTCCACCGCCGCGGCGGTCACCAGGCGCGGCGCGGGCTTGCCGGGGACCAGCGCCGTGGTGATGACGACGTCGAACCCGCTGATCGCCTTCTCCAACGCCTCCTGCTGCTGGGCGCGCTCCTCCTCGGTGAGCTCGCGGGCGTAGCCGCCCTCGCCCGATGCGTCGATCCCCACATCCAGCCATTGCGCGCCCACCGACCGCACCTGGTCGGCCACCTCCGGGCGCACGTCGTAGCCCGACGTGCGCGCCCCCAACCGCTTCGCCGTCGCCAGCGCCTGCAGCCCGGCCACGCCGACGCCGAGCACCAGCACGGTCGCCGGCTTCACCGTCCCCGCGGCCGTCGTCAGCATCGGAAAGAACCGCGTCGACTCCGAGGCCGCCAGCAGCACCGCCTTGTACCCCGCCACGTTGGCCTGCGACGACAGCGCGTCCATCGCCTGGGCCCGCGAGATCCGGGGGATGGCCTCGAGCGCGAACGCCTGCACCCCGGCGCGCTTCAGCGCCCCGATCGAGTTCTCGGCGTTGCGCGGCGCCAGGAAGCCGATCAGGGTCTGCCCGCTGCGCAGCCTGGCGACCTCGTCGGCGCTCGGCGGGGCGACCTTGACCACGACGTCGGCGGCCCACGCGTCGCCGATGCTGGCGCCGGCCTCGGTGTAGAGCTGGTCGGGCAGCAGCGCCCCCTCGCCGGCGCCGGACTCGACCACCACCGCCACGCCGCTGCTCACCAGCGAGGCGACCGCCTTCGGCACCAGCGCGACGCGCCGCTCATCGGGCCCGGACTCGGCCACCACCCCGACCCTGACGGCGTCGGCCTGCGGATCTGTCATGGCACGTACATCTGCTTTCCTTACGTCTTCGGCTTGCCGCAGACACCCTATCGGCCGTCACCACAGCGGGATGTCTTGGCCATGTTCCGACGCCGGCCGGGGCCCGAAGTAGCGCCGCTCGGCCTCGGCGATCGGCACGTCGTTGATGCTGGCCTCCCGGCGCGCCATCAGCCCCGACGGGGCGAACTCCCACAGCTCGTTGCCATAGCTTCGGTACCACTGACCGCCCTCGTCGCGGCACTCGTACTGGAACCGCACCGCGATGCGGTTGTCGTGGAAGTCCCACAGGCACTTGCGCAGCGAGTAGTCGCGCTCACGCCGCCACTTGCGGGTAAGGAACGCCACGATCTCGTCCCGCCCGACGATGTGCTCGCCCCGGTTTCGCCATTCCGAGTCGGGCGTGTAGGCCCGGCTGACCTGCTCGGGGTCGCGGGTGTTCCAGGCGTCCTCGGCGGCCTGGACCTTCTGCCGCGCCGTCTCGCGGGTGAACGGGGGAAGCGGAGGGCGGGATTCGTCTGTCATGGCCCGAAACTTAAACCTCTGCGACGTCCCGCGGCGTGTCGTCGCAGAGGTTTATGTGTCGCGACGGGTCGGACGCCATAACAGGCCCCAAGACGCGTGGCTTATCGTGGCGGACATGGACTTCGCGATGTCGGCCAAAGCGAGCGACTACCACAAGCGGCTGTCCGACTTCATGACCGAGTATGTCTTTCCGGCCGAGGCCGATTACGACAAATACCGCCACGAGGCCGGCCCCGACGACCACACGGTCCCGCCCATCATCGAGGAGCTGAAAATCAAAGCCAAGGCGGCCGGCCTGTGGAACCTGTTCCTGCCGGCCGAGTCGGGCCTGACCAACCTGGACTACGCGCCGCTGGCCGAGCTGACCGGCTGGAGCCTCGAGATCGCGCCCGAGGCGCTCAACTGCGCGGCACCCGACACCGGCAACATGGAGACCCTGCACCTGTTCGCCACCCCCGAGCAGCGCAAGCAGTGGCTGGAGCCGCTGCTGGCCGGCGAGATCCGCAGCGGCTTTTCGATGACCGAGCCGGCGGTCGCCAGCAGCGACGCCCGCAACATCGAGACCTCCATCGTGCGCGACGGCGGCGACTACGTGATCAACGGGCGCAAGTGGTGGACCTCGGGCGCGTCCGACCCGCGCTGCAAGATCCTCATCGTGATGGGCCGGACCAACCCCGACGCCGCCAGCCACCAGCAGCAGTCGATGGTTCTGGTGCCCATCGACACGCCGGGTGTGACGGTGGTCCGCTCCACGACGGTGTTCGGCTACCAGGACCAGCCCGGGCACTGCGAGATCGTCTACGACAACGTGCGGGTGCCGGTCACCAACCTGCTCGGCGAGGAGGGCGGCGGCTTCGCGATCGCCCAGGCGCGGCTGGGGCCGGGCCGCATCCACCACTGCATGCGCGCGCTCGGCGGGGCCGAGCGCGCCCTGGCGCTGATGGTGGACCGCGCGCGCAACCGCATCGCGTTCGGCCGCCCGCTGGCCGACCAGGGGCTCGTCCAGCAGGCAATTGCCAAGTCGCGCAACGAGATCGACCAGGCCAGGCTGCTGTGCGAGAAGGCGGCGTGGACCATCGACCAGCACGGCAACAAGGCCGCCCACCTGCTGGTGTCCCAGATCAAGGCGGTGGCGCCGCAGGTGGCGTGCGACGTGATCGACCGCGCCATCCAGGTGCACGGGGCCGCCGGCGTCAGCGAGGACACGGCGCTGGCCCGGATGTACGCCTGGCACCGGGCGATGCGCATCTTCGACGGCCCCGACGAGGTGCACATGCGGTCCATCGCGCGCGCCGAGCTCGGCCGGGAACAGTCCGCGCTGGCTGCGGCGGTCACGCCCCATGGCTGAGGCCGCGGTGCGAGAACTGCCGGGCGCCTGGAACTTCCGCGACGTCGCCGACTCCACGCCCGCGCTGCGGCCCGGGCGGCTGTTCCGGTCCAGCGAGCTGAGCCGCCTCGACGACGAGGGCCGGGCGACGCTGCGCCGGCTCGGGATCACCGACGTCGCCGACCTGCGCGCGTCCCGTGAGGTCGCCCGGCGCGGGCCGGGGCTGGTTCCCGACGGCGTCGAGGTCCACCTGCTGCCCTTCCCGGACCTGGGCGAGGACGAGGCCGACATCGACGGGCAGGCCCCGCACGAACACGCGTTCCAGCGACTGCTGACCGGCGAGGGCGGCGACGGCCTGTCGGTGGACGAGGCCGCCGCCCGCTACATGACCGACGAATACCGCCAATTCCCAACGCGCAACGGCGCGCAGCGCGCGCTGCACCGCGTCATCACGCTGCTGGCCGCCGGCCGCCCGGTGCTCACGCACTGCTTCGCCGGAAAGGACCGCACCGGCTTCGTGGTCGCCACGGTGCTGGAGGCGATCGGCGTCGACCGCGACACCATCGTGGCCGACTTCCTGCGCAGCAACGACGCGGCACCGCAGCTGCGGGAACGGATCTCCGAGATGATCGCCCAGCGCCAGGACACCGAACTCACCCCGGAGGTGGTGACGTTTACCGAGGCGCGGCTGTCCGACGGGGTCCTCGGCGTGCGCGAGGAGTACCTGGCCGCCGCCCGCCAGGCGATCGACGAGAAGTTCGGATCGCTGGGCGGCTACCTGCGCGACGCGGGCATCTCCGCGGCCGACGTGGACCGGCTGCGCGGCGCGCTGCTCGCCTGAATCGGCCGGCGCCGCAAGGCGTTACAGCTTGAAGCCGGCCTTCTTCGCCGCGGACAGGTCGGTGATCTCGGCCCAGTGCGCGGCGACGTCCTGAACCGACGGCGGCTTGTCGAAGTTGACGCCGTCGTTCTGGAACAGCGCGGCGCGCTGCACCTTGCCGCCACCGACGATGAAAACCGATGCGCTGTCGGCACATTCCTCGGTGCACAGGTAGGCCACCACGGGCGCGACGAAGTCCGGGGTGAGCTTCTCCAGCACCTCGGGCGGCATGATGTCCTGGGTCATCCTGGTGGCCGCGATCGGCGCGACCGCGTTGGCGTTGATGTTGTACTTGGCGCCCTCCAGAGCCAGCGTGTTGATCAGGCCGACCAGGCCGAGCTTGGCCGCGCCGTAGTTGGTCTGGCCGAAGTTGCCGAACAACCCGCTGGTGGACGTCGCGACGACCACCCGGCCGTAGCTCTGCTCACGGAAGTGCGGCCACGCGGCGCGGATCACGTTGTACCCGCCGTACAGGTGCACCTTGAGCACCGCGTCCCAGTTCTCGAACGACATCTTGTGGAAGGTGCCGTCGCGCAGGATCCCGGCGTTGCTCACGACGCCGTCGATCTTGCCGAACTCGTCGAGCGCGGTCTTGATGATGTTCTCGGCGCCCTCGGGCTCGGCGACGCTGTCGTAGTTGGCCGCCGCCCGGCCGCCCGCGTCCTTGATCTCCTGGACCACCTGGTCGGCCATGTTGTGGCCGGCGCCGGTGCCGTCGCGGGCCCCGCCGAGGTCGTTGACGACGACGCTGGCGCCCTCTCGGGCGAGGGTCAGGGCGTATTCGCGGCCCAACCCCCCGCCGGCTCCGGTGACGACGATGACGCGATCCTGCACTCCGGGCATCGGATTCCTCTCAGCTGTGAAAGATGGGGTTTAGCAAGTGATTTGGTGCGACGGGGGTGTCAGAACATCCTGCGGGCCATCTTGAAGGCCCGCTCGGTGTACGGCGGGTAGATGAAGCTGGACAGGTCGGGCCGCGTCGGCTTAGTCAGCACCGACTTGCGGTGGCTGAACTCCTCGAAGCCGTAGCGGCCGTGGTAGGCGCCCATGCCCGACGCGCCGACCCCGCCGAAGGGCAGCTTGGCCGTGGACACCTGGAAGGCGAGGTGGTTGACCAGCATGCCCCCGGCCGGCACCTCCTTGATCACCCGCTCGCGGGTAGCGCGCGTCTTGGTGAACAGGTAGGCCGACAGCGGCTTGGGCCGCGAATTGACGAAACGTATTGCGTCGTCCAGGGATTGGACGGTGATCACCGGCAGCACCGGCCCGAAGATCTCGTTGCGCATCAGCGGCCCGTCCGGATCGGGATCGACCACGACGGTGGGCTGGATGCGCAGGGTCGACGCGTCACAGCCTCCGCCGACGGCGACCTTGCCGTCCCCGCCGGACAGGTAGCCGCTGATCCGGTCGAACTGGCGCTGGTTGACGATCTTCACCCCGTTCGGCTTGTCGGAGGTGAACTTCGTGATGGCGGCGGCGATCTTGTCGACGAGCTCGTCGCGGATCTTCGCGTCGGCCAGGACGTAGTCGGGCGCGACGCACGTCTGCCCGGCGTTGAGCAGTTTCATCCACGCGATCCGCTTGGCCGCGACCTCGATGTCGGCGTCGGCCGCCACGATCACCGGGCTCTTGCCGCCGAGCTCCAGCGTGCACGGGGTCAGGTGCGGCGCCGCGCCCTCGTACACCTTGCGCCCGATCTCGGTGCCGCCGGTGAACAGCACCCGGTCCAGGCCCTGCGCGATGAGCGCCTGGCTGACGGAGCCGTCGCCCTCGATCACGGCGATCGCGTCGGTGTCGAGGTAGCGCGGCACCAGCTCGGCCATCAGGTGCGCCGACGCCGGCGCGATCTCCGAGGGCTTGAGGATGACGGCGTTGCCCGCGGCGATCGCGCCGACCGCCGGGCCGAGCGTCAGGTAGAACGGGTAGTTCCAGGCGCCGATGATCAGCACGGTGCCGTAGGGCTCGTACTCGATCCAGCCGCGGCCGGGCAGCTGCGGCATCTCGAGCAGCTGGTAGCGGCGCCGCGTCCACCTGCGCACCTTCTTGGCCGCATACTTCGCCTCGCCCGCGGTGGTCGCGACGTCGGCGATGAACGCCTCGAACGGGTTGCGGTCCAGGTCGTCGGCGAGCGCGGCGGCGATGGCGGCCTCGTTTTCCTCCATCAGCTTGGCCAGCTGCAGCAGCTGGCGCTTGCGCCACTCGATGTCGCGGGTGCGGCCGGTGGCGAAGGTCTTGCGAAGCCGGTCCACCGTCGCGGCGATCTCGCCGCCTTGAGCTGCCGGGGCCCCGTTGGACTCAGACGTCTTCGGTGTAACCGATTCGGTGGTCATCAGTGTCTTCCTTCCCGGAGGGTGCCCACTGCTCGTCGCGCGAGCGCTCATGGGTGATACCCGCGATCCTAACCATCCGGTTGGGCGGGAAGTAAGGCGCGGCCGTCAGGGCCTGACGGCCGTCACGAAGCTGTTCACGAACGGCCGCGCGGCATTACGACCGCTCGGCGATCACGAAGTCGGAGAACGCGTCCTTGTCGTCGGCCAGCGGGACGTTCTCGATCCAGCGGCCCAGCCGGCGCATCTCGTCGGTCGAGTGCTGCGCGCGGGCGCGCCAGCCGTGTTCGTTCAGCCACTCGGTGACGTCCGCGCGGTGGTCGTCGCGGTACATCAGCTCCCCGACGTCGACGGTCTCCTCGAAGCCGATCTCGTCGGCGACCCTCCGGAACCGCTCGCGCATCTGCTGGCGCCGCTCGTCGGCGTGGTTGGGCGCGGTTTCGGCCGAGACCCGGCTGCCCGGCGCGCTCAGCTCGCCGATCTGGGTGAACAACCGGTCCTGCGCCTCGGCCGGCAGGTACATCAGCAGGCCCTCGGCCAGCCACGCCGTGCGCTGCTTCGGGTCGAAGCCGGCGGCGCGCAGCGCGGCGGGCCAGTCCTGCCGCAGGTCGATGGCCACCTCGCGGCGGTCGGCGGACGGCGCGACGCCGTTTTCGGCCAGGGTCGTCGACTTGTAGTGCAGGACCTGGGGCTGGTCGATCTCGTACACCGTGGTGCCGGCCGGCCAGTCCAGGCGGTAGGCGCGGGAGTCCAGCCCCGACGCCAGGATCACGACCTGTCGGATGCCGTCGGCGACGGCTTGCTTGAAGAAGGTGTCGAAGAAGTTCGTGCGCACCGCCTGGTAGCCGCGCATGTGGTGGAGGTGGGCGGCGGATTCGGCGTCGAGGTTTTCGATCCTGGCCGCGACCTCCGGGTCGAGCATGGCCTCCCACAACACCCCGGCGCCGGAGTTGGTCACCAGGAGCTTGGCGTACGGGTCGCGGATCAGCGCGTCGGGCTGCTCGGTTTCGACGGCCCGGGCGGCGGCCACCATCACGGCGGTGGTGCCGACGCTGGTCTTGATGTCCCAGCTGTCGTCGTGGGTGCGCAGTGAGCTCATCGGGTTGCTCCTTGGTCGGGTCAGGCGGTCGGGTCGCCGAGGCGCGCGCGCAGCAGCGTGCTGCGGACGGCCTCGTCGGCGAGGTCTTCGGGAACCGGGCGGCCCAGGCGGGCCATCTCGTCGTGGTTGTTCACGCTGTGCACCCGCCAGCCGTGGTCGGCCAGCCACGCCGCGGCGTCGGTGCGGTCCGGCTCGTGATAGGTCAGCGCCTGGACGTTGACGTCCAGGCCGAGCCGCTCGCGCATGCGCAGCCACCGCTGCGAGTTGCTGCGCGAATTCATGCCGAACACCTCGACGGCGACCCGGCTGCCCGGCGCGCTGAGCGCGGTGAACATCTCGAACAGCCGGTCCTGGGCGTCGCTGGGCAGATAGGGCAGCAGGCCCTCGGCCAGCCAGGCGGTCGGTTGGGACGGGTCGAATCCGGCGGCGGTCAGGGCCGCCGGCCAGTCGTCGCGCAGGTCCACCGGGACGGGGCGCCGGCTCGCGGTCGGGACCGCGCCGTGCTCCTCGAGGATCCGGGTCTTGTACTCCAGCACCCGGGGCTGGTCGATCTCGTAGACGGCGGTGCCCGCCGGCCAATCCAGCCGGTAGGCGCGCGAGTCCAGCCCGGCGGCCAGGATCACCGCCTGCCGGATCCCGGCGCGTGCGGCGTCGGCGAAGTACTCGTCGAAGAAGTGCGTGCGCACGGCCTGGTAGTCGATGCCGAGCCGGTGGGCGCGCCGCCCGTGCGGATCGTCGTCGAGCCAGGCCAGTTCGGGGTCGGCCAGCCGGGTCCACGCGGGGCCGGCCGAGCACACCAGGACGCGCGCGAAGTCGTCGCGAATCAGCGGGTCGGGTCCGGCCGTCTCCACGGCGCGCGAGGCGGCGACGCCCAGCGCGGTGGCGCCGACCAGTTCGGTGATGGACCAGCTGTCCCCGGTGGTCCGCAACGACGGCGGAAGGGCGGCGTCGACATCAGTCATGGCCACACCATGCTACCGAATAAGTTAGTTAGCCTATACGCTTTGTGCGGGATCTCACTGCCGCTGCGGCCGGGTGCCGGTCAGGTTTGGGGACGCCACAGCGCGCCCTCCAGCAGCTGCCGCAGCACCCCGGTGACGGCCAGCATCTCCCGGTAGCTGCGGACGTAGCCGGAATAGAAGCCGACGCCGCAGAGCACCACGAGCAGGGTCTCGACGACCGCGGGGGCATCGATGTCGGCCGCGAGCTCGCGATGCGCGATCGCGTCGTTGACCACCCGCGTCAGAAACTCGCGGGTCATCCGCACCGCGTCGTTTTCGGTGGTGTTCAGATCCGGATGCCGCTGCGACTCCAGCACGGTGGTGACCAAAAATGCTGACGCGGAAGGGTTTTCGGAGTTCGCTTGCATCGCCGCCGAGATGAACGCGGTCAGCCGCCCCAGCAAGGTGGTCTCGCACTCGGCGCGCCGGATCCCGGCCGCGACGACGAGTTCGTTGGTTTGGTTCACCACTTCCCGATACAGCGCCCGCTTGCTGGAGAAGTAGTGGTTGATGGCCGGCCTGGTCAGATCGGCGCGGACGGCGACGGCCTGAAACGTCGCCCCGTCGTATCCGCGTTCACTGAAGACCAGGCGAGCGGCGTCCACGATTCGCTTGCGGGTTTCGTCAGCCTTTGCTGCGGGCGGACGGCCCGGCCGGCGACTAGCCGTTGGCGCCATTACTGCAGTGTGCCACCACCTCGATGCGGCATTAACGCGTTGGGTGGAATATGGCCGAACTTCCCGGCCTGGTAATCCTGCAGCGCCTCGACCAGCTCCGCGCGCGAGCTCATCACGAACGGGCCGTAGTGGAACACCGGCTCCCGGATGGGCCGCCCGCCCAGGAGCAGCACGTCGAGCGCCGTTGTGCGCGACGACTCCTGGACCGACCGGGCGCGCACGGTGATGCGGTCGCCGGGCCCGAGCACGGCCAGCTGGCCCGAGCGGATCGGGTGGGCGACGGGGCCGACGTATCCGCTGCCGGACAGCACGTAGACCAGCGCGTTGAAATCGCGCCGCCACGGGATGTCGAGCCGGGCTCCCCCTTGAATCGTCGCGTGCGCCAACGTGATCGGGGTGTGGGTGGCGCCCGGTCCGCGGTGGCCGTCGATCTCGCCGGCGATGATGCGCACCAGCGCCCCGCCGTCGCCGGAGGCCAGCAGCGCGGCGTCGCCGCCCTCGATGGCCTGATACCGCGGCGGCGCGAACTTGTCCTTTCTCGGCAGGTTCACCCACAGCTGGACGCCGTGGAACACGCCGCCGCTTTCCACCAGCTCGGCGGGCGGGGTCTCGATGTGCAGGATGCCGGAACCGGCGGTCATCCACTGCGTGGCGCCGTCGGTGATCAGGCCGCCGCCCCCGTGGGAGTCCTGGTGCGCGAACTTCCCGTCGATCATGTAGGTGACCGTTTCGAAGCCGCGGTGCGGGTGCCAGTCGGTGCCCCGGGGCTCCCCGGGCTGGTACTCCACCTCGCCCAGCTGGTCCATGTGCACGAACGGGTCCAGCGCGGCGGCGCTCACCCCGACGAACGCGCGGACGACCGGGAAGCCCTCCCCCTCGTAGCCGCGCGGGCCGGTGGTGATCGATCGGACCGGGCGCTCGGTGTCGACGGGAGCGGGCGCGCCGATCCGGGGCAATGTCAGGGTGTCTGCGGTGACGGCGGGCATGGGTACCTCCTCAATGAGAACTACCCATATAACCGGACCGTGGTCCGGATATTCCGTCCAGCTGGATGGGTTGGCCAGTGTGTTTGCTAGGACTTGGCCCGGGCGGTGCGCGCGGCGTCCCGTTCGGTGGCCGTGCCCTCGTGGGTCAGCTTGCCGCCCGCGCTTTCCAGATGCGCCCGGACGAACCACTGGAACTTCTCCAGGTTTTGCGCCTGGTCGATCAGCAGGTCCTGGGTGACCCGGTCGATATCGTCCGTGTCGTCGATGGCCTGGCGAATGTCCTCGATCACGCCGGTGTAGACCAGGTCCAGTGCGGCCAAATGCGCCTGGACGGTGTCCCTGCCGACGGAATAGTCGTCCCACGAGCGGTCCCGGATGATGGCGGCCGGGGTCCCCTGCGGCGAAGCGCCAAGGGCCGCAATGCGTTCGGCGACGTCGTCGGCGAAACCGCGTACCGCTTCGACCTGCGGGTCGATCATCTCGTGCACGCCGATGAAGTTCGGCCCCACCACGTTCCAGTGAATGTGCTTGAGCGTCAGATGAAGATCGTTGTAGGTGCTCAGCTGCTTCTGCAGCAGTTCGGTGAGCCGAGCCGCCTGTTTGTCGGTCAATCCCGGAATGGTGAACTGAGTCATAGTTTTTTCGGGCTCCCTTCCTTCGGGTTCGCACACGGTACTTGCGCTGAGGGATACCCGACGACCGGGTGGGAAAACACCGGCAGGTCAGAGGGAATGTATTTGCTGCACCGGCAGCCGGGCGCCGCGCCGCGGCTCGTACGCCAGGCCGCTGGCTTCGAGCAGGCGGACCACCCGATGGCGGTGCGGCCGCATCGGCTCCAGCAACTCGAGCATCGCCGCGTCGTCGACCGGGCGGCCCAGCAGCGTCCAGCCGACCATCTTCGGGATGTGATAGTCGCCCACCGAGACGGCATCGGCGTCGCCGAACGCCCGTTGCGCGGTCTCGGAGGCGGTCCACTCGCCGACCCCGGGCAGCGACGTCAGCGCCTGGCGCGCCTGCGCCGGCGGCCGCGAAGGCAGCCGTTCCAGCGCGGCCGCCCGTCGCGCACAGCCCACCACGGTCTGAGCCCGTCGCGGGTCGACGTTGGCGCGGTGAAACTCCCACGACGGCACGTTGCGCCACGCCTCGGCCGACGGCGGCACCCGCATGCCGGGCGGCGCCGGTCCCGGCGCCGGCGTCCCGTACCGCGACACCAGCACCCGCCACGACCGAAACGCGTCGGCACCGGGCACCCGCTGCTCGATGATCGCCGGGACCAGCGCCTCCAACACCCGCCCGGTGCGGCCCAGCCGCAGGTGCGGGACCCGTCGGTGCGCGGCGGCGACCGTCGGGTCGCGCGGCACGAAGTCCGAGGCGTCGTCCTCGGCACCCAGCAGCGCGGGCAGCGCGTCGAGGAACTCCTCGGCGCCGCCGCCCCACGCCTCGCAGCGGACGGCGTTGGCCGCGGCGCGGCTGATCCGCGCCACGACGGGCCCGCTGGGCAGCAGGCTGGTTTGCCAGATCGCGCCGTCGTCGGCGATCCGGAAACACGGATCCAGCGGGCCGCGGCGAAGCGGCGCCAGCGTGTGCCCGAAGCTGACGGTCCCGGCAAACGTCACCGTACGGGCACCGTTCACGCGGACTCCGAACCCGATTGACCGGCCACTATTTTCCAAGACAGTATTGCGATGTGATGACGCCGTTCGACAACCCGCATGCCGAACTGGCCTGGATGTTCCTGCAGAGCGTAAGCGAGGGCGGCGACACGGAGGAGGGTTTCGCGCTGCTGAGCGACGACTTCACCTACTGGAGCATCATCACCCGCGCGTGTTTCGACAAGGAGACGTTCCGGCGGGCCAACGAGCGGCGCAGGCAAATCGTCGAGATCAACATCGACCTGCGGCGCTGCGTCACCGAGGGCGACACGGTGGTCGTCGAGGCGCAGGCCTCGGGAACGTCGAAGGACGGCGTCGAATACGACACCCCGTTCGTCTGCATCTTCGAGACCCGCGACGGGCAGATCGTGTCGATGCGCGAATACAGCGACACCAAGTCGGCCGCCGTGTTCACCGGTTGAGCCCGATTGGGCCCTACCGATCCAAGACGCTGATCTCGGCCTTGTCGGGGTAGAAGGCGACGTGTCCGGCGATCGCCGCGACCGCCGGGTAGGGCTGCTCGTAGGTCCAGATCGCGTCCTGCACGGTGTCGCCGGCCGAGGTGGTCACGCTGTAGTAGCTGGCGTCGCCCTTGAACGGGCAGTGGGTGCTGGTGTCGGTGCGGGTAAGCCGGTCCCGCACCACGTCGCCCAGCGGAATGTATTGCACCGCAGGCAAAGTCGCCTCGCGCAATTCCAGTGCCGCGGTCGTGTCGGCGATCAGCTCGCCGTTGACGCGAACCTGCACCCGGCCCGGAGTCGGCTCGATGGTGATCGGGTGCCCGGCGCTGGGTTCTTTGATTTCCGGGTGGCTCATGCTCGGTCCCTCCTCAAGACGCGGATACGGGTTTCAACACCGGGCCGTGCTCAACGCTTCCCAATCAGGCCGGCCCGAACGCGTAGCGATGGTATTGCGCCATGTTGGCTACCGCGGGGACCAGCGACATGACCCTGCCCATCGCGCGGTATGCGCGCGGCAACCGCAAGAAATTGTCCGATTCGAACCACCGCACCCAGGACAGCAACCGGATCCCGGGGACCGCCTCGAGGATGTCGCCGGGGCCCTCGATGCCCCAGCGCAGCGTCGATCCGGACCGGCGCACCACCGAGTTCATCCACTGCGACCTGATGCCCAGCCGGTTGAAGGCGTCGAACTGCAGCTCGCCGGACCCGAAGCCGTCGACGACCCGCCGCAGCAACGCCACGCCCTCGCGCTCGCTCAGGTACATGGTCAGGCCCTCGCCGATCATCAGCGCGGGCCGGTCGTGGGGAATCTGGGCAAGCCAGGCCGGATCGGTCACCGACGCGGCGACGACGTGGTGGTGCTCCGCGGCGGGGAAAAGCCGGCGGCACAGCGCGGCGACCTCGGGGTGGTCGACGTCGTACCAGTCCACCTGCGGACCCGGTTGAAGCCGGAAATAGCGGGTGTCCAGCCCGCAGCCCAGGTGCAGGACGACGGCACTGGGATGCGCGTCGAGGAATTGGCGCGCCCACGTGTCGAAGTGCGCCGTGCGGGTCGTCACCGACGGTGAATTGCGCGCGGTGATAGCGGTTTTCGCCCAGTCATAGTCGATCCGCTCGACGATCCCCTTGGCGTAGCGATCGCCCAGAATCGGGTTGGGCGCGTCGGCGTCGAGCGCCTTGGCGTACAGCGTCGCCAGCATCGTCTGCGGCGGTCCGTTGAGGTCGACACGAACTCGGTCCACCGGGCCGAGACTATTCAAGATCAATTGGGTTTGAAAAGATCGC
The DNA here is from genome assembly GCF_059813025.1 of Mycobacterium sp. NGS26. NCBI lineage: Bacteria > Bacillati > Actinomycetota > Actinomycetes > Mycobacteriales > Mycobacteriaceae > Mycobacterium > Mycobacterium sp. NGS26. Next base: position 169,830 of record NZ_JCALDU010000004.1, read on the forward strand.
GCGCCGCCGCCGGATCGCGCATCGCGGCCCAGAAGCGGGCGGCCTCGCGGATCGATTCCTCGACCGGGCGTGGCTCCCAGCCCAATTCGCGCATCGCCTTGCTGGCGTCGACGTCGGCCTCGGCGCGCATCATCCGCACCGACGTGAGGCTGAGTTCGGAGTCCTTGCCGGTGAGCCGGGCCCGCAGGCTGCCCAGCGCGCCCAGGGCGTAGAGCACCGGAACCGAGATCGAGCGTCGCGGCGGGGCGACGCCGGCCTCGTCGGCGGCGATGCGGATCACCTCCTTCAGCGGGATCATCTTTTCCGAGACGAGGTACCGCTCGCCGATCCGCCCGTATTCGGCGGCCAGGATCATCGCCCTGGCGGCGTCGTCGACTCCGACGACCTCCAGCTGGATGCCGTCCATCGAGAAGGGCAGCTTGCCGAAGACGGCGCCGGCGATGAACGCGCCGTGCGGGGTCCGGCCCCAGTCCCCGCTGCCGTAGGTCGTCGACACGCACATGGCGACGGCGGGCAGGCCGGTCTCGGCCACGTACCGCATCACCAGGTCTTCGGCCTGAACCCGGGACTGCACATACGGCGTCAGCCGACGGGGGTCGACAACGTCGTCCTCGGTCGCCACGTGGCCGTGGCGGCGGCCCACCGTCGCGTAGGTGCTGGTGAAGATGAACCGGCGCAGGCCGCGCTCCTTGGCCGCGACGTCGAGGACGTTGCGCAGCCCTTCGACGTTGGTGCGAAACAGCGGTGCCGGGTCGCGCAGCCACGCGCGGGTGTCGACGACGCAGTAGTACACGTCGTCGGCACCGTCCATCGCCTCGCGCAGCGTTTCAGAGTCGAACACGTCGCCGTGAAAGCGGGTCAGCTCGAGGTCGTCGATGGCGCGAGTGTTGGCGGTCGGGCGCACCATCGCCCGCACCTCGGCGCCCTCGGCGACGAGCTGGCGGGTGACATGCGACCCGAGAAAGCCGTTGGCGCCGATGACCAGCTTGGGCTTGGTACTCGCTTTCGGGCTCATTTGAGCTCCTCGGCTCCTCCGTATTGCTGCATCCACCGCGCCGCGTCCTCGTCGAGCGTGCCGAGGGCCTGCGCCTTGCGGCACCACTTCAACCCGGCCCGCAGGAAGCGCAGCGGGTTGTAGATGTCCTCCTCGCGGCTCCACAGGCCGTCGCCGGCGTAGGTGATGATCGTGATGTTGGTCGCGCCGATGACGCTGCCGTCGCCGGGGTCGCGCATCGGGTTGTCCAGCTCGAGGATCACCCGCCCGGTTGGGTCGTCGATGACCGACCACAGCGTCGGGAACGCGACCATGTGGCTGCCCGGGAACGTCGTCATCGTCCGCTTGATCCACTCGCGCACTTGATCGCGTCCGTGCATGGTGCCCGCCGCGTGTTCGATGTACTCGACGTCCGGCGTGTACTGCTCGGCCCACGCGTCCCAGTCCCGGGTTTCGGCGGCCCGGGCCACGGTCTCCTCGAATTTCCCGAAGGCGGCGGCCAGTTCGTCGCGGGAGAACGTGCTCACGCGGGCCTCTTCGCAGCGTTGCGGCTCATCGGCGGAGTGTAGCCTGGGCTTCGTTGTGGGCGGCTAAGGAGTACAGGCAATGACGAGCACTCGAAGGGCGATCCTGGCCGGCGGCTGCTTCTGGGGAATGCAGGACCTGATCCGCAAGCAGCCCGGTGTGATCTCGACCCGGGTCGGCTACAGCGGCGGCGACACCCCCAACGCGACCTATCGCAATCACGGCACGCACGCCGAGGCGGTCGAGATCATCTACGACCCCGCGGTCACCGATTACCGCGCGCTGCTGGAGTTCTTCTTCCAAATCCACGATCCGACAACGAAAGACAGGCAGGGCAACGACCGGGGGTCCAGCTACCGGTCGGCGATCTTCTACACCGACGAGGAGCAGAAGAGGGTCGCGCTGGATACCATCGCCGACGTCGAGGCGTCCGGCCTGTGGCCCGGCAAGGTGGTGACGGAGGTGAGCCCGGCCGGGGACTTCTGGGAGGCCGAGCCCGAGCACCAGGACTACCTGCAGCGCTACCCCAACGGGTACACCTGTCACTACGTGCGCCCGGGCTGGAAGTTGCCGCGCCGCGCCACCGCCGACCAATAGGCCGATCAATAGGCCGACCGCTCAGCGCCGGCGCACCACGATCCGTCCCCCGTCCTTGGGGGTGTAGGCAACCCCGCGGCAGTGCCACCGCTCGCCCGGTGCCGACGTCGTCTCGATGGTGAAGTGGCGCAACACCGTTCGAAGCACCACGTCCATCTCCATGTTGGCGAACGCGGCGCCCACACAGCGCCTGGCGCCGCCGCCGAACGGAATCCACGCGAACGTCGGCGGCTTGGTTCCGATGTAGCGGTGCGGGTCGAAGCGCTCCGGGTCGGGGAAGACGTCGGGGTCGTCGTGTATCTGCGCGATGCTGACGATCAGCGAATAGCCCCGCGGAATGGTCCATTCGCCGAGCTGGAAAACCGGCGGATAGACCCGGCGGGCGGCGAAGTCGATCACCGTCCTGGCCCGCTGCACCTCCAGGATCGTCGCCTGGCGAAGCTCGTTGCCGCCGCTGTCGGCCTCCTCCACCAGCGCGGCCAGCAGATCCGGGTGCCGGGTGATCCGCTCGAACGCCCAGCCGAGCGTGGCCGCGGTGGTTTCGTGCCCGGCCGCCAGCAGCGTGAGCAGCTCGTCGCCAATGTCCTTGCGCGACATGATCGAACCGTCGTCGTAGGTGCTGCGCAGCATCAGGGCGAGCACGTCGGTCCGGTTCTCGAAGTCCGGGTCCGCCCGTTCGAGGTCGATCAGCTTGTCGATGACGATGTCGTATTGCCGCCGCCATTGCGCCAGCCGACCCCACGGCGTGAACCGGCCATAGGTCCGCGCCGGCTTCGGCAGCGCCGCCATGCGCGAGCCCAGCGTGACCCACGGCGGGATGAGCCGGCGCAGCTCGTCGAGTTCGGCCCCGTCGGCCCCGAACACCGCACGCAGGATGGCGTTCAGCGTGATGCGCATCGTCGACGGCATCGTCGGGAATGGCCGGCCCTCCGGCCAGTCGGCCGTCTCGCGCAGCGTCTCCTCTTCGATGATGGCCTCGTAGTTCTTCATGCTCTTGCCGTGGAACGGCGGCGCGAGCAGCCGTCGCCGGCGGCGGTGATCGTCGCGGTCGAGCGCGAACACCGAGCCGCTGCCGAACAGCCGGCTCAGGTTGGGCTGGATGTTGCCGAGCTCGTCGGGGCTGGTGGTGAAGATCTGCTTGGCCAGCTCGGGCTCGCCGACGATCACGACGCGGCCGAACATCGGCAGGTGGACCGCGAAGACGTTGCCGTAGCGGCGCGCGAGGCGCTTGATCATCCCCCGCCGCGAGGTGGCGAAGAACAGGCCGCTGATGGCCTTCGGGACCGGTACCGACGGGGGCAGCCTGATCGCTGACGGTGGGGCGGTGACCAGTTCACTCAATGATTGCTCCCAACATCTGCCCCGAAACCGGGCTGGTACCACGGTGTACCACGGGTCTTTACGGGTACGGTACTCTCGAGTACCAAGCCTGACAAGGGTCTACAAGGGTCACCGAAAGGGGCGTCGGCGGTGATATCAGCGGTGACAGCCGATGTACTCGGCGACGCTCCGGCCGCGCCGGACCCGTTCCGGCTGCGCCTGCTCGAAGGCCTGGCCGCCTCGATCGACGAGCGCGGCTATCGCGCCAGCACGGTCGCCGACATCGTGCGCAACGCGCGGACCTCCAAGCGCACGTTCTACGACCACTTCGCCGGCAAGGAACAGTGCTTCCTGGAGCTGCTGAGCACCGACATCGAGAAGCTCGGCGAAAGCATTGCGGCCGCGGTCGATCCGGAGGCCGACTGGCACCACCAGATTCGCCAGGCCGTCGAGGCCTACGTCGGATACATCGAGGCGCGCCCGGCCATCACGCTGAGCTGGATTCGCGAGCTCCCGTCGCTGGGCGCCGTCGCCCGCCCCGTGCAGCGCCGCGGGCTGCAGTTGCTGTCCAGCCTGCTGATCGACCTCAGCGCCAGCCCGGGATTCCGGCGGGCCGACCTGCCGCCGTTGACCGCACCGCTGGCCGTAATCCTGCTGGGCGGGCTGCGCGAGTTGACCGCGCTCGCGGTCGAAGACGGCAGGGCCGTCCGGGAGATCGTCGAACCGGCCGTCGACGCGTCCATAGCCCTGCTGGGTCCGCGACACTAGGCTCAAGCGATGCGGCTATCAACTCGAAACCAGCTCAAAGGCACCATCACCGAGGTCGATCTCGGCAACGTGATGGCGATCGTGAAAGTCAAGCTCGACGGCGGCGACCAGATCGTCACGTCCTCGGTCACCAAGGACGCCGCGACGAGCCTCGGCCTGGCGGTGGGCCAGCCGGCGACGGTGTTCATCAAGTCGACGGAGGTCACGATCGGCGTCGAGTGACGCGGGGCGCCACCCCCGGATAGCGCGACACTTAAATCACGCACACGACACGCCGAAAAGTGGTGCCGTAGTTTAAGTTTCGAGGCGAAGGAACGCCCGGATCCGGTCGAGGACCAGCTCGGGTCGCTGCTCGACGATCCAGTGGCCGGCGTCGTCGACCAGCTCGACCTCGAAATCGCTTATGCGCTCGGCATATCCGTCGGTCAGGTCGGCGGTGATCACCGGGTCCCTGGTGCCGGTCAGCCAGCGGACGGGGACGTTCACGCGCGCGTCGTTGTATTCGCCACGCATCCAGCTCCGCATCTCCTTGGTCTGGAACGAGCGATACCAGCGCGAGCCCGCCTCCGCGTGGCCGGGCTGTTGCATGCACTCGAGGTACATGCGGACGTCGTCCTCGGGGAGTGTGAAACCGCCGCCGACCCAGGAGCCCAGGACCCGGAAGAACCGGGAGTCCGGACGACTGATGATCCGCGGGCCGACGACCGGCAACGAGATCGGGATCTGATACCAGAACCGCCAGATGTTGCGGACCGACGACAGGTCGCGCTTCACCCAGGGTGCCACGGTGTTAACGCCGAAAAAGCCCGTCACCCTTTCCGGGTGGCGCAGCATCAAGATGAACGCGACCGGCCCGCCCCAGTCGTGGGCGACGAGCTTGACCGTCGCGACGCCCAACCGGTCCAGGACGCCCACCAGATCGCCGGCCATCTCGCTCTTCAGGTAGGTGCTGCGCGGCGCGGAACTCCAGCCCGCGCCACGCAGGTCGGGGCACAGCACCCGGTAGCCGTCGGCGGCCAGCGGCCCGATCATCTCGTGCCACTCCCACCAGTTCTGTGGGAAGCCGTGGACCAGCATGACTACCGGCCCGTCGGCCGGACCGGCATCCGCGACGTGGATCGTGACACCATCGCCGACGTCGACGTACCTGTGTTCCAACGCGACAGAGCCGTCCAGTTCGGGCATGGTGACCATGCTCAGAAGGTAGCGGACGCGGCTACGCCAGGAAACGCTCGACGTAGGGCGCGAAGCGCGCGGCCAGGTCCTTCTGCGTCAGGCCGAACATCTCGCACGAGGTTTCGATGTTGCCCAGCCGGCCGCGCCGGTGGCCGGAGAGGTAACCCGCGATCGCCGTTCGCGCCTCCTCGCCGAACGGTTCCCCGGCCAGGTCGTAGACCCGCTCGGCGACGCCGAGTTCGTCGGCCATGAAGTCGTCGAAACGGATGTCGATCGAGCGGTCGGGACCGATGGTGTCGCGATCGCGGACGAGCGCGGACAGCATCCGCTCGAGGCGGTCGATCCAGAACCCAGCGATCCGCCGCACCGGCACCGGGGAGCGGTGCATGCGCGCGGAGTAGGTGATCATCGCGATCATCGACAGCGCCACCGGCACCGGGTCGCGGTGCGTGAACACGACGATGCTGTCGGGGAAGACACGATTGAGCACCGGCACCTGCTCGAGGTGCTGGGGCGACTTGAGCAGCCACCGCCGCCCGCCGCGCAGGAACTGCATCGCCTTGAGTTGCCGCGCCAGGTATTCGTAGTGCGGCGTCTGGTCGTGGGCCTGGTAATAGTCCCGCCACCGGGGCACGTCGGCGAGCGTCTCGAAGAGCATCGTGGAGAAGTCGTTGGCCAGCAACTGGATCTCCTCGTGGACGTGGTCGGTGGTCATCTCGTGCATGAGCGCGAAATGCGGCATCACCGTGTTGATCACGCCGACCGCGACGTCCATCCGCGCCCGCCGCGGGTCCGGCTCTTCGCCGTCTTCGGCCGGCAGCGGGAACGGCTCGTTGCTCTCCCAGTAGGGCATGGTGCGGAAGGTGGGCGCCGCGGCCAGCATGTTGTGCAGGTGGGTGGTGCCGGTGCGGGGCAGCCCGGCGATCACCACCGGCGCCCGCAGCTCGATGTCGTCGATCTCGGGATGCCGCTTGAGCAGATCGGTGAACAGCAGCCGGTTCTTGAGCAGCTGCAGCAGCTGGCCGTAGAAGTTGACGACGCCGGCGCCGTGCAGGCCGTCGATGTCGCGCAGCGCGGCGAGGTAGACGTCGAGGCGTTCCCGATAGTCCTGCGGCCCGAAATCGTCCAGGCCGGTGTCGGCGCGGGCCTGCGCGTGCAGCGCGGCGGCGTCCAACGGGCAATTCGGGGCCATCGCGGCCATCATGTCGAGGATCTGCTGGGCCTCCGCGGAGAACCGGGGCTGGGCCAGGTCGTCGAGGCGAACGAGAGCGGCTTCGGTCACGGCGACTTATGTTACTCTGAGTTTCGTAATGGTAGTAGACTTCGGCCGGCCCCGTGACCCGCGCATCGACGGCGCGGTGCTGGCCGCGACGGCCGAGCTGCTCGCCGAGACCGGCTACCCCGGGCTGTTGGTGTCCGCCATCGCCGAGCGGGCCGGCACCAGCAAGCCGGCGATCTACCGGCGCTGGCCGAGCAAGGCGCACCTGGTGCACGAGGCCGTGTTCCCGATCGGCGCCGCGACCGAGATCCCCGACACCGGTTCGCTGCCGGACGACCTGCGCGAAATGGTGCGCCGTGCAATGACTTTCCTGACGACGCCGGCCGCCCGCGCCGCGCTGCCCGGGCTGGTCGGGGAGATGGCGGCCGACCCCACCCTGCATTCGGCGCTGTTGGAGCGGTTCGCCGGCGTCATCGGCGGCGGCCTGGCAGAGCGGCTCGAGGCCGCCGCGGCCGCCGGCGAGGTCCGGGCCGACGTGCCGGCCGCCGAATTGGCCTCCCAACTGACCGAGGCCATCGCCGGCATCACGCTCATGGGCCTGCTCACCCGCGCCACCGAGCTCGACGACAACTGGGTCGACCGCACCACCACGTTGCTCCTGAAAGGAATCAGCGCATGACCGAACACGAGTCGACCGCCGCGTGGCGGGAGCTGCTGGCCACCGTCGACGGGCTTGACCGCTCCTTCCTGGAGGGAGACCGTGCCGTCACCGACGACCGGCACATCGCCGACGGCTACCGCATGCTCGCCACCACGCTCGGGGTGGCGTTCGACACCTACCTGTTCCCCGAGCCCGGTCGCCCGCAGTTCGTGGCGGTCAACACGCCGTTTCGCCGCGACCGCCGGTGGGGCGGCGACAACACCGACGCCTACTACTTCATCTGCCCGGTCGATCCGAACCGGCGTTACCGCATCAGCGGCAACAAGGGTGACAGCGTGTACTTCTCGGTGACCGCCTACAACGAGCCGTCGCCGGGCGCCTGGTCGGACCGGGTGGTGGCCATCGTGCGCGACACCGATCTCGACGTCGACGCGCACGGCAACTTCGCCTTCGAGTTCCCTCCGACGCCCGACGCGGCCGTGCTGATGACCCGCGACTACCAGGCGGATCCGCTGACCGGCCGCCCGGTCACGTGGCAGATCGAGGCGCTCGACGAGCCGGACCCGATACGGCACGGCGACGCGGAGACCGCCGCCCGGCTGCGGGCGGCGGCGGCCTGGTTGCGCACGATGTTCGCCATCGTGCCGCTGCCCGTCGGGTCACGGGCCGGCGACGAGCACGCGCTCGGGCACGAGACCGCCCATGCCGCAAACGAATTCGCCGATCCCTACCAGGTGCCCGACGCCAACTTCGGCTGGTCGGCCCGCGATGCCTGCTATTCCTACGGCAGCTTCGTGCTCGACGAGGACGAGGCCCTGGTCATCACGCACCGGCCGCCGTCGTGCCGGTTCTGGAACCTGGTGGTGTGGAATCAGTTCATGGCCACCTACGGCGCCTCCGACGCGCGTTGCTCCATCAACGGCCACAGCGCGGTGCCCAACGCCGACGGTTCGGTGACGGTCGTCTTGTCCCGCGGTATGACGTCGCATCCGAATTCGCTGACCGCGCTGGGCTATCCGCGCGGCAACCTCGCCTTCCGCTGGTTCCTCGCCGACGGCGTGCCGGCCCGGCCCGAGGTGAAGCTGGTGAAGGCGTCCGAGGCGCCGGCCGCCGCAACCTAACCCGCCGAGCGTGAACCTGTGGCGAAATTTTTGCGAAAAAGCCTCCACCAGTTCACGTTCGGCGAAGGTCGCCCGGGAAGGCCAGCTTGACGATCTTGCGGACGACGGTGCCGAACTGCCGCAGCAGCGGGCCCTTGTTGTACGGGATGCCGTAGCGTTCGCAGATCTCTTGCACCTCGGGCGCGATCTCGGCGTACCGGCGGGCCGGCATGTCCGGGAACAGGTGGTGCTCGATCTGGTGCGACAGGTTGCCGGACATCAGGTGGAACAGCTTGCCCCCGGTCAGGTTCGCAGAGCCCAGCACCTGACGGAAGTACCACATGCCGCGCGACTCGTCCTTGGTCTCCTCGACGGTGAATTCCTGCGTGCCGTCCGGGAAGTGGCCGCAGAAGATGATCATGTACGACCACACGTTGCGCATCAGGTTGGCCGTCAGGTTGCCGGCGAACACGAACGGCGCGAACGGGCCGGCCAGCAGCGGGAAGGCGACGTAGTCCTTCAGCGTCTGCCGGCGCGTCTTCGCCCAGATCTCCCGCAGCACCTCGCGCTTGTCGGCCAGCCGGATCTCGCCGGAGCGGATGCGCTCGGTTTCCAGCTCGTGCAGCGCGACGCCGTACTGGAACAACACCATCAGCAGGAACGCGTACACCGGGTTGCCCAGGAAGTACGGTGTCCAGCGCTGGTCCTCGCTCATGCGCAGGATGCCGTAGCCGATGTCGCGGTCCATCCCCACGATGTTGGTGTGGGTGTGGTGCATGTAGTTGTGCGAGTGCCGCCACTGGTCGGCCGGGCAGGCGGTGTCCCATTCGAACGAGCGCCCGGAGATCGTCGGGTCACGCATCCAGTCGTACTGGCCGTGCATGATGTTGTGCCCGATCTCCATGTTGTCCAGGATCTTCGCGATGCCGAGCATCCCGGTCCCCAGCAGCCAGGCCGGGGGCAGGAACAACAGCACGCGTCCACCCACTTCGAGCGCGCGCTGCGCCTTGATGACCCGGCGGATGTAGTCGGCGTCCTGCTCGCCGAGGTCGGTCATCACGCGTTCCTTGATGGCGTCGAGCTCGCGGCCGAAGGCGTCGGCCTGCTCGGGGGTCAGGGTGATCGTGTTGTGAGTCATGGTTTCCTCCTAGAGGGATAGGTCGACGTCGCCGACGGGGACGGACACGCAGATCTGCACGTCCTCGTCCGGGGCGGTGGAGACGGCGCCCGTGACCAGGTTCCGCACGGTGCCGGCGGTCTTGCGTCGGGTGCAGGTGTGGCAGATGCCCATGCGGCAGCCGTTCTCGGGCGTCAGGCCCGCCGACTCGGCCTGTTCCAGCAGCGAGCGGCCGTCGTCGACGACGTCGATCCCGCTGTCCGCGAACGTGACTCGGCCGCCCGACGGGTTCGCCGGGGCCTCGAACGACGGCGGCACGAAGCTCTCGTGGTGCACGTTGTCGCAGTGTTGCCGCACCTCGTCGAGCAAAGCCGTTGGCCCGCAGGCGAATACGGCGTCCGGCGCGGGCATGGCCGCGGCCAGGTGCTCCGGCCCGAAGCGGCCGGCCAGATCGCCGTCCCGCGATCGGGTGTAGCCGTGCAGCACCCGCACGCCCGGCAGATCATTATGGGCGGCCAGCTCGTCGCGGTAGCACGCCTCGGCGGGATTGCGGGCGTAGTGGATGAACGCGATCTCGCCGCCGCGGGTCTGCGGGTGCCGCTCGGCGACCAGCGTGCGCAGCATCGCCATGACGGGCGTGATGCCGCTGCCGCCGGAGACGAACAGGATGCGTCGCGGTCGTTGCGCCGGCAACACGAAGTCGCCGCCGACGCCGTCCAGGCCGACCACGATGCCGCGACGGGCGCGCTCGTACAGATGCGTCGAGACCAGCCCGCCGTCGTGGTGACCGATCGTCAGCTCGAGGTGCGAGCCGCCCTCGGCGTTGGCGGGTGAATAGCAGCGGGTGTGCCGGCGGCCGTCGATGTCGACGGTCAGGTTGACGTACTGCCCCGCCCTGATGGTGTGCGCGGCCGTGAAGGCCTCGTTCGGGGCGAGGGTGAGGGTGACGCTGCGCGGGGTGGTCCTGCGGACGTCGACGACTTTGGCGCGGGCCTGTCCCAGCGTCCACGTCGGCGCCACCAGCTCGGTGTAGCGGTCGACGCCGTGCGGGCCGGTGAGCAGGTCGACCAGGTCGGAACCCAGGACCCGCTTCTGGAAAGCTTTGACAAAGCCGCGACCGGAGGTCTGAGCGGTTTGAGTGAACATATGTACACCGTGCTGCCGTCGGCCGCAGCTAGTCAAGGGTTTCTAGGCTTCTGTGGTAGGGTTCACAACAGTGAACAGTCGTACTCCTGGCTCACGGTCGCACCGGTCCGGCCGTGAGCGCTCACGCGAAAGCCCCTCGCGCGGAGAGCGCAAGGAGGCGACCCGGCGCGCCATCATCGCGGCCGCACTCAAGCTGCTGCAGGACCGCAGCTTTTCCAGCCTGAGCCTGCGTGAGGTGACCCGCGAGGTCGGCATCGTGCCCGCCGCGTTCTACCGCCATTTCGAGTCGATGGAGGCGCTCGGGCTGGTGCTGATCGACGAGTCGTTTCGCATCCTGCGCGACACGCTGCGCGAGGCGCGGGCGGGCAAGCTCGACCCGAACCGGGTGATCGAATCGTCGGTCGAGATCCTGGTCGCCAGCGTCGCCGAGCGACGCGAGCACTGGCGGTTCATCGGCCGGGAACGCAACAGCGGCCTGTCGGTGCTGCGCTACGCCATCCGCACCGAGATCCGGCTGATCACCTCCGAGCTGGCTACCGACCTGGCGCGCTTCCCCCGGCTGCACGAATGGAGCACCGAGGACCTCAACGTGCTGGCGACGCTGTTCGTCAACGCGATGATCGTCGTCGCCGAGGCGATCGAGGACGCTCAGAGCGCCGAGGCGCTCGAAGACATCCGCCGGCTCGCGGTCAAACAGCTGCGGATGATCGCCGTCGGTATCGCCGGCTGGCGCAGCGGCCCGTGATCGGCGGCCGCTACCGCGGCGCCCGCCACATCGCCCACATCGTCGGGCCGCCGTCGGGCAGCACGATCTCGCCGGTCACCGTGAACCCGAAACGCTCGTAATACGGCACGTTTTCGAGTTTCGTCGACTCGAGATACGCCGGGCAGTGCTCGGCGTCGCAGCGGTCCAGCCGCGACCGCATCAGGACCTGCCCGAAGCCCCGGCCGCGGACCGTCGGGTCGCTTCCGATCACGGCCAGATACCAGTGCGGCTCTTCGGGGTGGACGCGTTTCATCAGTTCCTGGACCGCGCGTCCGCGCATGGAACGCAGCCCGAACACCCGCAGGAACGTCGGTGTCATCGCCAGCTTCCCCCGGCGCGTCTCCAGCCAGTGGTTCGGCGGGTCCCACAGTGCCGCCGCGCCGATCCCCGGGCCGTCGCAGGCCACCTCCACGCCGCCGAGCGCCAGGTGGTGATGGCGGGTCATCGTCGTGAACAACCGGCGCAGGTGCGCGATCCGCGGCTTCTCGTCGGGGAGGAGCCAGACCATCACCGGGTCGTCGTAGAACGCCCGGGCCAGGGTGCGGGACAGCTCGCCGACGTCGGCTCTGCGCGCCGGGCGCGGCTGCGGGCTCACCCCGGCAGACTACGAAACGACGCCGGCCGTCCCGAAACCGGTGTGTCGGGCGGCGCGACGGGTATCCGGAGCCGATGGCTGACATGTCGCGGCGGGCGTTCGGGCGGGTGGCCGCCGGGGCGGGCATGCTCGGAACCACCGGGCTGTCCGGCGGCTGTGGCAAACGGGGCGCCGATCACGGCCAGCCCGCCGCCGGGCCGCCGGCGGGCAAGGGCGTGGGGTTGGTGCTCTCACACGAGCAATTCCGCACCGATCAGCTGGTGGCGCAGGCCCGGGCGGCCGAGGAGGCCGGTTTTCAGTACGTGTGGGCCAGCGACCACATCCAGCCCTGGCAGGACAACGAGGGCCATTCGATGTTCCCCTGGCTGACGCTGGCGTTGGTGGGCGCCAACACCGGCCGCGTCTCCTTCGGCACCGGGGTGACCTGCCCCAGCTACCGCTATCACCCGGCGACTGTGGCGCAAGCCTTCGCCTCGCTGGCGATCCTCTATCCGGGCAGGGTGTTCCTGGGCCTGGGCACCGGCGAGCGGCTCAACGAGCAGGCCGCCACCAACGCGTTCGGCAACTACGCCGAGCGCCACGACCGGCTGGTCGAGGCCATCGGGGTGATCCGCCAGTTGTGGAGCGGTTCACGAATTTCGTTCGCCGGCCGCTACTTTCAGACGAACGCCCTCAAACTCTACGACGTGCCGGCGGCGCCGCCACCGATTTTCGTCGCGGCCGGCGGGCCCAGGAGCGCGAAGCTGGCCGGTCGGTACGGCGACGGCTGGATCACTCAGGCCCGCGACGTCACCAACCCGAAACTGCTCGCCGCGTTCGGCGCCGGCGCGCATGCCGCGGGGCGCGATCCCGGCGGGATGGGTAAGCGCGCCGAGATGTTCGCCGTCGTCGGCGACAGCGCCGCGGCCGGGCGCGCCGCGATGCTGTGGCGGTTCACCGCCGGGGCCGTCGACCAACCCAATCCCGTCGAGATCCAGCGCGCCGCCGAGTCGAACCCGATCGACAAGGTACTGGCGAATTGGACGGTGGGCACCGACCCCGCCACGCACATCAAGGCCGTGCAGGCGGTGCTCGCCACCGGCGCCGTGCCATTCCTGCATTTCGCGCAGGACGACCCGATCAGCGCGATCCAGTTCTACCGCGCCAACGTCCTGCCCAAGCTGCGCTGAGCACGAAAAGTGTTGGCGTGGTTCATATCTGATAGTCAGGAGATGTAGCGGACGATGCTTTCGGCCACACACGCCGGCTTCGGCGACCCGTCGATCTCGACGGTGGTCGACACGATCGCCTGCACGGCGCCGTTGCCGAGGTCGTCGACGCTGACCAGTGAGCTCTGCGCGCGCACCCGGGACCCGACCGGCACCGGTGCGGGGAAGCGAACCTTGTTGAGGCCGTAGTTGATCGCGAGCTTGATGCCGTTGACCGTGTAGGTCTGGTGCTGCAGGCGCGGCAGCAGCGACAACGTCATGAAGCCGTGCGCGATGGTGCCGCCGAACGGGCCCTTGGCCGCCCTCTCCGGGTCGACGTGGATCCATTGGTGGTCGCCCGTCGCATCCGCGAACAGGTTGACGTCCTTCTGAGTGATGGTCACCCAGTCGCTCTGCCCGAGGCTCTCGCCCGCCGCGGCGGCGAGGTCGGCGACTGACTCGAAGGTGCGCATTCGGTGTTCTCCTTCGTCGTGGTACCAAGCAGACTATCCGGCCAGCCGACGCCGCTGAGGGTTTGACCGCGAATCCTTGGCTTTCGGTGTGAATCGTGGGCGGGGAAATCGCCGAAATCCCGCCATGGGTGCACACCGAAAGCCCTGGGCTCACGCTCGATGGCCGGGCGATCACGCCAGGCTCAGGAACAGTTTTTCCAGCTCGTCGGCCGACACGGCCGGCCGGTCCGCCGGCCTGAACTTCGGTCGCCATCATGCCCTTCCTGGCATACCCCACTGGGTATAAGCCAAACCGTAGCAGATACCCCACCGGGTATGGTATTACTGGTTTGGCGGTGTGTGCCTGCCGGCCCACGAAGTGCAGGCCAAATGGCCCTATTGGCGAGAGCGGCGGCGGCTGAAACTCCGTACAGAGACCACGAGCGAAAGGAAACGTCAGTGTCCACGTTTCTGAAGCGGGCTTGGGTGCCGCTCGTCGTCGTGGCGGCGGTCGCGCTGGGCGGTGTGGCCGTCGACCGGCTCCGCGGTGTCTTCGGCTCCGACGCGATCTTCACCGCGACGGGCAGCGGCGCGGCACCGCTCGAGCCCTCGCACATCAAGCGGGTGACCTACGAGGTGTACGGGCCCAGTGGCACGACGGGAAGCGTGAGCTACCTGGACAAGAACGCACAGGCGGAACAGGTGAACTTCACCACCCTGCCGTGGACCGTCACCGTCACGACGACGGCGCCTGCCGTCATCGCGAGCGTGGTGGCCCAGGGCAACAGCGACGGCATCGGGTGCCGCATCAGCGTCAACGGTGAGGTCAAGGATGAGCGGTCCTCGGCCGGGCGCCACGCCCAAACTTCCTGTCTGGTGAAAGCCGGATGAACACCGACGACGACGCCCGTCCGAAATTCATGCGATTCGTCCGCAGGTTCGCGTGGCCGATCATCATCGGATGGCTACTGCTGACCGTGGCCTTGAACGTGCTTGTGCCGCCGATCGAGTCCGTCGCGCGAAACCACGCGGTGACGATGTCGCCCCAAGATGCGCCGGCGATGATCGCCGCCAAACGCATCGGCGCAACCTTCCACGAGTCGGACTCCGACAGCACCGCGATGATCGTCCTGGAGGGCGACGGGCAACTCGGTGACGAGGCGCACCGCTACTACGACGGCCTGGTGCAGATGCTGCGGGCGGACCCCAAGCACGTCCAGCACGTCCAGAACGTGTGGGGCGATCCGCTCACCGCCGCCGGTGTCCAGAGCCGCGACGGGAAGGCCGCCTACGTCCAGCTCAACCTGGCCGGTAACCAGGGCAGCACCCTGGGCAACCAGTCCGTCGACGCGGTGCGCAAGATCGTCGAGAAGTCCGAGCCCCCGCGCGGGCTCAAGGTCTACGTCACCGGCCCGGCCCCCCTGACGACGGACATGAACGAGGCCGCCGACAAGAGCATGTTCAAGATGATGGGCGTCACGGGTGTGGTCATCATGATCATGCTGTTCATCGCCTATCGATCCGTCAGCACCGTGCTTCTGGTCCTCGTCATGGTCGGTTTCGAAATGGGCACGGCGAGAGGGCTTGTCGCGCTGCTCGGAAGCCACCAGCTCCTGGGCTTCTCGACGTTCGTCGTTGCGATGTTGTCCTCGTTGGCGATCGCTGCGGGAACCGATTACGCGATCTTCCTCATCGGCCGCTACCAGGAGGCGCGGCAGGCCGGTCAGGACCGAGAAACGGCCTACTACACCATGTTCCGGGGGACGTCGCACATCATATTGGGCTCGGGGCTGACCATTGCGGGGGCCACGTTCTGCCTCCACTTGGCGCGCCTGTCCTACTTCAAGGCGCTCGGCATTCCGTCCGCCCTGGGCCTGCTCGTCGTCGTCGCGGGAGCCATGACCGCCGCGCCGGCCGTGGTGGCGGTGGCCAGCCGGTTCGGCCTGCTCGACCCGAGACGGATGATCAAGACGCGCGGGTGGCGCCGCGTCGGCACGGCCACCGTGCGCTGGCCGGGCCCGGTTTGCGCGGCCTCGCTGGTGATCGCGATCGTCGGCATCCTGATCATGCCGAGCATGAAGGTCAGCTACAACGACCGCTATTACATACCCGGTGGCCTGCCGTCGAACGTCGGATATGCGGCCGCGGAGCGCCACTTCAGCGCCGCCACAATGAATCCCGACATCCTCATGCTCGAAAGCGACCACGACATGCGGAACAGCGGCGACATGATCATCCTGGACAGGGTTGCCAAGGAGGTCTTCGCCTCGCCCGGAATCGCGATGGTGCAGAGCATCACCCGGCCGCTGGGCGGCCCGATCGAGCACACGTCCATACCGTTCCAGATCAGCGCCCAGTCGATTCCCATCCGGCAGAACCTTCAGTTCATGAGGGACCGCACGGACGACATGCTCAAGATGAGCGACGACCTCGGCGCCATGATCGCCTCGATGCAGCGGATGCAGGGCTTGATCGGCCAGATGAGCGGTGCGACCCATCACATGGTCGGCGATATGCACGAGATGCAAGCCACGCTGGACGAGATGCGCGACCACCTCGCCGACTTTGACGATTTCGCACGGCCGCTCCGCAGCTATCTGTATTGGGAACAACACTGTTTCAACATCCCCGTGTGCTGGGCCACGCGGTCGGTCTTCGAGGCGATCGACGGCGTGGACAAGTTCAGCGAGGACATGAGCACGCTGATCAAGGACGTCGGCAGCGTCGACGCGATACTGCCGCAGCTGCTCGCCGAGTTCCCCCCGATCATCGCCATCGCAAAATCGATGCAGGGCACCCTGCTCACGATGCACAGCAGCTTCTCCGGTCTGGTCACGCAAATGTCGCAGATGACCGACACCGCGAGCGCGATGGGTCAGGCGTTCGACGCCTCCCGCAGTGGCGACTACTTCTATCTGCCCCCGGAAGCGTTCCAGAACCCCGACTTTCAGCGTGGCCTGAAGCTTTTCCTGTCGCCGGACGGTAAGGCCGCGCGCTTCATCATCACCCACGAGGCGGATCCGGCAACCCCGGCGGGCATCTCGGCGGTGATGGGGGAACTGTCCGCCGCGCATCATGCGGTGAAGGGGACGAACCTGACCGCCGCCAA
Source organism: Mycobacterium sp. NGS26 (assembly GCF_059813025.1). NCBI lineage: Bacteria > Bacillati > Actinomycetota > Actinomycetes > Mycobacteriales > Mycobacteriaceae > Mycobacterium > Mycobacterium sp. NGS26. The sequence goes on from NZ_JCALDU010000004.1 coordinate 186,562, forward strand.
GTTCTACCTCGCCGGGACGGCGGCGATCTATCGCGACATCCAGGCCGGCTCCCATTACGACCTGCTGATCGTGGGACTCGCCGCGATCACGCTGATCTTCGTCGTCATGGTGATCATCACGCGGGCGCTGGTCGCGTCGCTGGTGATCGTCGGCACGGTGCTGCTGTCGCTGGGGGCCGCCTTCGGGCTCTCGGTGTTGGTGTGGCAACACCTGTTCGGTCTGGAATTGAACTGGATCGCACCGGTTTTCGGGTTGATCATCCTGCTGGCCGTCGGATCCGACTACAACCTGTTGCTGGTGTCGCGGTTCCAGGAGGAGGTCGGCGCGGGGCTGCGAACCGGCATCATCCGCTCTATGGGAGAAACCGGCGGCGTCGTCACGGCGGCGGGCCTGGTCTTCGCGTTCACCATGATGTCGATGGTCGCCAGCGACCTGCGCTCGATCGGCCAGGCCGGCAGCACGATCGGTCTCGGCCTGCTGTTCGACACGTTGATCGTGCGCTCGCTGATGACGCCGTCGATCGCGGCGCTGCTCGGGCGGTGGTTCTGGTGGCCGCTGCGGGTGCGGCCGCGGCCGGCGAGCTCCATGCTGCGGCCCTTCGGCCCGCGCCGCCTCGTTCGTTCCCTGCTTCTCGGTGAGGACGGGGATGCGCCGACGCCGACCACCGAACCCCGGAAAGTCATGGCCTCGACGGTGGGTGAGACCGCGGGCGCAAGATGACGGTGTGAGGCTGCTGCTGATCGCCGACACCCACGTCCCGCGGCGCGCCCGCGACCTGCCCGCAAGGGTGTGGGACGAGGTGGCCGGCGCCGACGTCGTCGTGCACGCCGGGGACTGGGTGGCGCCGGAATTGCTCGACGAGCTGGAGACGCGGGCCGTCCGGCTGGTGGCCTGCTGGGGAAACAACGACGGGCCCGCGTTGCGCCGGCGGCTGCCCGAGCGCACCGACGCGGTGCTGGACGGGCTGCGCCTCACCGTGATCCACGAGACGGGCGCCGCGGCGGGCCGGGAGGCGCGCATGTCGCGGCTCTACCCGGACACCGACGTGCTGGTGTTCGGCCACAGCCACATCCCTTGGGACACAACGACACCCACAGGGTTGCGGCTGCTCAATCCCGGCTCCCCCACCGACCGGCGCCGGCAACCGTACTGCAGCTACATGACCGCGCGCGTCGACAACGGCGTGCTCACCGGCGTCACCCTGCATCGCCTGGACAAGTAACGCGATTGCAACGATTTCGGGCCGACATCGAATCGTTAGCCAACCGCGACTTCGAACTGCGGCCGTGACAGCCGGATTGCCCGCCCGCCCTGTGTTTGACTCCCCGAGAACGGATTCGACCGCGCCTTGCGGCAGATGAAAGTTGAGATGGGGTAGGAGCTATGTCGTTCTTCGAGCAAGTGCGGAAGTTGCGTGGCGCAGCGGCGGCCATGCCGCGCCGACTGTCCATCGCGGCTGTGGGGGCCGCCCTGCTGGCCGGTCTGGTCGGTTTCGTCGGCGGCTCGGCGACCGCGGGGGCATTCTCCAAGCCGGGTCTGCCAGTGGAATATCTGGAGGTGCCATCGCCGTCGATGGGCCGCAACATCAAGGTTCAATTCCAGGGCGGCGGCCCGCACGCGGTCTACCTGCTCGACGGCCTGCGCGCCCAGGACGACTACAACGGCTGGGACATCAACACCCCGGCGTTCGAGGAGTACTACCAGTCCGGCCTGTCGGTGATCATGCCCGTCGGCGGCCAGTCCAGTTTCTACAGCAACTGGTACCAGCCGTCGCAGGGCAACGGCCAGAACTACACCTACAAGTGGGAGACGTTCCTGACCCAGGAGATGCCCACCTGGTTGCAGGCGAACAAGCAGGTTTCGCCGTTCAACAACGCGGTGGTGGGCCTGTCGATGTCGGGCGGCTCCGCATTGATCCTGGCCGCGTACTACCCGCAGCAGTTCCCCTACGCGGCGTCGCTGTCGGGCTTCGTCAACCCGTCCGAGGGCTGGTGGCCGACGCTGATCGGGCTGGCGATGACCGACTCGGGCGGCTACAACGCCAACAGCATGTGGGGTCCGTCCACCGACCCGGCGTGGAAGCGCAACGACCCGATGGTGCAGATTCCGCGGCTGGTCGCCAACAACACCCGGATCTGGGTGTACTGCGGCAACGGCACGCCCAGCGACCTCGGTGGCGACAACATGCCGGCGAAGTTCCTGGAGGGCCTCACGCTGCGCACCAACGAAACCTTCCAGAACAACTACGTGGCCGCGGGTGGACGCAACGGCGTGTTCAACTTCCCGGCCAACGGGACGCACTCGTGGCCCTACTGGAATGCCCAGCTGGTCGCGATGAAGCCCGACATCCTGCAGGTGCTCAACGCCGGCAACAACTCGGCCTGACGGCGACCGAACACCCCGAGTCGGCATCGGCAGCAGCGCCCCGGTCAGCGCTGCTGCCGATGCTTTTCATGCGCGGCTAATCCAGCAGGGCCCGCCGATCCTGGTGGAAGTAGGTGTATCCGGTGGTCAACGCGCACACCACCGAGGCGACCACCAACATCAGGGTGCCGTTGACGATCAGGCTGATGGCACCGCCCACGGTCGCGCCCGCGACGAAGCTGGCGAAGAGCAGGAAGTAGCCCAGCCAGTCCGATGCCTTTCCACCGGCGAGGTGGCGTTCGATTCCCTGGCCCATCTTGACCAGCGTGCCGGTCACATAACTCAGCGGAACCGACACCTCGCCGTCCTTGACGAACGACGTGTTCAACGCGCCAATACCGAAGACCACCAACATGATTGGCGCGAAATCGAGAGGGTTGTCCTTCCATCCCTCGTCGATGATGTCGACCACCGTGGCGGCGACCAGGCTGCAGGTCGTCAGCACGGTCGGGCCGTGCGGATGCGCCACCCAGAAATGCCGCCGGCATACCGATGCGACCACCACGCCCGCCACGAAGCACAGCATCAACACGCCGGCGGTGATCGACAGCACCACGTCGCCGCGGAAGTAGCCCAGCACCGCGCGCTGGGCGTTGCCGGTCATGAATGTCACGAAGTAGCCGGCGGAGTGGGTGAACGCGGTCGCGCCGAGCACCCCGGCCAGCCCCGCCAGCACCCACGACAACCGCGCCTCGCTGTCGAAAACCTCGCTCGCCACACCGACATGCTCGCAGAGCGCGCCGGTGCACGCAGCGAGGACGAGGTCAGGCGGTGGTGAGCCGCGCGATGGACCGCAGCGGGATCGGCAGCCACCCGGGCCGGTGCCGCGCCTCGTAGCCGGCCTCGTAGACCGCCTTGTCGAGCTCGTAGGCCGCCAGCAGCAACGCCGAATCCCGCGGGTCCGTGCCCGACCCGGCGGCGTAGCCGTCGCAGAAGGCGGTCCGGTTGCGCTCCACCCATTCGCGGGCGCGGGCGGCCAGCTGCTTGTCCGTGTTTTGAGAGCCCTGGTCCACCAGCTGCCCGTAGGCGGCGTACTCGAACGAACGCAACACCCCGGCCACGTCGCGCAGCGGCGAGTCCGGCGCCCGGCGCTCGTCCAGCGGCTGACCCGGCTCGCCCTCGAAGTCGATCAGCAGCCAGCTCTCCGGGGTGCGCAGCACCTGGCCCAGGTGCAGGTCGCCGTGTATCCGCTGCACGGTGATCGTCTCGCCGGCGAGCTTGGCGAACCGCTCCTCGATCGTGGGCGCGTACTCCTGCAGCTCCGGAACCAGCGCCACGGTCGACGACAGCCGCGCCAGCACGTTGTCCAGCGGGAAGGTCACCTGCGCGGTCCCGAGGCACTCGGCCAGGGTGGCGTGCACGGATGCGACGGCCTCGCCGAGCCGGTTCGACTCGCCGGCGAAGTCGCCGCCGACCTCGTGGGCGTACAGGTCGCCCTCGGCGAACAGGTCCCGGACGCTGGCGGTGGCCATCGCCCAGCCCTCGGCCGCGTTGGACGCGAACTCGGTGACCATGCCCAACGGGCACGTCTGGTCGCCGAACACGTCGGGCGCGTCGATCTCATAGGTGCCCAGCAGCCGGGCCACGTGCGGGTTGCCGGCGCGACCCAGCGCCCGGTTCAGTTCGATGTCGGGGTTGATGCCGCTGCTGACGCGGCGGAACACCTTGAAGATCGCGTCCCGGTCGAAGATCACGCTGGTGTTGCTCTGCTCGGCGTCCGAGACGTGCGGCATGGCCTCGAGCGGCAGTTCGACGCCGGGCTCCTTGACGAAGCGCAGCTGCGCGCCGGATGCGTCGCGCTCGGCCGATGAGTCGATCAGCGACAGCAGAAACCGCGGCGCGTCCTCGTCGTAGAGGGCGTCGAACCCGGTCCGGTCGTCGGCGGCGCCGATGGTGGCCACGGTGCTGTATTCGGACAGCGGCGCGAAGTCCCACCCGACGATCACCTGGTAGCGGTCCGCGGAACCGTTGGAGTAGTGGACGTCGACCAGGACCAGGTCGAGATCCTCCCGGAGCCCGACGACTACCCCGGCCTCGGCGGAGACCAGTTCCCGGTTGCGGCCGGCGTACCAGCGTTGCTGCGGCAGCCACTCGGACCAGGGCAGCTTGTGCGGGGAAGTCATGCGTTCTCCTCGGACGGGGACAGCTGGAACCAATAGAACCCGTGTCCCGGCAGGGTCAGCAGGTAGGGCAGGTGCCCGATGCGTGGGAATTCCACGTGCCCGGTCAGCTCAATCGGGGTGTACCCGCTCCAGTGCTGCAGGCTCAGCTCGATGGGCTGCGGAAAGCGCGACAGGTTGTTGACGCAGAGCACGGTGTCGCCGTCGTCAGCGCCCTGGCGCACGAAGGCCAGCACCGACGGGTTCGACCCGCCCAACTCCTCGAAGATGCCGATGGCGAAGGCGTTGTGCCGGCGCCGCACCGACAGCATGGTGCGGGTGAAGTTGAGCAGCGACGTCGAGGTGTCGCGTTGGGCCTCCACGTTGACGGCCTGGTAGCCGTAGACCGGGTCCTGGCTGGGTGGCAGGTACAGCCGGCCGGGGTTCGCGGTGGAAAAGCCGGCGTTGCGGTCCGGCGTCCACTGCATCGGGGTGCGCACCCCGTCGCGGTCCCCCAGCCAGATCACGTCGCCCATGCCGATCTCGTCGCCGTAGTAGAGGACGGGCGAGCCGGGCAGCGACAGCAGCAGCGCGGTGAACAGCTCGATCTGGTTGCGGTCGTTGTCCAGCAGCGGCGCCAGCCGGCGACGGATCCCGACGTTCGCCTTCATCCGCGGGTCCTTGGCGTACTCGGAGTACATGTAGTCGCGTTCTTCGTCGGTGACCATCTCCAGCGTCAACTCGTCGTGGTTGCGCAGGAAGATCCCCCACTGGGCCAGGTCCGGGATCTCCGGCGTCTGCGCCAGGATCTCCGAGATCGGGAACCGGGATTCCCGGCGGACCGCCATGAAGATGCGAGGCATCAGCGGGAAGTGAAACGCCATGTGGCATTCGTCGCCGCCGGTGCTGGGGTCGCCGAAGTACTCGACCACGTCGGCCGGCCACTGGTTGGCCTCGGCCAGCAGCACCCGGCCGGGAAACTCGTCGTCGACGACCTTGCGGACCCGCTTGAGGAACGCGTGCGTCTCGGGCAGGTTCTCGCAATTGGTGCCCTCCCGCTCGAACAGGTAGGGCACCGCGTCCAGCCGGAACCCGTCGATGCCGAGTCCGAGCCAGAAGCGGATCACGTCGATCATCGCTTCCTGGACGCCCGGGTGGTCGTAGTTCAGGTCCGGCTGGTGGGAGAAGAACCGGTGCCAGTAGAACTGGCGGCGGACCGGGTCGAACGTCCAGTTCGACTCCTCGGTGTCGACGAAGATGATCCGCGCGTCGGTGTAGCGCTCGCTGGTGTCGCTCCACACGTAGTAGTCGCCGTACGGCCCGTCGGGATCGCGGCGCGACTCCTGAAACCACGGGTGCGACTCGGAGGTGTGGTTCATCACCAGGTCGGTGATCACCCGGATCCCCCGCTCGTGGGCCGCGTCCAGCAGGTCGACGAAGTCGTCGACCGTCCCGAATTCGGGCAGCACCTTGTAGAAGTCCCGGATGTCGTAGCCGCCGTCGCGCAGCGGGGAGTCGTAGAACGGCGGCAGCCAGATGCAGTCGATCCCGAGCCACTGCAGGTAGTCCAGGCGGTCGATGAGCCCCCGCAGGTCACCCTGCCCGTCCGCGTCGGCGTCCCGGAAGGCCCGGACCAAGACCTCGTAGAAGACCGCGTGCTTGAACCACGTGGGGTCGGCGGGCAATGCGGCGGCGTTGTCGAAATCCTCGACGTCCGGATGCTCGACCACGCCGCCCTCGACGTGACTGCCCTCCGCGGGATCGTGCTCGACAGCGTCTCGTGCGTCGTTCATCGCTTCCACGATGCCACGTGTACCCGAGGCGCGACTTCGGGAACCACCCGGGCAAACTCGCCGGGCGGCAACCGAATTAGCGAGCCGCCCGGCGATACCCGTGCGCGTGTCAGGCCGGGGGCCCCTCCGCCGCCGTCACGTTCACGGTGCGCTCGCCGACGCCGTTGCTGCGCAGGTGCACGGCGAGGGTGTCGCCCGGGTGATGCGGGACGAGCGCCTCCGTCATCGCGGTGGCCCCGTTGATCGCGACGTTGTCGAGGCCGACGATGACGTCACCCGGCACGATCCCGGCCGCGGCCGCCGGACCGGTCGCGACGACCCGCTCGACCCGCGCGCCGTTGCCGCCGTTGTCCATCACGCCCAGGCCGAGGAAGGCCGTCGGCCCGATGTGCACGGTGTTCGACCCGGCGCCCGACCGGATCTGGTTGGCGACCCCCATCGCGGTGCCGATCGGAATGGCGAACCCCTGGCCCTTGGACATCTTGTAGCTGTCGGTGGCGGCGGTGTTCATGCCGATCACTTGCCCGTTGCCGTTGACCATCGGCCCGCCCGAGTCGCCCGGCCTGATCGGCGCGTCGGCCTGGATCAACCCGCCCAGCGTCTCGTTGGCGCCGGTCAGGGTGTCGGTCGCCGAGACGGTCTGGTTGAGCGCGACGACCTTGCCGGCCACCGCGCTGGGCGTCCCGCCCTGGCCACCGGCGTTGCCCAGCGCGACGATCGGGTCACCGATCGCGACGCCGTCGCCGATGTTGGCGGCGGGCAGGCCGCCCCCGCCGCGCAGCTGCAGGACGGCGACGTCGGCTGTCCGGCTGTAGCCGATCACGTCGACGCCGTAGGTCTGCCCGTTGCCGACGGCGAACGCGCTGATGTCGGTGGCGCCCGAGATCACGTGGTTGTTGGTCAGCACGACGCCGCCCGGATCGATGACGATGCCGGTTCCCGCCCCGACCGCGTTGTTGTAGCCGAACTTGGTGCTGATGTCGACCACCTGCGGCCCGACCTGGCCGACCACCGACGAGGGATCGAGCGGTAGCAGCGGGCTGTCGGCGAACCGGTCGAGCGGCGCGGCGGGCGGGCCGGCGGCCGCGGGCACCGTCACCAGGCCCAGGCCCAGTCCGACCACGGCCAGCACGCTGACCAACCATGACCACCAGACCGAGCGGTGGTGCCCTTTGCTCATCCCGTTACCTCCTGCGTCGCGGTGCGAACCATAATCGGCCCAGGCTCCGGGTCTGGGCGGCCTTGATTAACCCGTATAACCGTAATGCAGGTAGCTATGCGCGCGGTGAGGATCCCGGCGCGGGCGCGATGGGGTGGGCGAGGTGGCGGCTGACGTCGCCGACCATGTCGATCAGGGTCAGGTCGCGATAGCAGAACCGCCACCGGCCGTCGACGCGCTCGAATCGGTCGTGGTAGCGGCCGGTCACGATCGTCTGCGGCGCGGCCCCGTCGGTCTGCTGCAGCACCGTGTAGTAGCTGCGGCAACTGGCGGTGCCAGCTTCCTCGTCCACCTCGACGATCGGGTTGGTGGTGACGTGCTTGGTGCGGGGCGTCCCGTCGGCGTGCAGCACGATCAGCGACTTCCAGATGTCCAGCAGCTGCGCGGCGTCGACGGTCTGCTCGGCGCCCACCCGGATGCGGGCGTGCGCGAAGAGCTCGGCCGCGCCCGCGAGGTCGCCGGCGTCGATGCATTCGGCGTAGCGGTACAGCAGGTTGGTGATCTGGGTTTCCGCCGCCATGCGGTTAACCTAGGCCCCTAGGCTGGCGTGGTGGGCGAATTCGACCCCAAGGCCAGGTTCACGTCATCCCCGGTGGCCCGGCTGGCCACGGTCGCGCCCGACGGCGCGCCGCACCTGGTGCCGGTGGTGTTCGCGCTCGACGACGACGCAAGCGATGCTGAAGTCGTCTACACCGCCGTCGACGCGAAGCCGAAAACGACGCGGCGGCTGCGCCGGCTGGCCAACATCGAAGGCAATCCGCGGGTCAGCCTGCTGGTCGACCACTACGCCGACGACTGGACGCGGCTGTGGTGGGTCCGCGCCGACGGTGTCGCCGCGATCCATTCCGGCGGGGAGGCGATGCGCACCGGGTATCGGCTGCTGCGCGCGAAATACCCTCAGTACCAATCCGTTCCGCTGGACGGTCCCGTCATCGCGGTCACGGTGCGCCGCTGGGCGGGGTGGCACGCCTGACGGGCCGGCCCGATTGTGGTCGGCCCGTGGCCTTGTATTGGGCGGCCGTTGGGGGAAAAGTTGCGTACGCGGCCTGTGGGCCAGAACACACCGAGACACGCCGCGCGGACCTAAGCCCGGAGATAGTCCCCGAGAAGGAGAAAACCATGGCCGACAGAGCAGGCGCTCCCCAGGGCGCGGGAGCGGCTCCGACTGCGGACGGCCCGAGCGCCGTCCGAAACGTGGTTCTGGTGGGGCCGTCGGGGGGCGGCAAGACCACCCTCGTCGAGGCGCTGCTGGTCGCCGGCGGCGTGCTCAACAGGCCGGGTTCGGTCACCGAGGGCACCACGGTCTGCGACTTCGACGAGGCGGAGATCCGGCAGCAGCGCTCGGTGGGCGTCGCGGTGGCATCCCTGTCGCACGACGGGATCAAGGTCAACCTGATCGACACGCCGGGCTACGCGGACTTCGTCGGTGAGCTGCGGGCCGGGCTGCGCGCCGCGGACTGCGCGCTGTTCGTGATCGCCGCCAACGAGGGCGTCGACGAGCCGACCAAGTCGCTCTGGCAGGAATGCAGCCAGGTCGGCATGCCGCGGGCGGTGGTCATCACCAAGCTCGACCACGCCAGGGCGAACTACCAAGAGGCGCTGACCGCCGCGCAGGACGCGTTCGGCGACAAGGTTTTACCGCTTTACCTGCCGACGGGCAACGGACTGATCGGCCTGCTGTCGCAGACGCAGTACGAGTACACCGACGGCACGCGGACGACACGCTCTCCGGATGAGTCGGACGCCGACCGGATCGAGGAAGCGCGCGGCACCCTGATCGAGGGCATCATCGAGGAATCCGAGGACGAGTCGCTGATGGAGCGCTACCTCGGCGGCGAGACGATCGACGAATCGGTACTGATCGACGATCTGGAAAAGGCCGTGGCCCGCGGCTCGTTCTTCCCGGTGATCCCCGTCTGCAGCGGCACCGGCGTCGGCACCCTGGAGCTGCTGGAGATCGCCACCCGCGGCTTCCCGTCCCCGCTGGAACACCCGCTGCCCGAGGTCTTCACCCCCCAGGGCGCTTCGCACACCGCGCTGGCCTGCGACGCGAACGGGCCGTTGCTCGCGGAGGTGGTGAAGACGACGTCGGACCCCTACGTCGGCAGGGTCAGCCTGGTCCGCGTCTTCTCCGGAACCATCAAGCCCGACGCGACGGTTCACGTGTCGGGCCACTTCTCGTCCTTCTTCGGTGGGTCCAACGGGAACAGCAACACCCACCCCGACCACGACGAGGACGAGCGCATCGGGGTCCTGTCGTTCCCGCTGGGCAAGCAGCAGCGCCCGGCGTCGGCCGTGGTGGCCGGTGACATCTGCGCGATCGGCAAGCTCAGCCGCGCCGAGACCGGCGACACGCTCTCGGACAAGTCCGAACCCCTGGTGCTGCGGCCCTGGACCATGCCGGAGCCGCTGCTGCCCATCGCCATTCAGGCGCACGCCAAGGCCGACGAGGACAAGCTGTCCGTCGGGTTGGGCCGGTTGGCCGCCGAGGACCCGGCGCTGCGGATCGAGCAGAACCAGGAGACGCATCAGATCGTGCTCTGGTGCATGGGCGAGGCCCATGCCGGTGTCGTTCTCGACGCGCTGGCCAACCGGTACGGCGTCACGGTGGACACGATCGAGCTGCGGGTGCCGCTGCGGGAAACCTTCGCCGGCAAGGCGAAAGGCCATGGGCGCCACATCAAGCAGTCCGGTGGGCACGGCCAATACGGGGTGTGCGACATCGAGGTGGAACCGCTGCCGGAGGGCTCCGGGTTCGAGTTCGTCGACAAGGTGGTCGGCGGGGCGGTGCCGCGGAATTACATCCCCAGCGTGGAGAAGGGCGTCCGCGCGCAGATGGAGAAGGGGGTGCACGCCGGGTACCCGGTGGTCGACATCCGGGTCACGCTGTACGACGGCAAGGCGCACAGCGTCGACTCGTCGGACTTCGCGTTTCAGGCCGCGGGCGCGCTGGCGCTGCGTGAGGCGGCGGCCGCGACGCGGGTGATCCTGCTCGAGCCGATCGACGAGATCTCGGTGCTGGTGCCCGACGATTACGTCGGCGCGGTGATGGGCGACCTGTCGAGTCGCCGCGGCCGCGTGCTCGGCACCGAGGCCGCCGGGCACGAGCGCACGGTGGTGCGGGCCGAGGTGCCGCAGGTCGAGCTGACCCGGTACGCGATCGACCTGCGCTCCCTGGCGCACGGGGCCGCGTCGTTCACCCGTTCGTTCGTCCGCTACGAACCCATGCCGGAGTCCGCGGCCGCCCGGGTGAAGGCCTCCGCCTGATCGTCATGACGACGGTCAACGGGCTCCCGGCGCACATCCTGCTCAACCATTTCGTCGTGGTGCTGGGCCCGCTGACGGCGATCCTGGCGATCCTGTGCGCGCTGTGGCCCGCGGCGCGGCGACGGCTGATCTGGCTGGTGCTGCTGCTGGCCGTGGTCACCCTGGTGTTGACCCCGCTGACCACCGGCTCGGGAATGTGGTTGCGCGACAAGCTCGGTCCCTCCCCCGCGATCAGCAAGCACCAGGAACTCGGCGAGACGCTGATCTACCTGGTGGCGGCGCTGGCGGCCACCGTGATCGTGCTGGCCGGCGTGCACGTCCGCCAGGCGCGCGGGCGCACGGTGAAGTTCGCGCTGCACGCCGTGCTGGGGCTGCTGGTGATCGCGGCCGCGGTGGCGACGCTGGTGCAGAGCTATCGCGTCGGCGAATCGGGTGCGCGGGCCGCGTGGGGAACCACCGCCTCGGCCGCCTCGGCTCAGGCCCTGCGGCCGAACTGTTCGGCGACGGCGCGGCGGTCCAGCGAACCCTTTGCGGTGTGCGGCAATTCGGCGGCCACCTGAAACTCCGCGGGCACCTCGAACGCCGCCAGCCGCTCGCGGCAGAACACCGCGAGCTCGGCCGGGGTCGGCGCGGCGGGCTCGCGGGGCACGATCACCGCCGCCACGGTCTCCCCGTACATCTTGTCCGGCACGCCGAACACGGCGGCCTCCATGACGCCGGGATGGCCGGCCAGCACGCCCTCCACCCGCTCCGGCGAGATCTTCTCGCCGCCCCGGTTGATCAGTTCCTTGATCCGGCCGCGGATGGTCAATTCGCCCGTCGCCGAAAGGGATCCGAGGTCGCCGGTGCGCAGCCACCCGTCGGTGAAGTTGGCCGCCGTTATCGCCGGGTCGCCGAGGTAGCCGCGCACCACGGTGGGGCCGCGCAGCCAAACCTCCCCGACGGCCTCGGCGGGCAGGGGCCGTCCGTCGGGTCCGCTGATGCGGATTTCGGGCCCCGTCGACCGCCCGACGAGACCCGTTGTCGCCGCGGGGTTTTCGGTGTCATCGATGCCGGTGGTGGCCACCTGGTGCGTCGCCTCGGTCATGCCGAACGCGCACACCACCGGCGCCGAGAACTCCTTGTGCAGCGCCTGCGCCGTTTCCGGGGTGAGCGGGGCACTGCAGCTGCGGATGAATCGCAACGCGGCTCGCCGGCTTGCGGGCCGGCCGGGCTCGGCGCGCTCCAGCAGGATCTGGTGAATCGTCGGGACCGCCGTGTACCAGGTGGCCCCGACGGCGTCGACGTCGTCGGCGAACGTGTGCGCCGAGAAACGCCCCCGCGCGGGCAGCAGCACCGTGCCCCCGGAGGCCAGCGTCGACAGCAGGGCGGCGAGCAGTCCGTGGCCGTGGTACAGCGGCATCACCGCGACGGTCGCGTCCCCCGGGCCGAGCCGGTAGCCGGCGACGATGGCCCGCACCGAGCCGGCGATGTTCCCGCGCGTCCAGGGGACCATCTTCGGCACGCCCGTGGTGCCGCCGGTGAACATGATCATGGCGTCGTCGTCGCGGAGGCCCTGGGGCGTCGAGACGCCGCGCGCCGGCGCCGCGGCCGCGTCCAGGCCGACCTCCGCGGAGTCGTTTCGGGCGGTCACCGCGACCGGCCAGCACCGCAGCGCCGGTTCCGCGTCGTCGCCGGCGCCGCGGCCGTCGTCGACGAGCACCACCCGCACGCCGGCGGCCTCGCACCGGGCGCGCTGCTCGGCGACGGGCAGGGCCGGGTCCAGCGGGACCGCGACGAGGTCCGCCCGCGACGCCGCCAGCAGCCCGACGACGAATTCGGCGTTGCTGGCCGCGCGCAGCGCGACCCTGTCGCCCGCGGCCAGACCGCCCAGCTTCAGCCGCCGGGCCAGGTCGTCAACCAGCCGCATCAGGTCGCGGTAGCCGATCGGTGTCCGGTCGGCGGTGACCACGAGCGCCGGCGCGTCCGGGCGCCGGGACGCGGCGGCCTCGACCAGGTCGGCGACGCGCGGGTCCGCGGATTCGCCGGGCGGTTTCGCCGTGAACTGGTCGGACGTCATCGCCACGCTCCCTCCGCTGTCCCTTGTGCGACCAACGCACCTCATCGCACCATGCCGCGCCGGTTGCCCGTTCGTCCAATACCCAGCCGCGCACGCCGGATAATCGTCGGCTATCGAACGTCTTGGACACCCGCGGGGCCGGTGGACCACAGTGGTGACACGGCACGCGAGAGGAGCCGCCACCATGACCACCGCTTCGGCACGCTTGACCGACGGCTTCCACCTCGTCGTGGACGCCCTCAGGGCCAACGACGTGGACACCGTGTACGGGATCGTCGGCATCCCGATCACCGACCTGGCCCGCACCGCGCAGGCGTCGGGCATCCGCTACATCGGGTTTCGGCACGAGGCCTCGGCGGGCAACGCGGCCGCGGCCGCCGGGTTTCTCACCCAGCGGCCCGGGGTGTGCCTCACGACGTCCGGGCCCGGTTTCCTCAACGGCCTGCCCGCGCTGGCCAACGCCACCACGAACTGCTTCCCGATGATCCAGATCTCGGGGTCCAGCGACCGCGCGGCCGTGGACCTGCAGCGCGGTGACTACCAGGACCTCGACCAGCTCAGCGCCGCAAGGCCTTTCGCGAAGGCGGCGTATCGGATCGGCCGCGTCGAGGACATCGGCCGCGGCGTCGCGCGCGCGATCCGCTCCGCGGTCTCCGGCCGCCCGGGCGGGGTGTACCTCGACATTCCGGGCGAGATCCTGGGCCGGGCCATGGACGCTTCCGCCGCGGCGGACACGATCTGGCGGGTCGTCGACCCCGCACCCCGCCAGCTGCCGGCCCCCGACGCGGTCGACCGCGCCCTCGACGTGCTCGCGGGGGCGCGGCGACCGCTGGTCGTGCTGGGCAAGGGCGCGGCGTACGCGCGGGCCGACGGCGCGATCCGAGAGTTCGTGGAGGCCAGCGGAATCCCGTTCCTGCCGATGTCCATGGCCAAGGGACTGCTGCCCGACTCGCACCCGCAGTCCGCCGCGGCCGCGCGCTCGCTGGCCCTCGCCCGCGCGGACGCGGTGCTGCTGGTCGGGGCGCGGCTCAACTGGCTACTCGGCCAGGGGGATTCGCCGCCCTGGGCGGCCGACGCCAAGTTCGTGCAGGTCGACATCGCGGCATCGGAGTTCGACAGCAACCAGCCGATCGCGGCGCCGCTGGCCGGCGACATCGGGTCGGTGATGGCGGCGCTGCGCGACGGCCTGGCCGCCCGGCCGATCGCCGTGCCCGCGGAGTGGACGGGCGAGCTCGCCGAGCGCCGGGCCGACAACGACGCGAAGATGCGCCGGCGCCTGGCCGAGGAGACGCACCCGATGCGGTTTTACGGCGCGCTCGGCGCCATTCGCGCCGTGCTCCGGGATCAGCCGGATGTCTATGTGGTCAACGAGGGAGCCAACGCGCTCGATTTGGCCCGCAACGTCATCGACATGGAGGTGCCGCGGCACCGGCTCGACACCGGCACCTGGGGCGTGATGGGCATCGGGATGGGCTACGCCATCGCCGCCGCGGTCGAAACCGGCGGGCCCGTCGTCGCGATCGAGGGCGACAGCGCGTTCGGTTTCTCCGGCATGGAAGTCGAGACCATCTGCCGGTACCGGCTCCCGGTGACGGTGGTGATCCTGAACAACGGCGGCGTCTACCGCGGCAGCGAATCGGCCGCCGGCAGCGACCCGGCACCCACCGTGCTGAACGCCGGTGCGCGGCACGAGCTGATCGCGGAGGCGTTCGGCGGCAAGGGATATCACGTCGCCACGCCCGCGCAGCTGCGGTCGGCGCTGGCCGAGGCGCTCGCCTCGGCCGGCCCGTCGGTCATCGACTGCGAACTCGACCCGGCGGCGGGCGTGGAAAGCGGTCACCTGTCGAACCGCAACCCCGCCAGCGCGGCCACACCGCCACCGGTCAACGCCGGCGGGTGATCCCCAGTTGACGGAAGAGCACCGCTAGCAGACCAGCCAATCCAGCGTCTCGGGCAGGGTTCGCACGTCCACCCCGATGGCACGGCATTCCTGGACGCCGCGGTCATACAGGCCGGACATCGCGTCGGAAACCAGCACGATCCGGAAGTCGCGTTCGGACGCCTCGTAGATCGACGTTCGGGGGCAGTTCGGAAAGTTGCACCCGGCGAAAACCAGTGTGTCAACCCGGCTTTCGCGCAGGTGCCGTTCGAGACCGGTGGCGTAGAACGCGCCCCACCGCGACTTGTACATCACGTGTTCGACGGCGCCGATCCGCTGCAAGCCCCCGGCCAGCAGCAATTCATGGTCCAGCTCAACGACTTTGGGCAACAACTCGGGGGCGATCTGCGAGCCGGCGCTGCCGGGCACGGCCATCCGCGCACCCCGCTCCACCGCCTCCCGCCGCACCGCGTCCACGTTGGACCCGTCCGGTCGGTACAGCCGGACGACATGCACGATCGGGAGGCCGCGTCCGCGGAAGGCCGTCGCCAGCTTGGCCATTGCCGGGATCGCCGCGTGCGTGCCGGCAACCGGCATCGCGGCGTCGTGCCCGGGGATGTCCAGGAAATCCCGCTGCACGTCGATCAGCACCAGCGCGGCCGAGCGCGCCATGGGACGCGTGTAGCGATCGTTTGCCGTCATGCCGCTCCCTCGCCGCCCGCCCTCGTGACGGGACCGAACTCAACAGGTAATCGGATCGTTATCGTGACGGCCCGACGGGCCGCCATTGTTTGCTAAAACCCGTAACGGGTAGATCGTCAGTAGAATACCGTTGTGTTGATCGCACCATCTCGAAGGGCGGAGGCCATGCGCCGTACGGTTCGTTATCTGTTCGTTATGGTGGCGATCACGGGCCTTGGCGTGCTGGGCAGCGGCGCCCGCAGCGTCGCCGCGGTCCCGCTGCCCCAACCGATTCCCGCCGTTGCCCAGGTTTTGCCGGCCGACGGCGCGGTGGTGGGCGTGGCGCACCCGGTGGTGGTGACGTTCACCGCGCCCGTCACCGATCGCGTTGCCGCCGAACGGACCATCCGCGTCACCTCGCAGAGTAACGTGCCGGGACACTTCGAATGGGTCGACAACAATGTCGTGCAGTGGGTTCCGAACCGCTACTGGCCCACCCACAGCCACGTCTCGGTGGGGGTGCAGGCGCTGACGACGGGCTTCGACACCGGTGACGCGTTCCTCGGCGTCGCCAGCCTTTCCTCGCACACCTTCACCGTCAGCCGAAACGGCGAGGTGCTCCGCGAGATGCCGGCGTCCATGGGCAAGCCGTCCCGCCCGACGCCGATCGGCAACTTCTCCGCGCTGTCCAAGGAGCGCACGGTGGTAATGGACTCCCGGACCATCGGCATCCCGCTGAGTTCCCCCGACGGATACAAGATCACCGCGTCGTACGCGGTGCGCGTCACGTGGAGCGGTGTCTATGTGCACTCGGCCCCGTGGTCGGTCGACTCGCAGGGCCACGCCAACGTCAGCCACGGGTGCATCAACCTCAGCCCGGACAACGCCGCCTGGTACTTCAACAACGTGAACATCGGCGACCCCATCGAGGTCGTGGCCTGACGGTCGGAGCCGGTGGGGGCTTGCAGCCGCAGCGGGGTTCGATTCGCCTGCGAAGGAGATCGAGATGACGGCTGCGACGGCGCGCGCCGTGCGGTTCGACCGCTACGGGGGCCGTGATGTGTTGTACGTGGCGGACATTGACATGCCGTCGCCGAGACCCGGCGAGGTGGTGGTCGAAGTCCGTGCCGCCGGGATCAATCCCGGCGAGGCGGGCATCCGGGTCGGTGCGCTGCACGAGATGTTCCCCGCCACGTTTCCGTCCGGCGAGGGCAGCGACCTCGCCGGGGTGGTGACCGCGATGGGACCCGGGGTCACCGAGTTCGCGGTCGGCGACGAGGTGCTGGGCTTCAGCCTCCGGCGATCCAGCCACGCCACCCACACGGCCGTTCCCGTCGGTCAGCTGATCCGCAAGCCGCCCCAATTGAGTTGGGAGGTCGCGGGTTCGCTGTACGTGGTGGGGGTGACGGCGTACGCCGCCGTGCGGGCGGTCGCGCCCCAACCGGGGGAAACGGTCGCCGTTTCGGCGGCGGCGGGCGGGGTCGGCAGCCTCGTCGTGCAGCTACTGGTCCTGCGCGGGGCGCGGGTGCTGGGCATCGCGGGGCCCCGCAACGCCGACTGGCTGCGCGCGCACGGCGTCGTCCCGATCCCCTACGGCGACGGCCTGGCCGACCGGCTGCGCGAGGCCGCGCCCGACGGAATCGACGCCTTCATCGACTTGTTCGGCCCGGACTATGTCCAGCTCGCGGTGGACCTGGGCGTGCCGCCCGAACGGATCGACACCATCATCTCGTTCCAGAAGGCGGGCGAGATCGGCGCCAAGACCGAGGGCAGCGCGGAGGCCTCCACACCGGAAGTGCTCGCCGAGATGGCCGACCTGGTCGCCACCCGCGCCATCGAATTCGACATCGCCGCAACCTATCCGCTGGACCGCGTCGCCGACGCGTTCGAGGAACTCGAGCGCCGCCATACCCACGGCAAGATCGTTCTGCTGCCCAACGGTTCGCCGTAGTCGCGCGAATACCGTTCAGGCGATGGCGGTTTGGACGACCTTGACGACGACCAGCGCGACGGCCACCACCAGGTAGCCGCGCAGCGTGAACAGTGCCGCCAGGCGGCTCGGCGACATGGTCGCGCGGGGCAGGACGGCAAGGTTCGGCGTCTGCCAGTTCTCCCGGTCCTGCCGGCGCACCGCGCGCCGTTCGGCGGGGGTGAGCAGCGGCGTGTCGTCGAGCTCGTCGACGTCTTCGGGATCCAGCCCACCCCCGAGCGTCCGCACGACGGCCTCCGCGTCGCGCAGGTCGTTATACCGCCGGCCGGCGACGATCACGGCGGCGCCGCCGGCGATGCCGATCACCGCGCCGACCGCCAGCCCGCCCTCGATGGTGGCGGTGGACAGGCGCGGGAAGAACGTCGTCGCCGTCAGCGCGAGCGACAACAGCACCAGGGACCACACGATGGTCCACGCAATGATGTTCTGCCGCACCGTGTTCACCCACGGCCCCAGCACGGTCCGGTCATTGCAGAGCAAAACCAGGAACACGGTCGCCGAGGGCAGCAGCACGCCGGCGAGCGCCTGCACGCCCTGGGTCACCAGGCCCAGGATGTGGTCCGGGCTGAACGCGACCGCCGCCGACACCGCGAGCAGGAATGCGTAGCCGCCGTAGAACAACGGGGCTTCGCCGATCTTCCAGTGCAGCGAGTGCCGCTTGCCCAGCGCGTCGCCGATGGCGTAGGTGGTGGCCAGCCCGATCGCGTTGGCGCCGATCAGCGATGCGTCCAGCAGGATGATCGCGAACAACACTCCCACCGCGCGGCCGGCGTGCTGGGAAAGCGCGGACGCGACGGCGCCCGCGTCGGTGAAGTGGCCGACGTCGGCGGTGCCGGCCAATCCGAACGCTGCCACCGCCATCAGCACGGTCGACCCGGCCATGACGACGATGATCCCGATGACCAAATCGGCTCGCGCGTAAGGAATCCAGCGTGCCGTGATGCGCTTGTCGACCACGTTGGACTGCTGGAAGAACAACTGCCACGGCGCCACCGTGGTGCCCACGATCGCGACGACCAGCAGCAGCACGGTGGAGTTGAGCCCGCCCGGGAACTGCGGCATCAGCCCGCCGGCGCTCGCCGTCACCGAGGGGTGCACCAGCAGCACCATCGGGACGATCAGGATGTTCACCGCGATCAGCAGGAACATCAGCGCCTCCCAGCGCCGAAACGAGCCCCCGGCCACCACGGCGAACAGCAGCGCGGCGGCGGCCGGGATCGCAACGATCCGCGGGCAGCCCAGGAAGCCCAATGCCAGTGAGACACCGATGAATTCGGTGACGATGGTCAGGGCGTTGAGGATCAGCAGGTCACCGACGCTGAAGGCACCCCAGAACTTGCCGAAGCGCTCGAAGATCAGCCGCGCGTGCCCGACCCGGGTCACCGCGCCGAGCCGCAGCACCATCTCCTGGTTCACGTACAGCACCGGAATCAGCATCGCCAGCGTCCACAGCAGGCCCATCCCGTAGTTCTGCCCGGCCTGCGCGTAGGTCGCGACGCCGCCGGCGTCGTTGTCGCCCACCATCACGATGAGTCCCGGGCCGGTGATGACCATCAGGGTCCGCAGGCGGCGCCAGCGGCCACCGAACGCGCCGGTGCCGTCCCGCCGGATGCGGCCGAACGCGCCGACGATGTCGCCGGTGTGCGCGGAATCCAGCACGGCCGGCCCGGACGCGTTCACGCCGCGCTGCTGGGCCGAGATCGAGGTCATGGGATCACCGGCGGGTGTCGGCACGGTCCGACGGGTGTCCGCCCAGCGAGGCGGTGACCATCGCGATCGGCATCCGTGAGACGTACAGGTTGGCGCGCTCCTGCGGCGTCAGCGCGCGCCCCGCGCACAACCTGCCCATCAGCTGGCGGCCCGCACGCAGCATCGACCGCCCACGCAACCTGGTAACACCGGAAACACGGTGTGCAACAACAAAAGCCATGATCGTCACCTCTTTCGGGTCCGATCGGCTCGTGACATTCAACGGCGCCCGAGCGTGCGTGGCGGCGCGCCATCGACGGCGCGGGGCCCGCGAGTGCTCGTGAAGTTCAGGCGGTGCGAAGAGTGCCGGAACCGGATCGGGACAAGACGGATTTCGGATAGGGACTATCGCCGGGACTCATCTCGCCCTCACCTCCTCACGGCCGGGACACGCACGGGTGCCATCACGTTTCACCTGAACGGAAGAGGCGATGACCGGCGCCAATGACGCCGGTCGCACCCCTCTCGTCGGAGCTTCGGCACTGCACGGCGTATCCGGAAGATCTCCGGAAGCCACTTGGGCTCAACCCTTGAGCCGGGAAGAGCTGTCCTGACCCGGGGCGTCTCTCGACGTTCGGGGTCAGTGGCCTGTATCCATGCAGACGCCTCACCTACCGAGGTGCTTGCCCGTCCATGCTGGCACGCGGTCCGCTGCTCGTCAAACTCATTAGCGGTTTCGTTACGCCGTCGTGGCTACCCTCGAGGACATGGCCACAACATTGCGGGATCCCCGGGTCTCCACCGTGCTCGATCGGATGTACGCCGAATCGAAGAAGCAGATGTCGCTGCTGCGTGAGCGGCGCGACCAGTTCGACCGGCCGATGACGGCCGCGGAACGCGCGGAGGCGATGAGCGAGTTCTACATCCCGGTGACCCCCGAGGCCGGCCGACTGCTTTACGCGCTGGTGCGCGCGACGCGCCCGGCCACGGTGGTCGAGTTCGGCATGTCCTTCGGCGTCTCGGCCATTCACCTTGCGGCGGCGGTGCGCGACAACTGCACCGGGCGGGTGGTGACCACCGAGCTCAGCGGCACGAAGATCGCCGCCGCGAAGAAGACCTTCGCCGAGACTGGACTGGACGACGTCATCACCATCCTCGAGGGGGACGCGCTCAGCACACTGCGGGGCGTGGACGGACCGGTCGGGTTCGTCCTGCTCGACGGTTGGAAGGACCTGTACCTACCGGTGATCAAGCTGCTCGAACCGCGGCTGCCGACGGGCGCGTTGATCGTCGCCGACAACACCAGCGCGGCGGACACCGGGCCCTACCTCGACCTCGTGCGCAATCCCGAAAACGGCTACACCAGCTTCAATTTCGCGGTCCGGGAAAGCGACAGCATGGAAATCAGCTGCCGCACCGACGATTGACGATCACCGCAGGGATTCCTCCAGCCACGGCGTCAGCCACTTCACCCCCTCCGGGGTGAGGTGGACGCCGTCGCTGCGCACCTTGATCCCGTCGACCTTGGCGGTGTAGACGCCGTCCGGGCACAGCTTCTTGTTCAGGTCGAGGATCGCGACGTTGGGATGGTGGGCAACCGTGTTGCGCAGCATGGTGTTCCACTGGTTGACCCGGTCCGGCTGGTCCTCCGGGTACAGCCGGCCATCCGGCTTTTCGCCGCCGCGGCTGTAGGGCACGGTCGCCACCACCACGCGAACCCCGGTGGAGCTCACGATGTTCAGGGCCCGCTCGAGTTCGCCGTTGAGGTACGCGTCGAAGGTCGGATCGCCGATGTGGGTCCACTGTCCCTCGTTGACCCGGTCGACGGTCTCCCAGCGGCCGATGATCAGCAGCGCGACGTCCGGCTGGTCCTGGTTGACCTGGGCCGACCAGCGGGCCGGCCAGCTGTCGCATTCGGGCCGTTGCTCCAGCGTCTGGCCGATGTAGCGGTACGGCGTGCCGCGCACCAGGCTGCAGCCGATGACGGTGTGGTCGCGGAAGGCGAATCCGGGCGTCGGCGGAAGGTAGTGCATCCAGGTCCAGCCGATCGAATCGCCGAACACCGAAACGGTGAACGGCCGGTTGGGATCCCGCGGCCGCGGGTGGCCGGTGCCCGGCGGCGACGGCGAAACCGCCGCGACGGCCGAGACGCCCGGCGGCAGCCCGTTTTCCCGCAGCGCGGGCCCGGTTCCCACCGGGATCAGCAACAGCGTGATCGCGGCGGCGCTGGCCACCGTGGCGGCCGCCAGCGGCAGCAACGGCACCCGCGCCGGGGCCCAGCGCCGGACCGGCTGCTCGATCAGCCACCACGACGCGGCCGCCACGGCCACCGCGGCGGCGCACCGGGCGGCGAACAGCGGCAGCCCGGTCCATCCGGTGCGTTCGCCGTTGAGCGCCAAAAAGATTGGCCAGTGCCACAAGTACACGCCGTAGGAGATGGTGCCCAGCCACACCAGTGGCGGCGCGGCCAGGATGCGCGCGATCACGCCGCGCTGTTCCAGGGCCACCGGGGCGATCACCAACACGGCCGCGACCGCCACCCCGATCAGCAGACCGTGGCGGAATTCACCCACGTCGCCGGTTGCGTAGTGGGTGGCGGCGGCCAGGCCCGCCACCCCGGCGAACGGCAGCAGGCGGGCGACGCGGCGCCCCCACCGGGTCCGGATCATGCACCAGCCGCGGTTCAGCGAGGGCCAATCCCGGACCAGCAGGGCCGCCGCCGCCGAGCCGATCAGCAGCGCCTGCGCGCGGGTGTCGGTGCCGAAATAGACTCGGTCACGCGTGCTGTCGGAGACGAAGACGATGGCGGCCGCGGCGGACGCCAGCGCCCCCAGCGTGGCGATCACGAAGACGGCGAAGCGGACCCCGCCCACGGTCGCCCGCATGAAGTAGCGCCGGGCCCGCGCCGCCAGCAGCACGGTCACCGCGATCAGCAGGACCGGCCAGACGAAGTAGTACTGCTCCTCGACCCCGAGCGACCAGGTGTGCTGCAGGGGCGAGGGCGGGGCGCCCTGCGTGAAGTAGTCGGTCTTTTGGGCCACGAACCGCCAGTTCGCCATCCACAGGAACGCGGCGATCGCGTCGTCCCGCAGCCCGGTGAGGGCCTGGTAGGGCAGGAGTTCGCGGGCGGCGCCCACGGTGAGCACCATCAGCACCAGCGCGGGCAGCAGCCGCCGCGCGCGGCGAATCCAGAAGCCGGTCAGCTCGATACGGCCGCTGCGCCGCAACTCGTCGAGCAACAGCGAGGTGATCAGGAACCCACTGAGGACGAAGAAGACGTCGACGCCGATGAACCCGCCGATCACCCCGGGGATGCCGCCATGCCCGGCGAGCACCAGCGCGACGGCTATCGCACGAAGCCCGTCCAGGGCGGGTATGCCGCCGCGCTGTTCCGGTTGATCCCAAATCGCCAGCCGGCCGGTGCGTCGCACGGGTGCGACCCATCGGGGGCGCCGAGCAGAAGGCGCCGGCGCGGGGTTCGTCCCGCCCGGCTCAGCGCTCGCCTTTAGCGCGCCCTGACCTCGCCCGGCGCCGTAGTTGCTGCCGATACGTCGTTGCCCCTCCTCGTGATCTCAGCAAGCTTAGAGGCGGCGCCGCCCGATCCAGGCGAAGACACGCGAAGACACGCAAGGGTTTTGGCTCACCTACCGGCCAGCAGCTTGGTGGCCAGTTCGCGAAGCTCACCGGCCTTGATCTTGGCGTTGCCGGTGACCGCCACCTCGTCCTCGCGGAAGAACAGCAGATGGCGCGGCACCTTGTAGCTCGCCAGTCGTTGCCGCAGGAAGGCCAGCAGCTGCTCGGTGTCCAGGGCCACGCCGTCGTGCGGCACCACGCAGGAGACGACGACCTCGCCGAGCGTTTGGTGCGGAACACCGACGGTCTGGGCCACCTTGACACCGGGGTGTGCGATCAGGGCCTCGTCGACCTCGCGCGGCGAGACGTTGGCGCCGCCGGTCTTGATGATGTCGGTGAGCCGGCCCTGCCAGTACAGCCGGCCGGCGTCGTCGAGGTAGCCGCCGTCGCCGGTGGGAAAGAAGCCCTCGGCGTCGAGCGTCTCGTCGAGCGGGACGCCGATGTAGCCGAGCATCAGGGTGGGCCCCTTGACGCCGATCTCGCCGGCCTCGCCGCACGCGACGACGCGGCCGGTGAGCGGATCCGTGATCTTCAGCGTCACGCCGGGCAGCGCCACCCCGAAGCTGTCCGCGTGCACCTCGGGCGGGGTGTTGGCGGGGTAACCCGTTGTGATCGTGAATGTTTCGGTGTTGCCGTAGGCGTGGCCCGGCTCGTGCCACTCGCCCGAAACGGTGGGATGGTGCGCGATCGGGGTCTTGTAGTCCGCGAACCGCACGCTGCTCAAATCGACGCTGTCCCAGTTGGGCGCGCCTTCCAGCTGGGCCCACTGGTGGGGCCAGGCGAACGGGAAGTTCACCCGCTCGACGGCGATGAGCTCGAGCGCCTCGGCGGCGTCGAAGGTCGACTGCAGGACCAGGGCCCCGCCGCTGGCCAGCGTCGAGCCGAGCACCATCGCGAAATTGCCGGACCAGAAGAATCCGTTGGCGGTCCAGCCGCGGACGTGATCGTCGGGGGTGAACCCGTACATCCGCCGGAACCGCCACAGCTGGATGCACACCCCGCGATGCGCGCTGAGGATGCCCTTCGGCTTGCTGGTGGAGCCGGACGAGAAGAACAGCACGGCCGCATCGCTGGGCTGTGTCGCCACGGCCGTCGCCTCGACGAGCTCGCCGGGTTCGCCGTCACCGGACGCCAGGAACTCGTCCCAGGTTTCGATGCCCGGCGCGGGCTCGCCGACCGAAACCAGTCGGCGCAGGAACGGGTACTGCGCCGGTTGCAGCCCGGCCAGAATGGCGGCGAAGTCCTTCGACGGCACCCTGCGCTCGAACAGCAGCACCGAAACGGCGGAGGCCCGCAGCAGGTAGTCGAGCTCGGACGGCGTGGCAAACGTGCTGAGCGTGACGGCCACCCCGCCCGCCAGGGACGTACCGAACACGGCGGCAAGCCATTCCGGCCGGTTGGTCATCAACACGCCGACCCGGCCGTCCTTGCCCAGCCCGCACGCGCGCAACGCGCGCGCCACCTGCATCGCGCGCTCCCACAGCTCGGTGTACGTCCAGCGGACCACGCCGGCGGCGGTGCGACACACCAGCGCCTCCCGCTCGCCGTACGCCCGCGTCACCTCGCGCAGGAAACCGGGCAGGGTGAGCGCCCCCAGCCCGGGCTCATCCGCCAGCGGCGGCCCGGTCACTATCGAAAGGCGGTGCGCTGCTTCCGAATCCGTCTCGTCGGCCATGGCTACAACCGTCTACAACGGCAGTTCGACCTCGGCCGTGCAGCCCACCAGCATGTCGCCGTTCTGGTTGGTCAGGCGCAGCTTGACCTGCACGAGGGGCACACCCCAGGTCGATTCCGGTTGCTTGTCGACGACCTCGGCGTCGAAATAGGTCACGTCACCCTCGAAGGCGGGCGCCCGGAAGTCGGCCCTGGAGTGGCGCACCATGCCGTCGTGGCCCGCCCAGTACGCCAGATAGTCGGTGCACCATGCGCCCATCGTCGCGCCGTACCCGTAGGCGCGAGCCATCCCGACCTCGCTGGCCCGGTCGGCGTCGATGTGCCCGCGCGACGGGCCGACGTAGAGCCCGTCGCGCTTGCGCGGGTCGATCTTCGCGTCCTCCTCGTCGAACGCGAAGTCCTTGCCCCAGCCCGGATCCTGATAGACCCACGGATCCTCGATGCCGGGCGGCGCGACCCATCCGAAGGTGCCCCAGATGTTGAACAGGAACGCCCGGTACTCCGTGGTGAAGCTGGCGATGCTGTGCGGACCGATCACCCGGCGCGGCAGCGTGTCGCCGACCTTCACCTCGTCGAAGCGCGGTGACACACCCAAGCGGTTGGACTCCAGCCACTCGCGCCGCAGCCGTTCGACTTCCTCGAGCTCGGTTTGGGTCCAGCGTTTGATGTCACCGAGCTGGTTTTCGAACATCCCGCGCTTGGTCGCCTCCTCGTAGAGGTAGCGGATCGCGGTGGAACGCTCGCGCGCCACCAGGGTGCCGTGCTGGTTGGTGTGGACGGTGTCGCCGCGCGAGAACATCGTCGGGCCGGCGAACTTGGTCTCGGTCACCTTGTAGTCGTGAAACCGCCTCTCCTGGAACAACTTGTCGCCGGGCCGCACAGGGCAGCCGTAGAACCACCATTCCTCCCCACCGAAGATCAAGTGGCTGTTCGGAATGTGGCCCACGCACGCGGGCGCCGCGCCGTGCCCGTAGTCCAGGGCCACCGCGATGGACTGCGGCGCCACGATGCCGCCGAACTTCGAGTCGCGGGCGAACAGCTCGTCCCAGTGCAGCGGGTTGGGGTAGTCCATCGCCATCACCCACCGCCGGATGTCCGACGAGCTGCACGGGTCCCACAGTTGCCCACCGCCGACCGGCTTGCCGACCCGGTGATCGACGTCGGACAAATCGAGCTCGGCCATCAGCGCTCTCCTCAGCGGTTGACGTCGACGACGATGCGGCCGCGCACCGTGCCGTCCATGAGTTCCCCGGCCGCGGGAATCGCCTCGCCCAGCCCGATCTCGCGGGCGATGGAATCCAGCGCACCGGGATCGAGGTCGCGCGCCAGCCGTTGCCAGGCGGCCAGGCGCCGCTCCCTGGGCGCCATCACGCTGTCGATGCCGAGCAGCGAAACGCCGCGCAGGATGAACGGCGCGACCGTCGCCGGGAAGTCCATGCCCTGGGCCAGCCCGCAGGCGGCGACCGCGCCGCCGTACCGCGTCTGCGCGCAGGCATTGACGAGGGTGTGGCTGCCGGCGGTGTCCACCACGCCCGCCCATCGCTCCTTCTGCAACGGCTTGCCGGCCGCGCCGAATTCGGCGCGGTCCAGCACCGTCACGGCGCCGAGTTGCTGCAGGAACTTCTCCTCCGACGACTTTCCGGTCGCCGCGGCGACTTTGAACCCGGCCGCGCTCAGCAACGCGATCGCAACGCTGCCGACGCCGCCCGTCGCCCCGGTCACTAGGATCTCGCCCTGCTCGGGCGAAACCCCGTGTCGCAGCAGGGCATCCACGCACAGGCTGGCCGTGTAGCCGGCGGTGCCGATCGCCATCGCCTGGCGGGTGGTGAACTCCGGCGGCAGGGGGATCAGCCAGTCACCGTTGAGCCGGGCGCGCTGGGCCAGCCCGCCCCAATGCGTCTCGCCGACGCCCCACCCGTTGAGCACCACGCGGTCGCCCTTGCTCCAGTCGGCGTGGCTGCTGTCGGTCACCACGCCGGCCAGATCGATTCCGGGCACCATCGGGAACTTCCGCACCACGGGCGATTTACCCGTAATCGCCAGGCCGTCCTTGTAATTCAGCGTGGAGTACTCGACGTCGATGCCGACGTTCGCGTCGGGCAGCTGCGCCTCGTCCAGCTCGGTGACCCCGACCGTCTGCGCCGCCCCAGTTTCCGAGCCCTTTTCGATCAAAACTGCCGAAAACATCCGTGTCTCATCCCTTCTGGGGCGCATAGCCCAAGGTGCTCTTGACCTCCAAGTACTCGTGGAACCCGGCCTCGCTCCACTCCCTGCCGTTGCCGCTGTGCTTGTAACCGCCGAACGGCGCGTTCAAGTCGAAGGCGTGGTTGATCGTCACCCAGCCGGCGCGGATCTTGCGGGCCACCTCGCGCGCCTTGTCGAGGTCGGCGCCCGAGACGTAGCCGGCCAGGCCGTAATCGGTGTCGTTGGCGATCTCGACGGCCTGATCGATGTCGTCGTAGCCGAGGATGCACAGCACCGGCCCGAAGATCTCCTCGCGCGCGATCGTCATGTCGTTGGTGACGTTCGCGAAGACCGTCGGATTGACGTAGTAGCCCGTGTCCAGCCCCGCCGGCCGGCCCGGGCCACCGGCGACGACGGTCGCGCCCTCGTCGATGCCCTGCTGGATCAGGCGCTGAACCTTCTCGAACTGTGCCCTCGACGCCACCGGCCCGATCGCGGTCTTGTCGTCGGGGCTGCCCACCTTCACCTGCTCGGCGGTCTGGCGCGCGATCGTGATCGCCTCGTCCATGCGCGAATTCGGCACCAGCATGCGCGACGGCGCGTTACAGCTCTGCCCGGAATTCGGCATCATGTTGACCACGCCGGCGCGGACGCTGTCGGCGAAGCCCGCGTCGTCGAGGACGATGTTGGGGCTCTTGCCGCCGAGCTCCTGGGTCACCCGTTTCACCGTCGGGGCGGCGTTCTTGGCCACCTCGATGCCGGCGCGGGTGGATCCGGTGAACGACACCATGTCGATGTCGGGATGGCCCGCCAGGGCCACACCGACGCCGGGGCCGTCGCCGTTGACCAGGTTGTACACGCCGGCCGGCACGCCCGCGGCATCCAGAATCTCGGTGAAGACGTAGGCCGAGAACGGCGCCACCTCAGACGGTTTCAGGATCATGGTGCAGCCCGTCGCCAACGCCGGGTAAACCTTGCACGCGATCTGGTTGAGCGGCCAGTTCCACGGCGTGATCAGCCCGCAGACGCCGATCGGCTCCTTGACGATCAGCGTCTCCCCGTGCTGCTCCTCGAACTGGAAGTTCTTCAGCACGTCGATCGCGGTCATCAGGTGGCCGAGCCCGAGTTGCACCTGCGGGCCGGCGGCCAGCGACGGCGGGGCGCCCATCTCCTCGGTGACCGCGTCGGCGAGATCGCCCGACCGCTTGCCGTATTCGGCAAGGATCGCCTGCAGCAGGTCCAGGCGTTGTTCGCGACTGCTTAGCGACCAGCCGGCGAACGCGCGCCGCGCGGCCTGGACCGCCGCGTCCACGTCGGCGGCCGAGCCGAGGGAGATCTTCCCGGAGACCTGCTCGGTCGCCGGATTCTCGACGTCAAACGTGTTGGGCCGCGCCGGGTCCACCCAGCGCCCGTCAATGTAGAACTTCAGGTATTCGCGCATGACATCACCTTCTCGTTACTGGGTTCCTTCGGCATACCAGGTGCGGAATTCGTCGTACTTGGGCATCTCCTCGGAGTTGGCCTTCGGATCGATGCAGACGTGCACGACGGCCGTCTTGCCGCTCGCGTAGGCTCGTCGGATCGCCGGGCCGATCTCGTCCTCCTTCTCGACGTACTCGCCGTGGCAGCCGAAGCCCTCGGCGACCTTGTCGAGGCGGACGTCCTTGCTCCAATGCACCCCCGGCTGCGGCGACGGCTGGGGGAAGGTGCGCTTGTAAACGCCCACCTCGAGACCCCACTGATGGTCGACACCCACCACGCATACCAGTGGAAGATTTTGCCGTGCAGCGGTTTCCAGCTCGGCGATGTGGAAGAGGAACGCCGAGTCGCTGGTCAGCAGCATCACCGGGCGTTTGCCGCCCTCGGCGACCGATGCGCCGATCGCGTACGGCAGGCCGGTGCCGAGATGGCCGAAGTTCTGATTCCAGATGACGTCGCGCGGTTTGGCTTGTGAGTAGGTCCACTGGAATATGACGGTCGCGCCGCCGTCGCGGACCAAGATGCCGTCCTTCGGAAACGCTTTGGTGGCCTCGACGACGAACCGCGCCGGGTGCACCGGCGTCCGGCCCGTCGGCGCGTTCTCGGCGAGCTGCGCCAGCTCCGCCGCGTCCGACTTGATCCACCGGTCGAGATCGGCCGACGGCGTTCTCGGGGTCTCGCGCAGCGCCTCCACCAGCTGGGGCACCACCCCGCGCAGGTCACCGACCAGGGGGACGTCGATGGGGCGGTTGACGCCGATGGCCGCCGGATCCTGCTCGACCAGAACCCATTTGCGCTTCGCGTCGTTCTGCGCCCAGTGACGGGTCCGGCCGTAGTGGCTGGGCTCGCCGAGCTCCGTGCCCAGCGCGACGCACAGATCGGACTCGACCACCGCCTCCACGGCCGCCGGCGAGAATCCGTAGGCGAAGGTGCGGTCCTCGAGACCGTCGATGAACGACGTGCCGCCGGAGGTTTGGATCACCGGGCAGGCCATGAGGTCGGCCAACTCCTTGACCGCCGCGCCGGTGCGCGACGTGTGGACGCCGTGGCCGACCAACAGGATCGGGCTCTTCGACGCCCGAATCAGCCTCGCCGCCTCGGCCACCTCGCGCTCGCCCGCGGTCTGGTTGACGAGCCGGTACCGGTTGGGCGGCAGCGGATCCGGCACGTCGAGCTCCTCGAGGATCACGTGCGACGGGTACTCGACGTAGGCCGGGCCGGGTGTGCCGGACATGGCCCGGCGGATCGCCTCGTGGATGATCTCGTCGGTCTGGTCGGCGTATTCGATGGAGGCGCTGTACTTCACCGACGGCGCGAACAGCGGCTCCTGCCGGACGAATTGGATGCGACCGCGCCGGACCCGGCGCTCGGTGATGCGGGCCCGCTGACCGCCGAGGAAGATCACCGGTGAATTCTCCACCTTCGCGCATTGAATCGCCCCGGCGATGTTGGCCATGCCCGGGCCCAGCGTGCCGATGCACAGTCCGGGTTTGCCCGTCATCCGCGATGCCGCCTCGGCCATGAAGCCCGCGCTCAGCTCGTGATGCGGCGCGACCACCGACCACCCGCGGGCGTCGGCCTCGGCGAACATGTGCACGAAGTTCGGGTCCGGGATGCCGAACAAGGTGTTCACGCCCTCGGCCTCGAACAGGTCGAGGATGCGCTTGTAGACGGGCACGGCCATGGTCAAAAGTCCCTTCCCTCGCGAGCAGACGCAAAAGCACCCTCTGACAGGGTATTTCGGGTGCTTTTGCTGGGGGCACCTCCCGCTTGCGGGGGACTGCTCGCCCCAATTTCGGCGAGCACTTCCGCGGTGTCGGCGCCCAGCTCCGGCGCCGGGCCCGCGACGCGTCCCGGTGTCCGGGAGAACCAGGTGGGCACGCCCGGGAAGCGCACCGGCCCGTGTGGGGTGTCCACGGTCTCGAACATGCCCACGGCGTTCAGGTGCGGGTCGTCGAACAGCGCGCCGGGCGTGTTCAGCGGTGCGGCCGGTATCTCGAGTTCTCGGAAGAGCGCCAGCCACTCTGCGGTCGAGCGCTGTTTCATCGTCTCGGCGACCAGCCCGTAGACGGTGTCGATCTGGCGTGCGCGCTGTTCCAGCGTCGAATACAGCTCACTGGCCCACGGCGGCCGCACGGCGCCGATGAAGGCCTCCCAGTGCTTGTCGTTGTAGATCAGCGCGGCGATGTGGCCGTCACTGGTGCGATACGGGCGGCGGTTGGGCGCCACGGTGCGCGGATACACCGCCGGCCCCAGCGGCGGGTCGAACAGCGCGCCGTTGGCGTGTTCGACGAGCATGAACGAGGCCATGGTTTCGAACATGGCGACCTCGACCTCCTGGCCCTCACCGGTGCGCTCCCGGTGATACAGCGCCATGGTCGTCGCGTACAGCGCGGTCAGCCCGGCGACCTTGTCGGCCATGATCGTTCCGACGTAGTCGGCCTCGCCGGTGAGTTGCTGTTGCACTGCCGGGAGGCCGCATTCGGCCTGGATGGTGTCGTCGTAGGCGGGCCGGTCGCGGTCGGGTCCGCGGCGCCCGTACCCGTAGCAGTTGGTGTAGACGATCGCCGGGTTGATGGCGGCGACGTCGTCGTAGGCGAAGCCGAGCTTGGCGATCGCCTTGGCGCGCATCGAGTGGACGAACACGTCGGCGGTCTCGACAAGCGCGCGCAGCGCCCGGGCCCCGGCGTCGGTTTGCAGGTCCAGGACGACGCTGCGCTTGCCGCGGTTGACGTTGACGAACACGCCGCTCATCCCCGGCGCGGGACCGACCGAGATGTAGCGGGTGTTATCACCTTGCGGCGGTTCGACTTTGATCACGTCGGCACCCATGTCGGCCATGATCTGCGTGCAGTAGGGCCCCATCACCATCGCGGTGAGGTCGATCACCCGCACGCCGGCCAGCGGCCCCGTTCTCGAGTCAGCCATGCAGCACGCCCCGGCCGCCGGCCCCGGCGAGCGTGGGGGATACGCACGAATTCTCCGCGAATTTCGTGCGTTTCACCCACGGTCGGCGAAGGGATTGAGCGCGAACCGAGCTAGGCATGGCCCGCCCCCTGAGCGGCTTGGGCGGCCATCGAGAAGCTGTATCGGATGTGGTCGCCGTGGCCGTCCGGCACGACGGGGAAGACGACGGGATGAGACGCATCGCGGATCGCGTCGAGATGCCCGCCAACATCCTCGACCGTCCACGCGGGCCGATGCACGCCGGGGCTTTCGGCGATGACCGCCCGCGCCACCCGGCCCGCCAGCGCGATGAACACCTCCCCTGTCACAGAACAGGTTTCGTGCGCGAGCCAGCCCACCGTGGGCGCGACGAGCTCCGGGACCATCGGTGGGTACGCCGAGGTGTCGATGCCGGCGGCCATCCGCGTCACCGCGGCCGGCGCGATCACATTGCATGTCACGCCGTGGGCGGCGCCCTCGAGCGCCGCGACGTCCGACAGCCCGATCACGCCGGCCTTGGCGGCCGCGTAGTTCGCCACGTTGTGGTTGCCGTACAGGCCGCCGATCGAGGACGTCAGCACAATGCGCCCGTACCCGGCGTCGCACATGACCGGAAAGGCGGGCCGCAGCACATGGAACGCGCCGCGCAGATGGACGTCCAGCACCGCGTCGAAGTCCTCGTAGCTCATCTCCGTCAGCGGCGCGTAGCGCACGATTCCGGCGTTGTGGATGAGGATGTCGACGCGCCCGTAGGCGTCGAGCGCCGCGTCGATGATGGCCCTGCCGCCGGCCGCGGTGGCGACCGAGTCGATGCTGGCGACGGCTTGCCCACCGGCGGCGGCGATCTCGCGCGCCACGTCCCGGGCCGGGCCGGGATCGGTGCCGTCGCCGGCGAGGTCTCCCCCCGCGTCGTTGACGACGACCTTCGCGCCCCGGGACGCGAGCAGCAGGGCGTAGGAGCGGCCGAGCCCGCGGCCGGCTCCGGTGACGACCGCCACCCGGCCGTCGAAGTTCAAGGAGTTCAAGTCAGTCATCCCCGAGGACCAGACCGTCGAGGTCGCCGTTGGCGCGCCAGGCCTTGAGCATGTCGTCGAACACGTAGAAGCCCGGCATGTACGGGTCGCCGATGGCCGAGCGGATGCCCTCGCCGCCACCGCCGCCCTCGTTGTTGTAATAGCCGGGCGTGCAGGAGACGGCGAATTCCGTGGCGTCCACGGAGGTTTCGCGGATCGTCTTGACCCAGTTGTCCTGGGCCTGCTGGCTGGGCTCGACGGTGGTCGCGCCGCGCGCCATCGCCTCGGAGATGATGTAGGCGATGTGTTCGGTCTGCTGCTCGAGCATTGCGGTGGTGTTCCCCGCGACGCCGCCCTGGATGAAGCCGGTGAAGAACTGGTTGGGGAAGCCGCGGCTGGTCATGCCGTGCAGCGACTTGTAGCTGTCGCGCCAGTGATCGAACAGCGACAGGCCGTCGCGGCCCTCGATCGCGTCGATCGCGTAGCGGCGGCTGATGTCGGTGGTGATCTCGAAACCGCTGGCGAAGATGACGCAGTCGACCTCGTACTCGACGCCGCCCGCGACGATCCCGTTCTCGGTGAGCCGTTCCACGCCTTTGGATTCCGACACGTCGACCAGCGTGACGTTCGGGCGGTTGAACGTGGGCAGGTATTCGTCGTTGCTGCACGGCCGTTTGCACATGAACCGGTAGTACGGTTTGAGCGCCTCGGCGGTCTCCGGGTCCTCGACGAGGTCCGCGACCCGCCGCCGCAGCCGCTCCATGACCTTGTAGTCCTCCTCCTCGCGGATGGCCATGATCTGCTCGATGGTCAGCGACGTGGGATCGTCGAACGCCGCGATCCGCGCGGTCAGGTTGCGCCCGAGCTCCGTCCAGAAGTCGCACACCAGATCGGGCTCGTCGAACACCGCCCCCTCCCCCAACGGCGACCAGCGGTGGAAGTTGCGCTTGCGGTCCTCCTGCCAGCCGGGCCGCAGCGACGCCACCCACCGCGGGTCGGTGGGCTCGTTGCCCCGCACGTCCACCGAGGACGGCGTGCGCTGAAACACGAAGAGGTGCTTGGCGTCCCGGCCCAGGTGCGGGACGAGCTGCACGCCCGTCGCGCCGGTGCCGACGAGCGCGACGCGCTTGTCGTGCAGCTTGTGCAGCCCGCCGTTGGCGTCCCCGCCGGTGTAGTCGTAGTCCCAGCGGGCGGAGTGGAACATGTGTCCCTTGAAGTCCTTGATGCCGGGGATGCCGGGGAGCTTCGGCCGGTTGAACGAGCCCTGCGCCATCACCACGAACCGGGCGCGGATGTCGTCGCCGCGATTGGTGGTCAACCGCCAGAGCTTGATCGTCTCGTCCCAGCGCACCGTGCGAACCTGGGTGGACAGGATGGCGCCGTCGTAGAGCCCGAAGTGCTTCGCGATGCGACGGCAGTGCTCGTAGATCTCGGCGCCGTCGGCGAACTTCTTCGACGGCATGAAATTGAGCTCTTCGAGCATCGGTATGTAGCAGTAGGCGTCGTTGTCGCACTGGATTCCGGGGAAACGATTCCAGTACCAGACGCCGCCGAAGTCCCCGCCCATCTCGATAATGTGCACGTCGTCGACGCCCGCCTTCTTCAGGTACGCGCCCGCCAGCAGGCCGGCGATGCCGCCGCCGAGGACCGCCACGTCGATGTTCTCGTCGATCGGCGCGCGCGGCGCCACGGGCGTGTGGGGATCGACCTCGTAAAGGTCTGCGAACTCGTCCTTGAGTTCCAGGTACTGCTTCGAGCCCTCCGGGCGCAGCCGCTTGTCGCGCTCGAACAGGTACTTTTCCCGCAGCGCTTCGATGTCGATGCCGTCGGGCGTCTGCGTGGGTCCGCACGTTTCGAACATGGTCATCTGTCTGTGAGCTCCTGCGGTTCGCCGGTACCCATGTACTTCGACAATTGGTAATGCAGATTGACGGTGCTGCGTTCGCGGTAGGGGTTGGGCTTGGTGCCGGGGAAGCCAAGGGATTTCATCCCTTGCTGCACGGCGGCCATGTTCGAGAAGTCCTGCGGCAGGACCGAGCGCCACCGGGGGTCGCCGACCGGGGTATGCTCCCACTCCGTCCGGGGCTCTTGGCTTTTCGGGAACAGCTCGAACACCGACACCTCGAAGATGCACTTGTCGGGGTTGTAGCTGGGGTGGGGCCGCGCGCTGTAGCACAGCGCGCTGGTCAGGCCCTGCCCGATCTGGAAGTTCGGAAAGATCTGCCAGGCGGTGCCGGCCTGGCCGAGGATGTCCGACGGAATGGTCGGCCAGATGACGCCGCGGGCCTCGTCGTCACGGCGCGCCGACGCGAGCCAGTGCTCCAGGACCTTGTCGGCCGGTGTGCCCTCGGGCAATTCGTCGACCAGTCGCTTGGCGGCGTTCACGAGGGTCTGGGTGGTGGTGGCGTTGGTCTCCTCCATCGTGTACACCTGCATCTCCGCGGTCGACACGCGCGGGTCGGCGCCGGTGCCGAGGCGGATCTTGGACTTGGTGGCCTCCATGTCTTCCGGGGCGTCGTAGCCGATGTTGCTGTGCTTGCCCTGCGCCTTCGCCCAGCCCTTGAACTCGCCGAACTTGTTGAACTCCGGATGCGTCGTATACACGTGGTAGGTCTCGTTGAAGGCCTCCATCGCGACCTTCCAGTTGCAGTCGAATTCCAGCCACTTGCGCCACTTGTAGCGCATGTTCTCCAGCCCGAACGGGTCGAGGATCTTCGCGGCGGGGAACAGGTAGTCGGCCAGCGGCTCGCAGTCGGGGTCCATGTTGATCCACAGCCAGCCGCCCCAGGTGTCGACCTTGACCGGCCGCAGGTGGGTGTTGTCCGGTGTCAGCGCCTCGCGCCAATCCTGTTGCTCGCGAATGTGAATGCACGCCCCGTCCAGGCCGTAGGTCCAGCCGTGGAACCCGCAGACGAACGACTTGCGGGTGCGCCCGCACGCGTTCTTCGCGCCCTCGGGGGTGTCGATCAGCCGGCGGCCGCGGTGCATGCAGACGTTGTGGTGTGCCCTGAATTCGCTTGCGCCGGTGCGGACCACGATGATCGAGTCGTCCAGGATGTCGTAGGTCAGGTAACTGCCCACCTCGGGCAGCTCCTCGACGCGGCCGACCTGCTGCCAGACCTTCCGCCACAGCCGGTCCCGCTCGGCGCGGGCATACTCCTCGCTGATGTAGGCCTCCACGCCGATGGTCATCGGCTTCGAAAGCTCTTCGGCCGCTTGGACTTCGGTGTCGGTCATCACATCCTCCTGATGGCAGCGCGGAAGGATTCGTCCTTGAGAAACAGCGAGGTGTTGTCGGCGCCGAGGTGGCTCCATCTGAGGTCGAGGCCGCCGTCGACGAGCAGCGTCTGGCCGGTGACGTAGCTCGACAACTCCGAGAGCAGGAAAAGGATGGCGCCGGCCTGTTCCTCGGGACGTCCGCGCCGGCCCATCGCGATCGCCCGCCGGTCCCGGTCCGGGTCCTCGTCGACGTAGGCGCGGGAGGCGGCGGTCTCGGTGACGCCCGGCGCCACGGCGTTCACCCGGATTCCGGCCAGCGCCAGCTCGAGCGCCATGGTGCGGGTCATCGCCGTGATCGCGGACTTGGCGGTGCCGTAGGCGATGTGAAACGGCGCGGTGTTCATGCCGCTGATCGAGGAGATCGACACGATCGACCCGGGCAGCTCGGCCGCGACCAGTTCGGCCGCCACCGCGCGGCTCATGAAGAACGCCGTCTCGAGATTGTCGGTGAAGATCTTGCGCCAGTCGTCGCGCGTCACCCGGGTCGACGGCATCCACGTGGACGGGTCGGCCCCGCCGGCGACGTTGACCAGGCCGTAGAGGCTGCCGTTGGCGCGCCGGGCCTGCTCGATCACCGCGGCGATGCCCTCGTCGGTCGACGCGTCGGCCGCCACCGGCACGACCGCGAGGCCCTGCCGCGCCAGCGGGACGACGTGCTCGTCGAGGTTCTCCTTCGACCGGCTGACCGCGATCACCGTGGCACCCGCGCGGGCCGTCATCGCCGTGACGGTCGTGCCGATGCCGCCGCCGCCGGCGCCGGAGACCACCACGATGCGACCGTCGAGCCCGAGGAGATCTTCCATGACCTGCTTTCCCCTGGCATTTTTGTCCGGACAATATATTGGGTTCTGCCCCTTGGAGAACACTATTCCCATCGGTGAAGACGCCTGTCAAGGGCGGTGCCGATTCCCCGTCGGCTATTGTCTGGACTAGCAGGGCTTGATAACGTCCAGCCCCAACTGGGCACTTCCGGCTAGCGGGAAGGATCTCGGCGAGACATGTCCAATTCGCAGGCCGTGTCCTCGCGGACGTCGCGGTACGCGGTGGATCATCCGGTCGACGTCGCGCCGGGCTGGCGACTCGAGCGGGTCACCGCCCCGAGCCGCCTGTTCGGCGCCAACGGTCTGCGCACCGGCCCGGACGGTCGCGTCTACATCGCCCAGGTGACCGGCAGTCAGATCAGCGCGCTGGACCCCCGCACCGGGCAACTGGTCACCGTGAGCGCCAAGGGCGGCGCGATCGTGGCGCCCGACGACGTCGCCTTCGACGCGAGCGGCAACCTCTACGCGACCGAGGTGATGGACGGCCGGGTCAGCGCGCTGGACAGCGCGGGCCGAACCCGGGTGCTGCGCGACGATGTCCCGTCGGCCAACGGCATCACCGTTCATCGGGGCCGCTTGTTCATCGGCGAATGCCGCGAGGGCGGGCGCCTGCTGGAGCTCGATCTGGGCGGCGGGCCGTCGCGGGTGCTGCTGGAGAACGTGCCCTCGCCGAATGCGATGGAGGTCGGCCCGGACGGCCTGCTGTACTTCCCGGTGATGGGCGCCAACGAGATCTGGCGCATCGATCCCGACGGCGGCGAACCACAGTGCGTCGCAAGCGATCTCGGCGTGCCCGACTCGGTGAAGTTCGACGCGCGGGGCCACATCGTGTCGACCCAGGTGGCCAGCGGACAGGTGCTGCGCATCGATCCGCGCGGCGGCGAACGGCGGGTGCTGGCCCAACTGAGTCCGGGCCTGGACAACTGCGCGTTCGTCGGCGAGAAGGTGCTGGTGTCCAACTTCACCGGGGAGATCACCGAGATATCGCCCGACGGCACGACGCGAACGGTGCTGCCCGGCGGGCTGAACTGGCCGCTGGATCTGGCCGTGGGTCACGACGGGCAGCTCTACATCGCCGACGGCACCTACTTCTATGCCGCCGGACCCGACGGGTCGCTGCGGACCGTGGGGATGTTGTTCAGCCCCGGCTATCCCGGATTCCTGCGCGGCGTCGCGCCGAGCGGGCCCGGCGAATTCGTGGTGACGACCTCGGGCGGCCAGGTCGCCCGCTACCGCCCGGCGGCGAGCGAAAGCGAGGTGCTGGCAGACGGTTTCGACCAGCTGTACGGTGTCGCGCTCGGTGCCGGCGGCGTGGTCGTCGCCGAACTGGGCACCGGCCGGCTGCTGTCGGTACGGTCGGGTGGCCTCGACGTGTTGGCCAGCGGCCTGCGCGACCCGGTCGGCGTCGCGATCGACGCGGACGGGGCGTGCCTGGTGGCGGAGGCCGGCGCCGGAACCGTCGTTCGGGTCGACGGGTCGAGGACCGACACCGTCGTCGCCGATCTGCAACGCCCGCAAGGCATCCTGCTACGCGACCGGGTGCTCTACATCGTCGACGCCGGCGCCAAGGAGCTGATCGCCGTCGACCTGGACACCAACGTGCGCAGCACCATCGCGTCCGGCCTGCCGGTCGGCCCGCCACCGGGGGTGGTGCCCAAGCCGCTGAAGGGGATGCCGCCGTTCTCCGGGCCCCAGGGCCCCTTCGCCGGCATCGCCGCCGCGCCCGACGGGACGCTCTACGTCTCGGCCGACGGCGACGGCAGCGTCCTGGCCGTGCGCCGGTCACGGGACGGCCGCTGATGACCCAGGCCGTCTCCAGCGAGCACCGCTACCTGCAGATCGCGCGCACGCTGCGCAAGGAGATCGTCGACGGCGTCTATCCCGTGGGCTCGCGGCTGCCGACCGAACACCAGTTGTGCGAGCGGTTCGCGGTCAGCCGCTACACCGTTCGCGAGGCGCTGCGGCGGCTGCGCGAGGACAACCTCGTCGCGTCGCGACCCCGGGCGGGCACCCGCGTGGTTCCCCGGCCGGCGTCCAGTTCCTATGCGCAGGACGTGATGTCGATCGACGACCTGCTCGCGTTCGCGGCCGGCGCGCAGCTCAACATCGAGTCCAGCGCGATGGTGACGGTCGACGACGAGCTCGCCGCCCGGACCGGCCTGCAGGCCGGCACACAGTGGCTGTCCGTGTGCGGCTACCGGCAACCCGACGGCGCGCCGGTGCCGCTGTGCCGAACGGAGTACTACATCAGCCGCACGTTCGCCGCCGTCGGCAGGCTGCTGCAGCGCCACGCCGGCCCGATCTTTCCGTTGATCGAGGACCTGTTCGGCGTGACCATCGCCGAACTGCATCAGGAGATCGCCGCGGTGCTGCTCTCCCCCGAACTCGCCGACGGGCTCGGGGCCGAGCCCGGGACGGCCGCCCTGCAGATGCGGCGCACCTACAAGACCTCCGACGGTGAGGTCGCCCAGGTTACGATCAACACTCACCTGTCGTCGAGCTTTCGGTATGCGATGACCATGCGCCGCGTGAATGATTAGGCCGAGCGCCGCGGAGGCCTACCGGCGCGGGCTCTTTGTGCACACCACGCTGGCCGATGCGCTGCGCGCGGCGGCGGAGACGTCGCCGCGGCGAACCGTGTTGGTGGACAACGGCACTCGGCTGGACTGCGCCACGCTGTACACCCGGGCCGACCGGCTGGCGTCCGCCCTGCTGGCGCGGATGGCGCCCGGCAGCGTCGTGTCGTTCATGCTGCCGAACTGGCACGAGGCCGCCGTCGTCTACCTG
Organism: Mycobacterium sp. NGS26; assembly: GCF_059813025.1. Classification (NCBI taxonomy): domain Bacteria; kingdom Bacillati; phylum Actinomycetota; class Actinomycetes; order Mycobacteriales; family Mycobacteriaceae; genus Mycobacterium; species Mycobacterium sp. NGS26. The sequence goes on from NZ_JCALDU010000004.1 coordinate 225,479, forward strand.
GCGGCGACGCTGGCCGGGATGGTGGTGAACCCGATCCTGCCGTCGCTGCGCGACCACGACCTGCGCTTCATCCTCGAGGACGCGCAAACCGCGATGATCTTCGTCCCGCACCGATTCGGCGGACACGATTTCGCGGCGATGCTCGACCGGGTGACCGCGGCGATGGCCTCCGCACCGGAGGTGGTGGTGCTGCGCGGCGCTGAAACCGGCGGTCCGCACACGCCGTATGCGGCGCTGTTCGAGGATTCGGGCGCGTCGACGCCGCCGCCGCTGGATCCCGACTCCGTGCGGATGGTCCTGTACACCTCCGGCACCACGGGCCGCCCCAAAGGCGTTCTGCACAGCCACAATTCGCTGCACGCGTTGATCTGCCAGATCCGCGACCACTGGGCCGTCGACCCGGGCGACACGTTTCTCGTCCCGTCGCCGATCGCCCACATCGGGGGCTCGATCTACGCGTTCGAATGCCCGCTGCTGCTGGGCACCACAGCGGTGCTCATGGACCGGTGGGACCCCGCCGCGGCGGTGGCCCTGATAAACAGCGAGCGGTGCACCCACATGGCCGGCGCGACGCCGTTCCTGCAGCAGCTGCTCTCCGCCGCCGAGCGCGCCGGAACCCGGCTGCCCGATCTCAAGGTGTTCATTTGCGGCGGCGCCGCCGTCTCGCCCTCGCTGATCCGCCGCGCCGCAGGGTATTTCGACCGGGCGGTCGTCACCCGGGTGTACGGCTGCACGGAGGTGCCCGTCTCGACCATCGGCGCACCGGGGCGAGACGAGGCCGACCGCGCCGCGGACACCGACGGGCGGCCCGGCATCGCGGAGATCAAGCTCGTCACGCACGAGGCCGCCCCGGCCGGCGACGGTGAGATCCGCGTGCGCGGCCCGCAGATGCTGCTGGGTTACCGGCATCCCGAGCACGACGCCGACGCGTTTGACGCCGAGGGGTTTTTCCGCACCGGGGATCTCGGGCGCTGGGTCGAATACCAGCAGGACCGGTACCTCGTCGTGACCGGCAGGGCCAAGGACGTCATCATCCGCAGCGGCGAGAACATCTCGGCGAAGGAGGTCGAGGACCTGCTCGCCGAGCATCCCGGCATCGCCGAGATCGCGGTCGTCGGGCTGCCGGACGAGCGCACCGGGGAGCGGGCCTGCGCGGTGATCGTGCCCGCGGGCGCGGCGAGACCGGACGTCGCGAGCCTGCTCGCTTTCCTGACCGCGAAGGGGGTCGCGAAGTTCAAGGCGCCGGAACAGGTGGTCATCTGGGACGCGCTGCCGAAGAACGACGCGGGGAAGATACTCAAGCATCGGATCCGGGCGGCTCTGATGCAGGCGTCGACACAGACACAGGATGGGTGAGATGCAGGTCGCAATCGTCACGGGAGCAAGCAGCGGCATCGGCCTCGGGTGTGCGACGAAACTCGCCGGGATGGGCATGGCGATCGTCGGCACGGGCCGCGACCGGGACCGGCTGGCCGAGTTGGAAAGGGCCGTCGGGGATCCGGATCGCGTCGCGACGGTCGCCGCCGACTTGACCCACGACGACGCGCCGCGACGCATCGTGGACGCGGCGGTCACTCGGTGGGGTCACGTCGACTTCCTGATCAACAACGCCGGGGTGGGCAGCCCCAAGCCGCTACACGAAACCGACGACGAGACGCTGGACTACTTCCTGGGCTTGATGCTGCGCGCCCCGTTCCGGCTCGCCCGAGAGGCGCTGCCGCACATGGGGCCCGGGTCGGCGATCATCAACCTCACGTCGACGTTCGCGGTCGTCGGCGGGCTGCGCGGCGGCGCGTACTCCGCGGCCAAGGGCGGGCTGACCGCGCTGACCACCCACATCGCCTGCCAGTACGGGGCGTCGGGCATCCGCTGCAACGCCGTCGCGCCCGGCGTGACGCTGACGCCGATGGTCGAGAAACGCTTGCAGGACGAGCGATTCCGCAAGATGAACACCGAGATGACGCCGCATCAGCGGTTGGGCACCATCGACGACGTCGCCAGCACCGTCGCGTTCCTGTGCTCGCCGGGGGGCAGTTTCATCAACGGCCAAACGATCGTCGTCGACGGCGGATGGAGTTCGACGAAGTATCTGTCGGAGTCCGCGTTGAATTCGGAGTGGGTCAAGCGGTGAATTGACGCATCCCGCTCAAGCGGATTCGAAGTGGCGACGGATGCCGCCCAGCATCGCGATGTGCGCCTTGACCGCCTCTCGGGTGGTCACCGCGGCCAGCGGCCGCGGCGCCGCGATCCGGATTCGCTCGGTGACCCGGGTGCCGCCGCCGGCCGGCTCGAAGCTCACCGTGCCCCGCAGGCGCACCCCGGGGGACTGGTCGGCCTCGGTCAACACGTCGCCGACGGCGGGCACCTGCAGCCGCGCGCGATAGGTGGTCCGGATGACGAACGGCCCCAACGGGATTCGGTCGACCACGCGATAGCTTTGCCGGTAACCGTCGGGGGTTTCGATGCGGGACAGCGCTTCCACGGACACGATCAGCGGATGCACCAGCTTGATGTTGTTCAGGTCCACGTAGAAGTCGCGGACCCGATCGGGCGGCGCGGGCACGTCTTCGGTCATCGTCCGCTCGGCGTGGGCGGTCCACCAGCTCATGGGAGACAACCTAGCCCGGCGCGGCTTACCGTAGACGCCATGGGCAACGCAGTTGAGATCGGCACCGGCGTGGTGGAGCGCTACCTGGACTGCCTGGCGGCCCACGACTGGGATGGGCTGGCCGACACCATCGCCGACGAGGGCCTGACCCGGGAGGGCCCGTTCTGCGACCGCGTCGACGGCAAGGCGCACTACGTGGCCTACCTGCGCAAGGTCTGCACCAACCTGCAGGGCCATCGGTTGCAGGTCCAGCGGGTCTCGCGTGTGGACGGCCGGCTGTCCTTCGCCGAACTGAGCGAGACGTTCGTGATCGACGGCGTCGCCACCACCTGGCCGGAATGCATCCTGTTCGAGCAGGGAGACGACGGTTTGATCGCCCGCGTGAGCGTGTTCTTCAAGCAGCCCGGGGCCGACACGCCCTGACGCCCGGCGGGAGAACTATTCCCTGATCCGCGGAGTTGACCTAACGTGTCATGGATGGAGGAGAACGGAACCCCGGAGTCAGTGCCCGTCGAGAGATTGCACTCGGGCGACCCGATCACCGATTGCGGCCAGCGGTACATCGTCCTCGAATCGAAGACTCTCGGCGACAGCTGCGTAGTTCTCGAGCTCGAGTCCAGGGTGGACCACCAGCTGCAGGTCATCGAGAAGTCCTTCCCGGCCGGCTATCAGGTGGACAGGGCAAACCACCGGATCTTGTAAAGCGAAATCTTCGCAAGCCCAATAGTGCGCGAGTAGCCGTTGGACGGCTACCGCGCACTCTTGCTTTGGGCGGCCGTATGTCGTTGGGACCGTTGGGATCCGGCGCCGACTACGCCACCAGGTTGGAGTCGGACAGGTCCCGCTTGAGGATCTCGACGGCCTGCTCCATGTAGGCGTTGCCCTCTTGGACGAAGGTCCCGCCGCGGCTCAACTCGTTGACGTCATAGTCCTGCACGCCGGTGATGCAGTAGTGCAGGCCGGTGTCGTAGTCACTGATCGCCTGCTGCAGCGGGACATTCAGCGCGGGATCCGGCGAAGGCATTTTCCGCTGCAACTCCGCGTTGGCGGCGTAGGCGTCGCGGCAGCCCGCGCCGACGCCCGCGATGTCCTTGTTCTCCGCCGCGACGCTGACTCGCTGGAAGGCGCCCCGGAGCTCCTGGATCGGCTCCAGCGTGCCGGCCAGCCACGCCCGCAACTGGACGTCCATCGGCGGCGGGGTAGGTGTGAGTGTGACGGTGCTGGGCGGCGGCGGCGCGGCTACGACGCCGGTTGTGGGAGAACTCGACCCCGACGACGGCCGCGGCGGCGTGTTGTCAAATGACAAGCCGGCCGCGGACAAGGCCAGAATTCCACTCGCGACCAGGGCCACAAGGGGTCCCGGACGTCGGTACCAGGGCCGCCTGGGAGGTTGTCCGGGCCACGGCATGGCCGGCGGGTAGGGCGGGTAAGGCCGGTAGGACGGGTAACCGGGGTTGCCGGCCGGCGGTTGATTGATGAGTGTGGCCATGGTGATGCTCCCCCCTCGATATTTAGGTACTTGATGTGGCCGACTCCGATGTTCGCCGGGGAGACGGCCGCGAACGAGAGGAATACGGCCCGCGTGGGAGTGGCCTACGTGGATTGCAGGGCCGGCCGAAAGTCAACGCGCCATGGGGCTTTATGCCCCATGCATCGATGACGCGCGTCGTTCACCGCGTTTGGATTGCCCCAAAGTAGGTAAGCCCGCCACAGTCATCGCCGCCATCCCACGGCGCGCCGTCGAGGCGATATGTGGACAGGCCCTCGAGACGCCAGGAGTATAGGCGCGGTAGAGGTGATCGAAGGGTGACCAGATGAGGATTCCGGGTGTAGCCAGCGTCGTCGCTGGCGTCACCGGCGGTGCGGCCCAGGTGGTGCGGGCCGGCGTGTCGACCGCGGCCGACGCCGCGGGCACCGTGCAGATGCTGGCCACCCCGGTGGTGGAGCTGGCCGGCCCGGTGGTGCACTCGGTAACCAGTTCGGCGGGCCGGGCGTTCGGATTGAACGGTTCCCCCAACGGTTCCCCGAACGGCGTCACCCCGCCCGTGCGCTGGCGCAGCGGGTCGCGGGTGCACCTGGACCTGGATCCGCTGCTGCCCTTTCCCCGCTGGCACGAATACGCGGCGGTGGTCGAGGAGCCGGTTCGCAGGATTGCGGGCGTGGCCAAGGCCCATGTCGAGGGGTCGCTGGGCCGGTTGGTGCTCGAGCTCTCCGACGAGGCCGACCACGACGCCGTCCTCGACGAGGTGCGGGAAACGGTTTCCGCCATCGCCGCCGACATCGCCTCGTCGGGGCCGGGCTCGGCGCCCCGTTCCGCGCCGTTCGCCGACCCGGGCAACCCGCTGGCGATCCTTGTGCCGCTCACAGCCGCGGCGATGGACGTGGTCGCGGTGGGTGCCGCGGTCACCGGCTGGGTCACCCGCCTGCCCGCCGCGCCGCAGACCACCCGGGCCGCCGCGGCCCTGATCAACCATCAGCCGCGCATGGTGTCGATCCTGGAGTCGCGGCTGGGCCGGGTGGGCGCCGACATCGCGCTCGCCGCGACGACGGCGGCGGCCAACGGGCTGACCCAGGCGGTCGGAACCCCGCTGCTCGATCTGACGCAACGCACCCTTCAGCTCTCCGAGGCGACGGCTCACCGCCGCGTGTGGCGGGACCGCGAACCCCACCTCGCCTCGCCCGAGCGGCCCCAGGCCCCGGTGGTGCCCGTCATCTCGTCGGCGGGCGCCAAGTCGCAGGCGCCGCGGCACAGCTGGGCCGCAGCGGCGGCCGGCGAGGCGTCGCACGTCGTGGTCGGCGGGTCCATCGACGCCGCGATCGACACCGCGAAGGGCTCGATGGCCGGCCCGGTGGAAAGCTACGTCGATTCCGCGGCGAACGGCTCGCTGATCGCCGCCGCGAGCGCGCTGGTGGCCGGCGGCGGCACCGAGGACGCGGCCGGCGCGATCGAGGCCGGGGTGCCGAGGGCGGCGCACATGGGCCGGCAGGCGTTCGCGGCGGTGCTGGGTCGCGGCCTGGCCAACTCCGGTCAGCTGGTCCTCGATCCGGGCGCGCTGCGGCGCCTGGACCGGGTCAAGGTGGTGGTCATCGACGGCGCCGCGCTGCGCGGCGACCACCGCGCGGTCCTGCACTCCCGCGGGGATGCGCCCGGCTGGGACGACGACCGGGTCTACGAGGTCGCCGACGCGCTGCTGCATGGCGAGGAGGCACCCGAGCCCGACCCCGACGAGTTGCCGGCGACCGGCGCGCGGCTGAGATGGGTTCCGGTGCAAGGCCCGTCGGCCACCCCGGCCCAGGGCCGCGAGAGCGCCGAGCTGATCGTCGACGGCGAATGCGTGGGCAGCGTCGACGTCGGCTGGGAGGTGGACCCCTACGCGATCCCGTTGTTTCAGACCGCGAACCGGACCGGCGCCCGGGTGGTCTTGCGCCACGTTGCCGGCACCGAGGACCTGACCGCCAGCGTCGGCGCGACGCATCCGCCCGGCACGCCGCTGCTGAATCTGGTGCGCGAGCTGCGGGCGGATCGGGGACCGGTGCTGCTGATCACCGCGCTGCACCGCGATTTTGCGTCGACCGACACGCTGGCCGCCCTGGCGATCGCCGATGTCGGTGTGGCCCTTGATGATCCGCGCGCCGCCACGGCGTGGACCGCGGACATCATCACGGGCACCGACCTGGCCGACGCGGTGCGCATCCTGTCGGCGATCCCGGTGGCCCGGTCGGCCAGCGAATCGGCCGTGCACCTCGCCCAGGGCGGCACGACGCTGGCCGGGCTGCTGCTGGTCACCGGCGAGCAGGACAGGACCGCCAACCCGGTCACCTTTCGCCGCTGGCTCAATCCGGTCAACGCGGCCGCGGCGACGGCGTTGCTGGCCGGGACCTTCTCGGCCGGCCGGGTGCTGCGGCTACCCGATCCCACCCCGCAGCCGCTAACCGCCTGGCACGCGCTGGACCCCGAGATCGTCTATTCGCGGCTGGCCGGCGGCGCGCGGCCGTTGGCGGTCGAGCCGGGCACGCCGTCGTGGCGGCGCCGCCTCGACGACCTGTCCTACAGCCCCGCGCTGGCGCCGCTGCGCGGACCGCTGAGCAGCGTGGCGCGGCTGGCCGCCGCCACGCGTGCCGAGCTGGCCGACCCGCTGACCCCGATCCTGGCCGTCGGGGCGGCCGCGTCCGCGATCGTCGGCAGCAACATCGACGCGCTCCTGGTCGCCGGGGTGATGACCGTCAACGCGATAACCGGTGGGGCGCAACGGTTACGGGCCGAGGCGGCCGCCGCCGAGCTGTTCGCCGAGCAGGACCAGCTGGTGCGCCGGGTGGTCGTCCCGGCGGTCGCGACGACGCGCCGACGGTTGGAGGCGGCCCGGCACGCCACCCGCACGGCCACGGTGTCGGCCAAGTCGCTGCGGCCCGGCGACGTCATCGACCTGGCCGCGCCGGAGGTGGTGCCCGCCGACGCGCGCCTGCTGATGGCCGAGGACCTCGAGGTCGACGAGTCGCTGCTCACCGGCGAGTCGCTGCCGGTGGACAAGCAGGTGGACCCGGTCGCCGTCAACGATCCCGACCGGGCCAGCATGCTGTTCGAGGGCAGCACGATCGTCGCGGGACACGCCCGGGCGATCGTCGTGGCCACCGGGGTGGGCACCGCGGCGCACCGCGCGATCTCGGCGGTCGCCGACGTCGAGACGTCGGCCGGCGTCCAGGCCCGGCTGCGGGAGCTCACCAGCAAGGTCCTGCCGCTGACGCTGACCGGTGGCGCCGCGGTGACCGCCCTGGCGTTGCTGCGGCGCGCGTCGCTGCGGCAGGCCGTGGCCGACGGCGTCGCGATCGCGGTGGCCGCGGTCCCGGAGGGCCTGCCGTTGGTGGCCACCCTGTCCCAGCTCGCCGCCGCCCAGCGGCTGACGGCGCGCGGAGCGCTGGTGCGGGCCCCCCGCACCATCGAGGCGCTGGGCCGGGTCGACACCATATGTTTCGACAAGACGGGCACCCTCACCGAGAACCGGCTGCGCGTCGTGTGCGCGGTACCGGAAGCGGCCGATCCGCGGGATCCCTTCCCCGACAACACCGATCCGCGGTCCGTGAGCGTGCTCAAGGCGGCGGCGTGGGCCTCCACGCAACCCCACGACGGGCAGGGACACGCGCACGCCACCGACGAGGCCATCCTCACCGCCGCGAGTTCGCTGCCCGGCCAAGGCGATTCGGAGTGGACGGTGCTCGCCGAGGTGCCGTTCGAGTCCAGTCGCGGCTTCGCGGCCGCGATAGGCACGCTCAACACAAACGGGTCGTCGCCGATCCTGATGCTCAAGGGCGCTCCCGAGGTGATCCTGCCGCGCTGCCGGTTCGCCGATCCGGACGGAGACCGCGAGCACGCGGAATCGTTGGTGCGCAGCCTCGCCGAGCGGGGTTTGCGAGTGCTGGCGGTGGCGCGGCGCGGCTGGGACAACGGGACCACCGACGACGAGGAGACCGACGCGGATGCCGTCGACGCCGCCGCCGTCGACCTGGAGCTGCTCGGCTATGTGGGTTTGGCGGACACCGCGCGGGCGTCGGCGCGCCCGCTGATCGAAGAGCTGGAGGACCTCGACCGCAACGTGGTGCTGATAACCGGCGATCATCCCGTCACCGCACGCGCGATCGCCCATCAATTGGGCATGCCCGCCGACGCGCGGGTGGTGACCGGCGCCGAGCTCGCCGGCCTGGACGAGGATGCGTGCGCCAAGCTCGTCGCCGACGTCCAGGTGTTCGCCCGGGTCAGCCCCGAACAGAAGGTGCAGATCGTTGCCGCGCTGCAGCGCTGCGGCCGGGTGACCGCGATGGTCGGCGACGGCGCCAACGACGCCGCCGCGATCCGGATGGCCGACGTGGGCATCGGGGTGAGCGGTCGCGGCTCGTCGGCCGCCCGCGGGGCCGCCGATATCGTGCTGACCGACGAGGATCTGGGCGTGCTGCTCGACGCGCTGGTCGAGGGGCGCAGCATGTGGGCCGGCGTTCGTGACGCGGTGACGATCCTGGTCGGCGGCAACGTCGGCGAGGTGCTGTTCACAATCATCGGGACGGCGCTCGGTCAGGGCCGGGCCCCGGTGGGCACCCGTCAGCTGCTGCTGGTGAACCTGCTCACCGACATGTTCCCCGCGCTGGCGGTGGCGGTCACGTCGCAATACGTCGAGCCCGACGAGGCCGAGTACGCGACCGACGAGGAGGCCGAGGAGGCCCGGCGCCAGCACCGCCGCCTGGTGCTGACCGGGCGCACCCCCTCCCTGGACGCTCCCCTGATGCGGCAGATCGTCACCCGGGGCGCCGTCACGGCCGCCGGGGCGACGGCCGCCTGGGCCATCGGGCGCTGGACGCCCGGCAGCGAACGCCGCACGGCGACAATGGGATTGACGGCGCTGGTGACCACGCAGCTGGCGCAGACCCTGCTCACGCGGCGGCACAGCCCGCTGGTGGTGGCCACGGCGCTGGGCAGCGCGGGCGTGCTGGTCGGCATCGTGCAGACCCCGGTCATCAGCCAGTTCTTCGGCTGCACGCCGCTGGGTCCGGTCGCCTGGACGGGCGTGCTGGGCGCCACGGGCGGGGCCACCGCGATCTCGGCGCTGGCACCCAACTGGCTGGCCAAGACCGTCGGCGTCGCCGAGGAGGACGAGGAGGACGAGGAGGGCGAGGAGGACGGCGAGTAAATGTCGCGCCGTCCGGGTGGCTAACTGGACAGCTGGCTGCGCACGACCTTGCCGGCGGGATTGCGCGGAATGCTGTCGACGACGTGGATGTCGCGGGGCTGCTCGAAGCGAGAGACCTTGCCCTTCAAGTACTCCCGCAACCCCGCCTCGTCGATGTCGCGCTGCGGGCGCGGAACCACGAACGCGGCCAGCCGCCGGCCGAACTGCTCGTCGTCGACGCCGATGACCGCGTTCTCGGCGACGTCGGGATGGTCGGCGAGCGCGTTTTCCAGCGCGCGCGGATAGACGTTCTCACCGCCGGAGACGATCATGTCGTCCTCGCGGCCGACGATGTACAGCCGGCCCGAATTGTCGAGGTAGCCCATGTCACCCGTGCTGGTCATGCCGTCGATGACGGCCTTGGCGCCGCCACCGGTGTAGCCTTTGGCACCCAGTTCGCCCCCGACGAAGATGCGCCCGGTCACGCGCGGCCCCACCGGCCTGCCGTTCCTGTCGAAGATGCGCACCGGGCACCCCGCCACCGGGCGCCCCACGGTTTCCGGGGCGTTGCGCAGCTCGGTCGGGGTGGCCAGGGCGCCGATGCCGACCTCGGTGGAACCGTAGCCGTTGTAGAGGACGTCGCCGTAGGCGTCCATGAACCGGCGCGCCAGGCCGGGGTCGAGCCGGTCGCCGCTGGATATCACGACTCGCAAGGACGGCAACGGGTTTCGCGCCCGCACCCGCTCCGGCAGATCGAGGATGCGCGCCAGCATGATCGGGACCACGCTCATCGCGTCGGCGCGCTGCAGCGACGCCCGCGCCAGGGTGGCCTCGGCGTCGAAGCGCCGGTGGGTCAGCACGGTGCCGCCCAGGCTCACGGTGATCATCAGCATGCCGAACCCCAGCCCGTGAAACATCGGCACCGCCACCGCCATTCGCGTCCCGACCCGCAGCCCGGTGCGCTCGAGCAGCGTCATGCCGACGCCTACGCCCAGCCTCATCTTCGGGACCCGCGGGACGCCCCGCGGCACACCGGTGGTGCCCGAGGTCAGCAGAACCAGTCGGCCCGAGCCGACGACCTTGGGCCTGGGCTCGCCGGGCCGCGCTTCGACGGCCGCCGGGTCGATCGCGTTGATGGATTCGTCGGCGCGGTGTATTTGATCGGTAAATTCGTTGTCGCAGAACATCGTTGCGATCCGGTGTGCGCTGAGCGCGCCGGCCAGCGCGTCGGTGCGAAACTCGGTGTTCACCAGGACCACGTCGGCGCCGGCTAGGGCCGCGGCGAAGGCCGACGCCACGAAGTTGCGTCCGTTGCGGCACATGACCCCGACGGCCTGGCCCGATCCGACACCCGCGCGAGCGAGCTCGCGCGCCAGCGCCTCGGTCTTCGACTGCAGCTCGCGGTAGGTGACGGCGCCGTCGTCGTCGATCATCGCGGTGCGCCGCGGCCACCGGGCCGCCGCGACGGCGAGCAGGGTGTAAAGGTTCGTGCCGCCGCGGTACACCTCGCGGGCCAGGCGCAGCACGCCGACGGGTGCGGGCGGGCTCAGCAGCCCCGACGATGCCAGCGCCCGCGCCGTCGTGGCGACCACGCTGTCGGTCACGAGGCGTCCTCCCGGTCGCCGGAATCGGCGAAGAACCGGCGGTGCCAGATCCTCGCGGCGCGCTCGGCGGGCCCGGCCAGCAGCACCGAGGCCAGCTCGGCCGGTCGTAGCCAGGGCGGTTCGTTGCTGCGGGGCCGGTCGATGATGGCCTTGGCGATCGCGTCGGCGGCCTGATCCGCGGACAGGCCGGGCAGCCTGCCCAGGATCGGGGTGGGCGCGATCATCCGGGTGCGCACCAGCGCGAAGTAGACCGACGTCACGTCGACGCCGTCCGCGTGCAATTCCGGCGCCACGCTGCGCAGCCACCGATCGAACGCCCCCTTGGACGCCTGGTAGGCGCCCCATTGCGGCCCGGGCACGACGCGCACGCCGACGCTGGACACGTTCACGATGTGGCCGCCGCCGTGTTCGCGCATCGCCGGCAGCAGCCCGAGCAGCAGCCAGATCGGCCCCAGGTAGTTGATGTCGATCGTGCGCTGGAAGTCGTGCGGCCGGTCGTACTGCTGGTGCAGCGACCGGCGCAACGACTTGCCCGCGTTGCTCACCACGATGTCGAGGGGGCCGTGGTCCTCGGTGACCTGCTTGGTCAGCGCGGTCACGGCGGCCTCGTCGGTGAGGTCGGTCGGGTAGGCGACGGCGCGGCCGCCGCCGGCGTTGATCGCGGCCGCCAGGTCGTCGAGCCGTTCCGCGGACCGCGCGACGACCAGCACCTTCGCCCCCGCCGCGGCCAGCCGGCGCGCCGTCGCCTCGCCGATTCCATAGGACGCGCCGGTCACCAGCACGGTCTTGCCGCACACGGCGGCGCGCAGCCTGTCGGGATCCGATATCCGCGCCGGGTTGGCCAACCGGTCGGTGGCCGTCTTCAGGGCCTCTGCTACTACGTTCACCTTCACCGCATTCACCGAAATGGCAAGTCCTGGTGGCGCTGCCGTCCCACCCCACTCGACTCGTAACCTACAGCTACCAGACCGCGTCCACAGCCCAAACGGTAGGCCGGTCAAGGCTCGTTCTCAGCGCGTCCTCGTCAACCGCCGGCGCGCTCGAGTGCGGCCATCATCGCCTCGTTGAGGGCGGGGTAAACCTGGTCGTAAACACCGTCGCGCTCGGCGAACCGGAACGGCCTGACACGCTCCACGATGATCTCGTCGGCATCCGGTTGCGTCTGCAACAGGCTCATCGTCTCGGCGATGTACTCATCCAACGGCATCGCCCTGGGGTCCTCTGAGTCGAATCCCCGCCCGCGCTGCAGCCCCGTCCGCACGTGCGGCGGAACGATTTCTATCACCTGAACCGACGTCCCGCGGAGCTGAAAACGCAGCGACTGGGTGTAGGAATGCAGCGCCGCCTTGGTGGCGCAGTAGGTCGGGGTGAGCGCGCTGGGCACAAATGCCAGGCCCGACGATACGTTGACGATCGCCGCGCGCGGTTTTTTCAGCAGCGACGGCAGCAGCGCCGAGGTCAGCCGGATCGGGCCCAGCAGGTTGACTGCGACGGTCAGCTCCGCCGTTCCGGGGCCACTGGAAGTGAGGTCCTCAACGCGCTGAATGGCGGCGTTGTTGACCAGGACGTTGAGTTCCGGATAGCCGTCGGTCAGCTCGATGGCGAAGCGCCTGATATCGGCGGCATCGCCTTGATCCAGCGCCAGAACCCGCATGCCGGGGTTCGCCTCGGCGACCTCCCGCAATGCCTCACGGCGTCGCCCCGCGATAATCACCCGATTGCCGAGCTTGTGCAATGACTCGGCCAAGCCGCGCCCGATCCCGGTGCCACCTCCGGTGACCAGCACCGTGTTGTCTGTCAGCTGCATCACCGCACCTCCGTCGTCGTCCGAACCGCAACAACTCTGGCAGGTGTTGGCGGCGGGCAGCAATCCCCGGAGTTCGGCGGCCGCGTCAGGCTTCGACGGGGCGACGGTTGTGCAGCTTGCGCGGGTCGACACCCGCCCGGCGCCACGCCGCCGCCGCCCAGGGCAGGTAGATGAGCGCGACCGGCAGTCGGTTGACGAGCGGGTTCAGCGCGCGCATGACCGCCGCGAACCGCTGAAATCGCTTCTCCCGCTTCTCATCCCACGCCAGATCGCACACCGCGCGCATCTGCGGCGGCAGGGTGCCCACCAGCACGAGGCGGGTGTAGACGTTGATCGGCGCGGACAGGATCCTCCAGACCGGCCCGGGAATCCAGCGCGGCCCCGGGATGCCCTTCCTGATGTAGCCGGTGCCGTACAGCACGGTCTTGTGCGGGACGAATCGCTCCAGCATGTCGTCCCAATAGGCGACGAACTCGTCGTAGGTCTGCGGCTGGCCGCGGTCGCTGACCCCGTACAGGCCGTACCAGACCTTGCCCTCGTCGAAGATCCGCTCCTTCTCCGCCCGCGACAGCCGCCGGATGAAGGTGTCGGTGATGTAGATGACCTGGTCGACGAACGTGGCGTGGGCCCAATAGAACAACTCGGGGTTCAGCGCGTGATACCTCGAGCCGTCGCTGATGGTGCCCTTGATCGGCTTGTGGAAGTCGCGCACCTTGCGGCCCCACTCGTGCGGCTCGTCGGAGTAGACGGTCTTCATCAGCGGCGGCGCCGTGCGCTTGGCGCGGCCCAACGTGTCGCTGAACACCACCGAGTGATCGAGCACGCCCTGGGCGAGCTGCTCGATGCAGTTCTCCACACCGGCGGTGCGCTGGAACCCGAAGAATTGCGTGCGGTGATCGCCGTAGAACTTCCAGATCAACGAGTCGGGCCCCAGGCGCGGCGTTGCGTCGGCGACCTCGTCGTCCACCGGCATGGGCACCGCCTCGCGCACCCCGATGTCGAAGTCCCGTTGTGCCGTCACCTCAACCTCCTCGCCCCCACGCATACCCCCGTTGTGAATCACAGAAACAAATGCGTATCTTTGTGTCAAGATAGCATCCATGCAGAACGGCAGCCCCGACGGCAACCTCGCCGAGAAGACCGACCTCGAGCGCACCATCCTGGACACCGCGCGCGCCGTCTTCGAGACCTACGGCGTGCGGCGCGCGAACATCGAGGACGTCGCCGCCCGCGCCGGGGTCAGCCGCAGCACCGTTTACCGGCGATTCCCGACCAAGGACGTGTTGTTCGCGCACGTGGTGCGCCGCGAGGCCGAGCTGTTCTTCGCCACGCTCGACGAGGCCACCGCGGGCTGCGACCCGCGGCAGGCCGTGATCGAGGCGTTCGCGCTCGGGGTGCGCCTGGTCGGAGACTCGCCGCTGTATTCGCGGATCGTCGAAAGCGAACCCGAGCTGTTGGGCATGTTCTCCCGGTCGCATGCGTTTCCGATCGGCCAATTCGCCGACGGGATCGCCCGCACCCTGCGGCGCTGCGGCAGCCGGATCCCCGATCCGGACCTGGCCAACATCGCCGACATCCTGCTGCGCGTTGCGCTGGGCATCATCGTGTTCCCCACCGACCGGCTCGACACGTCCGATCCCGCGGCCGTGCGGGAGTACGGCGCCCGCTACCTGGTGCCGATCCTCGGCGGTTGACGCTTGGCTCCGGGTTGTCGGGGGCCTGGATTAGCCTTTAGCTCGTGCCTGGGTTTTCAGGGACACCGCGAACCCGATACGCCAGCTGCGGCGACACGGACATCGCCTACCAGGTGTTCGGCGATGGGCCGATCGACCTGGTGCTGCTGCCCGGGCCGTCGATCCCGATCGACTCGGTCGACGCCGAGCCGTCGATGTACCGCTTCCACCGCCGGCTGGCGTCCTTCGCCCGGGTGATCCGGCTCGACCAGCGCGGGATCGGGCTGTCGTCGCGGGTGCCGTCGGTCGACATGATCGGGCCCGAATTCTGGGCCAGGGACGTCGTCTCGGTCATGGACGCCGTGGGGTGCGAGCGGGCGACGATCGTGGCGCCGGGCTTCACCTCGATGACCGGGCTGGTGCTGGCGGCCGACTACCCGGAACGGGTGAGCAGCCTGGTGATCATCAACGGCGCGGCCCGCACCTTGTACGCCCCCGACTACCCGATCGGCGCCCGGATCGAGGACCTCGACCCGTACACGACGGTCGCGATCGACCCCGATGCCGTCGAGCACGGCTTCGACATGCTCGGCATGATCGCGCCCAGCGTCGCCGGCGACGACGCGTTCCGCGCCTGGTGGGACGCCGCCGGCAACCGCGCGGCGTCCCCGAGCATGGCCCGCGCGATGATCCTGTCCATCCGGCGCTCCGACGTGCGCGACAGGCTGCCGCGCATCGCCGCCCCGACGCTGATCGTGCATCGCGCCGGCTCCGAATTCACCCCGGTCGCGCACGGTCAATACCTCGCCGAGCACATCGCCGAATCGCGCTTCGTCGAGCTACCGGGCGACGACACCCTGTACTGGGTGGGCAACACCGTGCCGATGCTCGACGAGATCGAAGAGTTCATCACCGGCATGCGCGGCGGTTCGGACGCCGAGCGTCTGCTCACGACGATCGTGTTCACCGACATCGTCGGCTCCACCGAGCGCGCCGCGACGCTGGGCGACGGCCGCTGGCGCGACCTGCTGGACAACCACGACACCATCGTGCGTCACGAACTGCAGCGGTTCGGCGGGCGCGAAGTCAACACGGCCGGAGACGGATTCGTCGCGACGTTCAGCAGCCCGAGCGCCGCGCTGGCCTGCGCGGACGAAATCGTCGACGCGGTGCGGGTGCTCGGTATCGAGGTCCGGGTGGGCGTTCACGCCGGTGAGGTGGAGGTGCGCGGCGCCCTGAAGAACGACATCGCCGGCATGGCCGTGCACATCGGTGCGCGGGTGGCGGCGCTGGCCGGGCCCAGCGAGGTGCTGGTGTCCTCGACGGTGCGCGACATCGTCACCGGGTCGCGGCACCGGTTCGCCGACCGCGGCGAGAGCGCGCTCAAGGGCGTGCCGGGCCAGTGGCGGTTGTGCGCCCTGGTGCGCGAGCACGCCGTCGTCAACCGTTAACGAAGCTCGCGTAGGCTGCGATCAATTGTGGCGTACAGCTTGGTGTTTGACCGAAGGGACACCCATGACCGACGTGCACGTCTCGCTGCCTCCCGCGTTGCGCCGGGCGCTGGACCTCCTCGCCGATCCGCCGGCGGACCCCGACGTCAGCAAGGGCTATCTCGATCTGCTCGGCACCGCCGGCGACGACGCCGTCCCGAAAAACACCGGCCCGATTCAGGCGGCCTGGGCATCGCCGATCGGGTCGATGCTCTACGACAACGTCCAGGCCCTTACCCGCCGGCTGTTCAGCGCCTGGCAACACCCGGTCGAGTGGCTCGACATCCCGCCCGGCGGCACCGCACTGGACGTGGGCTCCGGTCCGGGCAACGTCACGTCGTCGCTGGCGCGCGCCGCTGGCCCGGGCGGGCTGGCGCTGGGCGTCGACATCTCCGAGCCGATGCTTGCGCGGGCGGTCCGCAACGAGGCGGGCCCGCGGGTCGGGTTCATCCGGGCCGACGCGCAGCGACTTCCACTGCGCGACAACACCGTTGACGCGGTGGTCTCGCTGGCGGTGCTGCAGCTGATCCCGAACCCGGCGGCCGCCCTCGCCGAGATGGCGCGGGTGCTGCGGCCCGGCGGGCGGCTGGCCATCATGGTCCCCACGGCCGGGCGCGCGGCCCGGCTGTGGCAGATGTTGCCCAACGCGGGGGCGCACGCGTTCGGTGACGACGAGATCGCGGACATCCTGGAAGACAACGGATTCGCCAGCGTGCGGGTCAACACGCTCGGCACGGTGCAGTGGGTGCGCGGCAAGAACGGCTGAGCCTCAGCCGCGCTTCATGGCGGGGTGGCCGCGAGACAGCAACGGCAACAACAGCTCTGGTGGCGCGACCCGGAAAAGGGCCGACGCGACCCGGTTGACGCGACCGGGGACGACGACGGCCTTGCCCGCGGCCAGACCGTCGATCCCGGCCTGGGCCACCCGCTCGGCGGGAATCCACATGATCCGGGGCAGGGCGGCCTCGGCTTCCTCCTTGGAGAAGCCCGCCGCCTCGCCGAACCCGGTGTCCACCGGTCCCGGACACAGCGCGGTGGCGCTGACGCCGGTCCCGCGCAGTTCGCCGCGCAGGCTGTGGGTGTAGGACAACACGAACGCCTTGGCGGCGCCGTAGGCCGCCTGGCCGGGCAGCGGGCCGAACGCGGCGATCGACGCCACGTTCAGCACGGCCCCTTGCCCACGGTCGACCATCCCGGGCAGGAACCTGCTGCAGAGGTCGACCACCGCGGCCACGTCGACCTCGACGAGGTTGATCTCTTGCTCCGGAACGGATTTCGCGACCAGCCCCAGGGTCGACAGTCCCGCGTTGTTGATCAGGATGTCCGGGGTCAGGCCGAGCGCCGCGACCCGGTCGGGCAGGCCGGCCCGCGCGGAGCGGTCGGACAGGTCGGCGGGCAGCGGGTGCGCCTGCGGGCCCAGCCGCCCGGCGAGCTCTTCGAGTCGGCCCGCGCTGCGGGCCACCAGCACGACCTGGTACCCGCGCCGCGCGAGTATCTCCGCGAAGTGCTCGCCGATGCCCGAGGAGGCGCCGGTGACGATGGCGGCGCGGCCGTTTCGCGGCGGTGGAAGGGCCATGGCTTACCCCGCGGCCTGGGCCAGCATGGCGAGCTTGTCCATCGATTCGCGCAGCATCTCGGGCGTCGTCGACCGGGCCCTCTCCAGCCGGCTCTGGTCGGTCAGCGCGGTCCAGTCGTAGGTGTGGGTCACGTTGGTGAGGGTGGCGTTGATCGGCTCGAGCTCCCAGCGCCACAGGTGGCCGGGCGGCCGCTTCCCGGGTTCCGCTGGGCACCAAGCGATCTTGCTGCCCTCGATGAATTCCACGACGTGGTTCTCCCGCACGGCGCCGTTGGTCAGGGTCGTCTTGAACACGTCGCCGACCTGGCGGACGCGCTGACCCGGGGCCGCGGAGGCCAGGTTGTCGTTGCCGTCCCAGCGCGGCTGGCTGGACGGCTCGGCGATCAGCTCGAAAATCCGCTCCGCGCTGGCAGAGATCGCGCGGGTGGCTTTGACGATGGTTTCGGGTTCGGTGTCGGCCATGGGGCAATCCAAACACGTCGGCCGCGACCCGTCAGCAGCGTTCGGCACCCCGGCGCATCAGGCGCAATTCCGTCGGGCGCGGCTTGCTTCTGCGCACGGCCTGCAGCGCGTCGCAGGCCCGCGCCTTGATCGGGGCGACGACGTCGCGGTTGGCGGGGCCCTGGTTGATCCGGGCCGGCGGTGTTGCCACGATTTCGATCCTTCGCTTGTTCGGCCGGTGGGCCGACTCATCGCATTTCATCGCGTCTCCCTTACCAATGTGCCGCGCGTTGATGAACGTCGCGAAAAGCGGTGCTGTGGTGTCGCGCACAACCGCGGCCGGTGCGGGGTCCCGTCACACGTCCGGCTGGCCCTTGGGGCCGCTTTTGAACCGGCGCAGAAAGCCGAGCAGTCGATGCGCCGGCACCGGTTTCGGCCAGTCGTCGGCCCGGAAATACGCGTCCGACCCGCCGTCGACGAAAATGACGCTGCCGCAAAGGAAGTCGGCGGAGTCCGACAACATGAAGCACATCCAGTCGGCCATGTGCCGGGCGTCGCCGAACCCGCCGACGGGAATCGGGAACGACCGAACCGCCTTGGCCTCGGTGGGATTCGACAGCTGCTCGGCCAGCAGCGGTGTCATGATGGCCCCGGGCGCGATCGCGTTCAGGCGCACGCCCTCACCCGCCCACTCCGGCAGCACCGCATGCCGCCGAACCCAGCGGCTGACGGCGATTTTCGACGCGGCGTACATCATGGTCGGCGCGGCCCTACCGAACAGCCTGACCGAGCGCACCGCCCTGTCGGCATCGTGGGCAAGCAACGCCCGGACGGTTCGGCCGGGGACCGCGGGGACCGTCGTCGTGGAGTTGCTGGCGACGACGACGGCCTTGGCGTGTTCGGCTCTCGCCAGCGCCGGTCGCCAGGCGGCGAGCAGCTCGACCACGCCCAGGTAGTTCACCTGGGCGATCTGGCGCGGACGATCCGGGCCCGGGCCCGGGCCCAGGCCGGCGGCCAGCACCGCGCCATCGAGCCGGCCCGCCGAAGCGGCCAGGACGGCGTCGGCGGCCGCTCGTCGCCCGTGCGGCGTCGACAGGTCCGCGGTGACGTCGGCGTCCTTGATGTCGACGCCGATCACGGTGTGGCCCTCGCCGCGCAGCCGGTCTGCGGTCTCACGGCCCATCCCGGACGCCGATCCGGTGATCGCATAGGTACCCATCCAGGTCTCCACTCCTCGGCCGCTTCCGGCGAAATGTAGGTTGACTATATGACTGACGAAGCGCTCGCCACCGACTTCGCCCGGCTCGAATCGGTGTACGGGCCGCTGGCCGAATCGATCCGCAGGCTCATCGAGGTCAGCATCCGCACCGAAGCCGACCCGCGGGCGGTGGCAGTGGCGAAGGCCCGGATCGACAGTGCCGCAGACGAATTGAGCGCCTCGCTACGGCCGGGACCCTTCGGCGTGCAGCTGACGCCGGACGGCGAGACCATAGCGTGGGGCAACGTCGTGGTCGGCGTGCGCAACCCGGTGGCACCGCCGCTGGTCGTCCACCACGACCCGGACGGGCTGGTGTGGTCCGAGTTCGTCCTGGGGGCCGCGTACGAGGGCCCGCCGGACCACGTCCACGGCGGGGTGTGCGCGCTGGTGCTCGATCACGTGCTGGGCGCCACGGCCCACCAGCCCGGACGGCCCGCCTACACGGGCACCCTCACCCTGCGCTACCGGCGCCGGACACCACTCGGCCGACCGTTGCGCGCCCAGGCGCGGGTCGAGCGCACCGAGGGCGTCAAGACGTTCGCCGTCGGCCACCTCGCCGACGAGGGCGGCATCACGGTCGAAGCCGAGGGCGTGTTCATTCACCCGAAGCGGTAGCGGCGCGTTCGACATCGAGGAGTTGCTCACCGCGGCGCTCCTCGTCGTAGGCCTTGCGCCCGCCGCGCAGGCCGAAAAGCCGCTTCGAGATCAGCAGGTAGATCACGGCGGCCATGTTGATGGTGAAGGTGACCGCGCGAGTCATCGTGATGCCCTTGGCCAGGTCGTGGATCTCCAGCGGCAGGAAGACCGAGGTGGCTATCACCGCGAAGTACTCGCCCCAGCGCTTCAGCAACCACAGGCCGACGCCCTCGACGACCTCCAGCAGCGCGTAGCCGGCCAGCATCAGGGTCAGCAGGGCCAGGGTGGACGGCTTGGTGGCCAGCGCCTTTTCCAGTTCGTGCACGATCGTCATCTGATCGACCTTGAACCCGGCCGCCCGGAAGATCGGCAGGTCGCGGTCGAGGGTGGCCTGGATGGCGCCCCGAGCGCCGCGAAACTTCCAAACCGCATAGGCCGCGAGCGCGATCACCACCGCGCGGAACAAGCGTTCCACCGCGAGGGTGCGGATGATGATGGCCTGCCGTAAAGCCTTGCCGCGCATGATCATCGGCGCATCCTCGGCGCGCCCGCGCGCGTGTGGCGCGCCGACTGTGAATTCACCGCAACGCAGGCAGCGCCACACCTCACCCAGCCCGGTGGTACCGCTCAGCCGGCCGGCCAGCGCCTCCTCCTCGGGCGCGTACGTGACGTGCCCCGCGAGCGCACAGGTCACCAGCTCCCACCGATTGATGCCGCCGTCTTTGCGCATGGCCGATCATTCAATGCGGGCGGTGAGCCGCGCAAGGGGGCGGTGCGCCGCCCTACCCCGCGCGATTCGCCGCCTCGGCCCGCGGCCGGGATTCGCTGATGGCCGCGGTTTCGTCGGTGAGCCTCTTGCCGATGACGCCGATCTGCCGCGCGCTGAGGGGACACAGCGGGTGCACCGCGACCATCAGGGCGACCCGGCCGCGATGGTCGAAAACCGGTGCGGCGATGGTCACCACGGGCTGCTTGCGTCGACCCGGATTGTCGTCGGAGAGAAAGCCGATGGTGGTGAACTCGACGAGCAACTGGTCCAGGATGTGGCGCACCGGGGTCGGCATCTCGTTGCTGTCCAGCGTGCCGACCACCTGGACGGCTTGCGCCAGCGCGGGCGTGGTCCAGTCGACGTCGAAGCCCCGCTTGCGGGTGTGCTCCAGCACGCGTTCCAGCCGCCGCGCGCGATCGGCGTTGCTGCCGGCACCCCGGCGGATCCACGCGCGCTGTTCCTCGTCGGTGTCCCAGGCGGCGAGCGCCACCCCGAACGGCGGCGCATACGGGATCCGGTCACCGGGTATGCCCGACGGCTGGGTGGCGGGATCGCCCTCGAAGGCCGTGACCACGAGCGAATCGCCGAAGCGCTCGACCACCGAACCGGCGTAGCCGACCTCACCGGAGAGCCGCAGCGCCGCCGAACGCGCGGCGTGGGCCAGCGGGCGGGCGGTGTCCATCCGCGCGGCCACCACGGCGAGCGCAGGGCCCAGGCTGAACGTCTTGGTGATCGGGTCGCGGCTGGCCCAACCGCGGTCGCACAGCGTCTTGAGGATCGCGTGCGCCGTCGCCTGGGTGAGGTCGAGCTCGCGCGCGACGTCGGAGAACCGCAACCGCGCGCTCGGCGACCGCGCCAGCAGCTCGACGACGTCGAGTACCCGGGCGGTCGGTGCCGACGGCGATCCGCGGATGTCTTGACTCCTTCACGAAAGGATTCCTACAGTCATACCGAACATTCGAGATTCTATATCGATTATTCGAGAAGTTTAAGGCTGACGATTGCGCGCTGTGGTGTTGCGGGACGGCCGGCTGCAGGTCCGTGAGACGCCGGACCCCAAGCCCGGCCCGGGCGAGCTGTTACTGCGGACCCTGAGCACCGCGATCTGCGCGTCGGACGTCCATTTCATGGACCATCCGGAGCTGGCTATCGACGACCCGACCGGGCGCTCGCGCTACGACGCGGATCGCGACATCGTGCTGGGCCACGAGTTCGTCGGCGAGGTGATCGCGCACGGGCCCGGCTGCACCGACCAGTTCGACGTCGGCGCGCGGGTGACGGCGATGCCGGTTCGGCTGGTCGACGGCGGCGCGGCCGGCATGCGGATCATCGGCCAGCATCCCGAGGCGCAGGGCAGTTTTGCTGAGCTGCTGGTGGTTTCGGAGCCGGCGGCCAAGCCGGTCGTCGGCGACGTCTCCAGCGACGCCGTCGCGCTGACCGACGCGTTCGCCGTCGGCGAGTTCTACGTCAGGTCCGCGCAGATGCACGACGGCGAGGTCGCCATCGTCGTCGGCGCCGGGGCGATCGGGCTCTCGGCCGTCGCCGCGCTGGCCGCCCGCGGCATCGAGCCGATCATCGTGGCCGACTACAAGTCCGACCGCCGCGAGCTGGCCCGCGATCGCTTCGGCGCGCACGTCGTCGTCGACCCCGCCGACAAGTCACCGTTCGATGCTTTCAGGGACGTCCGCGCCGAACGCGGATTGCCCGGGCCGGCAGTCGTTTTCGAGTGCGTCGGCGCGGCCGGGCTGATCCAGCAGCTCGTCGAATCCGCCGAGATGGCGACCCGGATCTACTGCGCGGGCGGCTGGTATACCGGTGACACCCTGGACATCACCACCGCCACCCGGCAGGGCGTCACAATACAATTCGGCGGCGGCCCCCACCCGCAGGACTGGTACGGAACGCTGGACGCCATCGCGTCCGGGCGACTGGACCCGCTGCCCAGCGTCGGCAAGGTCATCGGCCTCGACGAGGTGCCGGCCGCACTCGACCTCGCCCGCAGGTCCGACGGGCCGCCGCGCATCGTGGTCCACCCCAACGGGGACGTCAAGTGACCGAACGCGAAGACCGCCAGGACATTTCCGAGCTGCTGGTGCGCTACGCCACCGGGATCGACCGGCGCGACTGGGCGCTGTTTCGCACCGTGTTCACCGACGACTGCGAACTCGACTACGGCGAGATCGGCGCGTGGAAAGGGGTCGACGCCGTCGCCGACTTCATGGAGCAGGTGCACGCGCTGGCGGGGCACACGATGCACCGGCTGAGCAATCTGGCCATCACCGTCGACGGCGACCGCGCCGTCGCGCGGACCTACATCGACGGCCTGATCATGGCCTCCGACAACACATCCGGCGTCAACGCGATCGGCTTCTACGACGACGAGATCGTCCGCACCGACGCCGGCTGGCGCATCGCGCGCCGCCGCTACACCCAGGTGCGGCTGACCACGGTGGGGGGCGCCTAGGTGACATTCGCGAGCAAGTACGGACCGTGGGCGCTGGTCGCCGGCGCCTCCGACGGGCTGGGGGCCGCGTTCGCCGCGGGACTCGCCGAGCGCGGCGTCAACGTGGTGCTGCTGGCGCGGCGCCAGGCGGTGCTCGATCGGGTTGCGGCCGAGATCAACTCGCGGACATCCGTCCAAACGCGGACCCTCGCCGTCGATCTCGCCGAACCCTGCGCGGCGTCGGCGATCGCGGCGGCCACCGCCGACCTGGAGATCGGCTTCCTGGTGTACTGCGCGGGTGCCGACCCGAACTTCGAACCGTTCCTTGCCAATCCGATCGAGGCCGCCGAGTCGATGGTGCAACGCAACTGCATGGCGCCGATGCAACTGTGCCACCACTTCGCGCCCGCCATGGTCGAGCGGGGCAGCGGGGGAATCGTCATCTTCGGCTCCGGCGCCGGATTGGCCGGCGGACCGAACATGGTCGCCTACGGCGCGTCCAAGGCATTCGACATGGTCTTCGCCGAGGCGCTGTGGGCCGAGCTGCACGACAAGGGCGTCGACGTGCTCGGCCTCATCCTGGGCAAGACCGACACACCGGCGTTGCGCCAACTCGAATACAGCCGCGGCCTGATCGGCTCGCCCGACGAGTCGCCACCGGACGCCGCCGCCGTGGACGACGTCGTCGCCGACGCCTTCGAGAACCTGACGAACGGGCCCACCCGGCTGGTGGGCGAGGACCTGCGGGCCGCCGCGCAGCTGATGGCGTCGCTGACCCGCAAGCAGGTCGTCGAGCTCTTCACCCAGGCCGCCGCCGCCGCGATGGGCCCCGGGTAGCGGTGCGCGCCGGAACCCCGGGCTCCGGCGCTGCGTCCTAGTGGATATCGGCGTCGAGCTACCGGTGCCCGGCGCGGGCGCGGCGGGCCGTCGGCCGTCGGGACACCGCACGGGGCCGCCGCGGGGCCGCCGCAAAACCGCACCACAACACCCCGAGCAGGTTTGCCAAAATTTAAGATCAGCGCGGCCGAACTTTTTAGATTGCGCTGCTGGCCAGCAAAGACAGGCAGCCGGCCGGCGTCGCCTTGCCGGTCTGCGACGTTGCTGGCGTGGATGGCCGTCGGGTAGTTTTGGAAAGCAGTTCGCCCGGCCCGCGAGCCGAAGTAACAGCGATGATCGGCACCCCCGGACCGAAGGATGACATGCTCGCAACATCGGCTGCCCAGACCGCGACGGCGTCGCGCTCGCCGCGCCGCACTCTGGCCCGCTCGGCGCTCATCACCGCGATATTCATCATTCCGGCCGTCGTGGTGCGCATCGTCGGCCTGCGCCCGGATCCCGTTGCCGCCCTGCTGATCTTCGGGGCCGCGGTCGTCGCCGCCAGCTTCCTGCTGGCGTGGGCGGCCGAGGCCGCGCAGATCGATGTGTCCGGCGGGCTGGCGATCGCGATCCTGGCGCTGATCGCGGTGCTGCCCGAGTACGCCGTCGACCTGTACTACGCGTACGTGTCCGGCCACAATCCGGACTACACCCAGTACGCCGCGGCCAACATGACCGGATCCAACCGGCTGCTGATGGGCCTGGGCTGGCCGGTGGTGGTGTTGGTCGGCATCGCCGTGGCGCGCAAGAGCGGCGCGGGCAGGCCCGGCGGTGTGCGGCTGCAGCCGGCCAATCGCGTCGAGCTCGGGTTCCTGCTCGTCGCCGGCGTGGTCGCGTTCGCGATACCGGCGATCGGCCAAATCCATTTCGCGCTCGGGTTGGCGCTGCTGGCCTGGTTCGGCTTCTACCTCTACAAGGTCAGCCACGGCGAGGTGGAGGAGCCCGAGCTGATCGGCACCGCGGCCGCGCTCGGGGAGCTGTCCGACCGTGCTCGGCGGATCGCCGTCGTCGGCCTCTTCGTGGCGTCCGGCGCGGTGATCCTGTTGTGCGCCAAACCGTTCGCCGACAACCTGGTCGCGGCGGGCACCGAGTTGGGCGTGGACCGGTTCCTGCTGGTCCAGTGGCTCGCCCCGTTGGCCTCCGAGGCCCCCGAGTTCATCATCGCGACCATCTTCGCCGCGCGCGGCAAGGGCACGGCGGCCATCGCCACGCTGATCTCGTCCAAGGTCAACCAGTGGACGCTGCTGATCGGGTCCCTGCCGGTGTCGCACCTGCTGGGAGGCGGCGGCTTCGCCCTGGAGCTCGACTCCCGCCAGATCGAGGAGGTGCTCCTCACCGCCACCCAGACCCTGATGGGCGTCGCGCTGATCCTGGGGCTGCGCTTCCGTCGGGCCGCGGCGTGGGCGCTGCTGGGGCTGTTCATCGTCCAGTTCCCGCTCACCTCGACCTACGGGCGCCTGCTGCTCTGCGGCGCCTACACCGCGGTGGCCGTTGCGGGCCTGATCGTCAACCGCCGCCACCTGGCCGCCACCGTTCGGGCGCCGTTCGTCGGGACGGCCATCCGCCACGGTGGTCACCCCCACCATTTGGAGGGTTCCGGACTCCCGACCTAGCACGCGCGATCGGCTTGTATAGCATCGCGAGCTGTGGCCCGAGAAGTGTTGACCGTCATCGGCGTGGGCGGCATGGGCCAGGCGATCGCGCGGCGCCTCGGCGCCGGCAGGACCGTGCTGCTCGCCGACTACGACGAGGGGACGCTGGCGTCGGTGGCCGAATCGCTGGCCGCCGACGGCCATTCCGTCGAAAGCCGTCGCGTCGATGTCGCCTCACCGGAATCGGTGCACGGCCTCGCCGAATACGCGGCGTCACTGGGCAGCGTCACGCAGGTGGCGCACACCGCCGGGCTGTCCCCGTCGCAGGCCCCGGCCGACGCGATCCTGGCCGTCGACCTGCTCGGCGTGGCACTGGTTCTCGACGAGTTCGGTGAGGTCGTGGCGCCGGGCGGCGCGGGTGTGGTGATCGCCAGCATGGCCGGGCACATGTTTCCGCCGGTGACCGCCGACCAGGAACGCGCCCTGGCCCACTCGCCGGCCGGCGAACTGCTGCAGCTGGACTTCATCCGCGGGATCACTGACCCGAACATGGCCTATCCAATCGCCAAGCAGGCCAACCACATTCGGGTTCGCGCCGCCAGCGCCTACTGGGGCCGGCGGGGCGCGCGCATCAATTCGATCAGCCCCGGCATCATCTCGACACCGATGGGGCAGCAGGAGCTCGCCTCCCCGGTCGGCGACGGCATGCGGGCGATGATCGCCATGTCCGCGACCGGCCGGCTCGGGACTCCCGAGGACATCGCCGCGGCCACCGCGTTCCTGCTCGGCCCCGACGCCTCCTTCATCACCGGCACCGACCTGCTCGTCGACGGCGGGGTCATCGCGGCGATCAAGTCGGCCAGCGCCGGGTAGCGTCTTGCCGCCGACCCGCTGAGCGTGTGGCCTACGCACGAATTTGGGGCAGTTTCCCTACCTAGGAGCCACGCTCGGCGAATAGGGTGAGGCCGATGAGATCAACGAGGCCTACGCCGGCCTAGCCGCCGGCGAGCTGATCCGCCGCGTCGTCGACTGCGGTCTCGACCAGTACCGCGGCGCCGGCCGCGCCCGTGCGGTGCAGCCAGTCCCGCGGCCGCAGCCGCCAGGTCCGGCGGGCGTACTCCAGCTCCGTGTACGGCCATTGCGTGACGATGCGCCCGGTGGGCGACCGGAAATAGCTGTCGCACTGGGTCCAGATGGTGCGCGCGAGGTCGGCGGAAAGCCGGTCGTTGTACCGCCTTTCGGCCTCGGGCCGCACGTCGACGTATCCGCCGCGACGCGCCACCCTGCTCACCGCGCTGGCCACCAGCCGCGCGCCGGCCTCCAGGATGTAGACGATCGAGTTGCCGCCCTGGTTGGTGTTGGGGCCGTAGAGCATGAAGAAGTTCGGGAATCCGGCGACGGCCACGCCCAGGTAGGCGCTGGGGTCGGGTCCCCAGCGCTCGTGCAGGCGACGGCCCCCCGCCCCGATCACGTCGATGCCCGAAAGATAGCGCGACGTCTCGAATCCGGTGGCCAGCACGATCGCGTCGACGTCGACGGCGTCGCCCGCCGCGGTGACGACCGACGTGGCGGTGATGCGGTCGATCGGGTCGGTGACGAGCTCGACGTTGTCCTGCTGCAGCGCGCGGTAGTATTCGTCGCCCAGCAGCACCCGCTTGCAGCGGAACGGGTAGCCCGGGGTCAGCGCGCGGCGCAGCCGCTCGTCGCCCACGGTGCGCTCCAGAAACGATGTCGCGACGTGCGAACGGGCGGCCACGATCGGGTCATCGGCGAAGGTTGCGGTGTTGTCGTGCTGGAACTTCCAGATCTGCCAGCGGGCGCGTCGCATCGCCAGGGGGTTGCGCCGAAAACGCGCCAATTCGGTTGCGCTGTAGGGGCGGTCGTCCTTGGGCACCATCCACGGCGGTGTGCGCTGGAAGACCGTCAGCCGGTCGGCGACCTTGGCCAGCTCGGGAACGACCTGCACTCCGCTGGCGCCGGTGCCGATCACCGCGACCCTCTTGCCGGTCAGGTCGACGCCGTGATCCCACTGCGCGGTGTGCATCAGCGCGCCGTCGAAGTCGGCCACGCCGGCGATGTCGGGAAGCCTGGCCGAGCCGAACAGGCCGACCGCGCAGACCACCACGTCGGCGGACAGCGTCGCGGCCAGCCCGGCGCGCTGCAGCTCACAGTCCCAGCGCCAGGTGTCCGCGTTCCAGCGCACCGCGCGCACCCGGGTGTCGAGCATGAGGTGACGACGCAGGTCGAAGTCGTCGGCCACGGTCTCCAGGTAGGCCAGGATCTCCGGCTGCCGGGCGTAGGTGCGGCTCCAGGATTTGTTGGGCGCGAACGAAAATGAGTACAGGTGGCTCTGGATGTCGCAGGCCGCGCCGGGATAGGTGTTGCGGCGCCAGGTCCCCCCGACACCGTCGTCGGCCTCGATGATGATCAGGTCGTCGATGCCGGCCCGGCGCAGGGCCACCGCCGTGGCGAGGCCGCCGAAGCCCGCGCCGACGATCGCGACCCTCGGTGGGCGCCGGCGCCGGGTCGCCGCCCGCATCCGGCCGACGAGGTAGCGCCGGCGGCGCGTCACGGCGCGCCCCCCGGGCCGCGGATCTCGAACCCGTCCAAATCCCCCGCGGCGCGCCACTTCTCCAAGAGGTCGGCGTACTCGGTGGGCGCGCCGAAGAAGAAGCTGCCCTGCCGCGTCTTGGCGTCCGCCTTGCCCTCCCGGTTGTAATAGCCGGGGGTGCACGTCTTGGCGCGCTCGGCGCTCGCGACCGACCGGGCGACAACGGTGTCGACCCAGGCGGCCTCGGCGCTCGCCGACGCCTCGACCTCGGCGGCCCCGTGCTCCAGCGCCCACGCGATGATCCACGCGACGTGGGTTGCCTGCACGTCGAGCAGGTACGGGAAGTTCACGGTGAGCCCCGCCTGGGCGATGCTCTCGATGAAGCAGTTCGGGAAACCGTTGGCGCACAGACCCTGGAAGGTGCGGACGCCGTCGGCCCAGCGTTGGGTCAGGGTGACGCCGTCGCGGCCGATCAGCTCGAACCCGGTGCGACGGCAGTAGTCGGTGCCCACCTCGAAGCCGGTGGCGAAGATGAGGCAGTCGAGGTCGTACGCCGCCCCGTCGACGACGACGCAGGACTCGGTGATGCGTTCCACCCCGCGGCCGCGGGTGTCCACCAGCGTGACGTTGTCGCGGTTGAACGTCTGCAGGTACTCGTCGTGGAAGCAGGGCCGCTTGCAGAAGTAGCCGTACCAGGGTTTGAGCGCCTCGGCGGTGGCGGGGTCGGCCACGATGTCGTCGACCCGCGCCCGGATCTCCTCCATCTTGGCGAAGTCGGCGATCTCGATGTCGCGGCTCCGCTGCTCCGGGCTGCCGGCCCCGTCGGCGTCGTGGCGCATCACCGGGAGCTTGCGGGTGATGCTCGTCCACGCGTCGGCGACGAGATCCTCGGGTGCCTGCCCGCCGGCGGTCAGGATCTGGAAGTTCTGTATCCGCTCCCGTTGCCAGCCCGGCCGTAATGCGCTGGCCCACAGTGGATCCGTGGGCCGATTGGCCCGCACGTCCACCGACGAGGGCGTGCGCTGGAAGACGTAGAGCCGCCCGGCCGCCGCGGCCAGGTGCGGCACACACTGGATCGCGGTCGCACCCGTGCCGATGATCCCGACGCGCTTGCCGGCCAGGTTCTCCAGCTTCGCGCCCGTGTACTCGTAGTCCCACCTGCTGGTGTGGAAGGTCTTGCCGCCAAACGCGCCGATCCCCGGGATGCCGGGCAGCTTGGGCTTCGCCTGATATCCGTTGGCCATCGAGACGAACCTGGCTCGCATCTCGTCGCCCCGGTTGGTGCGGATGACCCAGCGCGAACTTGCGGCGTCCCAACGGATCTCGTGCACGTCGGTCTGCAGGCAGGCGTCGCGGTACAGGTCGTAGTGCTCGGCGATGCGCCGGCAGTGCGCGAAGATCTCGGCTCCCCTGGCGTATTTCTCCGTCGGGACGTAGCCGAGCTCCTCCAGCAGCGGCATGTACACGTAGGACTCGACGTCGCAGGCGATCCCGGGATAACGGTTCCAGTACCAGGTGCCGCCCACGTCGGCCGCCCTGTCGATCAACCGCACGCTTTCGACGCCGAGCTGGCGCAGCCGCGCGCCCGTCAGCAGCCCGCCGAAACCCGCGCCGACGATGGCCACATCGACCTGGTCGCGCAGCGGGTCGCGCGCGAAAGTGCCGTCGGCCCAAGGGTCTTCACCGAACCGGGCGAACTCGCCCGCGATCTCCACGTACTGGGCGATCCCGTCCGGGCGTATTCGCCGGGCCCGCTCCTCGGCGTACTTGCGTCGCAGCGCATCGACGTCGAACGCGCACCCAAGGGTCTCGGTCAAGGTCTCGACTCCGCTCTACGTGGACCCGACTCTATAATCAATCGCTTGATCATATCAAGCGGATCGTCACGCCCCGCCGAACAGCGCGCCCCTGACCAGCACCTTGGCCGAACTCAGGGCGGCCTGGTACTCGTCGGCGGGCAGGGTGGCGGCCAGCTCGGTCAGGCCGTAGACGAGCGCGTAGATCGCCTCCACGGTGGCTCGCGGATCGCCGGCGAGCTCACCGCGCCGCCGCGCGTCCTCGACGACGCCCTCGATGATCTCCCGGAACGTCGCGAACCCCTCCGCGTCCCGCCCGTCGGCGCCCACCACGTTTTCCGCCCGGATCGCGAATTCGAATGCGGCGAGGTCGGGGTACTCGCGCATCAACTGGCCGCATTCGTCGAGCACCGCTTCGATTCGGTCGACGACGTCACCCGGGCCTTCGGCGGCCCGGCGCAGCCGGGGCATGAACGCGTCGGCCCGCGCCGAGATCGTCGCCTTGATCAATTCCGACTTGTTCGGAAAGTAGTTGTACAGGCTCGCGCTCGACACGTTCGCCACGCGGGCGATCTCACGGATCGTGGCCTTCGCGTGCCCCACCTCGGCCACGCATCTCATGGTCGCGGCGATGATGCGCCGACGGGTTTCCTCACCACTGGCGCCGACGGGGCGGCCCAGCTGCGTTCGGGTCGTGGTGGGTCGGGTCCTGGCTGATATGTGGTCGAATATATGCGACCAATCAAGGAGTTCCGGCATCCGCGGAGGTGCATGACCGCCACGCCGTCGCAGCTCGGGCGTCCGGTGGGGGCGGACGCCGAGCGGACTCGTCGACGCATCATCACCGCGGCGATGCGCTGCGTGGCCCAGGCCGGTTATGCGCAGGCGACGATCCGCGAGATCGCCCGCGCCGCCGACATGACCAGCGGCAGCCTGTATCACTACTTTCCGAACAAGTCCGAACTGATCAAGGCGACCGGCGAGCAGATCGAGGACGTCGTGTCGCCCCGGCTGCGCGCCGCCGCCGCACGGTGCGACGGCGCCGTCGACCGGCTCGATGCGGTGCTGGACGAGTCGCAGAGATTGATACACGACTATCCCGACCTGGCCGCGTTCCTGCGGGCGATGCGCGCCCAGGGCGACGCCCAGTCGCGGCGCGGCGGCCCGAATTACCCGGGTTCCAAGGCGCTTCACGACGTCGTCACCGAGATCGTCGAGAATGCCGGCGCGCGTGGCGAGCTGGCCCCCGGTCTCGGCGCGGCGGCCACGGTGGAGGCCATCTGCGCGCTGGCGCGCGGGCTGTCGGAGCGGGCGGGCACCGTGGCGCCGAAGACCCACGACGCCGCGGTGGACGCGGCGAAAAAACTCATCCGGGGAACGCTTTTCAAGCGCTGACCCGGCGGATCCCCGCGGAACTACTTCGCGGCGTAGCGGTCGCGCAGGTTGGCCAGCGTCTTCTCGATGCCGGCCGCGTTGGCCTTCCGGAAGCCCATCCGTTCGTAATACTTCAGCTTGTTCTTGAGCGCACCGGCGTCGCGATAGTCGAACGTCTCGGTGACCTGGGTCAGGGTCGGGGACAGCGCCTCGAATTCCCAACGCCAGCGGTGCCCGAGCGGATGACGCCACTCGACCACCTCGTTCGGCTTGAGTTCGGTCACCGTGCTGGTGATGCGGTAGGGCAGGCCGTACATCTTCATCTTCGTCGAAAACTTGGACCCCACAACCATTTGCGGCGGCACCTCGATGTTGTCGCGCACGGTGCCGGAGCCGTCGAGCTCGTGGTGGCGGCGAGGGTCGGCGGCCAGCGCGTAGAGATCGGCGGCCGGCGCGGCGACCTCAACCCTGCGGCTCACCTGTCGCGGTCCCCGGTCAACAACCGTGACGGTCATGATGTCTCCTTCCGACTGTTCGCCAGCGCCATGTCGAGGCTACGCTTCGGCGAGTCGCCCCATCACAGCTGGTGACGGCGCGCAGCGAGGAAGGGGACCGAAAGGACCGATGAGCCAGCCACTCTCGGGGCGGGTCGCGCTGATCACCGGGGCCGCGCGAGGACAGGGCCGGGCGCACGCGGCGCGGCTGAGCGCCGAGGGCGCCGACGTCGTCGCGCTCGACATCGCGGGGCCCTTGCCGCCGAGCGTTCCCTACGATTCGGCGACGCCCGAAGACCTGGCCGAAACGGCGCGGTTGGTGACCGCCAACGGCAGGCGGGCCATCACCGCCGTCGTCGACATCCGCGACGCCGACGGCCTCGCCGCCGCCGTCGACGACGCGGTCGGCGAGCTGGGCCGTCTCGACGTCGTCGTCGCCAACGCCGGCATCTGCAGCCCGGCGCCCTGGGACCGGATCACCCCCGACGCCTTCCGCGACACCATCGACACGAACGTGACCGGGACGTGGAACACGGTGATGGCTTGCGCCCGGCACATCATCGCCGGCGGCCGCGGCGGTTCGATCATCCTCATCGGCTCGGCCGCCGGCATCAAGATGGAGCCGTTCATGGTGCACTACGTGGTGAGCAAACACGCCGTGACCGGGATGGCGCGCGCGTTCGCCGCCGAACTCGGCCGCCACAACATCCGCGTCAACAGCCTGCACCCCGGGGCCGTCGCCACCCCCATGGGCGACGACCGGATGCGCGAGGCGATCCGATCCGCCGGCGACAGCTACCCATACCTGCGGGGCCTGAACAGGCCGCTGCTGCCCGAGGGCACCGCCCAGCCGGAGGACGTCGCCGACGCCGTCGCCTGGCTGGCCTCCGACCAATCCCGATTCGTCACCGGCACCCAGGTCTCGGTCGACATGGGCATTTCCTACTGCTGAGCGCTGCTGAGCGCTGCCGAGCGCACGATCCCCGCCGCCGACCCGCGCCACCGACCAGGCACACTGGCGGTCGGGGGTATTGAGGAAGGAACGACGTGACCGTCAGCGAGTACCGGGTGCGCGGAATGAGTTGCGGTCACTGCGAGGCCGCCGTCCACGAGGAGGTCAGCCGGATCCCGGGCGTCGCCGGCGTCGACGTGAACGCGCAAACCGGCAGGCTCGTCGTCACCAGCGCGGCGCCTATCGATGCGCGCGCGGTGCTCGGCGCCGTCGAGGAGGCCGGCTACGAGGCGGTGCCGGTCGCGTGAGAACCGCGTCCGGCACCGGGGCACGCGACGTCGAGCTGGACATCGCCGGAATGACCTGCGCCTCGTGCGCGATGCGCATCGAGAAGAAGTTGAACAGGCTCGACGGCGTCACCGCGAGCGTCAACTACGCGACCGAGAAGGCAACCGTCACCGTCCCCGCCGGCTACGACCCGCGGGCGCTGATCGCCGAGGTCGAGAAGACCGGCTACGCCGCGGCCCTGCCGCACCCGGAACCGGCCACCGAGCCACCGGGTGACGAGCGTGAGCTGGCCTCGCTTCGCGCCCGCCTGATCGTCGCGACCGCGCTCGCCGTCCCGGTGATCGCCATGGCGATGATCCCCGCCCTGCAATTCCGCTACTGGCAATGGGCGTCCCTGGCGCTGGCCGCGCCCGTCGTCGCCTGGGCCGGCCGGCCCTTCCACCAGGCCGCCTGCGCCAACCTCAAGCACCCGACGATGGACACCCTCGTCTCGATCGGGACGCTGTCGGCGTTCGGCTGGTCGCTGTACGCCCTGCTGCTGGGCACGGCCGGGGAGCCGGGCATGCGACACGGCTTCGCGCTGACCGTCACGCGCGGCGACGGCGCCGGCAACGTCTACTTCGAGGTGGCCGCGGGCGTGACCCTGTTCGTGCTGGCCGGCCGCTATTTCGAGAGGCGCTCCAAGCGGCGCGCGGGGGCCGCGCTGCGCGCCCTGCTCGAGCTCGGCGCCAAGGACGTCGCGGTGCTGCGCGACGGAACCGAGAGCCGCATTCCCGTCGGCCGGCTCGCGGTGGGCGACGTCTTCGTCGTCCGCCCCGGCGAGAAGATCGCCACCGACGGGATCGTCGTCTCCGGCTCCTCGGCGGTGGACGCCTCGATGCTCACCGGCGAGTCCGTCCCCGTCGAGGTGGGCGAGGGCGACACCGTCACCGGCGCCACCGTGAACGCCGGCGGCCGCCTCGTCGTGCGCGCCACCCGGGTCGGCGACGACACCCAGCTGGCGCAGATGGCCAGGCTCGTCGAGGCCGCCCAATCGGGCAAGGCCGACGTCCAGCGGCTCGCCGACCAGATCTCCGGCGTGTTCGTCCCGCTCGTC
The DNA here is from genome assembly GCF_059813025.1 of Mycobacterium sp. NGS26. NCBI lineage: Bacteria > Bacillati > Actinomycetota > Actinomycetes > Mycobacteriales > Mycobacteriaceae > Mycobacterium > Mycobacterium sp. NGS26. Next base: position 259,456 of record NZ_JCALDU010000004.1, read on the forward strand.
ATCGCGATCGCCGCGGTCACCCTGGCCGCGTGGCTCGTCGCCGGATTCGGGCTGAGCGCGGCGCTGACGGCCGCCGTCGCGGTGCTCATCATCGCCTGCCCGTGCGCGCTGGGGCTGGCGACCCCGACCGCGCTGCTGGTCGGAACCGGCCGCGCCGCCCAGCTCGGCATCCTGATCAAGGGGCCGGAGACGCTGGAGTCCACCCGCAGGGTCGACACGATCGTGCTCGACAAGACCGGCACGGTGACCGCGGGCGAGATGGCCCTCGTCGACGTGATCGCCGCACCCGACACCGACCGGGACGCGCTGCTGGCCTACGCCGGCGCCCTGGAAGACGCCTCCGAGCATCCGATCGCACGGGCGATCGCCGACGGCGCACGGGCGGAACTCGGCCCGCTGCCCGAGCCCGAAGGCTTCACCGCGGTGCAGGGCACGGGCGTCCGGGGCGTGGTCGACGGCCACGCCGTGGTCGTCGGGCGGGAGAGCCTGCTGGCCGATTGGGCCCAGCGGCTCGACGCGGCGCTGTCGGCGGCGAAGGCCCAAGCCGAGGCCGAGGGCAACACCGCAGTCGCGATCGGCTGGGACGGCCGGGCCCGCGGCATCCTGGTGGTCGCCGACACCGTCAAACCCACCAGCGCCGAGGCGGTCCGGCAGTTCAACCGCCTGGGCCTGACGCCGGTGCTGCTGACCGGCGACAACCGGGCGGTGGCCGAACGCATCGCCGCAGAGGTCGGCATCGCCCACGTCATCGCCGACACCATGCCCGCCGACAAGGTCGCGGCCGTCAATCGCTTGCAGGCCGAGGGCAGGGTGGTCGCCATGGTCGGCGACGGCGTCAACGACGCGGCCGCCCTGGCCGCCGCCGATCTGGGGCTGGCGATGGGCACCGGCACGGACGTGGCGATCGAGGCCGCCGACCTCACCCTGGTTCGCGGCGATCTGCGCGTCGCCGCGGACGCGATCCGGCTCTCCCGCCGCACGCTGGCCACCATCAAGGCCAACCTGTTCTGGGCGTTCGGCTACAACGTCGCCGCCATCCCGCTGGCCGCGCTCGGACTGCTCAATCCGATGTTCGCGGGCGCCGCGATGGCGTTCTCCAGCGCCTTCGTCGTCGGCAACAGCCTGCGGCTGCGCCGCTTCGCAACCGCGATCAGCGGCCCCGATGTGGGATAGTTGGTGTCCTCAGCCTCCGGATTCAGCGAAGGTCGCGAACTGTTGAGCCACTTCTTCGAGCAGCTGTCCTTGCTGCACGGCTGGTTCCCCCTAGCGGTGCAGGCGATCACGCTGCTCGTGGCCGTCGCCGCGATCGGGTTGCGCCGGCGCCGGTGGCGTGGCTGGCCGTTGCCGGTGGCGCTGGGTGTCGCGGCCGCGGCGACGGGGCTGTCGTACTGGTACATCACGTCGCTGGGGGTGGCCGGGGACCCGGCGCCCCTGTCGCTGTGGCTGTGGGTGGCGATGAGCGGGCTCGCGGTCGCGGCGCTCGTGCTGGGTTGGCCGGGCGCCCGCTGGTGGCGGCGCGGGCTGGCGGTGCTCGCGGTCCCGCTGTGCGCGTTGTGCGCGGCCCTGGCCGTCAACGGCTGGGTGGGCTACTTCCCCACCGTGTTCGCGGCGTGGAATCAGCTGACGTCCGGGCCCCTGCCCGACCAGATCGATCGACTGCGGGTCACCGAGATGCAGGTCGCGGGGACCAGGCCGGACAAGGGCGTCGTCGTGCCGGTGAACATCAGCGCCGACGCGTCGCACTTCTCCCACCGCGAAGAGCTGGTGTATCTGCCGCCGGCCTGGTTCAACAGCAACCCGCCGCCCCGGCTGCCGACGGTGATGATGATCAGCTCGGCGTTCAACACCCCCGCCGACTGGCTGCGCCCGGGCGGCGCCTTCACCGCCATCGACGACTTCGCCGCCCACCACCACGGCTTCTCCCCGGTGCTGGTGTTCGTCGACCCCACCGGCTCGTTCGACAACGACACCGAGTGCGTCAACGGCGCCCGGGGCAACGCCGCCGATCACCTGACGAAGGACGTCGTGCCGTTCATGGTCTCCAACTTCGGGGTGAGCGCCGACCGGGCCAACTGGGGCGTCGCCGGGTGGTCGATGGGCGGCACCTGCGCGGTGGACCTGGCCGTCATGCACCCGGAGCTGTTCAGCGCGTTCCTCGACATCGCCGGGGACCGCAGCCCGAGCATCGGGTCGAAGGACCTGACCGTCGCCAAGCTGTTCGGCGGCGACGTCGCCGCCTGGGCCCGCTACGACCCCATCACCGTCATGAACAAGCACGGGCGCTACACCGGGGTGTCGGGGTGGTTCGACATCCCGGCGTCCTCGGACGCGCAGAACCTCGCCGAGGCGACCAATCCCGGCCTCATCGCCGCGCGCACCGACCCCTCCGCCAACCCCGAGGGCCAGGACGCCGCCGCCAAGGCCCTGTGCGACGCCGCCTCCGCCAACGGCATCACCTGCGCTGTGGTGACCCAGCCCGGCAGGCATGACTGGCCGTTCGCCGCCCAGGCGTTCGCCTCGGCGCTGCCCTGGCTGGCCTCGACGCTGGGGACGCCGGGCGTCGAGCCCGTGCAGCTACCGCAACGCGGCAGCGGGGAACCGCACTGACCGCCCCCAATTCACAGCTGACGCTCCCGGCCCGATTCGGGCATATCGGTGCTGGCAGTGGTACGGTTCGCTGCTGTGGTGACAGTGCAGCTCGACAAGACCGGCGTTCGGCGCGCCGGCTTGCCCGTCACGCCCTCCACCGCAAACCACCCGCTAAGAATCGGGTCGGGTTCCCTGCTGCCGAAGCTGCGCGGCCGCGGGACCGAGACCATGCCATGTTCGAGATGAATCGCCGTCGTTTCCTGGGGTCGCTCGCCGCGGCCACGGTCGCCGGTGTGGGCGCGGCCCGGCTGGTGGTCGACCCGCAACCGCGGACGTTCGCCCAGGCGCCCGCGGCGTCCGCGGCCACGTCGGGTCCGACCGCCCCGGCGGCCCTGTTGCCGCCCCCGCCGCCCAGCGCCCGCATCCCGCTGCCCGGCGGCGGAGCGCTGATGAGGATTCCCGGCGACGGCGACCTGCTCGCGCTGACCCTCGACGACGGGGTCAACAGCGAGGTCGTCCGCGCCTACACGCAGCTCGCCAAGGACACCGGCGCGCGGATGACCTTCTTCGTCAACGGCGTGTACGACTCGTGGACCGAGAACGCGGCCATGCTGCGGCCGCTGGTGGATTCGGGGCAGATACAACTCGGCAACCACACCTGGTCGCACCCGGATCTGACGACGCTGCCGCCGGCCAAGATCGCCGAACAGCTCACCCGCAACGACGATTTCCTGAAGCAGACCTACGGCGTCGGCGCGAAGCCGTACTTCCGGCCGCCCTACGCGAAGCGCAACGCCACCGTCGACGGCATCGCGTCCGACCTCGGCTACACCGTTCCGACCCTGTGGTCGGGTTCGTTATCGGATTCCACGCTGATCACCGAGGAATACATCCTGAAGATGGCCGATCAGTACTTCACGCCGCAGTCGATCGTGATCGGTCACCTCAACCACCTGCCGGTCACGCACGTCTACCCGCAGCTGATCGACATCATCAAGGACCGAAACCTGCGCACCGTCACGCTCAACGACGTATTCCTGCGGACGCCTTAGCGATTCGCGCCGGGCGCCTAGTGCGCCGGCACGATGTTCTGATTGATGTGGAAGACGTTGGCCGGATCGTATTGCGCCTTGATCTCGCGCAGCCGCTGATAATTCGGGCCATAGGTCGCGCGCACCCGGTCTTGCCCCTCGTCCATCATGAAGTTGACGTAAGCCGCCCCGGCCGAGTACGGGCGGGTGGCCTCCCAGTAGTCCTTCGTCCAGCGCTTCAGCACCTCCGCATTCGCCGGGTCGGGATCGACCCCGGCGATCACCTGTGAGAAGTTGACATCCCGGTGGGCCCAAGCGGTTTCGGTTTGACCGACGCGATGGACCGCGCCGTCGACCGGGTACAGGTGCATCGTGGAGTGCATGGTCGGCAGCTCCTCGGTGAAGCGGGCGTGGGCCTCGACCGCGTTGTCGGGCACCGTCCGGATGAGGTGTCCACGCCAATACCATTGCAGCCCTTTGGGATACAACGCGTCGAAGGTTGATTGCAGCGCGGGGTACGGGGCCGGGCCTATGCCGTCGAAGGCCGGCTCCATCTGCCGGATGGGCGCGAAGACCTCGTCGGCACGCGCGGGATCGCCTGTGTAGCACCACATCACGGCGCAGGCCTTGCGTAGGTGGAACGCCTCGGGGAACGGCGGCGCCGGCGGGACGGTCATGGTGGCGAAGAACCCGTAGAGGTCGTCGTCCTGCGCGGGCAGGAAATCCCGGTACCACCGGAGTATGTCGGCCGTGCACGATGACGGCCACGCCGTCGGGCCGCAGATCACCGTGTGCACGGGGTGCAGGCGGAACGTGAACGCGGTGACCACGCCGAAGTTTCCGCCGCCGCCGCGCAGCGCCCAGAACAGGTCGCGGTGCTCCGATTCCGACGCCGTCACCGTCCGGCCGTCGGCCAGCACGACCTCGGCCTGCAGGAGGTTGTCGATGGTCAGCCCGTGCTTGCGGGTCAGGTAGCCGTGGCCGCCGCCCAGGGTGAGCCCGCCGACGCCCGTGCTGGAGATGATGCCCGACGGCGTCGCCAGACCGTGCGCGTGCGTCGCGCCGTCCACCTGCGCCCACGTCGCACCGCCCTGGACGCGTACCGTGCGCCGGTCGGCGTCGACGTCGACGCGGTTCATCGGTGACAGGTCGATGACGAGGCCGCCGTCCACGGAACCGAAACCGGGGCCGTTGTGACCGCCGCCGCGGACGGCGACCGCGAGGTTGGACGTCCGCGCGAATTCGAGCGCGCCGGCGACGTCGGCGGCCGAGCCGCACCGCACGATCACCGCCGGGCGCTTGTCGATCATGCCGTTGTGCAGCGCCCTGGCCTCGTCGTAGCCGGCGTCGCCGGGCAGGATGACCCCGGACCCGAATCGGCCGTGCAGTTCGTCGGTCGCGGTTGTCAGGCTCATGGCCCGCACCTCCTTGTTGCCTCGTTATGCCGCGACGCTACGGGGCCAGAAGGCCGTGCGTCATGACCACAACGAAGCATTTCCGAGGCATCCAACGATAGTCAGAACTGACTATCGACCAGCCAATACGGCGCGGTTACCTTGATTTCATGGCGCAGTGGGTGCCGCCGCCGCTTCCGGCGGAACTGGTGGCGCGTCGCCGCGGCCCGCTGGTGGGTCGCGACGCGGAACTCGCCGCGTTCGAGCGGGCCTGGGAGCGGGTCGAGGCCGGCAGCCGCCAGGCGGTGTTCATCGGCGGTGAACCCGGGGCCGGTAAGACGCGCCTGGCCGCCGAGGTGGCCGGAACGCTGGCCGACCACGGCGTTGCGGTGCTGGTCGGCAGCTCGACGGCCGACGAGGACGTCCCGTACGCACCGTTCGCCGAGGCGCTCGATCGCCTGCTGGCCGTGGCCCCGCCCGGGTCGATGGCGGATCCGCTGGCCGATGCGGGGCCGCTGCTGCGGCGACTGTCGACCCAGGTCGACCGGCATCTGCCCGACGCCGACCCGGCGATGGACGTCGGGTCGCCCCGGCAGGCCCTTTTCGACGCCCTGACCGGGTTCCTGCGCCGCCTGGCCGTCGACCGCCCGATCGCGCTGATCCTCGACGACCTGCATTGGGCGCAGCTGCCGACCCTCGCAATGCTCGAACGCGTCCTGATCGGCTGCGCCGACGTCCGCCTGCTGGTGGTGGCCACGTTCCGCACGACCGCACCGGATCGCTCCGACGAGCTGACCACCCGGCTGGCCGAACTGCACCGCTTCGACGGCGTCCGGCGCCTGGATCTCGCCGGGCTGGACACCGAGGCGATCGCCGAGTTCGTCGGCCGCACCCAGCAGCTGGCGCCCGCCTCGGCCCGCACGGCCGCCGCCCTGCTGCGCGACAAGACCGGCGGCAATCCGTTCTTCCTGACCGAACTGGTCAACGACCTCGAGATGCGGGGCGGGCTGGCCACGCTGAGCGTGCAGCAGACCGTGCCCGCGTCGATCGGCGACGCCATCGCCCGCCGGCTCGCCGGCCTGGGCGCCGGCGTCCGCGGGGTGATCGAGCAGGCGGCGGTGCTGGGCGAGACGTTCGACCTGCCCGCGCTGATCGCCGCCAGCGAAACCGATCTCGCCGCGACGCTGGCGGCGGTCGATGCGGCCGAGGGCGTCGGGCTGATCCGGCCCGTCCGCGACTCCGACGGCGAGTTCGCGTTCGTGCACGCGCTCACCCGCGAGGCCGTGGTCGGCGGGATGGCCGCGTCGCGGCTGCGGATCATGCACGCGCGGGCCGCCGAGGCGCTCGAGGGCCGCGCCGACCCGTCGGTCGTGCCGCGCCTGGCGAACCACTACCTGCGGGCGCACGTGCTGGGCTACCACGAGCAGGCGTTGCGATACGCGCACCAGGCGGCCCGGATGGCCGAACAGAGCCTGGCCTATGAGGACGCGGCGCGGTGGTTCGAACGGGCGGCGTCGCTGCCCGAGCTGAGCCGGGCGGATCGGGCGAGGCTGGACCTCGACGCGGCCGCCAACCACGTGCGTGCCGGCGACTACGCCCGGTCGCGGGCGATCTACGAACGCCTCAGCGCGATGGACGACCCGCTGATCCGGCTGGGGGCGGCCGTCGGCTACGAGGAAGCGAATTGGCGACGCGGCCAGTCGGATTCGACGGCGGCCGACCTGCTGGCGTCGGCGCTGGAATCCTGCGGGCTGACCACCGACGACCCCCGCTACGTGCAGGCGCTGGGCAGCTTCGGCCGGGCCCTGGCCTTCGCCGGCGAGGCGGCGCGCGCCCGCGAGGTCGGCAACAGTGCGATCGACCGCGCGCGGGCCGCCGACGATCCGGCGGTGCTGATGCACACGCTCAAGGCCAGCCTGTGGCACGGGCTCACCCCGGAGCTGTGCGAAATCCAGGCGGAGCGTTCGGCCGAGGTGTCCCGCATGGCGTTGGCGCGCCGCGACTACGAGGTGCTGGGGGCCTCTTCGCACTTCCGCGCCATGGTCAGCTATCTGGCCGGCCGGCCCGACGACCTGGCGGCGTCGACGGCGGACATGCGGCGGGCGGGCCGAGCGGTCGGGCAGCCCGTCTTCGGCTTCGTCGGCGCGTGCGTCGAACAAGCTCTGGCCTACCTGCGCGGCGACTTCGCCGCCGCCGAACGGTGGGCCGACATCGCCTTGCGCACAGGCGATTTGTTCGACGCGGAGGACACCGAGGGCAGCAACGGGGTCCAGATGTTCATGATCCGGCGCGAAACCTCGGACCTGAAGCGATTCGCCGGATTCGTCGACGGCAGCGAGACATTCGCCGGCCGGTGGGTGCCGGGCCTGCTCGCGCTGTACACCGAGCTCGGCTGCGAAGCCGGCATGACCCGCGCGCTCAATCACCTGCTGAACCGAAAACTCGGCGACCGCACCGACGAGGCGCAGTGGCCGATGGAGCTGGTGTTCATGGTCGAGGCGGCGCTGGAGCTGGGCAACCGCGAGGCGCTGCACGCGCTGCGCCCCTACCTGTCCCGCTACGCCGGCAAGAACCTGGTCGCCGGCCAGTTCGTCGCGCTGTTCGGCAGCGCCGACCGATACCTGGCCAGGATCGCCGCCCTCGGCGGCGACACCGCCGCGGCCGAACGGCATTTCGGCGCGGCACTCGAGATGGACCGGCGGATGGGCGCGGTGGTTCATGTCAGCGAGACGCTGGCCCGGTACGCGTTGTTCGCGGCGTCGTGCGGCCGCACCGAGGAAGCGCGGCGCCTGGCCGACGAGGCCCGCGCCATCGCCGCGCCGCTCGGCCAGAACCGGGTCGTCGATCTGGTGGATTCGTTGCTGACGATCGGTCCGGACGGCCTGACGGACCGCGAGGTCGAGGTGCTGCGGCTGCTCGCCGAGGGGTTGAGCAATCGGGCGATCGGCGAGCGGCTTTACATCAGCACCAACACGGCCGCCAACCACGTGCGCAACATCCTGATCAAGACGGGCGCGGCGAACCGCACGCAGGCGGCGATGTATGCCGCCGATCACGAGCTGCTCGGGTGACGGTGGTCAGATGGCGGACAACCCGCCGTCGGGCATGATGCGATCGCCCATCTCGACGATGACGTCGGCCGGGAGGCCGGCCCGCGCGGCCGCGGTTCGGATGGCCTCGGGCGACGGCGCCTCGTACAGGCAGTAGGTCTTGCGCTTGTCCGCGGACAGAAACGAGTACATCCACCGGACACCTTCGTCGTCGTTGATCCGGTTGATGCCGTCGGCAACCTCGAGGCTGGGTTCCATTTCCTCGGCGAAGTTGCGCTCGACCATGAAGATGGGCACGGCGGGCTCCTGTCATCGTCTTGGGTCGAACCTACGCCCCGCGGAGTCGTCGGTCTCGCTGGACAGCAACATCAGTAAGGTCTCCCGCAATTCCCCCAATCGCTGCCGCCCCACGGCCTTCTCCCATCGCGTCTCCAGATCGATTGCGTTCGACCGCATCACGCGCAGCGCCTGCCGGCCGCGCGGCGTCAGCTCGATGAGTCGTGCCCGCGCGTCCAGCGGATCGGGCACTCGAGTGACGTAGCCGTGTCGCTCCAGCCCCGCTATTGCCTGGGCCACCGCCTGCCGGCTCACCCTCAGCCGGTCGGCCAGGTCCGACGCGTGCAGCCCGCCGGTCGCCAGCGGCACGAGCGCGACCGCCTGCGCCGGGCGGATCCCGTCGAGACCGGCCGCGGCGAATGCGGCCCGCAAGTGCGGGGCCCCGGACGCGGCCACCAGGTTTACCAGCGCCGGAACGGTGGGCTCCCACTGGGAATCCGCAACGCGCCGCATGGTCCTAGAGTCTGCCACCCGGGAGCAATTGACAAGCTACTTGTCAAATGTGCGCGCGGCTGCCACGATGGGGCCATGCGATCTCGATGCGCCCGCATGCTCGGCGTGTGCCTGCTCCCGACTCTGGTTGTGCTGCTCGGCGGTTGCCTCGGCGGCGGGCACGCGCTGGGAACTCCTGGGGCACAGTCGATTCCGGTGGGCCAGTCCACTCAGACCCTCGAATGGGGCGGTGTGAGCCGGACCTTTCACCTCTACCGGCCGCAGGGACCGACCGACGCGGTGCCGCTGGTCGTGATGCTGCACGGCGGCTTCGGCAACGGCGCACAGGCCGAGCGTTCCTATCACTGGGACGCCGAGGCCGACGGTGGGCATTTCCTGGTCGCCTACCCCGACGGCCTGAACCGCGCCTGGAATGCCGGCACCTGCTGCGGCGAGCCCCAGCGCGACAACGTCGACGACGTCGGGTTCGTCACCGCCATGGTCGCCGCCATCGAGCGGGAGATCCCCATCGATCGCGGGCGCGTCTACGTCACGGGCATGTCGAACGGGGCCATGATGGCCCTGCGGCTGGGCTGCCAGACCGACACCTTCGCCGCGATCGCTCCCGTCGCCGGCACGCTGCTGACCGACTGCTCCCGCGCGCGGCCGACGTCCGTGCTGCAGATCCACGGCACCGCCGACGACCGGGTCCCCTACAACGGCGGGCCCGGTAAAGCGTTCGCGGCCAACGGAAATCCGCGCGTCGACGGTCCGTCGGTCGAGTCGGTCAACGCCACCTGGCGCGTCATCGACGCGTGCGGGCCCCCGGATTCGAGCACCGCCGCGGGCGTGACGACGCAGACCGCCGGCTGCGCCGACGGGCGAACCGTTGAGTTGATCTCGGTGGCCGGCGCCGGGCATCAATGGCCCGGCGGGGAGCCCAGCCCGCTCGCGGAACGGGTCGCCGGCATCCCGGCGCCGTCGACGGCGCTCGACGCCACCGACACCATCTGGCAGTTCTTCGCCCGCAACCACCGCTGACTTCGCCTCTTGCCGCGAGCGTGCGTGGCGGTACGCCGACACGCCGCGTCGGCTGTCATTCTGCGCACGCTCGCGGTGGAATCTGATCTCTAAAAAGTTAGAGAAACTCCCTTCCCCTCGGGCACGCGCGTTGTTACCTTTTTGTGATGCGTCGGGTTGGGGGAGTCCTCGCTGTCCTGCTGGCAATCGGATTCGCGTGCGGCGGCACGGGAATCGCACGGGCCGACGGCGGCGACGAGCCGCGGTACGCCGAGTTCTACACCCCGCCGGATCCGCTGCCCCCGGGCCGGCCCGGTGACCTGATCCGCACCGAGCCGTCCCGGCTGGTGCTGGAGCCCTCGGGACAGCTCGGCGCGATCATGGCCACCGGCACCCGAATCATGTACCGCAGCAACGACACCCACGGAAATCCGATCGCCGTCACGGGAACCTACTTCGAGCCCTACAACGCATGGCCGGGCAACGGGCCGCGGCCGTTGATCAGCTACGCGCCCGGCACCCAGGGCCAGGGCAACCAGTGCGCCCCGTCGCGAATGTTCAACCAGGGCATCCACTATTCGGGTGGCTGGGACATCATGTTCAACTACGAGGAGCTGTTCGTCGCCACGATGGTCGCCCGCGGCTTCGCGATCGTGATGACCGACTACGAGGGCCTGGGCACCCCCTCGATGCACACCTACGTGGGCCGCGTCGCCGAGGGGCAGGCGGTGCTCGACGCCGCCCGCGCCGCCATGCGGCTGCCGGGAACGTCGCTCGATCCGCATGGGCCCGTGGCGTTTTGGGGGTACTCGCAGGGCGGCGGCGCGGTCGCGTCGGCGGCCGAACTGGCGCCGTCCTACGCCCCCGATCTCCATATCGTGGGCACCTACGCCGGCGCGCCGGTGGCCGACCTGAAGGAACTGTTGCCCTACGCCGACGGCAGCGCGCTGGTCGGTGTGGTGGGCTATGCGATCAACGGCGCCATCGCCACCTACCCCGAGCACGCCGACGAGATCCGCTCCAAGCTCACGCCGCGGGGTTTGGCCATGCTCGAATCGGCCTCGCGCCAGTGCGTCGGGCAAACGCTGATCGATTTCATGTTTCGCCACCTGCAGCCGTACTTCAACGAAAACGTCTGGCAGGTCATCAACGAGGAACCGTTCAGCAGCATGTTGGATGAGCAGCACGTCGGACGTTACAAACCCAACGCGCCGGTGCTGATCGACAGCAATCGCTACGACCCGCTGGTGCCCTGGACCGCGGCCAATCAGCTCGGCCGCGACTGGTGCGCCCAGGGCGCCGACGTCGAATTCCGCACCAACGAGGAACCGCCATTCCTCAACAAGCTCGTCATCAACCACGCCCTGCCGATGCTCGTCGACGGCGAACCGGCCATGCAATGGATCGCGGCCCGCTTCAACGGGGAACCAACCACACCCAACTGCGGCCAGTTCTAGACTGGACGCATTGCTGCACGCAGGAAGCGCAACGCGCCCGAGCGGCGCCGACAGCTCGCCGACGCCGCGATCGAGCTACTGGGCACCAACGGGATCCACGGCGTCAGCCACCCCAAGGTCGACGAGCGCGCTGGGGTGCCGGACGGCACCACGTCGTTCTACTTCCGGACCCGAAAAGCGCTGCTGCACGCGGTCGCAACCCGGTTGAACGAACTCGACGTCGCGGATCTGTCAGTGCTGACCGAGCTCGCCGGGGACCGGCCCATCGAGTTCGCCGGCACCGCGGGCCTGGCCCGCGTCGTCATGTATGTGGCGACCGAACCCTGGCTCACCCGCGCCAAGGCGCGCTACGAGTTGGTGTTGCTGGCCAGCCGTGACCCGGAACTGGCGGCGACCCTCAACGAGTCCGCGGAGGGCCTCTACGCACTGGCGCGCGACGTCGTCGCGCACTGGCATCCCGCGGACAGCACGCCGGACCCGGCGCTGATCGAGGATCAGGCGACCGCCACCATGATGTTCATCAACGGGGTGATGATGACGTTCGTCGCGGGCCGGCCGGCGGTCGACGGTACCGAACAGCTGGACCGGCTCATCCGGGGCGTGATCGCGGGGGTCGCGCAGGTCCGCCACTGAGGTGCCGCTCGTCCAGCATCGCGTCGATGAGCCGGTGCAGCACCTCCCCGGTCTCCCTGCGGGCGCGCTTCGGGTCGTCGGCCGTCGCGATGACCATGGCCGCCTCGTCGAGCGCGCCGATCAGTATGTGGGCTAGCGGCCGCATCGGCTGGGCCGCCAGCTGGCCCGCGCGGACGGCCTCGGTGAGCAGCTGTTCGGTCATGCCCAGGCTGTACCGCTGGGCGACGTCGCGGAAGGCGGGCCAGCCCAGCACGCTGGGTGCGTCGAGCAGGATCAGCTGACGCACCTCCGGGTCGCCGGACACGTCGAGCCAGGCATCGACCGCGGCCCGGATCGCGTCCGCGGGGGTGCTCGCACCCGACTCGGCCACCAGCGTGGCCATCCGGGCCATCACGTCCTGCTCCACGGCCTCCACGACCTCGCCGAAAAGCGTTGCCTTGTCCGCGAATTGGTGGTACATCGCGCCCCGGGTGACGCCCGCGGCCGTGGCGATCTCGGGCGTGCCCACGTCCGCGTAGCCGCGTCGGCCCCACAGCGTGCGGGCAGCCGAGATCAGCGCCTCGCGGGTCGCCGCGGAGCGCTCCTCCTGAGTGCGCCTCTTGATTTCCATACAGCCTGTTGGTAACTTACGAACAGACAGTCTGTTTGTAAATACCAATCCTTCCAGCTAGGAGCCATTCATGCCGACGATCGACACTAGTGCCGGAACCATCCATTACGAAGCAACCGGACCCGAGGACGGCCGGCCCGTCGTGTTCGTGCACGGGTACATGATGGGCGGCGACCTGTGGCGCCAGGTCGGCAAGCGGCTCGGCGCCCGCGGCCTGCGCTGCATCGCCCCCACCTGGCCGCTGGGCGCGCACCCGCAACCGCTGCGCCCGGGGGCCGATCGAACCATCACCGGGGTGGCCGACATCGTCGCCGAGGCGCTGACGGCCCTCGAGCTCGAGGACGTGGTGCTGGTCGGCAACGACACCGGCGGCGTGGTCACCCAACTCGTCGCGGTGCACCACCCCGAGCGGCTGGGCGCGCTGGTGCTCACGAGTTGCGATGCGTTCGAACACTTTCCGCCGCCGATCCTCAAGCCGGTGATCATGGCGGCCAAGTCCAAGGCGACGTTCAAGGCCGTCGCCCAGGCCATGCGGCTGCCCGCGGCCCGCAAGCGCGCGTTCGACGGCCTGGCGCACCGCAACATCGACGCGCTCACCGAGGCCTGGGTGCGCCCGGGGCTCTCGGATCCGGCCGTCGCCGAAGACCTGCGCCAGTTCACCCTCTCGCTGCGCACCGAGGTCACCACCGGCGTCGCCGCGCGGCTGCCCGAGTTCGACAAGCCCACGCTGATCGCCTGGTCGGCCGACGACGTGTTCTTCGAGCTCGCCGACGGCGAACGGCTCGCCGCGACCATCCCGAACGCCCGCCTCGAGGTGATCGAGGGGGCGCGAACGTTCTCGATGGTGGACCAGCCCGACCGGCTGGCCGACCTGCTGTCGTCGATCGCCGTGCGCACCTAACGTCTCCCGAGGCGTCGGCTAGCGTTGCCGCCATGCCAGACGCGACATCACCCCTGCAAGGACGCCGGATCCTGGTCACCGGCGGGGCCTCCGGGATCGGCGCGTCCGCCGTCGGGGTCCTCACCGAGGCGGGCGCCGCCGTCGCCGCCACCTATCACCAAACTCCGCCACCGGAGGGTCTCGCGGCCGCTTGGTTGCAGTGCGATGTGCGGGACGCCGACGCGGTCTCGGCGATGGTGCGACAGGCCGTGGAAAGCCTCGGCGGACTCGACGTGTTGGTGAACGCGGCGGGGCTGTGGCAGGCCGGGGTGCCGGGATACATCGGCGCCGACGAGATCTCGTTCCTGTTGGACACCAACGTGAAAGCGACCATCCTCACCAATCAGGCCGCGTACGCGGTGATGAAGGATCAGGATCCCAAGGGCGGCCGGATCATCAACTTCGGCTCCTCCGAAGCCGTTATGGGCAGCCCGATCTCGGCCGTCTACGCCGCGACCAAGGGAGCGGTGCAGGCGTGGACGCGCTCGGCCGCCAAGGCCTGGGCGGCCGACAATGTCACCGTCAACGCGCTGGCGCCCGCGGTGCAGACGGCCGGGGCCGACCGCTTGCGCGAATTCCTTGGCCCGGAGGCCGCCGCGCTGATCGACCAGCAGATGAAGATGATGATTCCGCTCGGCGGCACGCTGGGCGAGCCCGCGCGCGACGTCGGTCCGATGCTGGTTTTTCTGGCCGGCCCCGGGTCGGGCTTCATCACCGGGCAGCTGCTCGCGGTCGACGGCGGCCTGATGATGGTGGGCGGCTGATTGGCGGGCGGGCCGCTACGATAAGACGGACCGTCTCGTCTCGTAAGTGAAGGTGGACCGCCCGGATGGCCGACGACACGATGCAAGCGCTGCTGCGGAAGCGGCTGTCGGATTCCTCGGTCGCCGTCAAACACCGCGATCTGCAATGGAGTTGGGCGCAGTACCTGACGAAGTCGGCGGCGCGCGCCGCGGCCCTGATCGGCGCCGCCGACCCGGGACGGCCGATGCACGTCGGCGCCCTGCTGGGAAACACGCCCGAGATGCTGGCGCAGATGGCGGCGGCCGGGCTCGGGGGGTACGTGCTGTGCGGCCTGAACACCACGCGGCGCGGCGAGGCGCTGGCCGCCGACATTCGGCGGGCGGACTGCCAATTCGTGGTGACCGACGCCGAGCATCGGCCGCTGCTGGACGGTTTGGACCTCGCGGGAATGCGGGTCTTCGACACCTCGGCGCCGCAGTGGGAGGAATTCGTCGGCGGCGCCGGCGGGCTGGTCCCCCATCGTGAAGGCACCGCGACGGACGCGTTCATGATGATCTTCACGTCGGGAACCAGTGGAAACCCCAAGGCGGTGCCGGTATCCCACCTGATGGCCGCCATCGCCGGCCTCAGCCTCACCGAACGCTTCGCGCTCACCGCGCGGGACACCTGCTACGTGTCCATGCCGCTGTTTCACTCCAACGCGGTGGTCGCCGGATGGGCGCCTGGGGTGGTGTCCGGCGCCGCGATCGTGCCGGCGAAGTTCTCCGCGCGCAACTTCCTCGGCGACATCCGCCGCTACGGGGCCACGTACATGAACTACGTCGGCAAGCCGCTGGCCTACATCCTGGCCACGCCCGAACGCGACGACGACGCCGACAACCCGCTGCGGGTGGCCTTCGGCAACGAGGCGAATGACAAAGACATCGAGGAGTTCTCGCGCCGCTTCGGCGTCAAGGTCGAGGACGGATTCGGCTCGACGGAGAACGCCGTCATCGTGATTCGCGAGCCCGGCACGCCGAGGGGCTCGATCGGACGGGGGGCCGAGGGGGTCGCGGTGTACAACAGCGAGACCCTCGCCGAATGCGCCGTGGCGCGCTTCGACGAGCACGGGGCGCTGGCCAACGCCGACGAGGCGGTGGGCGAGTTGGTCAACACGGCCGGATCCGGATTTTTCACCGGCTACTACAACGACCCGGAGGCCAACGCCGAGCGGCTGCGCCACGGCATGTACTGGTCCGGGGACCTGGCCTACCGCGACGCCGACGGCTGGATCTACCTCGCCGGCCGCACCGCCGACTGGATGCGCGTGGACGGCGAGAACATGGCCGCCGCGCCGATCGAGCGAATCCTGTTGCGGCACAGCGCCATCAACCGCGCCGCGGTGTATGCCGTGCCGGACCCCCGGGTCGGCGACCAGGTGATGGCGGCGATCGTGCTCAACGAGGGCCAGACCCTCGATCCCGGCGAATTCGAGGCGTTTCTCGGCGCGCAGCCCGACCTGTCCCCCAAGGCCCGGCCGCGATTCGTCCGCCTGGCCAACGACCTGCCCAGCACCGCCACCCACAAGGTGCTCAAGCGCGGGCTGATCGACCAGGGAACGGCCGTGCCCGAGGGCGAAACGCTTTGGGAGCGCGAACCGCGCGGCACCGCCTACCGGGCCGTGTCGGACACGCCTAGTCCTTCGGTGCGCGACGGCGGATCTGCCCCTTCGACCGCCGCACCCGCCTGACCGGGTCTCGGGTTGTCCCGCCGGCGATCTCGTCGCGCAGCTGGGAGATGTTGGAGATCTCCGCGTACAGGCCGCGGATCGCGTAGTCCAGGACGGCGAAGGAGAAGCGCTGGTCCGGATCGTCGATGATGCCGAGTTCGCGGGATCGCTGGCGCGACCACAGCGCCTCGTCGAGGCGGGCCCGCGTCGCCTCGAGATGCCGCTCCAACGCGTCGATTACGTGGTCGGGATCCCCGCCGCGGGCGAGCCACGTCTTGAGGATCACGGGATGCTTGATGACGACCCGGTCCTCGCCGGGAAAGTGCTGGATCCACCGGCGCAGCGCGTCGAGCCCGGCCTCGGTCGTCGCATACAACGTGATGGCGCGCTTGCCGGACCGGGCGCCGGTCTCGCTGACCATGCCGCGCGATAGCAACCGGTTCAGCTCGCGCCGCACGTGGCTCACCGACGGCGACCAATAGAAGTGGCCGACCGACAGTTCGGCGCGCATCTTGATCTCGCCGGCGGTGAGCTGCTCGTCGTTGGCCGCCAACACGCCGAGGACCAGGTAGGCGGTGACCGGTAGGCCGTTGCTGGTGCGCGCGGGACTCATTGCGGCCCTGCGAAATACGGCAGGGTCACGTCCGGGCCGACGGCATGGAATTGCACCCGCACGCGCATGCCGACGGCCAGGTCTTCCGGCGCCACGCCGACGATGTTCGTCAGCATCTGGTAGCCCTCGTCCAGCGTGACGATCGCCGGCGCGTAGGGCGGTTGGAACTCGGCCGTGACCGGACGGTGGACCACCGTCCAGCTGTAGATCTCGCCGACGCCGCCGCTGCGTTCCCACCGCAATTCGTGCGAAAGGCATTGGCGGCAATGCTCGCTCGGCGGGAAGTTCGGCGCGCCGCAGGCCTCGCAGCGTTGATAACGCAGCTCCCCCGACCGGCAGCCCTGCCAGAACGGGGCGCTGACCGGGCTGCTGGCGTGCGGCACCGGGCCGGCCTGCGGTCGCAACGGGTTCGGAGAATTCATCGCGGTTCGTCTCCCAGGATCAGCACCGTGGTGAACAGCGCGCCCGCTCCGCCGTTGCTGCACAACGCGATATGCGCGTCGGGCACCTGGAGGTTGCCCGCCTGACCCCGCAGCTGCTGGACGGCCCGGATGGCCCGCTGCATCATCTGCGGATTGGAGCCCGCGTGGCTGAACGACATGGTTCCCCCGTCGGTGGTGACCGGGTGGCTGCCGCCGATGGCGATGTGGCCGTCGGCGACGAACGGTCCGCCCTCGCCCTCGCCGCAGAACCCGAACGCCTCGAGCTGGCGGATGATTTCGAACGAGAACGGGTCGTAGAGCTCCAGCACGTCCACGTCGCCGGGTCGAAGCCCCGCGTGGTTGAATGCGCGCTCGGCCGCGCGCCGGCCGACGACGCCATTGACGTAGTGGCCGTGATCGCCTTGCCGGCCAACGAGATCCCATGCGGGCGGGTGCTGATACGACGGGCCGTGGAAGTCGGCGCCGCTGCCCAGCACGTGGATCGGCCGCGCGGCGACGTCCACCTTGTTGATGTTCGCGACGACCAGTGCGCACCCGCCCTCGGAGGTGGTGGCGCAATCGAGCAGATGAAACGGATCGGCGATGGGGCGCGACGCGGTGATGTCGTCCGGGGTGAACGGGCCGCGCTGGTAGTAAACGGCTTCGGGGTTTTGCGATCCGTTGTTGCGGATGGTAGCCGCCACGATGGAGAGTTGCTCGCGCGTCGTCCCGTAGACGTGCATGTGGCGCCGGGCGATGAGCGCGAACTCGGCGGCGGTGAACATCCCCCAGGGCGCGACGAATTCGTTCTCGGGCCGGGTCCATGGCGCCGTGGCTTCGTGGTCGCGGTACTCGCCGGCCTGGGCGGCGACGAGCACCACGACGTCGGCCATGCCGTGCTCGATAGCGGTGGCCGCCTCGGTGATCATGCCGACCCCGAAGCCCAGCCCCTGCCAGGCCGGGCCGAGGCGCAGGTCGTAGATCAGCGCGGTGGACAGCGGGCCGGCGCTGATTCCGTCGACGTCGTCGAGGCTCAGGCCCGCGTCGTCGAGCGCGCCCCGAATTGCCTTGAGCGCCAGGGTGCGCGAGGTCTCGCCCTCCAGGCGGCGACCCTGCCGGGTGTTGTGCACACCGACGACGGCGGCGGTGCTAGTTTTCATCCGCGACCACCCCGAGGTAGGTGCCCACGACGTCGTATCGCCGCCCGTCGCGCACGATGGACCCGATCGTCCTCGTCCGCGCCTCGGCGCGCGCCGGGTCGGCCTGCTCGACGACGTCGATTCGCACGTCGACCGGCCGCGCGGTCTGCGGGTCGGTGATCTCCACGACCATGGCGACCGCGCGCTCGCGCTCGTCCCACTCGACGCTGGTGATCCGGTGCCGGGCGGTCAGTTCCATCACCACGGAGTCCCGGCGCACCAGGAAGCGCACCGGCGCGCACGGCTCGCCGGCCCGCGGCGGCACGCACAGCGTGACGGCCATCTCACAAGCCCGCCGGCCGTGCGCTGGTTGCCCCGGACTCGCGCAGCTCGGACAGCTCCCGTTCGCCGTGCCCCAGCACGCTCATCAGGACCTCGCGGGTGTGCTGGCCGTACAGCGGCGGCGGCCGGCGAAGCCAGCGGCGTGGCTTTCCGACGAAGGCGAACGGCATTCCTGTGCACAGGAACGAGCCCGCAACCGGGTGGTCGACCGTTTCCCAGAACCCCCGGGCCAGCAGCTGCGCATCGCTCAGCAGCGCCGCCGGCGGCGTGACCGGGGCCGCGGCCACCCCGAGGGCGCGCAGCGCGCCGACCGCGTCGGGCACCGGGCGCCGCGCGGTCCACTCCGAGATCAGCTTGTCGATTTCGTCGGCCCGCGCTCGCCACTCGGTCTCGGCCGGCCCCAGTCCCGCCTGGTCGAGGAGTTTCGCCAGCGCCACCCGGGCATTGTCGTCGGTCGCGGCGAGCGCGACCCAGTCGTCGTCACCCTTGCAGCGGTACACGCCTTGGGGACTGGCGCCGGGTCCGCGATTCCCGTTGCGCCGCAGCTCGATTCCGTTGCGCGAGTATTCCACCATCATTTCGGCGGCGACGTTGAGCGCGGACTCCACCATGGTGGACTCGACATGCATGCCGGTGCCGTCGCGGTCGCGGATGACCAGCGCCGCGATCGCGGCGAAGGCCGCGTGCAGCCCCGCGATCGGGTCGCACACCCCGCGCGGAATCACCGGCGGCCCGTCGGCGTGTCCGGTCATCCAGGCCATGCCCGTCGCCTGCTCCATGGTCTGCGCGAAGCCGACCCGGTCGCGCCACGGGCCGTCGAGGCCGAACGCCGGCATCCGGACCATGACCGCGCGCGGGTTGGCGGCGCGCACCGCATCCCACTCGAGGGCGAAGTTTTTCATCACCCGCGGCGAGAAGTTCTCGATGACGAGGTCGCTGGCGGCGATGAGCTCGAGGGCGATGGACCGTCCCGCGTCGGTGCCGAGCTCGGCGCTGACGCCGCGCTTGTTGTTGTTGCTGCACAAGAAGACCGGGCCCCACTCCCACCACTGGTCCCAGTCCGGGGGGCGGCCGGCGGAGAACCGCATGCCGTCGGGCCGGCGGACGCCCTCGAGCTTGATCACGTCGGCGCCCAGGGCGCCGAGGAATTGGGTGGCGACGGGGCCGGCCCAGAACGCGGTGAAGTCGGTTACCCGTATGCCGGACAACGGAAGTGCGTCGGCGTCGGCGCAAGGGGGCCGCTCGGGTCGGGGCGGCCAGTGCACGCGGCCGTTGTCGGCCCCCAGTTCCGGTGGCCGCCCCGGCGCCCGGGTGGCGATGGCGTCGCTGCGATACGGCACCCGCGGCTGCAGCACCCCGAGCTCCGATTCCACGAAGACCCCGCGGTCGACGAAGTGGTCGATGCCGGGCAGCGTGGCCGGGGTTCCGATGGGGGCCACCGGAATTCGGAATGCCACCGCGAGGTCGATGATCTCCTGCGTGCTGCGGGATTCCGTCCATTTCGTGACCATGCCCAGGAACTCGTCGCGGCGCCGAACCCGTCCGGCGAAGGACGCCAGGTCCGCGTCGTCGATCAGGTCGGCCCGGTCGATCATCGTCAGGAAATCCTGGAACTGCTGCGCCGTGATGGTGCAAAAGCCCACCATCCCGTCGGCGGTGGGGACGATCGACGGGAGCTCCAGGCTGCGTTGGTGCAGCAGGGAATCCGCGCCCAGCACGCTGGCCGACATGGCGGGCAGGCCGCCCATCGCGATGACCATCGCCTCGTAGGTCGAGACGTCGACGACCCGCCCCCCGCCGCCGCGGGCGGCATGCCGGGCCGTGGCGGCGGCGACCGGCGCGGCGAACGACCCGGCCAGCCACTCGCCGAGGCGGCCGCCCGCCTGCACGGGCTCGTCGCCCGGCCAGCCGCGGCTGGCCGTGGAGCCGCACAGCGCCTGCAGGATGAACTCGTTGGCGACGACGCGGTCGTCGACGTAGGGTCCCGTCAGCCCGAACGAGGTCACGGCGACCACGACCGCCGACGGGCCGGTGTGGGCCGTGATGTCGTCGAGCGCCCAGTCGTCGGTGAGGTCGGTGAGCACGATGTCGGCGCCGGCCAGCAGCGCCGCGGTCTCGGCCGCACCGCGGCGGACCACCGACCTCTTGCCCGCCGCCAGGTAACCGAACAACGCGCCGGGTGGGCCACCCGCCGACCAGTTGCGCATCGAATCGCCTTGCGGGGACTCGATCTTCACGACGTCGGCGCCGGCGTCGGTGAACATCTTCCCGCAGTACGACACCGCGATCCCGTTGGACAGCTCCAGCACGCGCCAGCCGGCGAACGACGCCCGGGCCGGCACGCTCACCTGCCCAGCGTCGTGGCGCGGCCCGCGATACCGGAAGCCTCGGCCGTCGCCAGCGGCTCCCCCTGTGCCTGCAGGGCGAACTGCGTCATCCGGGTCCACGTGTCGAGGTCACGCTGGCTGGCCTTGTGGCCGACGTGCGTGACGACGTCCACGTCGGTGGCCTGAGCACGCAGGTGACCGGCCGTCGCGTGTTCCCTGGGAATGTGCCGGAACGGGTCGAACGAGTATGCGGCCATGGCGTTTTCGTGGGTGATCTTGTTGATGACGGCGTCGTCCAGGTGGCCCATCGTCTCCATCACGTCTTCGGGCGCGAACGGCCAATTACTGTCGGAGTGCGGGAAGTCGGACTCCCAGCACAGCATGTCCTCGTTGAACCACTCCATGTTCTTCACCCCGACCTTGTCGCTGATGAAGCAGGTGTAGAAGTGTCGCCGGAACACGTCGGCGGGCCCGCTGTAGCCCGGCGGGAACTTCGCCAGCGTCCAGCCCGAGTGCCGGTTGTAGACATGTTCGGCGCGCCAGAGGAAATACGGTATCCAGCCGACGTCGCCCTCGGTGAGCGAGAACTTGATCTCCGGGAAGTCGGCGTAGAACTCCGCCCAGATCAGCTCGGTGAAGGTGAACATGCTCATCATCGACGACGCCGTCATCATGACGCTGGGCGGGGCGTCGCTCGACACCTGCGGCGAACGCGACGCGGAGCCGACGTGGGTGCACAGCACAGAGTTGTTCTCGCACACGGCCTCGAACAACGGGTACCAGTACCTGGTGTGAATGCTGGGCATCTCCAGGGCCTCCGGATTCTCGGAGAACGTCACCGCGTGGCAGCCCTTGTCCGCGAGCCGTTTCACCTCCTTGGCCGCTTCGGCCACGTCGAAAAGCGGAAGGATGCCGCAGGGGATGAAGCGCCCCGGATACGCGCCGCACCATTCGTCGATGTGCCAGTCGTTGTAGGCCTTGATCATCACCAGGTTGACGTCCCGGTCGGGTCCCTGGTTGAGCACCTGACCCGAAAACCCGGTGAAATTGGGGAAGTTCAGGCCCGCCAGCTGCCCGCCGGCGTTCATGTCGCGGATCCGCTCGTCGACGTTGAAGCAGCCCGGCCGCATCTCGTCGTAGCTGGTGGCGTCGACGTTGTACATCTCGCGGGGTTTGCCCGCCACCGCATTGAGGCCCATGTTCCGTCCGCGAACGTCGCCGTAGTACCACTGCTGGACGCCGTCGGGCTCGAGGACCACCCGCGGGGCGCGGTCCTTGTACTTCGGCGGAACGTGCGCGTCGAACATGTCCGCCGGCTCGGCGATGTGGTCGTCCACGCTGATCAGGATCAGGTCGTCCTTGTTCATGCCGCACTCCTAAGCCGAGATGTGACTAGTAGACAATGGTGGCCGTCACAGTGTCAACGGTGGCGACACCTGCCCTCTCGGCGCTAAGTGGCTGCGTCACAATGCCAAACACCACAGTTTTTGCATGCTTGCGGCCCGATGCACTTGCCCCGGATACGGACTATTAGTCCTCATTGCTTGTCCTGCGGGATGGCGGGTCGCGCGCTGCCCGCGGGATCGCGTGCCACCATGAGGCATGGTCGGGCCCGGAAGGTGATGCGTTGACTGAGAAGGTTGTGCGGCCCACCACCGCCGATGTGGCCCGACTGGCCGGCGTGTCGACCGCGACCGTCAGCTACGTCCTGAACGACGCCGAGGGCCGCAGAATCTCCGCGCCGACCCGCGAGGCGGTGTACCGCGCCGCGGAGCTCCTTGGTTATCGGCCCAACCTCGCCGCGCGCAACCTCGCCCGCGGCAAGGGCGGCGTGGTGCTGTACGTGGTGCCGCACGTGGCGGTGGGTGACATGCCCATGCAGGCCGGCAGCCGCATGACCACGGAACTGGCCCACCAGGGCCTGCTTCAGGTGCAGATCTTCGAGGCCGAGGACGATCAGCATGTCGTCGACGCGATCGCGAGCCTCGACCCGGTCGCGGTCACGAGCCTGTTCCCGCTCAGCGACGCCGCCGTCGCCGCGGTCCGGTCGGCCGGCATACCGCACATCGAGATCGGAACCCTTCCCGCGCTTGGGGATCCGCACCTGTCGGTCGGCGAGCTGCGGGTCGACCACCTCGTCTCGCGCGGCCACCGGCAGATCGCCTTCGCCTACACGGGAATCGCCAAATGGCGCCCGCTGGGCGACTTCTGGTTCGAGGGCGTCGAGCGCGCGGCGCGGCTGCGTGGCCTTCCCCCCATCCGGGTTGGCGAGGTCACACTCGAGAATGCCGCCGACGTGGTGACCGGCTGGGTGCAAGGCGGCGTGACAGCCGTGTGCGCACAGAGCGACGACATAGCCTGCCTCGTCCTCTACGGCATTCATAAGGCGCGGCTGCGCTGTCCGGACGACCTCGCCGTGATCGGCGTCGACGCCAGCCCGATGGGTGTGGTGAGCACGCCGCCGTTGACCACGGTCGAGTTCAACCCCCGCGCGCTCGCCGACGCCGCGGTCGCCGCCATCTTCGAACGGCTGAGCCTCCCGGCCGCGCCGTCGAGTGAGCCGACCGAGATTTCGCGGCTGATCGTGCGCTCGTCGACCTGACGCCCCTAGGCCCGCCCTGGACATCGAGTGGTTAAGCGCATAACCTCGGCGTGATGATCCGTGCAATTAGGCGTAGGAGGAATGGCCGTGTCGGTGCAGGCTGTGCTGGACGAAATCCGGGAGCGACCGGGCACCGGTGAGGTGATCGCGGTTGTCGATCCCGCGACCGAAGAGCAGGTCACCGAGTTCAAGGATTGCGGGCCCGAAGCCGTCGACGACGCGGTCGCGCGCGCGAAGGCGTCCTTCGAGTCGGGCGTCTGGCGGGACAAGCCGCCCAGCGAGCGGGCCAAGATTCTGTGGCGGGTGGGCGAGCTGATCGATCAGAACGCGGAGCTGCTGGCCGAGCTCGAGTCGCTCAACGCGGGCATGACCCCGCTGCAGGCGCAGGGTACGGTCACCGTCGGCTCGGAGTTCTTCCGCTACTACGCCGGCTGGTGCACCAAGATCGAGGGCATCGCGGCCGACGTGCACACCGGCGGCCTCACCGGCATCGACTCGCATCAGCACGCCTACACCCTCAAGGAGCCGTACGGCGTGGTGGGGCTGATATTTCCTTGGAACGGACCGGTTTTCAACTTCTGCTGCAAGCTCGCGCCGGCGCTCGCGGCGGGCTGCAGCAGCGTCGTCAAGCCCGCCGAGGAGACCCCGCTGTCGGCCCTGGTGCTGGACAACATCCTGCACGAGGCCGGGGTGCCCGACGGGGTGGCGAACCTGCTGCTGGGCTACGGGCACACCGCGGGCGCCGCGATCACCGCGCACCCCGACGTCGAGAAGGTCGCGTTCACCGGGTCCACCGAGGTCGGCCGCGAGATCGTGCACGCCGCCGGGGCGAGCAACCTGAAGAAGGTCACGCTCGAGCTCGGCGGGAAGTCGCCGGTCGTCGTCTTCGACGACGCCGACCTGTCGAAGGCCGTCCCGATGGCGGCGTTCGGCACCTTCATCCACTCCGGCCAGGCGTGCGTGTGCGGATCGCGGATCTTCGTGCAGCGCGGCATCTTCGACCAGTTCGTCGAGCAGCTGGCGAACGTCGCGAACGGGCTGCCGCAGGGCGGCCCCAAGGACGAGGGCAGCCTGATCGGCCCGCTGATCAGCCAGAAGCAGCTCACCCGCGTGCTGGGTTACCTGGACCAGGGCAAGGCCGACGGCGTGCAGATCGTCACGGGCGGGGAACGGGTGGACCGCAAGGGCTACTTCGTTCGCC
This sequence comes from Mycobacterium sp. NGS26, assembly GCF_059813025.1. NCBI lineage: Bacteria > Bacillati > Actinomycetota > Actinomycetes > Mycobacteriales > Mycobacteriaceae > Mycobacterium > Mycobacterium sp. NGS26. The sequence goes on from NZ_JCALDU010000004.1 coordinate 284,046, forward strand.
CGACCGTTCTCACCAACGTCGCAACTACCAGCCGGCTGTTCCAGGAGGAGATCTTCGGGCCCGTGGTCGCGGTCATCCCGTTCGACGACGAGGACGAGGCGGTCGCATTGGCCAACGACAGCACCTACGGGCTGGCCGCCACGGCCTGGACCCGCGACCTCGGCCGGGCACACCGAATTGCCAAGCGGCTCAAGGCCGGAACCGTGGGCCTGAACTGCCAGATGCAGTTCGACCACTCCATGCCCTTCGGCGGGTACAAGCAATCCGGTTGGGGCTACGAGTCGGGCAAGGCGGGCCTGGAGACCTACCTGCAGACGAAGATCGTCTGGGCGCAGATGTAATTCACGCAATTCACTTGCCGAGCGTCCTCAAAATGCCGGCTTTCACGGCGTGTCGGCGTACATATGAGCGCGCTCGCGGGTCTAAAAGTCGGCCGGTTCGTAGCGCAGCATGGTGACATCGTGTTCCGGATAGTCGAAGAACACCGGCCGCACCCGCATCCCGATCCTCAGGTCGGCCGGGTCGACGTTCACCATCTCGGTGGAAAACCTTGGTCCCTCGTCCCATTCCACGATGGCGAGCAGCTGCGGAACGGCGTCGGCGAAGTGCGGGCTGACGGGCCGGTGCGCGACGGTGTAGGAGTACAGCGTTCCCATGCCCGAGATCTCTCGCCATTCCAGGTCGTCCGCCAGCGTGCGGGGCGCGCGCACCCGCGGGTAGAACACATAGCTCTGCGACGACGGCGAGTACTGGATGACGATGCGGTGCTGCGCCAGCGCATCCCAAAACGGCGCCGTGGTGGGCGTTTTGACGGGCATCGGGCGTTCGAATTTCATCGTCAGTCCCCCTGCAGGATGAGCGTGGTCTGCTCGGACAGGATGCCGCCGTTGCCGGACACGAAGGCGCGGTTGCAATCGGCGACCTGGGCCGCGCCCGCGCGACCCATGATCTGGCGGGTGGCGTCGCAGACGTGATGCATTCCGCCGGCCAACCCGGCCTGGCCGAAGCCGAGTTGGCCGCCGGCGGTGTTGAGCGGGAAGTCGCCGCGGAAGGTCAGGTCGTGGTTGGCGATGAACTCCAGGCCCTTGCCCTTCTCGCAGAAACCCGCGTCCTCCAGCGACAGCATCACGGTGATGGTGTAGCAGTCGTAGATCGACACCATGTCCATCTGGTCCCGGGTCAGGCCGGTCATGGCGAACGCGGTATCGGCGGCGGCGGCAATCGGCGTATTCAGCAGATCCTCGGCGTACGTCGGCGTCTTGAACGGGACGTGTTCACCGAATCCCTTGATCCACACCGGACGATGGCGGGCCCGCCGCGCGACGTCGGCGTTGGCGACGACCACCGCGGCCCCACCGACGCAGGGCATGACGATCTCCAGCATGTGCAGCGGGTCGGCGATGACGGGACTGGCCAAGACGTCGTCGACGGTGAGCGGCTTGTCCTTCCAGATGGCGCCCTCGGTGTGGTTGGCGTTGACCCGCTGATCGACCACGATCTTGGCCATCGCCCGCTCGTCGTAGCCGTAGACCGCGGCGTAGCGCTGAGCCACCTGGCCGTAGGGCCCGTTCTGGCCGAGGTTGCCATACGGGATCTCGAATTCGGCCTGCGGGGAACCGTATTGGTTGCTCGACGAGCCGAAGAACATCGCGTCGATGATCGGCCTGGGCTTCTTCTTGGACGACGGCGTGATGTACCGCGCGGGCAGCGCGCACAGGACGGCGTCGCAGATGCCGAGTTCGATCACGGCGGCCGCGCGCCACACCATGGCGGCGGCGCTGGCCCCGCCGAGGTCGACCAGCTCGGCGAATCGTGCTCCTATTCCCAGGTACTCGGCGATCGTGGACGGAACGAAGATCTCCGATTCGGCCAGGTGCGAGGCGGCGATGCCGTTGACGACCCCGGCCGGCAGCCCCGCGTCATCGAGCGCGGCGGCGCCCAGTTCCGCCCACTGCTCGAGGACGAACGGCGCCGGTGAGGCCTTGTTGAGCCGTTCGGGCGGCAGCTCGACGTACCCGACGATCGCCGCCTCTCCGCGTAATCCCATGTGGCGTCCTCACTTACGTGGCAGGCCCAGGATCATCTGGGCGATGATGTTCAGCTGGATCTCCCGGGTTCCGCCGCCGATCAGCTCGGCGGGCAGGTGCAGGTAGGGCTGCACGACGGCGGGTTCCGAGTCGGCGACCATCGCCGTCCGCCCGGTCAGCTGCAGGGTGGCCCGGAAGGTGCGCCGCAGCAGGACGTTCATCGCCACCTTGGCGATGCTGGATGCCGGGCCGGATGCCTGGCCGTCGAGCAGCCGGATGGTTTCCCGCACGCCGAGGGCCTTGATGGCGTTGGCATATGCGTCGAGTTCGCCGAGCTCCCGCAGCGCGTCGGCGCGATCGGCTCCGGGTTGCGCCGCCAGCGCCCGCAGCGCGGCGGCCCTGTCGAACTTGACGTAGCCGCTGATGGCCGAGCGCTCCTCGGCCATGGTGGCGATGGCGAGGTTCCAGCCGTCGGTCGGGTCGCCGAGCAGCATGTCGTCGGGCACGAACACGTCGTTGAGGAAGACCTCGTTGAAATGCGCGTGGCCGGTGGCCGTCTTGATGGGCTGGATTTCTATTCCGGGCGAACGCATGTCGAGGATGAAGTAGCCGATGCCGCGGTGCTTGCTCGCCGCCGGATCGGTGCGCGCGAGCAGCGCACCAAGATCGGCGTACTGTGCCAACGACGTCCAGATCTTGTGACCGTTGATCCGCCAGCCGCCGTCCACCTTGGTCGCCCTGGTGGCCAGCGACGCGAGGTCGGAGCCGGCGCCCGGCTCGCTGAACAGCTGGCACCAATGAATATCGCCGCGTTGGGTCGGGGGGATCAGCCGCTCCTGCAGCTCTCGTGGCGCGGCCGCCAGCACCGCGGGCAGGATCCACTCCGCGATGTTCAGCGACGGCCGGACCAGCCCGGGTCGCTTGGCGAACTCTTCGTCGATAATGAGCTGTTTCAACGGGTCCGCGCCGACGCCCCAGGGCGCCGGCCAGTGCGGCACGATCAGGCCGGCGTCGGCGAGCAGCGCGCGTTGCGGCCCGGAGGCCTGGTCCGCGTAGTCGCCGTGCGGCGCGGGCGTGTCGTTGCGCAGTTGCATTGCGGCATCGAGCGTTTCGGCGACCCAGGCCCGGAATTCGGCCTCCGCGTCGCCGAGGTTGACCGACATGTCACGCTGCTGCGTGCACGTCAGCTCCCCGAGACGGCGGGCCCACCGATTCGCGGGCCCGATCGACGCGGCCAGGCTGGTGGCCCGCCGCCAGTACAGGTGCAGGTCGTGTTCCCAGGTGAAGCCGATGGCGCCGAACATCGTGAGCGCGTCGAGCACCAGCTCCGGCACCGGCGAGATCGCGATCATGGCGGCACCCGCGGCCGCGAGCCGGTGCTGATCGAGCGATTCGTCGGCGGCGCGCACCGCGTCCCAGGCCGCCGCGGTGGCCAATTCGCTGTTGACCAGAAGCATCGCCGCGTGGTGTTGCAGCGCCTGGAACGTTCCGATCACCTTGCCGAACTGCTCGCGGGTGCGCAGGTGTGCGGTGACCACCTCGACGCACCACTGCGCGATGCCCGCGGTGGTGGCGGCGACCAGTCCCAGCACGACGCACGCGGCGCGATCGGCGTCGATGCCGGTGAGGACGTCGCCCGCCTGATACTCGGCCAGCCGCAGGATCCCGGCATCGGCGACCAGATCGGTGCCGTCGACGGATTCGACTGTCGCCGTTGACTTTCCGGTGTCGACCGGCACCCACACCACGTCGCCGTCCCCGGTGCGGGCGCCGACCAGGATGACCCGCGCCGCACACGCGCCCATGGTGAAACCCGAGGCTCCGCTGACCGCCCAGCCCGGGCCGTCGGCGCGCGCCAGAAAGTCACCATCGTCGAGAAGGACGACGGCCGCGGGCGCACCGGATGCGAGGTCGCGCAGCAGTGATTCGGCGGCCGGCGTGGGATCCGCCAGCAGCGCGACCGCGCCCGTCGTCACGGTGGGCAACAGCGGTCCGGGCAGCAGCGCCTTGCCCGCCGACTCCAGGACGCACGCGGCGTCGATCATCCGTCCGCCCTGGCCGCCGAGGCTCTCCGGCAGGTGAACCGCGTGGAAGCCGTTGCCGACCAACGCATCCCACCATCCGGGGAGCTTGCCGGCCCCCAGCGCGTCGAACTCGTCGCGTGTCGAGGAGATCGGGGCGTGCCGGCCGGCGAACCGCCCGACGGCCTCGCCGAGGTCCTGCTGCTCCGGGGACAACGCAAGCGTCATGATCGCGGCCGAGATGTGGCGAACGCGGGCTTCGGCCGCACGGACTGCTATCCTTCCCTCTTACAAGACGAACCGTCTCGTCTTGTGGGACATTACGGTGCGGGTCAGGATATGTAAAGCGAGGATCATCACATGCCAAGCGATCCCGCCCCGCGGCGCCGCAGCGAGAGGTCGCGCACGGCGATCGTCACCGCCACGCGAGAACTGCTGCTGGAGCGCGGATTCGACGGTCTGACGATCGAGGCGGTCGCGGCGCGCGCCGGCGTGGGAAAGCAGACGATCTACCGCTGGTGGCCCAGCCGTCCGGCGCTCGTCGCCGACGTCATGCTCGAGGACGCCGACAGGATCCTCGCCTCGGTGGACCACACCGGCGACCTGGCCGGGGACCTGGTGGGCTGGGTGCGCAAACTCGCCGCGAGCCTGACGACGGAGCGCGGCTCGGCGATGCTGCGGACGCTGACCGCCGCCGGCATGGAGCACGAGGAGACCGCGGTCAAGCTGCGCGCCGGGTTCTCCTCGCCGCTCCACGAAAGCGTCCGGAGCCGGCTTGTCGCCGACGACATCGACGAGGTGACCGCCGACTCCGCCGCCGACGCGATCGTCGGCGGCGTGGTGTATCCGATCCTGTCTGGCGCACAACGATATTCGCGGCGGCGGGCCGAGCTGACGACCCGGATCATCGTCGACGCCCTGACCCGCCGGCGCGAATCGGCAGCGCGAGCCGAGGACATGGTCTAGGCATGAGGTCATGACGCACAAGACGCTCGAGGCGTGCCAGTTTTTCCAGCAGATGCTCGCCGACGTCACCAAGGTGGTGACCCAGGACGCCGAATCCGAGCGAGAGCTTCTCGAGGGACTGCGGGTCGTGGCCCGGGTGTCGTCGCTGTGCTCGCAACTGTCCGTCGAGGCCGACCCCGACCGGCCGGCGTTCTTCGACATGTGCTCGGACAACCGGATGATCGGCGGCCCCAACCCCGACGGCAACTACTACCTGGCGATGATCCGCGGCGACCGGCGCTACCGGATCACCGGAACCCGGGGCACCAGCGCCTACCTCGGATTCCAGATCCTGGCCGGAACGGGGCTAACGCCGCGCCGGATGTCCAACTACGTCAGCGACACCGACCTGCCCGCAAGCGAATTCGCGTTCGTCCTGTCCGCGGACGAACCCGCCGATCTCGCCGGCGCGCGGTGGGTGCACATCCCCGACGACGCGTCGTCGGTCGTGGTCCGGGAGTATCTCGGCGATCGCGGCTCCGAGGAACTGGCCACCCTGAAGATCGAGGCCCTCGACCCCGGCCCGCTCGCGCCGCTCACCGACGACGAACTCGCCGAGCAGTTCACGGCGATGGCGTGGACGCTGATGAAGCTCGTCACGCTGCACCGCACCATCAAGCCCGAGCTGCTGCAGCGCCCCAACACGCTGCTGACGGCCGAGGCCGCCGACCTGGGCGCGGCCGACACCAACCCCGGACAACCTGTACATGATGGGGACGTTCCGGCTCGACCCCGGCGAGGCGCTGGTGCTCGACATCGCGCCGCCCGACACCAGGTACTGGAACGTCACGCTGGAAAGCATCTGGCACGAATGCCTGGAGCCGCGCCGCCGGCACAGCTCGGTGACCAACCGCGGGGTGCGGCCGGACGCCGACGGGCGCGTGCGCATCGCGATCTCGGCGGAGGACCTCGGCTTCGGCCACTGGCTCGACACCGGCGGGCGACGGCGCGGGTTCGTGGTGCTGCGCTGGCTCGACAACCCCAACCCGCCCGACGTCACGGTGTCGGTGCGCCGGCGTGGGGAGCCGGCGTGACACTGCGGGAACGCTTCGACCCGGACCGCCTCATCGCCGCCGCCTGCGACGAAGCCGGCAGCGACGACTTCGGCGACAGCCTTGGCCTCACGGGCTGGCGACCCGGGCTGGACCGGCTGACCGACGGCCTGGTCGACGAGGCGCGGCTGTCGGCCATCGGTGTTGAGATCGCCCACCTCGACATCATGCGCGCCCTGAAGAACCGGCTCGGCATCATCGATTGGCGCAAGCAACATCCCGAAATCGCAAGCGAGCCAATAACTTCGCCGATCTTCATCGTCGGCCAACCCCGCACCGGGACCACGATCCTCTACGACCTGCTCGCCCAGGACCCCCACCTGCGGGCGCCGCTGACCTGGGAGGTCGACGCGCCCTGCCCGGTGCCGCGGCCCGAGACCTACCACGACGACCCGCGCATCGCGCAGACGCAGGCCAGCATCGAGCTCTCGGAACAGATCATCCCCGGTTTCCTGGCGCTGCACCCAATGGGCGCGCTCGTCGGGCAGGAGTGCGTCCGCATCACCGCCAGCGAGTTCACCAGCATGATCTACTCGGTGCAGTACCGGCTGCCGAGCTACTATCGCTGGCTGCTCTACGAGGCCGACCACGCCGGCGCCTATCGCTTCCACCGAATCTTCCTGCAGCACCTGCAGTCTGGGGTGCCCGGTCAGTGGCTGCTGAAGTCGCCGGCGCACCTGTGGCAGCTCGACAAGCTGCTGGCCGAATATCCCGACGCGCTGATCGTGCAGACCCACCGCGATCCCCTCAACGTCATCTCGTCGATCGCCGCGCTGACCCACCACCTGCGCCGGATGGGCAGCGACGAGTCGAACATCGCCGAGTGCGCGGCCCAGTCCTACGAGGAGATCGTCGTCGGCCTCGACCGCGCGATGGCGTTGCGGGACAGCGGCGACGTGCCCGCCGGGCGGGTGATCGACGTGCAGTACGCCGAGTTCGTCGACGACCCGTGGACCACGATCAAGGACATCTACGCCAAGCTCGGTCGCGAACTGCGGCCCGAAGCGGAACGGCGGATGCGCGACTTCTTGGCCGCTCACCCCGGCGACGGCGGGCGCGGCCGCTACACCTGGTCGGACACCGGCCTGAACGCCGACGAGGTGCGGGAACGGGTGCGCGCCTACCAGGACCGCTACGGGGTGCCGACCGAGCAGCTGCGGTAATCAGTCGTCCACGAGCTGCGGTTGCGCGATGATCTCGCTTACGCCCGAGACGCCGAGCCGCTCCCGGAACGCCTGCGCGGTATAGCCGACGGCGGTGGCGTCGGTTCGGGCACGCACCGTCGCCGAGCGCGGCATGTGAAACAGCACGCCGATTTCGCCGAAGTAGTCGCCGGGCCCGGCCACCTTGACCAATTCCTCACCGCCATCGGCCAATTCGCGCACGATCTCGAATTCGCCCTCGGACACCACATAGATCAGGTCGCCCATCGTGCATTGCTCGAACAACACCTCGCCGGCCTTCAGCGCAACGGTTTCCGGGAGCCGGTTCGTCGACGCCAGTGCGGGTGCCAGCTCGACGACGTGATCGGCCATCGGCAGTATCCGGCTGTCGTGGGTCGCGACCACCACCACACGCTCGCCCGCCGCGAGCGAGCGGATCAACCGCAGCACCTCCTCCACCTGGATGAAGTCGAGGTGCGCGGTCGGCTCGTCGGCGAGGATCAACGGCGGATCCAGCGCGATCGCGCGGGCGACCGCGACCCGCTGCTGCTGCCCGCCGCTGAGGTCTCCCGGCCGGTGTTTCACCCGGTCCGCAAGGTTGACCCGCGACAGCAGCTCCTCGGCACGCCGACGCGAGGCCGCGCGCGACATCCCGGCCGCGCGCAGCGGAATCATCACGTTCTCGAGGGCGGTCAGGCTGGGCACCAGGTTGAACGCCTGAAAAACGATGCCCACCGTGTCGCGCCGGTACCTCGCCAGCGCGCGCGGGTCGAGCGTGGTGACGTCGATGCCGTCGAACTTGATCACCCCGCTCTTCGGCCGCAGGATGCCGCCGAGGCAAGACAGCAATGTGGTCTTCCCGCAGCCGCTGGGGCCGAGCAGGATCACCAGCGATCCGGCGGCCACGTCGAGGCCCAGGCCGTTGATGGGGCGCAGCGCATACCCACCACTGGAGTACTCGACGACGAGGTCTTGAATGCTCAGATCGCCCACGGTCATGGACCCCCGAACGCCAACGCGGGATCGACCGCCACCGCGCGTCGCAGTCCCGCGGCACTTGCCAGCAGACCGATCGCGACCGCGATCACCGGCAGCGCCAGGTAGGCGCGCAGGGGGACCACGACGATCATCGGGAACACCGGTGCCAGCACCTGCGCAAGGACGGCGCCCAACGCGGCCGCGAGCAGCGCGACGACCACCGCCTGCAGCGCCAGGCCCGCCAGGATCGACCGGGTGGGCACGCCGATCGCCTTGAACACCGCGAAGTCGCGCAGCCGCTCAAGCGCCGACAGGTAGACCAACGATCCGACGATGAGGACCGCCACAATCCACAGCAGGAACGCGATGATCGTGATCGCCCCCGACGCGACCTTCAACGGACGCATCAGGTCGGTGACACCGGCGGATCGATCCACGGCCTGGTAGCCGTCGGGCAGCTGCCGGGGCGCGCCGATGATCCCGATCGACGTGATCACCGGCTGCCCGTTGTAGGCCAGCTTTTGCAGGCCCTCGGTCGTCAGGAAGATGCACGGCGTCTTCGCCAGCGCGGTCGCGTTGGGCACGATGCCGACGATCCGCAAGGTGTGCGCACCGACCTGCAGATCCTCGCCGATGTGCCGGCCCAGCGTGCTCGACACCGCGACCTCGTCAGGCGTCTCCGGCGCCCGACCCTCCGAAACCCGCGGCATGCCGGGTCCGTGTGAGGGCGCACCGAAGGCCGAGGAGTTTCGCGCCGAGTTGCCTTCCCGGATCGGCTGCGCCGCGGTCGCCAGCGGGGACGCCGCCTGCACACCGGGCGAGGCGGCCACCCGGGCCAGGTCGACTTCGGCGAACGGCGTCGAACCGAGAAACGGGCCGGCCGCGCCGGTCTTGACCACGAAGCCGACGACGCCCATGGCGTCGACGGTGCGCTGGGCCTCGACCCGGAAGCCGTTCGCGAGTCCGGTCAGAACCAGCGTCATCGCGAACACCAGGCCGGTGCTGACGATCGCGATCACCAGGCGCCGCCGTCGCCATTGCATGTCGCGCAAGGCCGCGAACAGCATGACTGAGACCGTACCGCCGCCCACCCCGTCGTGGGCAGGGTTTATCGGCGATTTTCAGCCGGCGACCGACGCGTCGTAGATCGACTGGATCGACTTGTCCAGCGTCGCGTTGAACTGCTCGTCGGTCTGGTCGACGGTCAGGCCCTCGGTCAGCGCGCGGCTGAAGCTGGCGATGAGCCCGGTGTTCTGCGCGAGCAGCTTGTTGGCCTCGTCCCGCGAGTAGCCGCCGGACAGCGCCACCACCCGCATCACCTTCGGGTGTTCGATCAGCGGGCGGTAATGGTTGACCTCGCTGGGCAGGCTGAGCTTGAGCATCACCCGCTGCCCCTGGGGCACGGTTTCGAGTTGCTTGGTGATCTCGTCGCGCAGGATGTCCTCAGCCTGGGCCTTGTCCGCGATCGAGATGGTGACCTCGGGTTCGATGATCGGCACCAGGCCGTGCGACAGCACCCGGTGGGCCACCTCGAACTGCTGGGCCACCACCGCGGCGATGCCCTCGACGTTGGCGCCGCCGATCACCGATCGCTCCTTGGTGCCGAAAACGCCCTTGCCGACGGCCCGCTCCAGCAGCTCGTCCAGGCCGGGTATCGGCTTCATCAGCTGCACCTCGTCGGACGCCTCGGCAAGCCCCTTGTCGATCTTGAGGATGGGCACCACGCCCTTGGTCTCCCACAGATAGGTGGTCGACGGCACCCCCTCGATGTCACGGTCCATGGTCTGCTCGAACAGGATCGCCGCCAGCACCCGGTCACCGGTGAACGCCGGGGAGGTGATGATCCGCGAACGCATCTGGTGGATGAGGTCGAACATCTCTTTCTCGGAGGAATAGGCGTCCTCTCCGATGCCGTACAGGCGCAGCGCCTTGGGCGTCGAGCCGCCGCTCTGGTCGAGCGCCGCGATGAATCCCTTGCCCGACGTCATCCGGTCTGCTTGCTTCTCGTTCGGCATGGAATTCTCCACTCCCTTGTGGTCTTCGCACCCCTTTCGTGCCGGTGCGCAATCAGGCTCGAATCGGTGTCGATCATATTCGGCATTGGTACCGGGCGCTGTTGCGGTCCGGGCGTTCGGTTATTTTCGACTGACGGCGCGTTACGCCCAGCCAGAACGGATCGACATGAAAAACGCTGTGGGGCAGGCCTTTGCCGTCATCGGCCTGGCCGCCCACCTGGGGCGCGGGGCGGGACGGGTGGCCGCCGACGCGGTGGCGGGGAACCGGGTGGGACTGCCCCGCACCGTCGAAGGCATCGACGCCGCGGTTCTGTCCAAGGTCATGGGGACCACCGTCAGGTCGGTGCGCGTCCTTGGCAGCGACGCGGGGACGTCGTCGCGGGCCCGGCTTGTGCTCACCGGAAAGGACGTGCCCGAGTCGGTGTTCGTCAAGCTCGCGGCGCAGACCGCAGCGACCCGCCTGATGGGTGAGCTCGGCCGGCTCGGGCACACCGAGGTGCGCTTCTACAGCCAGCTCGCGCCGCAACTCACCGGCGTGCCCGCCGCCTACGGCGCGGCCTTCGACCCCTGGACCGGCCGGTACCTGCTGGTCCTGGAGGACCTCCCACCCGAGACGTGCCAATTCCCCGACACATTGCATCCCCTGTCCCCCGACCAGGCCGGGCTCATCGTCCAACTACTGGCCCGGTTGCACGCCACCTTCTGGGACCGCCTCCCGCGCGACGGGCGCGGCCCGCTGGGGTGGCTCTACACGCCGTCGGGCGATGTCACATCGCTGCTGACCGGCTCGCTGATGCGCGCCTCGATCAAGCGCCTCGCCGATCGCACCACCATCCCCGTCGAGAACGGCCGCTACATCGCCGACAACTACCGCGCCGTCGCCGCGCTGATCGACGCTCCCCCGCACACCGTCATGCACGGCGACGCCCATCCGGGCAACATGTACTTTCACGGCGGCAAGGCGGGGCTGCTGGACTGGCAGGCGGTGCGGCGCGGACACCCCTCCCGCGAACTGGCCTACACCCTGATCACCAGCCTGACCCCGGAGGACCGCCGCGCGACTCAGCGCGACCTGCTCGAGGACTACCGGCGCGCGCTCGTCGCCGCCGGCGGCCCCGACCTGGATCGCGACGACCTGTGGCTGCGGTACCGCCAGGGCGCGCTGTACGCCTACGTCGCCGCCCTGATCACCGCCGGAATGGGGGGAATGCAGGTCGAAGCGATCGCCATGGAGGGCCTGCGGCGCGGCGTCGCGGCGCTCGACGACCTGGAAACCATCGCGGCGCTGAAGGCCGCGGGGTAGCCGCGCGAAATTCGGCTCAACCTATTGCCATCGGCGCCGGAGGAGTTACGCTACTATGCGTAGCGAAATCCCCCGCGCGTTCGACGCCGACAGCGGCGGCAAGGAGAGTCTCATGTTCGACCTGAAGATCACCGGTGGCACCGTCGTCGACGGGACGGGCGGGGAGCGCTTTCGCGCCGACGTCGGCATCAAGGACGGCGTCATCGTCGACGTCGTCCGCCTTCCGGATCGACAGGGCGCCGACGGCGGCGGCCTGGCGACGGCCGAGGCCGCCGAGACCATCGACGCGACGGGCCATGTGGTGGCCCCCGGCTTCGTCGACATCCACACCCACTACGACGGGCAGGTGAGCTGGGACAGCCTGCTGGAGCCGTCGAGCGGCCACGGCGTCACGACGATTGTGACCGGCAACTGCGGCGTCGGCTTCGCGCCGGTGCGGCCCGGCAGCGAGCAGTGGCTGATCGAGCTGATGGAGGGCGTCGAGGACATCCCCGGCACCGCGCTCACCGAGGGCATCACCTGGGGCTGGGAGACCTATCCCGAATACCTCGACGCGGTCGGCAAGCAGAAGTTCGCCATCGACGTGGGCAGCCAGGTCGCCCACGGCGCCATCCGCGCCTACGCGATGGGTGAGCGGGGCGCCCGCAACGAGCCGGCCACCCCCGACGACATCGAGGCGATGGGCCGGCTGGTTCGGGAGGCCATCGAAGCCGGCGCGCTCGGATTCTCCACGTCGCGCACGATGGGCCACCGCGCGATGGACGGCGAGCCAGTACCCGGCACCTTCGCCGCCGAGGAAGAGCTGTTCGGGCTGGGCCGCGCGATGGCGGCCGGCGGCCAGGCGGTGTTCGAGCTCGCCCCGCAGGGGGCAGCGGGCGAGGACATCGTCGCCCCCAAGAAGGAGCTGGACTGGATGCGGCGGCTGGGCGCGGAGATCGACCGGCCGGTGTCCTTCGCCCTCATCCAGGTGGACGCCGATCCGAACCTGTGGCGCGAGATGCTCGACCTCTCCGCGGCCGCGCACGCGGAGGGCGCCCGCCTACACCCGCAGATCGCGGCGCGCCCGTTCGGCATGATGATCGGCTTCCAGGGCCACCACGGTTTCAGCCACCGGCCCACCTACCGCCGCCTGGCGGCCAAGCTCGGCCGCGAGGAGCTTGCGCAGCGCCTGGCCGACCCCGCGGTCAAGGCCGCGATCCTGGCCGAGGACGACCTGCCCGCCGACCCGACGCTGTTGTTCGACGGGATGTTCGCCCTCGTGCAGAACTCCCTGCACCGCCTCTTCGCGCTCGGCGACCCGCCCGACTACGAGCCCACGCCCGACCGCACCGTCGCCGCCATCGCCAAGGCCCGCGGCGAGGACCCGCTGTCGACGCTCTACGACCTGATGCTGGAAGCGGACGCGACCAACATGCTGATGCTGCCGCTGTTCAACTACGCCGACGGCAACTGCGACGCGATCCGGGAGATGATGCTGCATCCCGCCGGGGTGCTGGGGCTGTCCGACGGCGGCGCGCACTGCGGGATGATCTGCGACGCCTCCTACCCGACGTTCCTGCTGACGCACTGGGCGCGCGATCGCAGCCGCGGCGAGAAGCTGGGGTTGGAATACGTGATCCGCAAGCAATCCCGCGATACCGCACACCTTTTCGGCCTCACCGACCGCGGCACGATCGAGCGCGGCAAGAAGGCAGACATCAACGTGATCGACATGGACGCGCTGCGGCTGCATCCCGCGGCGATGGCGTTCGACCTGCCCGCCGGCGGGCACCGGATCCTGCAGGGCGCAAGCGGGTACGCGGCCACGATCGTCAGCGGGACGGTGACCCGGCGGTACGACGTCGACACCGGTGCTCGCCCCGGCCGGCTGGTGCGGGGGGCGCGCTAAGGTCCCGGCCATGAATCACTCGCTGGCCGCGGGCAATCCGGCCCGCACCCGTGACGAGGACGCGATCGGCACCCCGCCGCCGAGCCCGACCCTGGTGCCGGTCGAGCGCTACTATTCTCCGGCGTTCGCCGCGCTCGAGATCGAGCGGATGTGGCCGAGGGTGTGGCAGGTCGCCTGCATGCTCGACCACGTCGCCGAGCCGGGCGACTATTTCGAGTACCGCTGCGGCCCGTACGGGGTGCTGATCGTCCGCGGCGACGACGGCGCGCTGCGCGCCTTCCAGAACGCGTGTCGCCATCGCGGCAACTCGGTCTGCGTCGGCTCGGGTTCCGGGCTGCGCGAGCTCAAGTGCGGCTATCACGGCTGGACCTGGGACCTGGCCGGCGCGCTCAAGCGGGTGCCCAACCGCAAGGGCTTCGGCGCGCTGCGCATGTCGGACTTCCCGTTGCTGCCCGTCCGGGTCGACACCTGGGAGGGCCTCGTCTTCGTCAACCTCGACCTCGACGCGATGCCGCTGCTCGAATACCTGGAGTCGATGCCCGACGACATCGCCTGGTGCAACCTGGGCGACTTCCGCTGCTATGCCACGCTGACCGTCGAGGTCGAGGCCAACTGGAAGACCATCGCCGACGGCTTCAGCGAGACCTACCACATCCAGACGCTGCATCCCGAGTTGCTGCGCTGTGTCGACGACATCCATGCGCCGCAGCAGATCTGGGGTCACACCGGCAAGTCCGACCAGCCCTACGGTGTGCAGAGCCCCCGCTTCGACGGCGCGCTGAGCGACGAAGAGGTTTGGGACGCCTACGTTTACACGCAGGGCGCGCTGATGGGCGTGGCCGAGGGAACACCCTTTCCCGCCGAGGAACTGCGGCCCGGGCAGACCGTGCAGGACCTGATCGCCGACCGAACCCGGGCGTTCGCGGCCACCCGCGGGGTCGATCTCGGCTGGGCCGACACCGACCGGATCACCCGGCTGCACCAGTACAACGTGTTCCCGAACATGACGCTGCTGGCCAACGCCGACCACCTGACCGTGATGTGCTCGCGCCCCGGGCCCGACCCCGACCACGGCGAGTTCGTCATGTTCTTGATGACGCGGTTGCCGCCGGGCGCGGCGCGCAACAAGCCGACGGACGTCCGCATGAGCGCCGGCGAGGCCGAACCCGGCCTGGTGCTCACCCAGGACATCCGCGTGCTGCCGGGCCTGCAGCGCGGCATGCACCAGCCCGGTTTCACCCACCTGGTGCTCTCCGGCGAGGAGCGGCGCGTGATCAACACGCATCGCAACCTCGAGCGCTACCTCGACCTGCCCGAGTCCGAGCGGATGCGCGGGGGCGGCGCGCTGTAGCGCTCCCGTGCCTGGCCACCCGGGCCGCGACACTGCAATGACGCACACGACACGCCGATGCGCGTGTGCGTGGATTCAGTCTCGACGGAGGCCCCCGGCGAGAGGACGTCCGCGCACGACGAATCGCCGCCAACGAATTTGGCGCGGAGCCTTCGCAATGGCCCCCAACCGAATTAGACTCCCGGCTTGTGGCGACCCCGTCGAGCCCGTGTGGTGGCGAATGGGGTCGCCTGTCGCATCGGCTGGAGATGCAATACCAGATTGTCGGCCGCAGGGGTGCGCGGCGGCTGTGCAAGCGCTTCGAACAGGTGGGCGTCAGGACCCAGCCGGACCGGCTTCAGCAGATGCTCGCCGGCCTTCCCGGCGCGGACGACGAGGTGACCGACGTCAGGTTCGCGTTGATCGCCTCACAGATAAACCGTGAAGCGCGGAGCGCGAAGCTGAGGCGCCTGCAACGCCGCGGCACCCGCTCACTGCTGTTCGCGGGGTTGCTTCTGATCGTCCTGAACTTCCTTTTTTGCGTTGCCTACGTGTTGCTGAACCTGGCCCAGCAGGCCACGCCGTTGTGAAAGGTCAACCCCCGCACTAGGCCGGGGCGCTCCCGTCGCCGGACAGCGCGAGCAAAAGTCGCGTCCCGCCCAGCGGGCTGGCATGCAGAGACGCTGTGCCGCCATGCAATTCGGCCTGCTGGGCGACCAACGCCAGGCCCAGCCCGGACCCTGAGCGCGAGGCCGTCGACCCCCGGGAGAAGCGTTCGAAGACCCTGGCGCGCTCGCCTTCGGGAATGCCGGTGCCGTTGTCGTCGACGGCGATTTCCACGCCGTCGCCGGAACTTGTTACGGTGAGCTGGATTTCGGTGGCGCTGCCGTGCTTGACGGCGTTGGCGATGGCGTTGTCGATCACCAGCCGCAGGCCCGTGGGCAGGCCCACCATCAGCACCGTCGGCGACGGCACCAGCGACACCTGCACGCCCGGGTAGATGCGCAGCGCGTCGTGCGCGGCGCGGTCCAGCAGCTCGGTGATGTCGAACGGGACGAAGTCGTCGACGGTGGTGAGCTCGCCCTGGGCGAGTCGTTCCAGCGCGGTCAGGGTGGCTTCGATCCGGCTCTGGGTGCGGATGACGTCGTTCATCACCTCTTTGCGCTGCTCGGCGCCCAGCTCCAGGGTCGACAGCACCTCCAGGTTGGTGCGCATGGCCGTCAGCGGGGTGCGCAGCTCGTGGGAGGCGACGGCGGCGAAATCGCGCGCCGACTCCAGCGCCGCCTTGGTGCGCTGCTGCTCGTTGCCGATGCGGGCCAGCATGCCCTCGACCGCTTCGGCGATCTCCACGGCCTCGCGCACGCCGCGGACCTGGACCTCGTCCGGGCTGGACTGCGCGTTGATGGCGCGGGCCTGCTGGGCCAGCAGCAGGAACGGGTTGACCATGATCAACGAGATCACCCAGCCGACGAGGATCGTGCCCCCGATGACGCCGGAACAGATCAACAACACCCGCAGGTGCAGTTCGTTGATCCGGTGCTGGGCCTCGGCTAGCGGCGCCGCCAGCGCGATCGACGCCGGGCCCGCGGTGAAGGTGCGGACGCGGTATTGCACGCCGTCGATGGTGGTGTTGGCGTAGCCGTTCGCCAGTTTGGGCAGCACGATATTGCCCGGCACCGAGACGGTGGTGTCCCCGACGCGCACGGTGCGCACCAGGTTGCCGTCCGGCATGGGCCGATCGGGGTTGGTGAGCTGCGCGCGGTTGAGCAGCGAATTGATGTCGCCGAGGCTGCTGACCGAGTCCAGGCGACGGTCGAGCTGACTGTACTGATCGTTGGTGACGCCGATCCAGACCCAGAGGCCCAGCAGGACGACGAGGGCGATCACCGACACCGCGGCGACGATCACGATGGTGCGCAGCGACAGCACCCGCATCGGGAGCCGTATATGACGAAACACGTGAATATCAGGCTCCATGTATCACGCTCGAAGCGCCCGGGTCGATGTCGTGGACGATCCTAGCCAGCCCGGCCGCCCATCCGGCGTGTAGGTGCGCCCATCCGGGCGGTTGTTTGCAAAGGCGCGTTCCGACAGTAGAGTTGCGGCTCTATGCAATCGTCTATGCATTCTCGAGTCTCGCCCGAATAGGCCGGGGGCACATGGATATTCAACGGGTCGCCGATCAGATGGAGATCATCGCGCTGCTCAACACCTACGCGCGCGCGGTCGATGAAAGGGATTGGGCCACCTACCGATCGGTGTTCACCGACGACGCGCATATCGACTACTCCTCTGCCGGCGAGAACGTTTGGTTCGTCACCGCGCCGCAGTCGTCGCCGGCGGCGGGCGGCGGCCATGGCTGACACCACGGCGGGCGCCGCACTCTTCGACTTGGCCGGGCGCGTCGCCGTCGTCACCGGCGGCGCCAAGGGCATCGGCGCGGGAATCGCGGAGGTGCTGGCCGAGGCCGGCGCGACCGTGGTGGTCGCCGACTCCGATCTCGACGGCGCGAAGGCTCACGTCGACGCCCTGATCGGCGCCGGCCACCGTGCGGTGCCCGTGGGCGTCGACGTTGCCGACGAGGACTCGGTGATCGCGGCCGGCGCGGCGATCGCGGCCGAGGTGGGCGCCCCCTGGCTGCTGGTGAACAACGCGGCGCTGCAGCATCGCGAGCTGTTGCTGGAGGCGAGCGCCTCGCACTGGGACGCGATCCATACCGTCAACGCCCGCGGCGCGTTCCTGATGACGCGGGAGATCGCCGGGCAGATGGTCGCCGCCGGACGGGGCGGGCGGATCGTGAACATCGCCTCCAACGCCTTGCGTGGCGGCCTCATCAAGGGCCTCGCCGCGTACACCACCTCAAAGGGCGCCATGCTCGAGCTGAGTCACGTGAGCGCCTTCGAGCTCGCCGAACACCAGATCACGGTGAACACGATCCTTCCCGGCGCCGTCATCACCCCCGGGGCCATCAACGCCACCGGGCCACTCACCGCCGGGCCGGCGACCAGGCCGACGCCGTTCGGCTTCCAGGAGCCGCGCGAGATCGGCGCTGCGGTCGTGTTTTTCGCCTCGGACGCGGCCCGGGCGATCACCAACCAGGCACTGGCCATCGACGGCGGCTTCTCGGTCAGCTAACGGCGGCGCCGGACCGGACCGCCGGGGCGATTTGGCCTCGGCGATGGTGAGTGAGTACTCTCTCACCATGTCCACGGGACGTGACCGGCTGCTCGCCGAGGCGCTGCAGCTGTTCGCCGCCAAGGGGTACGCGGCGACCTCGGTGGCCGACATCCAGCGCGCCTCGGGCCTCGCGCCGGGGTCCGGCGCGCTCTACAAGCACTTCGGTTCCAAGCGCGAGCTGCTGGAGGCCGCCGTCGCGCACCGGATCGACGCCATCGTGGCCGCCCGGGAGCAGTACGACGCCGGGCGGTCGGGCAGCGTCGAGGACGCGGTGCGCACGGCGGGCCGGCTGATCTGGAACAACCTGCGCGAAAGCGAGGAGCTGCTCAAGGTCATGTTGCGCGAGCCCGCCGAGGCCGGCGATCTCGAGCAGAAAACATGGCAGGTCATCACCGACAACGCCTATCAGCGCTTCGCCGACGAACTGGCGGCGTCCAATCGCTCCGGGCGCACCAGCATCCCCGACCCGGAGGCCGCCGCGGCCGTGGCCATCGGGTCGCTTTCCTACGCCGCGACGCTGCAGGCGCTGACCGGACGCTCGCCCGGAAACATCGACGACGACCGGTATTTCGAGGCCTGGGTCAACCAGACGGTCGCCGTCCTGGCGCAATACACGAACCGCAAAAACCGTTGACCACAACATATTTCAGGAGCAAGCAGTGACGTTCTCACTACAACTGAGCGACGACGTTATCGAGGTCCGCGACTGGGTGCACAAGTTCGCCAGCGAGGTCATCCGGCCTGCCGCGGCCGAATGGGACGAGCGCGAGGAAACCCCGTGGCCCGTGATCCAGGAGGCCGCGAAGGTGGGCCTGTACTCGCCCGATTTCTTCGCGCAGCAGGCGGCCGAGCCGACCGGGCTGGGCTTCCTGACCGCGTTCGAGGAGATGTTCTGGGGCGACGCCGGTATCGCGCTGTCCATCATGGGCACCGGCCTGGCCGCGGCGGCCTTGGCGGGCAACGGAACTCCCGAACAGCTGGGCCGCTGGCTTCCCGAGATGTTCGGCACCGCCGACGATCCCAAGCTCGGCGCGTTCTGCTCCTCGGAGCCGGACGCGGGCTCCGACGTCGGCGCCATCCGGACCCGCGCGCACTACGACGAGCCGGCCGGGGAGTGGGTCCTCAACGGCACCAAGACGTGGGCGACCAACGGTGGCATAGCCAACGTGCACATCGTGGTGGCGTCGGTCTATCCGGAACTGGGCACCCGCGGCCAGGCCACGTTCGTCGTCCCGCCGGGCACCCAGGGGCTGTCCCAGGGGCAGAAATTCAAGAAGCACGGGATCCGCGCCTCGCACACCGCCGAGGTGGTGCTCGACAACGTGCGCCTGCCCGAGGACGCGATCCTCGGCGGCCGGGAGAAGTTCGAGGCGCGGATCGCCCGGGTCAAATCCGGCGCCTCCGCCGGTGGCCAGGCGGCGCTGAAGACCTTCGAGCGCACCCGTCCCACGGTCGGTGCGATGGCGATCGGTGTGGCCCGGGCCGCCTACGAGTACGCCCTCGAATACGCCTGCCAGCGCGAGCAATTCGGTCGCAAGATCGGTGAGTTCCAGGCGGTGGCGTTCAAGCTCGCGGACATGAGGAGCCGCATCGACGCGGCGCGCCTGCTGGTGTGGCGGGCCGGCTGGATGGCGCGCAACAACCAGAACTTCGACTCGGCGGAGGGCTCGATGGCCAAGCTGGCGGCGAGCGAGACCGCGGTCTATGTCACCGACGAGGCCATGCAGATCCTCGGCGGCAACGGCTACACCCGCGACTACCCGGTGGAGCGGATGCACCGCGACGCGAAGATCTTCACCATTTTCGAGGGGACCAGCGAGATCCAGCGGCTGGTGATCTCGCGAGCGCTGACCGGCCTGCCGATCCGGTGAGGACGCACGCCATGATGGCCGGGTGACCATCGACATCCGGGTCCTCGACGACGAGGGCGACCTCGTCGCCGCGGCCAACCTGTTTCGCACCGCGATGGTCGGCTTCCCACCCCTGCCGAACCTGCAGCCAGGACAGATCGGCAACCTGCTCGAACCCGGCCGCACCGTGGGGGCGTTCGTCGAGGGACAACTCGTCGGCACCGCGGACGCCGCGACGAGCGGCCTGACCCTGCCCGGCGGGGCGATCGTCGGTCACGCCGCCGTGTCACACATCGGGGTGCTGCCGTCGTTCACGCGCAGGGGTGTCGCCACCGCGCTGATGGATCACCAGCTGCGCGACGTCACCGCGCGAGGCGAGGTGGTCGCGACGCTGCGCGCGTCGGAGGCGACGATCTATGAGCGGTACGGCTACGGCGTGGCGAGTTCGTCGCAGACCGTCGAGGTGCACACGGCGCGGGCGGCGCTGCGGCCGGGCGTCGGAGCCGGGGCTCCGGTGCGGTTGCTCGACGCCGCCCAGGCATGGGACGTCCTGCCACACATCTACGCCGTGAACCGTCCGTCGCGGCCGGGAACGATCGACCGGCCTGGGGTGTGGTGGCACATCGCACGGCTGCGCACCGAATCATCCTCGGGTCCCGCGTATGTCGCGGTGTGCGGTGCGCCGGGATCCGAGAAGGGCTTCGCCCGCTACCGCCCCATCGACACCGAGCGGTGGTTCGTCAGCGATCAGCGCACCATCGTGGTCGAGGACTTCTTCGCGCCCACCGCCGACGCGTACCTCGGGCTGCTGCGTTTCCTGCTCGGGCTCGATCTCGTTGACCGCGTGGTGTTCTGGATGCTGCCGGTCGACGACCCGCTGCCCTGGCTGCTCGTCGACCGGCGGGCCGCGCGGATCACCGCGGTGCACGACGAAACGTGGCTGCGTGTCGTCGACGTCCGCGGGGCGCTGCGGGCCCGCCGATACGCCGACGGCGGCGCGGTCATTATCGCGGTCAACGACCCGCTGCTGCAGAACAATTCGGCCACGTTCACCATCGCTGGCGGCGGCGCCGAGCCGGACGGCCGGCCGCCCGAGGTGCACGTCGGCGTCGAGGGGCTCGCCGCGGTCCTGCTCGGCGGCGCCACCTGGCGCGGCCTGACCCTTGGGGGGCTGGCGCACGGCGACCCGGCGGCGATCGCGGCGGCCGACCGGCTGTTCGCGGTAGCCGAGGCGCCGTACGCGGGGTTCTTCTTCTAACGCGCGGGCCGGGCAAAGCTCGCGCGCAGCGATTGGAAGCCTTGCAGCGTGTTGTTCAACATCCGCACCGGTGTGTCGACCCTAATCCGCGCGACCTCGGGGATCATCGCGCGCATCAGCGCGTGCATCTCCATCTTGGAGAGGTGCATCCCGACGCAGGCGTGGGCGCCGAAACCCCATCCGAGATTGGCTCCCTTGCGGTGCAGGGAGAAGACCTCGGGTTGTTCGAATTGGGTTTCGTCCATGTTGGCCGACGCGAAGAGCAGCACGACGCGTTGGCCTCGGCCCAATGGGATGCCGTCAATCTCGGTGTCCTTCTTCAGCATTCGCGTGAAACCACGCACCGGCGAGCCGAGGCGAACGGCCTCGACCGCGGCCGCGGGCACCAGATCGGGGTTGTGCCGAATCTCCTCCCACACGTCGGGGTGGGTGCCCAGGCTCCACAGCAGTTGCGCGGACGCCAGGATCGTCGTGTCCAGGCTCGGCCCGATGAAGTCGATCACCATGGCCTTGGCTTCCGCCGGGCTCAGCGCGCCGGCATGTCCGGCCGCGAGGACCGACTCCGCCCATCCACCGCTCTTGACGCTCTGAGGGCGGATGGTTCGCGCGTAGTGCCAAAAACTCAGCCCCGCCGGCGCCGCCCTCAGGGTCCGGGTGTTGGTGGGACCCAACACGTCGAACCCGCCGCGGCCGTATTTCAGCATCCGGTGGTGGTCGATGTCGACGCCGACCAGATCGGCGACCACCCGGATCGGCAGATACGCGGCGAAGTCGGAGACCCCGTCGAACTCGATGCGGTCACACAGCCGCTCGATGAGTCCCGACGCCTCGCGCTGCAGGATCGGATCGATGGCGCAAAGCGCCTTTGCCGACAGGGATTGCAGCAGGACCCGACGTCGCTTGGCGTGAGCTTCGCCGTCGCTGGCGAGCGTGGTGCCCGCGGTCAGCACGTTGGTCACCGGATTGGCGGCGACCCCGTTGCCGCTGCAAAACGTCTCGTCATCGCTGAGCGCTCGGCGCACGTCGCGATAGCGGCCCATCACCCAAAGGCGGTGCCTCGGCAGCCAGACCACGGTTCCGGCCTGCCGGATGCGGCGATAGGTTTCGGCCGGGTTAAGCAGTGTCTCTCTGCTGTAGAGGTCGATGGACAGGGTCGGAGCCCCCGGCACGGCACCGCGGCGCAGCATGTTCACATTGAACACGTGATCGTCATCGTCGGCGCGGGGATCTGCGGGCTCGCGGCCGCCTACGAACTGTCGCGGCGCGGGGAGCACGCGATCGTGTTCGAGCGCGGTGAACCCTTCGCCGAGCAGTCGGCGGGCCTGGCGCGCATCTTCCGGATCGCGCACCGGCGCCCGGCGCTGTGCGGGCTCGCGATCAGGGCCCGAACGGGTTGGCAGCGCTGGGAGGCCGAACTGGGCGCGGGACGGCTGCTCGGCTCGGAGGGCTTCATATCCGTCGCCGCGCCCGACGAAACCGCCACGGCAATGACCGACGCGGGCGCGGCGTTCTCCCGGATTTCCCGCCGCGAGATCGAGGCGCGCATCCCGTTTCTGGCCGCGCCGTGGGAAACCGGGGTGTTCGACCCGCTCGGCGGCAGCCTGCGCATCCGCCGCGCGCTGGGCGCGGTGGCGCGGCGGGTCACGATTCGCCGGGGCGAGGTCGCGTCGATCGGTGACGACGGCACGGCGGTGCTTGCCGACGGCACGGTGGTGCGGGGCGACGGCGTGCTCGTGTGCGCGGGCGTCCAGACGCCGGCGCTGTTCGGGCCCCTCGGCGTCGAGTTCGCCCCGCACACTTGCTTCACCTACGACGGCGCGAATGCCGTTGGCGCCGCTTGCCTTTTGGCACCCGAGGGTTACGGGTTGCCGCTCGGCAGCACCGGCCGCTGGGCCTTCGGGCAGGAGGTGCCGGACCCGGCGACCGTGCGCGCCCTGTTCCCGTCGCTCTCGCCGGTGGGCCGGGTGGACTGCTTCACGGTTCGCGCCCCGTGGCTCGACTCAGGCGGCGACGGCTGGACCGTCGCGCGGCGCGGTCGCGTCGTCGCGTTCGTCGGGAGCAACCTGATGAAGTTCGGGCCGCTGCTTGGTGAGCTGCTCGCCGAGGCCGCGCTGGGCGACGAGCTGCCCGGCGACCTGACGTTCGCGTAGAACCGTCAGCCGTG
Source organism: Mycobacterium sp. NGS26 (assembly GCF_059813025.1). Lineage (NCBI taxonomy): Bacteria > Bacillati > Actinomycetota > Actinomycetes > Mycobacteriales > Mycobacteriaceae > Mycobacterium > Mycobacterium sp. NGS26. The sequence continues at coordinate 307,277 of NZ_JCALDU010000004.1, forward strand.
GGGGGCCTCGGAGATCTTGGTGTCCGGCTTGCCCACGGTCTGGCAGTACGTCAACGCCGAGAGCCGCGTCGCCGAGATCTCGATGTTGGTCGGATCGGCGCCGCTCTTGTCCTTGAGCATCTTGCTGACTTCGTCGTTCTGCTTCTTCTCGTCCTGCGTGGTGAAGTCCTTGCACTTGGTGTCGCCGCCGGTGTTGATGACCTGCGACGCTGAGCACGCGCCGGACAGCACCGCGGCGACGGCGATCATGGCGGCCGCAATTCGCTTCATCGTTTGCCTTCCCGGATCTCGGTAGTGGTATTTGTACACCAAATCAGCCGATTTCAAACCGGGCCGGGGCCTGCCGCCAGTTCGATCGCCTCCTGCTGAATCCGATCGAACTGGGCACCCATCGCCTCCGACAGCGCCGTCGCGCCGGACAGCGGCCGCACCATCACCATGAAGTCGTCGATGAGACCGTCGTCGTTGAAGTGCAGGAAGTCGCAGCCGGTGATCTTCTTGCCCGCCACCCCAGATATTCCGGTCTCGAACACGAAGGCGTGGTCGCGGCCGTTGGCGTCGTGGATTTCGCGGACGTAGCGAAAGTCCTCGAAGACCCGCAGCACGCCGCGCAGCAGCGCCGCGGTTATCGGCTTGCCGGCGTAGGGCTTGAACGCCACCGGGCTGGTGAACACCACGTCGTCGGCCAGCATCGCCTGGATGGCCGCCTCGTCGTGCTCCTCGACTGCCTTGCGGAAGGGATGCATCGGCCACCTCATGTTGTCGGGACTGCTTGATCGACGCCAGAACATCGGACACCATGGCCGCAGTGGCTGACATCACCGAGTTGATCCTCGCCGACCATAACTGGTTCCGTGAGCAATTCGCCAGGCTGGACGACCTGCAGGAGCGGACGCCGGACAACCACGCCGCGCTCGAGCGGGTATGGCGTCCGCTCGGCGACAAGCTCGACGTGCACGCCTACATCGAGGAGAAGATCTTCTACCCGCAACTGCTCAAGCGGGGCGCCAACGATCCCGAGGGCGAGACGCTCGACGCCATCGGCGACCACAACGACATCCGCGACGGGGTGCGCGACGCCAACGCGGCCCCGGTCGGCACCGAACAGTGGTGGGCGGCGGTCGGCCGCACCCGGGTGGCCAACGACGACCACATGAGCGAGGAGGAGCGCGAGGGCCTGTCGGATTTCCGCCGCCACGCCCCGATCGGCCTGCGCGAGGCGCTCGGCCGCCAATACAGCGAATTCATGGAGCAGCATCCCACCACCGAGGGATTGCCGATCATCGACCGCGACCCCGAACGCTACGTCGAGAAGCTCGAGGAAACGCCGCCGTCCAAACGCACCGACTTTTCGCTCCGCATCGGCAGCCTGAAGGGCCAATGAGCCGTCAGGCGCTACCGACCGCGCCTACCGGCCGCGCCGAGCGTGCAGCTGCTGCGAAATTTGAGCGGATTTTTCGCAATAGCTTCACGCTCGGCGAAAGCTGTCAGCGGCTGGCGGCCGCACGGCTGATCGGTTGCGTTGCAAGGTAGTCCGGCCGCTCGATCGCGCGTTGGGGTACCCGCGGTGCCACGCCGGTAAACCGCGCCGCTTATTCGGGTGTGACATGCGCCTTTTTTGGATAACCGGAGATAGAGGACGACACGGCCGCAGGAAACGAGGACGACGACCATGGAACCGATATCGCCGACGGATGCGCTGTTCCTCATCGGCGAATCGCGCGAACACCCGATGCACGTGGGTTCGCTGCAGCTGTTCGAACCGCCCGTGGACGCGGGGCCGCATTTCGTCCGCGAGTCCTATCAGGCGATGCTCGAGTGCACGGACGTGCAACCGACGTTCCGCAAGCATCCGGCGTTCTTCGGCGGCGTCACCAACCTCGCGTGGTCGTTCGACAAGGACGTCGATCTCGACTACCACCTCCGCCGCTCGGCCCTGCCCGAGCCGGGACAGATCCGCGACCTGCTGGAGCTGGTTTCCCGGTTGCACAGCAGCCTGCTCGACCGGCACCGCCCGCTGTGGGAGGCCCACCTCGTCGAGGGTCTGCAGGACGGCCGGTACGCCGTCTACACCAAGTACCACCACTCCCTGATGGACGGCGTCTCGGCGCTGCGGCTGATGCAGCGCGCCTTGACCGATGACCCCGCCGACGACGAGGTGCGCGTTCCGTGGACCCTCGCCCCACGCAAGAGGAGCGGACCGCGCGAACGGCCCTCGCCGCTCGATCGTGTCGGCCGGACCGCGGCGTCGGCGTTCGCGTTGGCCCCGTCCACGTTGAAGCTCGCGCGCGCCGCCCTGCTCGAACAGCAACTGACCCTTCCGTTCCGGGCGCCGCGCACCATGTTCAACGTCCGCATCGGCGGCGCACGGCGGGTGGCGGCGCAGTCGTGGTCGTTGGACCGCATCAGGGCGGTCAAGTCGGCCGCCGGGGTGACGGTCAACGACGTGGTGCTCGCCATGTCGTCGGGGGCCCTGCGCGGCTACCTCATCGAGCAGGACGCGCTGCCGGATGCCCCGCTGACCGCGATGGTGCCGGTCAACCTGCGCAAGGGCGACGACGACCGCGGCGGCAACATGGTCGGGACCTTTCTGTGCGACCTGGCGACCAACGTCGACGACCCGGCGAAGCGGCTGGAGATCATCAGCACGTCGATCCGCGACACCAAGGAGGTTTTTCAGCAGCTGCCCCCGGTGCAGCAGTTGGCGGTGTCGGCGTTCAACATCGGTGGGCTTTTCCTGGGGCTGATCCCCGGCTATCTCTCGACCGCGTCACCCCCGTTCAACGTCGTCATCTCGAACGTCTCGGCCGGCCCGTCCGGGCCGCTGTACTGGCGCGGCTCGCGCTTGAACGGAAACTATCCGCTGTCGATCCCGCTCGACGGGCAGGCGGTCAACATCACCGTGACCAACAACGCCGACAACCTGGACTTCGGTCTCGTCGGCTGCCGTCGCAGCGTCCCCCACCTGCAACGGCTGCTGGGTCATTTGGACACGTCCCTGAAGGACTTGGAGCGCGCCGTCGGTGTGTGACCATGGATGACGAAATCGACACCACCCCGGCCGCGCGGCCCAAGGACGCCAGGAAGCCGACCCAGGAGCAGCGAGACCGGCAGGGCAAGCTGGAACATCAGCACGACGATCCGGATGCGCCCGGTCTGCATCAGTCCCGGCACGACCTGCCCGACGAGAGCACTCGCTAACGCCCGACGCTGCGCTCCCCGAACCAGGTGGTGAGCGCGTCGGCGAGCCCAAGCCGAGATCCGTCGCCCACCCAGGCGACGTGCCCGTCGGGCCGGATCAGCACGGTGCTGGGCGCGCTGACCGCGCCGAGCGCCGGAAGTTCCCAGCCGCCAACGTATTTCGCGTCGACCAGTCGGACCCGGTCGGCCCATGGTCCGACGTCGACACCGCCGGGCTCACCGACGTTTAGCAGCACCGGGCGGGCCTCGTGCAGCAGGGTGTAAACCCGAATCGGCCCGGTTGCGGTGGCCAGGTCGAGGTCGGGCATGCGGCGCCCGAGCAGCGGGTGTCCCTCACCGAGGTCGTAATGGATGTCCAGTCCGGACATCATCGCGGCGAAGCGCTTGCGCGGCTCCTCCATGCCGAGCAGCTCGGAGGTGGTGCCGCGCAAGGCCTTTGTGCGGTCGTCCGGCCGAAGCAGGGCCATCTGCGCCATCGTGTTGCGCAGCACCCGCGCACCGACCGGGTGCCGTTCGGCATGGTAGGTGTCGAGGAGGCTGTCGGACGACGTCCGCTTGACCACCTGGGCCAGCTTCCATCCCAGGTTCACCGCGTCCTGCACGCCGGTGTTGAGGCCCTGTCCCCCTATCGGGTGGTGCACGTGGGCGGCGTCGCCGGCCAGCAGGATGCGTCCGTCGCGATAGGCCGCGGCCTGCCGCGTCATGTCGGTGAACCTGGAAATCCAACTGGGACTGTGGATTCCGTAGTCGGTACCGTAGACCGCGACGAGTGCCTCGCTGAGATCACGCAGGGTGGGTTCGCCGCCGGACCGCAGGTGCCGCTCGGTCACCATGACCCGAACCGGCCCCCCATCCACGGACTCGCTGAGCGCATGGACGCCGAGGGCGTCGTGTCGGATGCCCCATTGCGGCTCCCGGCCCGGCTCGAAGGCCATTTCGACGCCGGCGAGCAGGTAGCTCGTCGTCGGATCCCAACCCGGGAAGTCGATGCCGGCCGCCTTGCGGGTGAGGCTGCGCCCGCCGTCGCAACCGACGAGATACTCCGCCCGCACGACCTCGCCGCCGGTCAGCTCGACGTCGACGCCGGTGCGGTCTTGCGCGACGTTGGTCGCCTCGCGTCCCCGATAGATGGGCACCGCCAGCTCGCCGACCCAGCCGGCCAGGATGCGCTCGATGTGGTTCTGCCACAACGCGAGACCGTAGGGGTGCCGGGTGGGAAAGTCGCTGATGTCCAGGCGGATTTGGGAGAACCCGGCGACCTGGGCCACCTGTCCCTCCGACAGGAAACGATCGGCGATGCCGCGCTGGTCGAGAACCTCGATGGTGCGCGAGTGCAATCCGCCCGAACGCGAGCCGATGACGTCCTGGTTGGCGCGCCGCTCGACGATCGCGACGTCGACGCCCGCCAATGCCAACTCGCCCGCCAGCATCAGCCCCGTGGGGCCGGCCCCGACGACCACCACCGCATGATTGGACACCCCGGCCTGTCGGCGCATTCGCAACCCCCCGATTCGCTGAGTTCTGGCTTAGGCCAGCGATTTTGCGGCATGACCCCGGTCTTGCCGCAAGCCCCCGGGTCCGCTATATGTTGAAGGTGAGAGGCGAAATACTCGCCGGCCCTCGACCCGTCTTAGAAGACCGCCAGCCAGATCGCGATGTATTGGCAGATCGCCGCGACCGCGGTGAACGCGTGGAACAACTCGTGGTAGCCGAACGTCGTGGGCCAGGGGTCGGGCCAGCGCAGCCCGTAGAAAAGCGCACCGATGCTGTACAGGGCGCCGCCGACGGCCAGCAGCACCGTCGCGGCCACGCCGGCGTTGTGCAGGATCATTCCCGCATACCAGACCGCGACCCAGCCCAGCAGCAGATAGAGCAGCACGCCCAGCCAGCGCGGGGCCGTCGGCCAGAACAACGTCAACACGATTCCGGCCGCCGCGCCACCCCATACGATCGCCAGCACGACGTGGCCGGTGCCGCGCGGCATGTCCAGCCTGGCGAAGGGCGTATAGCTGCCGGCGATGAGCACGAAGATCATCGAGTGATCTAGCCGCCGCATCCAATTCCGCAGCGCCGCCGATTCCCAGTCGACGCGGTGATAGATCGCGCTCACGGCGAACAACGCCACGATCGCCAGGGTGTACGTCAGCGTCGAGTGCCCGGCCCGCTTGGATACGGCGGCCCATGACACGGCCACCAGCGGCAGGCCGGCAATGACGGCCGCGATGGCGCAGTATTGGTGGATCCAGCCCCGCATCCGCGGCTTGCTCAGTCCGGTGTCGTCGCTGGCCAACGGCGGATGGCTCATCGGTCCCCCTCGTGACGGGTTCCTGCCTATATCGTTTCGCCGCGCGATTCGTTACAGCCGACGCGGCAGCAGCCCCGACAGGTCCAGCCCGTCGACCGCCTGCCCGACGCAGACGGCGCGCAGGACGCTGTCGGTGAAGGCCTCGGCGTCCCCCCAGGGCAGGTAGGGCTTGGCGATCAGCAGCGAGGCGACACCGTGCGCCGCGGCCCAGAGCTGCAGGGCGGGTTTGACGGGATCACCTGGCGGAAAGAACTTTTGGTCCATGAGTTCCTGCACGGTTTCGCGGAGGTGGACAAAGGCCGAGCTGATGAGCGTCTCGTCGAAGTCGCTGCCGCGCCGCGGGGGAGCGCCGGTGGCCACCCTATACATCAGCGGTGTCGCGACGGCGAAGCGCACGTAGGTCATGCCCAGGATGTGTAGGCGCTCCAGGGCATTCGAGACGTCGCGTATCGCGTCCTGCATGACCTCGCCGAGCTGGCGGTAATACTTCGCGCAGACGGCGTCCAGGAGTTCGTCCTTGTTGGCGAAGTGCCGATAGAGCGAGGGCGCGGAGATGTTCAGGGCGCGGGTCACCTCCCGCGTGGACGGTGCCTTGATGTCTCCCGACGCGATGATCAGTTCCGTTGCGGTGTCGATGATTTGCTCGCGCAGCTGGCCGCCCGATCCCCTGGGCAGCCGCTGCCGGCGCGGCTCAGGACGCGTAGGCGTTTTGTTCGAGTGGCTCATCGGTGATACCCCATCGTGCGTGCCATCGCGCCAGCGCCGGAGGCGCCCACCAGTTCAGGCGGCCCAGGATCCGCATGAAGGCGGGTACCACCAGCATCCGTATGACGGTGGCGTCCATCAGGATTGCGATGGTCAGTCCGGCTCCGAACATTCTCATGAACGACACCTGCGCGGCGATGAGCGCGCCGAACGAGATCGACATGATCACCGCGGCGGCGGTGATCACGCGACCGGTGCGGGCCACCCCGAGGGCGACCGATTCGTCGTTGTCGGCACGGGTGCGGCCGGAGTTCATCCAGTACTCGCGGATTCGGGACATCAGGAACACCTCGTAGTCCATGGACAGGCCGAAGGCGATGCAGAACATCAGGATGGGCATGTTCGAGGTGATCGTCCCGGTGGGATCGGTGCCCAACGCGCCCAGGTGCCCCTGCTGGAATATCCACACCAGCGCCCCGAACGTGGCCGTGAGGGATAAAAGGTTGAGGGCCAACGCTTTCAGGGGGAGGACCACCGATCCGGTCAGCATGAACAACAGCGCGAAGGTCACGACGGCAATGATGCTCAGCACCCATGGCAGCCGGGACAATATGCCGTTGACGGCATCGCGATCCAGTTGCGCTCCACCGCCGAACAGAGCATCCGTGCCCGCGGGCGCGGGTATCGCGTGCAGCGCGTCGAGCTGACGTTTGGCCCCCGCCGTGTACTGCTGGGCGGTGGTCCGCACGGTGAAAAGCGCCGTGCCGTCGTTGATTCCGGTGGGCGTCAGCGCGGGGCCGGCCTTGTTTCCGTTGACGTGGGCCCCGGTTGGCGCCGAAACGGCCGCGACGCCCTGCACACGCGAGAGAGCAGCGGCGTACCCGTCGAGCTGCTGGCTCCCGGGTCCTTTCACGTGCTCGACGACGATGGAGAGGTTGGTGGCATCGTCGTTGTTGAAGTTGGTGCGCAATTGGTCTCCCACTTGGCGCGCCGACGCCGACGCGGGCAGCGTCCGATCGTCGGGGAAGCCGAGCTTCACGTGAAGAAACGGCGATCCCAGTAGCAGCAGCATCGCGACGATGGCCAGGGCCACCGGAACAGCGTGTGCCATAACGTGTTTGGCGGTCCGGTACCAAAACGTGTCGGTGATCGCCGCGGCGACGGGCTCGGGGCGGCGCAGGATGCGCCGGAAGAACGGCCGGATGTTGAGGGCGTCGATACGATCGCCGAGCAGCGTGATCACCGCGGGAACGATGAACAGCGCGGCCACCGCGCCCATGCCCACGACCGCCACTCCGGCGTAGGCGAACGACCTGAGGAAATACATCGGGAAGAGCACCAGGGAGACGAGCGAGAGGGCCACCGTCAAGGCCGCGAACAAAACCGTCCGTCCCGAGGTGCGCATGGTCAACACCAGCGCATCCTCCCGGGCCATCCCGGCGGCGACCTCTTCGCGATAGCGGTTGATGATCAGCAGCGAATAGTCGATCGCCAACCCGAGCCCCATCGCGACGGTCAGGTTGAGCGAAAAGACCGAGACATCGGTGAAATAGCTCAGGGCGCGCAGTATCGACATCGAGCCCACGATGGAGAACACCCCCACCACCAGCGGAAGCAACGCCGCGTTGAGGCCGCCGAAAATCGCCACCAGCGCAACGAAAGTCACCGGAATGGCGATCGATTCCATCGTCATCAGGTCGCGCTCGGTCTGCTTGTTGATCTGACCGTAAATGGTGGCCATCCCGCCGGCACGCACCGATACACCGTCGCGGTCATGGCCGAGAGTCTTGATCAACCGGGTGGCATGCTTCTGTGCGTCGTTCTCGCCGCCGATCAGCCCGGCGACGATCATCCCCGACTTGCCGTCCTTGCTGAACAACCCCGCCGCAACCGGCGGTGGCGCGTTCCATGCCGAAGCGAGGTTCAGCACCACGCCCGAGCGGCGCAGCTCGCCTTCCAGCTCGCCGGCGACCTTGGTCGTCGCTGGACTTCTCGCGCCCTGGTCGCTGCTGAGCATCAAAACCAGTGACTGTTCGCTGATGCCGAACTTGTCGACGAGAATCCGCGCCACCCGCGCCGATTCCGACGTCGGATCCTGCTGCCCGCCCGCGGCAAGGTGACTCGTGACGGGGAGGCCAAACACGGCGGCAGCAACCGCGACCAGTAACGCCGCTCCCAACACCAGTCGCGGAGCCCCGACCACAAACCGCGTCAAACGTTCCAGCATCAGCATCCCCCACCAATAAGGTAACGACGCTACGTTAGCGACGCTACTGTATACCGTCAAGGGCTCCGCCCCCTGCCGCGTCACATCGACTCGGCCTTGGCGCGGGTTGACCCCGCCGCCTCGGCCGCCTAGATTCAAACCCGAATCGGGTTCGGGTTGAGGAAGGTGGGCCGTGCCGACACAACGAGTGGTTTTCATCGGCGCAGCCGGTGAGATGCGCCGGGTCTGACCACATGGGCAACGCGCACAACCGAATTCAGGCGACCGAAGAGGCGCCTCAACTCAACGCGGACGTCGTCGTCGTCGGGGCGGGGATCTCCGGTCTGACCGCAGCCAGGCGCCTACACGAGGCGGGGGTCAACGTGCTGGTGCTGGAGGCCGGCGAACGCGTCGGAGGGCGCACCGTCAACCTCGACGTCGCTGACGGGGTGATTACCGAAGGCGGCGGTCAAGGGATCGGGCCCGGTCAGGAGCGGATCTCCGCTCTCATCGACGAATTGGGGCTGTCGACGTTCGACACCTACGTCACCGGGCGCAGTATTTACCAGTTCCGGGGACGGCGACGAACCTACCGAGGCAACAATCCCCCGCTGCGGCTTCGATCGAAACTCGATTACGTCCAGCTGCAGGCGCGGTTGGAACGGATGGCGGCGAGCGTGCCGGACGCGACGCCATGGGCTGCGGCCAAGGCGGTCACCTGGGACGGCACCACCTTCGGCCATTGGCTCGACAGGAACGCATTGACGGACGAAGCGCGTTGGCTGCTGACCCTCGCGTTCACCACCATCCTCGGCGAGGACCCGCACAACAGCTCACTGCTTCGCGTTCTCCATGCCATCAGGACGTGCGGCGGCGTCGAGCACATGATGGGCACCACCGGCGGATCCCAGGAATCACGCGTTACCGGCGGCTCCCAACTCGTCTCGTTGCGGATGGCCCGTGATCTCGGCCAGCGGGTGATGCTCGACACGCCGGTATCCGAGGTCGCGCAATCGCACGACGGTGTCGTCGTGAAATCGGCTCGGGCCCAGGTACATTGCCGACGGGTGATCGTCGCCATGGCGCCCGCCGACGCAGAGCGCATCCGCTTCCGCCCTGACCTTCCCGTCCGCCGGGCAACCCTGCAACGCAAGTGGCACAACGGCACCGCGATCAAAGCCTGCGCCGTCTACGACGGGCCGTTTTGGCGGGACCAGGGCCTCAACGGCCAGGCCATCGCCGATCTGCCGACAACGTCGTTCGTCGTCGACAATTCGCCGCCCGACGGCAGCGTCGGCATCCTGCTGACATTCATCGGGACCGCCGGCTCCGGTACGGAACTAGCGTGGAACGACTTCGTCCTCGACAATCCCGAGCAGCGGCGCGAGGCCGTTCTCGCCGACTTCGCGACGCTGTTCGGAACCAAGGCATCTCGGCCCCAACTATTCCTCGAGAAGGACTGGGTGCACGAACCGTGGATCGAGGGCTGCGTGAGTGCACGCGCTCCGGGCCTGCTGACCCAGTGCACCGATGCCGTCAGCGTGCCCATCGGGCGCGTCCATTGGGCGGGTTCCGAGACGTCGACCGATGCCTATGAGGGCTACATGGACGGCGCGGTACGTGCCGGCGAACGGGCCGCCAAGGAGGTGACCGACGCTCTCTACCCGGTCGGAGCGTAGGTCGCCAGATACGCCGTGATCATTCGGCGCGCCTCGGCCATCGTCGCGTCGTCACCGCCCGGCGATCGCCGGAATGCGATGTCAAAGAGGCGGTTTCCGGCTTCGAAAGCCAACCGGATCACGTGCAGAGGCGTGTCGTCGCGGACGAGGCGCCGATCCAGCAGCATCCTCCACACCGACTGCGACTTCTCGTCGTCGAATGCTTGAACCAGTTCGGTCACGGCCTCGTTCCGTCCGGCGAACCACAGCTCGGCACAGTCGGGATGCGTCCGAAAGTATTCCATCAACGGATCGATGATGGCGTTCGTCGCGTCGCCCAAGGTTCGAATCTCCCTGGCTCTCAGCACCTCTGAGACACGCTTGTCCAGTTCATCGAGGTGTGCTCGAATCAGCTCCATCTCGACGTCGTGGCGATCCGAGAAATAGTGGTACATCGACGCGATCGGGATCCCCGCGCGGTCACCGACCGCCTTGAGCGTCGCCGCCGCGTAGCCTTGCTCGCTCAGAATCGCCTTGGCCGCGGTCAGGATGGCGCGCCTGCGTTCGACTCCGCGGCGCTGCACCCGAGACTGTGACGACTCGGCCCGTTCGGCGGTGAGCCGCGCGGCATGGCTCATGGCCGTCCATTAAACTCGAACACAATTCGAAATCGTATCAGCAGAACGTGATATTCCACCGATCTACAGCTCGGCGAAGGCCGGCTCGCCGACGACCTGCGCTCGCTTCTGTGACGGACGCGTCCTTTTGACACTCTGCCACATGACTATATGGTTGGGTTTCATTGCGGTGCAATGACTTCCGGGAGACTTGCGTGGCTTTGCGGGCCGATGCAGATCAGCGTGCAGCCGGGCTGTCGCGTCTGCCCGGGCACCGGGGTGTTGGCCGGCATCCACGGGAACATCGGCGGCTGCCCGAGCGGCTGCGGCGGGCCGAAGTCGATCAGCGGCATCCGCGCCATCGGATCGTCGACCGACAGGCCGTTGATGTTCATCGGCAGACCGGGACCCAGCCCCTCCGGGTGCTCGTCGTGGGCGTCGCCCAGCGGGGGCGGCGGCCCGGTGATCGGCGGCAGGTCGACCGGGACGACGCCGGTCGCATACGCCGCCGCCCAGCCCAGCACGTTCTGGGCGTACGGCATCGAGTTGTTGTAGCGCAGGATCGCGGCCATCACCTGCGCCGGGTCGCGCAGGTTGAGCCCGCCGGCGCACAGGTACCGGGCGGCCGCCAGCGTGGCGTCGAACAGGTTCTGCGGATCGGCCGTGCCGTCGCCCTTGCCGTCCGAGGCGTAGCGCGCCCAGGTGCCGGGCAGGAACTGCATCGGGCCCATCGCGCGGGCGTAGGTGACCCGGTTGCCGACGCTGCTCTGCAGGATGACCTCGTTGCCGGGCAGCGTGCCGTCCAGCGCCGGGCCGTAGATCGGGACGACCGCGGTGCCGCGCGCATCGACCGCTCCGCCGCCCGCGTGGCCGGACTCGATGCGCCCGATCCCCGCGAGCAGGTTCCAGCTGACGCCGCAACCCGGCGCCTCCACCGCCATCTTCTGTTCGGCGCTGCGGTAGGCCGACAGCGCGATCATCGGGATGCCCAGCGCGCCGACCGACACGCTCGGCGGCGGAGCCGAGACAGCAGCCGGCGCGATACGAAAGCTGGTCGGTGCATGCGGGACCGTGATCACTGCCGGGCCCGGCGGGGAGCTCCCTGCGGCGGCAGCAGACGCCACCGGAGAAATTGTCGCGTTAGCACGCAAAGCGGCCGTGGGCGTGTGAATTTGCGGAGCGGCGGCGGCCACGGCGCCAGCGAGTACCACGGGAGTGACCACCGCGACGCTCACGGTCGGCGTCCGTGCCGCGCGAATTGCCCGCTGGCACGCCACCGCGAGGCCGAGGTGGTGCAGCAGCCAAACGACCAGGTGCATATACGATCTGCTCGCCGGGGCGGGTTGCTTAGTGTGGGGTATCAGACGGTGACGTGCCATCTTGGGCCTCCTTCATGCAGCCGCACTCGGTGCTGGCGCAAGCGCCCCCGCTGAGTCGAAATCGACAACGTAGGTCCTTGGTCGCCGTGAGGGCTGTACCCACATACGACACCTGGCCTCTCCCGAAATAGCCTGGGCTGCACGGCTTTGCACCGAATCCCGCCGTCGTTCAGCGCGAGCGCATTCATTGCCTGCTAAGCCATCCTCTCGCCGTTGCCGTGGTGGGCTCGCCCCTGAAGAGCGGACCTTGCCCTCCTCTTGGCTTCAGTAGTAGGTACTAGGCGGAGCTTCTCCGCTCGGTGGTTGGTAGTGCGCCGCCGAGTTCCGAAGCTGCCAAATCTGAGCAGGGCACAACAGATTGACTGCATACGAAACCAAGTAGTTGGCTGCGAATTCGTCGTTAGGGGTCACGTCACTTTTCACGTCACTCATCACTTGGGCGTACGCTCCACCCCGACTGACTTTGTCGCAGATCCCATGGCCGTAACCGATCGCATCGTTGTTGGGAAAGTTGTAGTGCCGCCGCACCGTCACGTTGTAGAGATACTCGATGTCGGGTGCCGGCGCGGCATGCGCGCGGGGGGCTGACATCTGCACGGCCCCGGCGACGGCTGCGGAGAACGCGATCAAGAGGACCACTGACTTCCGGCGCTTCATGGCTGAGTTCCTTGGGCGGGGTTACAGGAAGTAACGCCGTTGACAGATTTTGTGATGGCAACGCCCGTGCGAGCGCCTAATGCGTCGACGAGATAAAACGTTTCGTGCCTAAGAGATCGCACTCTAACCTACTGTGGCGGATAGGCGGGCGGCGGATACACACCCCGCAGGATCCAGGCGAACCAATTTGTGCCGAACTCGAATTCGTCGCTGGCGTCATAGTCCGGGCTGGGATCAATCGGAAGATTCTGCGACCTGTCGCCCGGGGAACTCAGAGGCGATGTTTCCGCTCCACCTCCGGTTGTGTCTGCCAGTCGCTGCGGCTGCCCGTAGACGGCTACCACCACCGTGCGATCGTGACTGTTTTCCGACCACACCCCGATTTGCGTGTTAGCGCAATCTGACATGATCGCAAAATCGGCGGGGTCGTCATACCAGCGGTTGATCAACTCGATACCACTGATCGCGAGAGCGGGGTTGATCGCCACAGTTTCCGCCACTTTTCCCTTATAGCCGGCGGCGTTGGCGCGGTCTTGTGGTGTGGATCCGTCAGATCCGGTGTCGCCGTCGAGGTTTCGGTTGCTGAGCACATCGTGGGTGTGCCGTTGGGCGGCCAGTTGCAGTTGCGGGTTGGTTCTAACGTCGTTGGTGCAGCCGGCCTGATGCTGCATGGTGAAGACATTGGCTACCACACCGTCGTTGAGCCGCTTGTTGTTCGGGACAAGTGTGTTGTTGTCACCATCGGCATATGCGGCGGGCGTGCCCAGTAGGACGCCAGCGACGCCTACCAAGGCGGGCAGGGCGAACGGCCGATACGGCATGTCGATCTCCTCCTTATCAGCCGCCAGCGAGCGGTGGCTGGTAGTGGCTGCTGAGGCTCGCAATTGGCAGATCTGTGCGGGCCCACAGTTCGTGGGTGGCGTCGGTGAAGTTATGGCCGCACGTCGCATTGACCAGATAGGCAGCAACGCCCGCGCGCGAGCGCGGAGTGACCGCCGTTGACGCGAGAACGAATAACCCCGCCCACGCGAAGTCCAAACGCGCTGGCAGCGTGCGAAGCATGCGATCCATTACTCGGTTGCGCATCGTAATGGGCTCAGACCGGGTCGAATTGAGAGATCAGCCATCGACCACCGACCTTGTCGAGGGTGACCCGAACATCGGATGCGGTACTGGTCGGCGCATCTTGGCCCACAATGATGGTCTGGTTCACAGACAGCAGGACCACCGCGTGGTTGGCGGTCGCAGATTTCGACGCAGCAGCCGGAACGGTTGCCACAGCAGAGATCTGCTTTTGCTGTGCTCCTGGGATCACCACGTCGTGGGTCAGCTGGGTGTAAGCGTTCAGGAACGTACCGGTCAGTCGGCCGCGCGCGGCCTCCAGGTCCTTCTGCACGGTGTCGGGCCGGTAGGACAGCAGGGCGATCGTGCTCTCGGTGGCAACCCGCACGGATTCCGTCCGGGCCGCCGCAGCCTCGCGGGCCGAGGCGTCCTGCCACTTCAGAAAGCCCGCGACCGAGGCCAGTATCAGTGCCAGCCCCGGCAGCACACCGTAGGCGATCGTCCGCGACCAACGGACGCGACCCTTCGCAGCGGTCGGACGCCGATCGTAGTTTGCCTCCTCGGCCTCCGCGGACGCTTCGGCCACGGTCGTCTCCTCGTCAGCGGTCACTGTCTGCACCCGCTCGGCAGGTGATTCCTCCGCTGAGTGGGTGTCACCCAGATAGCCGCCGCGGCGCAACTTCGGCCACCTCATGGCACGAACCCGACGTGGGATACTTTGACCTGATCGCCGACCTTCTGCACGGAGATACGCATCCGCCAGGCTCGCGGAACCTGTTCGGATACACCGGCATTCGACGTCTGCACGGATACGGCGACCAGCGCCTGGGCTGCGTCGCCTGTCTCCGACTCCAGGCCGGCCTCCGTAATCGTCCCGACTGTGGTCGCCTTGGCTTGCTTGAGCACCTCGATGAACGGCTGTGACCGCTTGGCGAAGTCGTCGTAGAACTCCCCCGTCGCGCCGTCCAGAATGCGGTGCACATCGGCATCGGCATGCCGCCAGTCGATTGTCGACAAGTTCAGCGCGCCCTGTCTCGCCACTTGGAGGAATTGATTTCGCTGCCCCAGTGCCTGGTGCGACTGATGCACACGAAATCCGAACCATCCCACCAGCACCGCCAACGCAACGACGACGGCCACCCCGAACCGCATCGCCGGCCGCAGCGGCGACGTGGCCTCTCTGGGCCGCACGTCCGGCACACGATCGTCGCCGCCCGCGTCGGACTCAGCCGCAACGTCCTCGATGTCGCCGTCAGCGTCCAAGGGATCCAGGAGGAGATCGACATCGGTCACTACGTGCACATCGTCCTCCCGTCGCGGTCGGTCGGCCCGCGCTATCGCTGTTAGTTGCCCGGCGGCGGGAGCAGCATCGTTTGCCATGTCTTGTCCTTCGGTGCGGTTTGGGCCAGGTCTGATTGGGTGTACTGATGCCCGTCTGGCCCGATATAGGTGCCGGTGGCGGCGTTGTACTCGGCCGCGGGTATCGGCAGCGGCGGGCCGGCAGGCCCGGCAGCCTCCGGAGCAGACCCGGGCGGCAGTTGCGGGATGTCTTGGCCCGACACAGTGGCGTTGGGGTCGCCCTTCCAGTTGTAACCGTCGTTGAGCGGCACATACTGCTCGGCGCTTTCACACAGCTTCACCGTGGGTGCGCTCTTGCCGGGCGCGGTTTCGCATGGGACGTTGCGCGCCCCGCGCACGTCGAGCTGTGAGTCCTTGGGGACCCTGCAATACAGCAGGCCGGCCGGGAGGTCCGGAGCGTCTTCGAACGTGGGATTGCGCCTCTGCTGCGACGGCAGATACCCCGTGGTACACGGGGCCGGCAGATTGAGGTTGAGATTGAGATTGGCGAAAAAGCCCGCGTAGTCCTGCTTGGTGTTCGCGTTGGCCACAATGGCCGCTTGGTGATTCGCGACCAGTTGGGGGAACAGCACCAGGATTTGTTCGATGTCGTTTCGGTAGGTGAGCCCGACCTGACCGACGGTGACCAGGTTGGCCAGCAAAACCGGCAGGGTCGGCTGCAATCGCTCGACCAGTCGCTGGGCCTCCGCGACCGCTGAGCCGCTGTTCTCCACCATGCCGGTGAATGCCTCGTCGTGGGTCTGCAATTCCGTTGTCACCGTGGCCATGTGCGAGGCCCACTGCTGGATTGCGTCAGATGTGTGGGTCTGCGAGTCAAGGACCGGCTGCGATTGGTCTATCAGCGCGAGCAGCGGGTCGAGGTTGTTGCGCGCCTCGATTGCCAGGTCGGATGAGCCTTTGACGAGGCGGGACAGTTCCGGGCCGAGGCCGCCCACGGCGGTATACGACTCGTCGATGACGGTCTTCAGGTTGTCGCGCGGCACCGCCCGCAGAGCAGTGTTGACCGCGGTGAGCAGACCGTTGATGTCGGGCGGCACGGACGCGTTGGCCAGTGCGATTACGTCGCCGTCTTTGAGCGCCGGCGACGTGCCGGTACGCGGCAGCAACTCGACGTACTGCTCGCCGAGCGCGGTTTCGCTATGCACCTCGGCTTTGAGATCGGAGGGAATGTGGATGCCGGATTTCAGCGATAGGACGGCTTCGACGCCCGTGCTGGTCAGCTGGACAGATTGCACCCGGCCTACTTCGCTGCCGCGGTAGGTCACATTGGCCCTGCTGTAGAGCCCGCCAGTGCGCGGCAGCTCCAGTCTCACGGTGTAGCGGCCGACGCCGAACAACATAGCCGGCAACTTGATGACATGCAGAAAGGTGTATGCCGCCGTGACAAGCGTGACCGCGGTGAGGATCGCCAGCTGGAACTTGATTCGTCGGTAGCGCATCTAGGGCCCCTGGTTCCAGCGATACGGAATCGTCAGTGGATTGCCTCGGTTGAATGGGCCACCACCCGTGCATGGGCTGGGGAACTGGCCGATGGTGCGGCCCCACTGGAGCTCCAGCTCGGTCAGATTGCACTGCCACCGGGTGCCGGTGAATAGACCACTGTCGATGCGACTGAGGGTGAGGTCGACGATCATCGTCAGGTTGGCGTAGTCACCGCGTTGAACTTTCTCGAGCGTGTCGTTTGCGTAAGGAAAGGTGGTCAGGAGGCTGAGCGATCGCGTCATGCTGGGGCCGGCATTGGCGAACGACTCCAACACCGGGCCCATTGCCCGCAGTTCTTTGACCAGGTTCTCTTTGGTACGGCGGACCGTATCGACGGTCAGGGCGCTGAATTTGCTCAATTCACTGGACGCATCGGCGAGGTTCTCCCGCTCGTCGTTGAGCACCGCGAGCGCGTCGGGGATGGTCTTGATGGCCCGGTCCAGGACCGGCTGCTGCGCGGCGAACTTTCCGACGAGGTTGTTCAGGCTGTCGGTGGCGGAGATGATGTCACGGGTCTGGTCGTTGAGGTTGCCGGTGAACGTGTCCAGCTGCTTCATCAGGCTTCGCAGGTCTTGCTCACGGCCCCGGAACGCCGTGCTGAACGCCTCGGTGATGTCCTGTATTTGGCCCAGCCCGCCGCCATTGAGTACCAGTGAGAGCGCCGCCAGTGTCTGCTCGGTGCGCGGATACGCACCCGTGCGTGACAAGGGGATAAGAGAGCCGTCATGAAGCTCGCCCTGCGGGGGGCCGTCGGCGGGGGGCGCCAGCTCGATGTGTAGCGAACCTAGCAGGCTGGTTTGGCCGAGTTTGGCGGTCGAATTGGCGGGCAGGTGGACGTCGCCGTTGAGGCGCATCGTCAGCAACGCATGCCAGCCCTGGCGCTCGATCTTCGTCACAGTGCCGACCGTCACGTCGTGGACACGCACCCGCGAGTTCGTTTGAAGGTTGTCGACATCGGGCAGCTGCGCCTGAATCACGAACGAAGCCGGTCCGCGCCCCTGCGTTCCGGGCAGCGGTAGCGAGTTCAATCCACGCCAGCTGCAACCCGTTATCCCGGCAACAACAATGATCGTCATCAGGCTTGGTCCCACCAGGCCCCGCCTGCTGAGCCTCATGAGCCACCTCCGGGGGGGATCATCATGCCGGGTAGGCCGGCAGCGGGGTTGGTGGACACCGCCGCCGCGGCCGGTGCTCCGGGCGTTGCGGGCGGCGGTGGTTCGGCCGGAGGAGTTGCGGCGGCCGGCGGCGATTCGGGAACCGGGGGCACGTAGTCGGGCCGCATCCAGTCCTCGCTGTAGGTGACTTCGTTAGGCCTGGCCTGCGCTCCGACGAAGAGGTTCATCCCCAGCGGGGGGAAGTTGTATTGGCGGTTCTTGACGATCGGCGCCAGGTATTGGACGCAGAGCTTCGCGGCTTGCTCACCGCCCAAGCGGGAAGCGGCCTGCACCGCGCCGCAGAGGAAGGCGATCGGATTGGCGAAGTTGTTGACGGCCAACACTCCACTGAGGCCACCATTGGCCGGCTTGAAGATGTTGACGAAATCGGAAGCGGCGTGGGGCGTGATGTGCAGCGTCTGTTTGATGTCGTCGAGGCTGTCGACCAGCGCCTTGGTGATCGATGCCAATTTGTCTGACGTGGTACCGATCGCTTCGCGGTTCTCGGCCGCGAACCCTCGCACATCCGCAACGACCGCGTTGAGGTCTTCGACCGCCTGTCCGACCTTGTCGGGGCCGTCGGCGAGCAGCCCCGAAACCGCGGCCAGGTTGTGGTTGAGCTGCTCGAGCAGATCGGTGCTGTCGTGCAGCGCTGACACCAGGATTGACAGGTTCCTGAACGTGCCGAATATGTCCTTGCTGTGATCGCCGAGCGCGGACACCGCCTGCGACAGCTTGATGATGGTGTCGCGGATACTGACGCCCTGCCCGCGCAAATTGTTGGCGGCGGTGTTGATAAGCGCACCGAGCGTGCTCACGCCGCCCGGCTGGGTGGGCCGTAGCAATTCAGTCAGCCGCTCAAGCTGCCCCCGCAGGTCGTCCCACTCGACCGGCACCACCGTGTGGGCCTGTGCGATGACCGCGCCGTTCTGCATCGCCGGTCCGCCGGTGTAGGGCGGCGTCAGCTGGATAGCCCGACCCGTCACCAACTGCGGTGACAGGATCGCCGCCATAGCATTGGCGGGAACTTTGTATTTGCGATTGAACCAGAAGGTGATCTTGGCCCGCTGGGGCTGCGGTTCGATCTTTTCGATTCTGCCCACGCGCACGCCCCGGATGAGCACATCGTCACCGGGAAAGACGCCGGTACTGTTCTCAAAGTAGGCGACAACCGTTGTTCGGGCGGTCTGATCGGTGGCGCGCAGCGCGACGAACAGGCCCGCGACGAGCACGAGCACGAGCCCGACCGCGACGGCGATGCGCGGGTGCGTCCGCAGCCGGGTTCTCACGGTTGACCTCCCGGCGGCGCGGGGCGCCCCGCCTCGCCCGGTGCCGGCACGTACACCGGCGACGGCGTCGGCTCGGGTGTGGACCGCAACCCGGGTGGTGCCACGGCGGGCGGTCCGGGCGGCGGCCCGCCGGGCGGCGGTGCCGGCGGCTCAGGCCGGTATGGGTAACGGCCCGGAGATTGTGGTGGCAAGTTGGGGTCGCGGTTGCCGGTGATCGCGTCGGGCAGATTCAGCCGCGGTTCACCGCCCTGGCCAGTCCGCGGGTACGGCAGCGGTAGCGGCGGGGTCGCAGGCTGACCAGTTTGCGGATCCGTCAGCTGCGACGGCAGCAACGTGGCCGGATCCAGTCCCAAATCGGAAAATGCGGCGTCGACGAACGGTTGGACGAACTGGCCCGGCAGCAGGTTCGCGATATATACCTTGAAAAATGGCCCCCCGGAGATAGTTTCACCAAGCTGCAAGATGTAGCGGTTGAGACCGGGAATGGCCTGCTGCAGCCGCTCCTTACGGTTGTCGATGATCGCCAGAACCCCGTTTAGCTTGTCTAGGGCCGGCTGCAGCTGTTGTCGATTCTCCGCGATGAATCCCTTCAGTTGCCGCGATACGGCGGAGACATTGGTCCAGATCTGGTCCAGCGCCGCGCTTTGCGTCCGCAGCTGCGCCATCAGGGCGTTGGTGTCCTTCACGAGGCTCACCACTTGGTCGCTGCGCTTGGCAAGCACTCCTGTCGCCTTGGACGCGTTGTCGAGCAGGTGACGTAGTTGGGCGTCGTGCTCGTTAAGCGTTTGCGCGAACCGTGCCAGTCCTTGCACCGCGTTCCGCAGGTCTGGCGGCGTAGTGGAGAAGGTTTGGGCGAGGGTGGCCAGCGAGTCGGACAGCTGGCTGGTGTTCAACCCGCTGATCGTGGTGGCCAAGTCACCGAGGGCTTCGGGCAGCTGGTAAGGAGACACTGTCCGGTCGATCGGGATGGCGCCGGTGAGCCGTCCGTCACCGCGGGGCGTCACGTCGAGCACCTTGGTGCCCAGAAGGCTTCTCGTTTTGATCGCAGCAGCGGTGCGGTCGCCGACACGGATGTGCTTATCCACCTTGAACGTGACCAGCACCCCCTCTCCGTCGAGTTCGATGCCCGACACCTTTCCCACCGGATAACCGGAGACCTCGACGACGGCGCCGTCCAGCAGCCCGCCGGCATCGGCGAAATACGCTGAGTAGCTTGTGTTCTGGTTGATGAAGGGCAGGTTCTGGTACTGCAGTGCGGCCATGGTGATCGCGACGACTGCTGCGGAGCCGACGATGCCGATGAGCAAGGGGTTGCGTTCAGAGAACGATTTCATTTCGGCGTGCACCGCCCCGTGCTCTGACCGGCCACCTTCACATACACCGGCTGGCCCCCTTTGCCGTTGACCTTGAGGACGATTTCGCACAAGTAGAAGCTGAAGTAATCGCCGTAGATCCCCTGGCGGCTCATCGCCCGGTACTTGTCCGGCAGCGTGTTGAGCAAGTTGTCGAGATAGTCGCGGTCGGCGACCGCGATGCCCGCAGCGCGGTCGGTCTGGTCGACCACTTTTTTGAACGGCTCTCGAGCCTGTGACAGCAGGTCGGCGATCGAACCGGCAGCAGCGTTGGTGTAGGCCACCGCATTTGAGACGTCGGTTTTGCGTTCGGCGAACCTGTGAATGAGCTCCGACAACGACGTCACCGCCTTGTCGAGCTGGTCGCTCTGGCCGCCCAACGACCCCAGCACCACGTTGAGGTTGTCGATGACCTGTCCGATCAGCAGATCGCGGTCAGCCAACGTGTTGGTTACCGCCGCCGCTTGGTCCAGGAATGAGCTGATCGTCGGGCCCTGTCCCTGAAACGCCTGTATCAGCTGTCCGCTCAGCGCGTTTACTTGTTCCGGATTCAGTGCGCGAAATAGCGGCCGGAACCCGCCAATCAGCGCATCCAAATCCAGTGCAGGCTCGGTATGGGACAGCGGAATCGTCTGACCGGGCTGAAGCGTCTTGACTCCTCCGGCGCCTTCGGTGAGGGCTAAGTAGCGGCCGCCGAACGGATTGTCGTAGCGGATCACCGCTCGGGTCCCCTCGGTCAGAACGACAGTGTCGTCGGCGGAAAACTCGACGCGCACCGTCGCGTCCGAATTGACCCAGATTCCCTGGATTTTCCCGATCTCCACCCCGGCGATCCGCACCATGTTGCCCTTCTTCAGGCCGGAAACATTGGCGAACTCGGCGTTGTAAACCTTCCCCTCACCGAACCGGAACTGTCCGTAGATCGTCAGCAGCGCGAACGTGACCAGCAGACAGACCGTCAGGAAGATCCCCACGCGCCAGGCGGCGCCTCTCAGGTTGTTCCGCACGCGTTGTTCTCCTGGGTTGGCAGATCGTTGGCGGTCAGTGCGATCACGGCAAGCCGGGTTGGGCCGGCGGCCCACCGGGGCCTGCCGACAGCGGAGGGGGTTGGGGTGCCGGCGGCACACCAGGCCACAGCGGCACCCCGCCAGGGCCGTACAACGCCGCGCCGTACGGCGGTGCCCCTGGGTAAAAGATCGGACCGGGGGCCGGCCCGGGAAGACACGGGCGGATGCTGGGCGGCTTCGGCACCGCGCGGGTCACCGGCAAGTAGTCCGCCCAGCAGGGATGCCCGATGCCGGGGTTGGGCCGAATATCGACCCCGGTTCCCCAACCGGTATTGGTGACGAGCTGGCGCACCGGAAAGTTCTTCGTCACGTCCGGCAGCGATCCGCATCCCGGCCTGCCGCCGGGTCCACCTTTGGCCGCGACGATGGGCAGGTTGTCCGGATACATATAGGGGTCATCGCCCAGCGCTAGTCCGAAGTCGAGTTGGATCGACCTGCCGTCAGCGCCGCCCCACGCCGAATAGCCCCCGTGGTCGAGGTACCACTTGGCACCCTGCAAAAAGCAGGTGTACTCAGGGTTGTACTTGAGCAACAGGTCGGTCGTCGGCTCGAGTGCGTTGACTGATCCGACGAAGTTGTCCCTGCTGGTACCCAGCAGGGTGGTCCCCGCTTTAGAGAAGCCGATTACGTTGAGCAGCAAGGAATCCAGGGCTTTCGCATGGTTCACGACGGTGGCGCTGGTGGTGCTGCCGGCATTGAGGACCGTCAGGATGTCCCGCGCGGCCGCGTCATAGGTGTCGCTGAAGTTCGTCAAGGAACGCCAGTCCTGGCGGATGATGTCTCGGCGCGCGTTAAGGGCCTGCAACACCTCGTTGAGATCGGTTGTGGCCTTGCCGATTCGCTCGCCTTGCCCGCGCACACCCTCGGCCATGGCGGTCAGCACCGCGTTGAGCTTGCCCGGGTCGACCATGTTGAGCAGATCGACGACGTTCTCGAAGACCGTGTTGACCTCTGTGCTGACATTCTTCGAATGCAGAACCGCGCCAGCGGCCAACCGAGCAGCACTGGGATGCTGCGGATACACAAGGTCGACGAACTTGGCGCCGAATGCGGTGGTGGCCTTGATCTCTGCCTGGACGTTAGCCGGGATGTAGCGGATCTGATCTGGGTCGATCTCCAGCTTCAAGCTGGCCCCGTTGGTGCCGCCGCCGATCTGGCCGACCCGTCCCACCTGGACGCCGCGCAGCTCCACCTTGGCCCCAGGATCCAGCACCAGCCCCATTCGATCCGACGTCAGCGTCACCGGCACATAGGAGCTGACTACGCCCGTGAAGGCCGCCGTGGTCGCGAACAAGAACATGCCGATCAAGGCAAAAAGGATCAGCGTCCACCACGCGGAGTGGACACGGTGTTTTCCTCGCCCGTCGTTCATCGCGCTAGCCGGTGAAGTGGATGTTGCCGGACTGGCCATAGACGGCGAGGGTGAGGAGAACGAGCGCGAAGCCCACGATCACCATCGCGCTGCGCACCGCCCGGCCCACGGCCTCGCCAACCCCGGCCGGTCCGCCGGTGGCGTTGAATCCGTAGCAGGTGTGGAACAGCATGATGATCACCGTGAGGGCCAACGAGTTGAAAAATGACCAGATCACATCGGCGGGATCGAGGAACGTGTTGAAGTAGTGGTCGTACACGCCGGGCTCCTGGTCGTAGAAGACAGTGGTCGAGACACGAGCCGCGAAAAAAGCCATCAGGGTAGACACGCAGAACAGCGGAAGCGCCACGAACACCCCGGCTATGACCCGGGTAGACGCGAGGTAGCCGATGCTGCGGATACCGATCGCCTCGAGCGCGTCGATCTCCTCATTGATGCGCATCGCTCCCAGCTGGGCAGTGGCGCCGGCGCCGATGGTTGCCGAGAGGGCCACCGCGACGGTTGCCGGGACTATGAAACGGATGTTGACCAATCCGCCGGCCAACCCGGTCAGGGCTTCCACACCGATCGACGCGAATTGGTTGTATCCCTGCACCCCGACAAGGGAACCCGTCGCTAGCATTATCATCGCGAAGACCCCGACGGCTCCGCCGATTACCGCGAGCGCGCCGGCACCCAATCCCATTTCCGCAATCAATCGCAGCAGTTCGCGCCGGTAGCGCATAAAAGCGTTGGGAATCAAAGCGAGCGTCGCCGCATAGAATCGCGTCTGGGATCCGATCCGATTCCAACCGTAAATCACATTGGTTATAGCTCGCTGCGACCACGGAAATTGTTCGCCCGCGGCGGCAATCGACAGTGTCTGTGTCATGAATTCACCTCACGACACAGTGAACTGGATACCGACGGCGGTGGAGACGAGGTTAATCGCGAATAACACGACGAAGGAGAATACGACGGTCTCGTTGACGGCGTTACCGACAGCGGCGGGACCACCGCCGACCGTGATTCCCTTATAGCAGCCGATCAGGCCGGCCGCCAGCCCGAATAATGTCGCCTTGATTAACGAAACGACGACATCGCCGACGCCGGTGAGCAACGTCAAATGGTCGACAAAACCACCCGGCGAAACGTGCTCGACATACACGGAGAAAACGAACGAGCCGACGAGTCCGGCCATGATCACCGCACCACCCAGTGCCAAGGACACCGTGGTAATTGCCAGCACCCGAGGAACCACCAGCGACCGGATAGGATCGACGCCCATCACCCGTAAAGCGTCGAGTTCCTCCCGGATTGTCCGCGATCCCAGATCGGCGCAGACGGCGGTGGCGGCCGCGCCGGATATCACCAACACCGTAGCGACCGGGCCTACCTGACTCACAATGGCGGTCGAGGCACCCGTCCCGGAGTAATCCACGGCACCGATTTCCATCAATACGACATTGATGGTGAACGTCAAGAGCACCCCGTACGGGATTACCATCACCAGCGCCGGCAGGGTCGTTACTCGCGCCACGAACCATGTCTGCAGAACGTATTCACGCCACGCAAACGGAGGCCGGAACATCATGACAAAGGTATCCAGCGACATCGCCATGAAGCCGCCGAATGTACGCAACGGCTTGGTGGCCCCATAAACTGACGTCAGCATATGCGCCCCGACACCGCGGCGGTGAGCGAATTCGATCCGGCCGCCGACCCTGCAGATATGGCCAGCACATCCGCGTCAGATCGTTTATCAGCGGCAGTCATCAGGATCGTATCCCCAATCCGAAGGCGCATAAGGCGGCGTTGACTTGGGACTATGCCAACCCCCGTCCAACGAACACATCCGTTGAACTACCGACCCATTACCGATACACCCGGACGGCCAGTCCTCACCCGACTCGGCCACGATGGCGCTGCAGCTCTGGGCGGGAACCGGCCGGCAGCCGGCTGCGCGGGCTCAGGTCGAGCTTTGGTGAGGAGGTGTTGCACGTGGCGTCGATCGTGCTGCGGGACAGCATCAGCTCGGTTAGCTTCTGGCGGTTGGTCGTCCGCAGGCGACCATGCCCCCGACGCTCAGCTCTCGAGCGGTCAGCAGTGATCACGTGGTCGGGGTCCGCGGGGTGACCGTGCCCCCGATCGGGCTGCCCGGCTCCTCACGTCCGTGTCGCGAGGAGGTCTAAGGCGATGTCGACGATCATGTCTTCTTGGCCGCCCACCAGGCGGCGCCTACCCACCTCCAGCAGCAAGGTGCGGGCGTCGATTCCGTAGTTGCGGGAGGCGTTTTCGGCGTGCCGGAGAAACGATGAATACACACCCGCGTAGCCGAGCGTCAGGGTTTCGCGATCGACTTGGACTGGCCGGTCGCGTAGCGGGCGAACCAGGTCGTCGGCGGCGTCCTGCAGCGCCAGCAGGTCACAGCGGTGCTGCCAGCCCTGCAGCTCGGCCACCGCCACAAAGACTTCGAGGGGGGTGTTGCCGGCTCCCGCGCCCTGGCCGGCCAGCGACGCATCGACGCGGGTCACACCCTGTTGGACGGCCACCATGCTGTTGGCCACCGATAGCGACAGGTTTTCGTGGGCGTGCACCCCGATCTGAGTCTCTGGATTCAACACGTCGCGGTAGGCGCGGACGCGCTCGCTCATACCGTCCATGGTCAGGCGGCCCCCGGAGTCTGTGACATAGACGCAGTGCGCCCCGTAAGACTCCATGAGCTTGGCTTGGGCTGCCAGTTCGGCCGGACCTGCCATGTGGCTCATCATGAGGAAACCCGAGACGTCCATGCCGAGTTCGCGTGCGGTTGCGATGTGCTGCGCTGAGATGTCGGCTTCGGTGCAGTGGGTGGCAATCCGCACCGACCTAACCCCGAGCGAATGTGCGTGCTTTAGTTCGGCAATCGTGCCGATACCGGGCAGTAGCAGCGTGGTCAGCGCCGCGGTGCTGATGGCGTCGGCCGCGGCCTCGATCCACTGCCAATCGGTGTGACTACCGGGCCCGTAGTTCAGTGAACCGCCGGCCAGGCCGTCGCCGTGGGCTACCTCGACGGCATCCACACCAGCCGCGTCCAGGGCAGCCGCGATACGCGCAACATCCGGTGGGCTGATTCGGTGCCGGATCGCGTGCATGCCGTCGCGCAGGGTGACGTCTTGGATGTACAGCGGCGGGTTCATTGGGAAACCTCTGCGGGAGTAGCGTTGCGCTGCCGTTGGGCAATCGACTCTGCAACCTGCAGGGCAGCCGAGGTCATGATGTCGAGGTTCCCCGCGTAGGCGGGTAGGTAGTGCGCTGCGCCTTCGACCTCGAGGTACACCGCCACCCGGGTGCGCGCTGTGCCCACATCGTGGGGTAGCAGGGTGTGGATAGGTTCGTCGGGGGCGATCGCGGTGAACTGCACCTGTTGTTTGAGCCGATATCCGGGAACGTAACCGGACACCCGCTCGACCATCGCATGGATGGAGGCCGTGATGGCGTCGCGGTCGGCGTCGCCGATCAGGCAGAAGACGGTGTCACGCATGATCAGCGGCGGTTCGGCGGGATTGAGAATGATGATCGCCTTACCGCGGGCGGCTCCCCCGACGGATTCGATTGCCTGGGCAGTGGTTTCGGTGAATTCGTCGATGTTGGCCCGAGTTCCCGGCCCGGCGGACCTGGACGCGATCGAAGCCACGATTTCGGCGTAGTGCACCGGGGCGACCGCCGAGACGGCCGCGACCATGGGAATCGTCGCTTGCCCGCCGCAGGTCACCATATTGAAGTTGGTGGCGCCGCTGTCCAGGCAGGCCTGCAAGTTCACCGAGGGAATGACCGGTGGACCCAGCGCGGCGGGCGTCAAATCTATGAGCGTCTTTCCATACGGATCCAACGCGGAAGCGTTTGCCAGATGAGCCCGCGCGGAGGTGGCGTCGCAGACGATACCGACGTCGGGAAAATCCGGCATAGCGATCAGCCCTTCGATACCGTCGTGGGTAGTCGGGACACCCAGCCGTTTGGCGCGGGCAAGCCCCTCGGAGGCGGGATCGATACCAACCATCGCGGCGACCTCGAGGTGCCGGGAGGTCCGCAGCATTTTGATCATCAGATCGGTTCCGATGTTGCCTGATCCGATGATTGCGATTTTCGTTGTGCTCAAGGCTAATCCAATGTTGAGAAGTGGACCGATACGGTGCCCAGCGGTGCGATGTCGGCGCGGATGTGGGCGCCCGCAGCCGCGGTGACCATCGGGCCCAACGCACCGGACAGCACAACCTGACC
Organism: Mycobacterium sp. NGS26; assembly: GCF_059813025.1. Classification (NCBI taxonomy): domain Bacteria; kingdom Bacillati; phylum Actinomycetota; class Actinomycetes; order Mycobacteriales; family Mycobacteriaceae; genus Mycobacterium; species Mycobacterium sp. NGS26. The sequence goes on from NZ_JCALDU010000004.1 coordinate 334,381, forward strand.
GGCGCGCAACGGATTTCCGTAGTCCGCGGCCGCACGGGCAAGCCACGCCAGCGCGTTCAGTGGGTCGCCCAGGCAGGCTGTGCCATCACCCTGCGACACCAAGGTGTCGTTAGCGTACATCCGCATGACGGCCCTTCGCGGCTGGAAGTCGTCGAGACGTAACATGCGATGGCCCAACACAAACAGACCGCTGGAGGCGTTGTCGGCGATGGTATCGGCGATGGTGAGGTCCCAGTCGGCGATGCGGCTGTCGACGATCTCGATCGCGCCGACGGCGTAATCGACTGCGGCGCGGATCTGCTCGGGATCGTTTATTTCGCCAGCGAGATCGGCTTTGAGCACGAATGCGATCTCGGCTTCGGCTTTAGGCTGAATCAGCCGATGCGACGGAACAACCGCCTCTCTGGACATATCCATGTCGGCCAGCAGCACCCCGAAGTCGGGTTGGTCGACGCCCAGCTGCTGCTGCACCACCGGTGAGGTCAGACCGATCTTGCGCCCTACGATTACCGCGCCGTCAGCGACGCGGCGGGCGATGAGTTCTTGCTGAACGGCGTAGGCGGCGTCGATGTCATCGGCGCCGATCAGCGCTCGAAGGGGCGCCGTGGGCACCCTGGTCCGGGCGGCCTGCTGCAGCACATCGGCGACGTGGCTGATAGTGCCGTCGGTGATCTGTTCAGTCGGGGTCATCGCAATCCCAGCGCAGCGGAGCTCCCGTACTTCCCTGGCCTTCGGTCATGCAATCCTCTCGGTGCGGTTGGCAACAGGACGCTAGCGCGGCCGGTCTCGATCAATCGATGTCATACTTTGCCGCCGTGACAGTGGATACTGAAGAAATGTGTTCCGCAGAGCGGCACACCGCGCCCGCATCGGCGACGTCGGTGATCCGCAGGATGGCGCAGATCTTCGACGCCTTGGATTCCGCTGGAATCCCGTTGGGGATCCGCGAACTAGCGCGTCACACCCACCTGCCACCCTCCACTGTCGCGCGGCTGGTCAATGACATGGCAGAGGCTGGATTCATCGACCGGCACGCCAAGAAGGTGGGCGTGGGGCTGCGGGTATTCGAGTGGGGCGAACGCGCCAGGGACCTGGAATGGGCACGTCAGGTGGCGATGCCGCTGTTGACCGATCTGCGTGCGGCCACCCATCAAACCATTCACTTGGCGATCCTCGACGGCGTCGACGTGATGTATCTGGAAATACTGCCGAGCCTGACGGCACCCCGGCTGCCGTCGCGTGTCGGGGGGCGACTGCCCGCGCACGCGACCGCTGTCGGTAAGGCATTACTTGCGGCGTCGCCGCCGCACATCATCGACATGCTCGTCGCCACTGGCCTGCCGGCCCTCGGGCCCCGTACGATCCGCCAGCCCGGATTGCTGCGACAACAGCTCACCCGGGCGGCGACCAGTGAGCTGGCCTTTGAACAGGAGGAGTCGGGCCCCGGGATCGTCTGTGTCGCAACGGCTATCCGTGATGCCAATGGCCTACCTGTCGGAGCCATTTCGGCCGCGGGCTGGGCCGGCAAAATGAATCTGCGTCAGGTCGCACCGGCGGTGCAGGCCACCGCTCGCAAAATCGGCCGCGGGGTGCTCGCAACATCACCGGGCCATGCGGTGCGATGAGCAGTGAGATCAAGGAGAGTCATTGTGATTACCGCGTTCGTGATGATCGTCGCCGCTAATGAAGGCCTGACCGAATTGGCTGAGCGACTCGTCGACCTGGATGGCGTGTACGAAGTATATTCGGTCACAGGGGAATTCGACGTCATCGCTGTCGTGCGGGTGGCCGAATTCGATCGAGTGGCAGAGCTGGTCACCGGTGAGATTTCAAAGCTGCCCCATGTGCTCGATACACGAACCTACATCGCCTTTCGGGCGTACTCCCGATTAGACCTCGAAGCGATGTTCTCGATTGGGGCGGACTGAAGAGAGTCACGCGCGGCCGGTGTTGACCACCGCGGTTCCGTCGACGGGGACTCCTACATCACCCCGTTGGGGTTAGGGGCGCTTGACTGCTGTGCGAACCAGCCGGCGATCTGGCTGCGGGAGGTGAAGCCGAATTTGGTGAGGATATGTTGCACGTGGCTGTCGATCGTGCGGCTGGAAAGGACTAGCTCGGCTGCGATCTGGCGATTGGTCATGCCGCGGCTGACCAAGCCCGCGACTTCCAGCTCTCGGGCGGTCAGGGGGCAACCAGCCGAGTCCTCCAACGCATCGGGAGTGTCCGCGATGCCGGTGAGGTCGGCCATTGCCAGGTCGGTGCCCAAGGCGGCTCCCTCGGTGGTCAGCGCGTCGGCGGCCGAGGTACCCAACGCCTCACGCACCCGCTTTTCGGTGGCGGTGTGGCAGTCAGCCAGGTGCTGTCCAAACGCGGCCATCGACGTTCCCAGGCTGTGCCAGATGGTGTGGGCCGCCCCGAGCATCCGCGCGCTTTCGACGAAGCGCCCGTCGGACGCCGCGATCCACGCCAACAGCTCGATCATGTGCGCGATGCCGAGGTGATCGCCGAAATCGCGCTTGAGTCGCAGGCTTTCGCGCGCCAACTCGCCCGCACCGGTGTAGTCGCCGACGGACCATTTGTTGAGCGCCAGCGCCCACAACGCGTAGGACGCCGCCCAGCGCTCCCCGTAGCGAGCGCTCAGGCGCAGTGAACGTTCGCACAGCGCGGCAGCGTGGTCATGTCCTCCGGTGAACAGGCAGACTACGGCCAGCTGAAACAGCATCGACACCACCGCCACGATGTCGCCCCGCTCTTCGTGGCCGGCTAGGGCGCGTTCATAGCACTTCTTGGCCTTGTTCAGGTCCCCACTGAACAGTGCGGCCATGCCGCGCAGCTGAGCCAGGTAGCTGGGTAGGTCAGGGGCGTCGACTACTCCAGCCAGCCGCTCGGCCTCGTCCAGCTGCGCCTCCGCTGCGGCCAGTTCGCCACGCAGCAGCGCAAGGTAGGCGTCGACCCACATCGCTGCGGCATGGGCCGCGCGCGGCTGACGCGGATCGGCGATGGCCAACGCCTGGCCCAGCCAGCGGCGACCCTCTCCCAGGCTCCCGCCGGCGATCCAATACCACTGCAATGCAGCGGCCAGTGCACACGCCTGTTCGCCGCGACCGGACTCGATGCAACGGTCGAAGGCGGCTCGCAGGTTCCCGTAGTCCTCGCGCAGCCGGGCGACCCATGTTGCTTGCTCGGGGCCGCACCACTCGGTGAAGCTCCGTTCGGCGAGACGTCCGAAGTAGTCACCGTGTGTTCGTTGCAGCCGCGTTGAGGCATCGGTGGTCGCCAGCTGGGCACTGCCGTATTCTCGAACGGTTTCCAGCAGCCGGTAGCGCATCTGTTCCCCGCTGCGCTCGGTGATCAGGATCGACTTGCGCACGAGCGCCTCGACAAGGTCGAGCATCTCGTCGGCGGTCAACCCCTCCCCGGCACACACCGCCTCCACGGCCGCCAAACTGAAGCTGCCGGAAAATACCGACAAGCGTGACCATAGAGCCTGTTCCTTCGGCGAGCAGAGTGCGTAGCTCCAGTCGATGAGTGCCTGCAACGTCTGGTGCCGCGGCAGTGCTGCGCTGTTGCCGGCGCTGAGCAGCTGGAACCGGCGGTCCAATCGGTCAAGCACGTCGGCGACCGTCAATGTCCGCAGCCGCGCGGCCGCCAGCTCAATGGCCAACGGGATGCCGTCGAGGCGTTCGCATAGCCGCGCGACCAGAAGGCTGTTCTCGTCGGTGACATGGAAGCCCAGTCCGCTGTCCGATGCGCGGGCACACAGCAGGGCCACCGCGTCGAACTCGTTCAGCGACGACGCGTCCAGACCCGCCGCCGAGTTGGGTGTCGACATCGGCGGCACGGTGAAGATCCGCTCGCCGAGCACGCCGAGCGAATGCCGACTGGTTATGAGGAAACGCACCATCGGGGCGGTGCGCAGGAGCTCGCCGACCAACGTGGCGCAAGCATCGCTGAGGTGTTCGCAGTTGTCCAGAATGACCAGCATGTGTTTGTCGGCTAGAAAATCAGCCAACTGCTCCGACGGCGCCCTGGTGGTGTGCTTGACCACGCCCAGCGCGCTAGCCACCGTATCGGCCAGCAGCGAGGCGTCCTGCAGGACCGCCAATTCGACGAACCAGACGCCATCCCGGAAAGCCCGCCGCGACTCGGCGGCGACCTTCAACGCCATGCGGGTCTTCCCAACGCCCCCGACACCGGTCAAGGTCATCAGCCGCGACTCCGTCAGCAACGCGCGCAGCTCCCGGAGTTCTCGCCGGCGGCCGATGAAGCCGGTGACGTCCGTCGGTAGGTTTCCCTCGCAACGCTTCACTTGTCGCATACTCGAAAACCTCTGTTGCGGCGACGCACGGCCGGTACGACCGTGCAGCTCGTTGTTCGCGGAGTGTACCTGGGACCACGTCGGTGCGTCATGAACAGCAAATCTTCAATTCCGGCGTTGCCGGTTCGGCATTGGCCGCGGCGGCGCGTCAGCTTCGCGTTCAGCCCATACCCGCGGCCGCAGGGATCCAGCGCCGTCGTGGTTGCGCATGGTCCTGGGGGCGTGTGAGTTCGAGGCGTGGCCGGGGTTTGTCGGCGTTGCCGGTGGGCGGCTTGCGACTGCCGCTTTTGAACTGGTCGACCCATTCGCTTCCCGGCCCGGTGTAGTCCTGTTCAGCGGCGGCGTGCAGCGTCCAGTGCGGGTTGTATAGGTGGGTCCGGCCGATCGCGACGAGATCCGCGCGCCCGGCCAAGAGCACCGAGTTCACATCGTCGTACGAGGAGATGGCACCCACGGCGACGACGGTGACACCGTACTTCCTGCCGATCTCGTTGCGGATCCGGTCGGCGTACGGGGTTTGATAGCTACGCCCGTAGGCGGGCTGCTCGTCTTTGACTACTTGCCCGGTAGAGACATTGATGACGTCGACACCGTGTTCGGCGAAGGCACGGGCAATTTCGACGGCCTCGTCGATGTCATTGCCGCCCGCTGCCCAGTCGGTGGCCGAAATACGCACCGACAGTGGACGTTCGGTCGGCCACACTCGGCGGATCGTGTCGAACACCCGCAGCGGGAAGCGCAGCCGGTCCTGCAGTGGACCGCCGTACCTATCGGTGCGCAGGTTGGTCAGTGGGGACAAGAACGACGAAAGCAGGTAGCCGTGAGCGCAGTGCAGCTCCAGCAGGTCGAATCCCGCGCGGTCCGCCGCTGCGGTGGCGTCGGCGAATTGCTGGGTTATTCGGTCCATATCCGGCTCGGTGACTGCTCGCGGCATCTGGTTATACGGCCCGTACCGCAGCGCCGAGGGTGCGACAACCTCCCAGTTCCCTTTCTCGAGGGGTTCGTCGATGCCTTCCCACATCAGTTTCGTTGAGCCTTTGCGCCCGGAGTGGCCCAGCTGCACGCCGATCTTCGCGGTGCTGCAACCATGGACGAGGTCAACAATCCGTTTCCACGACGCCTCCTGATCGGCAGCGTAGAGACCAGCGCAGCCGGGAGTGATGCGGCCCTCCGCTGACACACAAACCATCTCGGTCATGATGAGTCCAGCCCCACCGAACGCTTTGCTACCCAGATGCGCTAGATGAAAGTCGCCGGGTACCCCGTCGACGGCCGAATACATGTCCATCGACGACACCAGGATCCGGTTCTTCAGCTCAAGACCGCGAACTATATAGGGCTGGAACATTGGTGGCCGTGTGTCTGCCGGTGGGGAGATGCGACCTTGGCGCACTTCGCATTCGGCGTACCACTGGTCGGTGCTGTCGACGAACTGCGGATCGCGTAGCCGCAGATTGCTGTGTGTGATGCGGCGACTGCGGGTCAATATGTTGAACGCGAACTGCTGCGGGTCCTGATGCACGTACTGGCTAATGTTCTCAAACCACTCCAGGCTTGCCCGCGCGGCGCGCTGGGTTGACTCCACGACTGGACGGCGCTCGCGCTCATAGGCTTCCAGCGCGTCACCGAGCGCGGCCTGCTCGTGCAGGCAAGCGGCCAGTGCCAAGGCGTCTTCCATCGCCAGCTTGGTTCCGGACCCGATGGAGAAGTGAGCGGTATGCGCGGCATCGCCGAGCAGCACCAGATTGTCACGACACCAGTTGGTGTTGCGCACCGTGGCAAAATTGAGCCAGCGCGAATTGTTTGCCAGTATCTTGTGGCCGTCAACAATGTCGTCGAGCAGGCTGGCGAGCGCTGAGATGGAGGCCTCATCACTTTCACCGGGCGGGAGGACTTGTGCTGCGGATTCTGCGAATCCACCCCGGTGCCAGACATCTTCGCGCATCTCGACGATCACGGTGCTGCCGTCGTTGCCGTAGGGGTAGCCATGGACCTGGATCACCCCGTATGGTTCTTCCCGGATGAAGAACTTGAAGGCCTCGAAAACCTTGTCCGTACCCAGCCAAATGTATTTGTTGCGGCCATATTCCAGCGTAGTGCCGAAATGGTCGGCGAAGCGGCTGCGGGTTGCCGAGTTGGCACCATCGGCGGCAAGCACCAAATCGTAGGTGGCGGCTAGCATTTCGACGTCGGGCGCGACCGTGCGGAACAGCAGCTTGACCCCCAGCTCCTGGCAGCGCTCCTGCAGGAGTAGCAGCAGTCGTTTGCGGCTCATGGCCGCAAACCCGTGGCCGCCGCAGATGTGGATGCTGTCGCGCAGATGGATGTCGATGTCGTCCCAGCGGGCGAACTCGCTTTCCATCCGGCGGTAGGTCTCCGTGTCGGCAAGTTCGATGCCGCCGAGTGTCTCGTCGCTGAACACCACACCGAACCCGAAGGTGTCGTCCGGGGCATTACGCTCCCACACTGTCACCTGGTGCGCTGGGTTCAACTGCTTGGCGAGCGCGGCGAAGTACAACCCGCCGGGGCCCCCGCCAATTATTGCGATACGCATCGTCGTCTCCTTATTCTCCTGCGTGAGATACAGCGCCCCAACGTGTTTCGCCGATTCCGCAGCATCGACCTGCCGAGTCACTGCCTCGCCCCGGAATCATGGTGGGTAGTTAAGAGCGCTGCACCTTGCCGGTAACCGTGCGCGGGATCGCGTCGGTGAATTCGATACTGCGTGGGTATTTGTAGGGCGCCAGAACGCTGCGGACGTGAGCCTGCAGTTCGCTGGCCTTGTGGCAGTCGCCTGCGACACCGGGCCGCAGCACCACAATGGCGTGCACCACCGCGCCGCGGTCGCGGTCGGGCTTGCCGACGACGGAGCACTCGACCACGTCGGGGTGTTGCTCCAACGCTTCCTCTACCTCGGGAGCGGCGATGTTGTAACCCGAGGACACGATCATGTCGTCGCTGCGTGCCTGGTACCAGAAGTATCCGTCAGAATCGCGAATGTAGATGTCGCCGGTGATGTTCCAGCCGTGCTGGACATAGTTGCGTTGCCGCTCATCGGCCAGGTAGCGGCAACCCGTGGGCCCAATGACGGCTAGGCGACCAGGGGTACCATCTGCTACCGGATCCCCCTCGCTATCGAGGATTTCGGCGCGGTAGCCCGGCACCACCCGGCCGGTCGAGCCTGGCCGGATGTCATGGGGGGTGGATGAGATGAACACGTGCATCATCTCGGTGGCCCCGATGCCGTCGATGATCGACAGCCCTGATTGGTCTTTGAATGCTTGCCATACCCATTTAGGCAGATGTTCGCCCGCCGACATGCAGCACCGAAGCCCGGTCAGCGAGCGGGCTTTGCCCTCGCGAAGCAGGGCGCGGTAGGCGGTGGGCGCGGTGAACAAAATGGTGGCACCCTGGTCGGCGACCGCCGCGACCAGCGCATCTGGCGTCGGCTTCTCCAGCAGCACCGTGGCCGCACCGACACGCATCGGGAAGATCAGCAGCCCGCCGAGCCCGTAGGTGAACGAAAGCGGCGGTGTTCCGGTGAACACGTCGTCGGGTCGTGGAGCGATGACGTGTTCGGCGAACGTGTCGGCTACAGCCAGCACGTCGCGGTGAAACTGCAGCGTCGCCTTGGGCGCGCCGGTGGTCCCGGAGGTTGGCGCCAAGAGCGCCACATCGTCGGCGGCGGTGTCGACATTGGTGAACACGCCGGATTTGATCGCGGCCCGCGCAGTGAGGTCGTCGGGCTCCGGGCCGCCGTACTGCAGCACCGACACGTCGTCGGTGCTGTGGAGCGCCGCGAGCAACTCGTCGCTGAAGCGATGGTCGCATATTGCGACCGCCGGTTTGACGAGGTCGATCAGTTGGCTCAGCTCGTGGCGACGCAACAGGGTCATCGTGGTGACCGCCACTGCGCCGGCCTTGATCACTGCGAACCAGCACGCCAGAAGCCACGGGTTGTTGGGCCCGCGCAGCAACACGCGCTGCCCCGGGATAACCGCGAAATCCTCGCACAACACCTGGGCTACCTGATTGGCCCGCTGGAGCACATCGGCATAGGACCAGCACTCGGTGGGCGTAAGCACGCATGGGCGGTCACCGCCAAGTCGATCGACGACCTCGTCCAGCAGTACGGTCCCGCAGTTCATGCGCGCGGGGTAGTGCAACGCGGGCAGCTCAAACTCCAAGTGCGGCCACTGATCGCGCGGGGGCAGATGATCACGACAGAACGTGTCGGCGTGTGCCGTCAGTGACATCGGCATGACTGGACCTCCGTTGAGGCTCGAAGTGTCCGAAATATATACCGTATCTATAACGCTCGTCAATATTATTGGATATCCTGCCGTATGGGCAGTCACGCGCCGGACGGCCCGACACGACGCGTGTGACTAACGGTCCTCATGGGACCGTCAGTCACCATGGGGGCTGACCGATGCCGCGCTCGGCTTGTCCGGACGCCGGACCGAGATCGGGTAGTCCCGTTCAGCGAGGAGAGCCGATGCCGAGCGCCACCACGCGAACCGACCCGGCGCTGCCCTGGCCCACCGAGCCGCAACCACGGGACCTGATCTTGACGCTGTTCGGGCTGTATGCGCGTGCGGAGCAGAACTGGTTGTCAGTGGCGTCGGTGGTCGAGCTGATGAGCGATCTCGGCGCCGCGGGACCGCTGGTGCGCAAGTCGATTTCGCGTCTTAAGCAGCGGGGAATGCTCGCCAGCCATCGTCTGGGTGGGGTCGCGGGGTACTCACTGTCGCCGCAGGCGCTTGCCATCTTGGCTGAAGGTGATGTCCGGATCTTTGATCGCGCCCGTGCTGCTGTCGAGGACGGCTGGGTGCTGGTGGTGTTTTCCATCCCCGAATCCGAGCGGCACAAGCGCCACGCGTTGCGGACCGCGCTGATCCGGCTGGGTTTCGGCGTGGTGGCGCAAGGGGTGTGGATCGCGCCGGGCAAGTTGAGCGATGAAACCAGGCAAGTACTGGAACGGCAGCAACTCGCCGACTATGTGGACATGTTCGTCGGTGATCATCTCGCATTCGGCAGTCTGCGCACCAAGGTGCGCGAGTGGTGGGATCTCGACAACCTTTCGGCGCTGTATGGGCAATTCGTCGCCAGACACCGGCCGGTGCTGACTCGGTTCGGCAGCGACACCGTCGACCCCCGCGAGGCGTTTTGTGTCTATGTACCGATGCTGACCGACTGGCGCCGGCTGCCGTACCTGGATCCGGGTCTTCCGCTGTCACTACTCCCGGCCGGATGGAACGGGGTCACGGCGGACGAACTTTTCGGCAAGCTGAACGCGGTGCTCAGCGCGCCGGCCCGTGAGCACGCGATGCGCGTCATTCACCGCTGACCGGGCTCGCCATGGGTGGTACACAGGCAATACCCTGGATTTCCACGAGCGCTTCGGCGTCCCACAGCCGCGCCACTCCCACCCCGGCGATTGCCGGGTATGTCGGCCCCACCAGCCGCCGCCACACTTGCCCGATTTGCTTGGCATGGTGTTTGTAGTCGTCCACATCGACGATGTAGATGGTCAGGCTGACCAGCTCTTTAGGCGTCCCGCCCGCGGCGCGCAGCGCGGTGAGCAAGTTACTCAGCGCCTGCTCGAACTGGTCGACGACCCCGTCGCCGACTACAACTCCTGTCGCGTCCATGGCGGTCTGCCCGGCCAGGTACACCGCAATACCCTCGGCGCGCACCGCGTGGGAGAAGCCAGATGGCCTGGGCAGGTCACCGGGGTTGATAAACGCGGCCGTCACGATTGCAGCGCTCCCCCGTCGACGTTGATGCCTTGCCCGGTGACCGCAGCGTTGATGATGCAGAATCGGACCGCCTCGGCGACCTCCGCGGCATGGATGAGCCGGCCGATCGGCTGCCGCCGGGCCAGCATCGCTCGGGCGTCGTCCGCAGACCGGGCAGTACGGGCGCTGATGGCCGCCACCGTAACGTCGGTCATCGGGGTATCCACATAGCCCGGGCACACCGCGTTGACCGTGATGCCGGCGCGCGCGTACTCCAATGCGGCAGCGCGTACCAGGCCCAACACACCATGCTTGCTGGCGGTGTAGGCACTCACCTGAGCCTCCCCCCGTTTGGCCACAATCGAGGCCACCACCACGATCCGCCCCCATCCGGCCTGCACCATCGCGGGTAACGCGGTGCGCACGCACCGAAACGGGGCGGTCAAGTTGAGGTCTATCGCCCGCTGCCAGTCGTCGTCGCTGGTCTGGGTGAGCGGCGAAGCCCACCCCGCGCCCGCGTTGGCCACCAGGACCTCCACCGGCGCCCAATGCCGTTCGATGGTGGCGAAGAGGGTTTCGACATCGGGTGGGGACGTGACATCGCAGGCCACCGGCAGGACGGGGTGGTTGTGCTCGTCCGCCACGGCGCGCGCGGCGGCTTGAAGCTGCTCCCGCGATCGGGCGGCCATCGCGACGCAATGCCCGTCGGCGGCCAGCCGGCGCGCGATGGCCAGCCCGATGCCCTTGCTGGCACCGGTGACGAGGCACACTCGCGGCGTGGTCACCGGAACGCCGAAAACCCTGTGATATGTCTGCCTAGCGTCAGGGCGTGTATCTCCTCGGTGCCTTCGTAGGTGATCACGGACTCGAGGTTGGCCAGGTGGCGCATGACGGTGTGCTCCAGCGTGATGCCCGCGGCGCCGAGCATGCCGCGCGCGGTGCGCGCCACCTCGAGCGCCGAGCGCGTATTAGCCAATTTCCCGAAGCTGATCTGGGCCGGATGAATCCCGACGGTGTCCTTGAGCCGCCCGATCTGCAGCGCGATGAGGTTGGCCGTGGTGACCGCGATCAGCAGGTCGGCGAGCTTGCGCTGACTCAACTGAAATGAGGCCAGCGGCCGGCCGAACTGCTTGCGCACAGTGGTGTAGTTCAGAGCTTCCTTGAAGCACTCACGTGCCGCCCCGACCACGCCCCACAAAATCCCGTAGCGCGCCTCGCTGAGGCAGTTCAGGGGGCCCCTCAGCCCGCGGGCGTCCGGAAGCTCGGCCCCCGCCGGCAGCCGCACTTCGTCGAACACCAGCTCCGAGGTCACGGAGGCGCGCAGTGACAGCTTGTGCGGCACCGGGTGCGCAGTGAATCCGGGCACCGTCGTGGGCACCACGAAGCCACGAATGCCGTCCTCGGTGCCCGCCCAGACCACCGCAACGTCGGCGAGTTCGCCGTTGGTGATCCACATCTTGGCGCCGTTGAGCACCCAGTCGCCGCCGGCTCGGCGGGCAGTGGTGCGCATCGACGCGGGGTCGCTACCCGCGTCGGCCTCGGTGAGCCCGAAGCAGCCGATCGCCTCTCCGGCCGCCATGAGCGGCAGCCATGCGGCCTTCTGGTCCTCGGATCCCCAGCGGTGAATGGCGAACATCGCCAGCGATCCCTGCACGGACACGAAGCTGCGTAGACCGGAGTCGACCGCTTCCAGCTCACGGCAGGCCAACCCGTAGGCCACAGCGCTGGTGCCCGCGCACCCATAGCCGTGCAGGTGCATGCCCAGCAACCCCAACCGCCCGAGTCCCGGCGCAATGGAACGGTCGATCGCGCCCTTCTCATACCATTCACCTACGTACGGCGCCAGCTCGGTGACGGCGTAACGGCGCACCGTCTCGGCGATCGCGCGCTCCTCGCCGGTCAGCTGGGCGTCGATCGCCAAGAAATCCAACGGGTCGGGCCGCCGCGCCGCAGCGGCCCCGCGACTTGCAGCGCCCAGGGTGTGCGATAGCACCGGGTTCACCGCCCCAGCCACTGCGGAGGGCGCTTTTCGTTGTAGGCGGCATGAAACTCGGCGTGGTCGTGGGTGGTCATCAGCAGCGCCTGCGTCATTGCGTCCAGCTCGAGGGCTGCGTGAAAGGATGCGTCGAGCTCGCGGGCCAGCAGCGTTTTGGTCTGGCTGTAGGCGAGACTCGGCCCGTCGGCGAGGCGCCGGGCCAGCTGCGAGACGGCCCCGTCGAAGGCCTCATCTTCCACCAGTTCGCTGACCAGGCCGTAGCGGTCGGCGGTCGCCGCGTCGATCGTGTCGCCGAGCATCAGCAACTGAGTGGCCCGGCCGGTCCCAACCATGCGGGGCAGCAGGTACGCGGCGCCCATGTCCGCGCCGGCGAGCCCAACCTTGGTGAACAGGAACGCAAACCGGGCCGACGCCGACACCACACGGAAGTCGGCGGCAAGCGCGATGACCGTCCCGGCTCCCGCAGCGATCCCGTGGATCGCGGCGATAACGGGGATCGAGCAGTCGCGCATGGCAGCGATCACATCGCCGGTCATCTTCGTGAACGCCATCAGCTGATCGGGCTCCATCTTGATCAGCTCGCCGATGATTTCGTTGACGTCCCCGCCGGCGCAGAAGCCCTTGCCCTGCCCGCGGACGACCAGCACCCGGGTGTCGGTGCGATACGGCAGCTCCCGCAGCAGGTCGCGAAGGTCGGCGTAGCTGTCGAAGGTCAACGCGTTGAGTTTCTCTGGCCGGTTGAGGGTCACAGTGGCTACCCCGTTGGAAACGGTGAAGTCGAAGTGTTTCCACACCTGGGTCAGCGGCGCAGAGCCACGAAAAGGGTTGCTGGTCAACGGGTCTCCTGTCCTAGTTGGGTGAGGTGGCGGCTGATTATGGTGCGCTGGATCTCCGAGGCACCCTCATAGATGCGCGGGGCGCGCACGTCGCGGTAAAGGTGCTCGAGCGGGTGTCCCCGCTGTAGAGCCCGGGCGCCGACCAGTTGCACGGCAGTGTCTACGACGAACTGAGCCGCCTCGGTCGCCTCGAGCTTGGCCATCGCCGAGCGGTAGGTGATCTCGGAGCGATCACACCCCGCGTCGTAGGCCGAGGCGGCCTTGTAGACCAGCAGCCGGCCGGCTTCCAGGCGGGTGGCCATGTCGGCCAGTTTGTGAGCGACCGCCTGCTGGTCACACAGAACACCCCCGAACGCTTCCCGGGTCATGGTGTGTTCGATGGCGACATCGAGGGCCGCTTGGGCCATACCGAGGGCAAACGCGCCGACACTGGGCCGGAACAGGTCGAGGGTCTGCATGGCGACCCGAAACCCCGCGTCCACTTCGCCGACCACCTCCTCGGGACCGACTGGCACGCCGTCGAACGTCAGCCGTCCTATCGGGTGGGGAGACAGCATCTCGAGGTGTTCGCCGCCCAGCCCTGGACTGTCTCCCGCGATGACGAATGCGGTGATCCCGCGTGCCCCCGTCCCCGGTTTGGTGCGGGCGAACACCGTGTAGACGTCGGCGTCGGGCGCGTTGGAGATCCACATCTTCTCCCCGTGCAGGCGCCATCCACGCCCGTCGGGCCGTGCCTGCAGGCTCAGCGCTGCGGCGTCGGACCCGGCGCCCGGTTCGCTCAGCGCGAAGGCGGCCACGGCGCTGCCGTCCACGACGGCGGCGCGCCACCGGTTTCTTGCCGCTGGGTTTCCCCACAGCAGGAAGGGATAGCTGCCCAGGCCCTGCAGCGCCAGCGCCGTCTCAGCCTCGGTGCTCACTGCTGCGAGCGATTCGCGCAGCAGGCACAGGTCCATCGCGGCCGCTTTTGCCGTGCCGTCGGCGGCGAACATCCGCGCGAGCAGGCCTCGCTCGCCCAGGGCTCGCAGCAAGTCTCGGTTCACCCGCCCGCACGGTCCAGCGGTCGCGAGCGGTCGGAGCTCGGCGGCCACTTGGCCGACGCCGCGCACCAGGTCGCGCTGCTCGGCGGTGAGCGCAAATGCTGGCATGGCTTCCTAGAGAAAACGAATACGGAAGGAGCAAGATATGTCGTTTATAGCACGTCCGTCACAAATACGCCATACGAGGTATTCGTAGGACTGGAATCGACCGGGACCACCGTCAGGACGCCTGTCGGTTTGCGGCCAGTAGGTCGGCCAACGTGAACCCGTCGTCGGCAGTGCGCATCAGTTTGCGGGCGACACCGAGTGCGTCGCTGTTGACGCCGAACACGCCGACCGGTTGGCCCTGCGCCCGGTAGGCCGCGACGAACCTATGGGCCGATACATCCCCGCCGATTTCCACGCTGTCGTACGCCCGGGTGTTCCCAACGCACCACATGTCCAAGTCGAACTGCTTAGACCACACAAACGGGAGCGATTTGTCGACGGTCGTGCCGCCCAGCATGTTGCGGGCCGCCACGGCACCCTGCTGCTGCGCGTTGGACTCGTGCTCAATGCGCACATACCGGTCGAGCAGCGGCGAATAGGTCGCGGCGGCGTCCCCGGCGGCGTAGACATGCGGGTCGGCGGTGCGGCAGTGGGCGTCGACAACGATCCCTCCCTCCGACAGCGTGATGCTGCTGTCGGTGAGCCAAGAGGTGGCCACGCGGCTGCCGACCCCCACTACGACGACGTCACAGGGCAATACGGCGCCTGAGTCCAGGCACACCGCCTCGACTCGGTGGTCGCCGCGGATCTCCACCACCGTTGCGCCCAGGTAGGTGTGCACGCCGGCACGGCGATGGTGCTCGGTGAGAATCTGCCCGACGTCGCGGCCGACGGCGCGCTCCATCAGCACCGCGTCCATTTCGACGGCGTGGACATGCGCACCACGGGCGATGGCGCTGGACGCAACCTCGCAGCCGATGAAGCCTCCCCCGATCACGACAACCCTTCGCCCCGGAGCAATCTCGTCGCGCAAAGCGATCGCGTCTTCCAAGTTGCGCAGCGTGTGGACGCCCGGCAACAAGAACCCAGGAATGTCCAGCGGTGCGGGCACCAGGCCGGTGGCCAGAAGCAAAGTCTCGTAACCCATGTGGCGTCCGGAGGACAGCCTCACCACACGCTTTTCGGCGTTCAGTCCGATGGCAGCATCGCCGAGGACGACATCGATCCCCCGGTCGCGATAGAAATCGCTGGGCTTGAGGTAGGCCGAGGATGGTGCAGTCTCGCCGGACAGTATCGCCTTCGATAGCGGCGGTCTCGCGTAGGGAAAGTGATGCTCCGCGCTGACCAGACACACCCGGCCCGGTTGTTTTTTGGCTAGTGTCTCCGCCGCGCTGGCGGCGGCCAGACCACCCCCGATGATCAGATACGGCGTGCGCTCCGCTGTCATGGCATCGTCCCACCGACTGGTGAGCGTGCTAGTCGCCGTCGGTGCGTGCGATGAAGACGTCAGCACCGTCAACGACGACGTCGAATTTTTTCACCGGCTCCACGCACGGCAGTGCCGTGGCCTCTCCCGTGCGAAGGTCGAATTTGCCTTCATGCAGGGGACATTCGATCTCCAAGCTGTCCGGGTGAACTACACCGGAATCCAGCCACGCCTCGGCATGGCTGCAGATGTTTCCGACGGCGTAGACCACCCCGCGGATGCGCACGACCAGCACTTCCTCGCCGCCGGCCTCCACGCCGACCGGCTGCTCCTCTGCAAGATCGGTATAGTCCGCGATCCTCAGCAGCTTGCAGCGGCGGGTGCCTTCCACAGTCATGTTCCCCTCACTCCTGACTGACAACAGGCGAGCCACTCACGCCGCGCCCTCTTGTGGACTGGTGAAAGCAAAGGCGCTCATACCTGTCACCCACGCTTTGATCGGTTCGTAGTAGAGGGCCTCGCCACCCCGGTCGCCGATGGCCGCCGCAGCGAAGATCCAGTTGCGGATCTCCAGTCCGCCATTGCCGGCGTGCTCGAGAATGTAGTCGTTGGACCAAGCCGCGGCGTAGCCGCCGTCACCGGCAGCAAGAAGCGCCAGGAACTCGGCATCGAATTCCTCGTTGATTCGGCCCATTTGGGGCGTACCCGGCCAGTGCGAAAGACCTCCGCAACCGACCACCACCACGTTCTCATCACGGGTTGCGACGTAGTCTGCCAATACCTTGCCCAGCCGGTAACAACGGCTTGGTGTGGCAAGGGAATTCGGCGACTGGGTTCCGATGATCAGCGGGACTACCGCTATGTCGTTGTCCGGAAACATCATCAGGATCGGGATTGCCAGCCCATGGTCGGCGCGGATCGTGCTCATCGACGCGACGTCGAAGTCGCGGGCCGCCGCGTGGCTGATGAAGCCCCCGGCGAAATCGGCGTTGGAGGCGATCTGCACCTTGGGAATATTCATTTCGCCGAACGTCGAAAAAGATTCGGTCACCGCCACGGTGTATGGAGGTTGGGGCCCGCTGGGTAACAGTGTCGGCCCGTGTTCGGATGACACCATCAGCACAACATCGGGGCCCAAGGCGCGTATTCGGCGCCCGACTTCAACGAAGCCGTCGACAACCTTTTGCGCCTGAATCTCGACGCCCCTGCTCGGGAACATGGTGTGCGAAGTGGCGAATGCCCCGATGACGTTACCCATCGGCGCACTCCGCGCGGTAGGGCGCCGCAGTGAAGTATTCGCCTGCGCTCATGGAGGTTTCAAAGTCCGGGTTGGCCATGAACGATCCCCACATGGCCAGCAGCGGCGGCACCCCGAGCGACGCCAGTTTGTCAGGTGTCGGCTTGTTGCGAACCGTCGCGGCCTCCTCGGGCGTCAGGGCGTACCGGGCGAGGAAGTCGTCGTCGAGGGCACGGATGGCGCTCCACGCCTCGGCGCTGACGAGTCCGTCCTCGACCATACGGCTCAGTTCAGCGGAACTCATCGCGGTCGACCTCTGAGGACAGGAAGTCGCAGGAGATGCGGCCGAACTCCGCGGGATGCTCGATCATCGCCCAATGCCCGCATCGGGGAATGGCGTAAAGCCGCGAGTCCTCGATGAGTTGATGGAACCGTACCGACTCCATCAGTGGCACGACGGCGTCTTCGCGGCCGCAGACGACAAGCGTGGGAACCCCGACGGCAGCGATTTCGTCCTCGCCGTAGTGCAGCCCGCCTTGTTCGCGCACCCATGCCATGGTGCGCCGGTAGGCGTCCATCACCGCGGGCTCGCGAGTGAGGGTGTAGCGGTAGTCGACCAGATCCTCGGGAGGCACGAAGCTTTCGTGGGTCAGGGCGCGCACGATGTCCGCCATAGCGTCGCGGCTGGGTTCGCGGTAATTCAAGATGGTCTGCAACTGGGGCGAGAAGGCGCGGTTGAGCCCGGCGCTACCCATCAAAACCAGCTTTTTGACCCGCTCCGGCTGGGTCATCGCCAACCCCAGCGCCGTTGCGCCACCCATTGAGTTGCCGATCAGTGACACCCGCTGCAGCCCCAGCGCATCCAGGAGGGCCGACAGGTGGGCGACACGATCGCCCTGCGAGTAGTTGAAACCGGCGTCGTCATCACGACTCAGCAGGCTTTGCCCAAACCCGACCATGTCGTAGGCGATGGTGCGGAAATTCGTTGCGTACGTGGGGATCAAGGGCGCCCAGTTGCCCCAGGCGTCGGCGCCCGCACCCCCGCCATGGATCAACAGCAGCGGCTCGCCGGTACCTGATTCCCAGTAGTGGGTTCTGACCAAGTCAGCCTGGATGAAGCGTTCGTCTGCAGTGGTGATGGTCATGTCATGTGGTCGATTCCAAGTGGGCCAGGCCGCGGGCATGGGTGGAGGCGAGTTGGCGCCATTTGGTGATGCACATGTCGGGCGGGAACAGGTGCTCATTCGCCCAGCCATTGTGGTCGCGGTAGAACTCCTCCTGGGCTTCACGCGCCCACACATCGTCGTCGTTGAAGCCGTGCAAACCCAAATCCCGCCACTTGCTTTCGAATTCCCGCTCGTAGGAGGCGATGTCGGCTTCGGATGACACCTTGCGCTGCAGCACCTGGAAATACTCGTGCTGGCCGGAGTTGATCGGCACGTAGAACTCGTACTGGATCAGCGTGGGGTCAGGGAATGGGTCGACCTTGAGCACTCCGGGCAGCCACACACTGACCTGGGCGGCCACCCGCTTCTGGTCATCGGTCAGCTCAAAGTGCAGCACCGCCTCCCCGCCTAACTGGGCCTCAAAGATCGGCCGATAGTTCTGCGCGAGGTTGTCCACCACCCCTTTGGGCCAGCCCTGGCTGTGCACCTCCATCGCCCCGCGATCTGCGGGCACGAACCCATAGGGCAGGGCGAGCCGGTTTTCCGTCACAAGCGGAGAGTTGCGGTGCATGAAAATGTGGGTGGTGTCGAATCCGTTCTCCACCCCGAGCCGCCAGTTGGACGCCACCGTGCGCCGGATTCCCAGACAGTGCGTGTCGGCGTCGAGGAAGCCCGGGGGCACATCCTCGGCGAGATCGTGCGGTTGCTGATCGCCGAGGAATACAAACACGAGTCCCTGACGCTCGGCCACCGGATACACAGGGATGGCGACCTGACCGATCACTGGCGAATTCGGCGACGTCAACACATCACAGAGCCGACCGTCATCGAGGCTATAGGTCCAGCCGTGATACCAGCACGACACCGTGCCCTTCTGAAGACACAACGGCTGCGCCGAAAATCGCACCCCGCGGTGCGCGCACCGATCGTCGATCGCACGCACCTGTCCGTCGGTGCGGGTCAACAACACCTGTCGGCCCAGCACCTTCACCGACATGAACCCGCCTTCGGCTAACTCATGACCGAACAACACTGGATGCCAATGGTTGCTAAACCCCAGCTCGGCCTGCAGATACCGGGGCCACTTCGACCCCCTGGATGCAGTGGAGCCAGCAGGCATATCGATACTGGTGTCGGTTTGCTGATCGGCCGCTGTCACCGGAGTCGCCTCCTTGTCGTTTGGCTGACGGTGCCCGCGACTATGCCAACCGCGCTCTCGTCCGACATCCGTTGAACTACCGACCCGGCCACCGAACCGACGAGGGGCCAACGGCCAGCGTCGCTACGTCGTTGGTGGAGGCCGGTGTCACAATGCGGTCGTCGCCTCCAACCGCTTTGAAGGTCCGGCACCGCCGTCCGTGCCCTCGCGGCATCATAGGGCGACGTCCTCCAACACAAGCCGCACTGCCGCCGGCGCTGCGCCCGAGTCGTCCGGCAGCAGGTGCGTGTATCACAACGGTCTCCGCGCGCTAGTGTGCTTTGGTCAGTCGTAGCGAACAAGCCGATAGAAGAGTTGAATTCCATGACCGCAGCAGCGGAAGCGTCGGCGATCGAATCGCGGGTCGGCCACTACTACCAGATGGACGGCACCTACCTGGTCGGCCGCGAAAAGCTACGCGAGTACGCCCGCGCGGTGCAGGACTATCACCCTGCACACTGGGATGTCGCCGCCGCCGCTGAACTGGGCTATCCGGACCTGGTGGCGCCGCTGACGTTCACGTCGACGCCGGGCATGACGTGCAATCGCCACATGTTCGAGCAGGTGGTCGTCGGTTACGACACCTACATGCAGACCGAGGAGGTCTTCGAGCAGCACCGCCCGATCGTGGCCGGCGACGAACTGCATGTCGACGTCGAACTGACGTCGGTGCGCAGGATCGCCGGCAGGGACCTGATCACGGTGACGAACACCTTCACCGACACCGCCGGCGAACGGGTGCACACCCTGCACACCACCGTTGTCGGTCTCACCACCGAGGATGTCGATCCGGCAGTCAAGACGGCCGTGCACAACATGATGATGCACGACGTGGACATCATGGCCGTCGGTCAATCCGACGCCTCCTACGAGAAAACCCTGCGCCCCGAGGGCGAGGTTCGGATCGCCGACGGGGGCACGACCCGCACGCCCGGGACGCCGTCCTTCGAAGACGTGCAGGTCGGCGACGAGCTACCGGTGCGCCACACCCGACTCTCCCGCGGCGACCTGGTGAACTATGCCGGCGTGGCCGGCGACGCCAACCCGATTCACTGGGACGAGGGGATCGCCAAGCTGGCCGGGCTGCCCGATGTGATCGCCCACGGAATGCTCACCATGGGTTTGGGCGCCGGGTTCGCCTCCGCGTGGTCGGGCGACCCCGGTGCGGTCACCCGCTACGCGGTGCGGCTGTCCCAGCCCGCGATCGTGTCGGCGGCCGAAGGCGCGGACATCGAGTTCAGTGGCCGCGTCAAATCGCTGGACCCGGAAACCCGCAGCGGTGTCGTGATCGTCGCCGCGAAGTCCGGCGGCCGGAAGATCTTCGGCTTGGCGACGTTGAACATCCGGTTCCGCTGAGGTGTCGGTCTTTGGTGGCGGCTGGCCCCCATCAGCCCAATCCGGCTCGCACGAAAACTACTGGGCTACAACGCGAGCCGCACCTGAAGGTCACGGCAACTTCTAGCCCGCGATCGCATCCCGCGTGTCGAGCACGGCCATATCCGCCGCTGCGCGCCCGGCTCCCCAGCCGGCAACGTCGTACCCTGATACCGCGCGAGGCGTCGTCGACGGGAACAGCCGATCGGTAAGCTCATCGGCCGCTCGATTGTTGGCCGCCAGCACGGGAAGTAATCGACTGTCCCGCTTGACCTCCGCGGTGACCGACGCGCTGGCGTTGTCCAGCCGTTCGCCGATCCGCTGGGCGTAAGCGAGGAGAAATGATTGGCGGAATGACCTGGTTCGTGTGTGCCGATTGCCGCTCTGACGGCGCCCGGCAGTGAGCATGGCTCGGTTGGCTTGGACGAGGAGCGAGGTGCTGAGCAATTCGACCAGAGCGAGGTCGGTTTCGCAGCCGACGATGGTAACGAATCCGAGGCGCTCTGCCCATACCGCGCGACAACGATTGGCCTGGCTCACCGCTTGCACCAGCGCTGTCTTGGCGGCGGCATAGGGGTTCTCGATCCAGATCCGTCGCGCGGCGGCCACCGGCACCTGGCCGCGGCCGTGGCGTGTCAGCGCTTCTTGTAACGAGTACCGGCTCATCAGGTCTTGGGCCTTGGCCGAAAGGGCCTCCGCTTCGTCGGGAAACTCGGTGGCTTCAGCCTTCGCCAGCAGAGCGCGCACTTTGCCGAGGGCCTTCTCGTCGACGCCGTTCACCGCCGTCGGCGCGTGGCGATGCGCCCCGGGCGGCGGCAGAACCGCCCCGAGTACGGGAAGTCTGCCGAGGAGATTCAACAGCTTCAGGACCACGGTCAGGGCCATCCGCCGGTCGACAGCGTTCGATGCGGCCCAGCGCCACATCTGCGGCGTTTGTGCATCGAGATCGACGGTGGCCGCAAGCACGGCGATATCGGCCCGCCAATTCGGATGCAGCGTCGCGACCGCATACCGCCGAGACTCGCGGACGATGGCCTCATCGAGGTAGCCGACCTCGCCTGCCGGTAGCTTGCGGCGTGCGACCTCGTGCAGATCGGACGGCAACCAGCCGTGTTCCCACGCCGCTCGGATCGCCTCGTTCATGGTGAGGTCGGCGGCAACGTCGAGCTCGTGCGGGTGGGCCCGATAGTCCTCGAACAGTTCCGCCGCATGCCGCGGCGCGTGATCGCCGGGACACGAAGCGGCCGTACTCAACCCCACGACGAGGCGCTCCAGAAGCAGCGCCCGGTCCGCCTCCGGGTCGAAGCCGACGCGCTCTCGTTCAGTCGCCGCCCGGCGCCGACTCTTCTGCTTGGCCGCCCGCTTCTCGCGATTGCGTCTGCTCATGCACCGGATTCTTGCGAAGGGGTCCGACACTTTGCGGCAGACGCGCCGCGAAGGCCACCGTTGGACTGGATGCCCAGATTGACCCAGCAGATCGGCGGCGCGCAGCCGGCGTAACGATATCTTCATCCGCTTCTTCAGAACGTTGCGAGCACTCCCCCGGGAGGACGTCCAGTAGCTCAACAAGCGTGCCGATGCAGTGGGGGATTCATCACGTGACGGCACACTTGTATCGGCATCGTCGCGGAGTCCCCGCGGAGGGTCGCCTCCGATCCCCGTCCGTTATCACCGAATCTGAGGCATTCTCATTGACTCTGGGCCAAGTTGATGGCACTTCCGTCAACGGTGCCCACCTATCGAGGCCGTGTGGCGCGACAATCGCCGGCGAGGTCAATGCACGACAGATGATAGCATGATATCATTCGCACATGGCGCAGATTCTGATTCGTCAACTCGAAGACGACACTAAGTCCAAGCTGCAGCGGCTAGCCCGTCAACATGGTCGCAGCACCGAGGAGGAGGTCCGCGAGATCCTGCGGAACGCTGTCCGGAGCGTCGATGAGCCGCCTGGACGACTGGGGTCGCGTATCGCGTCCCGCTTCAAAGGCAAGGGCCTGACCGAGGACATACCCGAACTACGCGGACAGCCCGTCCAGCCGGCGCAGTTCAACGAATCATGATCGTGCTCGACACCAATGTGCTCTCCGCGTTGATGCGGGACACACCCGATCCGGCCGTCGTGGAGTGGCTCGACAATCAGCCGGCCGAATCGATCTGGACGACATCGGTCACTGTATTCGAGATACGCACTGGCATAGAACTTCTGACACCAAGCCGCCGACGCAAGCGGCTCGACGATACCTTTTCACAACTCCTCGACGAAGACCTCGACGGTCGTGTGCAAGCCTTCGACCTGACGGCTGCAATCGCCGCTGGGACCATAGCCGCCACCCGGCAACGAGCCGGGCTTGCGGTGGAGATCCGTGACGTACAAATCGCCGCTATCGCCGCATCCCGGCACGCAATTGTGGCGACCCGCAATACTCGCCACTTCGACGGAACCGGCGTCGACCTGGTCAACCCCTGGGACATGATAGTTGTCGGGCGGCAATACGTTCTGTCCCGCAGGTGATGTCGGTCGGTAGCAATAGCCTCGGAACATGACAGAGCGTGATGATGCGGGTTCGGCTAGTGAACTAGTTGCCCGAACGGATTGGTCGGTCAGACAGGGCTACGGGAACCCCGCAGGCGTGGCGAAGCCGTCACAGACACGGGTGGCGCGGGCAGACACCGGATTCGAAGTCTCGCTGGACGAATTGATGCGTACTGGTGTGAGTCCCCTCCTGTGGTCAGTCGACGAGAGAATGCGCCTCGTCAGGCGACGTGCCACGGGGCGCGTTCTGACTCGCAGTCAAGAGGTGTTCCGGCTGAGCCTGGCATCCGGACGTCAACTCGTGCTGACATCTGGGCAACATGTCCTGAAGGTGGATGGCTGGACGCCTCTGGTAGAGCTGCATGCTGATTCCAGGATTGCTGTGCTCCGCCGACTCGGCGAACCGGTGCAAGCGAATCGGATGCATGACTCAGAGGTAATCCTCTTGGCGCACATGATTGGTGACGGCTCCTGCGTCAAGCGGCAGCCGATTCGTTATGCATCTGTCGATGAGGCCAACCTCGTGGCGGTGACCATCGCGGCCGCACATTTCGGCGTGACACCTATCCGCGACGAGTACGCGGCGGCGCGTGTGACGACATTGCGGTTGCCTGCTCCTTTTCGTTTGACGCACGGCAAGCGCAACCCGATCGCGGAATGGCTGGATAATCTCGGCCTCTTTGGTCTGCGTAGCTATGACAAGTTCGTTCCGCCCGAGGTGTTCTCGCTTCCCGACGAGCAAGTGGCCCTGTTCTTGCGGCACCTATGGGCCACGGACGGTTCGGTGCGCTGGGACGCGAAGACGCAGCAGGGGCGGGTGTACTACGCCTCGACAAGCCGGCGCCTAATCGACGACGTGATGCTCCTACTTCTTCGGATGGGGGTGCAGAGCAAGATTACGCGTACGACGAAGGCGGGCTATCGCGATTGCTGGTTCCTCACCATTGACCGAGCCGCCAACCAGATCGCCTTCCTTACGAAGGTAGGCGTGCACGGGGAGCGCGACATCAAGGCCAAGGAGGTTGTCGAGAAGCTGGCTGGACGCACGCGTCGGCCAGGTACGGATACCATCCCGCTCGAGATCTGGGTACGGGTTAAAACGATTCTGGCGCGACAGAACTGGTCCGAAATGGACTTCGCGCGCGCGACCAACACCAGATTTGACGGTCCCCGGATGTGGACCCACGCGCCAGGCCGCGCCAGGCTGCATCGGATATCCGTCATTCTGGACGATCCCGCGTTGCACGACCTTGCGACGAATGACATCTATTGGGATAGCGTCGTTGACATCGCGAGCTTGGGCAACCGTGATGCGTACAGCATCGCTGATGCCGGGGGCAGTCCTGTCGTGGTTCAGGGCGTGGTGGTGCGATTCAAGTTTTGATTTCAGCGCAGCTTTCGGGCACGTGGAGGATTCGGCTAGACCTTGAGTAGTAACGCTTGCGGGACAACGCACTTTCGTAAACCTTCGCGGCCTCGCGACAATAATTGCCTCATCTCGCCATGTTGGCGAAGCGTGAAAGATGCAACTGATGCGCGACAGTGACCGTCTTGGTCGGACCGTTACGGTGTTTGGCCAAAATTAAGTCCGCCTCTCCCCCGCGTGGGTCGTCGCGATCGAAAGCATCTGGCCGGTGCAGCAGGATCACAACGTCGCTATCCTGTTCTAAGGAACCCGATTCGCGAAGGTCGGAAAGCATCGGCTTCTTGTCGGTGCGCTGCTCGGGACCACGGTTGAGCTGGCTGATCGCGACCACCGGAACCTCGAGTTCCTTAGCTAAAAGCTTGAGATGCCTTGAGAATTCGGACACTTCCACTTGACGCGACTCGAACTTTTTGCCTGATGTCATCAGCTGCATGTAGTCGACGACGATCAGCCTCAGGTCGGCCTTCTGCCGTAGCCGGCGCGCCTTGGCACGGATCTCCATCATGGTGAGGTTGGGCGAATCATCGATATACAGTGGGGCCTCGCTGATTTCGCTCATCCGTCGTGCCAGCCGCGTCCAGTCGTCGTCGTTCATCCGGCCCGAACGCATATCGGAGAGCTTGATTTTCGCCTCCGCCGAGAGCAGCCGCATCACGATTTCGGACTTGCTCATCTCCAGCGAGAAGATGACGCTGGCCATGCGGTGCTTGATCGAACACGAGCGCAAAAAATCTAGTCCCAGTGTCGACTTCCCCACTCCAGGTCGGGCCGCCACGATGATCATCTGCCCGGGATGCAGACCATTGGTCACATCATCGAGTTCGTTAAATCCGGTCGGCACGCCGCGTGAGACGCCGCCGCTGGAGGCGATGGCGTCGATCTCGTCCATCGTCGGCTGCAGCAGGTCCTCGAGCGGAACGAAGTCCTCGGAGAGCCGGCGGTCGGCGACGTCGTAGATCTCGGCCTGCGCGCGGTCCACCACCTCGGCGACGTCGGCGCCCTCGGCGCCCGCGTAGCCGTACTGCACCACCCGCGTGCCGGCCTCCACAAGGCGGCGCAGCAGCGCCTTCTCGGCCACGATGCCCGCGTAGTAGCCGGCGTTGGCGGCGGTCGGCACGGTCGAGATCAGCGTGTGCAGATATGGCGCGCCGCCGATGCGGCGGAGCAACCCGCGGCGATCTAGCTCGGCGGCGACGGTCACGGCGTCGGCCGGCTCCCCACGGCCGTAGAGGTCGAGGATCGCGTCGTAGACGTTCTGGTGCGCCGGCCGGTAGAAGTCGCCGGGCCGCAGCCGTTCCAGCACATCGGCGATGGCGTCCTTGCTGAGCAGCATCCCGCCCAGCACCGACTGCTCCGCGGCCAGGTCCTGCGGCGGCTGACGGCCATAATCCTCGCTCGGGGGCGAGGCGCCCATGCCGGACGTTAGGTCATCGACGACCGCCATGGCTCTCACCTCCCTCCGACAAGGCTAGCCGAACATACATTCGACACCCGACATTCAAGAGCGTAAGTCGGGGCACCGACACCCCGCGCTCGAGCGCCGGTATGGCCGGCGCCGGGACGACGGTAGGCGTTGCTGGCGAGTACTTAAAGGGGGTGCTGTTCATAACGCTGTGCATCGTGTGTGCATATCCGTCGGCACCTGTGTTGAGCGGGGTGTGGAGAACCTGTGGATTATTCCTCGACGTCCTGACATAGCTGCAGATAAGCGCAGTACAACACCGCGCAATTGGTGTGGACAAGAATCTCTTCGGCGTGTCGCGACAGGTTACCGAGTCGGGCGTGTTGGCTTTCGGCCGTATTTTCGCAACGTTAAGCCCCGGTTACGGCGACCCCTCTGGAGCGGCCCCAAAAAAGTTCGCCAGACACGGGCTGAGCGATCGTCAAAAACGGGCGCACAGCGCCCCCATAGCGCCTAGGATTCTGCGGCCGCCGGATGCGGCGCCCGGCGGGCGAGTTGGGCGAACGCCGCGGGGTTAGCTCTCCGCGACGACCTCGAGCGCGAGCTCGACATCGACCTCGGGGTGCAGGTGCACCGACACCGGGTGGGTGCCGACGGCTTTGATGTGCGTCTTGGGCAGCCGGACGATTCTCTTGTCGAGGTTTGGCCCGCCGGCCTTCTTGATGGCCGCGACGACGTCACCACTGGTCACCGAGCCGAACAACTTGCCCGAATCGGCGGCGGTCTTCACCGGCAGCGAAACCGGTCCCAGCGCCTCGATCGCCGTCTTGATTTCGTTGGCGTGCTCGAGGTCGCGCACCGTCTTGGTCTCGCGGGCGCGGCGAATCTCGTCGGCCTGCTTCTGCGCGCCGCGCGAGGCGACGATCGCCAGGCCGCGCGGGAGCAGGAAGTTGCGGCCGTACCCGTCCTTGACCTCGACGGTGTCGCCGACGGTGCCGAGGTGCTCGACATCGGCGGTCAGAATCAGCTTCATCGTTTGCGTACTTTCGGTTGAGCCTGGGCTATCGCGCCGAGGAGGTGAACGGCAGCAGGGCCACCTCGCGGGCGTTCTTCACCGCGAGCGCGATGTCGCGCTGGTGCTGCACACAGTTGCCGGTGACACGACGCGCCCGGATCTTGCCGCGCTCGCTGATGTAGGTGCGCAGCAGCGTGGTGTCCTTGTAGTCGATCACCTGCTCCTTCTTCGCGCAGAAGACGCACTTGCGCGCCTTGACCGGCTTTTCCGGAGCCGGCCGCCGCTTGTTGGACTTGGCCATGTCTGTCTTTCTTTCCGTTTACCGATTGAAGTTTCTTGGTCAGAAGGGGGGTTCGTCGTCGCCGCCGCCGAACGAGCCCGAAGCCGGGGCGCTGCCCCACGGGTCGTCCCCGCTGCCGCCGCTCGGTTGGGCCGCCGGCGGTGCCTGACGGGATCCGCCCCCGCCACCACCGCCGAAGCCGCCGCCCCCGGCGCCGCTGCGGCTGGCCTTGTTGACCTTGGCCGTGGCGTAGCGCAGCGAGGGACCGATCTCGTCGACCTCGACCTCGACCACGGTGCGCTTCTCGCCCTCGCGGGTCTCGAAGGAACGCTGCTTGAGACGCCCGGTCACGATCACCCGCGCCCCGCGGGTGAGGCTCTCCGCGACGTTCTCGGCCGCCTCGCGCCAGATGTTGCACCGCAAGAACAGCGCCTCGCCGTCCTTCCATTCCCCGCTTTGGCGGTCGTAGATCCGGGGCGTGGACGCGACGGTGAAGTTCGCCACCGCGGCGCCCGACGGCGTGAACCGCAGTTCGGGGTCAGCGGTCAGGTTTCCGACAACCGTGATAGTGGTGTCACCAGC
Organism: Mycobacterium sp. NGS26; assembly: GCF_059813025.1. Taxonomy (NCBI): domain Bacteria; kingdom Bacillati; phylum Actinomycetota; class Actinomycetes; order Mycobacteriales; family Mycobacteriaceae; genus Mycobacterium; species Mycobacterium sp. NGS26. The sequence continues at coordinate 361,942 of NZ_JCALDU010000004.1, forward strand.
CACAATTTCCTCCTGGATCCGCCTGGGGACGAGTGATGGTCATGAGCGTGTTCCTCGCTGAGCCTACGCAAACGCGCCGACAGCGGGCAGCCAGCGCCGCCGTTGCTGCCGTCAGTGCTTGTCGGTGCGCATCACCTTGGTGCGCAACACGGACTCGTTGAGGCTCAGCTGCCGGTCGAGCTCGGACACCGTCGCGGGCTCGGCCTTCAGGTCGACGACGACGTAGATGCCCTCGGCGTGCTTGGCGATCTCGTAGGCCAGCCGGCGCTTGCCCCAGATGTCGACCTTCTCGACGGTTCCGCCGTCCTTGCGGACGACGTTGAGGAACGTCTCCAACGACGGAGCGACGGTGCGTTCGTCGAGTGTGGGGTCAAGAATGACCATGATTTCGTATGGACGCATGGAAACCTCACCACCTCCTCTGGTCTCAAGCGGCCACGGTCGATCCGTGGCAGGAGGGTCGCCTGCGTCGGCAACCGCATCAGGGTACCGGACGGCCGGCCCGCGCCGATAATCCGGGCGCGGCGCCGGCTATCGGCGCGCCCGCAGGTAGTCGTTGGCCCTGGCCACCGTCGCGTCGTCGGCCTTGGCCAGCGCACCCGAATCGAACGGCGGTTGCGGGTCGTATTCGATGAGCAGTTGCACCGCCTCCGCGGCCCGGCGGTCGACGAGCAGCTCGACCAGCCGCAGCGCCATGTCGACGCCGCTGGACACCCCCGCGGAGGTGATGATCCGCTGCGGCAGATGCTCGACGACTCGTTCGGGCACATAGCGCGCACCCAACTCGTTGAGCAGGTCCGCGGCCCGCCAATGCGTTGTCGCGGTCAGCCCGTCGAGCAGGCCGGCCGCGGCGAGCAACAGCGCCCCGGTGCACACCGAGGTGGTGAACGCGGTGTTCGGGTGCACCGATTGCAGCCACGCGCGGATGGTGTCGTCGTGAATCAGCGGGCGGGTTTCGATACCGCCCGGGAACACCACCACGTCGGGTGCGCCGACTTCGTCGAACGTGGCGTCGCACGCCATGCCCAGCATCCCGTTTTCGGTACGCACCTCGCCACGGCGGTGCCCGACGAACACCACCTCGATCGATGGAATGCGTTGCAGCACTTCGTAAGGCCCGACGGCGTCCAGGGCGGTGAACCCCGGGAAGAGCGGGATGGCGACCTGCGTCATGATCGTCCTCCGGCGGTCGCGGTTTCTAATTCGGCGCCGGTCTCGGGCGCCGGCGCGGTCGACCGTTTCGGGCCGGCGGGGCGCAGCCACTGCGGCAACCAACCGGGCGGGGCGTCGGGTGCACGGTCGAACGGCCCGCCCGCGGGATCGTCGATCCGCCCGCGCCAGCGCACCAGATCCTCGTCCGGGCGATAGATCTGCCGGATCACCAACGCGCACAGCGCCACCACCGCGATGTCGCGCAGCAACACCGTCGTGGTGAAGAACTGCTGGGGCAGCGCCCTATTCGGGTTACCGTACAGGTAATACATGCGCGGCACCCATACCACCGCGTCGATCGTCATCCACGCCAGCAGTATTCGGCGGTGCGGCAGGGCCAGCACCGCCAGCGGCACCAACCACAGCGAGAACTGCGGGCTCCACACCTTGTTGGTCAACAGGAATGCCGCCACGATCAGGAACACCACCTGTGCCACCCGGGGCCGCTGCGGAGCAGTGAACACGATGTAAGCTATTGCCGCGCAACATATTACGAACGACACCACGACCACCGTGTTCAGCACCGTGGGCGGCTGCCAGAAGCCCAGCTTGGGATCGAAACCGTGCCAGCTGGTGAACGATTTGACGACATTGTACAGCGAGTCCATGTCGTCACCGCGGCGGGTGTTGAGCCGGAAAAACTCCGACCACCCCCGCGGAAACAGCACCAGCACAGGCAGATTCACCGCCAGCCAGGTCGCCGCGGTGGCGCCCGCGGTGCGGGCCAGGGCGCCGAGGCGCCCGGTCCGGATGCCCAGCACCAGCATCGGCCCCAGGAACAGCAGCGGATACAGCTTGGCCGCGGCGCCCAGTCCGATCAGCAGGCCGGCGAGCACCGGCTTGCGCCGCGCCCACGCCAGCAGCCCGGCCATCGCGAATGCCGTTGCCAGCGCGTCGAAGTTGGTGAAGATCTGAAAGATCAGGATCGGCGATGCCGCCACCAGCGCCGCGTCCCACACCCGGCGCCCGGACAAGCCGGCGGTCGCCCACACGGTCGCCAGCCACGCCAGCGCCAGCCCGAACGCCGCGACGTCGAAGAAGACCACCACCTCGGCGACGACCGGAAGGGGCGCGATCTTGCTCAGCGCGGTGTAGGTCTTGGCCACGGCCATCGACGCGTACTGATAGACGCCGGTCAGCACCGGATATTCCATGTACCGCACCGCGGGCTTGCCGTCGTATTGGGTCTGCGGTGCGCCGCTGGCGTCGTTTTCGACCCAGCTCGACTTGTACGGAAACTTGCCCTGGCTCAACAGCTCCGCGCCGTAGAGCGGCACGGTGTCGGAGTAGCACAGCTCGTAATAGGCGCGCTGGTTGTCCCAGTTGGCGACCCGCTGATCACCCGTCCCACTGCCGGTGCTCTGCAGGCAGGCCGCCTTCGTCGACCAGCCGAGCGCCAGGAACACCAGCCCGATCAGAAACATCACCCGCAGCGGGGTCATCAGCCGGGCCCGGCCGATCAGCGCGTGCCGGCCCACCGGCCCGCCGATCGCGTCGGCCAGCGCGGCACCCAGAAAGTCGGTGCGGCTGGGGCAATCGCGGTTGTCGGCGCTGCGCAGGTCCGCGGCCAGGGGTCGCGGCGAGATGGGGGCGCGCTGCTGCTGGGTGCTCGTCACGGCGGCGGTTGGCCGAACGGTGGCGGCTGACCGAACGGTGGCGGCGGGCCACCCGGCGGCGGGGCCTGGGGGCCACCAGGCGGGACACCGAACGGCGGCCCGCCGCCCGGCGCCTGCGGTGGCGGCGGCCCCATCGTGATCGTCGTGGGCGGGCCGACCGGGATGGTGATGCCCGGCGCCACCTCGATGGTGGGCTGGATGACTTGCTCGGACGGCGGCGGGGGCGGAGGGGGCGGCGCGGCGGGCACCCCCGCGTAGCCGCCGATCTCGCTCGGCTTGGGGAAGTTCTCGTTCGGCGTGCCCTTCAGCGCGCCGTCCATCGTCGCCTTCCAGATGTCCGACGGCAGGCCCGAGCCGTAAACCTCTGCGCCCGAGGAGGTTACCAGCGGCACGTTGTCCTGGACGGTTCCCACCCACACGGCCGTCGACAGCGACGGCGTGTATCCGACCATCCAGGCGTCCTTGTTGGCCTTGGTGTCGCCCAGCTGCACCGTGCCGGTCTTGGCGGCCGACGGGCGTCCGCCGGCCAGGGCGTGGCCGCGAGAGTAGGCGGCGATGGGCTGCATCGCCGCGGTGACGTTGTCCGCGACGCCCTTGTCGATGCGCTGCTCGCCGTTGTTGTCCGAGCCGGCGGCGTCGAACAGGACCTGGCCGTCGGCGTTGACGACCTTTTGCACCAGGTGCGGCCGGTGGTACACCCCGGACGCGGCCAGCGTGGCATACGCCGACGCCATGTCGATCGGCCGGGTTTGGTACTGCCCCAACACGATTCCGTTGTTGGGTGGCCCGCCCTTGCCGTCCTCGGACAGCGTGTGCTCGACGCCGGGGAAGCTCTTCGCGATGCCGGCCTGATGCGCGGCGTCCGCGACGGCCTGCGGCCCGTTCTTGAGTTTGAGCATCAGCCGGTAGTAGGCGGTGTTCAGCGAGAGCTTGAGCGCCTCGGCGATGTTGCAGGTTCCGCAGCTCTCGCCGTCGACGTTGGTGATCTTGATTCCGTCGACCGTCAGTGGCGAGCTGTCCACCTGGTAGCCCAGCCCGATGCCCTGCTGCAGCGCGGCGACAAGGGCGAACACCTTGAACGACGATCCGGTCTGCAGGCCGGCCTGGGCGAAGTCGAAACCGTTGGCATCGGAGCCGCCGTAGTAGGCGCGGATCGCGCCGTTGTGCGGGTCGATGGACACCGCGGCCGAGCGCATGTCGGGGTCCTGGCCGTCGAGGTACTTCGATATCGCCTTCTCCGCCGCCTGCTGGGCCTTCGGGTCGATGGTCGTGGTGACCTGCAGCCCCTGGGTGTTCAGGGTCTGCTCGTCGATGTTGAACAGCTCCATCAGCTCCTTGGTCACCTGACGCTCGATCAGGCCGTTGGGGCCGGTGGTCTGGTTCTGCGCGCGGGCCTGATCGGGCGGCACGGTCGGCGGAAACACCTGCGCCGCACGGTCACTGGGCGACAGCGCCTTGGTTTCCACCATGCCGTCGAGCACCCAGTTCCAGCGGGCCGCCGCGCCCTTGGGATCGACGGCCGGGTCCAAAGTGGACGGCCGCCGGATCAGCGCCGCCAGGAGCGCGCCCTCGGAGACGGTGAGCTGCTCGACGGGCTTGTTGAAGTAGGCCTTGGCGGCGGCCGAGATGCCGTAGGCGCCGCGGCCGAAGTAGATGATGTTCAGGTAGGCCTGCAGCACATCGTCTTTGGACCACTCCCCCGACATCTTGGTGGCGATGACCAACTCCTTGGCCTTGCGCAGCAGCCCACTGAATCCATGTTGCGCGGAGCCGACGAGGGCGTTCTTCACGTACTGCTGGGTGATCGTCGACCCGCCCTGCAGGTCGCCGCCGCCGAAGAGGTTGTTGTTGACCGCCCGCGCGAATCCGCTGAATGAGAAGCCCGGGTTGGAATAGAAGTTGCGGTCCTCCGCGGCGATCACGGCCTGGCGCACGTGCACGGGCACCTGGTTGATGTTGACGTCGACCCGATTGCCTTCCGGGGGAATGATTTTGGCGATCTCCGAGCCGTCGCTGGCCAGGATCGTCGAGACCTGGTTGGTGCGGATGTTGCCCGGTTTGGGAATGTCGACGATGAAGTACGCCATGGTGAACGTCACGATCGGCAACAGCACCAGCACCGCCGCGGTGAGGTAGGCCGCCCGTCGCACCCAGCGCCAATTGATCTGGTCTATCCAGCTCCAGTCCAGCCTCGGCCCGGGTGCCCGAGGGCCGGGCCCGATCGGCTCGTCGGGTCCGCCCGGCCGTCGCGGCGGGGGTGGCGGCCCGGCCGGCGGCCGTGGCCCGGACGCCGGGCGTTCACGCCGCGGACGGGTATCGAGCGCGGCCTTGACCTCGTCGATCGCGTCTCGCTGCAGGGGTTTCGAGGCGGGGGCGTCCAGCGCGGCCTTCACCTCTTCGAGGGGGTCACGCCGCCGGAACGGCCGGTCGTCGGCGACGGGCGGCAGGATCGTCGTCATCCGGTCGTCGGGCGGAAGCGGACGACGCGGGCGCGGCCCCGGACGCGCGCCGTCGCCCGGCCGGTCGGGGTGGTCCGGCGGGTCGGTGCTTGCATGCTTGCCCACGCGCTCAGTCGCTGGCCCGCCCGGGTCGTTGGACGACTGGTCGTGGCGCCCTTCGTTATTCAATGGCCGTGCGGGCGCCGTCGCGCGCGGTCCGGGTGCCGCGCGTCCCCTTTGGCGGGCGTGCCGCGCCGAGCACATACGACTTGACCAGGTGGTTCCAGCTGCAGGTGCGGCACACCTCCACCACGTGGACCGCGAACTCCTCGTAGCGCGTTGCCAGCATGACCAACTCTTCGGCGGTGCGCGCCGAGCCCGACACCGCGCCCAGGTGCTCGCCGAACACCCACGACACCAGGGTGAGTTGTTCCTTGCGGCAGATCGGGCACATCACCTGGCTGGGTTTCCCGTGAAACTTCGCGGCGCGCAGCAGATAGGGGTTCGCGTCACACACCTCCGACACACCGGTGCGGCCCGAGTACACCTCGGCCAGCACCGCGCGCCGCCGAAGCGCGTACTCCACCACCTGTCGCTGCAGTCGCACGCAGACCAGAGTACGTCGCCATCCCGGCCGCCGATATGCAACCGAGGCGGTCGCGCTGGCCGAGCCGCCGTAATCGCTCGTCACATTCGGTGCCGAACTCGATTCGGGCTCCTACGATCATGGCCGTGGCGAAATGGCTCGGGGCACCCCTCGGCGGGACGACGTCGGCGACCCGCGCCAAGGACAGCGACCGGCAGGACACCTGCGCGATCCTCGACAACGCCCTGAGCGACGGCGAGTTGTCCGGCGAAGAGCACCGGGAGCGGGTCAGCGCCGCGACCAACGCCGTCACGCTGGGTGAGCTGCGGGCGCTGGTGGCCGACCTGCAGGTCGACAGCGCGCCGGTGCAGCTCCGCGTCCCCAAGTCGCCGCCGCAATTCGGCGGGTGGGGCATCCTTGCCGCCGCGTTCGTCGTGTCGGTGCTGCTGGGCGTCGGCATCGGATGGGGCCTGTACGGCAGCACCGGCTCGCCGCTGGACGTCGGCAAGGGCCGCGAGGATCCGGGAGCCAAGCCCGACGGAATCGGCGCGGTGGTGTTGACCCCTCCCACGCAGCTGCATTCGCTGGGCGGGCTGACCGGCCTGATGGAGCAAACCCGCAAGAGGTTCGGGGACACCATCGGTTTCCGGATGGTGGTCTACCCGACGTACGCGATACTCGATCGCCCCGACCCCTCCGACAGCCGCCGGATGCTGTCCTACGACTACCGCGGCGGCTGGAGCGACCCGACCAGCTCCGCCAAGAGCTCCGCCGACGGCGCCGTCGCCGTCGACCTGAGCAAGTTCGACATCGCGGCGGCCGTCGGAGTCATGCGCGGCGCCCCGCAGACCCTGCACATGAAGCAGTCCGACGTCCAGACCATGTACCTGATCATCGAGCCCGGCACCGACCCCACGGCGCCCGGGGCGCTGTCGCTGTCGCTGTATGTCTCGTCCGATTACGGCGGGGGCTCGATCGTCTTCGCCGGCGACGGAACGCCCAAGCGGCTGAATTTGCCCACGTAGCGGCCCAATGCCGCACCAACATCGGGTGGTGTTGAGGCAAATATATCGAGACGATACGATGACGCGAGGCGTCGGACCGTCGTAACCAGCCAAGCAAGGGAGGTGAGTCGATGCTGGAGCTCGCCATCCTGGGTCTCCTGATCGAGTCGCCCATGCACGGTTACGAGTTGCGGAAACGGCTGACCGGCCTACTCGGCGCGTTCCGTGCGTTCTCGTACGGTTCGCTGTACCCGGCGCTGCGGCGCATGCAGGCCGACGGGTTGATCGCCGAGGACGCCGCCCCGGCCGGCACGCCGGTCCGGCGGGCACGGCGGGTCTACCAACTGACCGACGCTGGGCGTCGGCGCTTCAGCGAGTTGGTGGCCGACACCGGCCCGCACAACTACACCGACGACGGCTTCGGGGTGCACCTGGCGTTCTTCAATCGCACCCCGGCAGAGGCGCGGATGCGCATTCTGGAAGGCCGCCGCCGGCAGGTTGAGGAACGCCGAGAAGGTCTGCGCGAGGCCGTGGCGCGGGCCAGCAGCTCGTTCGATCGCTACACCCGCCAGCTTCATCAACTCGGGCTCGAGTCCAGCGAGCGCGAGGTCAAGTGGCTCAACGAGCTGATCGCCGCGGAGCGGGCCATGCCCGGCCTGTCCGAGCAGATGTAACCCCTTGCACGAATCCGCACGAAACCAACAAGTCACCGAGCATCCGAGGCAAACGTAATGAGGTTAGGAGAACGCCCTATGAGTGAGCACCAGCCCGTAGGGGCGCCGGAGGCGCACACCGAGGTACGAGTCGCCATTGTCGGCGTCGGAAACTGCGCGTCCTCACTGGTCCAGGGCGTCGAGTACTACCAGAACGCCGACGAGACAGCGTCGGTGCCGGGCCTCATGCACGTGCGGTTCGGTCCCTACCACGTGCGCGACGTCAAGTTCGTCGCGGCATTCGACGTGGACGCCAAGAAGGTGGGCTTCGACCTGTCCGAGGCGATCTTCGCGTCGGAGAACAACACGATCAAGATCGCCGACGTACCGCCGACCAACGTCACGGTGCAGCGCGGCCCGACGCTCGACGGGATCGGCAAGTACTACGCCGACACCATCGAGGTCTCCGACGCCGAGGCGGTCGACGTGGTCAAGGTCCTCAAGGAGAACAACGTCGACGTGCTGGTGTCCTACCTGCCGGTCGGCTCCGAGGACGCCGACAAGTTCTACGCCCAGTGCGCCATCGACGCCGGCGCGGCGTTCGTCAACGCGCTGCCGGTGTTCATCGCCTCGGACCCGGTGTGGGCCAAGAAGTTCGCCGACGCCGGCGTCCCGATCGTCGGCGACGACATCAAGAGCCAGATCGGCGCCACCATCACCCACCGCGTGATGGCCAAGCTGTTCGAGGACCGCGGCGTGCAGCTGGACCGCACCATGCAGCTCAACGTCGGCGGCAACATGGACTTCCTCAACATGCTCGAGCGTGAGCGGCTGGAGTCGAAGAAGATCTCCAAGACCCAGGCCGTCACCAGCAACCTGCAGCGCGAGTTCAAGACCAAGGACGTGCACATCGGCCCGTCCGACCACGTCGGCTGGCTCGATGACCGCAAGTGGGCCTACGTGCGGCTGGAGGGCCGCGCCTTCGGCGACGTGCCGCTGAACCTGGAGTACAAGCTCGAGGTGTGGGACTCGCCGAACTCGGCGGGCGTGATCATCGACGCGGTGCGGGCGGCCAAGATCGCCAAGGACCGCGGCATCGGCGGACCGGTGATCCCGGCCTCGGCGTACCTGATGAAGAGCCCGCCGCGGCAGCTGCCCGACGACGTCGCGCGCGCCCAGCTCGAGGAGTTCATCGTCGGCTAGGGCCGGCTGCCTCTCGTGGCGGATTTCGTCGACACGGCGCTGGGCGGGTGCTTAGCATCATCTCTCGATGAGAGTTCAGCCCGCCGCGTTCCTGCGCACGACGCTTCCGCTCGACCTGTCCCGGCTGTCGGAGCTGGACGGTGGCCGCTACCACTCGATCTGGCTGCCGGATCACATGGTCAGCTTCTGGCCCGACGCGCTCTGGACTCCCGAGTTCACCGACCTCGCCGCCGCGTCGCCGTCGCCGCACCGCCACCTGGACGGGCTGGCTGTGGCGGCGGCGGCCGCGGTCCTGACCGAAAACGTGCCGCTGGTCAGCGCCGTCGTCGACACCGTGCGCCGCCATCCCGCCATGCTGGCGCAGACGGCGCTCACCATCGACCATCTCGCCAAGGGCCGTTTCGTCCTCGGCCTGGGCAGCGGCGAGAGCGAGAACACGCTGCCCTACGGCTTCGACTTCTCCCGGCCGGTGAGCCGCTTCGAGGAGGCGCTGACGGTGATCCGCCTGCTCTGGGACAGCGACGGCCCCGTCGATTTCGACGGGCGGTTCTACTCGCTGCGGCACGCCCGATTGGACACCGAACCGTACGGCGGTGAGCCGCCGCGGATCTGGATCGGCGCCAGCGGCCCGCGGATGCTCGACATCGCGGGACGCCACGCCGACGGGTGGTGGCCGGCGGGCGCCTGGACCCCGGAGCACTACGCCGACATGCTGACCGCGGTCAGGGCATCTGCCGAACGCGCCGGCCGCGATCCGATGGCGATCACGCCGTGCTACATCCAGGTGTGCCTGATCGGCGAGGACGAGGACGCCCTGGCCGAGATCGTGCAGGCGCCCCTCGTCAAGGCGTTCCTGCTGCAGGTATCGGCAGAAACGTTGCGCGGCTTCGGGTTTGAGCACCCGATGGGCGAGGGCTGGCGCGGATTCCAGGACATCGACCCGGCGCTGCTCACCCGCGAACGCATCATCGCGTTCCTGCGGCGGGTGCGGCCGGAAATGCTGCTCGCCGTCGTGCCGCACGGCACGCCGCGACAGGTTGCCAAGATCATCAAGACGTATGTGGACGCGGGCCTGCGGGTGCCCAAAATCCTCGACTACGGCGCCATGGCGGGCCGCAAGCACGCCGAGTCCTCGGCCGCCAACGTTCGCGCGGCCGAGGACCAACTGCTGGCGCTGTGCGGGGACCCGTCGTGAGCGAACACCTGGACGCCGCCGAGCTGCTGAGCGCCGCGGAGGCCGAAACCGGGTTGCGCGACTACGGCGACCCCACCTTGCCCGAGCGCTTCGCCGTCGCCGTCGACCACCTGAACGGCCTCGGCCTGGACGCCGACGGCAGGCGGCAAGCGGCGCGGGTGTGCCGGTGGCTGCTCACATCGCGTCTCGAGTTCATCGAGGACCGCAGCCGGTACCCGATCGGCGACGAGGTGATCCAGGCCCCGATGTTCGTCACCGGCGAACCACGTTCGGGCACAACGCTCATGCACGCGCTGATGTCCGTCGATCCGCACGCGCGGGCGCTGCGGTTCTGGGAGGTGATGTATCCCTCGCCGCCGCCGGGCATCGCCACCGCCGACGACGACCGGCGCGACCGGGCCGATGCGGACTGGCGCGAGATCAACGCCAAGATGCCCAAATGGCTGCACAGCCACCCCTACAACGACATGCTCGGCGACGGCCTGCCCGAGGACGAACGCACCTGGGCCTTCGATTTCCGGGTCATGACGCCGACGGCGTGGTGGCGGGTGCCGATGCAGTCGCTGGTCGGCGGCCTGCCCACCGACCCGGCCGCACAGTACCGGTTGCACAAGGCGATGCTGCAACAGCTGCAGTACAAGCGGCCGCGAAAGTACTGGGTCCTGAAGGGTTTTCACGGTTTCCGGCTCAAGGAGCTGTTCGAGACGTACCCCGACGCGTTCATGGTCTGGTTGCACCGGGACCCGGTCCAGGTCGCCGCGTCGCGCACCATGATGATGGCCGACATCGCCGACGGCATGATCGGCCCCGTCGATCTGCACGCCGAGGCCAAGAAGCATCTCGAGATGACCCGCGCCAGCATCGCCAACACGATGAGCAATCCGCTGGTCGACGATCCGCGCATCCTGCACGTTCGCTACGCCGACTTCATCGCCGATCCGGTCGCCACCGTGCGGCGCTACTACGCGTTTTGCGGGCGGGAGCTGACGGCCGAAGCCGAGTCGGCCATGCGGGCCTACCTGGCCGACAACCGCCCGGACCGATACGGCAAGTTCACCTACTCCACCCGGCTGCTCGTCGACATCGGCGAAGACATCGACGCGCTGCACGCCGAATTCCAGCCGTTCCGTGAACGATTCGGCGTCGAGATCGAGAAGCGGGCCTGACGTGACGGCGGTCGACCAACGCCTGTCCGTGCACAGCGTCACCTTTCACGGCGCGTCACTGGCCGAGCTGCAGCAATACTGGGCCGCGCTCGGGGTGTCCCGGCTGAGCATCCTGGACAGCCAGCTGCTCGATCCCGAATTTCCAACGCTGTTGCGGCGCAACGACTACACGGTCGAAGCCGTGTACCACCTCTTTGCGGGCGGCTCACTGTCCGCCGACCCGCGCGCCGCGCGGGAAGCGCTGTGCGCGGTGATCGACGCCGCGGCCGGGGTGGGCGCGCGCACCGTCTACCTGCTCACCGGTGGTCGCGGCGCGCTCACCTGGAAACAGGCGGCCGACCGGTTCTGCGCGATGGTCGGCCCCTGCGTGCAGCGCGCCGACCGCGCCGGGGTCGCGCTGGCGATCGAAAACGCCTCCAGCCTGTACGCCGACATCCATCTCGCCCACACGCTGCGCGACACCATCACGCTTGCCGAGATGGGCGGGCTTTCCATCTGCATCGACCTGTTTCACTGCTGGGCGGAGGGCGATTTCGAGGCCACCGTGGCGCGCGCCCTGCCACGGACCGCGCTCGTCCAGCTCAGCGACTACGTGCTGGGCGACCGCGCGCTGCCGGGAAGGGCGGTCCCCGGCGACGGCACGATCCCGATCGAGGCGTTCGTGGCCCAGGCCCTCGAGGGCGGCTACACCCACGGCTTCGACCTGGAGCTCATCGGCCCCCGGATCGAGAACGAGGGCCGGCTCGAATCCGCCCGGCGCGCATGCGATTTCGTGACCGCGATGCTCGACCGGCTGGGAGCGTGACGATGGCATTCGGCGACGGGCCCGACGACGCGGAACTGCGGTCCGCGTGGACCGCGTTCTGCGAACGGCTGCAACGCGCCGGCGAGCAGGCCTTCAAGGACGCCAACGCCACCTCGGGCGCGCAGCGCGCCGACGCCTTCCGCTTTCTCACCCAAAACCTGGGCCAGGCCTTCGATTTGGCGCTCGAGACCCGCGACACCCGCTACCCGGTGCTGCACACCTTCTGCGGCCCCACCCGCAAACTCGGCGGCGACTGCGCCGACTTCACCTACCAGCAGGCGTGGATCGACGGGCGCTCGACCTACCGGCTCACCGGCAGCCGGGGCACCTCACGGTTTTTCAACGTGACCGTCCAGGGCCCGCGCCGTCCCGGGCCGGGCGTGCTGCACGAACCGTTCGGTGACACACCGGAGGCCAACCTGCACGGCCATCAACTCGTCGTCGGCGGCGACGGGCAATTCGAGCTCTACATCGGCGGGCCCGAACGCGGCCCGAACTGGTTGCCCACCACCGGCGGCTCGCGCAAGGTGTTCATCCGCCAGGGGTTCGACCGATGGGACGAGACGCCGGCGCGGATGCGGATCGAGCGGATCGACATGGCCTCCCCCAAGCCGCCGCCGACGCCCGCCGCGATGGTTGAGGCGATGGGCTGGGCCGGCGACTTCGTCACCGGCCTGATGTCCGATTGGCCGGAGTTCCCCTTCACCCACGGCGGCGTCGACGCCGAGCACCCCAACACCTTCCCCCGGGTGGACGCCACCGGCGCGGACGCCAAGCGCGGCCGCGCCGCCGCCAACATGTACTGGGAGCTCGGACCCGACGAGGCGCTGATCGTCGAATTCGACGCCCACGACGGGCTGTGGATGCTGACGAACATGGGCGTCTTCTTCAACAGCATGGACTACCTCTACCGCCCGGTGAGCTACACGCCGAGCCGCACGAAAACCGACCGCGACGGCCGGGTGCGTCTGGTCATGGCGCACCGCGATCCGGGCGTGCACAACTGGCTGGACACCCAGGGCTTCGAGCGCGGCAACCTCACCTACCGGCACATGCTCGAGGGCCGGCCCGCCGTGCTGGACACCCGCACCGTCAAGTACGACGAGCTGCTGCGCATCCTTCCCGCGGACACCGCCAGGGTGACCGCGGCGGAACGCACCGCGGCGATGTGGGAGCGGTTCCGCGCGATTCGCCGGCGCTACGTCCTCTGAAGCGTGTCCTCTAGTGTCTGTAGATCGTGACCGAGATCTCCGAGGACGAACTGGCGGGGCTGTCCGAGTTCTCGCTGCTGCCCGAGAACGCCGAGCAGGCGGGTGTTTCGGGCCCGTTGCCGGCAGTCGAGCGCGTCGACGCGGGCGCCGTCAGCGCGCTGCGCTGGGGCGCCACCGCACCGCGGGTGGTCTTCCTGCACGGCGGCGGGCAGAACGCGCACACCTGGGACACCGTCGTCGTCGGCATCGGCCAGCCCGCGCTGGCGGTCGACCTGCCCGGCCACGGGCATTCCGCCTGGCGTGAGGACGGCGACTACTCACCGCGGCACAACGCCGACGCCCTGGCGCCGGTGCTGCGCGAGCACGCCCCGTCGGCCGAACTCGTGGTCGGCATGTCGCTGGGCGGGTTGACCGCGATACGGCTCGCCGCGATCGCCCCCGAGCTGGTGCCCGAGCTGGTCCTCATCGACGTCACCCCGTCCGCGCTGCAGCGGCACTCGGAGCTGACCAAGGAGCAGCAGGGCACGGTGTCGCTGATGCACGGGGAGCGCGAGTTCCCCAGCTTCCAGGCCATGCTGGACCTCACGATCGCCGCGGCCCCGCACCGCGAGGTGAAGGCCCTGCGCCGCGGCGTCTTCCACAACTCCCGCCGGCTCGACAACGGCAAGTGGACGTGGCGCTACGACGCCATCCGCACCTTCCCCGACTTCACCGGCCTGTGGGAGGACGTCGACGCGCTGGCGGCGCCCATCACGCTGGTGCGCGGCGGTTCGTCGGGCTTCGTCACCGACGAGGATGCCGACGAACTCGCCAGGCGCGCAACGAATTTCCGCACCGCGCACATCGTCGAAAATTCCGGCCACTCCGTCCAAAGCGATCAGCCCCGCGCGCTGATCGACATCCTGCGCGGGGTGCTCGACGGGCGCTGAGCCTACGGTGGTCCTATGACTGTGCAACGGCCCATTCGAATCGGTGTGCAGCTGCAGCCGCAGCACGCGCCGTATTACCGCAACATCCGCGACGCCGTTCGCCGTTGCGAAGACATCGGCGTCGACATCGCATTCACCTGGGATCACTTCTTTCCCCTCTACGGCGATCCCGACGGGCCGCACTTCGAATGCTGGACGGTCCTGGCGGCGTGGGCCGAGCAGACGTCGCGCATCGAGATCGGCGCGTTGGTGACGTGCAACTCCTACCGCAATCCCGAGCTGCTGGCCGACATGGCCCGCACCGTCGACCACATTTCCGACGGCCGGCTGATCCTCGGCATCGGATCGGGCTGGAAGAAAAAGGACTACGACGAATACGGCTACGAGTTCGGCACCGCGGGCAGCCGTCTCGACGACCTGGCGGCCGCGTTCCCCCGGATCAAGTCGCGGCTGGCCAAGCTCAACCCGGCACCCACCCGCGACATCCCGGTGCTGATCGGCGGCAAGGGCCCGCGCAAGACCCTGCGGCTGGTCGCCGAGTACGGCGACATCTGGCACGGCTTCACCACCGTCGACACCTACCCGGCCGCGGCAGCCGTGCTGGAGGAGCATTGCGCGGCCGTCGGACGCGACCCGGCCGCCATCGAACGGTCGGCCGGCGTGGAGGACAACAGCGGTGTCCGCCGCGGCGAGGGCCTCGACGGGCTGATCGCCAACGCCGAGGGCCTCACCGCCCTGGGCGTGACGCTGCTGACGGTCGGCGTCAACGGCCCGGACTACGACCTGAGTGCCGCCGAGGCGCTGTGCCGGTGGCGCGACCGGCGCTAGTCGGTTTCGCCGGCAATTCATCGGCGAAACATCGCAACGCGGGCGCCAAGTCGTGAGAAACTTCCTCCGCTGATTGCCTCGTGGGAAAAGAGACCGATGCCGAAGAAATACGGGGTCAAAGAAAAAGATCAGGTTGTCAACCACATCCTCAACCTGATATTGACCGGGAAGCTGCGCAGCGGTGACCGCGTCGACCGCAACGAGATCGCGGTGGGCCTGGGAGTGAGTCGCGTCCCCATTCAAGAGGCGCTCGTGCAACTCGAACAC
Organism: Mycobacterium sp. NGS26; assembly: GCF_059813025.1. Lineage (NCBI taxonomy): Bacteria > Bacillati > Actinomycetota > Actinomycetes > Mycobacteriales > Mycobacteriaceae > Mycobacterium > Mycobacterium sp. NGS26. The sequence goes on from NZ_JCALDU010000004.1 coordinate 377,055, forward strand.
GACGGCATCGTTTCCACCCGCTATCACCGGGGCGCGTTCGTCGAGCGGTTCGACGAGGCCACCGTCCTCGAGCACCACGAACTCGACGGCCTGCTGAACGGCATCGCGTCGGCGCGAGCGGCCACCAACCCGACGCCGCGGATCCTGGGCCAACTCGACGCGCTGCTGCGATCGCTGCGCACCGCAAAGGACGCGCGGGCCTTTTCCGAATTCGCCGCGGAATACCGGCGCACCATCAACGACGAGTACGCGGGCCCGCGGTTGCACGCCACCATCCGCGCCTCGCAAAACCTCATCCCGCGGGTGTTCTGGATGACCTACCAGGACAGCCGCGACGGCATGCTGCCGTTCTACGAGGACGAAACCTCCGCCATCCACCGGCGTGACTCGGAAGCCGCGCGGGCCGCGTGCGTCGGCCGTTCCTACGTGATGGCCCAGACCATGCTGTCCGAGCTGTTCCGGCGAAGGGTGTTCACCCCGGCCGAAACCGTTGTTCCGGGGCCTCTTCGGGCGCTGGCCGGCGCCGAACCGGCGAGCGCCGAGCCGTCCATCATGCTCTGAACGCACCCGCCGACATTATGAATGACGGCAAAGTTTCCTTTCCGACGTGACTTTGATGCGGGCTAAACAAAGTCGCCAATAGCCATCTTGTCCGCACCCGATATCCGGTTAGACTGCCAAACTATGGCGGACACTTCCACCGCGCCCGAGGTGACGGAGCTTGCGGAAGGGTTACACCGTGCGCTGTCCAAACTCATTTCCATCCTGCGCCGCGGGGACCCCAGTGGCGTGGTGGCCGGCGACCTGACGCTGGCACAGCTCTCCATCCTGATCACGCTGCTCGAACAGGGACCCATCCGGATGACCGACCTGGCCGCACACGAGCGGGTGCGCACCCCCACCACGACCGTGGCGATCCGTCGGCTGGAGAAGATCGGGCTGGTGAAGCGCTCGCGCGACCCGTCGGACCTGCGCGCCGTGCTGGTCGACATCACCCCGCGCGGGCGGGCCGTTCATGCCGAGTCCCTGGCCAACCGGCACGCCGCCCTGGCGGCGATGCTCAGCCAGCTCGACGAATCCGACCTGAACACCCTGGCGAAGGCGCTGGCGCCGCTGGAGCGGCTGGCCTTCGGCGAAGCGGTGCACGACGGGGAAGGCGAATCGTCGGCACGCAAGCGGGCGTGAAAAGGGCTGATTCCCAACATCATTGGCGATGCCCGTAAGCTGGGTCGCATGCCAACTGCTCTGATCACCGGGGCCGGCGGCGGCATCGGTTCCGCCATCGCCGCCGCGCTGGCGCCCACGCACGCCCTGCTGCTGGCCGGTCGCCCGTCCGACCGGCTGGACGCCGTCGCGGCCCGGCTCGACGCCACAACGTTTCCGCTCGACCTGACCGATGGCGACGCCATCGGGTCCAGCTGCGAGGTCGTGGACGCGCTCGACGTGCTGGTGCACAACGCCGGCGTTTCCATCCCCGGCCATGTCGCCGAGTCGAGCGTCGACGAGTGGCGCGCCACCTTCGCCGTGAATGTCTTTGGGGCCGTGGCTCTTACACTGGCGCTGCTGCCCTCGCTGCGCAGCGCCCGCGGTCAGGTTGTGTTCGTCAACTCCGGGTCGGGCCGCAAGGTGTCGTCGGGCATGGCGTCCTATTCGGCCAGCAAGTTCGCGCTGCGCGCGTTCGCCGACTCGCTGCGCGACGACGAGCCGGAGCTGCGGGTGACGACGATATATCCGGGCCGCACCGACACCGGCATGCAGCGCGAGCTCGTCGCGTTCGAAGGCGGCGAGTACGACCCCGCCGACTTCCTGCGGCCCGAGACCGTGGCGGCCGTGGTGGCCAACGTGGTCGCCACCCCGCCCGACGGCCACGTCCACGAGGTGGTGATCCGGCCGGGCCGGCGATAGGCCTTGCTAGACGACGAGATTGATCAGCCGGCCGGGCACCACGATCACCTTGCGCGGGGTGGCACCCGCCAGGAACGCCTGCACCTTTTCGTCGGCCAGCGCCGCGGCCTCCAGGACGTCCTCGCCGGCGTCGGGCGCCACCACCACCCGCCCGCGCACCTTGCCGTTGACCTGCACGGGGTATTCGACGCTCTCCTCGACGAGATAGGCGGGGTCGGCCGCCGGAAACGGGCCGTGCGCCAGCGAGGTGGTGTGGCCCAACCGCAGCCACAGCTCCTCGGCCATGTGCGGGGCCAGCGGCGCCAACATCAGCACCAGCGGCTCCACCGCCGCGCGGGGCACCGCGTCGCGGTGCTCCTTGGTGAGGTGGTTGGTGTACTCGATCAGCTTGGCCACCGCGGTGTTATTACGCAGTGCCGCATAGTCTTCCGTCACCCCCGCGATGGTGCGGTGCAGGGCCCGCAGCGTCTCGGTGTCCAGCTCCCGCGGGCCGGCGTCGCCGACCACCCGGGTCTCGCCGGTGTCCTCGTCGACCACCAGCCGCCACACCCGCTGCAGGAAACGGTAGGCACCGACGACGTCCTTGGTGGCCCAGGGTCGCGACGCCTCCAGCGGTCCCATCGACATCTCGTACACCCGCAGGGTGTCCGCGCCGTACTCGTCGCAGATCTCGTCGGGCGATATCGAGTTCTTCAGGCTCTTACCGATTTTCCCGAATTCCTGAAAAACTTCGATTTCGCCGTCGGGCCCCGAATAGACAAAGCGGCCGTCGCGCTCGATCACCTGCTCCGCCGGCACATACGACCCGCGGGCGTCGGTGTAGGCGAACGCCTGGATGTAGCCCTGGTTGATCAGCCGGCGGTAGGGCTCCCGGGAGCTGACCTGACCCAGGTCGTAGAGCACCTTGTGCCAGAACCGGCAATACATCAGGTGCAGCACCGCGTGTTCGGCGCCGCCGACGTACAGGTCGACGCCGCCCGGGTCGTCGGGGCCGTGTTCGGCCGGCCGCGGCCCCATCCAGTACGCCTCGTTTTCCCTGGCGCAGAACCGTTCCGGGTTGTGCGGGTCGGTGTACCGCAGCTCATACCAGGAGCTGGCCGCCCACTGCGGCATCACGTTGGTGTCGCGGGTATAGGGCTTCAGGCCGTCGCCGAGGTCCAGTTCGACGTGCACCCAATCGGTGGCCTTGGCCAGCGGCGGCGACGGCTCGCTGTCGGCGTCGTCGGGGTCGAACGACACCGGCGAGTAGTCGGGCACGTCGGGCAGCTCGACCGGCAGCGCGGCCTCGTCGAGCGGATGCGGGCGCCCGTCGCTGTCGTAGACGATCGGGAACGGCTCACCCCAGTACCGTTGTCGTGCGAAAAGCCAGTCGTGCAACTTGAATTCGATGCGCGCACGGCCGCGGCCGTCGGCCTCCAGCCGCGCGATGATGGCCTCCTTCGCCGCCGCCACGTCCATTCCGTCGAGGTAGCCGGAGTTCACCAGCACGCCGTCGCCGGTGTAGGCCTCCTCCGAAATGTCGCCGCCGGCAATGACTTCCACGATCGGCAGGTGTAGCTCGCGGGCGAATTCCCAGTCGCGCTGGTCGTGGCCGGGGACCGCCATGATGGCCCCGGTGCCGTATCCGGCCAACACGTAGTCGGCGACGAAGATCGGCACGGGTTTTCCGTTGGCCGGGTTGGTGGCGTAGCTGCCCAGGAAGACGCCGGTCTTGTCCTTGCTCTCCTGGCGCTCGAGGTCCGACTTCGCCGCGATGGCGCGGCGGTACGCGGCGACGGCCTGGGCCGGGCCGGCGGCCCCGAACGTCCACGCCGGGTCCACCCCGTCGGGCCAGGCGGGCGCGACCAGCTCGTCGACCAGGTCGTGTTCCGGGGCCAGCACCAGGTAGGTGGCGCCGAACAGGGTGTCGGGCCGCGTGGTGAACACCTCGATGTCGGTGACCTCGCCATTCGTCTTGGTCGCGGAGAACAGCGCCTGGGCGCCGCGGGAGCGGCCGATCCAGTTGCGCTGCATCGTCTTGATCTTTTCCGGCCAGTCCAGCAGGTCGAGATCGTCGAGCAGCCGGTCGGCGTAGGCGGTGATGCGCATCATCCACTGCCGCAGGCGTTTCCGGAACACCGGGAAGTTGCCCCGGTCGCTGCGGCCCTCGGCGGTGACCTCCTCGTTGGCCAGCACCGTGCCCAGGCCCGGGCACCAATTGACCATCGCGTCGGACCGGTAGACCAGCCGGTGGCCGTCGATCACGTCGGCCCGCTCCCCCGCCGACAGCGCTGTCCAGTCCCGGCCGTCTTCGAGACGGCGTGCGCCGGAATCGAATTCGGCGATCAGCTCGGCGATCGGGCGCGCCTTGCCGGCCGCGGTGTCGAACCACGCGTTGTAGATCTGCAGGAAGATCCACTGGGTCCACTTGTAGAAGTCGACGTCGGTGGTCGCAAAGCTTCGCCGGCTGTCGTGGCCGAGGCCCAGCCGGCCGAGCTGACGCCGGAAGTTCACCACGTTGGCCTCGGTCCTGGCGCGCGGGTGGGTGCCGGTTTGCACGGCGTACTGCTCGGCGGGCAGCCCGAAGGCGTCAAACCCCAACGCGTGCAGCACATTATGGCCGGTCATGCGGAAGTATCGGGCGTAGACGTCGGTGGCGATGTAGCCCAGCGGGTGTCCGACGTGCAGTCCCTCGCCGGAGGGATAGGGGAACATGTCCTGCACGAACAGCTTGTCGTCGGGCACCGGGGACCCGTCGGCGGGGGCCAGCGAGCCGACCGGGTTGGGCACGTTGAACGTCCCCAGCCGCGCCCAGTTGTCCTGCCAGGTGCCTTCGATACGGTTCGCCAGCTCCGCGGTGTAGCGGTGTGGCGGCGCATCGGAGTCCGTCGGGGCACCGGCCGGGTTGCTGCCGGCCGCGGCGATCGGGGATTCGGTCACCTGAACAGGGTATAAGGGCGGGCGTCCCGCCCCCGTCGGCCACAGGTTGATCTCGGTTGCGTTGCGCACGGGTCAGAGGTTCATCCCAGGTGTGTTTCGGGCCTGTTCACCGCGTTTGACCACTGGTTACAGTCAGCCTCTGTACTAACGCCTGAGTCGTTGGGATGGACCTGGGAAGGACCGAGCCATGAGTCAGATCACCCCGAATTGTCGGGTCTTAGGGGGTCTGGTCGCCGGCCTGATCGGCGTCGCGGTTTTTTCGGGCGCCCAGGCCTCGGCGGAACCCTTGGTCCCGGCACCCCCACCCGCGCCCGCCGGTCCGGGTGTCGCTGCGCCGGCGCCCCAGAACGTCATCAGTCCCGGAGCGCTCAACGGGAACCGATTCACCGCCTCCCCGCCGTCGGCCAGCCCGGTCGTGCCGCCTTCGGTGACCCCGGCGGCCCCGCCCGCGGCCCCGGCGCCGACGGTGACCCCGGCGGGCTCCGGCACGATCCGCGAGTACCTGCAGGCAAAGGGCGTCAGGTTCGAGCCGCAAAAACCGCAGGGGTTCAAGGCGCTCGACATCACGTTGCCGGTGCCGCCGCGCTGGACGCAGGTGCCCGATCCCAATGTGCCCGACGCGTTCGCGGTGATCGCGGACCGGCAAGGCAACAGCGTTTACACATCGAACGCGCAGGTCGTGGTGTACAAGCTGGTCGGTGACTTCGATCCCAGGGACGCGATCACGCACGGCTACGTCGACAGCCAGAAACTGCTCGCCTGGCAGACCACCAACGCCTCGATGGCCGATTTCGGCGGCTTCCCGTCCTCGGTCATGGAGGGCACGTACCGTGACGGCGACATGCTGCTGAACACCTCGCGGCGCAACGTCATCGCCACGTCCGGCCACGACCGGTACCTGGTGTCGCTGTCGGTGACTACCGACCGCTCGCAGGCGGTCGCCGACGCCCCGGCCACCGACGCCATCATCAACGGGTTCCGGGTGACCGCGCCCGGGGCCGCGACGGCCGCGCCCGCACCGGCCCCGGTCAGCCCCCCGGCCGGGGTTCCGGCGCAGGCGCCGCAACACTCCCCCGTCGGGCTACCCGGGCAGACCCCCACCGGGGCGGCACCCGTCGGGCTTCCCGGGCAGGCGGCCGGTACCGCTCCCCTCGGGCTGCCCGGACAGGCGGCGGGGCAACCGCCCGCGGCGCAGCCGAGGCCAAACCTGTTGACCCTGGTGCCCGGGCTGCCGCCGCTGCCGAACTTCAGCTTCCTGCAGCGCTGATTCAGCGCCGACGCGCGCCCTGTGGAACCCGGCGCGCGGGTTGACGGCGGGACTCGTATTGTGATGCCCATGTTGATCGCGGGCGTGGTGTGCGTGTGCGCGGCGGTGGCCTCCGCCGGGTTCGGGACCTGGTCGCTGTCGCAAAGGGCCGTCGGCACCACGCAGCTGGCGCTGCGCGCGTTGGCGCCGACACAGTTGGCCGCCGCGATAATGCTGGCCGCCGGCGGCGCGGTGGCGCTGGCCGCGTCCCCACAAACCGCGCTGGTGGTGTTGATCGTCTGTGTCGCAGGCGCTTTCGGCACACTCGCCGCCGGGTCGTGGCAGAGCGCGCGCTTCGCGCTGCACCGGGAGGAAGCGGCCGCGTCCGGCTGCGCCGGCGACTGCGCCCTGTGCACGCAGTCCTGCCACTGAGCGGCGCTAGTTGCGGCTGACGTCGATCGGGTGGGTCGCGAGCAGCGAAAGCGGCAGCGGCTGGCGGCGCAGCACCTGCCCCCACAAGTCGGCCCGGGGCCCGACCAGAACGTCGGATGGCAAGGCGGACAACACAATCCAGTCGTCGCGCTCGATCTCGCCCTCGAGCTGACCGATGGTCCAGCCCGAGTATCCGGCGAAGATCCGCACTCCCTCCACCACGGGCGCGATCAGGTCGGGCTCGGCGTCCAGGTCGACCATCACCATCCGGCCGGCCACATGCCGCAGGCCCGGCACGCCGTCCGGGTCGGCGCCCACTCGCAACGCCGCCAAACACAGTGCCGCGTCACGCTTGACGGGCCCGCCGATGAACATCGTCTTCGGCTTGGCGGCGAGTTTGGCCCACTGCGGCAACACGTTGTAGACCGCGGTCTCGCTGGACCGGTTGAGCACCACACCCAGTGTGCCGCCGTCGTTGTGCTCGACGATGTAGATCACGCTGCGCCGAAACGTCGGTTCGAGCAGGTCGGTGTTGGCGAGCAGCAACGTACCCGCGCGCACCCGCTGCGCGGCGGGAGCGACATGGTCCTCTGGATCTTCGGGCGGCACAGCACCATCATCGCATTCCCGCGGCATCGTCCGGTGGAAACGGGCCCGCCCCAGTCGCATTTGTAATGTTATTAGAGCGGCGTCGAGTTCGACGGCCCCCTGCCAGCCCCGATCGTGGAAGTCGGTTCTGTGTCTCAAACCCGGATGCGCACGCGAGCACGCGTCGAACTCTGGCGGTCGGTGCGCGGCCTGCCGGATTTCTGGCGATTGCTGCAGCTGCGCATGGCGAGCCAGTTCGGTGACGGCCTCTTCCAGGCGGGGATGGCGGGGGCGCTGCTGTTCAACCCCGATCGGGCCGCCGACCCGATGGCGATCGCGCGGGCGTTCGCGGTGCTGTTTCTGCCCTACTCGCTGCTGGGGCCGTTCGCCGGGGCGCTGATGGACCGGTGGGATCGCCGGCTGGTCCTCGTCGGCGCCAACATCGGCCGGCTGATGTTGATCGCGGTGATCGGCACGATCCTGGCGGTTCGGGCCGGCGAAATGCCGCTGCTCGTTGCGGCGCTGGTCGCCAACGGCCTGGGCCGGTTCGTGGCATCGGGGCTGTCGGCGTCGCTGCCGCATGTGGTTCCGCGTGAACAGGTGGTGACCATGAACTCGGTGGCCACCGCGGCGGGCGCGATCGCGGCCTTCCTCGGTGCCAACTTCATGCTGGTGCCCCGCTATATCGTCGGCGCCGGCGATCGGGGAGCGTCGGTCGTCATTTTCCTGGACGCGATCCCGGTGGCGACCGCGTTGCTGCTGTCGTGGCGGTTCGCCCCCCGGGTGCTCGGCCCGGACGACACCAGGCGTGCGATCCACGGGTCGGCCGTCTACGCGGTGGTCACCGGCTGGCTGCACGGCGCGCGCACGGTCGTGAGCTACCCGACGGTGGCCGCCACCCTGTCCGGCCTGGCCGCGCACCGGATGGTGGTCGGCATCAACTCGCTGGTGTTGCTGTTGCTGGCGCATCACACGAAGGACCCGGCTGTCGGCGGGTTGGGCATCGCGCTGGTGTTCTTCGCCGCCTCGGGGCTGGGGTCCTTCCTGGCGACGGTGCTGACCCCGCCCACGGTGCGGCGGTGGGGGCGCTATGCGGCGGCGAACGGCGCGCTGACGGCGGCCGCGCTGATCGAGTTCGCCGGGGCCGGACTGTGGCTGCCCGTGATGGTGGCGTGCAGCTTGCTGCTCGGCGTGACCGGCCAGATGATCAAGCTGTGCGCCGATTCGGCGATGCAGATCGACGTCGACGACGCGCTGCGCGGCCACGTGTTCGCAGTGCAGGATGCGCTGTTCTGGGTCGCGTTCATCGCCTCGATCACGCTGGCCGCGACCGTGATTCCGCAAGACGGGCATGCGCCCGGGTTCGTGCTTTTCGGGTCGGCGCTGTATCTGCTCGGGCTGGTCGTTCACGGCGTCGTCGGCCGGCGGGGCCAGCCGGTGGGCGGCCGTTAAGGTGGGGCGATGATGGCGGGACCCGGGCCGATCGTGGCCGACTTGCGCGCCGAAAGCGACGATCTCGACGCGTTGGTGGCGCCCCTTCCGGCCGAGCGCTGGGCGGACCCGACGCCGGCGCCGGGCTGGACCATCGCGCACCAGATCGCACACCTGCTGTGGACCGACCGGGTCGCGCTGACCGCGGTGACCGACGAGGCCGCGTTCGCCGAGGTGCTGGCCGCCGCGGCGGCGGATCCGGTCGGCTTCGTCGACACCGCCGCAGAGGAGCTGGCGGGCGTGGCGCCGGCCGAGTTGCTTGCCGACTGGCGGGCGACCCGCGGCCGGTTGCACGAGGCGCTGCTGACGGTGGCCGACGGGCGCAAATTGCCGTGGTTCGGGCCGCCGATGAGCGCGGCCTCGATGGCGACCGCGCGGTTGATGGAGACCTGGGCGCACGGGCTCGACGTCGCCGACGCCCTGGGCGTCACCCGGCCCGCCTCCGAGCGGCTGCGCTCGATCGCGCACCTGGGGGTTCGCACCCGCGACTACGCGTTCGCCGTCCACAACCTGGCTCCGCCGGCCGAGCCGTTCCTGGTCGAGCTGCGCGGACCCGGCGGCGACACGTGGTCATGGGGACCGCCGGATGCGGCCCAACGGGTCACGGGCTCCGCCGAGGACTTCTGCTTCCTGGTCACCCAGCGGCGCCCGCTGAGCGCGCTGGACGTCGCGGCGCACGGGGCGGACGCCCAGCGTTGGCTGGAGATCGCGCAAGCCTTTGCCGGCCCACCGGGCCCCGGTCGCTGAGCGCGACCTACGCGTCCTGCGGGTCCGTCCTGTCGCCGCCGACCACGACGCGGGCGCGCGTCACGGCGTCCTTGTCCGATTCCGGACCGGTCCCGCGCGCCAGCATGCCGGCCGGCGACATCGGCATGGGCGTCCCGCCCATCCCGGTCGACGTCGTGGGCCCGCGCACGTCGGCGGCGTTGAGAACGCCGGCGCGCAGGCTGGTCGGGCGGCCGCCGGCCTCCGGCTCGAAACTGCTGGTGGGGCGGGTGTAGCTAGTCAGCGCGGCGCCCGGGAAGCCGCCGGCTCCGACCCCGCCGCCGACGCCCGCGGCGCCCGCACCCCCCGCGGCCCCGCCGCCGGCCAGCACCGGTTCCGCGAGGGCGCCGGCCGAAGCGTTCGGCGCCCCGGCCGCCGAGAACATCCCGGTCATCGACGAGAGGAACCCTTGCGGCATGCTGCCGACGCTTTGAAACGCGTCCATCGGCGCCTTGAACGCCTCCTGCAGCGGCTGGGTCATCCCGGACACCATCGACATCGGCTGGCCGAACATCGAACTGAGCTGGCCGCCGGCATCGGCGGGCGCCGAACCCGCCTGCCCCGCGGCCTGGGTGGCCTGACCCGACGCCTGCACCGCGTTGTTCATCCCGCTCTGCGCCGCCGCTTGGGCGACGGCCTCACCCGCGGCCGCCGGGGCGGCGGGCGACGCGCCCATCGGCGCGACCGGTGGGGGAACGGCCAGCGCGGCGGTCAACGCGCTCAGGGCGGCGGAATAGAGCCAGCCCACCCTGGAATTGTGCGGCCAGTGACCGCCGTGGTACTCGGACTCGTGCGCCACGATGTTCGGGCCGTTGATCCCCATGAAGTTGGTGTCGTACAGCGCCTGGGTCTCGACGCGATTCCTGATCGACATCACCGACGGGATGACCGATGACCGCGCAATGGTAAACGCCTCCACCGCGGCCTGGGTGACGCCGATCTTGTGCGCCGTCCACCCCACCAGGGTGTGCAGCCCGACGTTGAGTCCGGTGTTGGCCACCAGCGACGCGACCGCGCCGGCGCCCTGCCAGTTCGCGGCCGTGGCCATGGCGTTGACGGTGGACAGGCCGGCGGCCAATTCCTTGTTCGCGGTTTCGGCGACCCACACCGCGTTGTTGGCGATCACCGACGCCGGGCTGCCCGCCTCGAAGATCAGCGCGACCGTTTCGGGGGGACCGCTGAATCTGGGGTCGGCCATTGGTGCTTACGGCTTACGGGCTATAGGGCGCTGGCGGCCGCGCGCGCCGCCTCGGTGGCCTCGGTGGTGGCAGACGCCAGACCCTGGGCGCCCGAAAAGGCGGCCCGCTGGCCGACGTGCTCGCCCGCGGTCGTCAGGTAGGCGGCCCCAGCGGCGTTCAGCGCGGCCGCGAATTCCGCCGAGTCGGCGTCGGTGGCCATGGGCATCACGCCGGTGAGTGCCGCGGCTCCGGCCGCTGTGGTAGCCGCCATCTCCTCGCTGATCCCAGCCTCCGCGGCCGACGACAAGTTGACGGCCCCCGGAGCCATGCCGAACGATGTCATTTCTGCCTCCGTGTATTAAGTGCCCGGTCCACCCGCAGGGGGATATATACCCCCAATGCCCGAGCTTCCCACCCATATGTTGTGTCCGCGGCGAAACCGCGCGGAATTGCCTGATTCTATGGTGGTCACCAGTGGGTGTCGACTCACCCGCCAGCTCCATTAACTGGAGCTACCGGCCGCCCCGCCCGGGTCACCCCATTCGGGTTCTCCGACCAGCACCCCTTCCATCGCCCCGTCGGTCGTGACCAGCAGGCCACGGCCGGGGGGAAGTTGCTGGGCGCTCACCCTGCCGAACACCTTCACCGCCGCCGGGTCGTTGTCCATGAACAGCGTGGGCGCCCGCGAGCTGGTCATCTTCTGCACGAACGGATTGGTCACCGACACCCCGGCCCAGTTCCCGGGCAACCGGGAGGCGATCACGTGCAGGCCGATCTCGCGGCTGCGCTCCATCAGTCCCCACAGCGGCGCGGTGGCCGCGTTCTTGCCGATCACCCCGTGCGGGCGCAGCTCCTGCTCGTCGTCGATCAGGATGAAATGCTGTGGGCCCTCCCACGTGCTGCGGCTCAGCAACTCCTCCTGGCTCAGGCCCGAGGGTGGGAGGCGGTCGCGCAGGACGGCCGCCAGCCCCTCGATCACCTCGTCGATGTCGTCGGCCGTGTAGGCGTACGCGCGCACATGCGGACCCCGGATCTTGCCGATGAGCGATGTCTTGGGGTCGACGATGGTGATCTGCGCCTGCTCGGGATCGAACCGGCTCATGATCGCCTGTCCGAACGCCGCCAGCGTCGTGGTCTTGCCGCACAGCTGGCGGCCCAGGACGAGCATGTTCGGCAGCGTTCGCGCCGGCAGGGCAACCGGCTGCAGCGCGCTTTCGCCGATCGCAAACGGGATGTTGAGCGGGTCGGCCGCCTCGGCGGTGGCCGCGAACGCGCCGATGATCTGGCCGAGCTCGACCCGCTCGGGCAGTCGCGCCAACCTCTCCAGCCGGCCCGCGCCGGTCACGTCGGCGATGACCGCGCCGATGTCACGCGTCGCCACCCGCTCACCGGTGGCCGACGTGAGCTCCGGCACCCCGACGAGCAGCTCGTGGCCTTGCCGGGTGACCCCGAAGCCGGGGCGGTCCAGGGTGTTGCGGGCGGCCTTCCTGCGCTCGAAGCCCTCACCCATCTGGGTCTCGTCGGGGTTGCTCAAGCGCAGCTGGATGCGCGCGTTCGACACGTTGACCAACTGCTGCTTTTGCCCCACCAACCACGCCGTGGCGCTGGTCATGACGTGCACGCCGTAGGACAGGCCCTGGCGAGCGATCCCGATCAGGCGGTCCCCGAGCGGGGTGTTCTTCTCGTACAGGTCGCTGAAGTTGTCGACGACGAGGAAGACGTCGCCGAACTTGTCGTCGGGGTCGGTGCCGCCGCCCGCCGCCGCGCCGCCGAACCGCCGTTCCCGGAATTCGGAGATGTCGATCTGGTACTGCTTGAACGACGCCTCGCGGGCCAGGATCAGCCCCTCGACCGAGGCGATGGTCCGCGACACCCCCTCGGTGTCGGTCTGGCTGACGACGGACGCCACGTGCGGCAGCTCTTCGACCGGATACAACGACGCCCCGACCGCGAAGAACGTGACCCGCTCGGGCCGATACATCAGCGCGGCCGACGCCATCAACGTCATCAGCGTGGTGGACTTGCCGCGCTGCGCGGTCGCGACCACCATGATGTTGTCCATCTCGGCGTCGATGGCGTGCACCCGCTGGTCGTGCTCCTCGGGAATGTCCACGATGCCGACCGGGAACACCAGTCCCGGGTTCTGCCCGTAGTCGACGTGCCATGGCTTGCCGCGCCAGCGTCCGACGAGCGCGTCGATGGGCTCGCTGACTTCCAAAGGCGGAAGCCAGATTTGGTGCGGTGGGCGCGCGGGGTGGGAGCTCAGCGACTCGCGGATGATGTCGACGAGCTTCTTCTTGCGGAAGCCGTCGGCGTGGAAGAGGAACTCGTCGGGCTCCTCGGGCTCGTCCGCGACGGCCAGGGCCGCGGCGTCCGCCTCGCTGAGCGGCTGGTACGCCCACGTGAACGCCCGCGGTTGCGAAAAGCTCACGGCCACGGTCTTGTTCACGTTGACCACCCGTTTGGGCACCACGAAGGGCGCCGACACGTAGAAGCACCGGAACTGATCCAGGTCGCGCGGTCCGACCTTGAGCAGAGCGTACCCGTTTTCCTTCGACGGCAGGTGCAGCGCCGCGTCGCTGCCGATCACGTCGCGCGAGTCCTCCGCGGTCTCCGCGCGCAGGGCGACGCGGAATGCGATGTTGCTCTTGGCTTTACTCAGCGATGACAGATCCAGCCGCTGGCCGCCGAGGGTGAAGAAGACGTTGCAGCCGCGGCCCTCCTGGCCGATGTGGATGACCAGATCGATCCACTCGGGGTGGTGGATGAACAACTCGAGGTATTCGTCGATGATCGCCAGCAGGATCGGCACCGGCTCCAGGTCCCTGCCGGCGAGGCGCATCTCCTCGTACTCGTTGGCGTCGCGGGCTCCGGCCTCCTTGAAAAGCCGGTAACGCCTGGCGATCTCGCCGTTGATCGCCTTGCGCATCCGCTCGGCCAAATGCCGGTCGTCCTTGCCCAGGTTGGACAACGAACCCGCGACATGGGGGAACCCCTGCAGGTCCTGGGCGGCCGACTCGAATTTCATGTCGACGAAGATCACGATGAACGATTCCGGCGAGTGCGTCAGCGCGATCCCGCTGCACAACGACAGGAAGTACTCCGACTTCCCCGAGCCCGACGTCCCGATCACGACCGAGTGAAACCCGAAGCCGCCGAAGTCCTTCGCGCGCAGGATGATGTATTGCAGCTCGCCACCCTGCTTGACGCCGACGGGCACCATCGCCCACTTGTGGTCGCCGCGGCCGCGGCTCTCGGCCCAGAGCCTGTCGACGTCGAGCTCCCGCGGGTCGCTGATCCCCAACGCGCGCAGCAGTTCGCCGCCCTGGCTGTCGGTCTCCGACAACTCTCCGGCGGTCATCGGGGACCAGCGCGCGAGCGCCCGCGCGTACCGGTTGGCAGTGCTCTCGGCGAGCATGTCGGCCACCGCGTAGAAGGTGCCGCGGTGGGTGAGCCTGCCCTCGCGCAGCCCGAAACGCTCGCTGTCGTCGGTGAATCCGACGCCGACGCCCGGTCGGGTCGCCAGCCGCAACACGGTGATGCCGGCCATGCCCTTCTGGCCGGTCACACCCTCCCATTGCTCGGGCGTGCCGACGTTGTCGTCGACGATCACCCAGTGCGGGCCCAGCGCCAGGCCCGGGGCCGACTCCATCGGCGACGGCATCGACGTCGGGCTGGTCCCGACCGGCGGCGCCCACGGCCCGCGACCCTTGCGGTGCAGCTCGGGGTCGAGCGCCTCTTCCAGTTCCGTCGGCGACGCGAACACGAGCCGGCGCAGCCCGCACGCGTCGAACATCTCGTCGTGCTGATTGTGCGGCAGCCACACGATCCAGGACCACAGCTCGGGGTGGCGGGTGACCACCATGAGCTTGACGTCGTTGGGGCCGTGATAGACGGCCAGGGAACACAGGATCGCCCGGGCGAAGCTGTGCAGCTCGCCGGGATCGTCGCCGATGAAGCTGAACCCGGGCTTCGACCGCAGGCTCAGCACCTTGCCGATGCCGCGTATCTTGCTCTGCTCGAGGATGAAATCCCTTAGCGCGCCGCCGGTTACGGGTTCGAGCTCTTCGCCGATGGGCACGTCGGGCCACTGCAGCGACACCGCCGATTCGCTGGCCTGCTGCACGCCGATCCCCAGGCGCACGTCGAGGAAGTCGGGGTCACCCGGGCGCCGCTCCCACATCCGCGGACCGCCGATGACGGTGTCCAGCTTCTGCGGGTCGCCGTGCACGAACAGCTGGCTGCGCCGCTGTTCCTGAGCGGCGCGCTGGACTTCTTCGCGGTCCTCGTCGAGCTGGCGCAGATAGCTGCGGCGCTGCTTTTCCTGCTCACCCCAGGTGATTCGGCGTCCCCGGCCGAAGCGGCCGCTGAACATCAGCGTCCCGAAACCGACCAGCCCGATCATCGGGAAGAAGCCGGACTGCAACGAACGGATTCCTGAGGCGTACATCACCACCAGGGTGCCGATGATCCCGACCAGCAGCGCCGGCACGGCGATCATCAGCAGGATGTTGCGCGGCTCCCGCTCGGGCAGCGCCAGCGGCGCGGCGACGGCGACCCGCACCGGCGGAACGCTCGGCGGCGGCTTGCGGCGGCCGCGGACGAAACCTCTTTTTGACATTGCTCAACCCCCGCTTGTCTGGTCGCTGGAATCTGGAATGGGCGCCACGGCGCCGCCCCCGGACACCGAATCGCGCGCCACCAGCGCGGCGTCGCGACTGATCGCCGGGCCGGGCGCGAACGTCCGCACTATCGGCCAGGGCGCTTGCACCGCCAAACGCGGATCGAGCCCCAGCGCCTTGAGTGTGCGCTGATCCGATTGGATGCCGTACCGAACACCTTGCGGCGAAAGCCAATACAGGCTCTCCCGGCTGTCGGACGTGCTGACGCCGCTTGTGGTGGTGACGAAGTTCGCCGCACCTGGCAGCATCAAGGTCTGTTGTGCCTCGGGCGAATTGGGGTCGCGGTCGTCGCGGACCAGATGCACGACGCGATCGTCCATGCCGATCGGGACCGGCAAACCCCGCCCGCTGAAGACGGTGATCCTGGCCTGCGGGTCGCCGGGTTGCTTTTCCCATCCCACGCACGTCACCGGATTCGCCGAGGTGTCAATGAATTCCATCTTGCCCGACGGGTAGTAGTCGACGTCGAGCACGTCGACGACCGGGATCTGGATCAGCTTGTCGGGCGCGACCAGGACCGGTGTCGTCGTGCCCTCCGAATCCGCGGTGCGCAACAAGTCCGCGACGAAACTGGTGATCTTCTGCACGCCCGTCGGCAACAACACATAGAAGCCGTTGACGGTGCCGTTGGCGTCGCGGGTTTCCAGCACGCTGCCCACCGTCGAGCCCGGCAGCCACCGCGATGGCGTGCCGTGACCCGGAATCACCGGCAGCACAAGGGGTTCCGTCGAGGGCATCGCATCGAAAAGGGCGTTGGAGATCTCGATCGGATACGTCACGCCGGGGTCAAGACCGAGGTTGAACGTCACCGACCGGTCGGTCGGGTCGATGCGGGAGCGTTGCCCCTTCCAGATCACGTAGGTCGCGCCCTTGTGGGTCACCAGGATGGCCTGCGCCGGGCCCATGGCCGCCGACCGGCCGAACGGCGAGAGCTGGCCCGCGATGGATGTCACCACCGGAGAAGTTCCGCTGCCCCGGGTGGCCGCGGTGTCGCAGACCGACCAGGCCGACACGGCGCTCGCCGTGATCGGCAGGCTGTCCGGCGCCCCCGGAATGCCGATCATCGCGCCCGTCGGGTACTTTGCGATCTCGCTCGCCTTGACCCAGGTGGGCGCGCTCGCGTTGCCGATCGCCAGCCGCGCGGAGGTCAGGTTGAGCGCGGGGTAGAGGCGTCCGTTGATCTTCGCGTAGACCGCGCCGGTGTCCCGGTCGCCGATGATGGCCGACTGGCCGACCAACCCCGCGGGCTTCATCACGTGCAGCAACGCCATCCAGCCGAGGCCGATGAGGACGAGCACGATGGACAACGCCACCGCCGCTTGCTGTTTGCGGTCGTCGTGCTTCATCCGCACCGAGAACCTGGTGATCGCGGCCCGCAACCGCCGGTTGTAAAACAGGTGCCCCGAATTCTGATCCCGGTTGGACAGATTGAGCGGCACGGTCCTTCTCCTTTCGGCGGTCGATGCGGTTGTGCTGCATCGACCCCGACGTCACTGCAGCTGGCCCCCATATCTTTCCCGGTTATCGGCCTCCGCCTCCTCGCGGAGGGCGGCGATCACCAGGTTCAGCCTGTCGGCCAATTCTCCATGGGCGTAGCCGGTCATCACGCCCGGATGCAGCGTCAACTCGAGCAACCTACCGTCGGAGTTCGCCACCGCACGAATATCGCCCATGTCCACGCTGTACGTGACCGTCTCGGCCTGCGCGACAAGAGCCTCCCACTTGTCGGCGGCCTCGCTCAATTCACGCAAAACCGATTCGACGAGATCCTTGTCGCTCAGATTCGCGCGACTGCCCGATCCCGACACGCTGTCAGTATCGTTGACCCCTCCAACCAGCGTCAATTCATGGATTTGGGGAGTTCGGCGGTCCACTGGCTGGGCGGCGGCTCGTCGAGCTTCCGGAACCAGGCGAGGTGATAGTTCGCCGATATCGAGTCCCCGGCGACAAGGCTTTCGGTGGCGGCCAGCAACAGGCAGTTGAGCAAGAGCGCGGACCCGGCGTCGGGATACTGGGTCAGGAGTTGGTGGCGCGCGGTATCGAGGTGGACCCGCAACAGGTCGACTTCTTCCGCTACGACGCCGGTACCCGCGGCGGCCGCCTTGGCCAAGGTATGCACCATCCGGGGCAGACCGTCGCGCCAGTGCGTAGCTCGCCCCAGCTCCCAGCCCAGATCGTCGACCGCCGGCAGTTCTCGGGGCTGCACCGACGATTCCGTCGCCGCGAAGTCGGCCGGCCGGCCGATCGCGTCGCCCGGGGTGTAGGTCGCCATCCGCGTCGCCTCGCCGATCAGCGCGGCGACCTTCCCGGCGCGCCGCCCGGGCTCCAGCAGCCGCACGCCCGCCGGGAGGCTGATCCCCGGAGGTATCCAGCCGTGCGCGAGGTCGGTGACCAACAGCGTCGTGCCGTCCGCGAGATCGGCGACGGCCCAGCTCAGCCGCGGTTCCTGATGGACGACGAACGCGAGTTGCCGCCGCAGCCGTTCGTCGTCGGATTCGGCCACCGCCGGGAGCTCGACGGTCTCGGGGACCTCCGGGGTCTCCGGGATTTCCGGGATTTCCGGTTCCTCCGGGGTTTCCGGTTCCTCGGGGATTTCTGGTTCCTCCGGGATTTCCGGTTCGTCGGCGAGCGGCGCGGGCTGCGGTGCCTCCGGGGCCTCGCCGGCCGCCGGCTCCGGCGTGATGGCCGTCGTGACGGCGTCGTCCTCGTCGGGGGCCCGATGCCGGGCGGGCGAAATCTCGGGAACCTCGGGAACCTCGGGCTCGCCCGGGGCCTCGGCCACCGCGGCATCCGGCGCCGGGGGAGCGGCGGCGGGTTCCACATCCGCGACGACCGGGATGACTTGCGTCTGGTGGATGTCTCTGCCCGCGAACCGCTGGGTGACCTGCGGGCGCCGATGTCCCGCGAGCATCTCGGCCTTGATCGCGCGCACATGGCGAAGCGTCGATTCGACTCGCCGCTCGGCGTGGGCGCGGGCTTCGTCGATGACTCGCGCCTCTTCGGCCGCCCGGGTGGAATCGGTCATGTCCGCCCGCTTGATGACCCGCAGCTGATTGTTGGCGCGACGGGTGATCCGCTGCAGGTCCTGCCTGAGATAGTCTGCGAGCGCAGCGGTTTCGCCGGTTGTGGTCGACAGTTCGTCAGGCCAGAGCCCGCCTGTCACCCAGGGGGTGCAGTCGACCTGAGAGCTGAAGGCCGGAATCTCCAGTGATTCCCGGGTAGCCCTCCGGAGGCGCTGGCGCGCCGCAATCCGACCGAAGATAGCCACCGGCCAAGCCTACCGGCATCTGGCAGATGCTTTATGCGGACGGTGAATTGTGCGGATGCGACGGCCTGGGTAGCGTGGGGGCATGGCTGATTCTGCGCTGCAGCAGCAGCTCGACGAAGTCCGCGCTCTGCTGAGCCGCGCGCGAGAGTTGTTCGGCGCCAATCCCATCGAGCCACCAACCGATATCGCGCCCGATCCGGACATCGTCAAGACCTGGGTTCTCTAGGTCAACGCGCGTCATCGCGGCGGCGCAGTTTATGCGCCAGCAACTTCTCGATCGCCGCATCCAGGTCGTGCGGGGTCGGCACCGCCGCGGACGGGGTGTGCCCGGCCGCCACGATTTCGTCGCGAACCTCTAGCAACGCCTTCAGGCACGACACATCGGCGGTCAAAAGGATGCCCCTTGCCAGGGTTTGGGCGTCGGTGTCCATCGCCTCTTCGCTCAGGGCGACGCTGTGCATGTAGCCGCCGCGGCACGAGCGGACCAGGATGTGTCCGCTCGGGTGAACCGTGTCGAAGGCCGGATTGGCGTCTGTCATCGACCGCCGTCGACGATGCCGCCGAGCTTGCCGGCCGCATCTTCCTCGTGCTGGTCCCACACCGCCGCCGACGTATTCAGTTTGTGCGCCATCTCGGCGTGATCGTTGGCTTGTTGCTCGTAGCACTGGCGGCGGAGCTCGAGCAGCTCCCGTCCCGCGTCGCGAAGTTCGCCGAAGATGGGCCCCAGTGAGTCCAGGCTCTCCTGAATCGCAGGGTGCGACGACGGCACGGTCCGCAAGTACTCGGAGGTGTCCCGGTGATGCGCGGCGGCGTCACGTAAATGCGCGGGCACCACATGGATTCGGTCTGCCATCTGTTGTCTCCTGTTCATGCCGTGGTCGACGTGCCTGCCGGGCGGGTGGGCGCCGGCGCGTCGTCAATGGCCGGCGCGGTCGCGACCGCCACCGGCGGATGCTCCCAGCCTAGAAAGCTTGGCCCGGTTACGGTGGCGATGTGCTGAATCTGCCCGTCGAGAAGGGCCTTCTCGTGGCCGAGGGCCAGCGCGTGCCGGTCGGTGAACATGCCGATGTCGCCCGGCGCGACTTGCAGCGCGTCGATCGGATCGGTGACCGCGGTGCCCGGCGCGGGAATGATAATTCCCTGCTGGTGGAAGGCATCCGCGATCGACGCCCCGCCGGTCGCGGCCTTGATCGCCGCGGCCAGCTGCGGGCTGGCGGCCGTCACGGTGTCGCCGTCGGGCAGGGTCACCGGCGTCGGGCCCGCCGGCTGCGGTTCGCGCTTGTCGGCTGACTCGTCCTGCTCGCGCTCCTCGTCCTCCGCGTGCTTGTCGGCCTCCTCGGGCGAGGCGTGGTCCATCGCGTCGGCGTCTTCCGCCCCCGCCAGCCCGTCGTCCGTACTCCCCGGATCGGTGCGCTCTTGCGGCCCGCCGAACGGCAACCCACCCGGGCCGCCCCAACCGACCGGTGAGGCCGGCGCTGCGCCCAGCCCGGGTAGACCACCAAAATTGGGAACGCCCGGCGCGACCGGCGCCGCTGGCGTGCTGGATGTTGGGCCCTGCCCGGATGGGTCCCCGGCCGGCAGCCCGGGATCGTCGGCCAGCAGCGAATCCAGTAACGGATCCCATCCGGGGTCGGCAACATCCGCGGATTGACCGGCGGTGCCACGCACGGGTGCACTCGTGGCGGCGCCGGGCGCCGGCCCGCTTTCGCGCGAAGCGCTCGGCGCGCCCTTGGACGCGTCGTACAGCGCCGTCCACGCGGCCATCAGTGCTGACTTCGACGTGTCGTCCAGGCTCGCGTTCGCGACCACCGCCCGAATGTCCCTGAGCTTGCCGATGAGGAACCGCTGGAAATCGCGCGCGCCCGCGGGCGTGTCCAGATCGGACCGGGTTTGGACGGCCGCTTCGGTTTCGTGCTGCAACTTGGTCAGCGCGTCCCTGCCCTCGACGGTCTTCAGGTGCGCGTTCATGATGGCCGAAACCACTTGCAGGTCGAGCTGCGAGCTTGCCGAATTCTGGTGTGCCAGAGCGGCTTCGGCCTCCGCTATGGCCTCGGCGGCGGCACCCTCCTGCCGATCCGGCAGCGGTCCGCCCGGCAGCGCGCGGGCGTCGAACAGGTCGGGGTGCTGCCGCCGGATCTTGAGCAGAATCGCATCCAGGGTTTCCGCACGCGTGGTGGGGGTGACCACGGCGGTCAGCTCGGCCGGCGTCAAACCCGCCTGCCAGGCGTTGGGATCGCCGGTGCGGTCGCGCACGCGTTTGACCGTGGTGAGCAGTTCGTCGTAAGTCGACATCGTCTAGGCGAACAACGCTGCGTCCCGGTGCGGGCGGTGTCGCGACCCCTCCATGCCGCGTGACAGTACTCAGGCGCAAACTCGGCGACAATTCACCTCGACAGGCCTGTGAATGAACGCACCGCGCGGCTTTCGGCTAGCCCGGGGAGACGGTGTAGTGCGCCCGGAGCTCTTCCAGCACAGCACTTTTCGCACGGTCGAGCTCGTGCGCATCGGCGACGATCGCCGCGATCTCGCGTTGCTTGGCGACCAGGAAACGCTGAAACTCGCGGACCCCCAACGGAGTATCGAGAGCAAGGTCGTTCCGATCCGGTGCCGCGCGTTCGATTTCGTCGGCGATCGCATCGAGCCGGCGGATGCTCTCCCGTATCGCGGTGTGAGCGTTGGCAAGCACCTCGGCCAGCACGCGGTCGGCGTCGGCGACCGTACCGTGTTGGTCTGCTAGCGCCGCCTGACGCGCCTGAATGGCGGCTAGCGAAGGCCCGGACGGTTCCGACATGGGTTCAACCTATTCATCGTGCCCAGCTGGATCCGGGCGGTCGTTGCTTCTCATATCGGTCGGCGGATCGCAACGTTACTGCCCAGCTGGCTGATCCGCACCGAGGCGCCCGAGTAGGGGGCCTCGACCACCAGGTTGTTCCCGATGGCCAGCTGTACGTGTCCCGCATGGGGAAAGACGAGATCGCCCGGACGGACTTGCGAACGGGGCACCGGGATCCCGTCGTTGATCTGCTGATACGTGGTGCGGTCCAGGTGAATACCCGCCTGCGCGTAGGCCCATTGGACCAACCCCGAGCAGTCGAACTGGTCGGGGCCCGTCGCGCCCCAGACATACGGCCGGCCCAACCGTGACAGGGCGGCGCGCACCGCCATCCCGGCACGGCCGTTCGGTAACGGCAGCCGCAGCCCGGCCAGTCCCCGGCCGCGATGGTGCGACATCCGGTACCGCAGCGCGCGCAACGCCGCTGAATGCCGCCGGGCGCGAAGCCGGGTCGCCAGCACGTGCGCCCGTTGCGCGTGCAGCCGGGCGACGCGGCGCCGCATCGCCTCCCGTTGGGCCATCGGGGTAACAGGGGTGGTGGCGGCATCGGCGCGAGCCTCGTCGAGGACGTTCTTGGTCAGCTCGCGCGCCTGCGCCCGATCTCGGTGGGCAGCGGCGATCACGCCCGTCGCCGCGGCATCCGTGCGCGCCGTCGACCGCAATGTCTCCCGTCCGCGCTCCGCCAGCAGTCCGTAATCACCATGGACCACACCACTATTCAGTTCTGCAGATCGCGACAGCAATCTTCTGTAATGCCCGCTGTTCGCGTCCAGCGTCGCGTGCGAAGTGCTGCCGGTAAACATCTGATGCGCGCGACTCAGCGCCGCGATGTCGCTTTCGATCACTGTTCCCCCTCGTCAGTGTCCGCGTCCGTCGTGACCTCGTTCGTCGTGGGGTGAGCCGTCGTGTCCTGGGTCGTCGACTCGACGGCGTCCGTGAAAGCGCGCACGCGGGGGAGCGCTCCGGCCGGGATGACCCCGCGGTTGCGGATGTCCCACATTTCGTCGCTGCCGACACCGAGCAATGCCGCGACGATCGGCTCCGGCAGCGACGAGCGCGCGCAAGCCCGATCAAAGCGCGCGCTCAAGCTGGCTGGCATCCGCTCCAGCAGCGCGCTGCGCGTCGCCTCGAGCTCCCGTAGATGCTGCATGAGCCGATCCGTCGAGTCGGCGCCGGCGTTCACGGCCACCCGCCATGAGCTGGCGGCCAGCATCTCTGCCTTCACGCATTGTGCGATCACAGAGAGAATATACGTCTCATATTCGTTTGATGTCGTCGCCGGCAACCGATCGATGACAGATTTGAGGGCGTCGAGTTGCGCTTCGGCATAACCTTCCAGCACTTCGGTGTCGCTGTGACGGTCGACGACCACCGTGCCGGCGGGCCGCGCGGACGCCGGTTCGGGCGGCTGCGCGGCGAGCAACCGGGCCAGCTCCGCGTCCGGATCGGCGGCCACCAACAACCGCGAGTAGGTGCCGGGCGGCAGACCCAGCCCATTCTCGACCTTCTGAACTGTGCTTTTGTGAGGCTTGCGGGCCCCGCGCTCCAGATAGCTCAGTCCCATGACGCTGACGCCGGTCGCGGCGGCGAGTTCGGCTAGCGACCAGTCACGCGACTCGCGCAACGCGCGGATGGCGGCGCCGGCCGATTCACGGCTCACGGCAGGCTCCGGCCATAGGCCGGATATTACACAGGCCGGGTCGCTAGGCCCTGTATATACGTTTTTGTCACGTTTCGCTTGCGCTAACCGGTTATGTGCGTATACGCTTTTGCCTACGTTTCATTCGACAAGGAGACCAGCATGGGACATCCCTGCGCAGCCAACCCGGAACTATGGTTCGGCTATCCCGACGATGACGGTGGCGACGGCGCGGCAAAGGCGCGCGCTTACGAGCAGTCCGCCACCGAAGCGCGGCTGCAATGCCTGCGCCGTTGCCCGTTGGCGCAGCAGCGGCGGTGTGCCCAGCACGCCATCGCGCACCGCGAGGAGTACGGCGTCTGGGCGGGCGTCAAACTTCCGGGTGGGCAGTACCGCAAGCGCGAACAGCTCGCGCGTGCCCACGACGTCCTCCGGCGCATCGCCGCGGGCGAGATCAACTCCCGCCAGCTGCCCGAAAACGCGGCCCTGCTGGCCCGCCGCGAACATGACGTCGTCGCGGCGCCCGCGGTGGTGGTGCACCTGCCGCTCGCGCACGTCGGGCCCCGCTCGGCTGCCTGAGAAACGCCCTGGCGGTCGGCAGTTTGTTGCCCCGGCATACGGGGTAGTGCGCATCCATGGCGTTCGACCTGACTCCGACGGCCGCACAGCACGACCTGGCCCGGCGCACCCACGAGTTCGCCGAAGAAGTCATCCGCCCGGTCGCGCTCGGCTACGACCAGCGGCAGGAGTTTCCCTGGCCGGTGCTGGAGGAGGCGGCCCAGCGCGGCTTCTACAGTCCGCTGTTCTACCGCGATTTGATCGGTGATCCGACCGGCATCTCGCTGCCGATGTTCATGGAGGAGCTTTTTTGGGGCTGCGCCGGAATCGGGTTGGCGATCGTCATGCCGGCGCTGGCGCTGTCGGCGATCGGCCAAGCCGCTTCCCCCGAGCAGATGTTGGAGTGGGCGCCCGAATGTTTCGGCACACCAGGCGATCTCAAACTTGCCGCGCTGGCGATCTCCGAACCCGAGGGCGGCAGCGACGTCCGCAACCTGCGCACCCATGCCCGCCGCGACGGGGACGACTGGGTGATCAACGGCCACAAGATGTGGATCGGCAATGGCGGCATCGCCAACGTGCACGTCGTCAACGCGGTGGTCGACGAGGAACTCGGCCACCGCGGTCAGGCGCTGTTCGTGGTGCCCGGCGGCACGCCCGGACTGAAGATGGTGCGGAAGCTCGACAAGCTGGGTTGCCGGGCGTCCCACACCGCCGAGTTGCTTTTGGAGGACGTCCGGGTTCCCGCGGCCAACCTGCTTGGCGGGCAAGACAAGCTCGAACACAAGCTCGCCAAGGCGCGCGAGGCGGCGGCGGGCGGACAACGTTCCGGCTCCGCGACTTTGGGCACCTTCGAGCAGACCCGCCCGATGGTCGCCGCGCAGGCGATCGGGATCGCGCGCGCGGCGCTGGAGTACGCGACGTCCTATGCCACCCAACGGGAAGCGTTCGGGGGACCGATTATCGACAACCAGGGCATCGCGTTCCCGCTGGCGGACCTGGCCACCCAGATCGACGCCGCCCGGCTGCTGACCTGGCGTGCGTCGTGGATGGCCGCCAACAACGTCGCCTTCGAGCGGGGGGAGGGCTCGATGTCGAAACTCGCCGCCAGCGAGGTGGCCGTCAAGGCCACCGAACGCGCCATCCAGACCATGGGCGGCTGGGGCTACGTCACCGACCACCCGGTGGAGAAGTGGTATCGAGATGCCAAGCTGTACACCATCTTTGAGGGCACCAGCGAGATTCAGCGGATGGTCATCTCGAACGCGCTGGGCGCCGCCGTAGGTACACCGCCGCTGCATGTGGTGATCGAGCCGTCCGGGGGACCACTGAACCGGGTTTTCGGTCGCGGCACGCCATTGCGTTCTCGCGCCGCAGACGTCGCGTTGTCGATGCAGGATCGGATTCCCGAGCCGGTGATGCGGCTCGCCATGAAGGTGCTGCGCCCGCCCGGGCGATGACCGGGGCTTGGGTATCGTCGCGGTATTGGCGCCGTCCGGCACCCACGATGGAGGGTGAACGATGAGCAACCTCGAAGCCGCGCCGGCCGAAGTGGCCTGTAGCGCTTCACGGGTTGCGGGCATCGAGGTGCTACATCCACGGGAAGTCCCGCTGGGCGGCCCGAGGGCGCTACCCGTCCAGCGCACGCTTCCGCAACGGCAGCGCTCGTTGATCGGCGCGTGGTGCTTTGTCGACCACTACGGCCCCGTGACCGCGAGCATGGACGTGCCGCCCCACCCGCACACCGGGTTGCAGACCGTGAGTTGGTTGTTCAGTGGGGAAGTGGAGCACCGCGACAGCGCCGGCGTGCACGCCATGGTCCGTCCCGGCGAGCTGAACCTGATGACGGCGGGTGCGGGCATCTGTCATTCCGAAGTGTCGGTGGGGTTGGGCACCGTTCTGCACGGCGTGCAGCTGTGGGTGGCGCTGCCTGATTCCGATCGCGATACCGGACGCGACTTCGTTCACTATGCGCCCGAGCCGATTTCGCTGCGCGGCGCGGTGGCGCGGGTGTTCATCGGGGAGCTGGCCGGCGGCCGTTCACCGGTGCGCGCGTTCACACCGCTGCTCGGCGCCCAGCTCGACCTTGACGCGAACGCTGAACTACAGCTCGACGTCAACCCGGCATTCGAACACGGCGTGCTGTGCGATGCCGGTGGCGTGCGGATGGGCGGGACCGCTCTGGCGGTCGCCGACCTTGCTTACCAGGGTCCCGGCACCTCGACACTGCGGCTGCAGAATATGGGGGAGCGGCCAACGCGAGTTCTGCTGCTGGGCGGGGCGCCCTTCACCGAAGAGCTGGTGATGTGGTGGAACTTCGTCGGGCGCAGCCACGACGACATCGTCAGCTATCGCCAATTGTGGCAGGACGCCGACGAGCGGTTCGGCGCCGTCCAGGGGTATCGGGGGCCTGTCGCCCGGCTGCCCGCACCGCCGCTGCCGACCACCCGGCTGCGGCCTCGACCCATACCGGAGAGAAAGGATCCCGAATGACCACCGACAAGACCGGTGCGCCGACCACCGTCACCGCGAGGCACCAGACCTACACCATTGCCGTCGACGGAAAGACCGTCGGCCACGCCGACTATGCGGACCGTGGCGACCAGCGCGTGTTCCACCACACCGTGGTCGATCCCGAATTCGGCGGCCGCGGCCTGGCGACCATCCTGGTCGAAGAAGCACTCGATGACGCCCGTCGTGCAGGCAAACGCATCGTCCCCGTGTGCTCGATGGTTGAAACGGTGCTCAAGAAGCATCCCGAATTCGATGACATCACCGACCCGGTCACCGCCGAGGTCACGGCGTGGTCAAAAACTCAGCCCAACGGCTGAGGCCCGTTTCGGTGGCGTCGGGCCGTTTTCTCGAGCTAGTACAAAAGCCGGTCGCCTTCATGGTCGGGTTGACTCATCCAACCCTTGGGTTCCAACGCTATTCGACTTTCGCCAGCGCAGTTATGACGGATTTCCTTGCGCGCCTGCGGGATTCGTTCCTAACGGAGCCCCTCGCTAACCATCTGTTCAATCTCATCGACCGATTTGTTCATCAGGTGACTAAATATGGTCGCGTAGGGCTCCATCAAAATGGCGCGTCCACTGCTTGATCGCACTTCGGCGATTCCTTCGGTTATAGGATTCAACTCGACCTCCGGACTGACGCCTAAGGAATACAGTTGCGGTCCCAGCCTCGGAGCACCGACGACCCCTCGAGCGCTGGAAGCCCAGATCCATATCAGGTATTTTTCGGCTAGTTCGAAAGTGGATAGTTTGGCCGTTCCATCATGGCGTTGTCCGCGGTCGTCCACGGTATCTACAATCCACCAAGTTCCGTCGTTCCTGAGATGGACTGAGTAGTCGGTGGATTCGAACAAGAGTTGACAGTCATCGCAGTCGGTAGACACGGATATGTTGCCGAGTTGCGCCAGATTGGACCATGCAAACCAGTTCTGCGACAGTCGGGCGAAATTTGCCATCACTTACGAACCTCTTTCAGGTATCCAGACTCAAGCAGGGCATCCACCGGGGCGTCCTTCCCATCTGGCCCGATAACTCGATATTGCGTCCCGCCCCCCGGCTGGTGGAACCAGGGCGCTACTTCAGATTCCTCAATGTGGTAGCCGCGCGGCAGCGCTTCCGGGTTATCTACGACGTATTGAAAGTAGGGCTTGAGAGCACTATCCGGCGGGAGTGAAAGTTCGGCGAATGGGGTTCCCTGAGGAGCCATGTAGGAACCTCCGGGGTAGCCGAAGCGACTGAGAACCGTTCCTTCGGGCAGCTGTGCGTCGGGCATGACGGTGCCGGGTACCGCGTAGGGCTTGGTGGGGAGGCTGTCGTCGGGATAGATAAGGCTGCCATCGGGCCTGGTGAATTCTGGGCCCGGTTCGATCGGTTGGTATCCGTGAAACAGCGGATGGTCCGAGGGCAGCGGTGGCGGTGGCGACTGGTCAACGACCGGTGGTGGAGTGTGCGGAACGTCAGGTACCGGCAAATGTTCTCCGGGAGCGTGTTCCGCAATGCCGCCGCCCTGACCTCCCGGCGGCGTGTGCTCGACCACGGGTGACGGGCCGGGATGCGCTCCGGGCAGAGGCTCCCCGCCCGCGCCGGGCAGTGTGCGTGGTGGGAGATCCGCCTGGGCGATTGCCGCACGCGCCTCGGCCGCGCTCAATGCGCGGGGCAGCACGTTGTCTGAAGTCAGGCCCGTCATTAGGGCTTCACGACTGAAGAGGGTTTTGAGCCCCTGCCACGCGGCTTCGCCGCCGGCCTTGAGTTCGGGTCCGCCGACGGCCAGGGTGATCACGCTCCACAGGGGTTCCGGCGTGGCTTCCACCTTGCCGGGGTCCAGCGTGCGCATGCCGGTCAACTTGCCGTCTTTGAAGGTGTAGGACGTGCCGGTGGCTTGGTCGAAGAATTCGCCGGCACCGTTCTTGAGCTGCCCGACGACCTGCACCGGCTGCCCGTCAACGTTGTAGGTGAACATGAATCGACCGTCGGCGGTGGTGCTGACGGACGCGGGGTCGATGGTGTTGTAGTCGGGAATCTTGCCCAGGTCGTCGATGGCGCGGGCGAGGTCGGCCTTGAGCTTCGGCAAGCTCTGGGCCGCGGCCTCTCCTTCCGGGGAGCCCGGGCCCTTGGTGTAGAGGGTCGCCAGGGCTTTGTCGACGGCGTCCTGCGCGGCGCGCACTTTGCCCATCTGATCCACCACGGCCTGGTTGGTGACTTGGCGGAGGTCGGTCAGCTCGCCACTCTGCAGCGCGGACGGCGGGGGCGCAGGGTCACTATCGACGCCGTGGATGGCGGCCGGATCGTATCCCTCGCCTCGCAAGTTCTGCAGCGATTTCTGCAGGCAACCGGTGTAGCCGTCGCGCGTTAACTGGATCTGCGCCAGCGTGGCCTGAGTGTCTTTGATGGCGTCCTCTTCGCAGGCACCAATGAAGGCTTCGAGTTGGGCCATCTCATCAGGGGTGACATCGGGATCGTCTTCTTCATCCAGCGCTTGGCCGATCAAGTCGTCGAGCCGCTGCAAATGATCCTCGAGCGTCGCGATCTGCCCACTTGCGGATCCTTGCGCTTCGGCAAGTGCGGCGGCGATGTTTTCCAGGTCGACGCCGATCTTGGGCAGCTGCAGGGACTGCGCACCGAGCGACCGGACGACGAACTGCACTTCGGCGGAGTCATTGATCGGGTGCTCGCCGTTCTCCCGATTCCAGGCCGCCTCGAAGCGGCGACGTGCTTCGTCGAACGCGGCGTTGGCCTCGGTGGTGCATCGGCCCGCGGCATGGAAGGCCTCCGCCAAGTCGGAGATCTGGGCCGGGCGGCCGGCTTGCAAGCTCTTGTTGATCGCGCAAGGATCGCCTCCGGCCTCGGCGACCAGCAGCGCGATGCTTATGTAGCGCAGCTGCATCGCGCCGCCCGCATGCTCGCGGCGCTGCGCATATCCATCTCGGTCGACGTCGCGAACATCCCTAACCCCTTCTGAGCTGCTGGTTAGGCTACTGCCGCAAACGCACCCGTCAATTCACTTCGCGAGCGAAACCATCGCGAGATCGTGGGTTTCGTTCCACCGCAACGGATTCCATGTGCGTGAAGGGTGGGATGCCAGCTCACCCGGCCATCCCTACCAATCGGTGGGCGATCTTGGCGACCGTGTCCAGCTCCCCGGTGGCTACGGCGACCACCAGATCGAACCTTGCGTCCTCGGACGCAGAGATGGTGTAGCCGTTGTATGCGTAGAACAGCCGCATAGCGACCCAGCCGAGCGGCTTGTTGCCGTCAATAAGCGCGTGGTATTTGACTAGCGACTCCAATAGTGCGGCGGCCTTCTCGTGGATCGTCGGATAGGCATCCTGTCCGAATACCGAGGTCCGCGGGCGAGCGACCGCGGATTCGAGCAGCCCGTAGTCGCGGACCTGCGGTGAGTGCCCGGCATAGGCGGCGGCCGCGGCCAGCAGATCGTCGAGATCGAGGTATTCGACGCTCATGCATCGGCCAGCCGCCGCAGCAGCCCGGCATCCTCCTCAACGATCTGGGCCAGCAACGCGGCACGCCGTGCCTCGCGGTTATCGAGATACTGATCGACGGCTTTAAGGGCAACGGCCTGCATCGACAAGCCCTCGCGAGCAGCTGCCTCGCGAAGCCGTGCAGTCTGGTCGGCGGTCAGCCGCAATGTCATTGCCATACGAAGATGGTATCAAGTGATACCAAACGATACCATCGCTCTATCGGTGGATGTTGAATCCCTGAAGGATCCGGCAGCGCGGCCGAAATCGTCTGGCGCCCAAGCGAATGCACCAGAAATATCGCATCATCTATGAGGTATTGATGGGATGTTGACGCGGCCAATACCTGACCCGTGGTTTTTTGGTGGGCGAAGGGGGACTTGAACCCCCACGTCCCGAAGGACACTGGCACCTGAAGCCAGCGCGTCTGCCATTCCGCCACTCGCCCGGGGAACAACCGATGGACCATACCACTCTAATAGCCTTCTGCCCCAGCCCTGCCCGGCAGGGTGCGCGCACCGGCTGACCTGCCTCGTCGCGATTCTCAGGATTCTCATGGTGCCGCCGCATGAGGGTATCTCGATACCATGCACAAGTGATGCGACACGCGGGCGAGTCGTTTGCCTTGCGCGGCCGATACACCAAC
Source organism: Mycobacterium sp. NGS26 (assembly GCF_059813025.1). Lineage (NCBI taxonomy): Bacteria > Bacillati > Actinomycetota > Actinomycetes > Mycobacteriales > Mycobacteriaceae > Mycobacterium > Mycobacterium sp. NGS26. The sequence continues at coordinate 407,197 of NZ_JCALDU010000004.1, forward strand.
ACAGCTGCGGGCGAGCGCTGATTCATGGGTAGCCACAAAGGGCTGGTTCAGCGGATCGAGCGCAAACTCGAGGCGACCGTCGGTGATGCGTTTGCCCGCATGTTCGGGGGACAGATAGTCCCGCAAGAGGTCGAGGCCCTATTGCGCCGCGAAGCCGAAGACGCCGTCCGGCCGCTTCAGGGAAATCGTTTTTTGGCCCCCAACGAATACATCATTACCCTCGGTATGCACGACTTCGAGAAGGTGAGCGGGGATCCCAATCTCACGCCGAGCGTTTTCGCTAGGTACTTGGCTGACTATATCTATGAACAGGGGTGGCAAACGTATGGTGAGGTGGTGGTTCGGTTCGAGCAGTCGCCGAACCTGCACACCGGCCAGTTCCGCGCCCGCGGTGCTGTCAACCCCGATATCGAGCCCCGCCCTACGCACAACGATGCCGCCCGGCCACAATCAAACCAGGCGTTCAGCGCAGAACCAGGAGTACCACCAATGACTGACAATTCGAGCTACCGCGGCGGTCAGGGGCAGGGGCGGCCCGGCGACGAGTATTACGACGAGCGTTACGCGCGTCCCCAAGACGACCCGCAGGGCGGCCAGGACCCGCAGGGCGGAGCCGACGCGCGAGGCGGATATCCGCCGGAGCAGGGTGGCGGCTACCCACCGCAGGGCGGCTACCTACCGCAAGGCGGCTACCCACCGCCTCGCCCGCCCGAGCAGGGCGGCTACCCCGAGCAGGGCGGCTACCAGGACCAGCGCGGCGGGTACCCCGAGCAGGGCGGTTACCAGGACCAGCGCGGTGGATACCCCGAACACGGCGGTTATCAGGACCAGCGCGGCTACCAGGACCAGGGTCGGGGCTACCCCGAGCAGGGCCAGCCCGGCTATCCGGACCAGGGGCAGCCCGGCTATCCACCGCCGTATGAGCAGCGCCCCCCGGCGCCCGGCGGTTACGGCGGCCCCGGCTACGACCAGGGCTACCGCCAGGGCGGTGGCTACGCCCCGCCGGGCGGGGGTCAGCCCGGCGGAGGTCAGCCCGGCGGCGCCCAACCCGGCTACGGCGGGTACGGCGACTACGGCCGCGGGCCGGCTCGCCCGGAAGAGGGCGGTTACGCGCCGCCCGCCGCCCCGGAACCACCGCGGGCGCCTTACCCCGACCAGGGCGGCGGCTACGACCAGGGCTACCAGCAAGGTGGCCCGGGATACGGCCAACAGGATTACGGCCAACAGGATTACGGTCAAGGCGACTACACGCAGTACGCCGAAAACATCCCGGCCGGGGGCTACGCCCCACCAGCCGGCGGATACGCCGAACCCGCCCCCCGCGACTATGACTACGGCCAGTCGGCGGACTACGGCCAGCCCGCCGACTACGGCCAGCCGTCCGCCGGCGGCTACGGGGGTTACGCCCCGGGCGGTTACGGGGCCGGCGGCACGTCGGTCACCCTGCAGCTCGACGACGGCAGCGGCCGGACCTACCAGCTTCGCGAGGGCTCCAACATCATCGGCCGCGGACAAGACGCCCAGTTCCGGTTGCCCGACACCGGTGTGTCGCGCCGTCACCTCGAAATCCGCTGGGACGGACAGGTCGCGCTGCTGATCGACCTCAACTCCACCAACGGCACTACCGTCAACAACTCGCCGGTGCAGGAGTGGCAATTGGCTGACGGCGACGTGATCCGTTTGGGCCACTCGGAGATCATCGTTCGCATCCACTGAACGCAGCGGGCTCAAAGCTGCCGTGCTTCGCCCCGCGCCGACCACCGCCCAAGTATCGTGACGTTGCCGATGTGCTAGGCGTCACCGATGCGAGGGGTGCGACGCCAGGACGGAAAGGACGCCAGATGCAGGGACTAGTACTGCAACTGACGCGTGCCGGATTTTTAATGTTGTTGTGGGTATTCATCTGGTCCGTGCTGCGGATCTTGCGGACTGACATTTACGCGCCGACCGGTGCTGTCATGGTGCGTCGCGGCCTGGCCTTGCGGGGCTCGCTGTTGCCCTCGCGGCAGCGCCGCCACGCCGCCCGCTATCTGGTGGTGACCGAAGGTTCACTGGCGGGCGCGCGCATCACGCTGAGCGGGCAGCCGGTGCTGATCGGACGCGCTGACGACTCGACCCTGGTGCTGACCGACGACTACGCTTCGACACGGCACGCCCGGCTCTCGCAGCGCGGCTCGGAATGGTACGTCGAGGATCTAGGATCGACCAACGGCACTTACCTTGACAGGGCGAAGGTGACGACTGCGGTACGAGTCCCAATAGGAACGCCGGTTCGGATCGGCAAAACGGCAATCGAGTTGCGCCCGTGACCCTGGTCCTGCGATATGCGGCCCGCAGCGATCGCGGCCTGGTACGCGCCAACAACGAAGACTCGGTCTACGCGGGCGCGCGACTGTTGGCCCTGGCCGACGGCATGGGCGGCCACGCCGCCGGCGAGGTGGCATCCCAACTGGTGATCGCCGCGCTGGCCCATCTCGACGACGACGAGCCGGGCGGCGACCTGCTGGCCAAGCTCGACGCGGCGGTGCGCGCCGGCAACTCGGCCATCGCGGCGCAGGTCGAGATGGAACCCGAGCTCGAGGGGATGGGCACCACGCTTACCGCAATCCTGTTCGACGGCAACAGGATTGGGCTGGTGCACATCGGGGACTCACGCGGCTACCTGCTGCGCGACGGCGAGCTGACGCAGATCACCAAGGACGACACGTTTGTCCAAACCCTGGTCGACGAGGGGCGGATCACGCGGGAAGAGGCGCACAGCCACCCGCAGCGATCGCTGATCATGCGGGCCCTGACCGGTCACGAGGTCGAGCCGACGTTGACCATGCGAGAGGCAAGAGCCGGGGACCGCTACCTGCTCTGCTCCGACGGGCTGTCCGATCCGGTCAGCGACGAAACCATCTTGGAGGCCCTGCAGATCCCCGACGTCGCCGAAAGTGCCTACCGCCTAATCGAATTGGCGTTGCGCGGCGGCGGGCCCGACAATGTGACCGTGGTGGTCGCCGACGTCGTCGACTACGACTACGGCCAGACCCAACCGATTCTCGCCGGTGCGGTGTCCGGCGAGGAAGATCAACTGACCCTGCCCAACACTTCGGCCGGGCGCGCTTCGGCGATCAGCCCTCGCAAAGAGGCGGCGAAACGCGTTGCGCCGCAAGAAGAGACGGCAAAACGACCGCGATGGCCGCGGCGCCGGATGTTCATCTTCGTGACGCTGATCGTGTTGCTGATACTCGCGGGCCTGGCCATCGTGCGGACCGTCATCCGGAGCAACTACTACGTCGCCGGTAACAACGGCATGGTGTCGATCGTGCGGGGAGTGCAAGGGTCGATCCTGGGCATGTCGCTGCACGAGCCCTATCTGGTGGGCTGTCTCAACGCGCGCAACGAGCTGTCGCTGATCGGCTACAGCCAGACCGGGGGGCACCTGGACTGCCGGTTGATGCGACTGCAGGACCTGCGTCCGGCCGAACGCGCACAGGTTCAGGCGGGGCTGCCGGGCGGCACCCTGGACGACGCCATCGGGCAGTTGCGGGAACTGTCGGCCAACTCCCTGCTGCCGCCCTGCCCGCCGCCCCGCGCCACCTCTCCGCCGGGCGCCCCGGCCACCAGCGGGACCACAGCCCCAAGCGCCACACCCACCACGACCATCGGCCCCTCAGCCAGCAGCCCGACCCCCACCAGCGCCCCCGCGAACACCCCGCCGGCAGCGCCCGCGACCACGTCGCCCCCGACCACTTCGCAGACGGTCACCGTACTGCCGCCACCCCCACCGCAGCCGGGCATCGACTGCCGGGCGGTCGCATGACCACTCAGGTCCAGCCGCCGGTCGCCGTCACCCCGCCGCTGCCCACCCGGCGCAACGCCGAACTGCTGCTGTTGTGCTTCGCCGCGGTGATCACCGTCGCCGCGCTGCTCATCGTCGAGGCCAACCAGCAACGCGGCCTGCGCTGGGACCTGACCGGTTACGGCCTGGTCTTCCTGGGCGTGTTCGGCGGCGCGCACCTGGCCGTCCGTCGCTTCGCGCCCTACACCGACCCGCTGCTGTTGCCAATAGTGGCGCTGCTCAACGGACTTGGCCTGGTGATGATCCACCGCCTCGACATCGTCAACAACGAGTTGAGCGGTCGCCGTCACCCCAGCGCGACCCAGCAGATGCTGTGGACCCTGGTGGGGGTGGCCGCGTTCGCGCTCGTCGTCACCTTCCTCAAGGACCACCGCCAGCTTGCGCGCTACGGCTACATCTGCGGATTCACCGGTCTGGTTTTCCTGGCGATTCCCGCGCTGCTGCCGTCGTGGCTGTCCGAGGAGAACGGCGCCAAGATCTGGATTCGCTTCCCGGGCTTCTCAATTCAGCCCGCTGAGTTTTCCAAGATCCTGCTGCTGATCTTCTTCTCCGCGGTGCTGATCGCCAAGCGCGGGCTGTTCACCAGCGTCGGCACGCATTTCATGGGCATGAACCTGCCGCGCGCACGGGATCTCGCGCCGCTGCTGGCGGCCTGGGTGATCTCCATCGGCGTGATGGTGTTCGAAAAGGACCTCGGCACTTCGCTGCTGCTCTACGCGTCGTTCCTGGTGGTGGTCTACCTTGCCACGCAGCGTTTCAGCTGGGTCGTCATCGGCCTGGTGCTGTTCGCGGTGGGAAGCGTTGTGGCGTATTTCATTTTCGAACACGTCCGGGTTCGTGTGCAGACGTGGTGGGATCCCTTCGCCGACCCCGACGGCCACGGCTATCAGATCGTGCAGTCGTTGTTCAGCTTTGCCACCGGCGGCATCTTCGGCACCGGCCTGGGCAACGGCCAACCCGACACCGTCCCGGCGGCGTCGACCGACTTCATCATCGCCGCCTTCGGCGAGGAACTTGGATTAGTGGGTCTGGCGGCCCTTTTGATGCTCTACACGATCGTCATCGTCCGCGGCCTGCGGACGGCGATCGCGACGCGTGAGAGCTTCGGCAAACTGTTGGCCGCGGGCCTGGCGTCGACGCTGGCGATCCAGCTGTTCATCGTCGTCGGCGGGGTGACCCAGCTCATCCCGCTGACCGGCTTGACCACCCCGTGGATGTCCTACGGCGGCTCGTCACTGCTGGCGAACTACGTGCTGCTGGCCATCCTGGCGCGCATCTCGCACAGCGCCCGCCGCCCGCTGCGCACCCGCGCACGCAACAAGGCGTCCATCGCGGCGGCCGGCACCGAGGTGATCGAGCGGGTATGAACGCCTCCCTACGCCGGATCTCGGTGACCGTGATGGCGTTGATCGTGCTGCTGCTGCTCAACGCCACGATGACGCAGGTCTTCGCGGCCGACGGGCTGCGCACCGATCCGCGCAACCAGCGAGTCCTGCTCGACGAGTACTCACGTCAGCGCGGCCAGATCATCGCGGGCGGCCAGCTGCTGGCCTATTCGGTGGCCACCGACAGCCACTACCGCTTCCTGCGGGTGTATCCCAACCCGGCCTCGTATGCACCCATCACCGGCTTCTACTCGCTGCGCTATTCCAGCTCCGGCCTGGAGCGCGCCGAGGACGCCCTGCTCAACGGGTCCGACGAGCGGCTGTTCGGGCGGCGGCTGGCCGACTTCTTCACCGGCCGCGATCCGCGCGGCGGCAACGTCGACACCACCATCAACGCCCGCGTCCAGCAGGCCGGCTGGGACGCGATGCAGCAAGGCTGCGGCGGGCCGCCGTGCAAGGGCGCCGTCGTCGCCCTGGAGCCCTCCACCGGCAAGATTTTGGCGATGGTGTCGGCGCCGTCGTATGACCCCAACCTGCTGGCGTCCCATGACCCCGACGTGCAGGCGAAGGCCTGGCAGCGGCTTCGCGACGACCCCGACAACCCGCTGACCAACCGGGCGATCTCCGAGACCTACCCGCCCGGTTCCACGTTCAAGGTGATCACCACCGCCGCGGCCCTGCAGGCCGGGGCCAGCGACACCCAGCAGCTGACGGCGGCGCCCACGATCCCGCTGCCCGACAGCACCGCCATGCTGGAAAACTACGGCGGCGCGCGGTGCGGCAACGGCAACGGGTCGACCGTGCCACTCAGCGAGGCGTTCGCCCTGTCGTGCAACACCGCGTTCGTCCAGTTGGGCCTGCTGACCGGCGGCGATGCATTGCGCAGCATGGCGCGCTCGTTCGGCCTGGACAGCACGCCCAGCGTCATTCCGCTTCAGGTCGCGGAGTCGACGATCGGGATCATGGCGGACGCCGCCGCGCTGGGAATGTCGAGCATCGGGCAGAAGGACGTCGCGCTGACGCCGCTGCAGAACGCGCAGATCGCGGCGACCATCGCGAACAACGGGGTGATGATGCAGCCCTACCTGGTCGACAGCCTCAAGGGCCCGGACCTGTCCAACATCAGCACCACCGCGCCCTATCAGCAGCGCCGCGCCGTGTCGCCGCAGGTCGCCGCTAAGCTAACAGAGCTGATGGTCGGCGCCGAGAAGGTCGCACAACAGAAAGGGGCCATTCCCGGCGTGCAGATCGCATCCAAGACTGGTACCGCAGAGCATGGCACCGACCCGCGGAATACTCCGCCGCACGCGTGGTACATCGCCTTTGCGCCCGCGCAGTCACCCAAGGTGGCCGTGGCGGTGCTAGTGGAGAACGGCGCCGACCGCATGTCCGCGACCGGCGGTGCACTCGCGGCACCGATCGGGCGGGCCGTCATCGAGGCCGCGCTGCAGGGAGGACCATGAGCCCGCGAGTTGGGGTGACGCTGTCTGGCAGGTACCGCCTGCAGCGCCTGATCGCCACCGGCGGCATGGGCCAGGTTTGGGAGGCGGTCGATAGCCGGCTGGGCCGGCGCGTCGCGGTCAAGGTGCTCAAGGCCGAGTTCTCCCAGGACCCCGAGTTCATCGAGCGGTTCCGCGCCGAGGCGCGCACCACCGCGATGCTCAACCATCCCGGGATCGCCAGCGTGCACGACTACGGCGAAAGCCAGATGGACGGCGAGGGCCGCACCGCCTACCTGGTGATGGAGCTGGTCAATGGCGAACCGCTGAACTCGGTGCTCAAGCGCACCGGCCGGCTGTCGCTGCGGCACGCGCTGGACATGCTCGAGCAGACGGGCCGCGCGCTTCAGGTCGCCCACGCCGCCGGCCTGGTCCACCGCGACGTCAAACCGGGCAACATCCTGATCACCCCGACCGGGCAGGTGAAGATCACCGACTTCGGCATCGCCAAGGCCGTCGACGCGGCCCCGGTGACGCAGACCGGCATGGTGATGGGCACCGCGCAATACATCGCGCCCGAGCAGGCCCTGGGCCACGACGCGACCCCGGCCAGCGACGTCTACTCGCTGGGAGTTGTTGGCTACGAAGTGGTTTCGGGCAAGCGGCCGTTCACCGGGGACGGCGCCCTGACGGTCGCGATGAAACACATCAAGGAGCCCCCGCCGCCGCTTCCGGCCGAGCTTCCGCCCAACGTGCGCGAGCTCATCGAGATCACCCTCGTCAAGAACCCCCAGATGCGCTACCGCAGCGGGGGACCGTTCGCCGACGCCGTCGCCGCGGTGCGGGCCGGCCGCCGGCCGCCGCGGCCGAGTCAGACACCGCCCCCCGGTCGGGCCGCACCCGTCGCCATCTCGTCCGGCGCGACGACCCGGGCCGCGACCGTCAGCCGGGCCGCCGCGCCCCGCCGATCCCGGCCGTCGACGGGCGGCCACCGGCCGCCCCCGGCCCGGCGCACCTTCTCGTCGGGCCAGCGCGCGCTGCTGTGGGCCGCCGGGGTGCTCGGCGCGCTGGCGATCATCATCGCGGTGCTCATCGTCATCAATTCGCGAGCCGAGAACGAGCAGCAGCAGACACCCGCCCCGACCGTCACCGACACCGGGACCCCGCCGGCGACCAGGACCCCCAGCGGTTCGGCGCCCGGCCTGCGGCTCAATTGGACGGATCCCGCGGCGGTAGGTAATTCTGGACTTCGGAGCAGGCCGCCCGAACTCGGCTGGGCAATCCCCGTAGCGCCCAGCACGTCGCCGGCCCAACACGAGACACCGCAATGACCACCCCGCAGCACCTGTCCGACCGCTACGAACTGGGTGACATCCTCGGTTTCGGGGGAATGTCCGAGGTTCACCTGGCCCGCGACGTTCGTTTGCACCGCGACGTCGCGGTGAAGGTGCTGCGCGCCGACCTGGCCCGCGACCCCAGCTTTTACCTGCGCTTCCGGCGCGAGGCCCAAAACGCCGCCGCGCTGAACCACCCGTCCATCGTCGCGGTCTACGACACCGGCGAGGCCGAGACGGCGGCGGGCCCGCTGCCCTACATCGTCATGGAGTACGTCGACGGGGTCACCCTGCGCGACATCGTGCACACCGACGGCCCGCTCCCGCCGCGGCGCGCCATCGAGATCATCGCCGACGCCTGCCAGGCGCTGAACTTCAGTCACCAGAACGGGATCATCCACCGCGACGTCAAGCCGGCGAACATCATGATCAGCACGACCAACGCGGTCAAGGTGATGGACTTCGGCATCGCCCGCGCGATCGCCGACAGCAACAGCGTCACCCAGACCGCCGCGGTGATCGGCACCGCCCAATACCTGTCCCCGGAGCAGGCCCGCGGCGATTCCGTCGACGCGCGGTCCGACGTGTACTCGCTGGGCTGTGTTCTCTACGAAATCCTCACCGGCGAACCGCCTTTCACCGGTGATTCACCCGTCTCGGTCGCCTACCAGCACGTGCGCGAGGACCCGGTCCCGCCGTCGAAGCGACACGAGGGCATCTCCGCCGATCTGGACGCGGTCGTGCTCAAGGCGCTGGCCAAGAACCCCGACAACCGCTATCAGACCGCCGCTGAGATGCGCGCGGACCTGGTGCGGGTGCACAACGGCGAGCCGCCGGAGGCGCCCAAGGTGCTGACCGACGCCGAGCGGAGCTCGCTGCTGGCGTCCACCGGCCCGAGCCTCGCGGGTCCGCGCACCGATCCGCTGCCGCGCCAGCCCCTCGACGACGGCGACGACGATCGCATGGGTGGTTCGATCGGCCGCTGGGTTGTCGCGGTCGCCGTGCTGGCGGTGCTGACGATCGTCGTCGTCATCGCGTTCAACACCTTCGGCGGCGGCACCCGCGACGTCCAGGTGCCCGACATGCGGGGGCAGGTCTCCGCCGACGCGATCGCCGCGCTGCAGAATCGCGGCTTCAAGACGCGCACCCTGCAGAAGCCCGACTCGGCGATCCCGCCCGACCATGTCATCAGCACCGACCCCGGGGCCAACGCCTCGGTGAGCGCCGGCGACGAGATCACCATCAACGTGTCCACCGGTCCCGAACAACGCGAGGTGCCCGACGTCTCCTCGCTGAACTACGGCGACGCGGTCAAGAAGTTGACCGCCGCCGGATTCAGCAAGTTCAAGCAGGCGAACTCGCCGTCGACCCCGGAGCTCATGGGCAAGGTCATCGGGACCAACCCGCCGGCCAACCAGACCTCGGCGATCACCAACGTGATCACGATCATCGTCGGCTCGGGGCCGGAGACCAAGCAGCTGCCCGACGTCGCCGGGCAGACCGTGGACGCCGCGCAGAAGAACCTCAACGTCTACGGCTTCACCAAGTTCAGCCAGGCCTCCGTCGACAGCACCCGGCCGGCCGGGGAGGTGGTCGGCACCAATCCGGCCAAGGGCCAGACGGTTCCGGTCGATTCGGTCATCGAACTGCAGGTGTCCAAGGGCAACCAGTTCGTGATGCCCGACGTGTCCGGCATGTTCTGGACCGACGCCGAGCCGCGGCTACGCGCGCTCGGCTGGACCGGGGTGCTGGACAAGGGACCCGACGTGGATGCCGGCGGCTCCCAGTCCCACCGGGTGGTCTATCAGAACCCGCCGCCCGGCGCCGGCTGCAACCGGGACGGGATCATCACGCTGAAGTTCGGTCAGTAGCAGCGGGATCGGCCGGCAATTGCGGCCGCACCGCGGCGCGCACGTCGTTTTCCAGCCGGCGGATCAGGGTGTCGTCGCGCGCCCATCCGCAGTAGGCCAGCCAGTTGGCCAGCATCCGGTGGCCGCCCTCGGTCAGGATGGACTCGGGGTGGAACTGGACGCCGTGGATGGGCAACTCGGTGTGCCGCACGGCCATGATGACACCGCTGCGGGTGCGCGCGGTGACCTCCAGCACCGCCGGCAGCGACCCCGGCAGGATCGTCAGCGAGTGGTACCGGGTCGCGGTGAACGGGTCCGGAAGTCCTTGCAGCACACCGACATTGGTGTGAAACACGTTGCTGGTCTTGCCGTGCAACAGCTCCGGCGCGCGGTCCACGGTGGCGCCGAATGCGACGCCGATGGCCTGGTGGCCCAGGCAGACCCCGAGCAGCGGGGTGCGCGCCGCCGCGCACGCGCGCACCAGGCCGACCGAGGCTCCCGCGCGTTCCGGGGTGCCGGGCCCCGGGCTGAGCAGCACCCCGTCGAACTGGGTCGCCACTGTGGCCTTGTCCGACAATCGCGCGTCGTCGTTGCGCCACACCTGCGCCTCGACGCCGAGCTGCCCGAGGTACTGCACCAGGTTGAAAACGAAGCTGTCGTAGTTGTCGACAACCAGGATCCGCATCGTGTCAGGGTACCGTTTGGCGCGTGCGCCGGCGCTGCTCAGTGCTGTTCAGTAGCCGACCGGGCCGGCGGGACGGGCGAAATGCGTCCGGACCGGTTCGCTGTGGCCGACGATCTGCACGTCGGGCCTGACCTCCTCGCGGTAGCCCAGCCCGAATCGGACCACGTACTGCTTGTAGAGGGTCACCAGGGGGGCGGCGGCCAGCGCGGCCTGCATCGCCGCGGCGTTACCGATCGCGGTGATCGTGTACGGCGGGCTGTAGGTGCGGCCGTTGAGCAGCAGCGTGTTCCCGACGCAGCGCGGCACCGAGGTTCCGATGATCCGCTGGTCCTGCATCTGGATCGCCTCGGCGCCGGCGCTCCACAACGCGTTGAGGACGGCCTCGATGTCCTGCTGGTGCACCACCAGGTCGTCGGGGGACGCGTCGCGCGGGAACCGGCCGTTGGCATCGCGCTGGGCGTCCTGCAGTGTCACCGTCAGGCCCGGCCCGTGCACCGGATCCAGCCCCGCCTCGCCGGCCAGCTCGGCGGCCCGTCGCAGCATCGCGGCCAACGCCGCGTTCGAAGACCTGCCGTGCATCGAATCGAGCTTGCCGGCCAGCGCCTCGCGTTCGGCGTTGAGATGACTCACCGACGACTGCGCCTCCCGGACCAGGTCGACCAGGCGTGGGGCATCGCTGCGGCGGATCTCGGCGCCGCCGGACACCCCGTGCGTGGCGGCCAGCAGCAACCCGGCGAGCAGGCACACCAACGGCACGCCGAAGCGCCACGGCGAGCGGCGCGTGTCGTCCATCGGGCTCTCCGTTTCCTGGTCAGGTGCCCAGGTGGGTTAGTCTCGTAGCGTAATTGCCGCGACACCCCCGAGGTAACCGTGCCCAAATCCAAGGTCCGCAAGAAGAACGACTTCACCGTCAGCGCCGTCAGCCGCACCCCGGTGAAGGTGAAGGTCGGGCCGTCGAGTGTGTGGTTCGTGGCGCTGTTCGTCGGCCTCATGCTGATCGGCCTGGTGTGGTTGATGGTGTTTCAATTGGCCGCTGTCGGCAGCCAGGCCCCGGCGGCGCTGAACTGGATGGCGCAACTGGGTCCGTGGAACTACGCGATCGCGTTCGCCTTCATGATCACCGGTTTGTTGCTCACCATGCGCTGGCACTGACCAAGATCAAATCCGCAATGAATTCATCTTGGGGTCAATCCGTTACTGCGCCAGCAACGTTGTGACCGCCCAATCACACGCGTGTGATTTATCCCCACTGTTGATAGCGCTTGTGGATAACTCCATCGGCAGTGGTGGGAGGGGGTAGAAAGCAGGTGCAGCAAACTCATTGGGAGCCCCGCGCGGCGGGAATCGCTGGTTGTGGCCTCGCCGGGTTATTGATGGCTACCGCGAGTGTGACCATCGTCACAGACCCGCCGGGCCGCGTCATGACGGGGATTGCCGCGGCGGGCCTGATCTTGTTTGCGGGCGCGACGTGGCGGGCGCGGCCGAAACTGGCAATCACGACCGACGGCCTGGTCGTCCGCGGCTGGTTCCGGACGCAGCAATTCCGCCGCCCCGACATCAAGATCATCCGGATCACCGAGTTCCGCCGCCTGGCCCGCAACATGCGCCTGCTCGAGGTCGAAACGGTCGACGGCGGGCTCGTGGTGTTCTCCCGGTGGGACCTCGGAACCGAACCCCTCGACGTGCTCGACGCGCTCACCGAGGCCGGCTACACCGGGTCGCGCGAAAGCTAGCCGGTGGCCGCCGGGGCGGCCACGATTCGGGTCAGGAGATGGTGATCGACTCGATGACCACCGGATCGGTGGGACGGTCGTTGCCGTCGGTGGGCGTCGTCGCGATCGCGTCGACGACCTTCCGCGATTCGGGGTCGGCCACCTCGCCGAAGATCGTGTGGCGCCGGTTCAGGTGCGGGGTCTTCTCGACGGTGATGAAGAACTGCGAGCCGTTGGTGCCCGGGCCCGCGTTGGCCATCGCCAGCAAGTAGGGCTTGTCGAATTGCAGCTCGGGGTGGAACTCGTCGGCGAACTTGTAGCCGGGGCCGCCGCGGCCGGTGCCGGTCGGGTCGCCGCCCTGGATCATGAATCCCTTGATCACCCGGTGGAAGACCGCGCCATCGTAGAACGGGCCGGACGGGCTACCCGAGGCGTTCTGCGTCGAGTACTCCTTGGTGCCCTGCGCCAGGCCAACGAAATTGGCGACGGTCTTGGGCGCGTGATTCCCGAACAATGCGATCTTGATGTCCCCGCGGTTGGTGTGCAGGGTGGCGGTAGCGGTCTGAAAGGGGCTGTTGGTCACGGGGTCACAGTCTGCCATCACCGACGCGCATGCCCGCACCGGGTGTGGGTCTGCCCGCGGACGTCGTTTTGGTGGCAGTCTGTAGGCTCCACGAGCGGCACAGAAAGGCGACAGATGAGCGCGCAGGCGGACAACCGGTTGACCCCCCGTGAGCGATTGGCCCGAGGCCTGACCTACTCGACGCTGGGACCGGTGGACGTCACGCGGGGCGTCGTCGGGCTGGGGTTGCACTCCGCGCAGTCGACCGCGTCGGGGCTGCGCCGGCGGTACCGGGAGGGCCGGCTGGCCCGCGAAATCGGTGCGGCGCAGGAGACTCTCGCCCAAGAGCTGGCCGCCGCGCAGGAGGTGGTCGCGAACCTTCCGCAGGCGCTGCAGGACGCGCGCCGGTCCCAACGCCGCCGCGGCAGGCGCCCCGTGCTGATCGCCGGAGCCGTCGTCGTGGTCCTGGCCGGCGGCGCCGTCGCCTTCAGCATCGCCCGGCGCTCGGCGCGCCGTGAGCGCTCGGAGCCGTCGCCGCGTCCGCCCAGCGTCGACGTGCAACCGCGACCCTGAGGGGTACGGTCCCGCCGAAGTGGGACACTGGTTGCGGTAGGAAATGAAAGCGCTCGGGATTGCGGCCGCAGCCGCCATAGCTTTCGCACCGCTCTCGGTGGCAGTGGCCACACCCGGTGCGGTGCACGCAGCTCCGTGCGCGGGCGCCGGGGCGACCCCCCAGCGCTGCCAGTACTGCCAGTTTTTGGTCAACGCGTACCACACCTCGAACACCGGCGTGTGTAACGAGGACCCGCCGCCCCGCCCGGCGCAGGCGCCGCCGAGCAGGGTGCCGGAACCGACCCCGGGACCGCTGCCGGAGCCCGCGCTGCCGAGCATGCCGCCGGTGCAGGTCCCGCAGGTGATTCCGCCGAGTCCCCCGGCCCCGAGCACCGTCCCGGTGCAGGCCCCGAAGATCGCCCCGCGCGCCCCCGGCGCGCCGAGCAACGCCCCGCTGGTGGCCCCGCCGAAGCCGCTGGATGCCCCGCCGCCGGCGGTCAGCGCCGCCAAGGCCGCGCCCCCGACGAGGGTCAATCCCGGCACCGCGCACCAGATGCTGCAGGTGGTGGACTTCGACCGCCAGGTCCAAAATGTGGTCAGCGCCCACGGCGGCAACGTCGACGTCGTCAAGGCCGACAACCAGTCGCTGGTGCGTCCGCGGCATTGGGACTACATCGACTACGACGCCTACCACCGCCCCACGCTGTACAACCCGCTCAATCAGGCGATGACCTTCCGCTTCTCCTACAACGGCGGGCGCCAGGAGGCGTACGTGCCGGCCGGCGGCCGGATCGTGCTCGACGTCGCCACCGCCGGGCTGTTCCCGTTCACCGCGGTCGGCGACAGCTATGTGGCGTCGGGCAGCTTCACCGGAGGCGCCTGGATACCGCCGGACAGCGGCGCCGGCTCACCGCCGCCGGACTACCACCCGCCGGCGCCCCCGGAGGTCGACCAGGACGTGTTGGCCGACGTGCCGTCCGGCAACCAGGTCGTGGAGGTCGGCCAGGTGGCCCTGGTGGGCCACGACGACAGCCAGCCCGCGGGCAGTCAGGACACTTTCCTGCTCGACGACTCCACCCTCGCCTGGGGTCACATCAATGATCCCGGCGGCCGCTCCCAGATCACGGTGACCAAGACCCAGTCGCTGCCGGGCGCCGGGCCGACCGACAACGGCGGCTTCCTAGTGGCGCTGGCCGCGCAGCACGACGAGCCCAGGCAATCCGGCCCGCCGTGGTGGCCCTCGGCGCTGGGCTTCGGGGGACTGGCGGCGGTGGTGTGGCTTGTCGCCGGGGCGATCAACCGGCAGAAGCGGCGCGAGGACCTGACCGCTGAGCGCTGACGGTCGGGGCTACGTGGAGCCTAGGGGAATCGAACCCCTGACACCTGCCTTGCAAAGGCAGTGCTCTACCAACTGAGCTAAGGCCCCTCTGGACGACTCGACCGGTGATCGGGCGCATCGGCTGCGGCCACGTGCCAGACCTCGACCCCACGCCGTGACCGCACCACCACCGCCGCGGCGATCAACGCCAGCGGCAATGCGAGTCGTAGGTAACGCCGGGACGAGCACATGGTTGTGGGCCTAGGAGGACTCGAACCTCCGACCTCTTCGTTATCAGCGAAGCGCTCTAACCGCCTGAGCTATAGGCCCGCACGCTGTACGGCCGAGCGACGAGATTACCGCAATCGCCGCCCCTTCCCCAAAACCCGGGAACCGCGCTAGTCGCGGTCAGCCAGGGTCACCTCGATGCCGCCGATCAGATCTGTCGTCAGGTTGTAGACGAATGCACCGATGGTGGCCATCGCGGTCAGCAGCACGATGTTGACCAAGCCGATCAACACGGCGCCGCCGAAGATGGTGCCGCTGGAGACCAGCTCGCCGCTGCTGCCGCTGGTGTTGTTCAGCAGGTCACCGACGTTGCTGTTCAGCTTCGACCACACACCCATGCCGCCGAGCACCAGGTACAGGAACGCCACCGCGATCATCCACACGAAGAACAACGCCACCGAAAGCAACAGGGACACCTTCAACGTGCTCCACGGGTCGATCCGGCGGATCTGCATGCTCGCCCGGACCGGGCCGCGGGTCCGCCGCGACACCTGGAACCGGCTTTCGCGGCCTTCCCGGTCCTCAGTCGCCGAGCGGCCCGACGCCGGCGCGGTCGACGCCTCAGTTGTGCGGTCGGGTGCGGGCTTGCGCTGCGCGGTGCGCGGCATCGGGCCGGACAGGTCGGGCAACTCGCTGGCGTAGGCCTCGGCGGGCGGGCCGTCACCGCGGGGCGGCGGGGCGTCGAAGTCCTGCGGCGCGCCCTTCGGATGCCCCGACGCGCCGGCCCCCGGCGCCGCGGTGCCGGAGATGAAACGGTTCAGCCGGGCGTCTATCCCCGAGGGTGGGCCCGCGGGCCGCGGCTCGGCGGGCGGCTCGGCCGGGCGATGCGGTGGCTGGGGTGCCTGGGCGGGCCGGCTCGCTCGCTGCCGCGGCGGCGGGTCACCGGCGTCCGCGGCGCGGCCGGCCTGCGCGGGCGTCGCGCGGTGGACGCCCGCCCGGTCGGCCGAACCGTCCCCGTTCAGGCTGTCGCCCTTTTTGGGGGCGCCCGGCTCCTTTGGTGAAGTCACCCCGACTCCTTACGTGTGTACCAAGGCCCCCCGGGCGGTGGCTGTCTTGTCTGCGGTCGGGCTGAGTCTAGTTGCCCTTCCGTCGGCGGGTCGCCGCTTGCCCGCATCGCTACCGCGCTAGCCGTCCGACTCCTCACCGTCGATCTCCCCGACGGCCTCGTCGGCGCTCGCTTCGGCGTTGCGGGCAATGGCTAACAGGGTGTCACCCTCGCCCAGGTTCATCAACCGAACGCCCTTGGTCTGCCGTCCCGCCTTGCGCACCTGGCGCGCGGCGGTGCGGATCACGCCCCCGCCCGAGGTGATGGCATAGAGCTCGCTGTCCTCGTCGACGATCAGCGCCCCGACCAGCCTGCCGCGCCGGCGGTCGTACTGGACGGTCAGCACGCCCTTGCCGCCGCGCCCCTGCACCGGGTACTCCTCGATCGCGGTGCGCTTGGCATACCCCCCGGAGGTCGCGACCAGCAGGTAGGTGCCCTCGCGGACCACGTTCAGCGACAGCAGGTAATCGTCGGTGTTGAACCGCATGCCCTGCACGCCGGAGGTCGCCCGGCCCATCGGGCGCAGCGCCTCGTCGGTGGCCGAGAACCGGATGGACTGCCCGTTGGCCGACACCAGCAGCAGGTCCTCGTCGGACGAGCACAGCACCGCGCCGACCAGCTCGTCGCCGTCGCGCAGGTTGATCGCCACGATCCCGCCCGAGCGGTTGGAGTCGAAATCGGTCAGCTTGGTCTTCTTCACCAGCCCGTTGCGGGTCGCCAGCACCAGGTACGGGGCGTCCTCGTAGCCGCGGATCTGGATCACCTGCGCGATGCGCTCCTCCGGCTGGAAAGCCAGCAGGTTGGCCACGTGCTGGCCCCGCGCCGTGCGCGAAGCCTCGGGCAGCTCGTAGGCCTTGGCCCGATAGACCCGGCCCTGGGTGGTGAAGAACAGGATCCAGTCGTGCGTCGAGCAGACGAAGAAGTGCCGCACGATGTCGTCCTGCTTGAGCCCGGCGCCCTGCACGCCCTTCCCGCCGCGCTTCTGGCTACGGTACAGGTCGGTCTTGGTGCGCTTGGCGTAGCCGGTTTCGGTGATGGTGACGACGACGTCCTCGCGAGCGATCAGGTCCTCGTCGCTGACCTCGCCGTCGGCGGCCACGATCCGGGTGCGACGGTCGTCCCCGTGCTTTTCGACGATCTCGCCGAGCTCGTCGTGCACGATCGTGCGCTGCCGCTCCGGCTTGGCCAGGATGTCTTCCAGGTCCGCGATCTCGGCCTCGATCTTGGCCAGGTCGTCGATGATGCGCTGGCGTTCCAGGGCGGCCAGGCGCCGCAGCTGCATGTCGAGGATGGCCTGGGCCTGGATCTCGTCGATGTCCAGCAGCTCGATCAGGCCGGCCCGGGCGATGTCGACGGTTTCCGACGCGCGGATCAGCGCGATGACCTCGTCCAGCGCGTCGAGCGCCTTGACCAGACCGCGCAGGATGTGGGCGCGCTCGTTGGCCTTGCGCAGCCGGTAGGTGGTGCGCCGCACGATGACGTCGAGCTGATGAGCGACGTAGTGGCGGATCAGCTGATCGAGCCGCAGCGTCCGGGGCACCCCGTCGACGATGGCCAGCATGTTGGCGCCGAAGCTGGTCTGCAGCTGGGTGTGCTTGTAGAGGTTGTTGAGCACCACCTTGGCGACGGCGTCGCGCTTGAGCTCGATGACGATGCGCAGGCCGACCCGGTCGCTGGACTGGTCCTCGATGTTGGAGATGCCGGCCAGTTTCCCGTCGCGCACCTGCTCGGCGATCGAGGTGATGAAGTTGTCGTGGTTGACCTGATACGGCAACTCGGTGATGACCAAAGACGTTTTGCCCCTGGCTTCTTCGACTTCCACCACGCCGCGCATCCGGATGGAGCCGCGGCCGGTCTTGTACGCGTCGGCGATGCCCTGCGAGCCGACGATCAAACCTGAGGTGGGGAAGTCGGGGCCCTTGATCCGCTGCATGACGGCGGCCAGGGTCGCCTCCTCGTCGGCCTCATGGTTGTCCAGGCACCAGAACACCGCGTCGGCGAGCTCGCGCAGGTTATGCGGCGGGATGTTGGTCGCCATGCCGACCGCGATGCCGCCGGAGCCGTTGGCCAGCAGGTTGGGGAACCGGCTGGGCAGCACCGTCGGCTCCTGCACCCGGCCGTCATAGTTTGGAATGAAATCGACTGTCTCCTCGTCGATTTCGCGCAGCATCTCCATCGCCAACGGAGTCAATCGCGCTTCGGTGTAGCGCATCGCGGCCGGCGGATCGTTGCCCGGGGAACCGAAGTTGCCCTGCCCGTCGACGAGCGGATAGCGCAGCGACCACGGCTGCGCCATGCGCACCAGCGTGTCGTAGATCGACGCATCGCCGTGCGGATGGTAGTTGCCCATGGTCTCGGCGACCGAGCGCGCCGACTTCGCGTGGCTGCGGTCCGGGCGGAACCCGGAGTCGTACATCGCGTAGAGCACCCGGCGGTGAACCGGTTTGAGGCCGTCGCGCACCTCGGGCAGCGCACGGCCCACGATCACGCTCATCGCGTAGTCGATGTAGCTGCGCTGCATCTCCTGCTGGATGTCGACAGGTTCGATGCGGTCGCCGGCTTCGTCGCCCGGCGGCAACGTGGTGTCAGTCATTTGTTCCTCGGGTTATCAAACGTCCAGGAAGCGAACATCTTTGGCGTTGCGGGTGATAAAGCTCCGGCGCGCGTCCACGTCCTCGCCCATCAGGATGGAGAACAACTCGTCGGCGGCCGCCGCGTCGTCCAGGGTGACCTGGCGCAGCACCCGCACGGTGGGGTCCATCGTGGTCTCCCACAATTCTTTGGCGTCCATCTCGCCCAGACCCTTGTAGCGCTGGATGCCGTCTTCCTTGTTGATCTTCTTGCCGGCCTTCAGCCCCGCCTTCAGCAGACCGTCGCGCTCGCGATCGGAGTAGGCGAATTCGGGGTCGGACCGCTGCCACTTCAGCTTGTACAGCGGTGGCTGCGCCAGGAACACGTGCCCGTTTTCGATGAGCGGCCGCATGAACCGGAACAACAACGTCAACAGCAGCGTCGAGATGTGCTGCCCGTCGACGTCGGCGTCGGCCATCAGCACGATCTTGTGGTAGCGCAACTTGGTGATGTCGAACTCGTCGTGAATCCCGGTTCCCAGCGCGGTGATGATCGCCTGGACTTCGGTGTTCTTCAGCACCCGGTCGATGCGGGCCTTCTCGACGTTGATGATCTTGCCGCGCAACGGCAGGATCGCCTGGAACATCGAGTCGCGGCCGCTCTTGGCCGAGCCGCCGGCCGAATCACCCTCGACCACATACAGTTCCGACTTCCGCGGGTCGGTGGAGCGGCAGTCGGCAAGCTTGCCGGGCAGTCCCCCGAGATCGGTGGCGCTCTTGCGGCGCACCAGCTCGCGCGCCTTGCGCGCCGCGATCCGCGCCTGTGCCGACGAGACCGCCTTGTTCACAACGGTTTTGGCTTCCGAGGGGTTGGCCTCGAACCAGTGCGTGAGTTGCTCGTTGCACACCTTCTGCACAAACGACTTGACCTCGGTGTTGCCCAGCTTCGTCTTGGTCTGGCCCTCGAACTGCGGCTCGCTGACCTTGACCGAGATCACCGCCGCCAGGCCCTCGCGGATGTCGTCGCCGGTGAGGTTGGGGTCCTTGTCCTTCAGCAGCTTCTTGTCCTTGGCGTACTTGTTGACCACCGACGTCAGCGCGCTGCGGAAGCCCTCCTCGTGGGTGCCGCCCTCATGGGTGTTGATGGTGTTGGCGAAGGTGTGCACCGACTCCGAGTATCCGCCGTTCCACTGCATCGCGATCTCGACCTCGTGGCCGGTCCCCTTGCCCTCGAAGTCGATGATGCTCTGCTGGATCGGGTTCTTGGTGCGGTTGATGTGCTTGACGAAATCCACCAAGCCGCCCGGGTAATGAAAAGTGCGGTGCTTGACCTTGTGCGGGGCGGTCGACTCCGCCGCCTTCTCCTCGGCGGATTTGGGCGCATCGGCGGTGTCGCTGACCACGTCGTCGACGACTTCCTCGTTGGTCACCCGCTCGTCGGTGAGATTGATCGTCAATCCCTTGTTGAGGAAGGCCATTTCCTGCAGCCGGCGCGCCACCGTCTCGAAGTCGTATTCGAGGGTTTCGAAGATGTCGGGGTCGGCCCAGAACCTGATGGTGGTTCCCGTCTTCTTGGTGGCCTCGCCCTGTTTGAGGGTGCCCGGCACCGCGTGGTCGTAGTACTGGGACCACTCGTGCCCGTCGCGGGCGATCTCCACCTCGAGCCGGGTCGACAGCGCGTTGACCACCGACACACCGACCCCGTGCAGACCGCCGCTGACGTTGTAGCCGCTGTTCTCCCCGCCGAACTTGCCGCCGGCGTGCAGTTGCGTCATCACGACGTCGACGGTCGGCGCGCCCGTGGCGTGCATGGCCACCGGGATGCCGCGCCCGTTGTCGGTGACCTCGACGCTGCCGTCGTCGAGCAGGCGCACGTCGACCTGGGTGGCGTAACCGGCCATCGCCTCGTCCACCGAGTTGTCGACGACCTCCCAGATCAGGTGGTGCAGTCCCCGCTCACCGGTGGACCCGATGTACATGCCCGGGCGTTTGCGGACCGCCTCCAGCCCCTCGAGCACGGTGATCGCTGAAGCGCCGTATTCGTCTTGTGCCTTCTTCTTCTGGGCAGCCACGGTCGGAATGCTCTCCTTGGGGTTTCATGCGGGCGGTCCGTCACCGCAACAGTCGCACCTCTTCACTCTACCGTGAGAGGTGGTCCGCACCGATTTTCTGGGCGCGTTTCTACCTATCTGGCCGCGCCGTGCGCTCGATTTCTTCATTCCCGGTGCGTCCGGACGTTTGAGATGCGGGTGCGTTCCGTCCTGGCGGCTCTGAGACGTCGCTGTTATGACGTTGCACCGGCCCGTCGGGTTCCGTTATCCGTAGGTGTCGCGGGGTCCCCTGCCGGCGATGTGCCGTGGGCCCTTGCGCCAGGACGGGGCGGCGGGTCCGGTGATTTTCAGCGACGTCACCGCGCCGTTGCCGACCGCCGCGGCGATCTTGGCCAGGATCTGTGCCTGGATCATCCGCAGCTGGGTCGCCCACGCGGTCGATTCGGCCGCCACGCTGAGCACCCCGTCGTTCAGCGCGGTCGGGCTCGCGTGGTCGGCGATCTGGTGCCCGACCACCGACGGCCAGTGGCCGAGCACCGTGCCCTCGGCGACATGGGCGGACCAGCCTCGCTTTTTCGCCAGATCGCGCGCGAGCCTGCCCAGTGGCTGGGGATCCCGGCTGTCGGGCCCGGGCCCCGACCAGCTGCGCCGTTGTCCCGCGACACGACGCGGGGCGGGAGGCGCGCCGCGCCCGCGGCCGGCGTCCTTGCCCTGCGCGCGAGCGGCGGCGCGGGCTTCCTCCAGGGTCCGCCGCACCAGGTCGATGCCCGACGGACCACCGGGTGGCGCACCGCGGTTAGGGTCCGATCCGTCGCCGGTCATGCCCGCACCACCGATACTCGTCCCGAGTCCTCGTCGCGCAAGTCGATGTGCACCCGCCTAGCGTCCCACTCGGCCGGGATATCTTCGAGCACCGCCGCGGTCACCAATACCTGCTCCGCCGCTTCGGCCACCGAAGCCAACGCCCGGCGGCGGGCCGCGTCGAGTTCGGCGAACACGTCGTCGAGCAACAACACCGGCTCGCTTCCGTCGGCCCGCAACAACTCGTACGCCGCCAGCCGCAACGCCACCGCGAACGACCATGACTCCCCGTGGCTCGCAAAGCCTTTGGCCGGTTGATCGCCGAGCCGCAACTCCAGGTCGTCGCGGTGTGGGCCCACCAGACACATCCCGCGCTCCAGTTCGGCGTCGCGGCGCTCCGACAACGCCGCCAGCAACGCGGCTTCGAGAAACTCGGGATCGGGGCCCCCCACGCCATCCACGCTCGCCCGGTAACCAATCGCGGCCACCCGGGATCCCGGCGCCAGCAACTGATAGGCCTTTTCCACCTCGGGCGCCAGCTGGTTCACCAGGTCGATGCGGGCGGCCATCAATTCGGCGCCGTGCCCGGCCAGCCGGCTGTCCCACACGTCGAGGGTGTCCAGGGCGCCCCGGGCGCCCCGATGCCTCGCCCCCGACAACGACTTGAGCAGCGCGGTGCGCTGGCGCAGCACCTTGTCGTAGTCCGCCCGCACGCCGGCGACCGTCGGCCGGCGCACCGTCGCCAGATCGTCGAGGTAGCGCCGGCGGTCCGCCGGATCGCCGCGGACCAAAGCCAGGTCTTCCGGGGCAAACAGCACCGCCCGCAGCACCCCGAGCACCTCGCGCGTGCTGCGCACCGGTGAACGGTTCAGCCGCGCCTTGTTGGCCCGCCCTGCGGCGATCTCCAGATCAACTGCGCACTCCCTGCCCTCGTTGACGACGATCGTCGAAATCACCGCGCGGGGCTGGCCCGCCCGGATCAGCGGCGCGTCGGTTCCCACCCGGTGCGAGCCCAGTGTGCTCGAATACCACAGTGCCTCAACCAGATTCGTCTTGCCGAACCCATTCGGGCCGACGAACACCGTCCGGCCCGGCTCCAATTCGAGATCGGCCTGCGCCCAGGACCGGAAATCGCGCAGCCCCAACTGCCGGACGTACACCTAGCCGGGCAACCGCACGGGCATCAGCAGGTACACGTAGTCCGTCGGCAGGGCGGAAAACGGGCCGTTGCCCGTCGGATGGCTGTCGTCGTCGAGCGCGGGCCGCAGCAGGGCCGGCTTGCCCGGGGTGGTGAACCCGAACGACACCCGCTCCGCGTGCACCGACCCGAGCCCGTCGGTCAGGTAGGTCGGGTTGAACGCGATCGTCAACGGCTCCCCGGCGAAATCGACGGCCAGGTCCTCCTCGGCCCGGCCGACGTCGTCGGCGCCGGCGGAAAGCCGCAGCATGCCGTCGGCGAATTCCATGCGCACCTGCGCGCCCCGGTCCGCGACCAGCGCGACCAGCTTGATGGCCTCGGTCAGCTCGGCGACGTTGATCGTGGCCACCGCGGTGTGTTCGGCCGGCAACAGCTGCCGGAACTTCGGGAACTCCGCGTCCAGCAGGCGGGTTGTGCTGCGTTTGCCGTCACCGCTGATGCCCAGCAGCCCGTCCTTCCCGACCCCCATCCCGGCGCCCAGCGACAGACGAACCTCGGAACCGTCGATGCCGGCCTTGGCGGCCTCGAACAATGTCCGCGCCGGCACCAGCACCGCCGCCTCCACATCCGGTGACAACGCCGTCCAGGTCAGCTCGCGAACCGCGAGACGGAACCGGTCGGTGGCGGCCAAAACCACCTTGTCGCCCGAGATCTCGACCCGGATCCCGGTCAACATCGGCAGCGTGTCGTCCCGGCCGGCCGCGATGGCGACCTGACCGATCGCCTCGGCGAACAGGTCCGCCGGCAACGTGCCGGTGTCCTCCGGCAACACCGGCAGCGTCGGGTAATCCTCCACCGCCATCGTCGGCAACGAAAACCTGGCACTTCCGCAGGTCAGCGCGACCCGGTTGCCGTCCACATAGAAGTCCACCGGCTTGTCCGGCAACGCCCGGGTGATGTCCGACAACAGCCGTCCGGACACCAAAACGCTTCCGGGAGAGGCTATTTCGGCCGCAACCTGCGCCTCGGCGGACACCTCGTAGTCGAACCCGGAGATCGTCAGGCCCTCGTCGGAGCCGGTCAACAGCACGCCGGACAGCACCGGCACCGCCGGCCTGGTCGGCAGGTTCTTCGCCACCCACGACACCGCGTCGGCGAAAGACTCCCGCACCATACGGAACTTCAAGTCGGTGAGGCCAGCTCTCGTCGTCGCTGTGTCCATAGCGTCCCCTCACCTACCGAATTCCAGTGGCCGGCCGCCCCGCTCGTCGGGGCAGTCGAAGAACAACCGTAGATCCTCTGCGGCCATCTTGAAAGCTAATCGCGAAGGCCGACAAGCACGGTCACGCGGGCCTTCCGACGCCAGCGTAACCAAGCTTCCCCAGCGCCGTTCTTCAAAGAAGAAACAACCGAGATAACTCAGTAGCAGTAGTAAGGGGTGTGGACGTTGGGGACAGCGTGATCTTGACCCAGGTAGGGGTGCGGGCCGGGTGTGGATGACGACGTTGACAACTGTGTGGGGTGTGTGGAGCCGTTGGGGATCGAGCCGGAGCGTGTGGAGCGCGGCCGATCAATGCACGATTGCTCGACGGGTTGTGCACAGGGCTGCGCACACGACGGGTGTGTGGCCGGTGTGACGGGGGAGTGAGAAGTTTTTTGAAAATAGTCTGCCGCGGAGGGCGGAAGTCAGCGCTTGGAGCGCTGCCGGATGCGGGTGGTGAGCTCCTTGACGTGATCGAACACCTCGCGCCGCTCGGCCATCTCGGACAGGATCTTTTTCTGGGCGTACATGACGGTGGTGTGGTCGCGACCGAACGCTTGGCCGATCTTGGGCAGGGACAGGTCGGTGAGCTCGCGGCACAGGTACATGGCGATCTGTCGTGACTGCGCCAGCGCACGGGTCTTGCCGGGGCCGCGGAGCTCCTCGACGGTGGTATCGAAGTATTCGGCGGTGGCGGCCATGATGGTCGCCGCGCTGATCTGAATGGTGCTGGCGTCGGCGATCAGGTCACGCAGGACGATCTCGGCCAGCGACTTGTCGATCGGCGTCTTGTTCAACGACGCGAACGCGGTGACCCGGATGAGGGCCCCCTCCAGCTCGCGGATGTTGCGTTCGATGCTGCTGGCGATCAGCTCGAGCACGTCGTCGGGCACCGCGAGCCGTTCCATCTGTGCCTTCTTGCGCAAGATGGCGATGCGGGTTTCCAGCTCGGGTGGCTGCACGTCGGTGATCAGGCCCCACTCGAACCGCGTCCTCAGCCGGTCCTCGAGGGTGGCGAGCTGCTTGGGTGGGCGGTCGGAGGAGATGACGATCTGCTTGTTGGCGTTGTGCAGTGTGTTGAAGGTGTGGAAGAACTCCTCCTGGATACCTTCCTTGCCCTCGATGAACTGGATGTCGTCGACGAGCAGCACGTCGACGTCGCGGTAGCTGCGCTTGAACGCAACCTTGCGGTCGTCGCGCAGCGAGTTGATGAAGTCGTTGGTGAATTCCTCGGTGGAAACGTACTTGACCCGCATGCCGGGGAACAATCGCTGCGCGTAGTTGCCGGCCGCGTGTAGCAGGTGCGTCTTGCCGAGGCCGGACTCGCCCCAGATGAACAGCGGGTTGTAGGCGCGGGCCGGGGCTTCGGCGATGGCGAGGGCCGCCGCGTGCGCGAATCGGTTCGAGGCGCCGATGACGAAGGTGTCGAAGGTGTAGCGGCGGTTGAGGCTGGTTCCGCCGGCGATGGCCGGGTCGATGGTGTGCGGGCGTTCGGTGAAGTAGTTCGGCCAGCCCTGCTCGGCGGTGATGACGGGTTCACCGTTTTCGTAACCCTCGTCGCCGTCGTTCAAGGTGTCGAGATCGGCGTCGTCGGCAAAGGCATCGGTTTGCGACTGCAGGGTGTCCTCGGCGTCGTCCGACGGCGGCGCGATGCGCACCC
The DNA here is from genome assembly GCF_059813025.1 of Mycobacterium sp. NGS26. Classification (NCBI taxonomy): domain Bacteria; kingdom Bacillati; phylum Actinomycetota; class Actinomycetes; order Mycobacteriales; family Mycobacteriaceae; genus Mycobacterium; species Mycobacterium sp. NGS26. The sequence continues at coordinate 432,695 of NZ_JCALDU010000004.1, forward strand.
CGAGCTGGACCTGCTGCCCGAGCCGGCGGCTGAGCGCGTCGGTGATGGGCGCGCGCAGGTGACGCTCGATCTCGTTCTGGACGAAACTGCTCGGGACCGACAGCAGGGCAAACCCCTCGACGATGGTGAGCGGCTGGACCAGGTTCAGCCACGCCTTTTGCTGAGGGGTCAGGGGAGTGATGAGGGCGGTGCGATTGGCGGCTACGCCGTCCGCGGTGGGCTCGCCGTTGAGTTCGGAGACGACCGCGTTCCACACGGTGGTGAAACTGGAACCGGGGTCATCGGTCAACGACGTATCTCCCTGGTCCGACGTCGAGAAACAATCACGCTTGGCGACAAAGCAACTGTCCACATACTTATACACAGGTGTGGACAGGATGAGCGTAAACGAGCCGCAGCCTTGCGGCGACGGCTCGCGATCTCCGCGCTGCCGACAACCCGGGCAGGGGCGCCTAGGCAGCTAGTCGATCCGCCATCCTCGCTTCGTCGTCGAGCGCCGCCTCACCCTGAAACGGCATTGCCCGAAGCTAACAGTTTTCCGTGCGGCTGCCAACCGTTCTGCTGCATTCCAATTGGCCAATTTAGAGTTCTTTGGGGCGTGCTTCGGCCGGGCACGGGTGCGGGCCGGAGCGGGGCGTCGAGAACGAATGTTTTCACCCACCGTTGCAGCGCGGGTCCGTTGGGGGAGGCCAGGTTTGAGCCAGGTTTGACCCGGCGAACACGCGTCAGTACCCTCAAACAGTCGCCCGAAAGTCGGCGATACGGCTGCGACCCAGGTTGAACCGTCTGGGGACCGCGCCGGCCAGTAGCGAGACCGCCTCCGACCGACCCACGAACCACAGTCGTGAATCGTGAACGGCCGGACGGGTGGGAAAGCTTGAGTTAGACACAACGAGGAGAACGCCGTGGCCAAGGGCAAGCGGACTTTCCAGCCGAATAACCGGCGCCGGGCCCGCGTGCACGGCTTCCGGCTGCGAATGCGGACCCGAGCGGGGCGTTCCATCGTGTCCAACCGGCGCCGCAAGGGCCGCCGCGCGCTGTCTGCCTGATCGCAACGTCAGGTCTTTTGGCGGTGCTACCCGCACGTAACCGTATGAGGCGGTCGACGGAGTTCGACGCGACCGTGAGGTACGGGGCGCGCACGGGCCGGGCGGATGTCGTCGTGCACGTTCGCCGGGGGAACGACGGCGGGGGCGATGGCCCGCGGGTCGGCCTGATCATCGGCAAGGCGGTGGGGTCGGCGGTCGAACGGCACCGGGTCGCGCGCCGGCTGCGACACGTCGTCCGAACCATGCTCGGCGACCTCGACCCATCCGACCTGGTGGTGATCCGGGCGTTACCGGGCAGCCGGCAGGCATCGTCGGCCCGGCTGGAGCAACAGCTGCGAAGCGCCCTGCACCGGGGTTGCGAGTTGGCGGGTGCCGGCCGGTGAGCGGGTGGGCGCGAGGGCGCGCAGCCGCCGGGGGTGCGGGCAGGACCGTCGCGCGGGGGCTGATCTTTCTCATCCAGCTGTACCGGCACATGGTGTCGCCGCTGCGGCCGGCGACGTGTCGCTTCGTTCCGACGTGCAGCCGGTACGCGGTCGATGCGCTCACCGAGTACGGGCTGATCCGCGGCGGCTGGCTGGCGGCGGCAAGGCTGGCCAAGTGTGGACCATGGCATCGGGGAGGATGGGACCCGATACCGGAGCGCCACGAATGCCGGGCGGACTCCGACCATGCGAGCGACGCCTGGGGCTCCCCGGCGACGCGAGGGGAGAGTGAAGCTTTTGTTTGATTTCTTCAGCCTCGACATCATCTACTACCCGGTGTCGTGGATCATGTGGGTCTGGTACAAGTTGTTCGCCGCCGTGCTGGGCCCGTCGAACTTCTTCGCCTGGGCGCTGTCGGTGATGTTCTTGGTCTTCACCCTGCGCGCGCTGCTGTACCACCCGTTCGTGCGGCAAATCCGCACCACCCGACAGATGCAGGAGCTGCAACCACAGATCAAGGCGCTGCAGAAGAAGTACGCCAAGGATCGTCAGCGCATGGCGCTCGAGATGCAGAAGCTGCAGCGCGAGCACGGCTTCAACCCGATCCTGGGCTGCCTGCCGATGCTGGCCCAGATCCCCGTGTTCCTCGGGCTGTATCACGTGTTGCGGTCGTTCAACCGAACCACCGGGGGCTTCGGCCAGCCGCACCTGTCGGTCACCCAGAACCGGATGACCGGCAACTACGTCTTCACTCCGGCCGACGTCGGTCACTTCCTGGACGCGAACCTGTTCGGCGCCCCGATCGGCGCCTTCATGACCCAGCGCACGGGGTTGGACGCCTTCACCCACTTCAGCCGGCCCGCGGTGATCGCCGTCGGTGCGCCGATCATGATCCTCGCCGGCATCGCAACGTACTTCAACAGCCGCGCGTCCGTCGCGCGGCAGAGCCCCGAGGCGGCGGCGAACCCGCAGACCGCGATGATGAACAAGCTTGCGCTGTATGTGTTTCCGCTCGGCGTGGTCGTCGGTGGCCCTTTCCTTCCGCTCGCGATCATCCTGTACTGGTTCGCGAACAACATCTGGACCTTCGGCCAGCAGCACTACGTGTTCGGCAAGATCGAAAAAGAGGAAGAGGCCAAGAAGCAGGAAGCCATCAAGCGCCGGGCGGCGAACGCGCCGGCACCGGGGGCCAAACCCAAGCGCAATCCGAGGGCGGCCGCGGCGAGCGGCGACGGCTCGGCGGTGGGCGACGGTGCGGAACCGGGGTCGGCGAAGGCGGGCTCCGGCGGCTCCGAAGTCCGGGAGACCAGGGCGGCCGGATCGGACAAGCCGAAGCCGCCCGGACCCAACGGCAACCGCACCCCGAGGCCCGGGGCGCGACCGAAAAAACGCAAACGCTGACCAGGGTGCGCAATGCTGTGGGGCCGCATCGCAGAGGTGTGAGCCCAACAGATCGGGACCCGTGGATTGAGGGAGAGAAGGGCATGACGGACGCACACACCACCGAATCCGACGTCGACGTCGAGCCACCGGTCGAGGACGCGCCCGAGGGCGAAGCCGCGGCGGATGGCGCCGGCGGCGAGGGCGACGACCTGGAGGAGCGATTGGTCGCCGAAGGGGAGATCGCCGGCGACTACCTCGAGGAGTTGCTGGACCTGTTGGACTTCGACGGCGACATCGACCTGGACGTCGAGGGCAACCGCGCGGTGGTGAGCATCGACGGCAGCGACGACCTGAACAAGTTGGTGGGCCGCGGCGGCGAGGTGCTCGACGCCCTGCAGGAGCTCACCCGGCTGGCGGTGCACCAGAAGACCGGCGTGCGCAGCCGGCTCATGCTCGACATTGCAAGCTGGCGGCGCCGGCGGCGGGAGGAGCTCGCCGCGCTGGGCGACGAGGTCGCTCGCCGGGTGCTGGACAGCGGGGAGCGCGAGGAGCTCGCGCCGATGACGCCGTTCGAGCGCAAGATCGTCCACGACGCCGTGGCGGCCGTTCCCGGGGTTCACAGCGAGAGCGAGGGCGTGGAGCCGTCGCGCCGCGTCGTCGTGCTGCTCGACTAGGAGTTACAACTGTGTAGTTCGTGTCGGCGTCGCTAGCGGCGTCGAGAAGATCAGGGGATGTTTCACGTGAAACATGTCGGTCGTTTGGAGCGGATGCCGGGCTCCGCCGCGCCGACCGCCGCGTCCGAACCGGGCCCTCCGCTCGAGGCGGCATCCGCGATCTTCGGGACACGCATATATATCGCGCAGCGGTATGCCGAACTGCTGGCGTCTGACGGAGTCGAGCGCGGGCTGCTCGGGCCGCGGGAGGTGGGCCGGGTGTGGGAGCGCCACCTGCTCAACAGCGCGGTGGTTGGCGAGCTGTTGGATGCGGGCGACCGGGTGGTGGACATCGGCAGCGGCGCGGGGCTGCCGGGGATACCGTTGGCGATCGCGCGGCCCGACCTCCAGGTCGTCCTTCTCGAGCCGCTGCTGCGGCGGAGCCAGTTTCTCAACGAGGTGGTCGCCGAACTAGGGTTGGCCGTCGAGGTGGTGCGCGGCCGGGCCGAGGAACCTTGGGTGCGGGAACGGTACGGCGGAAGGGACGCGGCGGTGTCGCGAGCGGTTGCAGCGTTGGACAAGTTGACGAAGTGGAGCATGCCCTTGCTACGACCGGGCGGCCGGATGGTGGCCATCAAGGGGGAGCGCGCCGCGGACGAACTCCAGGCGCACCGGCGTGTGATGGCGGCTCCGGGCGCCGTTGATGCCAGGGTGGTCACATGTGGCGCGAACTATTTGCGTCCGCCCGCGACCGTGGTGTTGGCGCGGCGCGGAGAGCGGTCGCGGCACGGGTCGCAGCGGATGGGGAACAGGGGACACCGATGAGTTCTCCGCGTGACTGGCCCGCCGCCGCGCCGCCACCCGTCGCGCCGCCACCCGTCGCGCCGTCACCGGCGGCGGATGCCGTGCCGCATGTTTCACGTGAAACATCCGCCGAATACGACACCCCGATCGGTGCTGCCGCGGAGCGCGCCATGCGGGTTCTCCACACGACCTATCCGCCGTTGCGCCGGCCCGACCACCGCCGGGTGTTCACGGTCGCGAACCAAAAGGGCGGCGTCGGCAAGACCACCACGGCGGTCAACCTCGCCGCGGCGCTCGCCGTGCAGGGACTCAAGACGCTCGTCATCGACCTCGACCCGCAGGGCAACGCGAGCACGGCGCTGGGCATCACCGACCGGCAGTCCGGCACGCCCTCCTCGTACGAGGTGCTCCTCGGCGAGGTCTCGCTACAGGACGCGCTGCGCCGCAGCCCGCACAGCGACCGCCTGTTCTGCGTCCCGTCGACGATCGATCTGGCGGGCGCCGAGATCGAATTGGTGAGCATGGTTGCCCGCGAGAACCGGCTGCGCACCGCCTTGGCCGCGCTGGACCAGTTCGACTTCGACTACGTCTTCATCGACTGCCCGCCGTCGCTCGGGCTGCTGACCATCAATGCGCTCGTCGCCGCGCCCGAGGTGATGATCCCGATCCAGTGCGAGTACTACGCGCTCGAGGGGGTGTCACAGCTGATGCGCAACATCGAGATGGTGAAGGCCCACCTGAATCCCCGGCTCGACGTGACCACCGTCATCCTCACGATGTACGACGGGCGGACCAAGCTGGCCGACCAGGTGGCCGACGAGGTGCGCCGGTACTTCGGCAGCAAGGTGTTGCGCACGGTGATCCCGCGCAGCGTCAAGGTCTCGGAGGCGCCCGGCTACAGCATGACGATCATCGACTACGACCCCGGTTCGCGCGGGGCGATGAGCTACCTCGACGCGAGTCGCGAACTCGCGCTACGCGACTGACGACCGGAAGGGACGACCATGACGCAGCCGTTACGCAAGAGGGGCGGCCTCGGCCGGGGCCTGGCTTCGCTGATTCCCACCGGTCCCGCCGAGGGCGACTCCGGGCCCGCAACCCTTGGCCCGCGGATGGGCGACGCGGCCGCGGACGTGCTGATCGGGGGCCCGGTACCGGACGCCGCCTCGGTGGGCGCGGTGTACCGCGAGATCCCGCTGACCGACATCGAGCGCAACCCCCGCCAGCCACGCCAGGTGTTCGACGAGGAGGCGCTGTCCGAGCTGGTGCACTCCATCCGCGAGTTCGGCCTCTTGCAGCCCATCGTGGTGCGGGCGGTGTCCGGGACGCAGAGCGGCGCGCGGTACCAGATCGTGATGGGGGAGCGGCGCTGGCGGGCCGCCCAGGAGGCGGGCCTGGCCACCATCCCGGCCATCGTGCGCGAGACCGCGGATGACACCCTGCTGCGCGACGCGCTGCTGGAGAACATCCATCGCGTACAGCTGAACCCGCTCGAAGAAGCGGCGGCCTACCAACAGCTGCTCGACGAGTTCGGCGTCACCCACGACGAACTGGCGGCCCGCATCGGCCGGTCGCGCCCGCTGATCACCAACATGATCCGGCTGCTCAAACTGCCGATCGCGGTCCAGCGCCGGGTGGCGGCGGGCGTGCTGTCGGCCGGTCATGCCCGGGCGCTGCTGTCGCTGGAGGCCGGCCCCGAGGCGCAGGAGGAACTGGCCGGGCGGATCGTCGCGGAGGGCCTGTCCGTGCGCGCCACCGAGGAAGCGGTCACCCTGGCCAATCGCGGCGAGGCGACCAAGCCAGCACCCCCGCGGCGCAAGCCGATCCAGATGCCGGGCCTGCAAGACGTTGCTGACCGGCTGTCGAACACCTTCGACACGCGCGTGACGGTCAGCCTGGGCAAACGCAAGGGGCGGATCGTGGTGGAGTTCGCCTCGGTGGAGGACCTGCAGCGGATCATCGACGTGATGACCCCGCCCAACCCGTGACCGGCCACACGGTGTAATTACGTCACTGTGACACCGGGCGGGATTCGGGGCGCGTCGGCCCGCCCCCAGGGCCGCGTTGTGCCGGAGAACCGTTGGGCGCCAACCAATTTCGGATTCCGGCGGATCGGATGTTGCCGGGCGGGAGGCAGACCGGCCGGCCCGCGCACGTGGCTGCGCCGATACTGGCCGCCCGACGGAAAACTCTCCTATCCTGGAGGGGTTGCTGGTGCATGTCAGGAGGCTAGTGTCTGCTCGAATCATGCCGCTGCGGCTCGAAGCCTTCGAGCATCTTCCGAAGCACGCGCGCCGCTGCGTGTTCTGGGAGGTCGACCCCGCCACCCTCGGTAACCAGGACCACCTCGCCGATCCCGAATTCGAAAAGGAAGCCTGGTTGTCGATGGTGATGCTGGAGTGGGGCTCGTGCGGTCAGGTCGCGACGGCGGTCCCCGACGAGCACAGCCTTGCCGAGCCGGCGTGCCTGGGCTACGTCCTCTACGCACCCCCGCGGGCGGTTCCGCGGGCGCACCGCTTTCCCACCGCCCCGGTGTCCGCGGACGCCGTGCTGCTGACGTCGATGGGCATCGAGCCCGGCCCGCACGCCGACGACCTGCCGCACAGCCTCCTGGCCCGCGTCATCGACGAGCTGGTCCGGCGCGGGGTGCGGGCGCTGGAGGCCTTCGGCCGCACGCCGGCGGCGTCGGAGCTACAGGATCCCGGGGCGGCGGACCCCGACGTGCGACCGGTGCTGGAGGCCCTCGGCGACTGCACCGTCGACCACTGCGTCATCGACGCGGAGTTCCTGAAGGACGTGGGCTTCGTTGTGGTGGCGCCACATACGTACTTCCCGCGGCTGCGCCTGGAGCTGGACAAGGGCCTGGGCTGGAAGGCCGAGGTCGAGGCGGCGCTGGAGCGCCTGCTCACCAGCGCCGAGCTGCAGGCACCGGTCGGGGCCGGTTCCACGGCCCAGAACGCTTAGGAGCCGCCGAGCCGGGTGGCCCGCTCCACCGCCAACTCGTGGGCGAGCAACTCGGCGAAAGTGAATGTGCCGGTGGGCCGGTCGTTCTTGCCCAGCAGGTAAAGCCGTTTGACCGCGGCGAGGATACCCTCGGCGATGGCATCGCGAGTCTGGGTCGACACCAGCATGTCGCGGTCGCGCGGGTTGGTGATGTAGCCGACGTCGACCTGAACGGTCGGCATCCGGGTCAGCCGCAGCAGGTCCCAGGTCCGGCCGTGCGTGCGACAATCCCGTAAGCCGGTGCGGGCCACCACTTCTCGCTGAATGAAGTCGGCGAGGTTGCGGCCGATGGTGGAGACCGAGCCGTGTGAGTTGCCGAAATGGAATGAGGCGACGCCGTTGGCCGACGGGCTGCGCTGCGCCTCGCAGCGCAGGCTGATCATCAGGTCCGCGCCCACGTTGTTGGCCGTTGCGGCGCGCTCGGCGTCCGACGGGCTGCGATTGGTCGGACGGGACAGGAACGTCTCCATGCCGATGGCGGTCATCCGGCCCTCGAGCCGACTTGCCAAGTCCCACAACACATCCGCTTCGCTGATGGGCCCGTTCGGGCCGTGGCAGATCATGCCGTGGTCCGCGCCGCCGCGGCCGGGATCGATGATGATCCGCTTGCCCGACAGCTTCGGCCCGGAACGGCGCACCAGCTCTTCCTCGCGGATCGCGTGCGGTGAGCCGCCGGTGACGCGTGAACTCAGAAAGTACAAGGAGCGCAGCGTTTCCGGGCCGCAGATACCGTCGGCGGCAAGCCCGTACTCCCGCTGGTACGACATCAACGCGTTGTGGGTTTGCAGCCCGAAGTGACCGTCGACCAGGCCGGTGTAGAAGCCGAGGTCCTGCAGCCGCGCCTGCAGCGTCGCGACGTCGTCGCCGTACAGCGGCGCACCGAATTGGTGATACAGCGTGCGCGCGCCGAGCCGGTAGGACGCCTCTTTCAGCGCCCGGTAGGTGGCCTCGCCGACCACGCCGTCGACCAGCAGCCCGCGGTGCTGCTGAAAAGCGCGCACGGCCTGGTCAAGCTCGGCATCGAAGAGATCGAGGGCCACGTGCCGGCCGGTGCCCAGGTCTTCCTCGGAATTGTCCAACAGGTTCAGCGCGGCCAGCGCGGCCCGGATCTCGGTCACAGCTGCGCTGCGGTCACCACAGCGCAGCGCGTCGCCGTTTTCGCGGCGCGGACTCGACATACCAAGGGCCCTCCGGGACTCCGCTGACAGGCTCGACATCTGGGGTGAAGCTAACGGATATTGTCGCAGATCCCGCTTGATTTCCGGAAAACCGCAGGCTGAGCGGCGGCGTTGCGCCGCGGCCCGGATGGGGGCTCAGGTGAGGTTGGGAACCGCGTCGGAAAGCTCACGCAGCAAGGCGGCCTTGCCCTTAGCGCCGACGATGCGTTTCACCGGCTGACCGTCCTTGAACAGGATCATGGTGGGAATCGAGACCACCTGGAAGTCGCGCGCCGTTTCCGGGTTGGCGTCGACGTCGAGCTTGGCGACGGTGAGTTGCTCGGCCCGCTCGCTGGCGATCTCCTCGAGGACGGGCGCGACCATCTTGCACGGGCCGCACCACGTCGCCCAAAAGTCAACCAGCACAGGCTTATTGCTGGACAACACGTCGGTGGAGAAGGACGCGTCGGAGACTTCTATTGTGGCCCCGGCGTTTTCGGCGTCGGTCATCGTGGTGCTCCCATCACATCGGTACGGTCAGCTGCTGCGGCTCCGGGGCCGCGTCGGACTCTTCGTGCTCGGCCAGCCACCGTTCGGCGTCGATGGCCGCGGCGCAACCGCTGCCGGCGGCCGTGACCGCCTGCCGATAGGTGCGGTCCACCAGGTCCCCGGCGGCGAACACACCGTCCAGCGAGGTGCTGGTCGTGCGGCCCTTCACGAGCACGTAGCCGTCGGGGTCGACGTCGACGGCGTCGCGCACCAATTCCGAGCGCGGCTCGTGGCCGATCGCGACGAAAACACCGGTCACCGGCAGCGTGGTTTCCGCGCCGGTCACGGTGTCGCGCAACCGCAATCCGGTCACCGTCGTCTCGCCGTCGACCGCGACCACGGTGTGGTTGGTGACGAACTTGACCTTGTCGTTGTTGCGGGCGCGGTTCAGCATGATCTTCGACGCCCGGAACTCGTCGCGACGGTGCACGATCGTCACGCTGGTGGCGAACCGGGTCAGAAACAGCGCTTCCTCCATCGCGGAGTCACCGCCGCCGATGACGGCGATGTGCTGGTCGCGGAAGAAGAACCCGTCGCAGGTGGCGCAGGAGCTCACGCCGCGGCCCAGCAGCTCCTGCTCGCCGGGAACCAGCAGATAGCGCGCCGCGGCGCCCATCGCCAGGATGACGGCCCGGGCGCGGTGGGTCTCGCCGTCCGCGGTGACGACGGACTTGACCGGCCCGTCCAGCGACACCGACTCGACGTCTTCCATCCGCAGGTCCGCGCCGAAGCGCAGCGCCTGCTCGCGCATCTCGTCCATCAATTCGGGGCCGGTGATGCCCTCGCGGAAGCCGGGGTAGTTCTCCACCTCGGTGGTGGTCATCAACGCGCCGCCGAACGAGGTGCCCTCGAAGACCAGCGGGGCCAGCTGCGCGCGGGCGGCATACAGCGCCGCGGTGTACCCGGCGGGACCGGAACCGATGACGATGACGTCGTGGACGGTGTCAGGAGCGGACGGGGCGACGGTCATGCGGGCCTTTCGGGTACTCGAGCGTCTTCAAGTGTGTACGAACGCCAGCGTAGGCGGGGGTGTTCCCGCCCGCGGCGCGCAACACGTGGCATCACACTAAGGGCGGGGGACTTGCGTGTTGGCCAGCAGCCCGGTGTCGGCGGCGCTGCAATTCAGCGCCACCGCGAAGACCGCCAGGTCGTTGGGCGTATCGCCGGGCAGCACCAGCAGCACGCCGGGGCGGGCGTTGACGTCGACCGGTCGCGCGCCCAGCACCCGCGTGGAGGCCGGATAGCCGAGGCCGCTGAGGCACGACGCGCGCCGGGACGGGTCGGACAGCGGGCCGTAGTCGGGGCTGCGGTCGAGCAGGCCGAGGATCTCGTCCCGCGACAGCGGCACCGTCATGGGCGGCGTGGACACCGTGATGTGCTCGGCCGTGACGGAGGTGCTCGGCACCGGGGCGGGCGCGTCGATCAGCGCCGCCGTGCCGATGCCGATCGCGGCGAGCGCCGCGCACCCGCCAGCCACCCCCGCCAGGACCCTGCCGGGGCGCACCGGCGGCCGGGCGGAATGCGCCGCGGGGGCGCCGGCGGGCCCGCTACCCGTTGTCAGCGCCGCGGTGATCCGCGCGATCGCGTCGGGGGGAGCGTCGGGGGCCGACGCCGCATCCGCGCCGGCGGCGGCGACGTCGCGGCGCACCCGGTTCAGCGCGCCGAGGGTCGCCTGGGCCTGCGGGTCGGCGCGAACCCGTTCGCGCACCCGGGCGGCCGCGTCGTCGTCGAGCAGACCGGCCTGCAGATCGGCGAGGCGCTCGACCGTCAGGGGCGGATCGTTCTCGGCGTCAGACATCCGCCCCAGTGTCCGTCATGCGCGCACCGATGGCCAGATGTGGCCTGCGCGAAGGCCTGTCGGCGGTCAGGCCCGGCCCGCGCGCCCGTCGGGTGCGGCGGTGTCGAGATAGCCGAGCAGCTCGGCGAGGCGAACCCGGGCGCGGGCGCAGCGGCTCTTGACGGTGCCCTCGGGGATGCCGAGCAGACGCGCGGTGTCGGCGACCGAGTAGCCCTGCATGTCGACCGCGACGACCGCGGCCCGTTGCTCGACCGGAAGCCGGGCCAGGGCCCGCTGCACCACGATCGCGGTCTCGACCTGAGCGCTGCGGTCGGCCACCGGGTACACGTCCTCGAGCGGCACGGTGCGCTGCCCTTTGCCGCGCCGCAGCCGGTCCAGGCAGGCGTTGACGACGATGCGGTGCAGCCAGCTGCCGACCGCGGCGTCGTGGCGAAACGATCCCGCGCCGCGGTGGGCCGAGAGCATGGCGTCCTGCAGCGCGTCCTCGGCGTCCTCCGGGGTGCGGGTGGTCAGCCGGGCGAGGCGGTGCAGCTGCCGCTGGTGGCGGTGGAACAGCTCGGAGAAGGCGTAGCGGTCGCCGGCGACGTGGGCGGCCAGCAGCTCGGCGTCGCTGCGTTCCCGCCGGACCCGTCCCCCCACACCCACGGCCGGACAGTAACCAATCGGCGATCGCGCGGCACTTCACCGCGGCGCGCGTCTGTGAGCGCCCGTCAGGACGCGGCCTGGACGGTGATCTCGAAGAATCCGGCCTGGCTCTTGCCGTTGGTGGTGCCCAGCGTTGAAATCCACACCAGCAGGTTCGACGTCGGCGCGCCGGCCCTGACCGGGATGACGTTATGCCCGGGTTTGAGCGTGAAGGCCGGCGCCAGCACGGTGGTGTCCTGCAGCTTGGCCGGCGACTGGGTGGACGCCGCGCGGATCTCGACCTTGGTCCCGGTGCTCGGGGTGTCGATGGTGACCTGGCCGACGACGGTCGGGTTGGGCAGCTGCAGCATCAACCCTTCGCCCTGCTTGTAACTGGGGAACGGGACGGCGTCGGTGTAGACCTCGGTGGCCCAGGCGGTGGTGGGGTCGCCGTCGATGGCCTGCCCGGCGGTGCCCGCGTTGTCCGGATCGCCGTCGGGGGCGAAGACGGACGCCCGGGTGGGTTTGACGACGCTGCCCGCGGCGACGGAGCTGGGGGCCGACGACGCGGTCGACGACGACGGCCCGTTCAGCCCGAGCTCGTCCTTGTTGAGGCCGCCGCCGACGTTGCCGAAGATCTTGCTCACCACCGACGCCAGCACCAAAAGCGCCACCACGATGACCGCAAGCCCGGCGCCGACCCCGATCAGCACGTTGCGGCGGCGCCGCGCGAACGTCGCGTAATCGCCCCGGCCGGAGGCCTCGCGGACGCTGGGCACCAGGGGCGTGTCGTCGACGGGCCCGAGCACCTCGGTGCGGTCCGCGACCGCGGTCGCCTGCTGCAGCAGGTTCAAAAGCGTTGAGGCACTGCGTATCCCGCCGTCCTCCTGAACCGCGCGGACCGCGACGGCGGAGATCTGGAACGGGATGTCGCGGTCGATGACGGTGGGTTCGACCGGCAGGCCCGAGGCATCCCGTTCGGCGGGCGCCAGCCCGCTGCGCACCCCGTGCTCCGGCAGTGGCCAGCGGTTGACCAGCAGGGCGTACAGGGCAGCCCCGATTCCGCGGATGTCGTCCTGCGGGTTGGCGTCGGGCATGGTCGCCGGGTAGGCCAGCACCACGTCGCCCTCGATGCTGACGCGCACCCGGCTGGGGTGGTCGATCGACAGGGCAACCCCGGCGCGGTGCGCGGCGTCGGCCGCGGCGGCCAGCGACTGCATCGCGCGGATCGCCCCGACCGGCGACGGCGAGGTGTCGGCGACCTCCTGCAGCGAGCCGCCGCGGATCCACTCCGCGACGACCAGGCCGCCGGATCCGGTGTGCACCACGTCGAGCACCCGGGCGACGCCGGGCTTGTCGATCCGGCTCAGCCGCAGCGTGCGGGCGAGGATCTCCTGCAGCACGTCGTGGGGCAGGGCCCCGTCGGGATCGACGAAGGTGAGCGCGACCTGCCGGTCCAGCGCGGTGTCCAGCGCCTGCCAGAACTGCAGCGGCGGGGCGCCGCCGTGGAAGACCAGCAGCCGGTACCGGCCGCCGGCGATGCGCGCGCCGGGCACCAGGTGGACGTCGTCGCCGGACGCCGACAGGCCCGGCAGGTCGCCGTTGCGCTGGTCGGACGGCCGCGGCGGGGCCGAATCGGGCTTGGCCGGAATATCGGGGGCCGGGATGTCGGGCTCGAAGTCGTCGGCGACGGGACGCCGCGCCTTGCCGCCGGGCGCGGGCCCGGATGCGGCGCTGTCTACTGGGCGGTCGGTCACCTCCGGTCCTTTCGCTATCCCGACGCTGTGGGCCCCCTCCGGAGGCCTGCGCCGGATCGGCTCCTGGACCGCATTTACCCCCGGCGGGGACGAATTCCTCTGCTCAGGGTACGTGACGGGGCGCCGAAGCGACGATCGATCCGGCGCAGCCGTCGCCGGGCTCGCCGGCGGCCCGCCCCGGCGCCCGAACCGGCGTCGGACGGCGCCCAGCGCGGCTTGCGCCTCCGGGACGCGGGCGCGGACCATCACCGCGGCCATGATCGGCAACATGATGGCGGCCAGCACCAGCAGGCGCAGCAGCGAACCCGCTCCGCCGCCGTGAGCCGTCAACCGGCCCAGGCCCAGCAGCCGGTCGGCCACGTGGCCGACCAACGCGGCCAGCAACGACGCGGCGACGGTGACCAGGACCGTCCGCACCTCCCGGACCCCGACGGGGTGGCCCCCGGCCGGCAGCAGGGTGCGCCGCAGCAACTGGTAGCCGACGACCGCGCCGGCCAGGAAGCCGACACCGTTGGCCAGCCCGAGGAATCCGGCCACCAGCTTGGGGTCGCCGGTGAGGTGCGGGGCCAGCACCGAGCCGACGATCTTGACGGCCGTGATGACGAGGATGATCACGATCGGCGTCCACGGCTGCTCCCGCGCGTAGAACACGCGCAGCTGCAAAAGCACCAGCCCGTAGGGGATCAACGTGAACGCCGACAACGCGATCGCGGCGCCCAGGTATCCGGCGTCGACCCCGCCGAAGTGGCCGTAGGCGAACAGCGCGCTGCCGATCGCCGGCCCGCCGACGGTCATGAACGCCACGATCGGGATCAGCGTGATCAGGGTCAGCCGGGTGGCCAGCGACAGGTCGGCCAGCACCGCCTGGGTGTCGTTGGCGGCGGCGTTGCGGCTCAGCCGCGGCGTCACCACGGTCAGCACCGTCACGCCGATCATGCCGAACGGCAGCATCAGCACCAGCCAGGTGTAGTTGTAGATCGCCGGCCCGGAAGCCGCTGCGGTGCTTGCGATTTGGTTGCCGACCACCAGGCCGAGCTGGCTGATCAGCACGTAGAGCACCATCGCGGCGGCCATCGCGCCGAATCGCTTGAGCCGCTGATCGATTCCCCACATCGGGCGCAGGCTGACGCGCTCGCGGCGCAGCGCGATCAGCAGCACCGCGGTCTGGGCGAACACGCCGGCGGTGGTGCCGATGCCGAGCACCAGTAGCTTGGCGTTGCCCATCCGGACGGGATCGACCGAAAGCTCACCGGGGGCCGCCAGGTACACGCCCAGGGTCGCGAGCGCGACGACGTTGTTGACCACCGGCGCCCACGCCGTCGGCCCAAACACGTTGCGGGTGTTCAGGATTGCCATGAACACCGAGGTGAGCCCGTAGGCGAGCACCTGCGGCAGCAGCAGGTAGGCGAAGGCGACGGTCAGGGGCTCGTTGACCTGCGGGGTGCGGCCCAGCATCAGGCGCACCAGCAGCGGCGCGGCCAGCACCGACACCGCCGTCGCGAACAGCAGCAGCGCGGTCGTCAGCGTGACCAGGCGCCGCACAAACGCGGCGCCGCCGTCGGGGTCGTCCTGCTCGGCGCGGGCCAGCACGGGAACGAAGATGGCGGTGAACGTCGCCTCCAGCACCAGCGCCGCGACCAGGTTCGGCAGCTGGTTGGCCACCGAGAAGGCGCTGGACAGCGCGGCGCCCAGGATGGCGGCCAGCAGCACGATCCGGGCGAACCCGGTGATCCGGCTGACCAGCGTGGCGAACGCCATCGCCCACGACCGCGACACCAGCGCGGCGTCGGACAGTTCGGGGCGCCGGCGGGCCAGCTCCGGCACCGGGGGCAGCGGGCCGGTCGGCGGCGAGGCGGGTCCCCGGGCGGGTGGCCGCGGATGTGGCCGCGGATGTGGCCGCCCGTAGGCGGGCTTCATACTCTGTGCTCTTCGTCGACGTGCTGGTCGCCGGCCCGGTCGTGGACCTCGCCGCGGGGGCGGGCGGGCCGGCGCTCGGGCGGACGGTCCAGGTCGGCGCGGTCGGGCTGGCCGCGGAAGCGGTGCCAAAGCCGGCGCCCGGCGAGCAGCACCAGGATCGCCGCCGCGGTCAGCGTGATCGCGAACAGCACCTTCCCGTAGGCGTTGGAGTGCACCGACAGGCGCACCGGCTCACCCAGCCGCATGCCGTCCGGCGTGCGCAACGACACGTCGATGGCCACCCGCTGGGTGAAGTTCACCTCGATGGGCACCCGCAGCGGCAGGTAGCCGGGCGGCAACTCCACCTGGCCGACGTCGGTGACGGTCATCCCGGGCGGGGCGTCGACCTGCAGCCGCACCCGGATGGGGACGGCCAGCCCGTTGTGCAGCGCCAGCGGCAGCGGGCTGTGCTCGGTGGCCAGGGTGTAGGAGCCGCCCGGGTTGACGATCGTGACGGCGCCGAACAGGTCGTTGATCGTTTTGCCCACCACCGCCACGCGCTGCTGGGCCAGCCCCTTGCGGGTGTCCGGCGGTTCCGATTCGCTCAGCGCCCGCAGCATGTCCTCGCACAGCGGCGCGGTGTAGCCGATGCCGGTCAGCCCGGTGCGCTCGTCGGTGGTCAGCGCCGACGTCAGCCCCCACAGCCGCCCGACCTGGTGGCCGATGTCGGCGGTGACGTCGTCGGCGAACCGGCCGCGCGCCGCCAGGTAGGCGTCCGTCGGCTCCGGCGCCTCGTTGTGGGCCGCGGCCTCGGCGATCAGCGCGGGCAGCGGCCGCGGGATCGCCAGACCCGAGCGGATCGCGGTGGCCAGCGCGGTCAGGATCGTCTGCGCGTCGTCGGTCTGCAGGTTCCACACCGCCGGCGGCATCAGGATCTGGGTGCGCGGCGCGGCGTCGCGCTGCAGGGCGCGCCAGAACATCGAGCCCAGCGCGTCCTGGCGCCGCGCGGTCTCGGAGTCGTGCGCGAGCCGGACCGTCAGCGAGGCGTCCAGATAGGTGGGGACGGCGGGGCTGGTTCCCGTCCCGGCGAGCGCGGCGCCGACGGCCGGGTCGAACGGCGCCAGCACCACCTGGGGGGTCAACCGCCGCGGTTTGGTGTCGACGGTGGTGGGAGAGTCGCTCGCGGAGTCCTGGGCGGCCAGGTCGCCGGCCGCGACCGCGACGGTGTTGTCGTTGGCGCTGAGCAGGTTGACCGCGTTGTTGGTCAACGGGCCGTCGGGCAGCAGGGTGGCGCCGCGGGCGGAGGCGACGTCGAGGATGCGGTCGACGATGTCCCCGGCGCCGTTGGTGGCGGCCGCGCTCAGGCCCGGGTCATTGACGCGTTGCAGCGCGTCGAGGTCGGCCTGCGCGTAGGGCAGCGGTGCGACGCAGGTGCGGTGGGCCAGCGCGCGCAGCCGGTTCAGCCACCCGGTCGCGGCCGCCTGACCTGCGCCCGGGTGGGTCGGGCCGGCGGGTTGCTGGGCGGCGAGGTCGGGTGAGTTGGAAACCACGTAGCCGTTGGTCATCGCGTTGACGGTGACCAGCAGGTCCGGGTCGACGGCGAGGCACAACGCGTGCCCGACCGCGCCGTCGGGGTCGACGTCGTGGCTGGTGGCGACCTCGGCCGCGGACAGCAGGATGTCCAGCCGGCCGCCGGTGGCCAGGGAGGTGGCCAGGTCGTCGTCGACCAGCCGGACCGGGATGGTGCCCCCGGGGGCGCCCGGGGCCAGCCGGGGCCGGTCGGCCAGCGGCCACAGCATGGTGATCCACACGGGTTTCGAGGTGTCGGGTGCGACGGCCGCGCCCAGGTCGTCCGTCCGGTCGGGCGGCACGCCGATGACGGGCAGCAGGAACCGCGCGTTGTCGAGTCGGGCGGGGGCGCCGTAGTCGGGTGTCCCGTTGGCGTTGACCAGTATCGGGTAGATCCCGGGCTGGTCGATGCCCAGCGACGGCTTGGTCATCGAGCGCAGCGGGGCGGACAGGGTGAAGCCGGCCTGCTGGCCGCGCTGCAGTTCCGGCGCGACCGTCAGGAAGTCCGCCGCCGGCTGGTACTGGTCGGTGGCGCCGTCCAGGGTGGTGCGCAGGCCGGACGACGCGGCCACGGGCGCGGCGTGCTCGAGCCGGACCATGACGTCGCGCACCGGGCGGTCGCCGATGTTGATCACCATGCCGCTGACCGTGATGACCGGTTGGCTCGTCGTCGTCACCACATCCGGGGTCACCTGGTCGATGCGGACGCGGACGAACGGCGTCGCCCCGGGCTCGCCGGCGGCCGCGCGCGGCGCGGTGGCGGGCCCGGTGAGCACTACCGCGAAACCGGCCACGATGCCGACGACGGCGGCAAGGCGCAACAAGCCGGCCCAGCAGAGTCGCCGCGCAATCACGGTCCCGGACCGTGACCGTTCTTCCGGCCGGCGGGTTTGTCGGCGTGCTTGTCGGAATGCCTTGTGCGCGAATGCGTTTGCGGATGCCGCCGGGGCGAGCTGGGCGGCAGCGGGGGAAGCGCGGCGGGACCGTCGCTCTGCAGCTTGCCGATCAGTTCGTCGGCGACCTCGGCCAGGCGCCGCTCGTCCGCGTAGGCCAGCCTCGACGGCAGCTCCCGCATCGGTACCCAGGCCACCTCGGCGACCTCGAGGTCCTCGTCGCAGAGCTCGCCGCCGGAGAAGCGCATCAAATAATGGTGCACGGTCTTGTGCACCCGGCGGCCGTCGGTGACGAACCAGTAGTCGATGCGCCCCAGCGCGGCCAGCACGCTGCCGCGAATCCCGGTCTCCTCGGCGACCTCACGGATGGCCGTCTGCTCGGCGGTCTCGCCGAGCTCGATGTGCCCCTTGGGCAGCGACCACAGCATCCGCCCGCGCCGGTCGATGCGGCCGATGAGCGCGGCAACCTGGTTGT
Source organism: Mycobacterium sp. NGS26 (assembly GCF_059813025.1). Classification (NCBI taxonomy): domain Bacteria; kingdom Bacillati; phylum Actinomycetota; class Actinomycetes; order Mycobacteriales; family Mycobacteriaceae; genus Mycobacterium; species Mycobacterium sp. NGS26. The sequence continues at coordinate 450,727 of NZ_JCALDU010000004.1, forward strand.
CGCGCGGCCCGTCGAGGCCGTCGATGACGAGCCCGCCGGCCGACGTTTCGTGCACGGTTCGCAGCCGGTCCGGCACGCGGCGCGGCGAGCGGGATCGGCGCGGCTTGGTCGCGGCGTCGCCGTTGCCCTGGCCGTTGGTCAGGTTCTCGGCCGAGCCGGCAGCGCCGCGGCGCCGGCGCCGTCCCCGGCGCCGACGCGGTTTGGCTTGTTCGCCATCCGACACCCAAGCGATAGTAGCTGGCACGAGCTGGGCCTCTGGACATACTCGCCGCTGGCGAGGCCCCGTCGCTTGACTACGCTGATCGAACGTGTCCCAAGCCGATGCCGATCTGCTGACCGCCGCGGCGGTCGCCCTGAACCGGCATGCCCCGGTGCTGAGCGAGCTGGGCTCGATCTTCGCCGACGCGGGTCACGAGCTGTACCTGGTCGGCGGTTCGGTGCGCGACGCCCTGCTGGCTCGGTTGCGCTCGCCCGACCTCGACTTCGCCACCGACGCCCACCCCGAACGGGTGCAACAGATCGTGCGGCAGTGGGCGGACAGCGTGTGGGACACCGGCATCGCGTTCGGCACCGTCGGGGTCGGAAAGGGCGAGTACCGCCTCGAGATCACCACCTTCCGCACCGACCGCTACGACCAGGTGTCCCGCAACCCGGAGGTGCGCTACGGCGAGCGGCTCGACGACGACCTGGTGCGCCGCGATTTCACGGTGAACGCGATGGCGGTGCGCATCACCCCGACCGGCCCGGGCGAATTCCTCGATCCCCTGGGCGGTTTGGCCGCGCTGGGCGCCCGCATGCTGGACACCCCGTCGGCGCCGTCGGTGTCCTTCGGGGACGACCCGCTGCGGATGCTGCGCGCCGCGCGGTTCGTGTCGCAACTGGGCTTCACCGTCGCCCCGCGGGTGCGGGCGGCGATCGAGGAGATGGCCCCGCAGCTGGCCCGGATCAGCGCCGAGCGGGTGGCCGCCGAGCTGGACAAGCTGCTCCTCGGCGACGACCCGGTGGCCGGCATCGACCTGCTGGTGCAGAGCGGGATGGGCGACGTCGTGCTGCCCGAGGTCGGCGGCATGCAGATGGCCATCGACGAGCATCATCAGCACAAGGACGTCTACCAGCATTCGCTGACCGTGCTGCGGCAGGCGATCGCGCTGGAGGACCCGCGCCCGCAGGGCGGCCCGGACCTGGTGCTGCGCTGGGCCGCGCTGCTGCACGACATCGGCAAGCCGGCGACGCGGCGGCACGAGCCGAACGGCGGCGTCAGCTTCCACCACCACGAGGTGGTGGGCGCGAAGATGGTCCGAAAGCGGTTGCGGGCGTTGAAGTATTCCAAGCAGATGGTCGACGACGTCTCCCAGCTGGTGTATCTGCACCTACGCTTCCACGGCTACGGCGACGGCAAGTGGACCGATTCCGCGGTGCGCCGCTACGTCACCGACGCCGGCCCGTTGCTGCCCCGGCTGCACAAGCTGGTGCGCGCCGACTGCACGACCCGCAACAAGCGACGCGCCGCCCGCCTGCAGGCCAGCTACGACCGGCTGGAGGCGCGGATCGCCGAGCTGGCCGCCCGGGAGGACCTCGCGCGGGTGCGCCCCGACCTGGACGGCAACCAGATCATGGAGCTGCTCGGCATCCCGGCGGGCCCGCAGGTCGGCGAGGCGTGGCGCTATCTCAAGGAGCTGCGGCTGGAACGCGGCCCGCTGAGCACCGCGGAGGCATCCGCCGAGCTGCTGGCCTGGTGGCGGTCGCGCGGGAACCGGTAGCCACCGCCGGGCGTCCGATAGGGCATGGATTACTGCCTCGCCGCGGATCAGGGCGCAGCGGCCATCTGGCACGGCCAGCCCGACCTCGACCTCGACGGGGACGGCCGGCTCGACGCGGTCGGCCTGGACTTCGACGGTGACGGGATGCGCGACGACGCGCTGGCCGACCTCGACGCCGACGGGGTGGCCGACCACGCCGTGCTGGACCTCGACAACGACGGCGCCCCGGAAAGTTACTTCACCGACGACGGGTCGGGGACGTGGGCGGTGGCGGTGGACCGGGGCGGCCAGCTGCGCTGGCATTCACTCGACGGCGCCGAACACACCGGCGGCCCGCTGGTCGACTTCGACGGGCAGGGGCGCCCCGACGATCGGTTGCTCGACACCGACGGCGACGGCGTCGCCGATCGCGTGCTGTGTTCCGGCGAGAACGGGACGACGGCCTATGTGGACACCGACGGCGACGGCCGCTGGAATGTGCGGCTCACCGATGCCGACGGCGACGGCCTGGCCGACGGGGCCGGCGCCCTGTGACGGACGGCCGGGCCGCCAAGCTATCCGCTCGCCGCTTCTGACATGGCGTTACCGTCGTTTGGGCGAACGCCCAGCTCAGCCCCTGTGGAGTAAATAAACGAACTGAAGTGACAGCCATCGATTGCTGTCTAGACTGCTACATATCCCGGCCCGGGGAGAGCCTAGAAATCGAGGGAGAAACGCATGCCAAGCAGCACCGTCGTTACGCCGGAGCTCCTGCGTAGCACACAGCAACGGATCGAGACGCGACTGCAAGAGGCGGCCGCGATCGTCAATCAGTATTTGAGCGGCCACGAGAACATCGTCAGCGCCACGGGGTGGTCCGGCCAGGCGGGGTCGACGTCGCTGAACACCGCCGGTCAGATCAGCCACGACCTGCAGCAGGCGATGAACGGCGGCAACCGGTTGGCGCACGGCCTCGGTCAGGCCGCGACGCTGATGGAAAACCACGAGGCCGACTCGTCCCACAACCTCGCGGGCCTGTTCGGCGCCGGCACGCAGTCGACCTAAGTCAACCCACCCCACGCGCTTTTACGAGTAAGGAAATACCGACATGACAGATCACATCGTCTACAACCACGCCGCCGTCAGCGGCCTGTCCGGCGACATCGGCACGCAGGCCGCCCAGCTGATGGAGATCCACGGCGACGTCCTGCACCTCACCCAGGCGCTGGCCGACTTCTTCCAGGGTCAGGGCGCGACCGCGTTCTTCGACGCGCAACAGCAGATGCTGCACGGGCTGGAGGGCCTGATCCAGACCGTCAGCCTGCACGGCCACACGGTGGACAGCGTGCATCAGGACGCTATCGGCACCGACATGGCGATGCAGAACTTCTTTCTCTAGCCTCTGGCCGCGCGCTAACGGCTTGATGGGGGCGTACGCGGACGCGTGCGCCCCCAGGGTCTGCGTCAAGGGAAAAGCGTGTTAACCACCACATTGGACGGGCTGTGGGCCCTTCAGGTCCTCAGCGGTATCGAGGTGCTGGCCCCCGAGCTGGGGTTGCGGCCGCACCTGCCCAGCGTCGAGCCCAAGACGATGGCGTTGCAGCACCCGGTGGCCGCCGAGCTGCTGGCCGCCGGGGTGATCGACGAGTCGGGCGCCGTGGACAGCACGGTGCTGGAGTGGCTGACCGTCCTGGCTCGCCGCGACGTCGGCCTGATCATGTACTTCCGCATACCCGACGATGACGACCCGCCGCGGGTGGTGCTCGCCAGGTTTGCGCAATGGTGGGTGGCGCTGGAACGGTCGGCCGACATCGTCCGGATCAGCGGGGCCGGGATCGCGAGCAACGAAGGCTCGGCCAGCTCGGCGCTGAACGCGCAGATCGAGCGGCTGTGCGGCGGCAACACACCCGCGACCCTGAGGCCCGTGACCCTGGACGCCGAAGCGATGCGCGCCGCCGCGGCCAGCCTGGAGGACGTGCGCGGATTCTTCCGGCGGCAAGGCCTCGAGCCCGATCAGCTCCACATGCTCGAGCTGGCCGCCGATCCCGCCCGCTCCGCGCAGGCCTCGATCGTCGCGATCCAGGCCGGGGTGGACACCGGCCGGCCGACGCGGACGTTCATCGAGCAGGGCGGGGTGACTATCATCGACACGCCGGAGGGGCGGCTGGTCGTCGAACAGGTCAGCACCGCGGGCAAGCAGTGGATGATCGTCGCCCCGGGGACCAAGGGCCGCGTCGCCTCGGCCATCAACCACATGGTGCGGCGTTTGCCGGCCGAGCGGGAATGGTATTCGTACCGAAAAGTTGTGTAAGTCGAGAGGTATCGCGTAAATGATTGCATCGGCGCCGTGACAAATCCGTGGACGGCCTCATCCAATTCACCGGAGCAGGGCGGACCCACTCGGCGAGAAGCGACCTCGCCTCGCTACCAAAACCCGGATTCGGTATCGGGCACCTTACGCATCTCCGACATGGTCGCGCCGCGGAAAATTCCGCCGGGCGGGGGTTGGCGCAAATTCGTCTACCGGGCGTCTTTTCGTGCCATCAACTTCGGCGAATCGCCCGCCGAAAGGCATTATCGGGAATTGCAGGAGCGGATTCGCCGGCACATCCGCAAGCAGTACGTGATCGGGGTGGTATCGGGCAAGGGCGGCGTCGGAAAGACCACCATGACCGCCTGCATCGGCGCGGTGTTCCGCGAATGCCGGCCCGAAAACGTGGTGGCCATCGATGCGGCCCCGGGCTTCGGGACGCTGGCCGGGCGGATCGACGAAAACCCGCCGGGCGATTACACGGCCGTACTCAACGACACCGATGTGCAGGGCTACGCGGACATCCGAGAACACTTGGGGCAGAACAGCATCGGCCTCGACGTGCTGGCCGGCAACCGGGCGTCGGATCAGCCGCGGCCGCTGGTGGCTTCGATGTTCACCGGGGTGCTGGCCCGGCTGCGCCGCACCCACACAGTCATCGTGGTGGACACCTCCGACGACCTGGAGCATCCGGTGATGAAGGCGGTGCTCGACGCGTGCGACACGCTGGTTTTCGTCTCCGGCCTGACGGCCGACACCTCGCTGCCCGTCACCCGCGCGATCGACCTGTTGCGGTCGATGGGTTATCACGAGCTGGTGTCCCGCAGCATGGTCATCCTCAACGACAGCCGCGACAAATACGACGCGGAGGCGCGCGCCTACCTCACCGAGCGATTCGCGCAATCCGGCGCCACCGTCGAATTCATGCCGTACGACTCGTATCTCGCGAAGGGCGGGATCATCGACACGCAGCACGAGTTGAAGAAGAAGACCCGATTGCGGCTGTTCGAGATCACCGCGGCGTTGGCCGACAAATACATTCCAGATGCCGATAGGCCGCACTAATGGCGAAGGTGTCGTTCCCGGCGCGCTGTGCGGTTGCGGTGGTCTGTGGCGAGCACCTCGTTTCGCAGGTGTACCCGGCGTCGGTGCCGATCGAGGTGTTCATCGACAACGTCGTCGAGCTGCTCAACGATGAGCTCAAGCGCCGCGGCCTGAACGGGCTCGAGCCCGGCGTCGGGTACGAGCTGCACAAGGCCAACGGCGTGCGGCTGGACGTCACCAAGACGCTCGACGAGTTGGGCGTCGAGGACGGCGCCACGCTGGCGCTGGTGCCCGCGGTGGACGGCGAGTCGTTCGAGCCGCAATACGAGTCGCTGTCCACCGGGCTGGCCCGCATGGGCAAGAGACTCTTCGAGCCGGTCACCGTCCAAACGGCGGCCCGCGTGGCGCTGGTCATCCTCGCGATGGTCTGCGCGACGGTGGTGGGACTGGCCCTGCGCCAACGCCTTTCGACCGACTCGTTGCTACCCTGCATCGTGACCGGGGCGGCCGGTCTGCTCGCCGCAGGTGGCGCCGCCGCGGTGTGGCGCTGGTGGCCGGATCGCACCGACATGGTCGACGGGCTCGGCTGGCTCGCGCTGCCGCTGCTGTCGACGGGCGTCGCGTGCGGAGCGCCCGGGCGGCTGGGCTCCGCGCACGTGTTCATCGCGGCGCTGGCGGCCGCGGTGCTGACCTGCGGGATCGCGGCGGTGACGGGGCGCCACGCCAACGTGGCGGCGACGGCGGTGACGGTGTTGGTCCTCGGCGGGACGGCGGCCGCGGCGCGCATGTGGTGGCCGATTCCCGCCCAGTGGCTCGGGATGTGCACCCTGGTCGCGTTGCTGCTGCTGCTGACCATGGCCCCCACGATCGCGCTGTGGGTGGCGCGGATCCGGCCGCCGTACTTCGGGTCGATCACCGGGCGCGACCTGTTCCGGCGCAGCGCCGGACTGCCCGTCGACGCGGTGGCGCCGGTGGAAGAGGGGGCCGACGAGGAGGCGAACCCGGACACCACGCCGCGCGGTGAGCTGATCGCCGCGGCGGCGACCCGAGCGAACAACGTGCTGACCGGAATCTGCGTGGGCGCCGGGCTGACGCTGCCGGCCGCGGTGTGGGCCACGCTGATGCCGGGCCGCGGCAAGAGCGTGGCCGCCGCGGTGCTGGCGGGACTGTTCGTGGTGATCTTCATCAGCCGCGGCCGCGCGTTCGCCGACAAGCGGCAGGCCATCGCCCTGGTGTGCGGCGCCGCCGCCGCGATGTGCGTCGGCGTCGTCAAATACGTTGTGCACGAGCCCGCCTCGGCGCAGTACGCCGTGTTGTGGGGCGCCCTGGTGTTGGCCGCGTTCGGCGGCGCCGGCCTGCTGGCGGCGCTGCTGGTGCCGATCACCAGGTTCACCCCGCTGGTGCGGATGATCGCCGAGTGGGTGGAGATCGCCGCGATCATCGCGGCCCTGCCGCTGGCGGCGTGGATCGGCGGATTGTTCACCTGGGTGCGGATGCGATGACCGGTCTCGGGGCCGGCGGTGCTCGACGGGCCGCGGCGCGGCGCGCCGGTGCGGCCACGCTGGCGAGCCTGCTCGTCGCCGCGTTGGCGAGCCTTCCCGCGGCGCAGGCGATTCCGCCGCCCATCGTCGATCCCGGCAGGGTGCCGGCCGACGGGAAGCCGGGCCCGGATCAGCCGATGCGGCAGAGCTTCGCGTGCGCCCGCACGATCACCGTCGCCGACCCGAACGTCGCCCTGCCCGCGCCCGGGTTCACGATGCTCAACATCAGCAAGGCGTGGCAGTACTCGACCGGTAACGGGGTGCCGGTCGCCGTCATCGACACCGGCATCAACCCGAACCGCCGGCTGCCGGTCGTCGCCGGCGGCGACTACATCATGGGCGGCGACGGGCTGACGGACTGCGACGCGCACGGGAGCATCGTGGGGTCGGTGATCGGGGCTGCGCCGCAAGGCATTCCGATGCCCGCACCGATGCCCAGCGCCCCGGCCTTCCCGCCGCCGGCCGGGCCGCCGCCCACCGACGCGGGTCCGCCACCGCCCGGCGGACCGCCGCCGCCGCCCGCACCGCCGCCACCGCCCCCGCCGGTGACGATCACCCAGGTGGTGCCGGCGCCGCCCCCGCCGCCCCCGCCCCCGGATGTGCCGTCGAACGGGCCGGGTGACCCGGCGCCGAACCAGCCCGACGATCCCGAGGTGCCGCCCCCGCCGCCGGGGGCACCCGACGGAATCGTCGGCGTCGCGCCGCACGCGGTGATCATCTCCATCCGGCAGTCCTCGCGGGCCTACGAACCGGTCAACCCCGGTCCCGGCGGCCTGGAGGGACGCAAGAAGGCCGGCACCATCGCGTCGCTTGCCAGCGCCATCGTGCACGCCGCGAACATGGGCGCGAAGGTGATCAATGTCAGTGTGACGGCTTGTGTTTCGGCCGCCGATCCGTTGGATCAGGGCGCCATCGGCGCGGCGGTGTGGTACGCCGCCACCGTCAAGGACGCGGTGGTGGTCGCGGCGGCGGGCAATGACAGCGAGGACGACTGCGCGCAAAACCCGTCCTTCGATCCGCTGAGCGCGTCGGATCCGCGCGACTGGCACCAGGTCAAGACGGTGTCGTCGCCGTCGTGGTTCTCCGACTACGTGCTGTCGGTGGGCGCGGTGGACAACACGGGCGCACCGATCAGCAAGAGCCTGGCCGGGCCGTGGGTCGCCGCCGCGGCGCCCGGCGTGGGGATCATGGGCTTGTCCCCGGATACGGGGGGACCGGCGAACGCCTACCCGCCGATTCGCCCGGGCGAGAAGAACATGCCGTTCTGGGGGACCAGCTTCTCGGCGGCCTACGTCAGCGGTGTGGCCGCACTGGTGCGCGCGAAATACCCCGCGCTGTCCGCACACCAGATCATCAACCGGATCCTGCAGACGGCGCACAATCCGCCGCGCGGGGTCGACAACCAGGTCGGCTACGGCGTGGTGGACCCGGTGGCCGCGCTGACCTTCGATGTGCCTGCGGGAGAACGGCTTCCACCGGCCGCGCAGAGCCGTCTGGTCCATCCGGCGCCGCCGCCACCGCCGCCGGACCATCGCGCCCGCGACATGGCGTTGATATTCGCCGGTGTCGTCGCGGCCGCCATCGCGGTGGCGTCGCTGATCTTCCGGGCGCGGCGGGAGCGATGAGCGCCGCGACGAGGCTGACGATCATCGCCGGCATCTTCGTCACCGTCCTCGCCGGGTGGGCGGTCGGTGGATACGGCGGCGCCACAGCCGGTTTGGTGCTCGGGACGGCGATCGGCGTCGTTCGCTGGCGGGGGCAGCCGGTGTGGTCGTGGCTGGCGCTGTGGTTGCGGCGCCGTCGGCCCATCGAGTGGACCGAGCCGCTCACGGTGGCCAACGACCGCGCCGGCGGCGGGGTTCGATACCAGGACGGCGTCGCGGTGGCCGCGGTGCAACTGCTCGGGAAGCCGCACACCCCCACCCTGTTCACCGGGTCGACCTCGACCTACACCGAGAACGCCTTCGACATCACCGATCTCAAGCCGCTGCTGCAGCAGAGCCTCGGCCTGAGGATCGGTTCGCTCAGCGTGGTCAGTGCCGGGGCCCGGCGGCGCAGCACGGGCGACTACCCGCGCGTGTACGACACGCTGATCGGGACGCCGCCGTACGCTGGTCAGCGCGAGACCTGGCTGATCGTGCGGACGTCGGTCCTCGACAATGTGGAGGCGCTGCGGGCGCGGGCCTCGGTGGGCACCGCGACGCTCGCGGCCGCGCAGCGGATCTGTGCGGCCATGCGGCAGCAGGGAATCCGGGCGCGGGTCGCCACGGCCACCGACATCGTCGAGATGGAGCGGCGGCTGGGCCGGTCGGCGCTGGAGGTGTCCAATCGGCGCTGGCGATCGGTGCGCGGCGACAGCGGCTGGCTCACCACCTACTGGTACGCGCCGCGCGACATCACCGCGGAGAAGCTGGCCCACGTCTGGTCGGCGCGCGCCGACGGGATCATCCAGAACGTCACGCTTTTCGGCTCGGGAACAGTCACCGCCACTGTGACGGTGCGCACCGCGCAACAGCCGACCGCCCCGCTCAGCACGATGCTGCACACGTTGCTCGGGCAGCAGGCGCTGGCCATCGCCGCCAACCTGTGTGGTCCGCTGCCGGCGCTGCGTGGCGTGCGCCGGGGATCGCTGGACCGCCCGCTGGTGGTCCCGATCGGGCCGTCGGGCGTGCTGCTCGGCAAGGTCGCCGGGGGAAACCGGCTGCTGCTGCCGTTGGACGACGCGGGGGAGTTCAGCCGGGTGCACATCGCCGCGGAGGACGCGCTCGCCAAGCGGTTCATCATCCGCATGGCGGGTGCCGGCGAGCGGATCACGGTGCACACGCGAAACATGCAGCGGTGGGCCACCGTTCGCATGCCGGACATCGCGGTGAGCGACCAGGCGAAGCCGGTGTCGGGCACGACGGTCAGCGTCGTCGACGGCACGCTCACGCCCGCCCCGCGGCCGAACACGCTGATCTCGGTCGGTGAGCCGGGCGAGCCGTACCGCGGGACCGCCAACGTGCTCATCACCCAGGTGGGCCCGGCGACGGTGGAGGTCCGGACCGACGGGCAGGTGCACACCGTGGAGGTGGAGTTGTTCCGCGCCGAGAACCGTTACGTATCGTCGGAACCGACGGTTTTGCGAAGCTCTGAGCTCGAAGCGGTGGATACACAATGACCAGCAGCACCACGCCCGCCGCCGCGCGCAAGGTGTTCGATCAGGCGATGACGTTGCTCGACACCGACCCCGCGGGCGCCGAGGCGCGGTTCCGGGAGGCGACGGAGATCGACCCGTCGATGGCCGACGCCTGGCTGGGCCGCATCGCCGCGGGTGACGAATCGCTGTCGACCGTCCAGCAGCTTTACACCTACGGCGCCCGGCTGCACCGGGAGACCAACCGGCTCGGCGCGCGCCTGTCGGCACCCATCAAAGCCGGGCCGTACCTGTCGATCTCGGTGACCGAGGCCTCGCACGCCGGCCTGGCGCTGGCCAGCGCGCTCATCGATGACCGGCAGTACGAGAAAGCCGAAGCGCTGCTGAAGGATTCGGCCCTGCTGGACAGCTGGGAGAACCACCAGTGGCAGCAATACATCGAGGCCTACCTGATGTTCGCCACGCAACGCTGGCCGGACGTGATCGCGGTCGCGGCGGGGGTCCTGCCGCCGCAGGCCATCATCATGTCGGCGGTCACCGCGGCGACCTGCACCCTGGCCGCCCACGCCGCCGCCCATCTGGGGCAGGGGCGCGTCGCGCTGGAGTGGACCGACCGCGTCGAGCTGCGCAGCGGCTACGGCGGCCCGACGGAGGCCCGCCGCCAGCATCTCGAAACCGCCGTCACCGCAATCGATCCCAACGACTTCCCGTTGATCGCCGCCGACCTGGCGTATGTGCGGGGGATGGCGCATCGCCAACTCGGCGAGGAGAACAAGGCGCAGGTGTGGCTCTCGAAGGCGACCATCAACGGCGCGCTGATCGAGTCGGCCAAACAGGCGTTGGCCGACCCCGCGCTGCAGCTGGTGGTCACCGACGAGGAGGCCATCAGGAGCCGGACGAACAAGTGGGACGTGAGCACCGAGCTGTCCGAGCAGCAGCGCCAGGAGTCCGAGCACCAGGAGCGGCGCAGCGAACTGCTGCGGGAGGGACGCGCGCTGCTCGACAACCAGGTGGGACTGGCCGAGGTCAAACGGGCGGTCGCCGAGCTTGAGGACCAGATCGAGGTTCGCGCGCTGCGCCTGGCCGCCGGGTTGCCGGTGGCCAACCAGACCAACCACATGCTGCTGGTCGGGCCGCCCGGCACCGGCAAGACCACCACCGCCGAGGCGCTGGGAAAGATCTACGCCGGGCTGGGCATCGTGCGGCATCCGGAGATCATCGAGGTCAAGCGGGCCGACTTCTGCGGGGAACACATCGGCGCGTCGGGTCCGAAGACCAACGAGCTGATCAGCCGGTCGCTGGGCCGCATCCTGTTCATGGACGAGTTCTACTCGCTGGTGGAGCGCCACCAGGACGGCCGGCCGGACATGATCGGCATGGAGGCCGTCAACCAGCTGCTGGTGGCGCTCGAGGTGCACCGCTTCGACTTCTGTTTCATCGGCGCGGGATACGAGCGCGAGGTCGACGAGTTCCTCACGGTGAACCCGGGTCTGGCGGGGCGGTTCAATCGCAAGCTGCGCTTCGAGTCCTACACGCCCGACGAGCTCGTCGAGATCGCGGTCCGCTATGGCAAGCCGCGCGCTACGGTGCTCGAGCCCGCCGCGGGCGAGGCGCTGAAGGCGGCGTGCGCGACCCTGCGCGCCTACCACGCGCCCAACGGCGAGCACGGCATCGACGTCATGCACAACGGACGGTTCGCCCGAAACGTCGTCGAACGCGCCGAGCGGTTGCGCGACTCGCGGGTGGCGGCCCAGCACCGCACCGACAAGGGCTCGGTGACCGTCGAGGACCTGCAGGCGTTACGCACCCAGGACGTGATCGCCGCGGTCAAGGACGCGTGCGCGGAAAAGCATGTGCCGATAGCGCTTTGAGCGACGTCAAGCGGGCTCAGGCCGGCTCGAACCGGAAGACCGCGAGCCGGCCCGCCAGCGCCTCGAACTCGTCGGGCGTGCCGTCGCGCACCATTCCCGAGCGCTTCGCGAACGCCACGCCGACGGGCACCTCGGTGGGAAAGGCGCGCAGCACCGGACGCGCCTCGTCGGCGTCGAGCTCGACGATTCTGACCCGCCGCGATCGCCGGCCCCGGGCGAGCGTGCCGGTGCCCGCGGCGCGGGCGTTGGCCGCCCAGTCGGCGCCCGGATAGCCGGCCACCACGTAGAGGCCGCCCCGAAACTCGAACGGCGTCATCGGGGTGCTGCGCGGCTGGCCCGACTTGCGGCCGGGCACGGTCAGCACCATGGCGGGACCCGTCGGTATCCCGAGGCGCTGCACCGCCATCATGAACTTGTTCATCGGCTTGAGGTAGCGCGGCGGGCGCGGTTGCGACATTTCAGAGCTCCTTTGTGTGCGGGGGTCTACTTCTCGAACAGGTAGCGGTGCGCCGACACCCAGCGCGCGAACGGCGTCGCCGCCCGGCCCAGGATCTTCTCGACGTCATGGGTGACCAGGGCGGGCTTGTCGAGGGTCTCGGCGAGCATGGCCATGTAGGCGTCGGCGAACCCGGCGCCGAAACCCAGGCCGACGAACCGCTGCCGCACCGCCTCGGCCGGCATCTCCCGGTACTGCAGCCGGCGGCCCAGGACCGCGCCGATGACATTCACCAGCTCGGTGTTGGTGAAGGCCTGCGGGCCGGTCAGCGGCACGCGCTGGCCGACGAGGTCGTCGGTGAGCAGCGCCCGCGCCGCGACGGCCGCGATGTCGCTCTCGACGATCGGCGCCGTCGACGCCGCGGCGTACGGCCCGGCCACCACGTCGCCGGCGCGGATCTGCGCCGCCCACATGCCGGCGAAGTTCGTCGCAAAGACCGTGGGGCGCAGGCTCACCCACGCCAGGCCGGAGTCGACCGCGAGCTGCTCGACCTCCCGGTTGCGGTCGCCGCGAAAGCGCGACGGCTGCCGGGAGAAGTCGTCGTCGGCGTTGATGGCCGACAGCGCCACCAGCTTGCCGACCCCGGCGGCCACGCACTCGGCGACGACGGAGGCCAGCTCGGCTCCGAGCGCGCGGGAGTTGAGGAATACCGCGGACGCTCCCGTCAGACCGTCGGTCGCCGATCCGACCACCTCGACGGAAGGCGGGAAGGCGGCCGTCCCGGGTGAGCGGGTGACCGCCCGGACGCGTGCGCCCGCGGCGGCGAGTTCGGCGACCAGCGGCCGCCCGACATTGCCGGTTGCCCCGGTTACGACGATCGTCATGATGTGCTTCCCTTCGGGTGTCCTTTGACGGCTTTTCACCAAGGACGGCGCGAAAGGTGGGAAAGTTACAACCGCAAACGCGTAACTTTTTGCGGCATCGGATCGTCGAAGGTTCATGGATCAGTCCCAGGCGGATGACCGGATCACCGAGGCGTGGCGTCAGCACCGTCCGTATCTGGTCAACCTCGGATACCAGATCATCGGTGACGTCGGTGACGCCGAAGACGTTGCGCAGGAAGCGTTTCTGCGGCTGTCCCGCGCCGACGTGGACGAGATCGACGATGTCCGCGGCTGGCTGACCGTGGTCACCAGCCGGCTGTGCCTCGACCAGGTGCGCTCGGCGCGCACGCGCTACGAACGGCCGGGTGAGGTCGACCAGCAGTCGTCGTCGCCGCAGCTTGATCCGGCCGACCGGGTCACCCTCGACGACGAGGTCCGCGCCGCGTTGCTGGAGGTCCTGCGCAGGCTCAGCCCCGGTGAGCGGGTGGCGTTCGTGCTGCACGACGTGTTCGGCGTCCCGTTCGACACGATCGCGGAAACGGTGGGCCGCCCCGTCGGCACCTGCCGCCAGCTGGCGCGGCGCGCGCGGGCCAAATTCGGCACGGCCCGGCCGAAATTGGGCGAGGTGGCCTCCGCCGAGCACCAGCTCGTCACCGAGAGGTTCATCACGGCGTGCGCCAACGGCGACATCGCCGCGTTGACCGCGGTGCTGGACCCGACGGTCTGGGGGGTGGGCACGGTCCTCGCCGACCCGGCGCCGCCCCCGCAGGTCAACCACGGGCCGCACGCGGTGGCCACCAACCTGCTGCGCTACCTGGGGCCGGAAGTCACGCTGGTGAGCGGTCCGGCCGGGCAACCGGTGCTGTTGGCGTTCGCGCAGCGCCGGCTCTTCGCCGCGATCGTGCTGACCATCCGGGGCCGCCTCGTCACGAAGATCGAAGCGATCGCCGACCCGTCGGCCCGGGCCGGAGCCGCCCCGCGGGCGTAGCGGTACCCGGGGCTCAGCTCCCGTCCGTGTCCGGCCGGCGATCGCGACCGGGCCGCGCGGCGAAATACCCTGCGACCGTTGCGGTTACCTGCAAAAATTTGCGGCGCGTCGCCGAGGCCATCTCGTGGGTGACGTCGATGACGCCGCCGGGCCGCAGGTGGGGGTCGAACGGCACCTCGACGACGGGCTGCCCGTGCTCGATGAACTCGCGCGCCAGCAATTCCCGGGTGCGCTTGTCGGCGTGGCCGTCGGAGTCGTTGAGCACCACGATGGTGTGGCGCAACAGCTCCGCCATGCCCTGATCCGACAGCCATTGAATCGTCCTGGCGGCCGCGGAGGCGCCGTCGGCCCACGGCGACGAGACCACGATCAGCGCGTCCAGGTCGCGCAGCACCTCCTGGGTGACCGGCGAGTCCATGGTCGAGCCGCAGTCGATGACCGAGATGGTGAAATGGCGGTCCAGCCGCAACGCGGCCTCCCGGTAGATCGCGGGATCCAGCACCCGCCGCGGGCCGGACGCCGGTTCGCCGGCCAGCACGTGCAGCCCGGTGGAATTGCGGCCGACCCGCTCGATGACGTCGGTGAAGGAGCGCAGGTTCTTGTCCGACGTGATTTCCCAGAAGGAGGCCGTCGAGTGCGGGTCGATGCGGCTGCTCAGCCGGCCGAAGGCGGTGTCGGCGTCGATCGCCACCACGTGATCCTGCGGGCGGAGCTCGGCGAGAAGCGATCCGACGCTGGCGGCGACCGACGTCTTCCCCACGCCGCCCTTGCCCACCACGCCGACCTTGTAGTTGCCGCGCAGCCCGGTCCGGATGGCCGCCTCGAACTGCGCCTCCTCGCGTTGCGCGGCCGACGGGCCCGGCTTGACCAGACCGAAGGTGACCAGGCGGAGGATGCGGCGCCAGCCGCGCTCGGGCAGCTCCGCCGTCACGGGGGCCGCGGGTGCGGTGGGTCGCGGCGGCAACCGGGACGGCGCGGGCGGGCGCGGGGCCGATGGGGTCGACGGGGCCGACGGGGCCGGCGGGCGCGGCGCGGCGGGTCTCGACGGGGCCGGGGGGACGCCCGGGCGTGCCGCGGGGGTGGTGGGGCGGCCGGGCTGCAGGCGGTTCCGCAAGAATTCGTCGCGCTCGTTCATGGGCTCCTCGGTGCGATGCGAGCGATCGTCGCGTGTGCGGCTGACCACGGCGAACTCCCGAAAGTGATGAGGCCCGCGGTCCCGCCGCCGTCCAGTATCACCTCCGGCGTCGCCTTGGAACCCCATCAATTCCGCGCAAACGCCACTCAGCGCCATTGTGCTGCGCCGGGCGGAACCGCAGCAAACTGCGGCCCGCGGCGATGTGGCGAGCGGCACGGCGCACCGGAGCGGGTGGCCGGCCGATCAGCCGCACCAAAACAGCATGTCGCGCCGGTGCCGGACGCCGCCCGCAGCGAATTTACGCTGCCGGTAGCCGCCAGGCTAGACTTAGGGAAGTTGGCATGTCAGGCGGTTTTTGTCATATCGTTTTACGACTTGTCGAGACCGGGTACTCGCCACCGTTCAGCGCAGCACGGACGATTCCCTGACCGGAACACTTCCGCCTGGGGGACAGCCTATCGACAAGACCGAAGGGGCTCAGCCCGCAACCTCCGGGTGCGGCCCCGTCGGAGCCGCAGACAACGGTCGTGCAGAAAGTTCTGGTGAAGGGTCAGGTGCGTATGACGCCCAAGCGCGTAGGGTTGTACAACCCCGCGTTCGAGCACGATTCGTGCGGGGTAGCCATGGTCGTCGACATGCACGGCCGCCGTAGCCGCGACATCGTGGACAAGGCGATCACCGCGCTGCTCAACCTCGAACACCGTGGCGCTCAGGGCGCCGAGCCGCGCAGCGGCGACGGCGCCGGCATCCTGATCCAGGTCCCCGACGCGTTCCTGCGCGAGGTCGTGGACTTCGAGCTGCCCGCGGCGGGCAGCTACGCGACCGGCATCGCGTTCCTGCCGCAGTCGTCCAAAGACGCCGCGGCCGCCTGCGCCGCGGTGGAGAAGATCGCCGAGTCCGAGGGCCTGCAGGTGCTGGGCTGGCGAAACGTGCCGACCGACGACTCGTCGCTGGGCGCGTTGTCCCGCGACGCGATGCCCACCTTCCGGCAGGTGTTCATCGCGGGCGCCTCCGGCATGACGCTGGAGCGCCGCGCCTACGTCGTCCGCAAGCGCGCCGAGCACGAGCTCGGCACCAAGGGCCCGGGCCAGGACGGACCGGGCCGCGAAACCGTCTACTTCCCCAGCCTCTCGGGCCAGACGCTGGTCTACAAGGGCATGCTCACCACCCCGCAGCTCAAGGCGTTTTACCTTGACCTGCAGGACGATCGGCTGACCAGCGCCCTGGGCATCGTGCACTCCCGGTTCTCCACGAACACATTCCCGTCGTGGCCGCTGGCCCACCCCTACCGTCGCATCGCGCACAACGGCGAGATCAACACCGTCACCGGCAACGAGAACTGGATGCGCGCCCGCGAGGCGCTGTTTCACACCGACATCTTCGGGTCCTACGACGACGTCGAGAAGCTGTTCCCGATCTGCACCCCGGGTGGCTCCGACACCGCCCGCTTCGATGAGGCGCTGGAGCTGCTGCACCTGGGTGGGCGCAGCCTGCCGCACGCGGTGCTGATGATGATCCCCGAGGCCTGGGAACGCAACGAGTCGATGGACCCGGCGCGGCGGGCGTTCTACCAGTACCACGCGTCGCTGATGGAGCCGTGGGACGGCCCGGCGTCGATGACCTTCACCGACGGCACCATCGTGGGCGCGGTGCTCGACCGCAACGGCCTGCGTCCGTCGCGGATCTGGGTGACCGACGACGGGTTGGTGGTCATGGCTTCCGAGGCCGGCGTGCTGGACCTGGACCCGTCGACGGTGGTGAAGCGGATGCGACTGCAGCCGGGCCGGATGTTCCTGGTGGACACCAAGCAGGGCCGCATCGTCTCCGACGAGGAGATCAAGGCGGAGCTGGCCGCCGAGCACCCCTACCAGGAGTGGCTCGAGAAGGGCCTGGTCCCGATCGACAAGCTGCCGGCGGGCGAGTACGTGCGGATGCCGCACGAGCGACTTGTCCGGCGGCAGCAGACATTTGGCTACACCTACGAGGAGCTCAACCTGTTGGTGGCGCCGATGGTCCGCACCGGCGCCGAGCCGATCGGATCGATGGGCACCGACACCCCGGTGGCGGTGCTGTCGCAGCGGCCGCGGATGCTCTACGACTACTTCCACCAGCTGTTCGCTCAGGTGACCAACCCGCCGCTGGACGCCATCCGCGAAGAGGTGGTGACCAGCCTGCAGGCCACCACCGGCGGGGAGCGCGACCTGCTCACCCCGACGGAGCTGTCCTGTCACCAGATCTGGCTGCCGCAGCCGATTCTGCGGAATTTCGAGCTGGCCAAGCTGGTCAACCTCAACCCCGAGGACGAAGTCAACGGACGGCCACACGGCTTGCGCTCCAAGGTGATTCGCTGCCTGTACCCGGTCGCCGAGGGCGGTGCGGGGCTGGCGGCCGCGCTGGACGAGGTGCGGGCCCGGGCCTCGGCTGCGATCGCCGACGGCGCGCGGGTCATCATCCTGTCCGACCGTGGGTCCGACGACACGATGGCGCCCATCCCGTCGCTGCTGGCGGTGTCGGCGGTGCACCACCACCTGGTGCGCGATCGCACCCGCACCCACGTAGGTCTGGTCGTGGAATCCGGTGACGCCCGCGAGGTTCACCACATGGCGATGCTGATCGGCTTCGGCGCCGCGGCGGTCAACCCGTACCTGGCCTTCGAGTCGATCGAGGACATGCTCGACCGCGGCGTCATCGAGGGCGGCACGAACGGGATCGACCGCAACACCGCGCTGAACAACTACATCAAGGCCGCCGGCAAGGGTGTGCTGAAAGTGATGTCCAAGATGGGCATTTCGACGCTGGCCTCCTACACCGGCGCGCAACTGTTCCAGGCGGTGGGCATCTCCGAGGACGTGCTCGACGAGTACTTCACCGGGCTGAGCTGCCCGACCGGCGGCATCACGCTGGACGACATCGCCGCCGACGTCGCCACCCGGCACCAGCTGGCGTACCTGGACCGGCCCGACGAGCGCGCCCACCGCGAGCTCGAGGTGGGCGGCGAGTACCAGTGGCGCCGCGAGGGTGAGTACCACCTGTTCAACCCGGAGACCGTGTTCAAGCTGCAGCACGCCACCCGCACCGGCCAGTACAAGATCTTCAAGGACTACACCCGCCTGGTCGACGACCAGAGCGAGCGGATGGCGTCGCTGCGCGGGTTGCTGAAGTTCCGTGCGGGCGTGCGCCCGCCGGTTCCGCTCGACGAGGTCGAGCCCGCCAGCGAGATCGTGAAGCGCTTCGCGACGGGCGCGATGAGCTACGGATCGATCTCCGCCGAGGCGCACGAGACGCTCGCCATCGCGATGAACCGCCTGGGCGGCCGCTCGAACTGCGGCGAGGGCGGCGAGGACGTCCGGCGTTTCGATCGCGACCCCAACGGCGATTGGCGCCGCAGCGCGATCAAGCAGGTCGCCTCGGCCAGGTTCGGCGTCACCTCGCACTACCTGACCAACTGCACCGACATCCAGATCAAGATGGCGCAGGGCGCCAAACCTGGTGAGGGAGGACAACTTCCGGGCCACAAGGTGTACCCGTGGGTCGCCGAGGTCCGGCACTCCACGCCCGGCGTCGGGCTGATCTCGCCGCCGCCGCACCACGACATCTACTCCATCGAGGACCTGGCGCAGCTGATCCACGACCTCAAGAACGCCAACCCCTCCGCGCGGGTGCACGTGAAGCTGGTCTCCGAGAACGGCGTGGGCACCGTGGCCGCGGGCGTGTCCAAGGCGCACGCCGACGTGGTGCTGATCTCGGGACACGACGGCGGCACCGGCGCGACCCCGCTGACGTCGATGAAGCACGCGGGCGCGCCGTGGGAGCTGGGCCTGGCCGAGACGCAGCAGACGTTGCTGCTCAACGGTTTACGCGACCGGATCGTGGTCCAGGTGGACGGCCAGCTCAAGACCGGCCGCGACGTGATGATTGCCGCGCTGCTGGGCGCCGAGGAATTCGGCTTCTCCACGGCGCCGCTGGTGGTCGCCGGCTGCATCATGATGCGGGTGTGCCACCTCGACACCTGCCCGGTCGGCGTGGCCACCCAGAACCCGGTGCTGCGGGAGAGGTTCACCGGAAAGCCCGAATTCGTGGAGAACTTCTTCATGTTCATCGCCGAGGAAGTCCGGGAGTACATGGCGCAGTTGGGCTTCCGCACCTTCAACGAGGCCGTGGGGCAGGTGGGATCGCTCGACACCACGCTGGCCCGGGCGCATTGGAAGGCGCACCGGCTGGACCTGACGCCGGTGCTGCACGAGCCGGAGTCGGCGTTCATGAACCAGGACCTGTACTGCAGCTCGCGCCAGGATCACGGCCTGGACAAGGCGCTCGATCAGCAGCTGATCGTGATGAGCCGCGAGGCGCTGGATTCGGGCAAGCCGGTGCGGTTCTCCACCACCATCGGCAACGTCAACCGCACCGTCGGCACCATGCTCGGCCACGAGCTGACGAAAGCCTATGGCGGCCAAGGCCTGCCGGACGGGACCATCGACATCACCTTCGAGGGATCGGCGGGCAACAGCTTCGGCGCGTTCGTGCCCCGGGGGATCACACTGCGCGTCTACGGCGACGCCAACGACTACGTCGGCAAGGGCCTGTCGGGTGGCCGGATCGTGGTGCGGCCGTCCGACAACGCGCCGCCGGACTATGTCGCCGAGGACAACATCATCGGCGGCAACGTGATCCTGTTCGGGGCCACCAGCGGGGAGGCCTACCTGCGCGGCGTGGTCGGCGAACGGTTCGCGGTCCGCAACTCCGGCGCGCACGCGGTGGTCGAGGGCGTCGGCGATCACGGCTGCGAGTACATGACCGGAGGCAAGGTGGTCATCCTCGGCCGCACCGGCCGCAACTTCGCGGCGGGCATGTCCGGCGGCGTCGCCTACGTCTACGACCCGGACGGCGAATTCACGCAGAACCTCAACGCCGAGATGGTCGAGCTCGAGAGCCTCGACGAGGACGACGTCGAGTACCTGCACGGCACGATCCAGGCGCACGTCGATGCCACGGATTCCGCCGTCGGGCAGCGGATTCTGGCCGACTGGCCCGGGCAGCAGCGGCATTTCGCCAAGGTGATGCCGCGGGACTACAAGCGGGTGCTGCAGGCCATCGCCGAAGCCGAGCGCGACGGCGTGGATGTCGACAAGGCGATCATGGCGGCCGCGCATGGCTGATCCGACCGGCTTCCTGAAATACACGCATCGGGAATTGCCGAAGCGCCGGCCTGTCCCGCTGCGGTTGCGGGACTGGAACGAGGTCTATGAAGACTTCGACGAGAAGACCCTGCGGGAGCAGGCAACCCGCTGCATGGACTGCGGTATTCCCTTCTGCCACAACGGATGTCCGCTGGGCAACCTGATCCCGGAGTGGAACGACCTGGTGCGCCGGGGCCGCTGGCGCGACGCGATCGAGCGGCTGCACGCCACCAACAACTTCCCCGACTTCACCGGCCGGTTGTGCCCGGCGCCGTGCGAGCCGGCGTGTGTGCTCGGCATCAACCAGGATCCGGTGACCATCAAGCAGATCGAGCTGGACATCATCGACCGGGCCTTCGAGGAAGGCTTCGTGGTGCCGCTGCCCCCGCACAAGCTGACCGGAAAGTCGGTCGCCGTGGTGGGCTCGGGCCCGGCGGGCCTGGCCGCCGCCCAGCAGCTGACGCGCGCCGGCCACAGTGTGACCGTCTTCGAGCGCGACGACCGCATCGGCGGGCTGCTGCGCTACGGCATCCCGGAATTCAAGATGGAAAAGCGCGTCCTGGACCGGCGGCTGGACCAGATGCGCGCCGAGGGGACCGAATTCAAGACCAGCGTCAACGTGGGGGTGGACATCACCGCCGAGCAGCTGCGCGCCGATTTCGACGCGGTGGTGCTGGCCGGCGGCGCCACCGCCTGGCGCGACCTGCCCGTTCCGGGACGCGAACTGGACGGCATCCACCAGGCGATGGAGTTCCTGCCCTGGGCCAACCGTGTGCAGGAGGGCGACGACGTCCTCGGTCCGGACGGGCAGCCGCCGATCACCGCCAAGGGCAAGAAGGTCGTCATCATCGGCGGCGGTGATACCGGGGCCGACTGCCTGGGCACCGTGCACCGGCAGGGCGCGGTCGCGGTGCACCAGTTCGAGATCATGCCGCGTCCGCCGGACGAACGCGCCGAATCCACCCCGTGGCCGACCTACCCGCTGATGTACCGGGTGTCGGCGGCGCACGAGGAGGGCGGCGACCGGGTGTTCTCGGTCAACACCGAGGAGTTCGTCGGCAAGGACGGGCACGTCACCGCGCTCAAGGCGCACGAGGTGACGATGCAGGACGGCAAGTTCGTCAAGGTCGAGGGTTCCGATTTCGAACTCGAGGCCGACCTGGTGCTGCTGGCGATGGGATTCGTCGGCCCGGAGAAGGCCGGCCTGCTCACCGACCTCGGCGTCGAGTTCACCGAGCGCGGCAACGTCGCGCGCGGCGCCGACTTCGACACCTCGGTCCCCGGTGTGTTCGTTGCCGGCGACATGGGTCGCGGGCAGTCGCTGATCGTGTGGGCGATCGCCGAGGGCAGGGCCGCCGCGGCGGGCGCGGACCGGTATCTGATGGGTGCGACGGCGCTGCCGGCGCCCATCAAGCCGACGGCCGTGCCGCTTCAGTAAGTCACATCAGAAATCACACCAGCCCCAATAGAAACACTGATATCAAATTTCGGCGTTTCTGCCCACGTTTGCCAGCGCACGGGTGTCTAATGGGCCGTTGTGGGCTTCGTCACAGGGGGAGTCCCGTGGAACGGACCGATCGCAGGAGTGATCACTGTGCATATCAACCCAGTACCTCGGTCGCGGATGGGGCGAATCGCCTGGTCATGGTTTCGTCACCCGATGAAGAGCCGAGAGTTTCCCGCCAAGCAAGAGCGTCTGGTCACCGCTGAAGAGCTGATGGCTTTCGGGGTGTAGCCGATCAGCGCTCGCGTCCGGGGTTTGCCCGGCGCGTTTGCTCAGCGTTACCAAATCGTTATTGCGACCCGTCCCACAGTCCCGAATCCCGGATCGCCTCCGCCAACGGCTCCAGGACGGCGGGGTCGTGCGGCGGTGAGATGTACGCGATGCCGAGGTCGAGTCCTTCGGCGGCCAGCCCCGCGGCGTCCTCGATGACCTTCCCGTAGTTGCGGTCGGGCCCCAGGAACAGGTGCGCCGACAGGGTGATCTCCTTGGGATCGCGCCCGATGTCCGCGCAGCACGCGGCCAGCACGTCGCGCTTGCGCGCGAACTCCTCGGGCGTGCCGCCCGCGAAATTCCAGTGCTGGGCGTAGCGCGCCGTGATCGGCAGGGTGCGCTTCTCCCCGCTGCCCCCGATGCAGATGGGCGGGTGCGGGCGTTGCGGCCCTTTGGGTTCGTTGCGGGCGCCGTTGAGCTGGTAGTACTTGCCGGCGAAGTCGGTGGTGTGGTCGCTGAGCAGGCTGATGAGCACCGCGCAGGCCTCCTCGAACCGGTCGAAACGTTCCTTGACGGAGCCCAGCTCGATGCCGTAGGCGCCCGACTCCTCCTCGTTCCACCCGGCGCCGATCCCGAGTTCGAGGCGTCCGTCGGAGATGATGTCGAGCGCGGCGGCCATGTTGGCCAGCACGGCGGGGTGCCGGTAGTGGATGCCCGTGACCAGTGTGCCCAGCCGCAACCGCCCGGTGGCCTGCGCCAGCGCGGTCAGCGTCGTCCAGCCCTCCAGGCAGGGGCCGGCGCTGTCGGAGAAGATCGGATAGAAGTGGTCGAAGGTCCACCCGGACTCGTAGACGTCGATGTCGTCGGCGGCCCGCCACACGGCGAGCATGTCGGCCCAGGTGGTGTTTTGGGGTGAGGTCTTGAAAGCGAATCGCATATCCCCGACGTTAGCCGGGCTTTATTAAGGGCAACTAAACTCCTGACACCATGACGTGCGCGCTCGGAATCGACACCAAGGTCACCCTGCTGGCGGCCGGGCTGATCTTTCTGCTCGCGCTGGTTCTCGGCGTCTGGAAGTACCGGCAGATCATGGCCGCCGAGGACCACCGGGCCCATCCCTATGTCGACATCGCGCACCGGGCGGCGTTGCTCTATTCGTTCGCGACGCTGCTGCTCGCGGTGTTCGTCGAATTCAGCGCGTGGCCGGCCCGGGTCAACCTGACGGCGGCGATGGTTGCCGTGTTCTTCTTCGTCGCGGCCATCGCCAGCTACATCCACCACGGCGCGCGCCGCGACACCACCAACCAGTTCGAAAACGCCGACCGTCGGCTGCGGGCGGAGATGGCGGCGCTCATCGTCGGGGAGATCGGCGGCTTCGGCGTGATCCTCGCCGGGTTCGTCGCCGGGCAGTTCTGGTGATCCGGCCGGGCACACTGGAGTCATGGATCCGGTAATCGCGCTGCGGCGCATCGCCTATTACAAGGACCGGAGCCGTCAGGACCCCAAGCGCGTCATGGCCTACCGCAGGGCGGCCGACATCATCGAGGGCCTCGACGACGCCGCGCGGGAACGCCACGGGCAGGCCAACAGCTGGCAGACGCTGCCCGGCATCGGCCCCAAGACCGCGAAGGTCATCGCGCAGGCCTGGGCCGGCCGCGAACCCGACGCGCTGATCGAATTGCGCTCTGCCGCAACCGATCTCGGTGGTGGCGAGGTGCGCGCCGCGCTGCGCGGAGATCTGCACCTGCATTCCAACTGGTCCGACGGCTCGGCGCCGATCGAGGAGATGATGGCCACCGCGGCGGAGCTGGGCCACGAGTATTGCGCGTTGACCGACCATTCGCCGCGGCTGACGATCGCCAACGGGCTCTCGCCGGAGCGGCTGCGCGCCCAGCTGGACGTGATCGACAGGTTGCGCGACGAGTTCGCGCCGATGCGCATCCTCACCGGCATCGAGGTCGACATCCTCGAGGACGGCAGCCTGGACCAGGAGCCCGCGCTGCTGGAGCGCCTCGACGTGGTGGTGGCCAGCGTGCACTCGAAGCTGTCGATGGACGCCGACGCGATGACGCGGCGCATGGTGCGCGCCGTGTCCGACGGCCACGCCGACGTGCTCGGCCACTGCACCGGCCGGCTGGTAGCCGGGAACCGCGGGATCCGGCCCGAGTCGAAGTTCGACGCCGAGGCCGTGTTCACCGCCTGCCGCGATCACGGCACCGCCGTGGAGATCAACTCCCGCCCCGAACGCCGCGACCCGCCCACCCGGCTGCTGAACCTGGCGCTGGAGATCGGCTGCCTGTTCAGCATCGACACCGACGCGCACGCCCCCGGCCAGCTCGATTTCCTGGGCTACGGCGCCCAGCGCGCGCTGGACGCCGGCGTGCCGGTGGACCGGATCGTCAACGCCTGGCCGGCCGAGAAGCTCTTGGAGTGGACGGGTTCATAGGCTGCTCTGGACGGCGATGAGGCGCTCGGTGTGTGATCTGGACCATGACCTTTCACAGCGACACCGGCATGCCGGGCAGCCCCGCGGTCCTCACGCCGGAGGTTCAGCGGGCGGTGTGGTTTCTGGGCGGACTGATCCGCATACGCGCCGGGGCAGACGCGACGGCCCGAAACCTGGCAGTGCTGGAACACCAGGGTGAGCGCGGCTACGGCAGTCCCGTGCACCGGCATCTGGCCGACGACGAAACCTTCTTTGTGATCGACGGTGAACTGCGCGTGGAGGTGAGCGGCGAGGCGCACGCCGTAGGGGCGGGAGCGGTCGCATTCCTGCCACGCCAGCTCCCGCATGGGTTCGTGGTCACCAGCCCGCAGGCCCGGTTCCTCACCCTGCACACGCCAGCGGGTTTCGACCGGTTCACGCTCGCCGCCGGATCACCGGTCACCGGCACGGTGACGGGCCCACCGGATGAGGTGCCGCCCGACCCCGCCGCTCTCGCCGAACTGGCCGCTTCCTATGGCATCGAGGTCGTCGGGCCGCCTCTCTCGCCATGAAAGACGTCGTAAAAACTCAGTCGGGCAGGTGGGGCATCTCCAGGCCGGTGTCGCGGCCGAGCAACACCGCGGGCGTCAGCGCGGACCGGCCGTAGCGACTGCGCACCCGGTCGATCGCGGCGTCGATCGCGAGTCGGCCTTCGCCCTCGCCGAACGGCAGCATCAGCTGCTGAGCGCCGGTGCGATCGATTCCCGACACCGCGAAGCCGACCAGGGTCAGCCCGCGCTCGGCGATCAGCGGGCCCGCCGCCACGACCAGCCGCCGGGCGGCGGCCAGGATCGGCTGCGTCGACGACGTGGCCCACGGCAGCGTG
Organism: Mycobacterium sp. NGS26; assembly: GCF_059813025.1. Lineage (NCBI taxonomy): Bacteria > Bacillati > Actinomycetota > Actinomycetes > Mycobacteriales > Mycobacteriaceae > Mycobacterium > Mycobacterium sp. NGS26. Next base: position 476,014 of record NZ_JCALDU010000004.1, read on the forward strand.
TGCGACCGGGTCGCCCGGCCGAAGTCGTCGAACCGCAGCCGCAGCACCACCGTGCGACCGGTGCGCCCGGCGGCGCGCATCCGGGTGGTGATCCGGTCGATCAGGCCGACCACCACCGCGTCGACCTCGGCGGGGGACATGCGGTTGCCGGCCGCGCCCAGCGCCCGCTGGGCGCCCACCGACCGGCGCCGGGCCCCGGTGGTCACCCGACGGCGGTCGATATTGCGCGACAGCGCAAACAGCTGGCGGCCCATCGCGGCGCCGAGCAACGAGGCCAGCGTCGACTCGCTGAGCTCGGCGACGTCGGCGACGGTCGCGATGCCGTGCGCGGTCAGCTTGTCGGCGGTCACCGCGCCCACGCCCCACAGCCGGCGCACCGGCAGCGGGCGCAGGAAGGCCAGCTCGCGATCCGTCGGCACCAGCAGCAGGCCGTCGGGCTTGGCCTCCCGGCTGGCGACCTTGGCCAGGAACTTGGTCCGCGCGACCCCGACCGTGATGGGCAGTCCCACGCGATCGCGCACCTGGGTGCGCAGCCTGCGAGCGATCTGCAGCGGCGGGCCGGACACCCGGGCCAGGCCGCCGACGTCGAGGAACGCCTCGTCCACCGACACCGCCTCCACGATCGGTGTGACGTCGCGAAACACCTCGAAGACGGCGTCGCTGGCGCGGGTGTACGCGGTCATCCGCGGCGGCACCACGACGGCGTGCGGACACAGCCGGCGCGCCTGCGACCCGCCCATCGCGGTGCGCACGCCGTAGGCCTTGGCCTCGTAGCTGGCGGCCAGCACGACTCCGCCGCCGACGATCACCGGACGGCCACGCAGCGTCGGGTCGTCGCGCTGCTCCACGGACGCGTAGAACGAGTCGAGATCCGCGTGCAGGATGGACGCATCACACCGCACGAACACATGTTCGCACGGGGTTACGACAGTCGGCCGGACTCGCCGTAGATGCTGCTGACCCAGACGTGGGTGAGGGTGTCGACGACCCGGTCCGGGTCGACGGCCGGGGTCTCGGCGGACAGCGCGGCCATCATGGTGCGCTCGTTCATCTGGTTCAGCGAGGTCGCCAGGTCCGCGGCCGGGACGGTCTCCGGTGCGGCGCCGCGGGCCCGTTCGGCGGTGATCATGGCCGCCGTCTGATCGATCCACTTCTGCATGAACCCCGACCAGACGCTGCGCAACTCGGAACTGGTGGCCAGCGCCTCCCTGGCGGCGCGGCTCAGCGCAGGCTGCGAGGCGAACGCGGTGTAAAACGCCTTGATGCCGTGGCGCCATGCCCGGAGCGGGTCCGCGGGTAGCCGCGCAATAGCGTCAGCGATCTCCGCGTCGGCACTCGCGATCACCGGCTCGAGCAGCGACAGCAGCACCGCCTCCTTGGACTTGAAATAGAAGTAGAAGGTGGGCCGCGACAGGCCGGCGCCCCTGGCCAGGTCGTCGACCGAGATGTCGGCGAACGAGCGCTCCTCGAGCAGTCGCTCGGCGGTCGCGAGGATGGCCTGCTCGCGGTCGTCGCCCGAGGGGCGGATGGAGCGGCGGCCGCGCAGGGCGCGGGTCGGGCTGGTCACGGCCGCTACTTTACACGGTGTTGAGTATTTCGACAGAGTGTTGACCGACTCGACGCGACGTTGATAGCGTGGCGGAATGACCGAGCACCTTGACGTCGTGATCGTGGGCGCCGGAATCTCCGGCGTGAGCGCGGCCTGGCACCTGCAGGACCGCTGCCCGACCAAGAGCTACGCCATCCTGGAGAAGCGTGCCGCCATGGGGGGCACCTGGGACCTTTTCCGTTACCCGGGCATTCGCTCCGACTCCGACATGTACACGCTGGGCTTCCGGTTCCGGCCGTGGACCGAGCGCCAGGCCATCGCCGACGGCGGGCCGATCCTCGACTACGTCAAGGACACCGCCGCGATGTACGGCATCGACCAGCACATCCGGCTCAACCACAAGGTGGTCGGCGCCGACTGGTCCAGCGCGGACAACCGCTGGACCCTGCAGATCGAAAGCGACGGCACGGCGAAGACCATCACCTGCACTTTCCTGTTCCTGTGCAGCGGCTACTACAACTACGAGCAGGGCTACGCGCCGAGGTTCGAGGGCGCGGAGGACTTCACCGGCCCGATCATCCATCCGCAGCACTGGCCCGAGGACCTCGACTACGCCGGCAAGAACATCGTCGTGATCGGCAGCGGCGCCACCGCGGTCACGCTGATCCCCGCGCTGGCGGAGTCGGGTGCGGGGCACGTCACGATGCTGCAGCGGTCACCGACCTACATCGTCTCCCAGCCCAAGCGCGACAAGTTCGCCGAACGGCTCAACCGCTGGCTGCCCGAGACGCAGGCGTACACCGTGGTTCGCTGGAGGAACGTGCTGCGGCAGGCGGCGCTGTACGCGGCCTGTCAGAAGTGGCCGCGGCGGATGCGGAAGATCCTGCTCGGCTTTGTGCGCCGCCAGCTTCCCGAGGGCTACGACGTGCAGAAGCACTTCGGCCCGAACTACAACCCGTGGGATCAGCGGCTGTGCCTGGTGCCCAGCGGCGACCTGTTCCGCGCCATCCGGCACGGGCAGGCCGACGTGGTCACCGACACCATCGACCGGTTCACCCCAACCGGCATCCGGCTCAACTCGGGTCAGGAGCTGCCGGCCGACATCATCATCACCGCAACGGGTTTGAACCTGCAGCTGTTCGGTGGGGCGACGGTGAGCGTCGACGGGACGCCGGTGGACCTGACCAAGGCGATGGCCTACAAGGGCATGATGCTGTCCGGGCTGCCGAACATGATCTACACGGTGGGATACACCAACGCGTCGTGGACGCTCAAGGCCGACCTGGTGTCGGAGTTCGCATGCCGGCTGCTGAACTACATGGACGACAACGGTTTTGACACCGTGGTGGTCGAGCATCCGGGTTCCGATGTCGAGGAGCGCCCGTTCATGGAGTTCACCCCGGGCTACGTGCTGCGCTCGCTGGACGAGTTGCCCAAGCAGGGCTCACGCACGCCGTGGCGGCTGAACCAGAACTACGTGCGCGACATTCAGCTGATCCGGCGCGGCAAGATCGCCGACGAAGGCCTGCGGTTCGCGAAAAAGCCCGTGACGGTGGCGGTTTAGTCACCCGGCGCGACGACGACGATGCCGTCGTCGTCGCTGTAGGCGGTATCGCCGGGCACGAAAATCACACCACCCAGGCTGATTTCGACGCCGCGCTCGCCGGCGCCGGTCTTGGTGCTCTTGCGGGGATTGGTGCCCAGCGCCTTGATGCCGATGTCGATGTCGCGCAGCGCCGCGGCGTCTCGCACCGCCCCGTTGACGATCAGCCCGGCCCAGCCGTTGGAGCGCGCCAGTTCGGCGATGACGTCGCCGACAAGCGCGGTGTGCAGGGAACCGGCCCCGTCGATCACCAGGACCCCGCCCGCACTGCGCTGCGAGAGCACCGATTTCAGCAGCGCATTGTCCTCGAAGCAGCGCACGGTGTTGATGGGCCCGGCGAATTGCGCGCGGCCCCCGAACTGGCGGAACTGGAGGTCGCAGCTGCGAACGTCGGGCCCGATGCTGTCTACGAGGTCGGCGGTCGGCCGGAACGACGCGGTCAACGACGCCGCAGTTGCCGCACCAACAGGATCGCCAGGAGGCTGAGCGCCAGGGCGACCAGCACCGGCACCGGCAACGGGCTCGCGGTGGGTGCCGGAACGTCGGCGGGAAGCGGGTTGTTCGCGCGGTCGACCGTTGACTTCGCCTGCGCCGCAGCATCTTTCGCGGCGGCCAGTTGGCCGTTGGTTTCGATCCGCTGCTGGGTGGGTTCCGGGGTCTTGGCAGGCGCCTTCTTGGCGGGGGCTTTCTTGGCAGGTGATTTCTTGGCCGCCTTATTGGCGGGGGCCTTCTTCGCGGCCGCCTTCTTGGCCGGCGCCTTCTTGGCGGGCGCTTTCGCGGCCTTCTTGACCGGCTCGTTGACCGGCTCGGCGGGGGGCTTGTTCTCCGGCGGTGTCGATGCGCCGTCGGGCTCGCTGTTGGGGTGATCCTGAGGGTCTGCCATGCGGCCGCTCCTTTGCAGCTTTGTCTCTAGCGCACCGGGTCGTCGCGTCCCATCATGCCAGGGCGCCCACCGGGCGCCTCGGTGAGCGGGCCGGTCACGGCCTGCGCCGGACCGCCCAGAGGGCGCCCGCGGCGACGAGCGCCACCGCTACCACCACAAACGGCCAGACCGGGAACGCACCGCCGGTGTCGGTCGCGGCGGCCGGCCCCGGGGTGCCGCTGCCCGGCACCGCCAGCCGAAACGACCAGGAGCCGGACACCACGTGGCCGTCGGCCGACGTCACCCGGTAGTTCACCGTATAGGTCCCCGATGGCCCGAGCGGTCGCACGCCGACGCCGACCACCGCGCCCTGCACCGTCGGCTCCCCCGTCGACCACACGTTGCCGTCGGGCCCGACGACCGTCATGGCCGCGAACGTGGTCTGCAGCCGCTCGTTGAAGGTGGCGCTGACCCGGTCGGGACCTGTCGTCAGGACCGCATTTTCCGCCGGTTCGGCGGACACGCGCGCGGCGTGCGCCAGCGCCACGTGCGCGTTCAGGATCGCGGTCAGTGCCAGGGCGGCCAACAGCAGCCCCGCCCACGCGACACCCGCCGCTCGCCTCATGCTCGTCGGCGCACCAGCACCAGCAAGAAGCCCAGCGCGCCCAGCACCAGGGCCGCCCCGCCCAGCAGGCGGGCGGTGATGTCCGGCGATCGCGGCGCGCGAAACCCAGCCGTCGTCGAATACCATGTCCGGCAACCGCTTTCAGGTCAACCCGAGCCGGGCCATCAGGTCCGCCTCGATCCCGTCGAGCTGCGACGAGATCGCGCCGTGGGCGGTCCGGCGGCGCGCCGCCGGCATGTTCTCGGCGGCGGTGACGGCCGCCGAAAGGTCGGTGAGCCGTTCGCCGATGGCGGCGACGAACTGCTTGGTCTCGGCGTCCTTGGGCTTTTTCTCCTGCACCATCCGCAACGACTTCTCCGCCCCGGCGATCCGCGCCGACAGCTCGGCGCCGCGCCCCGAGAACTGGCCGATCTGAGCCAACGGAACCCCCAGCCGGTCCGCCCGGCGCTGGTCGATCAGCGCGCGGGCGGACATCGCGGCCCGGTAGATCAGGGGGGCCAGGATCGGGGCGAGCAACCGGGACACGGTCAGCAGCCGGCGGATGCGCGTGGGCGACAGCAGCTTTCCCTCCCGCGCCGCCTTGAGCTCGGCCTCGGCGACCTTGACCGCCGCGCGGTCGCTGTCCCGCTGCGCCTTGATCTGGGCCTTGAGCGCCTTGTCCGCGGCGCGCAGGTCGCCCTTGATGCGGCGGGCCTCGTTCTTGGCGGCCAGCCGGGCCTCGAGCCTGGCGCGGTGCTTGATCGCGCGGGCTTCGGCGCGGCGCGTGGCGCGACTCTTTCGCTTGCGGAACAGGGCCATTCCCGGCCGCCTCCCGGTATCTCGTGGACTATCGCTCTCGCGTGTACGCGATCCGTGAGCCAACCCTAATGGGAATGGACCGGCGGCAGCCGTTCAGGTCGGGCTGCGCCGCCTCGGTGTGCTTTAGGCGCCGAGCTGCTCTTTACGGCGCAGCTCGTTGACCCGCTCCGCGACGTCCTGCTGGGCTTCGGGAGACAATTCGGCGGCCCCCATCGCGATGCGGCGCACACCGTCGTCGCGCATCGTGGCAAGCCACGACAATTCCTTGTCGAGCTTTTCGTAGTACTCGTCGTCAGTGAAGTACGCCGACTTGATGCGGAAGAAGTTTGCCAACGCCGCCATGGTGGCCGTCGACGGGTTCGTCCGGTTGCCGGAACGTAGCTGCGACAGGTAGGGAGCCGACATCGTGATGCCCTCCGCCTTGAGCGCCGCGATCACCTCCGCGGAGGTGTGCGGCCCGCGTCCGGGTGGATAAACCGTGTCGAACAGGCGGTTCAGGCGGGCGGCGAACGTCGTGCTCATCGATATGACCTCCACTGGGCTGTAGAAGTGAACTGTTACCTATGCATATTTGCTCATGGTAGCGAGCGCCTGAGTACGCGACCAAGTGCAAACCCTAGCGGTTTTGGTGGCGGCGTTGCTGGCGCCCGCCAATTCCTCACTGGACGAGCGTCTAACTGATTCGCTGGGGTGTCCACTAAATATCCGAAACTCACAGGTTATCCGCAGAATCGGGGTGCGGTGCCGAAGTGGCGGGCCAGCGGGTTGGGGCCCGGCCCGGAGGCCGCACCGATCGTGCTGGCCGATCGCACCGCGATCGGCAGGCAACTTGACCCCATCGAACGGCAGATTTGCTGCCAGGTCTGCAAAGCGGCGGCTGAACGGACCGTAGGTACAGCGCACCTGCCCACGGAGATACCTCTGGGGGCGGCTGCCGGCCGGGGCCGGGGAGCGGTAGTGCCGTCAGCAGCTAGGCGATGTCCGGTGACCTCCCGGTGATCGAGACTTCGGTTCGGCGGCGCTGTCGCAGAGTTTGCGCGGCCGCGGCCGCCGCGGCGGCCAGCACCACCATCGCGGATGCCGAGATTGCTAGCGGCCGCTGGCCCAGCGCGCCGTCGAACAGCATCCACAGGCCGAACATCAGGAAGAGCAGGCTGGCCAGCATGTGCAGCAGCTGCTGGGGCAGTCGGCGATTCAGCAGCGCGCCCACGCCGATCGCCAGGGCGTCGGCCACGACCATGCCCACCGTCGAGCCGATCCACACGCCGCGCCAGTCCTGGTCGCTGGCCAGCGCGAGGGTGGCCAGCGTCGTCTTGTCGCTCATTTCGGCGAGCACGAACGACGAGATCACGGCGACGAGCGCGAAGCGCGGCTCGGCCGGGCTCGAGACGGCCTCGTCCTTGGTCGTGCCCTCGCGCCACGCCCACACCGCGAAGATCAGGAACGCGACCGCGGAAGCGAACCCCAGCGGGCGCGCCGGCAGCGCGGCGCCCAGGAAGTGGCCGACGGTCACCGAGACCCCGTGCCCGCCGAACGACGCGATCCCGACCCCGATCAGCACCACCCACCAGCGGCAGCGCAGCGCGTAGGTCAGGGCGATGAGCTGAGAGCGGTCGCCGAGTTCGGCGAGGAAAACCACCCCGAGGCTTAACAGCGTGGCGGCGAGCATGCGGGACGACCTTTCGACGCGTTGTCGACGACCAAGTCGCCGAACATCGGTCGAAGGTCTCGCCCACCGATCCGTTCGGACCGGTTCGCCGGCCGGGCTGTGCGCCAGTATGTCGACTCGACGATTCGGGGCTACTCCCCTTCGCTGACCGTCTCAGGCTAACGGGCTGATCCGGCGGGCGCCAGCGCGCGGAGAAAGTTCGGGAATCCGAAATCCCTTATGCGGCAAGCAGCATCGCCAGGATCGCGGTGTCGGGATGGCTGATCGGGTCGACGCCGACGCGGCTCACCATGGACGTGATGGTGCCGTCGGCCTCGGCTTCCACCCAGGCCGCGCGGTGCTCCAGCCCCAGATACGGCAATCCCGGAAGCAGCACGCATCCGGACGCGGCGCCCGTGCACTCCGGCAACGACGGCATGGTTTCCGACGGCGGGTGCAGCATCAGCAGCGCCGGGGGCTGATGGTCGGCGAAATACCCTGGCGGGATTGCCGATTCACCGAAGACGGTGCCCTCGGCCAGGACCAGGCCGACGGTGCCCGGCTCGGGTTCGTCGGGCAGCTCCTCGCGGGCGCCGAACACCGTTGTGGTGGAGAGCAATCCGGGCAGGGAGGCCACCCGGACCGCGACCATCAGCAGCTGGGCCCATTCCTTGGTCGAGTCGGGCCAACGCCCGGAGATGACGAACCCCTTGAGCGCGCCGCGGGCATGGAACGGGGCGACCCCTATCGGTCCGCTCGACCCTGTGTCCACCTCGACCTCCGCGCGACGCCTTCCTCCGAAATAACCACGCTGGCAGCTCGAATAACTAAGAATGCCTGCGGTTTAGGCGCGTTGCAACTCGACACGGCCGGTGGCCTCGGGCAAAGACAGGGGCGCCACGGATGCCCGTGACGCCCCAGCCCGGAAACGGCCTCAGCCGGCGATCAACCCCTTGGTCTTCGAGGTCGCGGCGGCGTAGCGGTCCTGCACGTCCGCCCAGTTGACGACGTTCCAGAACGCCTTGGCGAAATCGACCTTGACGTTCTTGTACTGCAGGTAGAAGGCGTGCTCCCACATGTCGAGCAGCAGCAGCGGCACGATGCCGAGCGGGAAGTTGGACTGGTGGTCGTACACCTGGAAGACCAGCAGCTTGTTGCCGAGGGTGTCCCAGCCCAGCGCCGCCCAGCCCGACCCCTGCACGGTGGTCGCCGCGGCATGGAATTGGGCGCGGAAGTTGTCGAAGGACCCGAACGCGTCGTCGATGGCCGCGGCGAGCTCGCCGGTCGGCTTGTCGCCGCCGTTGGGCGACAGGTTCTTCCACCAGATGGTGTGGTTGACGTGTCCGCCGAGGTTGAACGCGAGGTTCTTCTCGTTCAGCAGGATGGCGGCATGGTCTCCCTTGGAGCGGGCCTCCTCCAGCTTTTCCAGGGCGTCGTTGGCGCCCTTGACGTAGGTGGCGTGGTGTTTATCGTGGTGCAGCTCGTTGATCTGGCCGGAGATGTGCGGTTCCAGCGCTCCGTAGTCCCAGTCCAAATCGGGCAGGGTGTATACAGCCACGGCATTCCTTTCTTCGGTGCATCGTTGGTGATCGGACGCTCATCGCGCGGGGCTGCCACGCGGCGGCCAGCCATGATCAACCCTGCTCCATGAGCGCGCCCGCCGCAAGAAACGGCTAGTAGCCGGTAACCCCGATATCCGTTCGGCGAAACGTCACGACAAGACGATGATGGCGAGAACCGCCAGTAATGCCAGCGCGATCAGGCCGGCCCGCAGGCACGCGACGCTGTAGCTATGGCTCCAGGTGGGCGAGCCGGAATACGAGTTCGAGGGGCCCGATGATCCCGGACCGAACGAATGCGTGGCCATCAATCGCCTTCCACCAGCACGTTCACCCGCCTCCAGTGAGGTGAGTCACAACGACGTTTTCGTGATGGCGATCATAACGCGTCGCGGCGGGCATGAAAAACGCGGCGGGCGCACCCGCCCGCCGCGGTCGCGGGTGCTTAGCTGGGCAATCCATTTCGCTCGGACCCCGTGCCGGGCTGTCGATAGCGCGCCGAAACCACCCGGTGTTATCCACAGTCGCGGCCCGGGTGCACCGGCTGAGGCAGTGCAGATGGCGTTTGTACCCGAAAGACCGGTGTGGATAAACCTGTGGAAACTGTGGATAGCCTCAAGCGATCGTTCACGTTGCGGACGCCTCGCGGCGCACCCGGTCCGCGCCGCCGGCCCGGCTCGCCGCCGGAGCTACGCTGGTCCGGTGATCCAGGCGTGCTCCCAGTGCGGCACTCGGTGGAACGTGCGCGACCGGCGGCGCGAATGGTGCCCCCGCTGTCGCGGCGCGCTGATGGCGCCCCTGGCGGATCCGCCCCCCGCCGGCCCACAGTGGGGCACCCGCGGTGTCCCGCCGGCGCCGCCGCGGCCGGCCGGGTGGCAGCGCACCCCGCCCCGGCTGCCGCCGGGCTTCCGGTGGATCGCGGTGCGCCCCGGTGCCGCACCGCCCGCGCGGCGCCGGCGACGGCCCCTCGGGCCCACCCCGCGCTACACCGTGATCCCGCGCTGGGGGTTGGCCGACCGCGTCGAGCAGGCCCCCGCGGGGGCCGAAACCCCAACGCTGACAGGGCCATCGGTCGCGTCGGTGCGCACCAGCATCTTCGTCGGCGTGCTGGTGCTCGGCATCGCGGCCCTGGTGTACGTCGTGCGGTACGTGCTGTTGATCGTCAACCGGAACACGTTGCTGAACACGGTGGTGGCCGTCGCGGCCGACTGGCTCGGGATCCTGGCCAGCGTGGCGGCGCTCGCGGCGGTGATCACCGCCGGGGTGATGCTGATCCGCTGGCTCATCGCGCGCCGGGCCGCGGTGTTCTCGCACCATCGGATGCCGGAGCCGCGCTCCGTGCGCGCGCTGTGGGCCGGCTGTGTGGTGCCGCTGGCCAACCTGCTGTGGGCGCCGGTGTTCGTCATCGAGCTGGCGACGATGGAGGAGCACTACCACCGGCTGAAGAGACCGATCCTGGTGTGGTGGATCGCGTGGGTCGCCAGCTACACGGTTTCGACCTTCGCGATGGTCTCCAGCTTCGCCACCGACGCGCAGGGCATCGCCGACAACACCGTCATGATGGTGTTCGCGTATCTGCTCGCGGCGGTCACCGTGGCCGCCGCGGCCCGGGTGTTCGAGGGCTTCGTGCGCAAACCGGTCGAACGGCCCGCGCATCGCTGGGTCGTGGTGGACCCCGAGGACGCGGGTCAGGTTGAGTTGCGGGGGCAGGAACCGGCAGCATAGCGGTATGACATGGGCCGACGAGGTGCTCGCCGGGCACCCCTTTGTCGTGGCCCACCGCGGCGCGTCGGCCGCCCGCCCCGAACACACGCTCGCCGCATACGATCTCGCGCTCAAGGAGGGCGCCGACGGCGTCGAATGCGACGTGCGGCTGACCCGCGACGGCCACCTGGTTTGCGTGCACGACCGTCGGCTGGACCGGACGTCGACGGGGGCGGGGTTGGTCAGCACCATGACCCTGGCCCAGCTGCGCGAGCTGGAATACGGCGCGTGGCACGACAGCTGGCGCCCGGACGGCGCGCACGGCGACACCGGCCTGCTGACGTTGGACATGCTCGTCGGCCTCGTCCTGGACTGGCACCGGCCGGTGAAGCTCTTCGTCGAGACCAAGCACCCGGTCCGGTACGGCTCGTTGGTGGAGAGCAAGTTGTTGGCGCTGCTGCACCGCTTCGGCATCGCCTCGCCCGCGTCGGCCGACCGCTCGCGCGCGGTGGTGATGTCGTTTTCGGCGGCCGCGGTCTGGCGGATCCGGCGGGCCGCGCCGATGCTGCCGACGGTGCTGCTCGGACGGAACGCCCGCTATCTGGCCAGCAGCGCCGCCACCGCCGTCGGCGCCACCGCCGTCGGGCCGTCGCTGGCGGCGTTGAAGGAATATCCGCAACTCGTCGACCGCGCCATCGCCCAGGGCCGGGCGGTGTACTGCTGGAACGTCGACGAGTACGAGGACATCGACTTCTGCCGGGACGTCGGGGTGGCCTGGCTGGCCACGCACCACCCGGGCCGCACGAAAGCCTGGTTGCAGCACGCCCGCAGCGTCGGCGACTGAATCGGGCGCTCGGAAGCCGTTACCGCTGTCCGTCGAGCGCCTCGGCGGGCACCGGGGCGTCGGCGGCCAGCGCGTCGAACAGCTTGCCCGCCACGTCGTGGTTCCACACCACCACCGCGCCCGCGTCGCCGCTGCCGAACTCGCCGATCGGCGCCGTCACCGAGGTGGGGGACCCGCGCAGCGCCCAGCCCAATCGGGCGAGGTCCCATACGTGGTCGCCCCGGTCGACGGTCAGGGCGCCGGCCGCGGCATGCGCGATCGCGTACCAGCGAAACGGGTTCAGCCACACCGACGGGCTCGACGCGCGGTGCAGCAGCGCCGACATGAACTGCCGCTGGTTGATCATCCGGTCCAGATCCGCCCGCGGCGTGTCGCGGGACCGGACGTAGCCGAGCGCGTTGCGGCCCTCGAGCTTTTGGCAGCCGGCCGGCAGGTCGATGCCGGCCAACGGGTCGCTGACCGGCGCGGTCGGGCACACGGTCACCCCGCCGAGCGCGTCGACCAGCGCGGCGAAACCGGCGAATCCGATCTCGACGTAGTGGTCGAGGCGCAGCCCGGTGGCCTGCTCGACGGTTTGCGTCAGCAGGGTCGCGCCGCCCATGACGAACGCGGAGTTGATCTTGTCCTTGCCGTGGCCGGGGATGGGCACGTAGGAGTCGCGCGGCAGCGAGACCACCGTCGCCGGCGTGCTCGAACCGAACGACGGCACATGCACCAGCAGGATGGTGTCGGTGCGGCCGGCGCCGACATCGCCGCCGGTGGACAGGTCCTGTTGCTGCTCGGCGGTCAGGTCCCGGCGGCTGTCGGACCCGACGAGCAGCCAGTTGGTGCCGCGGCCGGCCGCGGGCCGGTCGGCGTAGTCCGTCAGCACCGCCTCGCGGCGCAGCGTCCTGTCGAACCAGGCGGCCCCGCCCACGATGCCGGCGCCGGCCAGTAGCGCGCCGATCAGCAGGAGCAGCGCCACCCTGCGGCCCCAGCGGCGCCTGCGTCGTGCCCTCGGCGCGACGGGACGCGGCGGGGGCACCTGCGTGGGCGCCCGGCGCAGCGGCACCGTCTCGGCCGTCGGCGACGCGGTGTGGCGACGAATCACCTGCGGCGGCTCCGGACGCGGCGGTTCCGGACGCCGCGGCTCCGGCCGCTCCGGGGATCTGTCGCCGCTCACCCGGATAACGTACGTGGCGTCGCGGGCCGGTTACCGGCGGGCGCGCAGCCCGTTGATGAAGGGGCAGCCCATCAGCACCCGGATCGCCTGGCTCAGCCCGGGCATGTCGTCGGCCGGCTTGTGGAAGGGCAACCGGACGTCGCGGTCGCCGTCGTCGCCCTCGATGCGGAACCGCACCCCGTAGCGGTCGAGCCCCAGTGGGCGGACGCGTCCGCGGCGCAGCGTCGCCGGCAGCCTTGACACCAGTCGCGCGACGACGTCGCCGTGCGCATTGTCCAAGTGCCACAGCAGGTTCGACTCGATCTCGCAGAACGGGTCGGGGCGGGCCGCGAGCAGGTCCGCGACGCCGACGGCCTCGGCGCCGGTGGCGTCGGCCACCACCACGGACGCGATCTCGAGCCGCAGCAGGCGGTACCGGGCCTCCGTCCCGTCCGGCGGCGCGGACCGGGGTGTATCGACCTGCAGCAGCGCCGGGTCCGGGCACTCGGTGGCGATCAGGTCGAGGATCTTCGGCACCGCGCCCGGTGGCACCCGTCGCAGCCGGCCGCGGACCCACACCAGGGAGCGGACGGGTTCGCGCAGCGGCAGCGGCGCGTAGTCGGTCAGCTCGAGCAGGGCCTGCGACCCGTCGACCCGCGCGGCGTCGCGGTCGGCCGGAAGCGCGACGGCGAAGGACCCGTCGTGCAGCAGGTGATGCACCGGCGTGGCGACCGGCCCGTCGCGGCCGTCCCCGTTCTCGATGGCCAGGAGCGCGCCGCCGGCCCGGGTGCAGGCGCTGCGGATGCGTTCGGCGGTCGTCGGCGCGGCGCTGGTCTGCGGTAACATCGTTCTCCCATTGGCTTAGGTAAGGCTAAGTTAACTTACATGCGTGGGCGACGCAACCCTTGTTTCGGGGTGGCCGCCGTTAGGGTTGGAGCGTGGTCCGCATTGCATATCTGGGTCCCGAGGGGACCTTCACCGAGGCGGCGTTGGTCCAGATGACGTCGGCCGGACTGGTTCCCGACCGGGGGCCGGAGCCCGTGCGGCAACTGCCGATCGAGAGCACGCCGGCGGCGCTGGACGCCGTTCGCAACGGCGATGCCGACTACGCGTGCGTGCCCATCGAGAACTCGATCGACGGGTCGGTGATGGCCACCCTGGACAGCCTGGCCATCGGGTCGCCGTTGCAGGTCTTCGCCGAGACGACGCTGGACGTGGCGTTCAGCATCGTCGTCAAGCCGGGCCGGGGCGCCGCCGACGTGCGCACGGTCGCGGCGTTCCCGGTGGCCGCGGCCCAGGTGCGCCACTGGCTCACCGCCCGGCTGCCCGGGACCGAGCTGCGGCCGGCCTACTCCAACGCCGACGCCGCGCGACAGGTGGCCGACGGCAACGCCGACGCCGGGGTGACCTCGCCGCTGGCCGCCGCCCGCTGGGGGCTGGACGTCCTGGCCGACGGCGTCGTCGACGAACCCAACGCCCGCACCCGCTTCGTGCTGGCCGGTCTGCCGGGCCCGCCGCCGGCCCGCACCGGCGCCGACCGCACGTCGGTGGTGCTGAGCGTCGACAACGTGCCCGGGGCGCTGCTGGGCGCGCTCGCCGAATTCGGCATCCGCGGTATCGACCTGACCCGGATCGAATCCCGTCCGACCCGCACCGAGCTGGGCACCTACCTGTTCTTCGCCGACTGCGTCGGCCACATCGACGACGACGCCGTCGCCGAGGCACTCAAGGCGCTGCACCGTCGTTGTGCCAGTGTGCGATACCTGGGTTCCTGGCCGACGGGCGCGGCCGCCGGCGTGCTGCCGCCGCCGGCCGACGAGGCGTCGCGGTGGCTGGCGCGGTTGCGGGCGGGCAAACCGGAGCAGGACTTCGACTCATGAGCGGTCGTCTGGTGCTGGTGCGGCACGGCCAGTCCTACGGCAACGTCGAGCGCAGGCTGGACACCCGGCTGCCGGGCGCCGAGCTGACACCGAAGGGCCGCGACCAGGCCCGGGCGTTCGCCCTCGGCGCCGGGCGGCCGGCGATGCTCACGCACTCGATCGCCACCCGGGCGTCGCAGACGGCCGCGGTGATCGGCGCCGCGCTCGACGTGGCGGCCCACGAGGTCGTCGGCATCCATGAGGTGCAGGTCGGGGAGCTGGAAAACCGCAGCGACGACGACGCGGTCGCGGAGTTCAACGCGATCTACGACCGGTGGCATCACGGCGAGCTCGACGTGCCGCTGCCCGGCGGCGAGACCGGCAGCGAGGTGTTGGACCGCTACGTGCCGGTGCTCACCGAACTGCGGATGCGCTACCTCGACGACGACGACTGGGACGGCGACATCGTCGTCGTCAGCCACGGTGCGGCGATCCGGCTGGCGTCCGCGGTGCTGGCCGGGGTGGACGCCAACTTCGCGCTGGACAACCACCTGGACAACGCCGAGTCGGTGGTGTTGGCGCCGATCACCGACGGGCGGTGGAGTTGTCTGCGGTGGGGAACGTTGACGCCGCCGTTCTACCCGCAGCCCGACGCCAGCCCCGTCGAGGACGCGGTGCGGTCGAGCACCGACCCGATGGGCTGACCCGGCGCTCAGACGGCCAGCGGGACCGATTCCTCGGTGCAGCCGCAGCCGACGGCGTCGCAGTCGATGACGAACGCGTGCGGCAACAGCTCGGGGCTGACGCAGCCGGGCTCGGTGCACTCCGACCGGCGCAGCCAATGGCGAATGATGGTGCCGTGGCAGTGATCTAGTCCCGCCCGGCAGTCGCGGCAGTCAGCGCTCATAACGCGTTCATAGCACCGACGCCGGACAAATTCGGGATGCCGCGCCCGGGCGGACGCTCGCGGATCGGACGCCGTCGTCACGCCCAGCCCAGTTCGTGCAACCTGTCGTCGTCGATGCCGAAGTGGTGGGCGATTTCGTGGATCACCGTGATCGCGACCTCCTCGACGACCTCGTCGTCGGAGTCGCACGCGTCCAGCAGCGCCTCGCGGTAGATGGTGATGGCGTCGGGCAACGACCCGCCGTAGTCGGAGTCGCGCTCGGTCAGCGCCACGCCCTCGTACAGGCCGAGGAGCCCGGTGTCCTCGGGGTGGCGGTCGGCCACCAGCACGACGACGTTGTCCATCGCGGCCGTCAGCTCGGGCGGGATCAGGTCGAGCGCGTCGGAGACCAACTCGTCGAACCGTTGCGGATCCATCCGCACGGCCACCGGCTAGCCTCCCGGCGCGGGTGGCGGCGGTGGTGCGGGTGGCGCTTCCGGAGCCGGCGGTGGCGGCGGCGCCTCCGGGGCGGGTGGTGGTGGCGGTGGCGCCTCCGGGGCCGGCGGTGGCGGCGGGGCTTCGGGCGGCTGGGTGGCCGGGGCCTGCGACGCCGGCGCCTGGGGTGGCGTCACGACCGGCTGCTGCGGCAGGTGCTGGTTGTTCGGCGGGATGGCGTTGGGCTGGGAGGTGGGCTCCGGCGCCTGAACCTGAACCGGGATCGACGGCAGCGAGAGCCGCTCCTCGGGGATGTCGGGCGGCGGCACCGGCGGCTGACCGTTGATCAGCAGCTGCCCCTTGGCGTGGTTCACCAACGTCGCCCAGCCGCCGTTGCCCAGGCTGGCGCCGATGCTGCAGGCGACCTCGCGGCTGCCCGCCTGCCAGCTGGGCAGCGACACGGTGGGGTAGATCAGCGTCAGCGTGGTGGTGCGCAACTTCACGGGCGCGAGGAACGCGTCGGTCATCCTGGTGCACGAGTCCTTGATGAAGCCGTCCTGCTCGGGCTCGGCGGGCAGCGGGCCGGGGAACTTCTCGGCCAGGTTGACCGTGCCGGTGATCTCCATCGCGTGCGGGGCCGCGCAGTCGACGGGAACGTCGTTGGGCTGGTTGGTCGCCGTGTCGATGCCCAGGCAGGTGCCGGCGGGCCAGACCTTGGACTGGTCGACGTCGGCGACCCTGCCCTTGAACGCGGCCTGCTGGTTGTTCGGCCCGGGCAGCTGCAGGCCGCACAGCATGCGGCGCTCGCCGGACTGGCGCCAGGCCCGGTCCCCCGACCACAGCATGCTGACGCTGAACTTGCTGTTGGGATCGAACTTGGGCCCGAGGTAGCGGCGCACCGCGGCCTCGCACTGCTCCTGGCTGATCTGCTGGATGCGCGCTGGCGACGGGGGCGCCGCGGAGGGCCCGTACTCCGAGCCGGGGAACGTGCGCATGTCGATGGACTCGGCGACCTCGAACTTGTGGTCGTCCGCGCAGTTGACGATGCCCGCCGACTCCGGCGTGATGTCGGGCCACATCAGGCAATCGCCGCTCTTGGCCCGGTTGAATGCGGCGTCGCTCTTGGCTCCGGTGCTGGGCACCGGGTTGCTGTTGAGGTAGCCGGCCAGCCGCCCCGGCCCGCTGCCGCCGACCGGGATCGCGGTGGCCAGCCCGGCGATCAGCAGGCCGCCGAGCGCGAAGAGGAGCAGCGCCCGCCGGGTCGCGGTCGCCTGCAGGGACCGCGGCCACCGGAACCCGCCCGCCGGCTGGTCCGCTTCGGGCGCTTCGGGCGCTTCGGGCGTATCCAACATCGGCTCCATTCTGACAGGGCCCACCGAGGGGCGTGACAAATGTTGCTGATGTGATGCCGTATCGCGCACTCGGTCCGACGCCGGTGTCGGGCCAAAAGTAGTCTTCAGGCCGTGATCGACCTGAAGCTGCTCCGCGAGGACCCCGACGCCGTCCGCCGTTCCCAGCGCAGCCGCGGCGAAGACCCGGAGCTGGTGGACGCCCTGCTGGCGGCCGACGCGAACCGCCGCGCCGCGATCACGGCGGCCGACGCGCTGCGCGCCGAGCAGAAGGCCGCCAGCAAGAGCGTGGGCGCCGCGTCGGCCGAGGAGCGGCCGGCCAGGCTGGCCCGCGCCAAGGAGCTCGCCGAGCGGGTGAAGGCCGCCGAAGCCGCCCAGGCCGAGGCCGAGGCGGCGTTCACCGCCGCGCACATGGCGATCTCCAACGTCATCGTCGACGGTGTCCCGGCCGGCGGGGAGGACGACTTCGACGTCCTCGACGTCGTCGGCGAGCCCAGGGCGATCGAAAACCCCAGGGACCACCTGGAACTCGGCGAGGCGCTGGGCCTCATCGACATGCAGCGCGGCGCCAAGGTGTCCGGCTCGCGGTTTTACTTCTTGACCGGCCGGGGCGCGCTGTTGCAGCTGGGCCTGTTGCAGCTGGCGTTGCGGCTGGCCGTCGACAACGGGTTCGTGCCGATGATCCCGCCGGTGCTGGTGCGCCCGGAGGTGATGGCCGGCACCGGGTTCCTGGGCGCCCACGCCGAGGAGGTGTACCGGCTGGAGGCCGACGACCTCTACCTCGTCGGCACCTCCGAGGTGCCGTTGGCCGGCTATCACGCCGACGAGATCCTGGACCTGTCCGCCGGCCCGCTGCGCTACGCGGGCTGGTCGACGTGTTTCCGCCGCGAGGCCGGCAGCCACGGCAAGGACACCCGCGGCATCATCCGGGTGCATCAGTTCGACAAGGTCGAGGGGTTCGTCTACTGCGAGCCCGGCGACGCCGAGGCGGAGCATCAACGGCTGCTGGGCTGGCAGCGCGAGATGCTGGCGCTCATCGACGTGCCGTACCGGGTGATCGACGTGGCCGCGGGCGACCTGGGTTCCTCGGCGGCGCGCAAATTCGACTGCGAGGCATGGGTTCCCACGCAGGGCACCTACCGCGAGCTGACGTCGACGTCGAACTGCACCACCTTCCAGGCGCGCCGGCTGGCCACCCGGTACCGGGACGACAACGGCAAGCCGCAGATCGCGGCCACACTCAACGGGACCCTGGCCACCACCCGGTGGCTGGTGGCGGTCCTGGAGAACCACCAGCGGCCCGACGGCAGCGTGCGGGTTCCCGACGCGCTGGTGCCCTTCGTCGGCACCGAGGTGCTCGAGCCCTAGGCGGGCACCGTCTCCCGTTCGTGGCGGCGCTGCCGCTCCATGGTGGCGAAGTAGAACGCGAACGCGAACGCGAAGCTGGTGAACAGGCTGGACACGAAGTACAACCAGGGGCGCCGCAACCCGCGGCGATAGCCGTCGACGATGGTGAACAGCGGCAGCAGAATCACATTCGCGATCGTGTAGTCCTGGCTGGCCGAGCTGGCGGCCGGGTTGGTGAACATCAGCCGGATGTAGTCGGACCAGCTGCCGGGCCCCCAGATGGGGTTCGTCGAGCCGGCCGAGTACTGCTGCACGAAATGGATGTTGAACCACCAGCCCAGCGCCACGGACGCGATACCGACGACGTAATACACGCATTCCAGCGGCGAGAAAAACGGGCCGGCCGCCGGCCGGGCGAACACGCCGGCGTTCGACGCGACGATCCAGCCGATGACGGAGAGACCGAGAACCGCATGCACGAGAAGCGAGACCATGGCCGAAGTCTCACCGCCTCCCAAAGTTTTGTCAATAATGACATAACCGATGGGGTACCTTACTGCCATGGTCCGGCCGGCGCAGACGGCGCGCAGCGAGCGCACCCGGGAGAAGTTGATCCAGGCCGCGATGGTGCGATTCCTGGCCCAGGGCGTGCAGGAGACCTCGGCCGAACAGATCGCCGCGGACGCCGGGGTGTCGCTGCGCACCTTCTATCGGCATTTCGGCTCCAAGCACGAATTGCTGTTTGCCGACTACACCGGCCTGACGTGGTTTCGCGCGGCGCTCGATGCCAGGCCGGTCGACGAGCCGGTTATCGATTCCGTCCAGACGGCCATCTTCGCGTTTCCGTATGACGTTGAGGCCGTGACGAAAATCGCCGCATTGCGGGGCGGCGACCTCGACCAGGGACGCATCGTCCGCCACATTCGGGATGTCCAGGCCGACCTGGCCGACGCCATCGAGTCCCAGTTGCGCAGGCGTAGCTGCCCGGCGGATCTGACGGCCGATGCGCGGCTACGCATCACGGTGACCGCACGCTGCATCGCGGCGGGTGTCTTCGGCGCCATGGAAGCCTGGATGGTCGGCGAGGATCGATCGCTCGGCGAGTTGGCGCGGATGTCGCACAGGGCGCTCGAATCGCTGCGAGCAGGCATCACCGGCACCTGGGCGACCGCAGTTTTGTCATAATTGACAAAACTTTCGATCCGTGCCAGCCTGCCCAGAATGACTGGTTATGACGCGATCGTTGTCGGTGCCGGGCACAACGGGCTGGCCGCGGCGGTGCTGCTGCAGAAGGCCGGGCTGCGGACCGTGTGCCTGGACTCGAAGCTATACGCCGGGGGGATGGCCTCCACCGTGGAGCTGTTCGACGGGTACCGCTTCGAGATCGCCGGCTCGGTGCAGTTCCCGACGGCGGCCGTCGTGGTGCAGGAGCTGGGCCTGGACACCCTGCCGACCATCGACCTGGACGTGATGTCGGTGGCGGTGCGCGGTGTCGGCGACGACCCGCTGGTACAGTACAGCGACCCGGTCAAACTGTTCGCCCACCTCAACGAGGTGCACGGGGCGGACGCGGTCAACGGCATGGCCGGGCTGATGGCGTGGAGCCAGGCCCCGACGCGGGCGCTGGGCCGGTTCGAGGCGGGCGCGCCGCCCAAGACGCTCGACGAGATGTATGCCTGCGCCACAAACGAATTCGAACGCTCCGCCATCGACGACATGCTGTTCGGCTCGTGCACCGACGTGTTGGACCGCTACCTGCCGGACCGCGAGAAGCACGGCGCGCTGCGCGGCTCGATGACCGTGCTGGCCGTCAACACCCTCTACCGCGGGCCGGCCACCCCGGGCAGCGCGGCCGCGCTGGCCTTCGGGCTGGGCGTTCCCGACGGGGACACCATGCAGATGAAGAAGCTCCGCGGCGGCATCGGCGCGCTCACCGCGCACCTGTGCGAACTGCTGGAGGGCCGCGGCGGCGAGCTGCGGCTGCGCACCAAGGTGACCGAGATCCTGGTCGACAACGCCGGTTCCGGGTGGCGGGTGACCGGCGTGCGGACCGAGGCCGGGGAGACGCTGACGGCCCCGATCGTCGTGTCCGGCATCGCGCCCGACGTCACGCTCAACGAGCTGATCGACCCCGCCGCGCTGCCGGCCGACATCCGGGCGCGCTACGCGCGGATCGACCACCGCGGCAGCTACCTGCAGATGCACTTCGCGCTGGACGAGGCGCCCGCCTTCGGCCCGCCGTACGAGTCCCTCAACGACCCGGCCATGCAGGCATCCATCGGGCTCTTCTGCACGCCGGAGGAAGTCCAGCGGCAGTGGGAGGACTGCCGCCGCGGCATCGTCCCGGCCGATCCGACGGTGGTCCTGCAGATCCCGTCGCAAAACGATCCGGACCTGGCCCCCGAGGGCAAGCACGCCGCGTCGGCGTTCGCGTTGTGGTTCCCCATCGAGGGCGGCGCCGACTACGGCCGGGCAAAGGTCGAAATGGGTCAGCGGGTGATCGACAAGATCACCCGGCTCGCGCCGAATTTCGAGCGCAGCATCATCCGGCACACCACCTTCACGCCCAGGCACATGGGCGTGATGTTCGGCGCCCCGGGCGGCGACTACTGCCACGGTCTGCTCAACCCCGACCAGATCGGCCCCAATCGGCCCGGTCCGAAAGGCTTTCTCGGCCAGCCGATCCCGATCGAGGGACTGTACCTGGGCAGCGCCGGTTGCCACGGCGGACCGGGAATCACCTTCATCCCCGGCTACAACGCCGGGCGGGCCGCACTGGACGACCGCTAGGGCGACTCGCCCAGCAACTTGTCCAGCAGCGCGATGAACTCGTCCGGGCGCGCGGGCGTGAACGCGGGGCTGGGCCGGGTTCCCGGCACGTCCAATGTGACCAGCGTCGACCGGAACGGGCGCTTCATGTCCAGGGGCAGCCAACGGCGGAAATCCGAGGTGCCCCAGACGCGCAAGCGGTGCCAGAAGAGGTCCAGCGCCTCGGTCTTGTACCCACGGATGGTGTCGAGCGGGATGACCTTGGACGTGCCGGAGGGAAAGTGGTAGCGGCGCAACGTGATCGCCGCGCGGTCCAGCTGAACCAGGCCGTCGTCATACGTGTCGGTCATGCCCGGCGGCTCCGCAGCGGATGACCCCGCGAGGTCAGGCAGCGGCCGTCGTCCAGCCGCCACTGCCACCCGTGCAGGTTGCAGGTCAACGTGTTGCCCTCCACCACACCGAATTTCGACAGGTCGGCCTTGAGATGCGGGCAGCGGCGCTGAATTTCCCAGCCGTCCAGGACGATCGACGCGGAGTCGTCGTGGGTTTCGGCGAACCAGCCGTCGGCGTACGCGATGCGCTCGTCGGTCAGGCACTTGAAGAACGTGTACAGGTATTCGTTGTAGCCGCCGACCCGCCACGCCGTGAAACGGGTGGACAGGAAGATGGTGTTCACCCAGTCCGGCTCGCGGTCCCGCAGCACGGTGCGCACCAGCTCCGGCGCGATGGCGAAGCCGTAGCGGACCTTCTCGTCGGGAATCGCTTCGCGCACCGCCCGTTTCGGGAAGTCGAGGATGATGGTCTCCGGGCCGATCACCAGCTCGACGGGATAGCCGATGCCGTCGCAGATCTCGTTGCTCTGCGACATGATCGGTTCGAACAGCGCCCGCAGCGGTTCCAGCAGCGGCTCGCCGGTCGCGGGAGCCCAGCTCGCCCGCTCGGCGGCCAGGACGGGCGCCATCCGGTCGGCGTAGTCGGCGATGTAGGCCGACTTGCCGGTGGTGAAGATGGCCTCCACGTCCTCGACGGGCAGCGGGTGGCTCAGCGAGCTCAGCCGCGCGCCGGTGAAATCCGCGGTCGACCCCGGGATCATCAGCAGGCCGCGATCGTGCCCGTGGGCGCGCATCTGGTCCAGGAACACCATCTGGTCGGGGAAGATGTTGGCCGGGTCGCCGCGGTCGTCGTTGAGGTGGCGCAACTCCGGGTCCAGGAAGCACGGCGGCCCCGCCGACGGCACCACCCAGGTCGCCCCCACCTGGGCGATGTACTGGCGGGCGCGATCCATCTGCCGTTGCCGCTTCTGGGTGCCGAACGACGCCTTGGCGCGTGCGGGCATGTCGTAGACCATCGGGTACCAGATCGCCCCGGAGTACTGCAGCATGTGCACGTCGACGTGCCCGAACTGACGGGCCAGCACGTCCAAGTCCACCGGCCGGGCATCGTTCATGTTGAAAACCGTTGTGCTGCCGTCGGAAACCGCCAGCGCCGAATCGCCGATCGGCCCGTCCGCGGGGGCGCGCAGCGCGATGATCATGACGTCGAGCTCGCCCTTGGGCCCGGCGACCCGGTGCTTGACCGAGTCGGTGGTCTCGAAGAATCGGTGAAAGCCCAACTCCTGCAGCTCATTTCGAAGGTCGGGCACCGGAAAGTCGGGCAGCAGCACCACCGCGTCCTTGTTGACGTGGGCGCGCAGGTGCCTCGCGTCGAAGTGGTCCTTGTGCAGGTGCGAGACGTACAGGTAGTCGCAGTCGCCCAGCGCGTCCCAGTCCAGCCCGCTGTTGTCCGGGAAGGGGAACCAGGACGCGAAGTAGGCGGGGTTGACCCAGGGGTCACACAGGATGCTGCCCGCATGGGTCTGGATCAGGAATCCGGCGTGGCCTACGCTCGTGACCTGCACAAATACCTTTCTCGGGTCGCTGGGGATCGTCCCAAGCTTAGCGTGCGGCGTCGTCCGTGGACTGCGTCAGGCGGCTCACAGCCGGGAGCACTACGCTGAATGGCTGTGGAACCGGTATACGGGACTGTCATTCAGCTTGCCCGGTTGGTCTGGCGCATACAGGGCCTCAAGATCACCGTGTCCGGGGTCGAGAACCTGCCCACCAGCGGCGGCGCGGTCGTCGCGATCAACCACACCGGCTACCTCGACTTCACCTTCGCCGGTTTGCCCGCCTACAAGCAGGGCCTGGGCCGCAAGGTCCGGTTCATGGCCAAGCAGGAGGTCTTCGACCACAAGATCACCGGGCCGATCATGCGCAGCCTGCGGCACATCTCGGTGGACCGGCTGGACGGGGCCGCGTCCTACGAGGAGGCCGTCCGGATGCTGAAGGACGGCGAGCTGGTCGGGGTGTACCCCGAGGCCACCATCAGCCGCAGTTTCGAGATCAAGGAGTTCAAGTCGGGGGCCACCCGGATGGCGGTCGAGGCCGGCGTGCCGATCGTTCCGCACATCGTCTGGGGCGCACAACGCATCTGGACCAAGGGCCATCCCAAGAAGCTGCTTCGCCCGAAGGTGCCGATCACGGTGCTCGTCGGCGAACCGATCGAGCCGACGCTGGCGATCGAGGATCTGAAGGGCCTGCTGCACTCGCGGATGCAACACCTGCTGGAGCGGGCGCAGGAACAGTACGGGCCGCATCCGGCCGGGGAGTTCTGGGTGCCGCACCGGCTGGGCGGCGGCGCCCCCTCGCTGGCCGAGGCGTCCCGCCTCGACGCCGAGGAGGCGGCCGCGCGGGCGGCCCGTCGCGCCCAGGCCGCACGGGCACCGGAGCCGTAGCCCATGGCGGAGCCGACCTTTCGCACGCTCGAGATCATGGCCCAGCTGGTCGTGATGGCGACCGGAACCCGGATCACCTACCGCGGCGAGGAGAACGTCCCGGCACACGGTGGCGCGGTGGTGGCCATCAACCACACCAGCTACGTCGACTTCCTGCCCGCCGCGTTGGCGATGCACCGCCGCGGCCGCCGGCTGCGGTTCATGATCAAGGCGGAGATGCAGCGGGTGAAGGCGATCAACTTCTTGATCAAACACACGAAGACCATCCCGGTGGACCGTGACGCCGGCGCCGGGGCCTACGCGGTGGCCGTGCAGCGGCTGCGCGAGGGCGAGCTCGTCGGGGTCTACCCGGAGGCCACCATCAGCCGCAGCTTCGAGCTCAAGGAATTCAAGACCGGGGCCGCCCGGATGGCCCTCGAAGCCGACGTTCCGATCGTTCCGGTGATCGTCTGGGGCGCGCAGCGGATCTGGACCAAGGACCACCCGCGGCACATCGGCCGCCGCAAGCTGCCGGTCATCGTGCAGGTGGGCCCGCCGCTGCGGGCCGCCGACGACGTCGCGCAGACCAGCGCCGCCCTGCGCGAGGCGATGACGGAGCTGCTGCATCGGGCCCAGCGGGACTATCCCCAGCCGGCGGGCGCCTACTGGGTGCCGGCCCGATTGGGCGGCGGCGCACCGACTTTGGCCGAGGCGGCCGAGATCGAGGCCGAGGAGGCCGCGGCACGGTCGGCCAACAAGGCCGCCAACCGCACCCCGAATCGGTCGCGGTAGGGGCGCGGGAGGGAAAGGAGAAGGACATGGGAGACGCCTTTTACCGGTTCGGCGAGTTGGTCGTCCCGCCGGTCGTCGCGATGCAGGGAACGAAGTTCACCTACCGCGGCCTGGAGAACATCCCGCAGCGGGGCGGCGCGATACTCGCCCAGAACCACACCAGCTACCTGGACTGGCTCCCGACGATGCTCGCCGTTAAGGAGCGGGGCCGCCGCATGTACTTCATGATCAAGGCGGAGATGGGCGAGGTGAAGTCGGTCAACTACGTGATCAAGCACGCCCGGCTCATCCCGGTAGACCGCAGGCGTGGACACGACGCTTTCGACGTCGCCGTGCGGCGGCTGCGCGAGGGCGAGCTCATCGGGATGCATCCCGAGGCCACCATCAGCCGCAGCTTCGAGCTCAGGGAGTTCAAGACGGGCGCCGTGCGGATGGCGCTGGAGGCCCAGGCGCCAATCCTTCCAGTGGTCGTCTGGGGCGCACACCGCATCTGGCCCAAGGATCATCCGAAGAAGGTGTGGCGCAACAAGGTTCCGATCACCGTGGCCGTCGGCCGCCCGCTGGCGCCCCAGGGCACGCCGGAGCAACTCAACGTCATGCTGCGCAGTGTGATGAACGAGTTGCTCTACCAGGTGCAGGAGGAATATCCGCATCCGGATGGCGAGTACTGGGTGCCCCGGCGGCTGGGTGGCAGCGCCCCCACCCGAGAAGATTCCCAGGCCATCAGGTTGGCCGAGTTGCAGGAGCGGATTCGACGGTACGGAACCGATGGCGTGACCCGGCCGGGGCAAGATCTGAGCGGATTGCATTGACGCCCAACGACTTCGAAGGCGGACCGTGTCGGTGACAGCTCGGTGACCGACCCGATATCGCCGGCGCTGATCGCTTGCGACGTCGACGGCACACTGTTCGACGGCAGCGAAACCATCTCCCCGCGCACGCGCGAAGCGGTGCGCGCCGCGGTGGCCGCCGGCGCGGGCTTCGTCGTGGCCACCGGGCGGCCGCCGCGGTGGATACGCCCGGTGGTGGACGCGCTCGGGTTCGCGCCAATGGCGGTGTGCGCCAACGGGGCCGTCGTCTATGACCCCGCGTCCGACCGGGTGGTGTCGGCGCGCACCATCGACGTCGACACCCTGGCCGAGTTGGCCGAGCTCGCGAACCGGGTCATCCCGGGCGCGGGGCTGGCCGTCGAGCGGATCGGCGAGCGCGCCCACGACACCGCGACGCCCCAGTTCATCAGCTCGCCGGGCTACGAGCACGCATGGCTGAACCCGGACAACACCGAGGTGTCGATCGAGGACCTGCTCAGCGCGCCGGCGATCAAGCTGCTGATCCGCAAGGCCGGTGCCCGCAGCGCGGACATGGCGGCCGTGCTGACCAAGCACGTCGGCATCGAGGGCGACGTCACCTACTCGACCGACAACGGGCTGGTGGAGATCGTCCCGCTGGGAATCAGCAAGGCCACCGGCGTGGAAGAGGTCGCCAAGCCGCTGGGGATCGGCAGCCATGAGGTGGTGGCGTTCGGCGACATGCCCAACGACGTGCCGATGCTGCTGTGGGCGGGGCACGGCGTGGCGATGGGCAACGCGCACCCGGACGTGCGGGCCGCCGCCGACGAGGTCACCGCGTCCAACGACGACGACGGCGTCGCGCGGGTGCTGGAACGCTGGTGGCGATCGGCTTGAGCGCCTAGGTGGTCGTCGGGTGCGCCGGCAGCGAGAAGTGTTCCGGCGGCACCGTGGGGCCGCTGGGCGACTGCGTCGCCAGCGGCGTGGTGATCCCGTCGACGACCTCGGTGATGTTTCCGGTGAGCCGCTCGAAGTTCAGCGTCCCGTGCTGGAAGTTCTGCGTAATCCGCAGTGGCTCTTGGATTTCCGCGCTGGTGGGCAACCCGAGCGGGCCCCGCTCGAAGCTCAGCGACGCCCAGGCCTCGTAGATCGCGCCGGTGACCGGCTGCGCGCCCGTCTCGGGTGACCAGTACATCGCGCCCTTGGCGAACGTGGCGTACCGGGCGCCGCCCTCGGCGCTGTCCTCCGGCGAGGTCGGCGCGCCCAGGACGCTGTTCATGCCGCCGATCGCCTGCCAGTGCTCGTAGATGGCGCCGCCCTGCAGCGCCTTGATCAACTCCTCGGGCGGATCGTTGACATGCGATGCGATGTCCCGGATTTCGTCCATCAGCGCATAGGCCGCGTTGCCGGGGCAGTCGGTGTTGCCGACGTCGCGGTGGGTGAAGATGGTGGGCAGGTTCGCCACCGCGCCGGCCGGGAAGGTGGTGTAGTGGCTGCCCGCCGACTCGAGGGCCACCGTGCCCTTGGGGTCGACGTCGTCGAGGCCCAGACGCCAGCCGAGGAGCCGGCCGACGGTTCGAAGCTGGATCGGCGTCGGCGGCACGTCGTCGAAGTTGCCGATCATCGCCACGCCCCAGGTGTTGCGGTTGAAGCCGCCGGTGTGGAAGGCCTCGACCGCTTTGGTCAGTCCCCCGGCGCTGCCCTCGAAGACCTGGCCGTACTTGTCCACCAACGCGTTGTAGGCGATGTCGCACCAGCCCAGCGTCTTGCTGTGGTAGGTGTAGATGGCCTTGACGATCCCGGCCGATTCCAGCGGTGAGTAGTCGTTGCTGCCCGCGGTGTGGTGGATGACGGCGGCGCGAATCCCGTTGTCGTACTGGGGACTACCGCATCGCAGCGATTCGTCGGCCCCCCATTCGGCGCGGCTGATGATGGGCGGCGCCTGGCCCGGCATGACGACCCCCGACGGCGGCGTCCATTGCGTCTGCGCCGGCGCCTGCGGCGGCGAGATGAGGATCGCCGAGATGTTCTGCCCGAGGGGCTGCTCCCGCGACGCCGGCTTGTAGCCCAGGCCCGCGTCCTCGGCCGGGCCGCTCGGCGGCGCGGCCCGCGTCACCGGCGCGTCGAGCGGGCGGGTGACCGCGATCTGCACCGTCGTGGTGGTGCCGACGAACACCGGATCCGTGCTGCGCGGGCCCTCGGTGGGGCCGGCGTCGTTGCCCGAACCGCCCTGCTGGGCCGGGCCGGCGTCGTTGCCCGAACCGCCCTGCTGGGCCGGGCCGGCGTCGTTGCCCGAACCGCCGTCGGGGGCAGCGGTCTCGTACTCGGTCTGATACCAGGGCCCCCAGGATCCGTCGGGCCGCCGGGCGCGCACCCGGGTCGAGGTGCCGGCCAGGTCGCCGGTGAGCGCGACCAACGAGAACGGCTCGTCCTGCGTGACCTCGCGAACCGTGACGCCCGCGCCGAGCCCGATCAGCGGTCGCTCGGTGAGCTGGGTGCCGCGCGCCGGGGGCGGGCCGGCGACGCCGCGATCGTGTGTCACGTCCGCCACCGCCGAGACGATGACCACCGTCGCCGCGACGGCGGTGAGCAGCATCGTTGGTGCGCGACGGCGGGACGACACCAGCCGATGTTACGTGTGTTTCTGATGTTACCTATGAGGCGACACGATGTACGCGCCCGAAAACTCCACGAAAACCTGTTCGACGGCACCGCAGAGGTTTGGTTGCCGGGCGAGTTGCTAGCTCCCCAATCCCGGACTCTGCGGTGCCGTCAGGTGACAGGTCCCCCGAAGCTCTTAGACCGGAGGCAGCGCCGGCGCCGCGGCCGGCAGTGCCCCGGCGGCCGCCGGCAGCGCACCCGCCGCCGCGCCCGGCAGGGCACCCGCGGCACCCGCCGCGCCCGGCAAAGCACCCGCGGCACCCGCCGCGGCCGGCAACGCACCCGCTGCCGCACCCGGCAGGGCACCCGCGGCACCCGGCAGGGCACCCGCGGCGCCCGGCAGGGCACTCGCGGCGGCACCCGGCGCGGCCGCGCCGCCGTGCACGCCCTGCATGATCGCCGGCATGACCAGGCCCTTGAGCAGGTCGATCGCCTGACCGGCGCCCAGCTGGTTGGCGGCCTGCATCACGTCGTTGACGAGCCCGCCGCCGCCACTGCTGCCGGAGCCGCCGCCGAGACCGCCGGTCCCCACCGGCGAGGCGCCGCCCAGGGTCGACGGGTCACCGAGGATCGGGTAGGTGCCGTCGGCGCCCGGGTCCAAGCCGGCCGGCGCGGCGCCGATCGGCACCTCGCTGGGGGTGACCCCGGTACCGCCGAGACCCGGCGCGACTCCAGTCGGGCTGGTCAGGCCCGGGTTGGACAGCGCGGGGTTCATCCCCGCGCCCGGCGTGGTCGGCGCACCCGGCGCGGTGAGCCCGGGCGTCCCGGGCGTCAGGCCCGGGTTGGTCAGCCCCGGTGTGCCGACGCCCGGTGTGCCGAGACCCGGGGTGGTCGGGCCCGGCGTGCCGAGGCCCGGGCTGGCCAGCCCCGGCGTACCCAGGCCCGGCGTACCCAGGCCCGGCGTACCCAGACCCGGACTGGTCAGCCCCGGACTGGTCAGGCCCGGCGTACCCAGACCCGGGCTGGTGAGCCCGGTGGCGCCGGTGGTGGTGCCGCTGGTCCCGCTCAACGCCGGCACCGGGGGCAGGTTGATCCCGAACTGCGACAGGCCCTGCGAAAGCGCGCCCATCAGCTCGCCGGGCAGGTCGCTCATGACCGCGGCCTGCTTGAAGTCGTGGTGCTCGGGCGGCTTGCTGCCCGCGGTGGATTCGTAAACCAGGAAGTATGCGCAAGGACTCGCGACTGCCAGGGCGGCGACCGCGCTCATGGCTGTCGAAAGCTTGCGTCGGCGTCGGTTCGGCACGGAAGTCTCCTCAATCTGGACAACTATTTGAACTGCTGTGTCGGCGTGTCCTGCCCGTCCTATCCGGCATGAACCACACACAGTCGATGGTACGAGTGAGATTGCTGTGACTAGAGTGGTGATATTGAATCGTGAGGCAATTGCGACCTTGGCCGCAATCTTCGCGATGGCGTCGCCAAATCGGGTTACGCGGCGCGGTCGGATACCCTAGGCAACCGATGACAGCTCGTTTCGACCTCTTCGTCGTCGGCTCCGGATTCTTCGGCCTGACCATTGCCGAGCGCGCGGCCACCCAACTCGGCAAGCGGGTGCTGGTCGTCGAGCGGCGCCCGCACATCGGCGGCAACGCCTATTCGGAGGCGGAGCCGCAGACGGGTATCGAGGTCCACAAGTACGGCGCCCACCTGTTCCACACCTCTAATAAGAGGGTCTGGGACTACGTGCGGCAGTTCACCGACTTCACCGACTACCGCCACCGGGTATTCGCGATGCACAACGGGCAGGCCTACCAGTTCCCGATGGGCCTGGGCCTGGTGTCGCAGTTC
Organism: Mycobacterium sp. NGS26; assembly: GCF_059813025.1. NCBI lineage: Bacteria > Bacillati > Actinomycetota > Actinomycetes > Mycobacteriales > Mycobacteriaceae > Mycobacterium > Mycobacterium sp. NGS26. The sequence goes on from NZ_JCALDU010000004.1 coordinate 505,773, forward strand.
TTCGGCAAGTACTTTTCGCCGTCGGAGGCGCGGCAGCTGATCGCCGAGCAGGCCGCCGAGATCGACACCGCGGACGCGCAAAACCTGGAGGAGAAGGCCATCTCGCTGATCGGCCGGCCGCTCTACGAGGCGTTCGTCAAGGGATACACCGCCAAGCAGTGGCAGACCGACCCCAGTGAGCTCCCGGCTGCCGTCATCAATAGGCTGCCGGTCCGCTACACCTTCGACAACCGGTACTTCAGCGACACCTACGAGGGCCTGCCGGCCGACGGCTACACCGCGTGGCTAAAGAACATGGCCGCCGACGACCGCATCGAGGTCCGGCTCAACACCGACTGGTTCGGCGTACGCGACCAACTGCGCCGGGAGTCCCCGGCGGCGCCGGTTGTCTACACCGGCCCGCTGGACCGCTACTTCGACTACGCCGAGGGCCGGCTCGGCTGGCGCACACTGGACTTCGAAGTGGAAGTGTTGCCCATGGGGGATTTTCAGGGGACGCCGGTGATGAACTACAACGATCTCGATGTGCCCTACACGCGCATCCACGAATTCCGCCACTTCCACCCCGAGCGGGACTACCCGACCGACAAGACGGTGATCATGCGGGAGTACTCGCGCTTCGCCGGAGACGACGACGAGCCCTACTACCCGATCAACACCGAGGCCGACCGCGCCGTGCTGGCGGCCTACCGGGAGCGCGCAAAATCCGAAACCGCTTCGGCGAAGGTGCTTTTCGGCGGCCGGCTGGGCACCTACCAGTACCTGGACATGCACATGGCCATCGCGAGCGCGCTGAACATGTACGACAACGTCCTGGCGCCGCACCTGCGCGACGGCGCACCACTCGAGGGGAACCGCGAATGACCGCCCAGAGCCTGCTGGCCCGAATCATCCTGCCGCGTCCGGGTGAGCCCCTCGACGTGCGCAAGCTCTACCTGGTGGAGTCGATCACCAACTCGCGGCGCGCGCACGCGCCGACCCGCACCTCGCTGCAGATCGGCGCGGAGTCCGAGGTGTCGTTCGCGACCTACTTCAACGCCTTCCCGGCCAGCTACTGGCGGCGCTGGACGATCTGCAAGTCGGTGGTGCTGCGCGTCGAGATGACCGGCGCCGGGCGGGTCGACGTCTACCGGACCAAGGCCACCGGGGCGCGCATCTACGTCGAGGGGCGCCAGTTCGCCGGCACCGAGGACCAGCCCGTCGTCGTCGAGATCGAGGTGGGGCTGCAGCCCTTCGAGGACGGCGGCTGGATCTGGTTCGACATCACCACCGACAGCAACGTCAACCTGCTCGGCGGCGGCTGGTATGCGACCGAGCCCGCCCCCGGCACGGCCAACGTCGCGGTCGGCATCCCGACGTTCAACCGGCCGGCCGACTGCACCAACGCACTGGCCGCGCTGACCGCGGACCCGTTGGTGGACGAGGTGATCGGCGCGGTGATCGTGCCGGATCAGGGCGTGCGCAAGGTGCGCGACCACCCGGACTTCCCGGCCGCGGCCGCGCGGCTGGGCAACCGGCTGACCATCTGTGACCAGCCCAACCTCGGCGGGTCCGGCGGATACAGCCGGGTGATGTACGAGGCGCTGAAAAACACCGACTGCCAACAGATCCTGTTCATGGACGACGACATCCGCATCGAGCCGGACTCGATCCTGCGGGTGCTGGCCATGCACCGGTTCGCCAAGAGCCCGATGCTGGTGGGCGGACAGATGCTCAACCTGCAGGAGCCGTCGCACCTGCACATCATGGGCGAGGTGGTGAACCCGTCGAACTTCATGTGGACCGCCGCTCCGCACGCCGAGTACGACCACGATTTCGCCGAATATCCGTTGAACGACAAGAACCCTCGCAGCCAGCTGCTGCACCGCCGCATCGACGTCGACTACAACGGCTGGTGGACGTGCATGATCCCGCGGCAGGTCGCCGAGGAGCTGGGACAGCCGCTGCCGCTGTTCATCAAGTGGGACGACGCCGACTACGGCCTGCGGGCGGCCGAGCACGGGTATCCGACGGTCACGCTGCCCGGCGCGGCGATCTGGCACATGGCCTGGAGCGACAAGGACGACGCCATCGACTGGCAGGCCTACTTCCATCTGCGCAACCGGCTGGTGGTCGCCGCGATGCACTGGGACGGCGACATCACCGGGCTGGTCCGCAGCCACCTGAAGGCCACGCTGAAACACCTTGCCTGCCTTGAATATTCGACGGTGGCGATCCAGAACAGGGCCATCGACGACTTCCTCGCCGGCCCCGAGCACATCTTCTCGATCCTGGAGTCGGCGCTGCCCGAGGTGCACCGGATGCGCAAGGAGTTCCCGGACGCCGTCGTCCTGCCGGCGGCCAGCGAGCTGCCGCGGCCGCTGCGCATGAGCAAGGCGATGAATCCCCCGGTGAACCCGCTGTCCATCGGCTACCGGCTGGCCCGCGGCATGCTGCACAACCTCAAGGCCTCCGATCCGGAAGCCCACCGGCGCCCGGAGTTCAACGTGCCGACCCAGGACGCGCGCTGGTTCCGGCTGTGCACGGTCGACGGCGTGACCGTGACGACGGCCGACGGGTGCGGTGTGGTCTATCGACAGCGCGACCGGCGCAAGATGTTCTCGTTGCTGTTCGCCTCGCTGCGCCGGCAGCGATTGCTGTTGCGGCGGTTCGACGAGATGCGCCGGGTGTATCGGGGGGCGTTGCCCGTGTTGTCCAGCAAGCAGAAGTGGGAGACGGCGTTGCTGCCAGCAGCGGGCAATGGCTGAAACCCCCGTATCGGAGGCGCCGCACGGCGAGGTCGCGGCGATCGTGGCCGTTCAGTCGGCGCTCGGTGACCGCCCGGGGGCGCTGGCCGCGGCGCGCGGGCTGTCCCACTTCGGCGAGCACAGCGTCGGCTGGGTGGCCGTGTCGCTGCTGGGCGCGCTGCTCGCGCCGCGGCGCCGCCGGGACTGGCTGGTGGCCGGGGCCGGCGCGTTCGTCGCGCACGCGGCCGCGGTGGCGATCAAGCGGCTGGTACGACGCACCCGGCCGGACCACCCGGCCGTCGCCGTCAACGTCGGCACGCCCAGCCGGCTGAGCTTCCCGTCGGCGCATGCCACCTCCACCACGGCCGCGGCGATCCTGATGGGCCGCGCCGCCGGGCTGCCCGAAGGGCTTGGGCCCGTGTTGCTCGTCCCGCCGATGGCGCTGTCGCGGATACTGCTGGGGGTGCACTATCCCAGCGACGTGGTCTTCGGCATCGCGCTCGGCGCCGCCGTCGCGGGGATCGCCCAAAGCGGCGGCGAGAGGCTCCGAAAGAGGTGCGCCGAATGAGTGAAGACGTGGTGACCGGGCCGCCGGCCAACGTGATCACCGGCGTGGTCAAGGCGATGCGGCCGCGGCAGTGGGTGAAGAACGTCATCGTGCTGGCCGCCCCGCTGGCCGCGCTGGGCGGGACCATCCGCTACGACTACACCAAGGTGCTGACCGAGGCGTCGGTGGCCTTCGTCGTGTTCAGCCTGGCCGCCTCGTCGATATACCTGATCAACGACGTGCGCGACGTCGCGGCCGACCGCGAGCACCCCACCAAGCGGTTCCGGCCTATCGCCGCCGGCGTGGTCCCCGAGTGGCTTGCCTACCTGCTGGCCGCGCTGCTGGGGGTGGCGTCCCTGGCGATCGCCTGGTGGCTGACGCCGAACCTGGCGCTGGTGATGGCCGTCTACATCGGGATGCAGCTCGGCTACTGCTTCGGGCTCAAGCACCAGGCCGTGATGGACATCTGCATCGTGTCGTCGGCGTATCTGCTGCGGGCCATCGCCGGCGGCGCGGCCACGGATATCCCGCTGTCGCAATGGTTTTTGCTGTTCGTGGCGTTCGGCTCGCTGTTCATGGTGGCCGGCAAGCGCTACGCCGAACTGCAAGTCGCCGAGCGCACCGGCGCGGCGATCCGCAAGGCGCTGGAGAGCTACACCAGCACCTACCTCCGATTCGTCTGGACGCTGTCGGCCACCGCGGTGGTGGTGTGCTACGGGCTGTGGGCGTTCGAGCGCGACCGCCATTCCGGGTCCTGGTTCGCGGTGTCGATGGTCCCGTTCACCATCGCGATCCTGCGCTACGCGGTCGACGTCGACGGCGGGCTGGCCGGGGAGCCGGAGGACATCGCGCTGCGCGACCGGGTGTTGCAGGCGCTGGCGCTGGCGTGGATTGCGACAGTCGGAGCCGCCGTTGCCTTCGGCTAGCCCCCAACTGAATGCCCTGAGGCTGGGGGTGATGCGCGGTCGGGCGGTGGCCAGGCGGGTCCGGTGGCCGGTGTTCCCGTACGACGTCGTGGTCCGGGCCAGCCTGTGGGCCAGCGTGGCGGTGGTCGCCGTGCTGTTCGGGTGGGGCGCCTGGCAGCGGCGCTGGATCGCGGACGACGGGCTGATCGTGTTGCGCACCGTGCGCAACCTGCTGGCCGGCAACGGGCCGGTGTTCAACCAGGGCGAGCGCGTCGAGGCGAACACGTCGACGGCGTGGACGTACCTGATGTACGCGGGAAGCTGGGTCGGCGGCCCGATGCGCATGGAGTACGTGGCGCTGGCGCTGTCCCTGGGGCTGTCCGTGCTGGGGGTGGCGCTGCTGATGCTGGGCGCCGGGCGGCTCTACGCGCCGAGCCTGCGCGGCGCGCGCGCGATCATGTTGCCCGCCGGCGCGCTGGTCTACGTCGCGCTGCCGCCGTCGCGGGACTTCGCCACCTCCGGCCTGGAAAGCGGCCTGGCCCTGGCCTACCTCGGGCTGCTGTGGTGGATGATGGTCTGCTGGGCGCAGCCGCTGCGGACCCGCCCGGATCACCGGGCGTTCATCGCCGCGCTGGCGTTCGTGGCGGGGTTCAGCGTCCTGGTGCGGCCCGATTTCGCGCTGATGGGCGGGCTGGCGCTGATCATGATGCTGATCGCGGCGCGCACCTGGCAGCGCCGGGCGCTGATCGTGGTGGCCGGCGGGTTCCTGCCGGTCGCCTACGAGATCTTCCGGATGGGCTACTACGGCCTGCTGGTGCCGGGCACCGCCCTGGCCAAGGACGCCGCCGGCGACAAGTGGTCGCAGGGCATGATCTACCTCTCGAACTTCAACGCGCCCTACGCGATCTGGGCGCCCGCGGTGCTGCTTGTGCCGCTGGGGCTGCTGCTGATGGCGGCGCGTCGCCGGCCGTCGTTCCTGCGCCCCGCCCTGGCGCCCAACTACGGGCGGGTGGCCCGGTGGGTGCAGAGCCCGCCGGCCGTGGTGGTCTTCGTGCTCGTCAGCGGTCTGCTGCAGGCGCTGTATTGGATCCGGCAGGGCGGCGATTTCATGCACGCCCGGGTGTTGCTGGCGCCGCTGTTTTGTTTGCTGGCCCCGGTCGCCGTGGTCCCGGTGATCATTCCCGACGGGAAGGTCTACCTGCGCGAGACGGGCATGCTGGTGGGCGGTGCGGCGGCGGTGTTGTGGCTGGGGATCGCGGGCTGGTCGCTGTGGGCAGCAAACTCGCCGGGGATGGGTGACGACGCCACCCACGTCACGTATTCGGGGATCGTCGACGAGCGCCGCTTCTACGCGCAGGCGACCGGGCAGGCGCACCCGTTGACCGCCGCCGACTACCTGGGCTACCCGAGGATGGCCGCGATCCTGACGGCGCTCAACAACACCCCGGACGGGGCGTTGCTGCTGCCGTCCGGCAACTACACGCAGTGGGACCTGGTGCCGATGGGCCAGCCCCCCAGCGGCAAACCACCCCAAAAGCCGCAACACACAGTGTTTTTCACCAACCTCGGCATGGTCGGCATGAACGTCGGGCTCGACGTTCGGGTGATCGACCAGATCGGGCTGGCGAACCCCATCGCGCAACACACCGGTCGGCTGGCGCACGGCCGGATCGGGCACGACAAGAACCTCTTCCCGGACTGGGTGATCGCCGACGGACCGTGGGTGAAGGTCTATCCGGGCATTCCGGGCTACCTGGACGCGAATTGGGTCACCCAGGCGGTCGCGGCGCTGCAATGCCCCGAGACGCAGGCGGTGCTGGCCTCGGTGCGCGCCCCGATGACGCCGCACCGGTTCGTCTCAAACTTCTTGCACTCCTTCACCTTCACCCAGTACCAGATCGACCGGGTGCCGCTCTACGAGCTCGCCCGGTGCGGGCTGCCGGTGCCCGAGGCGGGCCCGCCGCCGCCCCGCGAGTGAAGTTCCGGCGAATTTTTTCCCACGGGTTCCCAACCGCTCGCGCCGCGCTGGCACGGCGGATTGACAGCAAACTCACATCTGCGGCGCCACCAGCGCGCGACACCGGCCCGGCACATGCGGAAACGCCCTCTTCGGGCGCCCGGTTCGGCTCGAAAACCACCGGAAATCGCGGCCGGATGACGGTTTGCGGGGCCTGCTCGATGAGAGCGGAGGCCCGATCGTGTGGTTGACTACACGGGCACTGCTGCGCCCGAGACGTATGCAGTCGGACCCAATGATTCATGCGCGGGGACGAAGAATGCGCCCGAAAGGATGAGGAAGCAAGGATGAAGCTCGTTGACAGAGTTCGCGGTGCCGTGGCGGCTGTGCCGCGCCGGCTCGCGGTGGGTGCTGTTGGTGCAGCCCTGCTGCCGGGCCTGATCGGCGTCGTGGGGGGCTCGGCGACGGCTGGGGCGTTCTCGCGCCCGGGCCTGCCGGTGGAATATCTGCAGGTTCCCTCCGCCGCGATGGGCCGCGACATCAAGGTTCAGTTCCAGAGCGGCGGCCCCAACGCGCCGGCCGTGTACCTGCTCGACGGCATGCGCGCGCAGGACGACTTCAACGGCTGGGACATCAACACCCCCGCCTTCGAGTGGTACAACCAGTCGGGCCTCGCCGTGGCCATGCCGGTCGGCGGGCAGTCCAGCTTCTACTCCGACTGGTACAAGCCGGCCTGCGGTAAGGCCGGCTGCACCACCTACAAGTGGGAGACCTTCCTGACCAGCGAGCTGCCGCAGTACCTCGCCGCCAACCAGCAGGTCAAGCCCACCGGCAGCGCCGCGGTCGGCCTGTCGATGGCCGGGTCGTCCGCGCTGATCCTGGCCGCCTACCACCCCGACCAGTTCGTCTACGCCGGCTCGCTGTCGGCGCTGCTGGACCCGTCCCAGGGCATGGGGCCGTCGCTGATCGGCCTGGCCATGGGCGACGCGGGCGGCTACAAGAAGGACGACATGTGGGGCCCGTCCAGCGACCCCGCCTGGCAGCGCAACGACCCGACGCTGCAGGTCGGCAAGCTGGTCGCGAACAACACCCGCATCTGGATCTACTGCGGTAACGGCAAGCCGTCCGACCTGGGTGGCGACAACCTGCCCGCCAAGTTCCTCGAGGGCTTCGTGCGGAGCAGCAACCTGAAGTTCCAGACGGCCTACAACGCCGCCGGCGGCCACAACGCGGTGTGGAACTTCGACGCCAACGGCACCCACGACTGGCCGTACTGGGGTGCGCAGCTCAATGCGATGAAGCCGGATCTGCAGCAGGCGCTGGGCGCGACGCCGGGCGCCGGTCCCGCCACGGCCGCGGCGACCAACGCGGGCAACAGCACCCACGGCACCTAGTCGGCCGGCCGAAATCGAACACCGCCGATGGCGGCGATCCCCCGGGGTCGCCGCCATTGGTGATTTACGCCACCCATCGGGTGTGGTTACTGTGCTCACAGCGACTAGACGTTGGAGGGTGGACATGAGGGGTCTGTCAGCGCTGCTGCGGGTGTTCTGCGTTGCCGCACTATCGGTCGGGCTGGGCGGTGTGGCTGCCGTCTCGGCGCCGGGAACCGCGGGCAAGGCCCGGGCCGCGGGCTACGAGAGCCTGATGGTCCCGTCGGCGGCGATGGGCCGCGACATCCCGGTGGCGTTCCTGGGCGGCGGGCCGCACGCGGTGTATCTGCTCGACGCCTTCAACGCGGCCCCGGACGTGAGCAACTGGGTGACCGCGGGCAACGCGATGAACACCCTGGCCGGCAAGGGGATCTCGGTGGTGGCGCCCGCGGGCGGGGCGTGGAGCATGTACACCAACTGGGAGCAGGACGGCAGCAAGCAGTGGGACACCTTCCTGTCCAGCGAGCTGCCCAACTGGCTGGCCGCCAACAAGGGGCTGGCCCCCGGCGGCCACGCCGCCGTGGGCGCCTCGCAGGGCGGCTACGCCGCGATGGCGCTGGCCGCCTTCCACCCGGATCGCTTCGGCATGGCCGGTTCGCTGTCGGGCTTCCTGTACCCGTCGAGCACCAACTACAACGGCGCGATCCTGGCCGGGCTGCAGCAGTTCGGCGGCGTGGACGGCAACGGCATGTGGGGCGCGCCGCAGCTGGGCCGGTGGAAGTGGCACGACCCGTACGTGCACTCCACGCTGCTGGCGCAGAACAACACCCGGGTGTGGGTCTACAGCCCGATGAACATGGGCGGCGACGACGCCGCGATGATCGGCCAGGCGGGCGCGGCGATGGGCAGCTCGCGGGAGTTCTACCAGCAGTACCGCAGCACCGGCGGGCACAACGGTCACTTCGACTTCCCGGGCGGCGGCGACAACGGCTGGGGCTCGTGGTCCGCGCAGCTGGGCGCGATGTCGGGCGACATCGTCGGGGCCATCCGCTAGCCATTCGCTAGTCATTCGCTGGCCCGAGCGCCGGCGGCGCCGGCGCGGTGAGCCGGTACCGTGGGGGGAGCAGCAGGGGGCGGCCGCTTGCCTCGAATCGAGCTGCGACCACCGACTCTGCCAGCAGGAGAACATGGCCACCAACGCCCGGCGCAAACGCCACCGAATCCTCGCCTGGGCCGCCGCCCTGTCGATGGCCGGCGTCGTATTGCTGGTCATCCTGGGCGCCGTGATGCTGTTGCGCCACCCGTCGTCGCCGCCCAGCGCGGTGCCGCCCGGCGTGCTGCCCCCGTCGTCGACGACGACGCACCCGCACAAGCCGCGGCCCGCCTTCCAGGACGCGTCGTGTCCCGACGTGCAGCTGGTGACGGTCCCCGGGACCTGGGAGTCGTCCCCGCAGGACGACCCGCTGAACCCGATGCAGTTCCCGAATGCCTTGCTGCACAAGGTGACCGCGGAGCTCGGCCAGCAGTTCGGATCCGCGCGGGTGCAGACGTACACCACGCCGTACACGGCGCAGTTCCACAATCCGCTCAGCTCCGACAAGCAGATGTCCTACAACGACAGCCGGGCCGAAGGCACCCGCGCCACCGTCCAGGCGATGACCGACATGAACAACAAGTGCCCGTTGACCAGCTACGTGCTGATGGGCTTCTCGCAGGGGGCGGTGATCGCCGGCGACATCGCCAGCGACATCGGCAACGGCCGCGGTCCCGTCGACGACGACCTGGTGCTCGGTGTGACGCTGATCGCCGACGGCCGGCGCCAGCAGGGCGTGGGCAAGGACATCGGGCCCAACCCGCCGGGCGAGGGCGCCGAGGTCACGCTGGCCGAGGTGCCGATGCTGTCGGGTTTCGGCCTGACCATGACCGGCGCGCGGCCGGGCGGTTTCGGCGCGCTCAACGACAAGACCAACGAGATCTGCGCGCCGGGCGACCTCATCTGCGCGGCCCCGGAGGAGGCGTTCAGCGTCGCCAACCTGCCGAGCACGCTGAACACGCTGGCCGGGGGCGCCGGCCAGCCGATACACGCGTTGTACGCCACCACCCAGTTCTGGAACCTGGACGGGGTCCCGGCGACGGATTGGACGGCGAACTGGGCCCACGGGCTCATCGAGAATGCGCCCCACCCCAAACATGGGTGACATGACCGCGACGTAGGCCGATGTGTGACGGAATCGGCGGTACCTTGTGATTTGGTCTGCCGCGTGCCGCCCCTTAACATTAAGAGAAAAGTAAGAGCATTGTGATCGTGACCCGTTGGGGTCGAAGCTGGCACCTAATCGACGCTCGCCTTAGCATGCGCCGTGACGGGGCCGGCGTGCGCGCGGTTATAGCGTCGGGGGCAGCCGACCAAATTGTGTTGTGACAGGAGAAACCGGCATGGCGTACCACAACCCGTTCATCGTCAACGGACGAATCAAGTTCCCCGAGAACACGAATCTGGTTCGTCACGTTGAGAAGTGGGCGAAGGTTCGTGGCGGCAATCTGGCCTATCGATTCGTCGACTTCTCCACCGAGCGCGACGGCGAATACAAGGACATCTCGTGGTCGGAGTTCAGCGCCCGCAACCGCGCGGTGGGGGCCCGGCTGCAGCAGGTCACCCAGCCGGGTGACCGCATCGCGATCCTGTGCCCGCAGAACCTCAACTACCTGATCGCCTTCTTCGGTGCGCTGTACGCCGGCCGGATCGCGGTGCCGCTGTTCGACCCGGCCGAGCCGGGCCACGTGGGCCGGCTACACGCCGTGCTCGACGACTGCACCCCCTCGACGATCCTGACCACCACCGAGGCCGCCGAGGGCGTCCGCAAGTTCATCCGCGCCCGGGCGGCCAAGGAACGGCCCCGCGTCATCGCCGTCGACGCGGTGCCCGACGAGGTCGCCGCCACCTGGCAGGAGCCGGTGGCCGACGAGAACACCATCGCCTACCTGCAGTACACCTCCGGCTCCACCCGCACCCCGACGGGCGTGCAGATCACCCACCTGAACCTGCCCACCAACGTGCTGCAGGTGCTCAACGGCCTCGAGGGCAAGGAGGGCGACCGCGGCCTGAGCTGGCTGCCGTTCTTCCACGACATGGGCCTGATCACGGCGCTGCTGTCGCCGGTGCTCGGCCACAACTTCACCTTCATGACCCCGGCCGCGTTCGTCCGGCGCCCCGGCCGGTGGATCCGCGAGATGGCGCGCAAGCCCGAGGACGGCCCGGACTGCGAGGTCTTCACCGTCGCGCCGAACTTCGCCTTCGAGCACGCCGCGGTGCGCGGGGTGCCCAAGGAGGGCGAGCCGCCGCTGGACCTGAGCAACGTCAAGGGCATCCTCAACGGCAGCGAGCCGGTGTCCCCGTCGTCGATGCGCAAGTTCTACGAGGCGTTCGCGCCATACGGCCTGCGCGAGACCGCGATCAAGCCGTCCTACGGCCTGGCCGAGGCGACGCTGTTCGTCTCCACCACGCCGATGGACGAGGCGCCCACCGTCATCCACGTCGACCGCGACGAGCTGAACAACCAGCGCTTCGTCGAGGTGCCCGCCGACGCGCCCAACGCCGTCGCGCAGGTGTCCGCCGGCGTCGTCGGGGTGGACGAGTGGGCGGTCATCGTCGACCCCGACACGGCCAGCGAGCTGCCCGACGGGCAGATCGGCGAGATCTGGCTGCACGGCAACAACCTCGGCATCGGCTACTGGGGCAAGGAGGAGGAGACCTCCCAGACGTTCAAGAACATCCTCAAGTCGCGGATCAGCCAGTCGCACGCCGAGGGCGCCCCCGACGACGGGATGTGGGTGCGCACCGGCGACTACGGCACCTACCACAAGGGGCACCTCTATATAGCGGGCCGCATCAAGGACCTGGTCATCATCGACGGCCGCAACCATTACCCGCAGGACCTCGAGTACTCGGCGCAGGAGGCCAGCCGCGCGCTGCGCACCGGCTACGTCGCCGCGTTCTCGGTCCCGGCCAACCAGCTGCCCCAGGTGGTGTTCGACAACCCGCACGCCGGGATCAAGTTCGACCCCGAGGACACGTCCGAACAGCTGGTGATCGTCGCCGAGCGCGCCGCCGGCACGCACAAGCTGGACTACCAACCCATCGCCGACGACATCCGGGCGGCCATCGCCGTTCGCCACGGGGTGACCGTCCGCGACCTGTTGCTGGTGCAGGCCGGCACCATTCCGCGGACGTCCAGCGGCAAGATCGGGCGCCGCGCGTGCCGTGCCGCCTACCTGGACGGCAGTCTGCGCAGCGGCGTCGGTTCACCGACCGCCTTCGCCGGCGCCAACGACTGAATCAGGAACCATGGCTGACACAGAACCTGACCTTCCGGAGAACCCGCCCGCCGAGAATCCGCCCGCCAACAAGACCGACATGACGGTCCCCGAGATGCGGCAGTGGCTGCGCAACTGGGTGGGCCGGGCCGTCGGGCAGTCGCCCGACGCTATCGACGAGTCGGTCCCCATGGTGGAGCTGGGCCTGTCGTCGCGGGACGCCGTGGCCATGGCCGCCGACATCGAGGACATGACCGGCGTGACGCTGTCGGTCGCGGTGGCGTTCCAGCATCCGACCATCGAGTCGCTGGCCACCCGGATCATCGAGGGCGAGCCCGAAGCGCCCGACGCCGGCCTCGACGACGCCGACTGGTCGCGCCCCGGCCCCGCCGAGCGCGTCGACATCGCGATCGTGGGCCTGTCCACCCGGCTGCCCGGCGACATGAACACCCCCGACGAGACCTGGCAGGCCCTGATGGAGGGCCGCGACGCCATCACCGACCTGCCCGAGGGCCGCTGGTCGGAATTCCTCGAAGAGCCGCGCATCGCGGCGCGCGTCGGCACCGCCCGCACCCGTGGCGGCTACCTGAAGGACATCAAGGGCTTCGACTCCGAGTTCTTCGCCGTCGCCAAGACCGAGGCCGACAACATCGACCCGCAACAGCGGATGGCGCTGGAGCTCACCTGGGAGGCGCTCGAGCACGCCCGCATCCCGGCGTCGAGCCTGCGCGGCGAGGCCGTCGGCGTGTACGTCGGCTTCTCCAACAACGACTACCAATTCCTGGCGGTCTCCGACCCGACCGTCGCGCACCCGTACGCGATCACCGGCACCGCCAGCTCGATCATCGCCAACCGGGTGTCCTACTTCTACGACTTCCGCGGCCCCTCGGTCGCGCTGGACACCGCCTGCTCGAGCTCGCTGGTGGCCACGCACCAGGCCGTGCAGGCGCTGCGCAACGGCGAGTGCGACGTGGCGATCGCCGGTGGCGTCAACGCGCTGCTCACCCCGCTGGTGACGCTCGGTTTCGACGAGATCGGTCAGGTGCTGGCGCCCGACGGCCGGATCAAGTCGTTCTCGTCGGACGCCGACGGCTACACCCGCTCCGAGGGCGGGGGCATGTTCGTGCTCAAGCGGGTCGACGACGCCCGCCGCGACGGCGACCAGATCCTGGCCGTCATCGCGGGCAGCGCGGTCAACCACGACGGCCGGTCCAACGGCCTGATCGCGCCGAACCAGGACGCGCAGGCCGACGTGCTGCGCCGGGCCTACAAGGACGCCGGCATCGACCCGCGCACCGTCGACTACATCGAGGCGCACGGCACCGGCACCGTCCTGGGCGACCCGATCGAGGCCGAGGCGCTGGGGCGCGTCGTGGGACGGGGCCGTCCGGCCGACCGCCCGGCGCTGCTGGGCGCGGTGAAAACCAATGTGGGACACCTGGAGTCGGCCGCCGGCGCGGCCAGCCTGGCCAAGGTGGTGCTGGCGCTGCAGCACGACAAGCTGCCGCCGTCCATCAACTTCGCCGGCCCCAGCCCCTACATCGACTTCGACGGCATGCGGCTGAAGGTCATCGACACCGCGGCCGACTGGCCGCGCTACGGCGGCTACGCGCTGGCCGGGGTGTCCAGCTTCGGCTTCGGCGGGGCCAACGCGCACCTCGTGGTCCGCGAGGTGCTGCCCCGCGACGTGATCGAACGCGAGCCCGAGCCGGCGCCCGAGGCCGAGTCGGCCACCGAAACCGAAGCGGCGCAAGCCCCCACGCTCGAGAGCCACTCGCTGCGGTTCGACGACTTCGGCAACATCATCCCCGACGCGTCCGAGGTGCCGGAGGAATCCTACGAGCTGCCCGGCGTCACCGAGGAGGCGCTGCGCCTGAAGGCGATTGCGCTGGAAGAGCTTGCGGCACAAGAGGAATCGGAACCGACCAGGCCGTTGATCCCGCTCGCGGTGTCGGCGTTTCTGAGCTCCCGCAAGCGGGCCGCGGCGGCCGAGCTGGCCGACTGGATGGAAAGCCCCGAGGGCCAGGCGTCGTCGCTGGAGTCCATCGGCCGGGCACTGTCGCGTCGTAACCACGGCCGGTCCCGCGCGGTGGTGCTGGCACACGACCACGAGGAGGCCGTCAAGGGTCTGCGGGCCGTCGCCGAGGGCAAGCAGCGACCCAACGTGTTCAGCACCGACGGGCCGGTCACCAGCGGCCCGGTGTGGGCGATGGCCGGTTTCGGCGCGCAGCACCGCAAGATGGGCAAGAACCTGTACCTGCGCAACGAGGTCTTCGCCGAGTGGATCGAGAAGGTCGACGCGCTGATCCAGGACGAGCGGGGTTACTCGATCCTGGAGCTGATCCTCGACGACTCGCACGAGTACGGCATCGAGACCTCCAACGTCGTCATCTTCGCGATCCAGATCGCCCTCGGCGAGCTGCTCAAGCACCACGGCGCCAAACCCGCTGCGGTGATTGGTCAGTCGCTGGGCGAGCCCGCGGCGGCATACTTCTCCGGGGGGCTCTCGCTGGCCGACGCGACCCGGGTGATCTGCTCGCGCTCGCACCTGATGGGTGAGGGCGAGGCGATGCTGTTCGGCGAGTACATCCGGCTGATGGCGCTCGTCGAGTACTCCGCCGACGAGCTGAAGACCGTGTTCGGTGATTTCCCCGGCCTGGAGGTGTGCGTCTACGCCGCACCCGGCCAGACCGTGATCGGCGGCCCGCCCGAGCAGATCGACGCGATCGTCGCGCGCTGCGAGGCCGAGGGCCGCTTCGCCCGCAAGCTGCAGACCAAGGGCGCCGGCCACACCTCGCAGATGGACCCGCTGCTCGGCGAGTTCTCCGCGGAGCTGCAGGGCATCGAGCCGATGAGCCCGACGTGCGGGATCTTCTCGACGGTGCACGAGGGCAGCTACATCAAGCCCGGCGGCGAGCCGATCCACGATGTCGCCTACTGGGTCAAGGGAATGCGGCATTCCGTCTACTTCACCCACGGCGTCCGCAACGCCGTCGACAGCGGCCACACCACGTTCCTGGAGCTCGCGCCCAACCCGGTGGCGCTGATGCAGATCGGCCTGACCACCGCGGCGGCGGGATTGCCTGACGCCCAACTGATTCCGACGCTGGCCAAAAAGCAGGACGACGTCGAGTCGATGATCTCGGCCATGGCCCAGCTCTACGTCCACGGCCACGACTTGGACATCCGGACGCTGTTCAGCCGCGCGCAGGGTCCCGAGGATTACGCGAGCATCCCGCCGACCCGGTTCAGGCGCAAGGAGCACTGGCTGGACGTGCACTTCTCCGGCGACGGCTCGGTGATCATGCCGGGGACCCACGTCGCGCTGCCCGACGGTCGCCACGTCTGGGAATACGCGCCGCGCAACGGCGAGACGGACCTGGCCGCGTTGGTGAGATCCGCTGCGACACAGGTGCTTCCGGATGCGCAGCTGACGGCTTCCGAGCAGCGCGCGCAGCCGGCTGCCGGTGCCCGGCTGGTGACCACGATGACCCGGCATCCGGGCGGCGCCTCGGTTCAGGTGCACGCCCGCATCGACGAGTCCTTCACGCTGGTGTACGACGCGGTGGTGAGCCGGGCCGGCCAGGCCGGCGCGCTGCCGACCGCGGTCGGCGCGGGCACGGCGATCGCCGCCGCCCCCACCACGGCCGCCCAGCCCGAGGCGCCCGCCGAGGACACCGAGGCCGAAACGCTGTCGGACAGCCTGACCAACCGCTACCTGCCGAGCGACGTGGGCAGGTGGTCACCGGATTCCGGCGAGACCATCGCCGAGCGGCTGGGCCTGATCGTCTCGGCGGCAATGGGTTACGAGCCCGAGGACCTGCCGTGGGAGGTGCCGCTGATCGAGCTGGGCCTGGACTCGCTGATGGCGGTGCGGATCAAGAACCGCGTCGAATACGACTTCGACCTGCCGCCAATCCAATTGACGGCCGTGCGCGACGCCAACCTGTACGCCGTCGAGAAGCTGATCGAGTACGCGATCGAGCACCGCGACGAGGTCGAGCAGCTGCACGAGCACCAGAAGACGCTGACGGCCGAGGAGATCGCCAAAGAGCAGGCCGCATTGCTCAGCGGCGCAACGCCGTCGTCCGTCGTCGCGCCCACGCCCGCGCCGGACAAGCCGGAGGCGCCGCTTCCGCCGCCGCCGACGGATCCGTCGGGACCCAAGGGCGCCGAGGGCAACGGCGCGCAGCCGAACCTGGCCGGGGTGACGGACGCGCTCAACCAGGAGGCGGTCGCCAAGGCGCTCAACTCCGACATACCGCCGCGCGACGCCGCCGAGCGGGTCACCTTCGCCACCTGGGCGATAGTCACCGGGAAGTCCCCGGGCGGCATCTTCAACCCGCTGCCCAAGCTGGACGCGGACACGGCGACCAAGATGGCCCAACGGCTTTCGGAACGCGCGGAGGGCCCGATCAACGCCGAGGACGTGCTGTCGTCGGCGAACATCGAGGAGCTGGCCGACAAGATCCGCGGCTACTTCGAGGCCGGGGAGATCGACGGCTTCGTGCGCACCCTGCGGGCCCGGCCGGAGGGCAGCACCAAGACGCCGGTGTTCGTGTTCCACCCGGCCGGCGGATCGACGGTGGTGTACGAGCCGCTGCTCAACCGGCTGCCCGCCGACACCCCGATGTACGGCTTCGAGCGGGTCGAGGGCTCGATCGAGGAGCGCGCCGCGCAGTACGTTCCGAAGCTCATCGAGATGCAGGGCGACGGGCCCTACATCCTGGCCGGCTGGTCGCTGGGCGGGGTGCTGGCCTACGCGTGCGCGATCGGGCTGAAGCGGCTGGGCAAGGACGTCGCGTGGGTCGGCCTGATCGACGCCGTGCGCGCCGGTGAAGAGGTCCCGCAGACCAAGGAGGAGATCCGCGCGCGCTGGGACCGCTACGCCCGGTTCGCCGAGCGCACCTTCAACGTCACCATCCCGGCGATCCCGTACGAGCAGCTCGAGGAGCTCGACGACGAGGGCCAGATCCGGTTCGTGCTCGACGCCGTCAGGGAGAGCGGCGTGCAGATCCCGGCCGGCATCATCGAGCACCAGCGCACGTCGTATCTGGACAACCGGGCCATCGACACCGCCCAGATCCAGCCCTACGACGGGCATGTCACCCTCTACATGGCCGATCGCTACCATGACGACGCGATCATGTTCGAGCCGCGGTACGGCACCCGCAAACCCGACGGCGGCTGGGGCGAGTACGTGTCCGATCTCGAGATCGTGCCGATCGGCGGCGAGCACATCCAGGCCATCGACGAGCCCTACATCGCGAAGGTGGGCGCGCACATGACCCAGGCGCTGAACATGATCGAGGCACAACAGCAGCAGGACGCGTCGGAACGAGTGAGGTAGGCAAGTAGTGACGGAGATGGCGCCGGCCCCCATCCAGCACACCACCGCGGAGAAGCTGGCCGAGCTGCACGCTCGCCTCGAACTCGCCAAGGAGCCCGGCGGCGAGAAGGCCGTCGCCAAACGCGACAAGAAGGGCATCCCGAGCGCCCGCGCCCGCGTGCACGCGCTGCTGGATCCCGGCACGTTCCTGGAGGTCGGGGCGCTGGCCAAGACCCCGAACGACCCGAACGCGCTCTACGGCGACGGGTGCGTCACCGGGCACGGCATGATCGACGGCCGCCCGGTCGGGGTGTTCTCCCACGACCAGACCGTGTTCCAGGGCACCGTCGGTGAGATGTTCGGCCGCAAGGTGGCCCGGTTGATGGAGTGGTGCGCGATGGTGGGGTGCCCGATCATCGGCATCAACGACTCCGGCGGCGCCCGCATCCAGGACGCGGTCACCTCGCTGGCCTGGTACGCCGAGCTCGGCCGCCGCCACGAGGCGCTGTCCGGGCTGGTGCCGCAGATCTCCCTGATCTTCGGCAAATGCGCTGGGGGAGCGGTGTATTCGCCGATCCAGGACGACCTGCTGGTCTCGGTGCGCGACCAGGGCTACTTCTTCGTCACCGGGCCCGACGTGATCCAGGAGGTGACCGGCGAAGAGGTCACCCTCGACGAGCTGGGCGGCTCCGACGCGCAGGCCCGCTACGGCAACATCCACCAGGTGGTGGACTCCGAGGCCGAGGCGTTCCAGTACGTGCGCGACTTCCTGTCCTTCCTGCCGTCCAACTGCTTCGACAAGCCGCCGATCGTCAACCCCGGGCTGGAGCCGGAGATCACGCCGACCGATCTGGAGCTCGACTCGATCGTGCCGGACTCCGACAACATGGCCTACGACATGCACGAGATCTTGCTGCGCATCTTCGACGACGGCGACTTCCTCGACGTCGCCGCGCAGCACGGGCCGGCCATCATCACCGGATACGCGCGCGTCGACGGGCGTCCCGTCGGGGTGATCGCCAACCAGCCCATGCACCTGTCCGGGTCGATCGACAACGAGGCCTCCGACAAGGCGGCGCGGTTCATCCGGTTCTGCGACGCGTTCAACATCCCGCTGGTCTTCGTGGTGGACACGCCCGGGTTCCTGCCGGGTGCCGAGGAGGAGAAGCGGGGCATCATCAAGCGCGGCGGGCGGTTCCTCTACTCCGTCGTGGAGGCCGACGTGCCGAAGGTGACCATCACCGTGCGCAAGTCCTACGGCGGCGCGTACGCCGTGATGGGCTCCAGACAGCTGACCGCCGACTTCAACTTCGCGTGGCCGACCGCGCGCATCGCGGTGATCGGCGCCGAGGGCGCCGCGCAGCTCCTGATGAAGCGGTTCCCCGACCCGACCACGCCCGAGGCGCAGAAGATCAAGAAGGACTTCATCGACGGCTACAACCTGAACATGGCTATCCCGTGGACCGCCGCCGAGCGGGGCTTCATCGACGCGGTCATCGACCCGCACCAGACCCGGCTGCTGCTCCGCAGGTCGCTGCACCTGCTGCGGGACAAGCAACTGTGGTTCCGCACGGCACGCAAGCACGGCCTGATCCCGGTCTAGAGCTCCAGCGCCCCCGCCACGAGCTCGTCGAAGCGCTCCAGCGCCTCGTCGGAGTCGGCGTCGATGCCGCGCAGCGGCCCGCGGTCGGCCAGGTATCGCTGCGCATACAGCCGGGCGACCAGCGCCTTGCGCTCACCGCCGCGCGCCTCCCGCTCCCACGCGGCCTGCTCGGTGAGCAACGCCGCGGCGTAGACGTCGCCCATGAACTGGGCCAGCCCGAACAGTCGCGCCTCGGCCAGGGCTTGTTGGGAGCCGTCGAGCTTGGCCCACGCCGTGATCGCGGCGTCGAGGTCGTCGATGCGGCGCGCCACCAGGGCGGTGGTGTCGTCGTCGGTGTCGGACACCGACACCGCGTCGCGCAGGCGCGCCAGCAGCGCCTCGTGCGCCCGCGCCTGCACGATGCCGCGCCGCACGTCGAGGCACAGGATGTTGTCGGGCCCCTCCCAGATGGTGTTCACCTGCGCGTCGCGCAAAAGCCTTGCCACCGGCCAGTTTTCGATGTAGCCGTTGCCGCCGTGGATCTCGATGGCGTCCGATGCCGCGGTGATGCCCAGCCGGCACGCCTTGAGCTTGGTGACGGGCACGGCGATGCGCTGGCGCACGCCGCGGGGCTGGCGATGGTTGCTGGCGCCGGTGCCGTCGAAAACCATCGCCTGCGCGGCCTCGACGTCGACGATCAGCTCGGCGAGCTTGCGCCGCATCAGCGGCTTGTCGATCAGCGCGTCGCCGAACGCGCGCCGCTGCCGGGCGTAGCACAGCGACTCGACCAGCGCGCGCCGCGCGTTGCCGAGCCCGAACAGCGCGATGCCCAGGCGCGCGGCGTTGGTGAGCTCCATCATGCGGCCCAGCCCCCTGCCGTCCGACGGTCCCGCCTCGCCGGTGGGCTCGCCGGACAACAGGAACGCCTCGGCGTCGGCGAACTCGACCTCGCCCGAGGCCACCGAGCGGGTGCCGAGCTTGTCCTTGAGCCGCCGGATCCGCACCCCGTTGCGCGAACCGTCCCGCCGGGTGCGCAGCACCAGGAAGTTGGCGACGCCGCGGGTCGAGTCGGGGGCGCCCTCGGGCTTGGCCAGCACGACGAACGCCTCGCCGGCGCAGTTGGACGCAAACCACTTGAACCCGTTGAGCAGCCACGCGTCCCCGTGGCGCGTCGCGGTGGTCTCCAGCGCCCCCAGGTCGGAGCCGCCGGTGCGTTCGGTGAGCAGCTGCGCCGTCTCGCCGGCCCACTCGCCGGAGGCGAACTTGGCCAGCACGTGCTCGCGCACGTCGGGCGGCGCGTACGCGGCGACCAGCGACTGGACCATGCCGCCCCCGGTTCCCAGCGCGCAGCCCATCCCGATGTCGGCCTGGTTCAGCAGATAGTTGGACGCGAACATCGCCAGCGACGAGTTCACCTGGGCCGCACGCGCTTCCGCGCGCAGCGCCTGCTGGGCGTCCAGCACCGCCCGCTTGGACTGCGTGAAGGATTCCGGCATGACGACCCGGCTGACGTCGTGGCCCCACCGGTCGTAGCGCTCGAGCCGGGGCGGGTTGCGGTCGGTCTCGTCGGCCCAGCGCGCCACCGGGCCGCCCATCAGCTCACCCATGCGCGTCAGGTGGCGTTCGGCCAGCGCCAGCTCGTCGGGCTGCAGGTAGTAGGCCATGATGAACCGCAGGCTGGGGTCGGTGAGGTACCAATTGAGGCCCACCGCCCCGCGGTAGTTCTCCGTCCGGTAGCGCCGCGCCTTCTCCTCGGTGGAGAACGGCAGCCGGTCGACCGGCTCCGCGTCGTAGTCGCTCATCCCGGCCTCCTTCAGCGCCGCGCGCCGGCCGGGCCGATGAACCCGGCGAGCGCGTCGCCCACCGCGGTGGCGCCAAAAGCGGTGGGGTGCAAGGCAACCGCCGGGCTTTGCGCCCCGTATCCCGCGACATAACGGTCGGCCGGCGCGGCGCAGATGTCGTGGCCCTGCCACATCGGCCGGGTGTCGAAGTAGTCGATCCCCTTGTCGGCGGCCAGAAGTCGTTGCCGGTCGTCGAGCTCGTTGATCTTGGACTGCAGGTAGTCCGAGTCGTGCGGCAGCACCGGCTGCCCGGGGAAGCAGCCGCCGGGCCGGATCAACGTCCCGTACCCCACGAAAACGATCCGGGCATTCGGCGCCTCGGCGCGGACCTGGTCGATCAGCATGCTCCACCCGCGCACGTGCCCGTCGATCGCCGCCGAGATCCGGTCGACGGAGCCGACGACGAAGTCCTCGGTGCACGGCGCCGGGTTGGGCGACTTGACCTCGCAGCCCTCCGCGTCGGCGGCCAGCCCCACGTCGTTGGCCCCGACGGTGATCGTGACCAGGTCGGTGCTCGCCCGGACCGCGTCGATCTGGCGCCCGACCGTCCCGTTCTTCGTCTGCTGTTCGCGATCGGTGATGTCCTCGGTGGTCGCGCCGCTACAGGTGACGTCGGTGAACGTGCTCGCCATCAGCCGCCGGGCGAGCACCGCGGGGTAGTCGTTGGTCGACTTGCGGCATCCGGCGGGCGGCGCGGGGTCCGGCACGCCGGGCGCGGCGGCCATGGAGTCGCCCAGCGCGACGTAGTTCAGCCGGCCGGGCGGCGGGCTCGCGGTGGGCGGTCCGGCGCAGGCGACCGCCGCGGCACCGACCAGCGATGCGAGACACAGGCGCGTCGAAACCATGTCCCCCAGTGTTTCATCCCGCGGCGGCCCGCCGTGTCACCGCCGCGGCGCGCGGCCTATACGGGTACGACGTACTCGGAGGTGTAGAACTCGGCCGGGTTCTGCGAGTGCGGGTCGCCGCGCTCGATGATCACCCAGACGCCGGTCGTGCCCGGGCGAATGGTGTCCTGAATGGTCACCGTCCCGTTCCCGGCGCCGTCGGTGTCCATTCCGGTAAAGGCGGTCCCGGGATCCCCGGGCCCACATGTGGCCGACGACGGAAGGGGTTCCTGGATCAGGCCGACGTCGAAATGCATGCCCGGCTGATTGGGGTCATACAGATGCACTTCCGCGATCGCCTTCGACCCGGCCTTGTGGATCACGACGGTGCCGCTGCCGAGCCTGGGGCGCTGCACCGGGGGCCCGGTGGTCACCAGGCTGAAATCGCAGCGCCGGAGATCGCTGGCCAGGCCGACCGTGCCGCCCTCCGCGGCGGCCTTGACCATTTCGAATGTCGCCGCCGGGGAGATCACCACAGTCAGCGTTGCTGCGCATGCACCCAAACGGGTCAGTGTGTGCATCGGGCCACCTTTTGGCGTTGTGTTAGTTCCCTCGCAAGGGAAATAAGTATTGACCCGGGGTGGCCGAAATCAAACCCGAAGCGGTGAATTACCGGGACGTAAATTAATGGTCGCTATTCGACCGGCGCCAAATTGTGCAATGCCCGACTCACGGTTTGATTCGGATCTCGCCGGGCGACCACCAGCCACTGCGGGTCGCGGTGCCCAGGTCCAGTTGCGCGGGCCGGGCGTCTGAAATGGTGTCGAACTTGCGCAGCGAACCCCAGTCGCGGCCCCAGTCGCGCGACAGGTAGGTCGACATCACGTGGGCGCGCAGCAGCAGGTCGGTGATGCCCAGCAGCCCGCCGTTGGTGCCGTCCTCCCAGGTGTCGGTGTCCATCTTCTTGGCCGTGTAGTCCGGGGTGATCCGGAACTTCGGGATCTCGGTGACGCCGTTGGCGTGCAGCATCGGCCGCTGGCAGGGGAAGGCCAGCCCCACCGCCCAGTCCAGCAGCACCGGCTGCGACGAGCCGACGTACTCCTGCAGGGAGCGCAGCTCGGGCACCCGCGGCGGGGTCACCGCGATCCAGTCCTCGGGCGTCAGCGACAGGTCCTCGGCCACCACCCGGACCGCGACGGCGCCGGCGGGCATCTGGGACCGCGCGAAGCGCAGGTTGCGCCACGCCTTCGGCTGCTCGCCGTACAGGTCGTAGGGCACCAGCCGCCCCGCGGGCACCACCTTGCCACCGGGGCCGGGCATGCCGTACTCCAGCACCACCGTCTGCCCGGTGGTGTGCCCGTGCAGCACGCTGTTGCCGGCGATCTTGCCCGCGGTGGTCACCACGACCAGCGGATGCCCGTCGTCGGGCTTGGGCAGCTGGTACCACGCCGACGTCAGCCTGCTCTGCTGTTGCGGACCGGCGGTGTAGCTGCCGGCCAGCGGAACCCGGCCGGGGTCGAGCCCGTACGGCAGCGGCACCGTCGAGCCGTTGACACCCGGCGCGGTCAGCTTGGTCGGCGCGTCCCAGTCGTAGTCCGTGCCGGGCTGGTTGGGCGTCATCCGAATCGCCTCGGCGACAGTGTGTTCCGGCACCCCGTCGGAGCTGAACCCGACCGGGTTGAGCCCGCCCAGCGGCCCCAGCGGGCCGTAATCGCCGGGGAGGGCCGGCATGAAGCCGGCGTTGCTGTCCGGCTCGACGAGCACGTCGTCGGCCAGCCCGCAGCCCCCGGCGAACTCGCGCAGGTTGGCCCAGCCGTTGGAGTAGGTGGGGTACTGGCGCACGATCCCGGCCACCATCGACGCGACGAACACCACCGCCATGAATCCGGCCGCGATCGGGATCGGCGCGGTTGTCACCGCCCGCGCCAGCCGGCCCTCGCCGTGGCTCCTGGCGGCGAAGTGCAGCCAGGCCGCGTACAGTGCGGCGACGGCGAACAGGGCGAAAAAGACTGCGCTTACGCTGATTCCGGCGATCTTCGGCATGGTGCTGTTGAACGGCACGCCGTAGCTGGAGACGTACCACCACCCGTTGGTGGTGGCGAAGCACAGCGCCATCAGGAACAGCAGCGCCGCCAGGAACGCCATCCGGTTGCGCGACCAGCGCAGCACCGACGGCGACACCAGCACGGTGGTCAGCGCGGCCATCGCCGCGCCCACCGCGGCGAACAACCCGAAGTGGTGCACCCACTTGGTCGGGGTGAACATCAGGAAGAACATCGTGGCGAAGATGACACCCATCAGCCGCCACGCCGGCCCGCGGGCCACACCCGGAATTCGCTTGCGCCGCAACATGATGAACACCGCGGTGAACAGGCTCAGCGCGGTGATCAAGAACCCGAACCGCCGCGACAGCGAACCGTCGACCGTCGGCAGGATGAGGTAGTAGTAGCGCAGGTTCTCGGTGTACCAGGCCTGGCTCGGCCCGATCGCGGTGCGAATCCTGGTGGCCTCCAACACCGTTGACAGGGTCTGGTCGGCGAACACCACGGTGAGGATGACGAACCCGGCGGCCAGCATCGGGGCCACCAGCGGCCAGGTGCCCATCACGCGATGGCGGTGCACCAGGATGCGCAGGATCGGACGCCCCCCGGCCACCAGCGCGGCCACCGCGATCAGCCCGGTGGGCTGCACCCCCAGGGTGAACGCGGCCGTCACCACCGCCAGCGCCGCGGGCGTCAGCCGGGACGCGCACATCGACCGCTCGATCAGCACCCAGGTGAGCAGCGACCCGAGCGCGATGATCGGCTCCGGGCGCAGGCCGTTGTTGAACGGCATCCACGCGGTCAGCAGCACCAGGCCCGCCGCCCAGTTCGCGGCCCTGCTGGACGTCACCGCCGGCCCCAGCCGGGGCAGCACCTCACGCGACAGCAGCAGCCAGCACACCAGGCCGGCGATCAGGTCCGGCAACCGCATCCACAGGCTGGCGTCGCTGACGTGGGTCATCAGTGCCAGCAGGTTGTAGTACCAGCCGAACGGGTCCTCCGGGCTGCCGAACCAGCGGAAGTAGTTGGACATGTAGCCGGCGTGGTCGGCGACCCGGGCCATGCCCAGGATGTAGCCGTCGTCCGACGAGTTCGCCCCGATCAGATGCCACAGCAGGAACCCGAATATCACCGTGGCGTCGACCAGGGTGAACTTGCGCCAGCGGGTCGGGATCCAGCGCTGCATCCGCCGGCCGTCCAGCTGGTCCAGCCGCCACAGGGCGACGAGCGCGACGATCGTCGACACGATCGCGGCCACCATCGCGACCAGCTTCAGCGTCGTCGGCGTGGTTGAGAAGCGCGTGTCGATGGTCGCCGACAGCCGCGCCCCGGGCGGGGCGGGGCCGGTCAGATCCGTGAACACCCCGACGATCTGGGGGCGCAGGTTGGGATCGGGGAAGCCGCCGCCCACCGGCTTGCCCGCGGGATCGGTCAGCCCGACGAACGTCGCGAAGGTGCCGGCGCGGGTGGAGGTGACCTCGATGCGCTGACACTGGGGCGACGTGGCCTGATCCCGGGACACGCTGGCGATCACCACGTTTCGGTCGGTGACGTCGACGCGCTTGCCGTTGACGACGACGAACAACGCGTTGAGCGCGGCGTCCTTGCCCTTCTTCGGCGCGGTGCTCAGCACCACCCCGCCCTCGGGCGGCAGGCCGCGCACCATCGAGCACGGCGCGGTGACCGTCACGTCGACCGGGTTCAGCGAAATCAGCGGCGCCGTAACGCTGTTCAGCTGCCCGTTCTGCGGCCAGTTCAGCGTCGCGGTGGTCTGCACGACGGGCAGCAGCGGCGTCGCGACCGACAGCACGAAGCCGAGCAACCCGGCGATCGTCGCCACCCAGCGCGTCACCCGCACGTCGCGGTTCACGGCAGCGCCCTGATCGGTCCCTGCCGGCTCCACCCGGGCACCGTGATCACGCCCTGGTCGACGACGGCGTCCGGCGCCTGCTCGGTCGGCACCAGCGGGTAGTACTGCTCGACCGATCCCCAATCCCGGTACCAGTCACCGCGCAGGTAGGTCGAGATCGTCGACGTGCGCAGCATCGCCTGCAGGAACAGGAACGGGCCGCCGGCCTCGCTGGACTGCCACAGGTTCGACGAGACCGCCGTCTGCTTGCGCTCGGGCAGGATGCGGTAGCGCGGAAGTTCCGCAACGCCAAGGTGTTCGGCGAAGGGCCGCTGGCACGGGAAGTTGGCGGCGGTGGCGATGTCCAGCATCACGGGCGTGTTCGACCCGATCAGCTGCTGCAGGGTTTCCAGCACCGGGACCCGCGGCGGCGTGAAGGCGAACCACTGCTCGGAGCTCAGGTTCGGGTCGTAGGCGACGATGCGCGCCACGTTGGCCTCCGGCGGCGCCCACGCCAGCGGGAACCGCAGGTTGCGCCACGCCGGCTGCGGCCCGAAGTCGATCGGATACACCTCGCCGAGCGCCTGGGTGGTGCCGTCGGGACGGGCCACGCCCCACTGCAGTTTCAGCGACTGCCCGTAGGTGAAGGTGCCGTCCTCCTTGTACGACCAGATCGCGCCGGCGGCGGAGACCACCACCAGCGGCCGGTCGCCGGTGCGCGGCGGCAACTGGTACCACGCCGACGTCGCGGTGGCGGCCAGCGTGTTCTCGCCGTAGCTGCCCATCACCGGGGTGCGTGCCGGGTCCAGGCCGAACGGCAGCGCCGCGTGCGACCCGTTCACCCCGACCGGACCCTTGCCCCCGGCCGTGCCCGCGGAGTCGCTGTAGGCGACGTTGGGCTTGTTGGGCGAGGCGTCGGAGTTGACCACCCCGGGCTTGCTCACCACCGGGTCGGACTGCAGGTCGTTGCCCACGCCCTCGGGCTTGAAGCCGACGGGGTTGGCGCCGCCGAGCGGCCCGCCCGGCCCGAACGACTGCCCCGGAACCGGTTGCAGCAGGCCGACATTGGGGTCGGGCTCGGCCAGCACGTCGTCGGCCATCGCGCAACTGGTCGGCGAAAGGCCCGACGTGATCGCGGCCAGGTTGGCCTTGCCGGTGGTGTACAGCGGGTAGCGGACGACGACGCCCTTGGCCAGCGAGGCGACCTCGCCGACGACCATGATCGTCGCGACCACCAGCAGCGGGGTGGAGGCCAGCACGCGGTTGCGCCGGTTGTCCTTGACCTCGGTGTGCCCGGCGTAGTCCATCCGGAAGTGGTACCAGGCGGCCAGCAACCCGGTCAGGATCGACAGCGTCAGGAACATGGACGTCACCGGGTGACTGGCGATCACCGGCTGGATGTCGAACCACGGCACCCCGTAGTTGCCGACGTAGAACCAGCCGTTGATGCCCGACGTCGCCCACGCCAGCACGAACAGCAGCGCGGTGACGTACAGCGTCAGGTTGCGCCGGCTGTGCAGGCCGATGCGGGTGAAGGTGAACGCGGCGAGCGCGCCCAGGGCGCCGGCCAGGCCCGCGAACGCGCCGAACTGCACGGCCCACTTGGTCGGCGTGAAGTGCAACAGCAGCAGGCCCACCGCGGTGGTGCCGATCAGTCGCCACGCCGGGCCGCTGGCCAGCCCCGGCACCCCGCCGCGCCGCAGCAGCACCACCAGCCCGCCGAACATGCACAGCAGCATCACCAGCACGGCGAACCGCCGCGACATCGACCCGTCGGGGTTGGACTCCACGGTGAGGAAGTAATAGCGCAGGAAGTCCTGGTACCACGCGATCGTCGGCCCGACCTTGTACTTGATGCGGGCCGACTCGGCGACCGTGGCCAGCGTCTGGCTGCGGAACACCACCACGGTGATCAGCGACAACGAGGCGGCCAGCACCAGCAGCGGCGCCAGCAGGCCGTCGGTCGCCCGGCGCCGCCGGATCGTCCGGGCGATGGCCCGGGCGCCGGTCAGCAGCGCGGCGACGGCGATCAACCCCTGCGGCGCCAGCGTCGCGGTCAGCATCGCTACGACGATCGCGACCGCGGCGGGGGCCAGCCGCCCCAGCGCGATGGCGCGCTCGACGAGCATCCAGGTGAGCAGCACGCCCAGCGCGATCAGCGGCTCGGGCCGCAGGCCGTTGTTGAACGGCAGCCACGCGGCCAGGAACACCACGCCCGCGGTGAACACCGCGACCCGGTTGGCCGCCAGGCCGCCCCGCGCGGGGCCCAGCCGTCGCAGCACCCAGTGCCCGATGATCAGCCAGCACGCGATGCCGGCGAGCGTGGCCGGGATGCGCATCCACACGCCGGCGGTGCTCACCGACGCGAATTTCGACAGCACCGAGAGGTACCAGTCGAAGGGCGCGTCCGTCGTCCCGAAGTACCGGTAGTAGTTGGCGACGTAGCCGGCCTTCGGCGCGACGCGGGCGATGGTCAGGTTGTAGCCGTCGTCCGACGAGGTGGCCCCGATGACGTGCCACAGCGCCAGCGTCGCGATCACCCCGGCGTCGGTCAGCCAGGTTGCCCACCCGACGCGCCACCAGGTGGCCCAGTGCTCGTGCGGCCGGTACCGCGACAGCCAGGCGATCGGCGCCCGCCAGTTGACCAGCTTGCCGCCGCGGCTGCGGCGGTCCAGCGCGGCCAGCGCCACGATGGCGGCCAGCACCGCGAGCGCGCCGACGACCATCACCGCCTCCTTCAGGGCGGTCGGCGCGGTGATGAAGCGGGTGTCGATGTCGACGCGGGCCGACAGCCCGGGCTGCGGCGGCACCTTCAGATCCGTGAAGATCCCGCCGACTTGCGGCTTCTTCTCGGACGGCAGCA
Source organism: Mycobacterium sp. NGS26 (assembly GCF_059813025.1). Taxonomy (NCBI): domain Bacteria; kingdom Bacillati; phylum Actinomycetota; class Actinomycetes; order Mycobacteriales; family Mycobacteriaceae; genus Mycobacterium; species Mycobacterium sp. NGS26. The sequence continues at coordinate 533,925 of NZ_JCALDU010000004.1, forward strand.
GGCCCGTCGCGCCGGGAATGCCGACGAAGTCCGCGCCGGTGACGCCGGCGTCCGCCCAGATGTGCAGCACGCTGCAGCCGCCGGCGGCGACCGCCGGGCGCTGCGCCACCGCGGCCACCGTGTCCCGGAACGCCACGACGATCGCGTTCTTGTCGGCGCGCACGAACAGCCCGTTCTTGCCGGCGTCCACGCCGCCGGCCGGCAGCGTGGAGAGCACCAGACCGCCGTCGGGCGGCAGCGTGGCGATCGCCGGGCAGGGGATGGAGATGTCGAGCGCGCGCGGCGCCCCGGACACCAGCGGCGCGGTGACCTGGCTGACGTGCCCGGCGGGGCCTTCAGTGTTGCCCTGCGGCCACAGCACGGTCGCCGTCGTCTGCTTGACCGGCAGCAACGGCACGGTCCCGCACAGCAGCAGGCCCACCAAACCCGCGACGACGGCGACCAACCGCGGGGTCCGCTGCGATCGCTGGCTACCGTCGTGGGGCACGAGGCTCGATCGTAGGGGACGGCGCTGTGGACCCCCGCGACGGACGCGGCCAAGGGCGTGGGGTTATTCGTGGGGTTATTCGGGCGGTTATTCGGGCAGCCGCCGCGCCAGCTTTGCCACGCCGGGGCCGTCGAGGTCGGCCAGGGCCGCCCGGCGGCCCGACATCGCCATGAGCAGGGCCTCGCCGGTGCCGGTCACCTCCGGCCCGCTGCCGTGCGCCCAGTCGACGTCGGTGGCGCGCAGGCGCAGCCCCCGGATCCGCCGCCCGGCGCCGAGCCGGGGGTTGCCGGGCACCAGGCCGAGAACCCGCTTGAGCCGATCGGCCGGGACGGTGCGCGGCCGGCCCAGCGCGCGGCGGATGTCCTGGTGATGGATCGTGCCGTCGACGAGCGCGATCATCCCGCCGAAGCCCGCCGTCAGCCCGCGCGGCTGGAGGTGATCGCGAAGAAACTCCAGCAGCTGATCCGGGCTGCGCGCCGCGAACTCGTCGACGCCCACCTGATTGGCCCGCACGATCCAGCCCTTCGCGAAGCGCCTGAGCAGTCCCAGCGTGCCGAGCTCCTCATAGCTGATCACGTGCGCGACAACGTCTTTGACGCTCCATTCGGAGCAGAGGCTGGGCGCCGCCCAGTCCTGCGGGCTCAGGGTGGCCAGGAAGTCCGCGAGGTCGGCCCGTTCCGCGCGGGCCATGCTCATCAGGGATTCGGCGGGGGCCTCGTTGGCGGTCATCGCCGCACCCCCGCGGCGAACAGGCCGGCGTAACGACCCAGGTACAGCGGCCAGCCGGCGTCGCCGTCGACCCCGTCGGCGACCGACCGCCAGCCCGCACCGTGCCGGTCGAGGTGGCGGTGTTCCAGGTCGACACGGGTGCGCTCGCCGGATTCCGCGGTGAAGCGCACCTCGACCTCGCTCGTCTTCGACTGGTCGGTTTCGAGCTGCCAGGTCGGGCCGATGTCCCAGCTGAACACCAGGCGGTGCGGCGGCTCGTAGACCAGCACGCGCGCCCATCGGCACACGCTGCCGTCGACGCCGCGGTCGTAGATGTGCCCGCCCACGCGGGGCTCGAAGGTCGTCTCGGCGATCGGGACGGAAAGCAGGTTGTGCTCGCGCGGCTTGAAGTCGCCGAACCGCTCGGTGAAGACGGCGAACGCGCGCTCGATCCCGGCGTCGACGATGACGTGATGGCGGATGCTCGGGGTTCGTGGCTGGGTCATGAGGTGTCTCCTTCCCGGTTGAGCGTGGTCGCGTAGTTGGCCAGGGCCTGCGTCCAGAACCGGTCCAGGTCGGCGCGCATCGCCTGGAGGCCGGCCGGGTCGAGCTGGTAGACGCGCCGCGTTCCGGCCGCGCGGTCGCGCACCAGCCCGGCGCACTTGAGCACCTTGAGGTGCTGCGAGACGGCCGGCCGGCTGACCGGCAGCTCGCGGGCCAGTTCGCCGACCGCCGCGGGGCCGTGCGCGAGGCGCTCGACGATCGCCCGTCGCGTGCGATCCGCCAGGGCCAGCCACGCGTCGCCCCCGGATTGGTAAGTGACCACGAACCGTAAGCCTACGCTTACCGATGGGGGCCCGGCAATCCCCTCAGCCCCGGCGCAGCGGCGCCGGGCTCCACAGGCCGCTGCGCGTGGCCGTCCCCAGCTGGAGCCGGGCGGGCTGGGCGTTGGGGTAGTAGGGCGTCAGCCGCTGCAGACTGCCCCAGTCCCGCGGCCAGTCGTCCTTGAGATAACTGGCCACCGTGGTCGCCTTCACCAGCAACTCGGTGACGCCCAGCGGGCCGCCGCCGTTGTTGTCCATGACGGGCGAGTTGGCTTCGGCGCCGAACCGGTCCGGCAGGATCCGCCACTTCGGGGTTTCGTCGACGCCGTTTTGATGGCCGAACGGCCGCTGGCACGGGAACGCCAGGCCCACCAGCCAGTCCAGGAACACCGGGTCGGTCGAGCCCACCACCTGCTGCAGCGTGCGGAGCCGCGGAATCCGCGGCGGCGTGACCGCGATCCAGTGCTGCGGCGCCAGGTCCTCGTCATCGACGGCCAGCCGAATCTGGGTGGCGCCCTGCGGAATCCACGACATCGGCAGCCGCAGGTTGCGCCAGGCCGGCGACGCCCCGACGTCGAAGAATTGGAACGACCCGCCCGGGTGTCCGCTCGCCGCCCCGGCGTCGGTGGCCCACTGCAGCTGCACCTCGCGCGGGTCGAACCGGCCCGCCGCCGACACCACCAGCAGCGGCCCCGGCAGGTCCCGCGGGTCGGGCAGCCGGTACCACGCCGAGCGCAGCCGGGCGGGCACCTGGATGCCGGACTGCCAGCTGCCCAGCACCGGGGTGCGGGCCGGATCCAGGTTGTAGGGCAGCTGGGCGCGGGAGCCGTTGATGCCCGGAGCGGCGCTGGTGCCGCCCTCGGTGCCGGCCTGGTTGCTGGTGCCCTTCTCTTCGTCGGTGACGAAGCTGCGGTCGCCGGGACGTTCCATCACCGGGTCGGCGCGGACGTCGGCGGGAATTCCGTTGGGCGTGAACGCTTCCGACAGGCCGGCCCCCAGGGCGTCGGCAGCCGGGGCCGTCACCGGCGGCAGCATCCCGGCGTTGGGATCCGGCTCCACCAGGACGTCCTCGGCCAGCCCGCAGGACGTGCCGGTCAGCGCCTCGAGGTTGGACCGGCCCACCGACCACGCCGGATACTGCTCGGTCATCGCCAGGGTCAGCGACGCCACCTCGAAGATCACCAGCGCCCACGCCGCAATCGCCAACGGGGACTGGACGATTGCGGCCACCCGGGTTTCGGGCGGCCGTTGGGAGCCCGCCGAGTCCGGGGCGATGAAGTGGAACCAGGCCGCCAGCAGCAGCACCAGAACCGTCAGCCCGAGCAGCGCGGTGGCGAACGCGTAATGCCATTGCGGGAACGAATTCGACCATGGCACACCGAAATTGGACACGTACCACCAGCCGTTGACGCTGGCGAACGACAACGCCGCCAGGAACAGCACCACGGCGGCGAACACGGTGCGGTTGCGCCGCGAACGCATCGCGGCGGACGTCACCGCGACCGCGGCCAGCGCACCCAGCGACCCGGCCAGCCCGGCGAACACCCCGAAGTGGTGTGTCCACTTGGTGGGGGTGAACATGATCGCCACGAACGAGATGATGGTGATGCCGACGATGCGGCGGCTCGGTCCGGCCGCGGTGCCCGGAATCCGCCCCTTGCGCAACGACATTGCCACCGTGATGCCGAGCGCGAGGACCAGCGCCAGCACCGCGAAGCGGCGGGCGACCGACCCGTCGGGGCTGGCCATGAACAGCCGCTCGTAGCGGATGTGCTCGTCGAACCAGCTCAGGCTGGGCCCCAGCGCCCGCTTCAGCGCGGTGGCCTGCATCTCGCCGGCCAGGGTCTGATCGCGGAAGATCAGGATCGCGGTGACGGTGACGGCGGCCGCGATGGGCGCCAGCAGCGGCAGCGCCCCGAACCGCTTGGAGCGGCGGTGCACGATCGTGCGCAACGGCCCGATTGCCACCAGCAGGGCGCCGATGGACGCGATGCCGGTCGGCCCGGAGAACAGCGTCAGGGCGCCGATGATGCATGCGATCGCCACCGGCAGCAGCCGGTTGGTGGCCACCGCCCGCTCCACCGAGCACCAGGTGAGCAGGATTCCCAGGGCGATGATCGGCTCGGGCCGCAGGCCGTTGTCGAGCGGCAGCCAGGTCGCCAGGAACATGCCCGCCGCGGTCCACGCCGCGGCCCGGCTGCGCTTGACGGCGTGGCCCAGGCGGGGGATGACCTCGCGGCTGATCACCCACCAGCACGTCAGCGCCATGGCCAGGGTCGGCAGCCGCATCCAGACGCTGGTGGTGCTGACGTGGGCCCACAGCGCCAGCAGGTCGTAGTACCAGCCGAACGGCGCCTCCGGGGTGCCCAGCCACCGGTAGTAGTTGGCCATGTACCCGGCGTGCTCGGAAACCCGGGCCATGGTCAGGATGTAGCCGTCGTCGGAGGTGTTGGCGCCGACGAAATGCCACCACGTCAGCACGGCGATGACCAGGGCGTCCAGGCCGCCGATCGACCACCAGCGCGGCGGCAGGAAGCGCCGGTGCCGGGTGCCGTCGGCGCTGTCCAGGACGTACAGCGCGATCAGGGCGGCGACCGTCAGCGCCACCCCGAGGACCATCGCGGCCAGCTTCAGCGGCGTCGGGCTGCTGCTGTAGCGGGTGTCGACCGTCGCCGAGAAGCTCAGGCCCGGGGGCGTGGGCCCGGCCAGGTCGGTGAAGACGCCGACGATCTGCGGCCGGAAGTCGTACCCGCTCTTCTCACCGCGCAGCGGCGAGCCGGGATGCTCGGCGTTGGGCCCCTGCTTGAGCCCGACGAACTCCGCGGTGACCCGCTCGGCGTGCGCGGTGAAGGTCAGCCGCTGGCAGGCCGGGCTCAGCACCTGACTGAGCGGGGCGGTGACGACCGGCACGTTGCGCACCACGAGCACCAGCTCGTCGTTGGCGCGCTGGATGAGCAGCCCGCGGTCGACGGCCTTCGGGGCCTGCTTGGGAACCGTCGACAGCAGCACCGTCTTGCCGGTGTTCTGCGGTCCGGCCAGCCCGGCGGCGGCGGCGCAGGGCACGCTGACGTTCAGCTCGGTGGCCACATAGCCGATCAGCGGCGCGTCGACGCTCTCGAACGTGCCGTTCTGCGGCCAGTTCAGCTGGGCGGTGGTCTGGTTGACCGGCAGCACCGGGGTGGCGATCGCCAGCAGCGCCCCGAGCAGGCCGGCGACGACGGCAACGGCGCGAGCGATCCGGTGGTTCGCTCCCGTGTCGCTCACGGGGGTTGATCGTAGTTCTTCGGCCGAGGCGGGTGAGGTCTCGGTGGCCATCAGCCGCCCGTCGCCGGTCGGGTCCCCGGCCCGCGGATGGCCAGCACAAACGGGCCGATGGTCTGCACCACGAACCGCGGGTCGTCGAACAGGGCGGCCCGCAGGTCGACGGTGTAGCGGCGAACGTTGGGCTGGTTGGGGTAGACGTCCTCGGCCAGCCGCAGCGTGTAGTTGCCGTTCGCCCCGCGGCGCATGAGGAACACCGTCGGCGGCGGCCACGGCGAGGTGTCCAGGGCGTGGACGAAGTCGTCGGCGGTCTTGAGCGTGGACCACTTGTTGATCTGCGCGGCCCGCAGGTCGAACTGCGCCAGCGGGTTGGCGTAGTGCGACGTCAGCCCCTGAAAGCCCCAGTAGGGGTAGTAGGACAGGAAGCTGTAGTCGGCGGTCATCACCACGGTCTGATCGCGCGGCCTGCCGGTGACGCGCAGGATCGCGGCGTCGATCTCGGCGTAGAACTTCTCCGAGCTGGGCGGCCGGCGGTCGCCGCGCTGGCCGTGGCCGTCGGTGTCGGTGTAGGCGATGGTCAGGTCCGGCCGCAGCACGTCGGGGATGTCCTGGCTGAAGGCGATCGCCGCGGCCAGTCCGATCGCGCCGGCAACCGGGACGGCGGTGCGACTTCGCCCGGCCAGCCACTGCGCGCCCTCGACGACGCCGAACGCCCCGGCCGCGACGAGCAGCACGGTCAGCGTCGGTTGCAGCCGGAACGACAGCAGCGTGGTGCGCGCCAGCGTGGTCAGCATCGACAACAGCGACCACAGGTAGACGGCCAGCACGCCGATGGCCAGGGCCCCGGCCCGCACCGACGAGCGGGCGCGCACCACCAGCCACACGGTGCCCATCATGCAGACGGTGCCCAGCAGCGAGAACTGCAGCATCGGGAAGGTCAGCTCCGCGCCGTCGGCGGGCAGGTAGTGCTGGGCGCTGCCGGAGTTGCTGACCGGGCTGCTCGCCGCCCGCAACGCGAACGGCAGCCAGGTCGTGGCCCCGATGGCCGCCGCGATGACGGCGATCAGCCCCAACCGGCGCAGCGGGTCGAGCGCGGCCCCGAATCCCGCGCGCCACCACCGCGACCCGGCCAGCAGCAGGGCCATCAGCGTCATCGTGAACGCGGTGAAGGCCAGCAGCAGCAGGTACCAGGTCGCCGTCCAGCCGAGGAACAGCCCGGCGCCGACCACCGCCGCCCAGCCCCCGCGCCGCTCGCCGGCGCGCAAGCCCGACCACGTCAGCACCAGCACCGGCGGCAGCAGCACCGTGATCATCGCGGCGTACGGCTCCGGCGAGCTGTAGGCCAGCGTCACCGCCGCGGTCGCGGCGGTGACGATCAGCGCGTACTCGAACCGGATCATCCGCCACCACAGCACCAGCGCGACCGCGACCGCGATGGTGATCGACGTGATGGCCCACGGCTGGTAGATCTCCCAGGCCGGCGTCGCGGTCAGGGCCGCCGCGCGCCCGCCGATCCAGAACCACCCCGGCGGGTAGAACGGCGGCAGCCCGACGTAGGTCATGTCGTGCAGGGCGGGGCTGTCGGCGAGCCGGGTCAGGTATTCGGTGCGGAACTGCTGGTCGACGGAGATGCCGAACAGGTAGAGCTTGGTCGCGCCCAGCGGCATGCCCAGCGTCACTACCGAGAACGCGGACACGAAGACCAGCCCGCCCAGCCGGGCCAGCAGCCGCGGGTAGCGGCCGCCGCGCCGCCACAGCCAGCCGACGGCGAGCAGCCCGGCCAGGCAGCCGACCTGCCCGACGGTCGTCAGCGCGTGCAGCTGGTTGGACGACGGGAAGGCGGGCCACTGGACGCCGGCGATCGCGATCAGCGACACCACCGCGACGGCGACGGCGACCACCGCCGCCACGACCACCTGGCCGAGGCCGGCCAGCGCATTGCGCATGGTCAGATTGGCAGCTTGCGGAAGATGCTCCGCGGGATGTGTCGCAACACCATCATCACGTACCGGAACGCTGCTGGCGCCCAAACCAATTCCTTACCTTTTGCGGCCGCGGTCACCGCGAGGTTGGCGACGTACTCCTTGTCGACGGTCAACGGGGCTTCCTTGATGTGCGCACTCATCCGGGTCCGCACCTGGCCGGGCCGGATCACCAGCACGCGAACCCCGTACTCGCGCAACGCCTCCGACAGACCGAGGTAGAAGCCGTCCAGGCCCGCCTTGGTGGAGCCGTAGACGAAGTTGGACCGCCGCACCCGCTCGCCGGCCACGGTGCTCATCGCGATGATCTGGCCGAAGCCCTGGGCACGCATCTTCTCGCCCAGCAGCACACCCACCGAAACCGCTGCGGTGTAGTTGATTTCGGCGATCTGCACCGCCTTGCGCTGGTTTTGCCACAGCTCTTCGGCGTCCCCGAGCAAACCGAACGCGACGATGGCCACGTCGACGTCGCCTCCGGCGAACGCCTGCTCGATCATCTTCGGGTGGCTGTCGGTGTCGGTGGCCTCGAAGTCGATCAGCTCCACCGATCGCGCGCCAGCCGCCTTCATCTGCGCCACCGCGTCGTCGCGGCCCGGGTCGTCGGGCATCGCGGCCAGCACGATGCGCGCGTGCGCGTTCTGCAGGTAGCGCTCGCAGATGGCCAGCCCGATCTCGGACGTGCCGCCGAGCAGCAGGATGGTCTGCGGGTTTCCCACCGCGTCTAAAACCATTGGCGCACCATCTAGAGCAGCTCCAAACGTCGGGCCATGTCGGAGGCGAACACCCGCAGCGGGTCGGCCTTGCGGCGCACCGCGATCCACTCGTCGATGCGCGGATACATGGCGTGAAAGGTGTCGGCGGTGGTGCGGGAGTCCTTGGCGGTGTACACCCGCCCGCCGAACTCGAGCACCCGGCGGTCGAGTTCGTTGAGGAACTCGTTGACCCCGGGCTTGTTGGGGAAGTCCATCGCGACGTTCCAGCCGGCCATCGGGAAGCTCAGCGGCGCGCGGTTGCCCGGGCCGAAGAGCTTGAACACGTTCAGCGCCGAGTAGTGGCCGCGGGTCTGGATCCAGCGGATGATGGCCTTGAACTCGTCCATCGCGTCCGGCGGGACCAGGAACTGGTGCTGCGCGAAACCCCTTGGGCCATAAGCGTTGTTCCAGCCGCTGACCAAATCCAGCATGTGGTAGAACTGCGACAGGTTCATGACCTTGCCGGTGTAGGTGCCGCCCAGCCGGTAGTAGACCTCGCCGATCGCCATGAACGACAGCTTGTTCATGGCGCTGACAGGAAACACGTCCGGCACCGACAACAGTTGCGGCGCATCGAATTTCAGCGGGTTCTTGGCGAGCTTTGCCGGCAGCTGATCCAGCGTCGCCAGGCTGCCCCGGCTGACCGCGGCCCGGCCGAGCTTCGGTGGTGGGCTGATCAGGTCGAACCAGGCGCTGGAGTAGGTGTATCTGCTTTCGCTGCCGTCGAGGTGGACGGCGACGGTCTCGTCGAGGTCCTTGGTGGCGACGCCGTCGGCGATGAAGTACGCCGTCTCCGTCGGCGTCATGGCGATGGTGGCGCGCAGCACGATCCCGGTCAGGCCGTTGCCCCCGATGGTGGCCCAGAACAGCTCGGCGTCCGAGGCGCCCGGCCCGTCGGGGGTGATCGTGCGGACGGTGCCGTCGGCCATGAGCAGGTCCATCGACCGCACGTGGTTGCCGAAGCTGCCCGCGCTGTGATGGTTCTTGCCGTGGATGTCGCAGGCGATGGCGCCGCCGACGGTCACCTGGCGGGTTCCCGGCAGCACCGGGACCCACAGCCCGAACGGCAGCGCCGCCCTCATCAGCTGGTCCAGGCTGACGCCGGCGTCGACGTCGACCAGCCGGGTGTCGGCGCTGATGGAGTGGATGGCGTTCAGCGCGGTCATGTCGATGACCAGCCCGCCGCCGTTCTGCGCGTTGTCGCCGTAGGAGCGGCCCAGCCCGCGCGCGATCACCCCCCGCCCGCCCGCGTCCGCGGCCCGCGCCACCGCCTTGGCGATCACCTCGGGATCGCGCGTCTGCAGCACCCGCGCCACCGACGGGGCGGTGCGGCCGAAGCCCGTCAGCCGGCGGGTGGTGGTGGGAAAGTCCGCGCTCAACATCGTCAAAGAGGGTACCGCTTGGCCGGCGCGGCTCAGCGGATGCGGAAGATTACCGCCCGCTGGACGACGAAGTTGATCACCGTCGCGGTGCCCTGCGCGATCACGAACGCGACCGGTATCGCCCAGTCTCGGTAATGCAGCAGGGCAAGGCACAGGTGGTTGAGCCCCACCTGCACGGCGAAGGTGATGCCGTAGAGAACCATGACCGCGACGAACCGCGCGGTGCTCGGCGCCGCCTGGAACGTCCATCGGCGGTTGATCAGGTAGGCGGTGATGGTGCCGACGACGAAGCTGGTGGCCTTGGACAGGTCCACCTGGACGTGCGCGACCTTGTAGAGCACGAGGTAGAGGCTGAAGTCGACGACTCCCGCCAGCCCGCCGGTGACGACGAAACGCATCACCTGCGTCGTCAGACTCAGGTGTCGCGGCGCGGCTGCAGGCATCGGTGAGCTAGCGGGGCAGCTTCACCGCGATCAGCTCGACCTGGTTTTCCCCCTGCGGGGTCGAGTAGGTCACCGTGTCGCCCGGCTTGTGTCCCGCCAGGGCCTGGCCCAGCGGGCTGCGGGCGGTCAGCGTCTCGCCCTCACGGCCGGCGGGAGTCTCCTCGACGATGGAGATCACCTGCATCGTGACGACTTCACCGTCGGGGAAGCGCAGCGTCACCTCGGTGCCGCCGGGCAGGGTTTCGGTCTCGCCGGAGTGCTGGGACTGTGCGGGCCCGGTGCGCAGCCGCCGGTCCAGTTCGTTGATCCGGTCGGCCAGGACGACCAGTTCGTCGGCGCGCTGTATCGCCTCGGCCGCGTCTCCGTGATCGCCGACCATGCCGCGGTCGTTCTTGACCTCGACCTCCAGGCGATCGCGGCGCTGCCGCAGCCGGGCCAGCTCCGCGGCGAGGTTCTCCCGCGCGGCGTCGGCCACTGATTGGGCTTCCTTGCTCACGTCCGCCCGCCTTTCGCCCGGTCGTCCCGGGTGCCGTTTGCCGATCACTCACGCGCCGTGAATCCGATTCGTGGCGTATCAGTGTTACACCACCAAGCGGCCGCCCGTCACCGGTATCAGGCAAGCGCTTTATCTAGTTGTACACGCGCATACCGTTTCGCGCCGTCACCGCGGGCCGTCACACCGGGCCCGCGGTCAGCGTGACCACGTGGTTGCGGCTCTCACGCGCCTTGATCCGCGATACCCAGACCCGACCCGCGGTCGCCAGCCCGACGATCTGCTCGGCGGTGTCGAACACCCAGGCCGCCGAACCCTCCATCCCGGTGTTGTCCATGATGCGCAGGTCGATGACGCCCCGCTCGGCCAGCAGCTCGAACAGGTCGCGCTGCGGGTCGTCCGCGGCGATCAACGTGGTGTGGTCGAACTGGCGCCGCAGCGCCGCGTCGATCTCCCCGACGGTGCCCGAGTCCACCACCACGCCGGTGCCGGGTTCGGTTTCCGCGCAAGCGAATTCGACCTCGAACGTCCGCTCGTACCCGTGCAGGAAGAAGCGCTTCCCCTGGTTCGCCCACGACCGGCGACAGCAGGGGAGGTTGCCGAACGTCTTGCGCATGTGGACCCGCGCCGTGCGGCCGACCGGTGCGTCGGCACGAAGCATGACGGCGACGTGCTCGTTGTCGGCCGATACTGTGCTGCTCATCGGGTTAGGGTCCGGTGCCGGCCTACTCGGATCCTCAAAGGATCCTTGACGGATCCTCAAGGGCGTGCGCGTCAGAAGGGCGGCGGGTCGGGGTCCGATGGCGGGTGTTGGATGCCTTGGGCGGCAACGACGGCGGCCCGGCGGGCTTGACGGTCTCGGCGGTTTTGGTTGCGTTCGGTGGCGATGCGGTAGGCGCGGTCCTGGGCGCGGGTGCGGCGGCGTTTGGGCATCATCGCGGTGCGCTCGGCGCAGTAATCGGGCGCCGGGTCGGCCTCGACGGCGGCGAACCCGCCGACCGCGCGGCACAAACTGGGGAACAGCAGCGCGCTGCCCGGCGTGGTGACATAGGTGTGCCCCGTCGGTGAGGTCAGGATCAGCGTGCCGTCGGGCAGTTGCTGTTCGGCCCAGCCCAGGAAGGTCTTCACCAAATGATGTGTGCGGCAATAACATTTGAGGTTGCTCGCATGCGTGGGCCCGCCCTGGCTGTAGGGGATGGTGTGGTCGAGATCGCACCCGGCGGCCGGGGCATCACAACCGGGCCAGCGACACGTCAAATCCCGGCACCGCACAAAATCGGCCAACGCGGTCGATGGCACATAACCCGGTTCCGGGGGCGCGTCGCCCGGATGAACCAGCGGCACCAGCCTGGCCGACTTGGCCAACTCGGCCACCAGTTCCGGGGGGATGAGCCCATCGGCGCTAAGTTCGGAGCCCGGGGCCGTGCCGGTGCCGTCGAGGGTGGCTTGCTCGGCGATCACATGAATGGCCACCGCGCTGGCCGCGGGCCGCGCCCCGGCCGCACAATCAGCGCGCCCGCACCGACAGCCCAGCCGGTCGGCGCCGGCGGCCAGCGCGCCCAGCGCATCGGCGCGGCGCTGCTCACGGGCACGCGGATCATGCTCACACACCGTGGCCGCCAACGCATCCAGCCGCTGATCCAGCGCGTGCGCGTCCGGGGCGAACAGGGTGCCGCTGATCTCGGCGAGCCCGCTGTGGACCCGATCACCAACCCAGACCCCGCGATCACGCTGGACCTCTCGGCGCCGGCGCACCGCATCGGCATCGGCGCCGGCCACGACCCGATCCACCTGGGCGGCCAGCCGACCCTGCGTCATCGACGGCCAGCGCACCACATTGGCCGCCAGGGTGGCATCCACCGCCGCGAGCACCGCCTCATCGGTGATCAGATCGGTGCGATACACCAACATCTGAAACATCCGATAGTCGATCTCGCCCGCCCGAAACACCTCGGCCACCCTCGGGAGACGCGCGCGCATGGCCAGCGCGTAACGCAAGTAGCTGCCCGCCATGGCCAGGCTGACCCGAAACGCCGCGGCCACCTCGGCGCCCACCGCCGCCCAGGTATCCACCGCCCAATCGGCCGCCTCGCCGCGCTGGGCCCGCCGCAGCTCGAACAACTCGCCAATGGCATCCAACCGATCCGCGGCCGACCGCGCCTCGCAACGCCACGACGCGCACATCCGGTCCACCAGCGCACGCGACCGCTCGGTGCGCGGGGGATCCCCGTGCTCGTGAAGCCGAGTATCGAACATGTGTTCGAAGCTACACCAACCCTCCGACAAGGGCTAAAGCCCAGGTCAGCTACACCCAGTAGGGCACCCGGGCGCGGTATTGCCGCATCGCGAAGGCCGCCAGCAGCCAGCCGACGGCGGTCAGCACCAGCACCACCACCCAGTGCCGCAGCTCCTGGTGGGAACCCAGCAACGGCGAACGAACGATGTCGAGGTAGTGCAGCAGCGGGTTGAGTTCGACGATGCTCGCCCAGCGGCCGGCGCCCTGCTGCCGCAGCGTGTCGTCGTTCCAGATGATCGGCGTCATGAAGAACAGCAACTGCACGATGGAGAACAGCAGCGGACCGATGTCGCGGTAGCGGGTCGCCAGGATGCCGAAGCACAGGGCCACCCAGATGGCGTTGACCACGATCAGCCCCAGCGCCGGGAGCACCGACAGGTCGGCCCACGACCACGGCTTGGGGTAGATGATCGCGACGACGACATAGATGACGATGTTGTGCGCGAACAGGATCATCTGCCGCCACACCAGCCGGTAGACGTGCACGCTCAACGGCGTCGGCAGCTGTTTGATCAGGCCCTCGTTGGCGACGAAGACGTCGGCGCCCTCCAGGATTGCGGCGTTGATCAGGTTCCAGATGATCAACCCGAGCGTGACGTAGGGCAGGTGCACGGCGAGGTCGAGGTGAAACAGCTTGGAATACAGCCCACCCATCGCGACGGCGGTGGTGCCGGTCGCGATTGTGATCCAGAACGGTCCCAGCACCGAGCGGCGGTAGCGCTGCTTGATGTCCTGCCAACCCAGGTGCAGCCACAGCTCGTGACGGCGAAACCCGTCGACCAGGTCGGCCCGGGCGCGGCTGAACGTCCGGGACTGAGCCGCGGCGTCGAGGAAACTCATGACGACCCTCCCGGCTTGCCGAATCGCTCGCGACGCCCCAAGCGGCGCAACCGAACCCATTCCAGCAGACCTTTGGGGTCGCGGCGGCTCACCAGGAAGAACCAGCCGAACCGGAGCCACTCCTGGGCCAGCAGCCTGCGCAGGCCGGGCTGCGACAGCAGGTAGCCGCGGTTGCGGTAGGTGAAGAACCGCTTGGCGGGGTCGTCGGGATACTGCGTGTGCATCCGGCCGCCCAGGATCGGCCGGAACTCCTCGGACCCGCACGGGTGCAGGTATACGGCCTCCAGGCAGGTTCCGAACGGCAGGCCGGACCGCACCAGCCGGCGGTGCAGCTCCACCTCGTCGCCGCGAATGAACAGCCGCAGGTCCGGGACGCCGATCGCTTCCAGGGTGGACGCCCTAAACAGTGCCCCGTTGAACAGCGACGCGATGCCGGGCAGCAGGTCCTGCCCCGCCTCGGTGCGCAATTCGCTTGTGTACCTGCGCCATACCAGGCCGCGCCGCAACGGGAAGGCCAGCCGCCGCGGGTCGTCGGCGTTGCACACCATCGGCGACACCTCGGCCAGGCCGTGCTTCGCAGCGCACAAAAGCAGGGTGGCCAGCACGCGGGAGTCCTGCGGGCGCCCGTCGTCGTCGGCCAGCCACACCCAGTCGGCGCCCTGCGCCAGCGCATGCAACATGCCGAGCGCGAAACCGCCTGCGCCGCCAAGGTTTCGGCGCGAACCCAGATACGTCGACGAAATCGGTTGGGCGGCAACCAAATCACGGACCCGGCCGTTCGGGCAGGAACCGTCGTTGTCGACCACGATGAGGTGATCGGGCAACCGGGTCTGCGTGCTCAGCGCGTCGAGCGACTTGGCCAGTTCGTCGGGTCGCCGGTGGGTCACCACCACCGCGAAGACGGACTCGCTCATGACTGCCCGGTGGTCTCGGCCAGCACCTCGCGAACGTGGCGCGCGGCGTCCTCGCCCTCGTAGGCGCGCACCACCTCCTCGATGCCGCCCGTCTGCCGGATGACGCCGTGGTCGATCCACATCGCGGTCTTGCACAGCCGCGCGAGGAATTCGCTGGAATGGCTGGCGAACACCAGGATTCCGGAGCGTTCCACCAGGCCCTGCAGCCGCGACTGGGCCTTCTTCAGGAAGTCGGCGTCGATGGCGCCGATGCCCTCGTCGAGCAGCAGGATCTCCGGGTCGATGCTGGTGACCACGCCCATCGCCAGCCGCACCCGCATCCCGGTGGAATACGTGCGCAGCGGCATCGACAGGTAATCGCCGAGTTCGGTGAACTCGGCGATCTCGTCCACCTTGCTCAGCATGTACTTTCGGGTCTGCCCGAGGAACAGGCCGCGGATGATGATGTTCTCGTAGCCGGAGATCTCGGGGTCCATGCCGACGCCGAGGTCGAACACCGGCGCCACCCGTCCGGTGACCCGCGCCCACCCGCGGGTCGGTTCGTAGATGCCCGAAAGTAGGCGCAGCAGAGTCGATTTCCCCGCCCCGTTGTGACCTACCAGGCCGACCCGGTCGCCCAGCTCGAGCGACATGGTGATGTCCCGCAACGCCTCGACGACGACGACGTTGGAGTTGTTGCGCCCGATGGTGCCGCCCGCCTTGCCCAGGAACGCTTTCTTCAGGGACCGCGACTTGGCGTCGAAGATGGGGAATTCCACCCACGCGCTCTGCGTCTCGATGCGAGGACCCGAACCCGCCACCGTCGGCTACTTACGTCTGCCTACAGGTACTGCCCGTGTCCGGACCCGCCCTGGCCGGAGCGGTGGATGCCCGGCGGCAGCGCTCCCTGGCGCATCTGCTCCAGCTGCGCGCGGGCGGCCATCTGCTGGGCGAACAGTGCGGTCTGGATGCCGTGGAACAGCCCCTCCAGCCAGCCGACCAGTTGTGCTTGGGCGATGCGCAATTCGGCGTCCGACGGCGTGGCGCTCTCGTTGAACGGAAGCGTGAGCCGGTCGAGTTCCTCGCGCAGTTCGGGCGCCAGGCCGTCTTCGAGCTCGCGGATGCTGGTGGCGTGGATCTCGCGCAGCCGGTTGCGGCTGGCCTCGTCGAGCGGTGCCGCGCGCACCTCCTCGAGCAGTTGCTTGATCATGGTGCCGATCCGCATCACCTTGGCCGGCTGCTCGACCAGGTCGGTCAGGGAGCGCCCGTCGGAGTCTTCGTCGTCGTCCGCCCCCTCGTGCATCGCCATGATCCGCGGGTCGACGCCGCCGATGATCTCGACGCCGTCGTCGTCCCGGCCGTCGTTGCCGTTAGTCAATCCGTCACCATCCTCTTGTCACGTCTAAGGGTGGGGCGTCGCTGCGGTGCTTCCGCGCCATTCGTAGATTTTGGCCCCACCGTTGTCGTAGATCAGCGCCCACGACTTCGATTTCTCCAGTGACACTAGTCCGTCCGGTGTGGCGAACCCTCTCACGTTGGGCGTGCTAGTCAGTATGTACCTGATATTGAGCGCCTTGATCGCCTCGACCACCTTGGGATCGGACTCGCCCTTGGCCGCCGAAGTCCAGAAGATGTAGCGGTAATAGCCCGGGCCGGTCTGCTGCGGGAAGTCGTAGTGGGTCCACAGTGGATGCAGGTCGGCGACGGCATACATCCACGCTGTGCCGTCGACGTTGGAGTCGCCGATCACCGTGTCGCGCGCATCGGGCTGCTTGGCCAGATAGGCCATCGCCATGAGGTCGCGCTGGTCGATCATCACCGAGTCGTACTTGTCGCCGAACAGGACCAGGTGCCGGTAGAAGTAGTGCCGCGCGATCAGCACGGTGGCCACCGCCAGCAGCACCGCCGTCGTCGACACCCAGAAGGCCGCGGGCAGCCGCCTGAACCGCTCGGTCACTCGCCGCGCGCCGGCGACCGCCAGCATGACCGCCGCGAACAGGGTGATCGCCGCCATCGGCGTCACCAGCATCGTCACCACCGCCGTGAGCCGGCGCGGGTCGTTGTAGAAGAACTGGCTGAACGCCTCGATGGCCGCGCCGGCCGCGTTGTGAAACGGCGCCCCGGAGTAGATGGTCGCCACGGTCAGCACCAGCCAGACGACCGGCGGCCACCAGATTCGCTTGTACAGCAGGATCGCCAGGCCGAGATAGCTGAGCACGACCAGGCCGTATTGGGTGGGGAAGTCGTTGAGGTGACGGGTGTGCAGCAGCAGCGCGTCGACGACCCCCTGCTTCGCGCTCTTGAAGCTGGGGAAGGCGTGCCCGGCGATGATGTCCGCCTGCCGGAGCACCCCGATGAACTGCGGCGCCAGGACCGCCGCGGTCGGGACGGCCACCGCGGTCAGGGTCAGCACGTCGGCGAGCCGGCCCCGCGCCGGATGCCACCACGCGTCCAGCGCCCACC
Source organism: Mycobacterium sp. NGS26 (assembly GCF_059813025.1). Taxonomy (NCBI): domain Bacteria; kingdom Bacillati; phylum Actinomycetota; class Actinomycetes; order Mycobacteriales; family Mycobacteriaceae; genus Mycobacterium; species Mycobacterium sp. NGS26. The sequence continues at coordinate 550,749 of NZ_JCALDU010000004.1, forward strand.
AGGCCAGCAGGAACAGGATGACGATGAACCCGCCGGTCAGATGCACCGACAGCACGCCCACCAGGGCCAGCACCGCCGTCGGGATGCGGTCGCGATGCCGCAGCGTCGAGGTGATCAGGACGAACGTCGGGATCGCGACGCCATAGGCCGCCAGGTTGGGCATGGCGGCGACGCCGAACTCGACGTAGGGCACCGAGGTGAACGACGCCGACAGCGCGGCCGCGGTGGCCGAGGCGCCCGCCGTGCGCCACTGCGTGGTGCGCGGCCGCAGCAGATGCCAGGTGAGCATGGCCGCGCTGGTCGGGAACAGCCAGACTGAGGCCGCCACCGAGCTCAGCGTGTAGCCGGTGGTCGGGGCCGCCCCGGTCAGCTGGCAGAACACCGCGGTCAGGGCGTGGAACACCGACGGGTAATACAGCGCCTGGTGCGTCTCGACGTTGCGCAACTCGCCCATGTGGGTGGACGACGCCTGACCGGTGTCGAGCATGTAGCGCACCTCGTTGGCGTGCCAGACCGCGTCCCAGGTGCTGGGGATGGTCTGCCAATGCGCGGCCAGGCCGCGATGCGCCGCCCACATGATCAGCAGCGCCCCCAGCAGCACGCCGGCCGCCACCGTCAACGCCGGCCACCCTCCGATGCCGCGCGCCTCCGACGCGGTGTCGCGGTAGCGGGCGAGCACCAGCTGCAAACCCGTCATCACCAGGCACACGGCAACCAGCGCGGCGAGCGCAGTCCAACCGTTCCAAGGGATTCCGAGCGCGCCGAAGGGAATTATCGCCAGCGCCACCACGCCGTATGTCAGCGCCGGGCCAACGGCGATGGCCACCGGCCAAGTTAGCTGAGTGATGCGTGCGACGATCGTCCCGGGCGTGATCAGCAGGAACAGCGCGAGCAGCGTTCCGATCCAGAGCCCCACTCGACTAGTATGGCTGCCCGGGTGACCTGGCTCGCCAAGCCTCTGTTCGGCTGGAACGCCTACGGGGCACCCGCTACCGTCACAATTTCGCGGAAATGCGGAAGCTCTAAGGTGGCTGGCATGGCTTACGACGTCGCCCGGGTGCGCGGACTACATCCGTCGCTGGGTGACGGATGGGTGCACTTCGACGCGCCGGCGGGAATGCTGATTCCCGATTCCGTCGCGACGACGGTTTCGACAGCCTTTCGCCGGTCCGCCGCCAGCACCGTGGGCGCGCACCCGTCGGCGCGGCGCAGCGCGGCGGTGCTGGACGCGGCGCGCGCCGCGGTGGCCGACCTGCTCAACGCCGACCCGGCGGGCGTGGTGCTGGGCGCCGATCGCGCGGTCCTGTTGTCGTCGCTGGCCGAGGCGTCGTCGTCGCGGGCCGGCCTGGGGTACGAGGTGATCGTCAGCCGCCTCGACGACGAGGCGAACATCGCGCCGTGGCTGCGGGCGGCGCACCGCTACGGCGCCAAGGTGAAGTGGGCCGAGGTCGACATCGAGACCGGGGAGCTGCCGACGTGGCAGTGGGAGAGCCTGATCGGCAAGTCGACCCGACTGGTCGCCGTCACCTCCGCGTCGGGGACGCTGGGCACGGTCACCGATCTGCGGGCGATGACCAAGCTGGTGCACGACGTCGGCGGGGTGGTGGTGGTGGACCATTCCGCCGCCGCGCCCTACCGGCTGCTCGACATCAGGGAAACCGAGGCCGACGTGGTGGCGGTGAACGCCGTCGGGTGGGGCGGCCCTCCGGTCGGGGCGATCGTGTTCCGCGACCCGGCGCTGATCAACGCCTTCGGCTCGGTGTCGACGGACCCGCACGCGACGGGCCCCGCGCGGCTCGAGGTCGGCGCCCACCAGTTCGGCCTGCTGGGTGGTGTGGTCGCCAGCATCGAGTACCTCGCGGCGCTCGACGAGTCCGCACGCGGCACCCGGCGCGAACGCCTGTCGCTGTCGATGCAGTCCGCGACCGCCTACCTGAACCGCGTCTTCGACTACCTGATGGTCTCGCTGCGGTCGCTGCCGCTGATGATGCTGATCGGCCGCCCGGAGGCGCGGATACCGGTGGTCAGCTTCGCGCTGAACGGCGTGCCCGCGGAGCGGGTGGTGCAGCGCCTGGCGGACAACGGAGTTCTCGCCGTGTGCAACGAGAATTCGCGCGTGCTGGAGGCGTTGGGCGCCAACGAGGTCGGCGGCGCGGTGACCGTCGGGCTCGCGCATTATTCGACGATGGCCGAGGTCGACCAGTTGGTGCGGGCCCTGGCGTCGCTGGGCTGAGCCCGGCCTTAACCCGTCAGACCGTCAGCACTATCTTGCCGTGCACGTCGCCCGACACCAGCCGCTGGTGCGCCTCGCCCGCCTCCTGGATGGGCATGCGCGCGCCGATGATCGGGCGCACCCGCCCGTCGGCGATCATCGGCCACACCGAGGCCGTCACCGCCGCCACGATCTCGCTCTTGCTGTTCGGCCCGCTCACCGGCCGGCCGCGCAGCGTGGTGCCGATGACCCGCGCCCGCTTGGCCAGCAGCTTGCCGAGGTTGAGCTCGCCCTTCACCCCGCCCTGCATGCCGATGATCACCAGCTGGCCGTCCGTGGCCAGGGCGTCGAGATTGCGGTCCAGGTAGGAGGCGCCCATGATGTCGAAGATCACGTCGGCGCCGTCGGTCTCCTCGCGCAGCCGCGCCACGAAGTCCTCGTCGCGGTAGTTGATGGTGATCTCGGCGCCCAGGTCCCGGCAGATGTCCAGCTTCGCGGCCGAACCGGCCGTCACCGCGACGCGGGCGCCCAGCGCCCGCGCGACTTGGATCGCGTGCGTGCCGATGCCGCTGGCCCCGCCGTGCATCAGCAGCAGTTGGCCCTCGCGCAGGTGCGCGGTCAGCACCAGATTGGACCACACCGTGCACGCCACCTCGGGCAGCCCGGCGGCGTCGACGAGGTCGACGCCGGAAGGTATCGGCAGCAGCTGGCCGGCCGGGACGGCGACGTATTCGGCGTACCCGCCGCCGGCCAGCAGCGCGCAAACCTGTTGTCCGACAGACCATTTCGCGTCGGATCCGCCGTCGTCCCCGATCTCGGAGACGACGCCGGAGACCTCCATGCCGATGATCTCGCTGGCGCCCGGCGGCGGCGGATACTTACCGGCGGCCTGCAGCACGTCGGCGCGGTTGACGCCGGCCGCGGCGACCTTGACCAACACCTCTCCGGGGCCGGGGGAGGCGTCGGGCACCTCCTGCCAGAGGAGTTTGTCGGCGGCTTCGGCGACGATTGCGCGCATGCGGCCACGCTACTAGGGCCCCGTTACCCTTATCAGCGGTGGCGTGGCAGAGCGGCCTAATGCACTCGCCTTGAAAGCGAGAGACGGCTAAAACCGTCCGGGGGTTCAAATCCCTCCGCCACCGCCCCGTCGCCGCTCGTCAGGGCGCGGCTAACCGGTCGGGATTTCGGCGGCGATGGTGTTCATCAGCGCGGTGTAGCGGCCGACTTCGGGATCCCGGCCCGGCTTGCCGCTGCTGATCACGCCGGCGGCCAGGGCGCGCTGTGGGTCGGCCCAGATCGCGATGTTGGCCAGGCCGAGGTTTCCGAACGCGGCCGGCGCGTTGCGGCCGAAGGGCCCAAACCTGTTGGTGCCCAGCATGAATCCGGTTCCCCACCGCGCCGGGTGCAGCCCGACCGCGAAATCGGGCCGCAGCCGCCGGCACTCCTGCACCGCGGCGTACATCCGTTCCGGGCTGATGATCCGCACGCCGTCGAGCTCACCGCCGCGACGCCAGATCTCGGCGAACCGCGACAGCTCGTTCGCGGTCGACACGGTGTTGGACGACGGGACCACGGTGGACAGGAACGCCGGGGTGTTGGTGTAGGGGATGATCTCGTGCACGGTGCCGCCGATCGCCCTGCGAAAGATCGCCGCGACCACCGGCGGCAGTGGCTTGCCGGTGGCGTGGCTGGGCGCGACCAGCGGGATGTCCTGCTCGGCGACGCCGAAGTTGGTCCACCGGAAGCCGAGCGGGTCGAGGATTTCGGAGGCCAGGACGTCGCGGATGTCCTTTCCGGTGGCGGCGTAGACGATCTCGCGCATCAGCGGGCCCCAGGTCAGCGCGTGATAGATGTGCACCAGCCCCGGCCGGTACAGCGGCCGCAGCTTGCCGAGCTGCTCCTGCGCGTACTCGTGGTCGTCGGCGCGCTTGAGGTCCGGCTTGGGGCCGGTGGGGAACGGGACGCCCGCGCTGTGGGTCAGCACGTGGCGGATCGTGGTGCGGTGCTTGCCGTGGCTGGTGTAGCTGGGGATGTACTCGCACACCCGGTCGTCGAGCGAGAAGTGCCCCTGCTCGACGAGCATGTGCACCACGGTCGCGGTGATGCCCTTGGCCGCCGAGTACACGCAGAACGGCGTGTCCGTGGTGACGGCGATCTTCTCGGCGTCGGGCGGGTCGCTGGGGGCGTTGCCCCAGCCGTGCCCGATCGCCCGGTTGAGCACGACGCGGCCGCGATGCCGGATGCACAACTGGATCGCGGGGTGCAAGCCGGCCGAGTACCAGTGCCGGGCGGCCTGCCAGATCCGTTCCACGGCGGCGGCGCCGACGTCGGAGTGGTCCTCGTCGCCGATCGTCGTCACGGCGCCCAGGTCGGCCGGCACGCGGATTCTGCCGTCGGGCGTCACCGCGGCTACTCCCCGGTGAACTGCGGCGGACGCTTGGCGAACGTCGCCGAGATGCCCTCGGTCAGGTCCTTCGACGGCAGGAAGGCCGCGTTCCACGCGGCGACGTAGCGCAGGCTCTCCGAGACCGCCGCGACGCGCTGCTGGTCCAGGACGTCCTTGATGCCGTGCACCGTCAGCGGCGGGTTGGCGGCGATCTCGGCGGCGGTGGCGTGCGCGGCGGCCAGGGTGGCCTCGGCGTCGGAGTACACGTCGTTGACCAGGCCGATCTTCTCGGCGCGGGCCGCGTCGATGTCCTTGCCGGTCAGCGCGAGTTCGCGCAGATGCCCGTCGTTCAGGATCAGCGGCAGCCGGGCGAGGCTGCCGACGTCGGCGACGATGGCCAGTTTGACCTCCCGCACGGAGAACTTGGCGTCGGCGCTGGCGTAGCGGATGTCCACCGCGGAAATCAGGTCGACGCCGCCGCCGATGCACCAGCCGTGCACCGACGCGATGGTGGGGGTGCGGCAGTCGGCGATCGCGGTGATCGCGTTCTGCATGCGCCTGATCTCGGCGTGGAAGTCCGCACGCGGGCGGGCCAGCGCGCCGTCGGCCAGCAGCGGGGTGAACGATCCGCCCATCGCCGGCACGTCCAGGCCGTAGCTGAAGTTCTTGCCGGAGCCGGTGATGACGATCGCGCGCACGTCGCGGTCGGCGTCCAGCACCGCGAACACCTCCGGCATCTCCGACCAGAACGCGGGCCCCATCGCGTTGCCCTTACCCGGCCCGATCAGCGTCACCTGCGCCACCCGGTCCTTGGTCTCGACGGTGACGGATTCGTATGTTTCGCCCATATCGAGACCGTAGCCTGGCGAACATGCCCAGCGATTTGCGACCCGGCCCGCATTCGGTGCCCACCGACGAGCTGCACAGCGCCGAGGACACGCTCGGGGTCCTGCAGCGAGTCCTGCACACCATCGCCGCCGACGACCTGTCGCGGCCGACCGGCCCGCTAGCCCGCGCCTTTCGCCGAACGTGAACCCAGTGCGAAATCCGGCACCCGTTTTCGCAACGGCTTCACTCTCGGCGAGGTGGCTACACCCGCTCTAGGTAGAAGTAGTAGTAGCGGCCGTTATCCAGCACGTCCTTGCCGTTCATGATGCCCATCACGGCGTCGTCGTCGATCTTCTTGAAGTGGTCGTGCACCGGCCGGCCGTCGTAGACCATCGTCGCGGTGACCTCGCCGCGGAATTCCTCCATCCACAGGCTGGCCTCGCCGTTCATCCGCTCCATGTTCGAGTACTTGTTGCCGTCGGCGTCCAGGCAGACCAGCGGCTGCGCATCGGTGGCGGATTTGAAGGTCTTGCCGAACCAATTGATATTCGCGAGCGCGCCGTTGGCCCGGTGACCGGTGAGGAACTCGCCGCCCTTCCACTCGCCGATCATGCCTTCGATGGTCGTGGGCGCAAGGGTCGCCCAGAAATCGTCGAGCTCGGCATCGGCGATCCGGTCGCGTTCCTTGAACTCGTCGAACATCTTGCGGGCCAAGGTCATTGCTCACTCCTCCGGTTCGGGTTGGGCGATCCATTCGCGGGCAAACCGCAGCAGGGCATCGTTCTCGTCCGGGGCCCCGATGGTGACCCGGACGCCGTCCGTACCGTACGGCCGGACCACGATGCGCGCGTCGGCGGCCTGCTTGACGAAGTCCAGGGTGCGGGGGCCCAGCGGCAGCCAGACGAAGTTGGCCTGCGTCGGTGGCAGCGCGAAGCCGGCGTCACGCAACGCCGCGGCGACCCGCGCGCGCTCGGCGACCAGCGCATCGGTGCGGGCCAACAGCTCGTCGGCGGCGTCCAGCGCAGCGACGGCGGCGGCCTGCGCGAGGCTGGACACGGTGAACGGCACGTAGACCTTGTCGAGCGCGGTGATCAGGTCGGGATGCCCGACCGCGTAGCCGATCCGCAACCCGGCCAGCCCGTACGCCTTCGAAAAGGTCCGCAGCACAACGACATTGCCGTGGGCCCGGACCAAATCCAGGCTGTTCGGCGCCATGCCGTCGCGGATGTACTCGACGTACGCCTCGTCGATGGCGATCAGGATGTGCGACGGGACCGCCAGGATGAAGCGGGTCAGCGCGCCCGGGTCGACGACGGTGGACGTCGGGTTGTTCGGGTTGCACACGAAGATCAACCGGGTGCGTTCGGTGACCGCGGCGAGCATGGCGTAGAGGTCGAAGGTGTGGTCGCTCAACGGCACCTGGATGGCGGTCGCGCCGGAGACCTGGACCAGCGGTGGGTACAGCTCGAAGCTGCGCCAGCCGTAGACGACCTCGTCGCCCGCCGAGGCGGTGATCTGGACGAGTTGCTGGCACAGGCTGACCGAGCCGCAGCCGACGGCGACGTGTTCGGGTGCGAAATCCGAACCCAGGTGCGCGGCCAGCGCCGCCTTGAGCTGCACGCAGCCGTTGTCCGGGTAGCGGTTGACGATGTCGGTGGCCCGCTCGATGGCGGCGCGCACGCTGGGCAGGGGGCCGAAGACGGTTTCGTTGCTGGCCAGTTTGATGGCGCCGGGCACCGTCTTGCCGGGAACATAAACTGGCAGCCCCGCCAGCTCAGGCCGTAGGCGGGCAGTCACTTCGACAGCATATGTCGGCGCTGTGTACGCTATGCCTCCGGCGGTTCCGGGACGCCGGGAAGCGTTCGGGTACCCTCAAGAGTCCAATGGAGGCGTGCCAGAGCGGCCGAATGGGGCTCACTGCTAATGAGTTGTCCCCCTTCAAGGGGACCGGAGGTTCAAATCCTCTCGCCTCCGCTGAGTGGTTTTGGCGAGACAACTGAAAACAGGCGCCCGTAGCTCAACGGATAGAGCATCTGACTACGGATCAGAAGGTTGGGGGTTCGAATCCCTTCGGGCGCGCTCGCGGTGCTACACGGCCGACGTGCGCCACATCCCTTGCGCCGCGCCGTCATCCGTGCTCGGTGATCCAGTCCGTGGTGAAGCGCTGTATTGCGGACATTTGTTGGACCAGTAGGCGGCCCATCAGAGCCTCGATCTTGCCGCCGACCAACGGAACGTTGAATTCCAGCGTCGCGGTGCACGTCATGCGCGAGCCGTTGGGCGCCGGTGCCAGCAACGCCGTGCCGAACCCGGATCCCGGCGCTCCGTGCGTCACGACGCTGACCTCACCGCGAACCAACCCGCCGCCGATCGGGCTCCACGTTTCCTCTTGCACGACTCGCCAACGCCGCGGGAAGAACTTGGCGACCAGGCGCGGCAGACCTTCGGGGCGCAGCTCCTGGACGATGACCACGGCCACGGAGCCGTCGGTGCCAACCGTCAACGAGTCCAGCCTGCCGAAGCCGCCGAAGGCCGCCAGCCGCGCGTGCCAGTAATCCTCCTCGGAGTGCGCCCAAAGGATTTGTTCGACGGTGCTCGAAGCCTCGAGACAGAAGTCGACCGACCGCGGCATGGCAGCCACGCTATCGCCCCCGGCGCAGGCAAGCACCGCTTCTCGGAGCAGCGAGGCGACCAGATCCCTTACGCTATGTCAGGCCGCTTCCTGCGCCATCGCCATGCGGTGAGGAGGACGTCGTGACGGATTCTGGACCACCACATGGGCGGGCCGAGCCGATCGGTGGTGACGGCAAGGTGGACTTCACCGGTGTCCGCTGGGGCTCGGTGGAGTGGACGATGCTATGCATGCTTTACCTCCGGGCGTGCGAGAGCCGATTGGCCCAACCCATCCTGGGCGATCATCTCGCCGCAGAGGATGTCGCGCGCATCGATTACGACTTTGACCGCATCCATCGCGCTGTGCGGCCGGCGATCAATCAGTTCGGGGTGGCGTTGCGCGGGGCGCGGTTCGATGCCTTGATCACCGATTTTCTGAACGGCCATCCCGACGCCGTCGTGCTGCATCTGGGATGCGGGTTGCACAGTCGCGCAGTGCGCCTCGCGTTGCCGGACGGCGTGCGGTGGTACGACGTCGACCTGCCTCAAGTCATCGCGTTGCGCCGCCAGCTGTATTCCGAGTCCGAAACCTATCGGATGGTCGGGTCTTCGGTGACCGATCCCGGGTGGATCGATGAGCTGCCCGCGGGCGGTCCCGTTCTGATCGTCGCCGAGGGCCTGCTGATGTACCTGACGCCTGCGGACATCACCGAATTGCTCCACCGGTTGCTCGACCGATTCGATACCGGTGAGTTGCTGGCCGACCTGCTGTCCAGTTGGGCTCCGCGGCTGTCACGGATCTTTACGTCCGGCATCTCCAAGTGGGGCACCCGCGACGGCGGCGAAATCACGCGCTGGGATCCGCGCCTGCGCCTGCTCCAAAGCAGCTCCGTCATCGCCGGGTTCGACAGGATCCCGTCGGCCGCACCGCGTTTGCTGTACCGCATGCAATACGCCATGCCGGCGACTCGCAACTACGACCGCCTCTTCCGGTACGCCTTTTGAGCCGTAGCGGCCCCGCCGCTGCTTCAAGACCCGGGCTGATCGGCGCTTTCGGCTGAGGCTCGGACGTCCCGGCGGCGGCCCGGTCATCTGCTCATCCGATGCCGGCCGGCATCACGTCACCCGCTGTTCATCGTTCCGGAGCTTTTTTGCCCAAGGGTGGCGCTCACCCTTGCGCCTGCAGTAGCGTTTCGAATTATTGTAGTCGTGTCTACTAGGTGGACCGGAGAGCCGGTGAGCATCCATCCGTTCGACGATGGCGTCACCAGCATCCTTGTCTTGGTCGAGGACAAGGAGCAGTACAACTTGTGGCCGGACTTTGCCAGCGGCGTGACCCTGGACCACATCGAACACATCTGGACCGGTATACGGCCGAAGAGCCCGGGGGAGGGCTGGCCGCCGGGGGGTTTTGTGGAAAAACCGCCTGGATTGGGGTCCGAGTATGGGGTTGGGTGACCGGTCACTCCCGCTGACGCGGCGACAGCTGGACATTTGGCTTGACCAGCAAACGAGTCGCTCCGGCACGGAGTGGCAGCTTGGCCTCTTCGTGAGGATCGGGGGCCCCGTCGAGCCGGAATTGCTCGAACAGGCGATCAGGATGGCGCTGCACGAGGCCGAACCATGCAGGGCCGCATTCTTCGAGGCGAATGGCCGGCTTTCCCAGCGGGCGATCGACGCCTCGGCCATCGAACTGGCCCGCTACGACCTGACCGCCTTTGACGATGCCGTGCAGGAAGCCCGAAAGATCGCGTCATCGATGCAGCGGACCCCGATGTCGTTCGCCGACCTGCTGTGGAAATTCGCCTTATTCCGAACGCAGCCGGACGAATACTACTGGTTCACCTGCTGCCACCACATAGTCATAGACGGCCTGAGCATTGGCTTGCTGGGCCGTCGCATTGCAGCCATCTACTCCGCAATGGTTTCCGGCACACCGATTTCCCCCGCCTTTTTTGGTTCGCTGCAGGAACTGCTCAGCGCCGAGTTGGAATACGAAGCGTCGGCCCAATATCTGGAAGATCGGGCCTATTGGAGCAAGAACCTACCGACGAAAGACGAAACGAATTCGTGGCTGCCCCGCGCCGCAGGAGAGGATGATTCGCACTGGCCTTCCCCGCCGGTCCAATTCGACCCGGCGGTCGTCAGCCGCATCAAAGGGTTGGCCAAAGCGTTAGGCATCCGCCGATCATCGGTGATCACCGCGGCGTGCGCACTCTTGGTGCGCGGCTTCAGTTTTGACGGTTCCGAGGTGGTGCTCAACTTCCCGGTCAGCAGGCGCGTCGCTCCGGAGCTGAAGACGCTTCCCGGGATGATTGCCGGATTCGTGCCGCTGGTGCTGCGGGCGTCGCCGGAATCCGAAATTGGCGATTTTTGCCGGCAAGTTGACATACGAATACGAGAAGCGTTGCAACACCAGCGTTTTCCGGTGCACATCCTTGAGGGGGACAGTAACCTGCTAGCCGCGACGCAGGCGGCAAATCGGGTAGTCGTCAATTTCGTCCCGTCCAGCATTACCCTGAGCCTGGCCGGCGTTCCGGCTACCGCCACATTTACCTCTTTTGGCCCGGTGGGCCACTATGGGCTGTTCTTCGTGGGGGCGGGTGATCAACAGTCCCTATGCACGGCGGGTACCGGGCAGCCATTCTCGAGTTTTGCTCCCGCGGACTTAGCGGGGCGGTTGCAGCGGGTGTTGGTGGCCATGGCTGCCGACCCGGCGCGGCGGTTGTCGTCGGTGGATGTGCTCGACGACGGCGAGCACCTGCGCCTGGATGAGTGGAGCAATCGGAGAGCGCTTACGCGGGCGACGACGACGGCGTCGATTCCGGAGTTGTTCGCCACCCAGGCGGCGCAGACGCCCGGTGCGGAGGCGCTGGTATGCGGAGAACATTCGTGGACTTATCGCGAGCTGGACGAGGCCGCCAACCGGTTGGCGCACTTGCTGGCCGAACAAGGCGCGGGCCCGGGAGAGTCTGTGGCACTGCTGTTTTCGCGTTCGGCCGAGGCGATCGTCGCGATCTTGGCGGTGCTCAAATCCGGAGCGGCTTACCTGCCGATCGACCCCGCGGTGCCGACGGCGCGGTTGCAGTTCATCATCGCCGACGCGACGCCGATCGCCGTCCTCACCACAGCCGGGCGGGTCGAGCGGTTGGGCGGGTGCGACCTCGCCGTCATCGATGTCCACGACCCCGCCATCGAGGCCCATCCCGGCACCGCTCCGCCGGGCCCGGCGCCCGAGGACATCGCGTACATCATCTACACCTCGGGCACAACCGGCGTTCCCAAAGGTGTGGCGGTCACCCACCACAACGTCACCCAACTGTTGGGCCCACCGGATACCCACCTGCCGGGACAAGCTTGGGCACAGTGTCATTCCTTGGCCTTCGACGCCTCGGTCGAAGAGATCTTCGGCGCGCTGCTGCACGGTGGCCGACTGGTGGTGGTGCCCGAGACGGACGACATGCAAGCCTCGCTGGCCGCCGCCCGGGTCAGCGTGTTGAGCCAAACCCCGTCCGCGGTGGGGATGCTCTCGCCGGAGGGGTTGGATTCGATGGCGCTGTTGGTGGCCGGTGAGGCCTGTCCGGCCGAGCTGGTGGACCGGTGGGCGCACGGGCGGGTGATGGTCAACGGCTACGGCCCGACGGAAACGACGGTGTGCGCGTGTAGGAGTGCTCCACTGGCACCGGGGTCGGGGGCGCCGCCGATCGGCTTGCCGGTCCCGGGGGCGGCCCTGTTCGTAATGGACGCTTGCTTACGTCCGGTGCCGGCGGGCGTGGTCGGGGAGCTGTATGTGGCCGGCCAGGGAGTCACGGTCGGGTATGTGCGTCGGCCCGGCTTGACCGGGTCGCGGTTTGTGGCGTGCCCCTTCGGGGAGCACGGCGCGCGCATGTATCGCACCGGCGATCTCGTGTGCTGGCGCGCCGACGGGCAACTGGATTACGTGGGCCGCGCCGATGAGCAGGTCAACATCCACGGGTATCGCATCGAACTCGGCGACGTTCGGGCCGCACTGGCCGGGCTGGACGGAATCGAGCAGGCGGTGGTGGTCGCCCGCGAGGACCGTCCCGGCGATAGGCGTCTGGTGGGTTATTTCACGGGGACCGCCGACCCGGCCGAGGCGCGGGCCCAGTTGGTTGATCGATTGCCGCGCTACATGGTTCCGGCCGCGATGGTGGCGCTGGCAACGCTGCCGTTGACGGTCAACGGCAAGCTCGACACTCGGTCTCTGCCGGCGCCGGACTACAGCGCTGTCGATCGCTATCGCGCCCCGGCCGGCGCCGTTGAGGAGATCCTGGCCGGCATCTATGCCCACGTGCTGGGCCTGGATCGGGTGGGGGCCGACAGCTCCTTCTTTGATCTGGGCGGGGATTCGGTGTCGGCCATGCGCGTGGTGGCCGCCATCAAGTCGGGCCTCGGTGCCGATGTATCGGTGCGCGCCGTGTTCGATGCGCCCACGGTCGCCCAGCTGGCGACCTGTCTCACCAGCGGCCATGGGGGTGAGAGGGAGCCGTTGGTGGCCGGGCAGCGGCCGACGGTGGTGCCGTTGTCGTTCGCTCAGGGCCGGTTGTGGTTCCTTGACCAGCTGCAGGGCCCCGCACCGGTTTACAACATGGCGACGGCGTTTCAAATCAGCGGCAGGCTCGACGTCGAGGCGCTGGGCGCTGCCTTCGACGATGTCATCGCCCGCCACGAATCGCTGCGGACCCTATACCCCGACGTCGACGGTGTGCCGTTTCAGCGGGTGCTGCCGGCGCGGCCGGCGATGTGGCGGCGCGGGGACGCGGCCGTGGTGTTGTTGCCCGAGCGGGAGGTAGCCGGCGAGCTGGAGGCGTTGGCGGGACACCGGTTTGAGCTATCCACCGAAGTCCCGATACGGGTCCAGATCTATTCGGTGCGACGCGAGCAGCATGTGGTCGGAATCGTGGTGCACCACATCGCTTTTGATGGGTGGTCGCTGGCTCCGATGGTCCGGGATCTCGGCGAGGCGTATCGGGCGCGGCAGCAGGGCCGAGCCCCGGGTTGGGCCGAATTGCCGGTGCAGTATGCCGATTACACGTTGTGGCAGCGCAGGCAGTTCGGCGATCTCGACAACATCGCCGGTCCCCTCGCCGCGCAGCTGGCCTATTGGCAGGATGCCCTGGCGGGGCTGCCCGAGCGTCTGCAGCTGCCGACGGATCGGCCGTATCCGCCGGTGGCCGATCAACGAGGGGCCACGGTGGCTGTGGAGTGGCCGGCCGAGTTGCAGCGGTGGGTGCGCGAGGTGGCTCGTGCGCATCAGGCGACGAGTTTCATGGTGGTTCAGTCCGCGCTGGCGGTGCTGTTGTCGCGGCTGAGCGCGAGTTCCGATGTGGCGGTGGGTTTTCCGATTGCCGGGCGCAATGATCCCGCGCTTGATGAGGTGGTGGGGTTTTTCGTCAACACCTTGGTGTTGCGGATCGACCTGACGGGTGACCCCACCATCGCCGAGCTGCTGGGCCGGGTGCGGACGCGTAGCCTGGCCGCCTTTGACAATCAGGACGTGCCCTTCGAGGTGTTGGTGGAGCGGCTCAACCCCGCCCGCTCCCTGACGCATCATCCGTTGGTTCAGGTGATGTTGGCGTGGCAGAACCTGCCCGGGAATGCCGATGGTCCCGCTACCGAGCTGGCGCTGGGGGACGCGCAGGTGACCCAGGTGCCGGTGGATACCCGTTCCGCCCGCATGGATTTGGCGTTTTCGCTGCGGGAGCGTTTCACCGAAACTGGTGAGCCGGCCGGGATCGGCGGGTGGGTGGAGTTTCGCACCGACGTGTTCGACACCGCCAGCGTCGAGGCGCTGACCCAGCGGTTACAGCGGGTGGTCGAGGCCATGACCACCGACCCGACACGGCGGTTGTCGTCGATCGATGTGCTGGACGCCTCCGAGCGCGCGCGGTTGGGCGCGACGGGCAACGCGGCGGTGTTGGCCCGCCCGGCGGTCTCGGCGGTGTCGGTTCCGGAGGTTGTCGCCGGACATGCGGTGCGTACGCCCCAGGCGGTGGCGATCCGCTGCCAGGGCCGGTCGGTGACGTACCGAGAGCTTGACGAGGCGTCGAACCGGTTGGCGCACCTGCTGATTGACGAGGAGGTCGGGCCGGGGCAGTCCGTTGCGCTGCTGTTCAACCGGTGCGCGGAGGCGATTGTGGCGATGCTCGCCGTGCTCAAGGCGGGGGCGGCCTACCTGCCGATCGATCCGGGGCTGCCGCACGAGCGGATCGGGTTCATGCTGGCCGACGCCGCACCGGTCGCGATGGCCACCACTTCGGGCCTGCGCCGGCGGCTGGCGGGGTTCGACTTGCCGGTCATTGCCGTCGACGACCCCAGCGTCGACACGCAGCCCCGCACCGCGTTACCGGCACCGGGTCCCGACGAGATCGCGTACCTCATCTACACCTCGGGCACTACCGGTGTCCCGAAGGGGGTGGCCGTCACTCACCGCAATCTGATCCACCTGGCGCAGTCCACGCCGGCAGATCTGCCGGTGCCGCGGGTGTGGACGCAGTGCCATTCGTACGGCTTCGACTTTTCCGTGTGGGAGATCTGGGCCGCACTCCTCGGTGGCGGGCGGCTGGTCGTCGTGCCCGAATCGGTGGCCGCCTCACCGCCGGACTTTCACGCGATGCTGGTCGGCGAGCACGTCACCGTGTTGACCCAGACCCCTTCGGCGGTGACTGCGCTGTCAACCAAAGGGTTGGAGTCGGTCGCCCTACTGCTCGGTGGTGAAACGTGCCCCGCGGAGGTGGTGGATCGGTGGGCGTCCGGGCGGGTGGTGATCAACGCCTACGGCCCGACCGAGGCCACCGTGTACGCGTCGATGAGCGCCCCGCTCACGCCGGGAGCAAGCGCGGTGCCGATCGGTGGACCGGTGCCGACCGCGGCGGTGTTCGTGCTGGACGAGTGGTTGCATTTGGTGCCGGCCGGGGTGGTCGGGGAGTTGTATGTGGCCGGTCGTGGTGTGGGTGTTGGTTATGTGCACCGTTGCGGGTTGACGGCGTCGCGGTTTGTGGCGTGCCCGTTCGGCGGGGCGGGGACGCGCATGTATCGCACCGGGGACCTGGTGTGCTGGGGTGCCGACGGGCAGCTGCGATACCACGGCCGCGCCGACGAGCAGGTCAAGATCCGCGGGTATCGCGTCGAGCTCGGCGAAATCCAAAGCGCCCTGGCCGATCTCGACGGGGTGGAGCAGGCGGTGGTGCTCGCCCGCGAGGACCGTCCCGGCGACAGGCGCCTGGTGGGTTACATCACCGGAGCCGCCGACCCGGCCATAACCCGCGTCGAGTTGGGCGAGCGGCTCCCGGGCTACATGGTCCCGGCCGCGATCGTGGTGCTCGACGCGTTGCCGCTGACGGTCAACGGCAAGCTGGATACTCGCGCGCTGCCGGCGCCCGAATACCTGGACACCGATCACTACCGCGCCCCGACCAGCCCGGTCGAGGAGATCCTGGCCGCCATCTACGCCGAAGTCCTCGGCGTGGAACGGGTCGGGGTCGACGACTCCTTCTTCTACCTGGGCGGCGACAGCATCCTGTCGATGCAGGTGGTGGCCCGGGCGCGGGCGGCGGGCCTGACGTTGCGGCCACGCGACATTTTCGTCGAGCAGAGCGTCGCCCGGTTGGCTCAGGTCGCGGCGGTCACCGGCGCTCCGACCGGCGACATCGACGAGGGCGTGGGCCCGGTGATCCCCACCCCGATCATGCACTGGCTGCACACGGTCGACGGCCCGGTCGACCAGTTCAACCAGGCCGCGGTGATCCAGGCGCCTCCCGGGGTCACCCGGGCCGACGTCTTGGTCGTGCTGCAGGCCCTGCTCGATCAACACGCGATGCTGCGGCTGCGCGCCAGGGACGGTGGCCCCAAAGGCTGGTCGCTCCACGTGCCCGAACCGGGATCGGTCGATGCCGCGGCGTGTCTGCACACCGTCGATGTGTTGTCCGACGAGACCATCGCGGCCGCGCGGTCGCGGCTGGACCCGGCGGCTGGGGTGATGGTCAGCGCGTTGTGGGTCAGCTCCACCGGTCGGCTGGTGGTGATCGTTCACCACCTGGCGATCGACGCGGTGTCGTGGCGAATCCTGTTGGAGGACTTCAACATCGCCTGGGCCCAGCATCACGCCGGGCAACCCGTGGCCCTGCCGGCACCCGGCACATCGTTCGCCCGGTGGGCCTCCCTGCTGGCCGATCATGCACACGCCTCGGAAGTTGTTGCCCAGGCCGACATTTGGCGGCAGATGGCGGCGGTCCCG
>NZ_JCALDU010000040.1:0-423 GCF_059813025.1 Mycobacterium sp. NGS26
GGGTTGGCGGCTGAGTTGGCCGCGGCGGCCGCCGGTTATGGCTCGGTGGTCTCGGAGTTGACCGGCGCGCCCTGGGTGGGTCCGGCGTCGGCGTCGATGCTGTCGGCGGTCACCCCGTATGTCAGCTGGCTGGACAGCATGGCCGGGCAGGCCGAGGAGACGGCCAACCAGGCCCGCGCGGCCGCGGCCGCCTATGAGACGGCGTTCATGATGACGGTGCCCCCGCCGGTGATCGCGGCCAACCGGGTCCTGCTGGCCACGCTGATCGCGACCAACTTCTTCGGGCAAAACACCCCCGCGATCGCCGCGACCGAGGCCCAGTACATGGAGATGTGGGCCCAGGACGCCACCACCATGTATGGCTATGCGGCCTCGTCGGCGACGGCCTCGCGGTTGGCGCCGTTTCGCTCACCGCCGAACACC
>NZ_JCALDU010000041.1:0-405 GCF_059813025.1 Mycobacterium sp. NGS26
GCCACCCCCTTCGGGGTGCCGGTGGTGCCCGAGGTGTAGATCAGATACGCGATGTCCGCGGGCGCGGGCACCGGCAGCGCGCCGCCCGGCTGGGCACCGACCGTGGGAGTGTGGAGGTCGTCGATGTCGAAGACGGTCAGATCCCGGTGGCCGGCCAGCCGGTCGCGCAGCCCGCTGGCAGTGATGACCGCACTGGGGTTGGCGTCGGTGAGCATGAAGGTGATCCGGCCCTCCGGTAGGGCGGGGTCGATCGGCAGGTAGGCGGCCCCGGTTTTGAGCACCCCGAGCATCGCGGTGATCGCCTGGCCCGAGCGGCCCAGCAGCAGCGCCACACACCGGCCCGGGCCCACCCCCCGCCCGGCCAGCATGCGCGCGATGCCGGTGGCGGCCGCATCCAACTCCGCA
>NZ_JCALDU010000042.1:0-403 GCF_059813025.1 Mycobacterium sp. NGS26
CTGGAGGGGTGGGGGAATCGGGTGGTGCTGACCCAGCCCGCAGCGGCGCCGGTGTCGATCCCGGTGCTGTGGGCCGCGCAGGTGGGGCGCAGCCCGGATGCGGTGGCGGTCAGCTTCGCGGGCCGCCACATGACGTATCGGGAGCTCGATGAGGCGTCTAACCGGTTGGCGCAGTTGCTGATTGGCCGCGGTGTGGGCCCGGGTGAGTGTGTGGCGTTGCTGGTGCCGCGTTCGGCGCAGGCGATCATCGCGGTGTTGGGGGTGCTCAAGACCGGGGCGGCTTATGTGCCCATCGACCCCGATCTTCCCGATGCGCGGATCGGGTTCTTACTCACCGATGCCGCCCCGGTCGCGGTGATCACCACCACCGGGTTGGCTGGCCGGCTGGCTGGGTGCGATGTGG
>NZ_JCALDU010000043.1:0-394 GCF_059813025.1 Mycobacterium sp. NGS26
GCGGCGATCAGCGCCCCCCTGACCCCCGGTGAGCCGGTGGCGCCGATTGGGGCGCCGGTGCCCGGGGCGGCGCTTTTGGTGCTCGATGGGTGGTTGCGCCCGGTGCCGGTCGGGGTGGTCGGCGAGTTGTATGTGGCCGGGTCCGCGGTGGGGGTGGGCTATTGGGGCCGGCCGGGTTTGACCGGGTCCCGGTTTGTCCCCTGCCCGCTGGGCGGGGCGGCCGGGGCGCGGATGTATCGCACCGGGGACCTGGTGCGCTGGGGTGGCGATGGGCAGCTGGTGTATGTGGGCCGCGCCGATGAGCAGGTCAAAATCCGCGGGTATCGCATCGAGCCCGCCGAAATCCAGGCCGCCCTGACCGCGGTGGACGGGGTGGATGCCGCGGTGGTGATCG
>NZ_JCALDU010000044.1:0-380 GCF_059813025.1 Mycobacterium sp. NGS26
CCCGCTGGGTGCCAGGTCCAGCCGCCGGCGCCCAGGGCGGCGAATTGCGGTGTGACGAAGAACGCGCCCTGGGCACCGGCCGTGGTTCCCACCGGGCCGTTGAACAACTGCTGCCCGATGGCCGTCCCAAAGGCGGCCAGGCCATTCGACTGATAGGGCAGGCCGGTCATCCGCTTGAGGACCGTGTCGTAGTTGGCGGGGCTGAGCTTCCACCAAGGCGTATTCGGGTTGGGGATCCCCACCGTGCCGGGGGCCTGCGTGGCGGTGGTCGACGCCAGTTGTGGGGTCATGCTCGCGACGGTTTGCCCGGAGTTGCCGGCCGGGGTGGCCTGGGCCTGCGCGACCGCCACGGCCTGGTCGGCCGGGGCCTGCGGGGTGGC
>NZ_JCALDU010000045.1:0-364 GCF_059813025.1 Mycobacterium sp. NGS26
CGCCGCCCCCGACCCCGGCGTCAACGGGTAGCCGATCGTGACGTCCACCGTCGTCTCAGTCGGGCCATACTCATTGACCAGCGTGGCCACCGCGGCATAGCGATCCACCAGCTCTGCGGTGCACACCTCCCCCCCGGTAATCAACGTCAACCCGCACAGCTGCTCCGCCGGCAACGCCGCCAACGCGCTCGGGGTGAACTTGGCATGCGAAACCCGCTGGCACGCCATCAAATCGGTCAACTCCCGACCCGGCACCGCCTGCTCCTCGGTGGGAATCACCGCCGCCGCCCCCGTCAACAACGCCCACCACAAATTCCCAACCGACATATCAAAAATCAACGGCGCAAACTGCAACACCCGACTA
>NZ_JCALDU010000046.1:0-345 GCF_059813025.1 Mycobacterium sp. NGS26
GCCGAACACTACGGCCTGCAGTTGCAACTGATCTGCCAGCTCGGGCCGGAGCGCGTCGGCAGTCTGCAACGCATAAAACGCCGAGGGGGTCCGGCTCAACACACTGACCTGCTCAGCAACCAGCAAAGCAAGGAAATCATCCGGGGAGCGCGCCGCCGACTCGGGTACCACGACTAGCCGCCCGCCACCGAGCAGCGCACCCCAGATCTCCCACACTGAGAAGTCGAAAGACAAGGAATGACACTGCGACCACACAGCCGCCTTCGGCAGGGCTGCAGGCAGCGCCCCGAGCAGTTGGGTGATGTTGTGGTGGGTGATGGCCACCCCCTTGGGCACCCCGGTGGT
>NZ_JCALDU010000047.1:0-345 GCF_059813025.1 Mycobacterium sp. NGS26
ACCACCGGGGTGCCCAAGGGGGTGGCCATCACCCACCACAACATCACCCAACTGCTGGCTTCCCTGGACACGGATGTGCCGCGCGCGGGGGTGTGGTCGCAGTGGCATTCGTTGTCTTTCGACGTGTCGGTGTGGGAGATTTTCGGGGCCTTGCTGCATGGGGGGCGGTTGGTGGTGGTGCCCAAGGAGGTGGTGGGCTCCCCGCCCGATTTCCTTGCTTTGCTGGTTGCTGAGCAGGTCAGTGTGTTGAGTCAGACTCCGTCGGCGTTTGCTGGGTTGCAAAGCGTTGATGCCGACCGGCCCGAGTTGGGGCAGCAGCTTGGGCTTGAGGTGGTGGTGTTGGCT
>NZ_JCALDU010000048.1:0-290 GCF_059813025.1 Mycobacterium sp. NGS26
GCCGCACTGGCTGCGCCCGACCCCGAGCTCGACACCTATGCCAGCGCCGGACACCTATCGGTGTCGCTGGATGCCGCCACCACCCGGCTGCTGCTCGGTCAGGTGCCGGCGGCGTTCCGGACCGGCGTCCATGACATCTTGCTGATCGCGCTCGGCCTGGCGTGCGCGGAATTCCTCGGCATGCACGGCGCGCCGATCGGCATCGATGTGGAGGGCCACGGCCGCGCCGAGGACGTGGCCCCCGACGTGGACCTGTCGCGCACCGTGGGCTGGTTCACCACCAAATACCC
>NZ_JCALDU010000049.1:0-282 GCF_059813025.1 Mycobacterium sp. NGS26
GCGGTCTGCACCTTCTGCCCGTGGGCGTTGGCCTGCTCGTAGATCACCTGGAAGTTGCGGCCCAACTGGGTGATGAACTCCTGGCAGGCCACCGAGCCGGCGCCACCCCAGAAGTCACCGGCGGCAATCACATCGCGCACGATGGCCTGGTGCTCGGCCTCCAGCGAGGCGGCCTGCGCGCGAATCAACGCGCCGTGGGCGTCGACATCGCCGAACTGGTAATTGATCGTCATATCGGTGTTCTCCTAACGAATGAAAGGGTACGCAGCCGTGATTTGTGCG
>NZ_JCALDU010000005.1:0-447483 GCF_059813025.1 Mycobacterium sp. NGS26
TGGCAGCAACATGGCCAGCACCGACAGCGCCGTCGGCTCCAGCTGGGCCTAACCCCGACTTCAGGCGCGGCAGCACACCATACCTCGGTGTGCTGCCGCGTCCTGCGGTTGTCCGAGCACGTCGACTTTTGAGGGATTGATGGACTCACAGAGCACCCGCACCGACATCACCGTCAACGTCGACGGCTTCTGGATGCTGCAGGCGCTGCTGGACATCCGGCATGTGGCGCCGGAACTGCGGTGCCGGCCCTACGTGTCCACCGACTCGAACGATTGGCTCAACGAGCACCCCGGCATGGCGGTGATGCGTGAGCAGGGCATCGTCGTCAACGAGCTGAACGAGGTGCAGGAGCAGGTGGCCGAGCGCATGCGGGTGCTCGCCGCGCCCGACCTGGAGGTCATCGCGCTGCTGTCGCGGGGCAAGCTGCTGTACGGCGTCGTCGACGACGAGAACCAGCCGCCCGGCTCCCGCGACATCCCCGACAACGAGTTCCGGGTGGTGCTGGCCCGTCGTAATCAGCACTGGGTATCGGCGGTCCGGGTGGGCAACGACATCACGGTCGACGACGTCGCCGTCGCCGACAGCGCCTCGATCGCGTCGCTGGTGCTGGACGGCCTCGAGTCGATCCATCACGCGGAGCCGGCGGCGATCAACGCGGTGAACGTGCCGCTGGAGGAGATGCTGGAAGCGACGAAATCGTGGCAGGAGTCCGGCTTCAACGTGTTCTCCGGCGGGGACCTGCGGCGAATGGGCATCAGCGCTTCCACGGTGGCCGCGCTGGGGCAGGCGCTTTCGGACCCGGCGGCCGAGGCCGCGGTGTACGCGCGCCAATACCGGGACGACGCCAAGGGCCCGAGCGCCTCGGTGCTGTCGCTCAAGGACGGTTCGGGCGGCCGGATCGCCCTTTACCAACAGGCGCGAACCGCGGGTTCGGGGGAGGCGTGGCTGGCCATCTGCCCGGCCACCCCGCAATTGGTGCAGGTCGGTATAAAAACGGTGTTGGACACGCTGCCGTACGGCGAGTGGAAAACCCACCGCAGGGTGTGAACCGGGTTGCGAAACGCAGTGTTTACCAACGTGTTTGCCCACAACGTGCGGGCAACAGGCAAACACGGCATACTTCTCTAGAACCATTGACGACGGTTCACCAGCAAAGCCAGAACAATTGATCGCGAGGGCGGGACTGAGATGAAATCCGAATTCGTCGGGCTGCAAATCCTCAGGCGCCGCGGCGCCCCGGTGAGCGGGTCGGCAACAGCCCCCGCGCGGTCAACTGCACGGGTTTCCACATTGACCACGCCAGGGGGTGCGTCGCGATGACTTCGGTAGTTGGGGTAGCTGCAGCACCACAGCCCGATATCGAGGGAGTCTCGCAGCCTCGGGCCGTCGTGGTCGGCATCATGGCCGGCGAGGGTGTCCAGATCGGCGTCCTGCTCGACGCCAATGCCCCCGTCTCGGTGATGACCGACCCGCTGCTGAAGGTGGTCAACAGCCGGCTGCGCGAACTCGGCGAGACGCCGCTGGAGGCCAAGGGCCGCGGCAAGTGGGCGCTGTGCCTGGTCGACGGCACCCCCCTGCGGGCCACGCAATCGCTCACCGAACAAGACGTCTACGACGGCGACCGCCTGTGGCTGCGGTTCGTCGTCGACACCGAGAAGCGGTCGCAGGTCGTCGAGCACATCTCCACCGCCGTTTCGCAAAACCTCAGCAAGCGGTTCGCCGCGATCGACCCGGTCGTCGCGGTTCAGGTCGGCGCCTCGATGGTCGCCATCGGCGTGATCGCCGCGACGGGCTTGCTGGGCTGGTGGCGCTTCCACCACAACTCGTGGCTGACCACCATCTACACCGGGGTTATCGCCGCGCTGGTGTTGGGCGTGTCCATGCTGGTGCTGCTGCGGGCCCGCACGGAAGAAGACCGCCGCGTCGGCGACATCATGCTGCTGAGCGGCCTGGCGCCGCTGGCCGTCGCCGCCGCGGCGGCGCCGCCCGGCGGAGTGGGTTCCCCGCATGCGGTGCTGGGCTTCGGGGTGCTGACCATCGCCACGATGCTGGCCCTTCGTTTCACCGGGCGCCGGCTCGGGATCTACACCGCGATCATCACGGTGAGCGGGGTCACGGCGATCGCCGCCCTGGCGCGGATGATCGCGATGAGCGGCGCGGTGACGCTGTTCACCTGCGTGGTGCTGGCCTGCGTGCTGGCCTACCACAGCGCGCCGGCGATGTCGCGTCGGCTGGCCGGCATCCGGCTGCCGGTGTTCCCGTCGGCCACCAGCCGGTGGGTTTTCGAGGCACGGCCCGACCTGCCCACCACCGTGGTGCGTTCGGGCGGCGGTCCTCCGATCCTGGAGGGGCCCGCCTCGGTGCGCGACGTGCTGCTGCAGGCCGAGCGCGCCCGGTCGTTTTTGACCGGGCTGCTGCTGGGGCTGGGCGTGCTGATGGTGGTTTCGCTGACCGCACTGTCCGATCCGCACACCGAGCAGCGCTGGCTGCCGCTGCTGCTGGCCGGCTTCAGCGCGGGGTTCCTGATGCTGCGGGGGCGCTCGTACGTCGACCGCTGGCAGGCGATCACCCTGGCCGGGACGTCGGTGCTGATCGTCGGCGCGGTGGTGCTGCGGTACGCGCTGGTGTTGCACTCGCCGCTGTCGGTGTCGATCTGCACCGGGATCCTGGTCCTGCTGCCGGCGGCGGGTCTGACGGCCGCGGCGGTGGTGCCCAACACCATCTACAGCCCGCTGTTCCGCAAGTTCGTGGAATGGATCGAATACCTCTGCCTGATGCCGATCTTCCCGTTGGCATTGTGGTTGATGAATGTCTATGCAGCCATCCGGTACCGCTGACGGCACGATGTGGCGTGGTCGTGCCTGCCGCGCGACCGTCGCTGCGCTCCTGCTGGCCTCGGGCGCGCTGGCCGGCCTGCCGCCGGCGTACGCGATCTCGCCCCCGACGGTGGATCCGGCCGCGGTGCCGCCCGACGGTCCGCCCGGGCCGCCGGCGCCGATGAAGCAGAACTCGTACTGCACCGAGGTCGGCGTGTTGCCGGGCACCGATTTCCGGTCCCCGCCCAAGTACATGGACATGCTGAACCTGCAGGAGGCGTGGCAGTTCGGCCGCGGCGCGGGCGTGAAGGTCGCCGTCATCGACACGGGCGTGACCCCGCACTCCCGGTTCCAGCACCTGATCCCCGGCGGCGACTACATCATGGGCGGCGACGGGCTGTCGGACTGCGACGCCCACGGCACGATCGTGGCGTCGATGATCGGCGCGGCCCCGGCGAACGGCGCACCGCCGCCGCCGGCGGCGCCGCGTAAGCCGGTCACCATCCCGACCACCGAGCCGCCCCCGAAAGCGCCACCGCCGCAGACCGTCACCCTGTCACCGCTGCCGCAGACGGTGACGATGGTTCCGCCGCCGCCCCAGTCGGAGGCTTCGCCGCCGCCCGCGCCGGGCCCATTCGGATTCCCCCCGCCGGCCGCGCCACCGGCACCGCCGGCACCACCCGCGCCGGCGCCGGGTCAGGGTCCGGCGCCCGGGCCCGGCCAGGCCCCGGCGGCCGGTCGTGGCGCCGCGGGCACGGTGACGATACCCAGCCACGCGGGTGGCCTGCGGGTCGTCGGCGTCGACAACCCGGTGTACCCGCGTCCGCTCGACCCGCCGAAACCGCCACCACCCCCGGCCCCGTCGGGGCAGGCGCCGGACGCGTACAGCGGCATCGCGCCCGATGTGGACATCATCTCGATCCGCCAATCCAGCCAGGCGTTCGGCCTCAAGGACGCCTACACCGGTGACGAGGATCCGCAGACCCGGGCGAAGATCGACAACGTCGAGACGATGGCGCGGGCCATCGTGCATGCCGCCAACATGGGCGCCCAGATCATCAACATCTCCGATGTGACGTGCATGAGCGCGCGCAACATCATCGACCAGCGCTCGCTGGGCGCCGCGGTGCATTACGCGGCGGTGGACAAGAACGCCGTCATCGTGGCCGCGGCCGGCGACAGCAGCAAGAAGGACTGCAAGCAGAACCCGATCTTCGACCCGTTGCAGCCCAAGGATCCGCGCAACTGGAACGCCGTCACCACCGTGGTGACCCCGTCCTGGTTCAGCGACTACGTGCTGACGGTCGGCGCGGTGGATCCGGAGGGCCGGCCGCTGACCCAGGGCGGTCAGGGCCAGGGCGCGTCGAGCATCGCGGGACCGTGGGTGGGCATCGCCGCGCCCGGATCCGACATCGTCGGGCTCTCGCCGCGCGACGACGGCCTGATCAACGCCATCGACGGCCCGGACAACACGCTGCTGGTGCCGGCCGGCACCAGCTTCTCGGCGGCGATCGTGTCCGGGGTGGCCGCGCTGGTCCGCGCCAAGTTCCCGCATCTTTCGGCGTATCAGGTGATCAACCGGTTGACCCGCACCGCCAGGGCGCCCGCCCGCGGCGTGGACAACCAGATCGGCTACGGCGTGGTCGACCCGGTGGCGGCCCTGACGTGGGACGTGCCCGAGGGCCCGGCCAAGCCGCCACAGCAGTTGTCGGCGCCGCTGACGGTGCCCAAGCCGCCGCCGCACCGCGATATGGTGCCAGTGTGGGTGGCCGCCGGGGGACTGACCGGCGCGCTATTGATCGGCGGCGCGATCTTCGGCGTGGCGACGATGACGAAGCGACGGAAGCAGCAGTGAGGGCGGGGCGGCGATAGCGATGAAGGCTCAGCGCAGGTTCGGGTTGTCCCTGTCGTGGCTGCGGGTCACCACGGTGTTCCTGGTCGACGTCGCGATCATGCTGGTGGCCAGCCACTGCCCGCAGTCCTGGCAGGGCGAGCACCGCATCGCCTTCTGGGTGGGCGTCGGCGTCGCGGCGATCATCACGCTGCTGTCGCTGGTCACCCACCACGGCCTCACGCTGACGTCCGGGCTGGTCACGTGGCTGTGGGACTGGTCCGCCGATCCGGGCACGGCGCTGGCCGCGGGCTGCACGCCCGCGGTCGATCACCGGCGCAAATACGGGCACGACAAGGTGGGGGTCCGCGAGTACGCGGGCCGTTTGGTCACCGTGATCGCGGTCGACGGCGGCGACGACGACGCGGCGGGGCGCCACCGCCATCGCGCGGCGGCGTCGGCGCCCACGCTGCTGGTGCAGGCGGTCGCCGGCGGGCTGCACCAGTTCGACGTCCACCTCGACGGCATCGACATCGTCTCGGTGAAGGTGCGGCGTGGCGGCAATGCCGCCGAGTTGTCGAAGCTCGACGACTGGGGGCCCGAGGAGTGGGAGGTGGTGGGCGAACAGCCCGCCTCGTACCTGCGCCGCACCTGGCTGGTGCTGCGGATGAATCCCCAGCGCAACGTCGCCGCGGTGGCGGCCCGCGACTCGTTGGCTGCGACGCTGGTCGCGGCCACCGAGCGGCTCGCCCAGGATCTCGACGGGCACGGTTGCGCGGCCCGGCCGTTGAACGCCGACGAGCTCGCCGAGGTGGACAAGGCCGTGCTGGCCGACCTCGAGCCGACGTGGAGCCGCCCGGGGTGGCGCTACCTCAAGCATTTCAACGGGTTCGCGACCAGTTTCTGGTTGACGCCGTCGGACATCACCACCGAGACCGTGGAAGACCTGTGGCAGCCCGACACCGAGGCGACCGTGGTGACCATCCGGCTCACCACCCAGGGCGGGCGTCCGCTGGTGTCGGCCTGGGTGCGCTATCACAGCGACAAGCGGACCCCGAAGGGGCTGCCGCACGGGCTGAACCGGCTCACCGGCCGCCAACTGGCGGCCGTGCGCGCGAGCCTGCCGGCCCCGACCCCGCGGCCCTTGCTGGTGGTGCCCACCCGGGACCTGCTCGAGGGCGATGAGCTGGTGCTGCCGGTCGCTCAGGTGCTCGAGAGCGCTGCGGCCTTGCCTGCAGCACAATGACTCGCCCGCAATCGACCGTCGAGGACGCCCGCAACGCGATGGTCGCCGGGCTGCTGGCGTCCGGCATCTCCGTGAACGGGCTGCAGCCCAGCCACAATCCGCAGGTGGCGTCGCAGATGTTCACCATGGCGTCCACCATCGACCCCGGCATGTGCGATGCGTGGCTGGCGCGGGTGCTGGCGGGTGAGCAAAGCATCGACGTGCTCGCCGGCGCGTGGGCGTCCACCAGGACGTTCGGCTGGGAGATCCGCCGCCTCGGGGTCACCGACCTGCAGTTCCGGCCCGAGGTCTCCGACGGGCTGTTCCTGCGGCTGGCGATCACCAGCGTGGAGTCGCTCGCCTGCGGGTACGCTGCCGCGCTGGCCGAGGCGAAGCACTACGAGGAGGCCGCGAAGCTGCTCGACAACGTCGAGCCCAGGCATCCGTTCGACGAGGAGCTGGTCACCTACGTGCGCGGGGTGCTGTACTTCCGCACCGGGCGGTGGCCCGACGTGCTCAACCAATTTCCCGAGGGCAAGGTCTGGCGCAACCCGGAGCTGAAGGCCGCCGGCGCGGCGATGGCCACCACGGCGCTGGCCTCGCTGGGGGTGTTCGAGGAGGCCGTGCGGCGCGGCCAGGAAGCCATCGAGGCGGACCGGGTGCCGGGCGCGGCCAACGTGGCCCTGTACACCCAGGGTATGTGCCTGCGGCACCTCGGCCGCGAGGACGAGGCCGTCGAGCTGTTGCGCCGGGTGTATTCGCGGGACCCGAAATTCACCCCGGCCCGCGAGGCGCTGGACAATCCCGACTACCGGCTGATCCTGACCGACCCGGAAACGATCGAGGCCCGCACGGACCCGTGGGATCCCGACAGCGCCCCGACCCGCGCCCAGACCGAGGCCGCGCGCCACGCCGAGGCCGCCGCGAAGTATCTGGCCGAAGGCGACGCCGAGCTCAACGCGATGCTGGGCATGGAAAAGGCCAAGCGGGAGATCAGGCTCATCAAGTCGACGACCAAGGTGAACCTGGCCCGGGCCAAGATGGGGCTGCCGGTGCCGGTGACATCGCGCCACACCTTGTTGCTGGGGCCGCCGGGTACCGGAAAGACTTCGGTGGCAAGGGCTTTCACCAAACAGCTGTGCGGGTTGACCGTGCTGCGCAAGCCCCTCGTGGTGGAGACGAGCCGCACCAAGCTGTTGGGCCGGTACATGGCCGACGCGGAGAAGAACACCGAGGAGATGCTCGAGGGCGCTCTGGGCGGAGCGGTCTTCTTCGACGAGATGCACACCCTGTTCGAGCGCGGTTATCACCAGGGCGACCCGTACGGCAACGCGATCATCAACACCCTGCTGCTGTACATGGAGAACCATCGCGACGAGCTGGTGGTCTTCGGTGCGGGTTACGCCAAGGCGATGGACAAGATGCTCGAGGTGAATCAGGGTCTGCGACGGCGCTTTTCGACCGTGATCGAGTTCTTCAGCTACACCCCCGACGAGTTGCTCGCGCTGACCAAGCTGATGGGGCGGGAGAACGAGGACGTCATCACCGACGAATCCGCCCAGGTGTTGCTGCCGTCGTACACCAAGTTCTACCTCGATGAGAGCTACTCCGAAGACGGGGACCTGATCCGCGGGATCGATACCCTCGGCAACGCCGGCTTCGTGCGCAACGTGGTGGAAAAGGCCCGGGACCACCGCAGTTTTCGCCTGGACGACGAGGACCTCGACGCGGTGCTGGCCAGCGACACCACCGAGTTCAGCGAGCGTGACCTGCTGCGGTTCAAGGAGCTGACCGGCGAGGACCTGGCCGAGGGCCTCAGCGCGGCGGTGGCCGAGAAGAAGTCGGGCTGACGCCGGGTGGGGAAACCCGCGGCGCCGCATGGGTTTTCCGAGCGCGGCGGGGCCGCGAGTGGATTCCTGCAATTGGGTGGCAGGTGAGTTGACTCGCCTCGCTTCGAGTGCCACGATGGCTCTGCATGCACCTCGCTAGGTGAGGCGTCTGCACGGATATAGGCCACTGACCTCGAACGTCGAGAGACGCCCAGGGTCAGGACAGCTCCTCCCGGCTTAAGGGTTGAGCCCAAGTGGCTTCCGGTCCGATCCGGCCGGATACGCCGTGTGGTGCCGAAGCTCTGACGAGAGGGGTGCGGTGGTTGCCTGGTCCGGTTCGGGCGCCCCTCCCCATGTGCGATGTGGCGGCATCCCCGTGTGCCCCGGCCGTGAGGAGGTGAGAGCGAAGTGAGTCCCGACGATAGTCCGTACTCCAGACCGATGACCATTTCGTTGCGACCCGACCCCGGCACCTCCCGCTCAGCCTGTATCGGCTCGGCCCGCATCGGCTAAGCCCGAGACATCTGATCCCGTCCCCGTTTCGCGGGTCGACGTGAACGGACCGCGCCGGCACTAGCCGCGCCGCCCGGTGGGCGCCACATGGGGCCGTAATGAAAA
This sequence comes from Mycobacterium sp. NGS26, assembly GCF_059813025.1. Taxonomy (NCBI): domain Bacteria; kingdom Bacillati; phylum Actinomycetota; class Actinomycetes; order Mycobacteriales; family Mycobacteriaceae; genus Mycobacterium; species Mycobacterium sp. NGS26. The sequence continues at coordinate 8,321 of NZ_JCALDU010000005.1, forward strand.
CGGTTATCATTCCCGGCGTGACCGTCCTGACCTGCCGCCGCGGCGGGTGACGCAGCAACGCCGGCCACTCGTTGGTCCGTTTGCCAGAGGAGCAGTGCGATGTCGTTTGCAATTACCCGTCCCGAAGCGCTGGCGACGGCTGCCGGTCACCTGGATGGCGTTGGATCGGGGCCGGCCGCGGAGAATGTGGCCGCCGCCGAGGTATCCGCCTTGACCGCAACACAATTCAGCGCGCACGCCGCAGCAACCCACGAGACATTCACCTCGGTTTTGGGTGCGAGCGCAACGTCCTGTGCGGCCGACGAAGCCGCCGACACCAACCTAAGAGAAGGGCGCGACCGATGACGCTGGATTTCGCGATGCTTTCCCCGGAGATCAACTCGGCTCGGATGTATTCGGGAGCGGGTTCGGGCCCGATGTTGGTTGCCGCCTCGGCGTGGAAGGGATTGGCCGCCGAATTGCGGTCGACGGCGCTGTCGTATTCGGCGGTGCTGTCGGCGCTGACCGACGAGGAGTGGCACGGCCCGGCATCGGCGGCGATGGCGGCCGCGGCCGCGCCGTACGTGGAATGGATGAACACCACCGCGGTGCAGGCCGAGCAGACCGCCGCCCAGGCCGAGGCGGCCGCGGCGGCCTACACCACCGCGTTTGCGGCCACGGTGCCCCCGCCGCAGATCGCTGCCAACCGGGCCCAGCTGATGTCGCTGATCACGACCAACGTGTTGGGCCAGAACACGCCGGCGATCGCGGCCAACGAGGCGCAGTACAGCGAGATGTGGGCCCAGGATGCCGCGGCGATGTACGGCTACGCGGGCTCCTCGGCCTCGGCCAGCCGGCTGACCCCGTTCGCCGCGCCGCAGCAGAGCACCGATCCCGCCGGGGTGTCGGCGCAGTCGGCCGCGGTCGGCCAGGCCGCGGCCACCTCGGCCGGCACCGGGCAGAGCACGCTGACCAGGATGATGTCGGCGGTGCCGGGCACCCTGCAAGACATGGCCGCACCGGGGGCGGGGACGACCGCGACGGCGGGCACCGCGTTGTCGGGGATCGACGGGTCGTGGCTGTGGGACAACTTCGGCCCCAACGCCAATATCTGGAACACCATCTTCTCGTCGGGCTTCTACATGCCGGGCAACTTCTTGGGCACCGCCGCGGACTTCATGGGCATGGGGCAGCAGGGCGCGGCCGAGGGCGCAGCGGGCGCTGCCTCCGCCGCGGCCGGGGCGGCGGAGGGCGCGGCCGCGGCGACCGCCCCGCTGGGCGGCCTGGGCGCAGCGGCCGGCCCGGTCGAGGCCGGCCTGGGTAGCGCGGGCCTGGTCGGGCCGCTGTCGGTGCCGCCGAGCTGGACCGGGGCGGCGCCCGGCGCGCTGTCCCCGGCGCTGGGGGCCACCCCGATGGTGGCCCCGCCACCGGCCATGGCGGCCGGCATGCCCGGTGTGCCGCTGGCCGGCATGACCGGCCAGGGCTTCGGCCGCAATGTACCCCAATACGGCTTCAAACCGACCTTCGTCGCGCGGCCGCCCGCGGCTGGATAGCCCGCGGGAGATACGCACTTCGAGCGCCCGGGCCGGTGGGGCCATCGGGGCTGTCTAACTGAGCGAGGGGAGGAGGCTGACGATGACGGCATCACCCGACTTCGCCATGCTTCCCCCCGAGATCAACTCGGCCCGAATGTATTCCGGGCCCGGCCCGGGCCCGCTGCTGGCCGCGGCTTCGGCCTGGTACGGACTGGCCGCGGAGTTGCGGGCCACCGCGCTCGGCTACGGCTCGGTGCTCTCGGAGCTGACCGGCCAGGCGTGGTATGGCCCGGCGTCGGCCTCGATGGCGGCCGCGGCCGCGCCGTACGTGGCATGGATGAGCACCACCGCGGCGCAGGCGGACGAGACCGGCGCCCAGGCCGAGGCCGCCGTCGCGGCCTACGAGGCCGCGTTCGCGGCCACGGTGCCTCCGCCGGTGATCGCGGAAAACCGGGCCCGGCTGATGATCCTGATCGCCACCAACTTCTTCGGGCAGAACACCCCCGCGATCGCGGCCACCGAGGCCGACTACGCCGAAATGTGGGCCCAGGACGCCTCGGCCATGTACGGCTACGCCGGCGCCTCCGCCGTGGCCAGCCGGCTGACCCCGTTCGACCCGCCGCGGCAGACCACCAACGCGGCCGGGCTGCCGGCGCAGTCCGCCGCGGCGGGCCAGGCCGCGGCCACGTCGGCCGGCAGCGGGCAAAGCACTGTCGCACAATTGATGTCGGCCGTGCCGGGAAGCCTGCAGACCCTGGCCTCGCCGTCGCCGCTGGCGGGCGCCGGGTCGCTGGCGGAATCCCAGTCGTCGTCCTGGCTGTGGGACAACTTCGGGCTCAACGCCAATATCTGGAACACCATCTTTGCCTCCGGCTTCTTCATGCCGGCACGGTTCCTGGGCAGCGCGGCCAGCTTCATGAGCCTGAGTCAGCAGGCGGCCGAGGGCACTGCCGAGGGGGCGGCCGGGGCAGTGGCCGGCGCGGCGGAGGGCGTGACCCCCGGCGCGCTGGGAAACGTTGGGGCGCTGGGAAATTCGGTTGCGGCGACGATGGGCAGGGGCGGCCTGGTCGGACCGCTGTCGGTGCCGCAAGGTTGGACCGCCGCCGCGCCGTCGCAGAGCCCGCTGGCTTCGGCCCTGGGGGGCGCACCGCTCGAGGAGCCCGCGCCGGTCACCGAAAGCACGCCTCCGGTGCCACTGGCGGGGTTCGTGGGCGGGCAAGGCGAGGGCCGCGCCGTGCCCCAATACGGCTTCCGCCCAAGCTTCGTGGCGCGCCCGCCGGCCGCGGGATAGTAGCCCCGCGACCGCCATCTCACAATAGGTGCGTCGGCCGCGTGAGCGTTCTGCAACCATTCGGTGAGGCCATGCTCGGCGTGCGACGACCCGAATTATCGGTTGTACCAGCGCAAATGGCGCAATTGAATCTCACAGCCAACCGTCAGCAGCTAACCAGCGCCGCAGCAGCTACGCGGGCTTACCCTAGGTGAAATCCAAGGGAGCGTGTGCATGACGACGAGCAATCAAGCCGAGCGACGACGGGATCTGTGGCCGGCCCGGAATTCATCGCCCAACCGGGCCGGCCAACGGTATCGGCAATCGCGGCCGGTGTAGCTGGGCATAACACGGCCGTCGGCAATGACGGTCGATATTTTGAGGAACATATATGGGGCATGTGCGGTATATGTGCGCGAGAAAGCAATGCGCTTGCACGGCTTTGATGCAGCGAGGGGTCATAAAAGTCAGCGGGTGTGCCGCAATTAATTGGACCTAACGACAATTGATCGACGTCGACCGCCGCCGGCGCCGATCTGCAATTAGGCGTTACCGAATTGCCGACCTGCCACGGGGGGATTTGGCCTGCCCGTCAACCCTCTAGGTACCAGTCTGAGCTGGTCATCGTCGTCGCGCCGCGTCGGCCGTGAAACAAAGTCCTCACACCCGCGATTGGGAAATGTGACAGTGCTTTTTTACATTCTGATTACTCGCCGGGAACGCATCGTGCATATGTTTCGATCACGATGATCGCTATATCGGCGGGGTGCCGGCAGCGCGGCTGGATGCCATCGACACAATTTTCGGACACGGGGGTGGGTGACTTGTTGTCTCCAGGGACCGCAAATAAAACTCATGCGCTCCGCGGTGACCTGATGGATTTCATTAGAGCCGGAGTGGGTTCGCGGGCCGGGCGCGTTATCGCGCCTACCATCGCGGCCGAATAGGGGAGGCATAGGTTGTTGGATTTCGGGGCGCTGCCACCGGAGATCAACTCGGGCCGGATGTATGTCGGCGCCGGGGCGGGGCCGTTGCTGGCCGCGGCCGCGGCCTGGGACGAGCTGGCCGCCGAGCTGCAGGCTGCGGCCGCGTCGTACGGGTCGACCATCGACGGCCTGACCGCCGCGCCGTGGACGGGTCCGTCCTCGCTGGCGATGGCGGCCGCCGCGGCGCCGTACGTCGCGTGGATGAGCGCCACCGGCGCCCAGGCCGAGCAGGCGGCCACGCAGGCCAAGCTCGCCGCGGGCGCCTACGAGACCGCCTTCGCGGCCACCGTGCCCCCGCCGTTGATCGCGGCCAACCGCACCCTGCTCGCGACGCTCATCGCGACCAACTTCCTGGGCCAGAACACGCCCGCGATCGCCGCGACCGAGGCCCACTACATGGAGATGTGGGCGCAGGATGCCGCCGCGATGTATGCCTACGCCGGCGCGTCGGCGGCGGCATCGCGGCTGAGCCCGTTCACCGAGCCGCCGCGCACCACCAACGAGTCGGCCGGCGCGACGCAGGCCGCCGCCGTCGCCCAGTCCGGCACCGCGCCCGGCTCGAACACGGCGTCGACGCTGTCGCAACTGGTCACCGCGACGCCCAGCGCGACCAACGCCGCGGGCAACGCGGCGTCGACGGGGACGGGCACGGGGCTCACGGTGCCGCCCGTGATCACCGACTGGAACGAGTTCTGGTCGGTGTTCACCGGGCCGTACTCCCCGCAGTCGTGGAGCACCATCCCCGGTGGCCCGTTCCTGTCGTTCGGGCAGGCATACGCCTGGGGCCAGAACGGTCAGGGCGCCGCGGCCTACCTGTCGGGGCCGAAGGCCATTTCCGGGGCGCTGGCGCCACTGACCAGCGGCGGCACCGTCAGGGCCGGCCTGAGCTCCGCCGTCGGCGCGGGCCAGGCGTCCGGATCGATGGGCAAAGCGGCCCTGGTCGGAAGCATGTCGGTGCCGCAGGGCTGGACCGAATCCGCCCCGGCCATCCGAACGCTGGCGTCGGTGCTGCCGGCCAATGTGGCGGCCGCCCCGGACGCCGCGCTGGCCGGCGAAGGCCGCGTCTTCGGCCAGATGGCGCTGTCGAGCCTGGCCGGTCGCGCCATGGCGGCCGGCGCGACGCACTCGGGCGGCGGGGCGGCGGCCACGGCGCTGGGCGGCGTCGCCGCCGGGGCCGACCCCGCCGCGGCCACCATCATCGTCATCCCGGCGCTCGAGGACTGACCCGATGAACGCGCGGGCCACCCGGGAAGGGGTTTAGCCATGTTTTACGGAGCGTTTCCGCCGGAGTTCAACTCCGGCCGGATGTATGCCGGTCCGGGAGCGGAGTCACTGCTGGCCGCCGCGGTGGCCTGGGACGAGCTGGCCACCGAATTGCAGTCCGCCGCGTCCTCCTACTCGGCGGTGGTGTCGGGCCTGGCCGGCGGGCCCTGGACGGGCCCGTCGTCGCTCACCATGGCGGCCGCGGTCGCCCCCTACGTCGCGTGGATGCAGGGCACCGCCACGCAGGCCCACGAGGCCGCGATGCAGGCCACCGCGGCGGCGTCCGCCTACCAGACGGCATTCGCCGCACACGTGCCGCCGCCGGTGATCGCGGAAAACCGCGCCCTGCTGGCGCAGCTGGTCGCGACCAACATCTTCGGGCAGAACACCGCCGCGATCGCCGCCAACGAGGCCCAATACGGCGAATTCTGGGCGCAGGACGGCGCGGCGATGGACACGTACTTCGCGTCCTCGGCCACCGCGTCCAATGGGTTGACGCCGTTCACCGAGCCGCCACAGACCACCAACCCCGCGGGCACGGCGACGCAAGCGGCCGCGGTGAGCCGCGCCTCCGGCACCTCGGCCGGCAACGTCGTGTCGAACCTGGCGACCGGCGCGGCCACCACGCCCAGCGGCTACACCGGGCCGTTGGCGGGGCTCGCGCAGATGGCCTCGGACTACAACAAGTTCTGGACCAATCTGCTGAACACCGTCCCGGGCGGGGCGACCTTCTACACCAGCATGTACAACGCGGTGAAGGTTCCGCTGGGCCTCACCACGCAGTTCAACGACGTCGGGCTGCTGATCAACTTCCCCCTGTCGCAGTGGCTCAAGTTCGCCCCGCCCGTGTCGTATGGCGCGCTGCCGAAGGACGCGCTGGGCGCCGGGCTGGGAGCGTTGGGCTTCGGCCGGGGCACGCTGTACGGCGCCGTCTCGGCGGGCATGGGAAACGCCGGCACGCTGGTGGGGAAGCTGTCGGTTCCGCCGACCTGGGCCACCGCCACCCCGGCGATCAGGACGGTCGCCGCCGCCCTGTCGGCCGCCGGGCCGGACGCGGTGCCCGCGGCCGCGCTGGGCGAGGGCCTGCTCAGCTCGATGTCGGTGGCCGGCATGCTCGGCAGCGCCCTGGGCGCCGGGGGCCCCACCGTGATGCGAGCCGGCGTCCGCGGCCGTCTCACCCCGATCAAAGACCTGAAGGACAAACACTCGCCCGAGCACCTCAAACGCCTGGTCGCACAGATATCGGAGAAACCCGAAAGCGTGCAGCACCACACCGTCGGCCAAGAAGGCCTCGACGCGCTGCTCGAGCAGCTCTCGAAGAAACCCGGCATCCACGCGGTGCATCTGTCCAAGGGCAAGGCCAAGGTCGTGCCCCCGGAAGCGCAATTCGGTTAACGCACAACACAATTGGAAGTTGGTGAGTGATGAGAGCCTTACTGGCGATACTCGGCGTTTCCGCGATGATCGGCATCGCCGCCCCGGCCCATGCCGGTCCACCTCCGGTTCCCGACGGCGACGACGCCGGGTTTCTCGACGCGCTGCATCAGGCCGGCTTCAGCTTCGCCAACCCGGGCGCGGCCGTCGGGGCCGGCCGGGCGGTGTGCTCGTGCCTGAACAACGGCGAGTCGGGCCTGGAGCTGGTGCACGACGTGAAGACGCGCAACCCGGGAATGGACATGGAGATGGCGTCCAATTTCGCCATGATCTCGGCGAAGTACTACTGCCCCCACCAACTGTCCAAGGCCTGACGGCCGAACCCGATCCGCGCCGGTTCGACCGGTTTGACCGGGGTCCACTCGCCGTTCACCTGGATGTGCCCGGGTGTGGCTATATGTGGTGTGTGATGCAGACGCTGAGCGTCGCCGATTTCGCGCTCCGGCTGGGGATCGGGGTCGGGTGCGGCGCGCTGATCGGCCTGGAGCGGCAATGGCGGGCGCGCCTGGCCGGCCTGCGCACCAACGCGCTGGTCGCCGGCGGCGCGACGCTGTTCGTGCTCTACTCGGTCGCCACCGAGGACAGCAGCCCCACCAGGGTCGCGTCGTATGTGGTGTCGGGCATCGGGTTTCTCGGCGGCGGGGTGATCCTGCGCGAGGGATTCAACGTCCGCGGCCTCAACACCGCGGCGACGCTGTGGTGCTCCGCGGCGGTGGGCGTCCTGGCCGCCTCCGGGCATCTGGCCTTCACGCTGATCGGCACCGGCACCGTCGTCGCCATCCATCTGTTCGGGCGCCCACTCGGCCGGCTCATCGACCACGACAACGCCGTCGAGGAGGACGAAAGCCTGCAGCCCTATCTCGTGCAGGTGGTCTGCCGGCGCAAGTCCGAGAAGTACGCGCGCGCCCAGATCGTGCAACACACCAGCAGCAACGACATCACGCTGCGGGGCATCCACACCGGGCACGCCACCGACGACGAGATCACCCTGAGCGCGCACCTGCTCATGGACGGCCACACGCCGGCCAGGCTCGAGCGGCTGGTGGCCGAGCTGTCCCTGCAACCCGGGGTGCGCGCGGTGCAGTGGTACGCCGGCGACGCGGCCCAGCAATCGGCGGAGTAGTTACGGGCGGTCCTGCAGTTGCGGTGCGGCCGCGGCCAGCAGGTCGGCGCGGTTGCGGGTCAGCGGCGGGTAGATCCGCCGGGTGTTGATGGTCCGCTTGGTGGCCTTGGCCCGCGCGCCATCGGAGACCACCACCCGATCCCACCCCTCGGTGTAGACCGCGCCGGCCGGTCCGAGGTCGAGAACCGTTACGTACCAAGGAATCCGAAGGGCCAGCATCGGCGCGCCCAACAGGTCGCCGATCACGTTGTAGCCGGCGTAGCGTCCCATCGGCCGGCCGTGCTGACACGACATCACGGACGTGTGCTCGTCGTCCATCCGGGCCGCCGCGACATCGCCCGCGGCGAACACCGACGGCACCCCGATCACCCGCAGAAAGTCGTCGACGGGCACCCGGTCCAGCCGGTCCCGCGCCACCGGCAGCTGCTCGGTCAGCGGGCTGGCGCGCATGCCGGCGCACCACACCACCGTGGCCGCCGCGAGCCGCTCATCCGTCGACAACGACACGCCATCCCCGTCGACGGCGGTGACCCGCACCCCGGTCCTGGTCTCGATGCCGTTGTCCGACAGGGCCCGTTCGATCACCGGCAGCGCCGAGGGGCCCATGTCGGAGCCGACCGCGTGGTGGTCGACGAGGATCACCCGGGGCGCGACCGAACCCCCGGGAAACAGCGCGCGCAGCCGCGTCGGCAGCTCGCAGGCCGTCTCGATCCCGGTCAGCCCGGCGCCCACCACGACGACGGTGGCCGCCGCCGCCGTCGGCGCGTGGGCGAGGCCAAGCAGGTGGTGCTGCAGGGCGAGGGCGCCGTCGTGGGTGTCGACGTCGAAGCCGAACTCGCGCAGGCCCGGTACGGCGGGTTTGACCACCTGACTGCCCGACGCCAGCACCAGGCGGTCGTAGCCGTGCGTCACGCCGTCGGACGTGGCGACGGTGCGGGCGGCGGCGTCGATCGCGGTCACCTCGGTCGCGATGTGCGCGACCCCGGCCGGGTCGAGCAGGTCGGCGAGCGGGATGCGGCAGGCCCTCAGATCGGCCTCGTAGTTGCGGACCCGGATGTCGTGAAATGGCTTGGCGCTCAACACGGTGATGTCGACGGTGCCCGCGGGAACGGCGAGCTCGTCGAGTCGCCGGGCCGCGCCGAGCGCCGCCCACAGCCCGGCGAACCCGGAGCCTATGACGACGACGGCGGTCAAGCGCTCCACCACCTCGTCAATCCCGGCCGGCCGGCGTGCACGGATCGGCCGATGGACATCGCGCCGATGGACGTAATCTATCCGTGTGCATGCCGTGACCGGGTTCTGGCTCGCGCTGCCCTCGCAGCTGCGGGATCCGGTGCTGTTCGCGATCCCGTTCTTTCTGCTGCTGCTGACCCTGGAGTGGACGGCGGCCCGCAAGCTGGAACGCATCGAGGCCGCCGGCGCCGAGCAGCAGCGTCCGGCGTCGGGCGCCTACCTCACCCGCGACTCGATGGCGAGCATCTCGATGGGGCTGGTGTCGATAGCCACCAGCGCCGCCTGGAAGGCGCTGGCGCTGCTCGGCTACGCGGCGCTCTATGCCTATGTCGCGCCCTGGCATCTTTCGCCGGGCAAGTGGTACACGTGGGTCATCGCGATGGTGGGGGTGGACCTGCTCTACTACGCCTATCACCGGATGGCGCACCGGGTCCGGCTGATCTGGGCCACCCATCAAGCCCACCACTCCAGTCAATACTTCAACTTCGCCACCGCGCTGCGCCAGAAGTGGAACAACAGCGGCGAGATCTTGATGTGGATTCCCTTGCCGCTGTTGGGGCTTCCGCCCTGGATGGTGTTCTTCAGCTGGTCGCTGAACCTGATCTACCAGTTCTGGGTGCACACCGAGCGGATCGGCAAACTGCCGCGGCCGTTCGAGTTCGTCTTCAACACCCCCTCGCACCACCGGGTGCACCACGGCATGGACCAGATCTATCTGGACAAGAACTACGGCGGCATCTTCATCGTCTGGGACCGGCTGTTCGGCAGCTTCCAGCCCGAGGTGTTCCGCCCGCATTACGGCCTGACCAAGCAGGTGGACACGTTCAACGTCTGGAACCTGCAGGTCCGCGAATACGTCGCGATCGCCCGCGACTGGCGCTCGGCGAGCCGGCTGCGCGATCGCCTGGGCTACGTCTTCGGACCGCCGGGCTGGGAACCGGCCGCGGCCGGCCAAACCGGCGGCGCGGTGCCGCTGGCCACGTCACGGTAACGTCACGGCCAGGTCGCGCGAAAGACTCAACGTCGGCGAGATTGACGTCGTAATCTCAAGCTCTGGCCGGTGCGTCTACCGGCCTCGACGGAACGGAGTCCATGGTGCACCGCCTGGCACTGCGCGCGTTTGCCGCGTCCGTTACGGTCGCGGCGCTGGTACCCGGGTTGCCGGGTGCGACGGCCGGGGCCGACCCGGTTGTGGTCTTCCCCGGCATGGAGATCCACCAGGATTCCCACCTGTGCACGCTGGGCTACGTCGACCCGGCCACGAAGATCGCGTTCACCGCCGGGCACTGCCGGGGCGGGGGCGTCGTCACCGACAAGGACCGCCACGTCATCGGGCACCTGGCCACCTTCCGCGACAACACGCCCAGCGGCGCGACGGTGGCCACCGACCAGGTGGTCAACGACTACGAGGCGATCGTGCTGGACAACGTCCCGGCGAACGACATCCTGCCGGGCGGGCGTCCGCTGGTTTCGACCCCCGGTCTGACCGTGCAGCCGGGGCAGGCGGTCTGCCATTTCGGCGTCGCGACCGGCGAGACCTGCGGGACGGTGGAGAGCGTCAACAACGGCTGGTTCACCATGTCCCACGGCGTCCAGAGCCACCCGGGTGATTCGGGCGGTCCCGTATACCTGGCCCCGGACGGGGGACCCGGGCAGATCGTCGGGATCTTCAACAGCGTCTGGGGCGATCTGCCGGCGGCGGTGTCGTGGCGGTCCACCGCCGATCAGGTCCGCCAGGACCTCGGGATGGGCACCAGCCTCAGTTAGTGCGCGTCACCGGCCGCGGCGAGCGCGAACACCGGGATGGAGCCGGCGCCGGCCCGCAGCTGCTCGTCGCTGGACTCCGGTGTCAGCCCGGCGACGTACCCCTTGACCTGCCAGTACCACCTGGCCAGGTAGCGCCGCAGCACCTCGGGCTTGGCCGCGTCGTCCAGCTCGGTGGCCCGCAGCCGTTGCCTGCGCCAGCGCGGTCCCATCTCGACGACACCCGCGGCGCGGACGTTGCGCGCCCATTGGGTGTTGCCGCGCGGTGAGACGAGGTAGTCGACGCCGTCGACGGTCAGCAGGTTGACCACCACTGCGCGCGGTTTGCCGCTCTTGCGGCCGCGCACGCGCAGCGCCCGGGTCCCGGCGATGCTGATGCCCAGCTCCGCGAGCCAACGGATCGCCGCGTTCGCCGCCCGCGCGGCCTGGTTCGGTTCTTCGTATCGCGTGGCCATCGTGGGTCCTCTCGAGGGGTGTTTCGGGTTGCGCGTTGTGAGAGCGGTGCTCTCGGTGCTAGCCACGCTCCCACATCGCCCGCCGAAAAGCAAGAGCGGTGATCTCGTTTGTGTCACACTGGTCGCGTGGGCAAACGCCAGGAGTCGCGGGAGCAGATCGAGGCGCGGATCGTGGAGCTGGGCCGGCGACACCTGGTGGACTGCGGCGCGGCCGGGTTGTCGCTGCGTGCGATCGCCCGCGACCTGGGCATGGTGTCCTCGGCCGTGTACCGCTACGTGTCCAGCCGCGACGAGCTGCTGACCCTGCTGCTCGTCGACGCCTATTCCGACCTGGCCGACGCGGTGGACCGGGCCCGCGACAGCGCCGACGAGCTGTGGAGCCACGACGTCATGGCGATCGCGCGGGCGGCCCGGCGCTGGGCCGTGGCGCATCCCGCCCAGTGGGCCCTGCTCTACGGCAGCCCGGTGCCCGGATATCACGCGCCCCCGGAGCGGACCGTCGGGGTGGGCACCCGCGTGGTGGGGGCCATCTTCGACGCCATCGCCGCGGGCATCGCCACCGGAGACATCAGGTTGACCGATACCGTTGCGCCGCAACCGATGTCGTCGGACTTCGAACGGATTCGCCACGAATTCGGCTTTCCCGGCGACGATTCCGTCATCGCCAAGTGCTTCTTGTTCTGGGCGGCGGTGCTGGGCGCGATCAGCCTCGAGGTGTTCGGCCAGTACGGCGCCGACACCCTGACCGATCCCGAGGCCATCTTCGACACCCAGCTTCGGCTGCTGGTGGACCTGCTGGGCCAGCACTGACGCGTTGACGCCCGCGAATTAGAACGTGTTCATCCGAGTTTTTCCGGCGCCGGGCGCGTGCTCGCGGCAAAGTGGGCTATCCTGCCAGTCGATGACCCTTCCCGTTCACGAGCCGACGCAGATCGCATGGGTTACCCCGGACCTGGACGTCACCGAAACGGCCCTCACCGGCCTTTTAGGCGTCCGGAAATGGGTGCGGATACCCGACGTGCACTTTGCCCCGGACACCTGCAGCTACCGTGGCGAGCCCGCCGATTTCGTCGCCGGCATCTCGCTGAGCTACCTCGGCGACATGCAGTTGGAGCTGATCGCGCCGGTGCGCGGGCGGAATATCTATAGTGACTTTCTGCGCGACTCGGGACCGGGCCTGCACCACATCTGCATCGAGGCCGACAGCCCCGAGCGATTCGACGCGGCCCTGACCGAGGCCGCCGGCCACGGCGCCGCGGTGGTGCAGCAGGGCGTGATGCCGGGCGGCATCCAGTTCGCCTACGTGTCGGCCCCGCAGGCGGGCGTCCCGTTCCTGGAGATCGCGTACATCTCGCCCGAGATGCGGGCGTTTTACGACTACATCAAACAGGAGCAGCGGTGAGCACCCAGATACCGGCAACCGTGAACGCGAACACCGTCACGTCCTGGTCGGATGACGTCGACGTGGTGGTGATCGGTTTCGGCATCGGCGGCGGCTGCGCGGCGGTGAGCGCCGCAGAGACTCTAGGCGCCGGCGCGCGGGTGCTGGTGCTCGAACGGGCCGCGGTGGCGGGTGGCACGACTTCGCTTGCGGGAGGCCACTTTTACCTCGGCGGGGGCACCGCCGTCCAGCAGGCGACCGGCCATCCCGACTCGCCGGAAGAGATGTACAAGTATCTGGTCGCGGTGTCGCGGGAGCCGGACCACGAAAAGATTCGTGCGTATTGCGACGGCAGCGTCGAGCACTTCAACTGGCTGGAGGACTTGGGATTTCAGTTCGAGCGCAGCTACTTCCCGGGCAAGGCGGTGATCCAGCCCAACACCGAGGGGCTGATGTTCACCGGCAACGAGAAGGTGTGGCCGTTTCTCGAGCAGGCGGTGCCGGCGCCCCGCGGCCACAAGGTGCCCGTGCCCGGCGACACCGGCGGCGCCGCCATGGTGATCGACCTGCTCCTCAAGCGGGCCGCGAGCCTGGGCGTGCAGGTCCGGTACGAGACCGGCGCCACGGAGCTCATCGTCGAGGGTTCGGGCGCCGACACCCGCGTGACCGGCGTGATGTGGAAGCGGTTCTCCGAAACCGGTGCGATCAGGGCGAAGTCGGTCATCATCGCCGCCGGCGGATTCGTGATGAACCCGGAGATGGTGGCCGAGTACACGCCGAAGCTGGCCGAGAAGCCGTTCGTGCTCGGCAACACCTACGACGACGGCCTGGGCATCCGATTGGGCGTGTCGGCCGGCGGCGCGACCCAGCACATGGATCAGATCTTCATCACGGCGCCGCCGTACCCGCCGTCGATCCTGCTGACCGGGATCATCGTGAACAAGCTGGGGCAGCGGTTCGTCGCCGAGGACTCCTACCATTCGCGGACTTCGGGTTTCATCATGGACCAGCCCGACAGCGCGGCGTTCCTGATCGTCGACGAGGCGCATCTGGAGCACCCCAAGATGCCGCTGGTCCCGCTGATCGACGGCTGGGAGACCGTTCCGGAAATGGAAGCAGCCCTGGGGATCCCGGAGGGCAACCTGGTCGCCACGCTGGACCGCTACAACACCTATGCCGCGCGCGGCGAGGACCCCGACTTCCACAAGCAGCCGGAATTCCTTGCGCCGCAAGACAAAGGACCCTGGGGCGCGTTCGACATGTCGCTGGGCAAGGCCATGTACGCCGGGTTCACGGTCGGCGGGCTGGCCGTGTCGGTGGACGGGCAGGTGCTGCGCGAGGACGGCACCGTGGTGCCGGGGTTGTACGCGGTCGGGGCGTGCGCGTCCAACATCGCCCAGGACGGCAAGGGCTACGCGAGCGGCACGCAGCTGGGTGAGGGCTCGTTCTTCGGTCGCCGCGCCGGGGCGCACGCGGCGCAAAACCGCTGAACACCGTCAGACGCGGGCGGGCTCCTTTTCCACCGGCTCGAGGCGCCACTGGCCGTCGCCGAGCAGCTGCAGCTCCTGTTCGTGGTGCTGCTCCACGGTGCGCCGATGGCTGACGCTGACCACGACGCAATCGGGCAGCTCGGTCCGCAGCAACTGGTAGAGCGCGAACTCGAGCCCCTCGTCGAGCGCGGAGGTGGCCTCGTCCAGGAACACCGCCTTCGGCTTGGTGAGCAGGATGCGCGCGAAGGCGACGCGCTGCTGCTCGCCCGGGGAGAGCACCTTGGCCCAGTCCTGCTCCTCGTCGAGCCGGGCATAGAAGGGGGCCAGCGCGACCTTGGTCAGCACGTCGCGCAGTTGCTCGTCGGAGACGTCGTCCGGCTCGTTCGGGTAGCACACCACCGTGCGCAACGTGCCCAGCGGCACATACGGCAACTGCGACAGGAACATCGTCGCGTTCTCGCCCTCCGGACGGCACAGCGTCCCGGATGCGTACGGCCACAGCTCGGCCAGGCTGCGCAGCAGCGTCGTCTTGCCGGCGCCGGAACGCCCGGTGATCACCAGCGCGTCACCGCTGTCCAGTTGCACGTCGAGGGAATCGATCAATTGGTCACCGGCCGGTGTCCGCACCTCGATGCCGGCGAGTTCGACGGCCGTCTCTCGACTCGGCTTGACCAGCACCGTCGGCAGCGCCCGGCCCTGCGCGTTGGCGTCGACCAGACCGTGCAACCGGATGATCGCCGCCCGGAACGCCGCGAACGCGTCGTAGTTGTTGCGGAAGAACGACAGCGAGTCGTGAATTTCGCCGAACGCGGTGGCCGTCTGGCCGACGTCGCCGAAGGCGATCTGGCCCGCGAACAGTCGCGGCGCCTGAATCACCCACGGCAACGGGACAATTGCCTGTGACATCGACCAGTTCCAGCCGTTGAAGATGATGGTCCGCCGGACGAACCTGCGGTAGTTGCCGATGATCGGCATGAAGCGCCGCCACAGCTGCCCCCGCTCCACCCGCTCGCCGCGATAGAAGCCCACCGCCTCGGCGGCGTCGCGCAGCCGCACCAGCGCGTAACGGAACGCGGCGTTGAGCTTC
Source organism: Mycobacterium sp. NGS26 (assembly GCF_059813025.1). NCBI lineage: Bacteria > Bacillati > Actinomycetota > Actinomycetes > Mycobacteriales > Mycobacteriaceae > Mycobacterium > Mycobacterium sp. NGS26. Next base: position 23,321 of record NZ_JCALDU010000005.1, read on the forward strand.
TCGTTGTTGAAGCTGAGCCAAATCAGCGGGCGCCCCAGCCAGAAGGCGACCACAGTCGCGATCGACACGTAGACCACGACGACCCAGAACATCGCCCGCGGCAGCGAAAAGCCGAAGATGTTCAGGTCGCCGGAGAGGTTCCACAGGATCGCCGCGAACGAAATCACCGACGCCACCGCGCGGACGGCCCCGAACAGCAAGGTGTTCTGCGTCTCGTTGGACGGGATGTTGGGGGTCGGACCCACGCCGGCGGTGAAGATGTCGACGTCCTGCTGAATACGCTGGTCCGGGTTGTCGATGGTGTCGTCGATGAACAGGTCCCGGTAGTAGGCCCTGCCATCGAGCCAGTCGTCGGTGAGGTTCCGGGTCAGCCAGACACGCCAGGCGATGATGAACCGCTGCGTCAGGTAGATGTCGATCAAGATACGGGCGATGAATATGGTTGCCAGGATGCTGAAATGCAGCAGCGACATCCAAAAGCCGTGAATGCCAGAGTTTTTCGCCTTGTCGTCGCCCGCCGCAATGCCCTCGAAGGCCGTCTGCAGCGATGAGTACAGGTCGTTGCTCTGGTAGCTCAACAGGACGGACAGGCGCACGGTGAGAAGTACCAACAGCAGCAGCACGCCCAGCAGCAGCCAGACCCGGACCGCGTGCGGACCGACGAAGTAGCCCCGGGTGATCCGCCAATACTGGCGGCCCCAGACCGTGAGATAGCGGATCAGGACCAGCACGACGAGCAGGCACACGGCACTGATCGCCCAGGCTTCGCCCAGCCACCGCAAGGAGTCGGGGAGCGCGGCGGACCAATTGATGGATTCCTTGAACGGCTTGGGGCCCAACTTCAACGCCTCCTTCTAGGCGGACACTTCCCCGCGAAATTACCCGAGAGAGTATGGATAGGCTGCCTGGATGAGCATCGAGGCTCCGTCCAGCCAGACCGTGCACGCCGGCCGGCTCATCGCGCGCCGGCTCAAGGCCAGCGGAATCGACACCGTCTTCACGCTGTCCGGCGGCCACCTGTTCTCCATCTACGACGGCTGCCGCGACGAGGGCATCCGGCTGATCGACACCCGCCACGAGCAGACGGCCACCTTCGCCGCCGAGGGCTGGTCGAAGGTGACCCGGGTGCCGGGTGTGGCCGCGCTGACCGCCGGGCCCGGAGTCACCAACGGGATGAGCGCGATGGCGGCCGCGCAGCAGAACCAGTCGCCGCTGGTGGTGCTCGGCGGCCGGGCGCCCGCGCAACGCTGGGGCATGGGCTCGCTGCAGGAGATCGACCACGTGCCGTTCGTCGCGCCGCTGGCCCGCTTCGCGGCCACCGCCCAGTCGGCCGAGGACGCCGGCCGGCTCGTCGACGACGCCCTGCGCGCGGCGGTGCGCGCCCCGTCCGGCGTGGGATTCGTCGACTTCCCAATGGACCACGTGTTTTCCGTGTCCGAGGACCCGGGCCGCCCCGGCGCGCTCGGCGACGTCCCGCCGGGCGGCGCACCCGACGCCACGGCCCGGGACCGCGCGGCGGGCCTGCTCGCCGGGGCGCAGCGGCCGGTGATCATGGCGGGCACCAACGTCTGGTGGGGACACGCCGAGGCGGCGCTGCTGCGCCTTGCCGAGGAGCGGCAGATCCCGGTGCTGATGAACGGAATGGCCCGCGGCGCGGTGCCCGCCGACCACCCGCTGGCGTTCTCGCGGGTCCGGGCGAAGGCGCTGGGCGAGGCCGACGTGGCGCTGGTGGTCGGGGTGCCGATGGACTTCCGGCTGGGGTTCGGCAAGGTCTTCGGGCCGCAGACCCAGCTGGCCGTCGCCGATCGCGTCGAGCCGTCCCGCGAACACCCGCGGCCCGTCGCGGCCGGTCTGTACGGCGACCTGACGTCGATCCTGTCGGCGCTGGCCGGGCCGGGGGAGCATCGCGGTTGGATCGGCGAGCTGCGCGCGGCCGAGGCCGCGGCCCGCGGCTCCGAGGCCGCCGAGCTCGGCGACGAGCGGGTCCCACTGCACCCGATGCGGGTCTACGCCGAGCTGGCGCCGCTGCTGGACCGCGACGCCATCGTGGTGATCGACGCCGGCGACTTCGGGTCGTATGCCGGCCGCGTCATCGACAGCTATCTGCCGGGCTGCTGGCTGGACAGCGGCCCCTTCGGCTGCCTGGGCTCCGGCCCCGGCTACGCGCTGGCCGCCAAGCTGGCCCACCCGGGCCGACAGGTCGTGCTGCTGCAGGGCGACGGCGCGTTCGGCTTCAGCGGCATGGAGTGGGACACGCTGGTCCGGCACAACGTGCCGGTGGTGTCGGTGATCGGCAACAACGGGATCTGGGCGCTCGAAAAGCACCCGATGGAGGCGATTTACGGCTACTCGGTGGTCGCGGAGTTGCGTCCGGGCACACGCTACGACGAGGTGGTGCGCGCCCTGGGTGGCCACGGTGAGCTGGTGTCCGCGCCCACCGAGCTGCGGCCCGCGCTGGAGCGCGCCTTCGCCAGTGGCCTGCCCGCCGTCGTCAACGTGCTCACCGACCCGAGCATCGCCTACCCACGCCGGTCCAACCTCGCCTAGGACACCCGCCCTTTGCCGTGAGCGTGCGCAGTTGTACGCCGCCTGAATCCAAGCGGCTTGTCGTGTGCAAACGCGCACGCTCGCCGTGGTGGGAAGGTCGCGTACCGTTGACCTGTGCCAAAGACCACCCGCGCCGAACCCGGGCGCCTGAGCAGCCGATTCTGGCGACTGCTGGGCGCCAGCACCGAAAAGAACCGCAACCGTTCGCTCACCCAGGTGGGCGCCTCGTCGGACTACGACGACGAAGCCGCCGGCCTCACCGACGAGCAACTGCGCAAGGCGGCGGGGCTGCTCAACCTCGACGATCTCGCCGAGTCCGACGACATCGCGCAGTTCCTGGCGATCGCCCGGGAGGCCGCCGAACGGTCAACGGGGTTGCGGCCCTTTGATGTTCAGCTGCTCGGCGCGCTGCGCATGCTCGACGGCGACGTGATCGAGATGGCCACCGGCGAGGGAAAGACGCTGGCCGGCGCGATCGCGGCCGCGGGCTACGCGCTGGCGGGCCGGCACGTGCACGTGGTCACCATCAACGACTACCTGGCCCGCCGCGACGCCGAGTGGATGGGCCCGCTGCTTCAGGCCATGGGCCTGACGGTCGGCTGGATCACCGCGGAGTCGACGAGCGAGGAGCGCAGGGCGGCCTACGACTGCGACGTCACCTACGCATCGGTCAACGAGATCGGCTTCGACGTGCTGCGCGACCAGCTGGTGACCGACGTCACCGACCTGGTGTCGCCCAATCCCGATGTGGCCCTTATCGACGAGGCCGACTCCGTGCTGGTCGACGAGGCGCTGGTGCCGCTGGTGCTGGCCGGCACGACGCACCGCGAGACGCCGCGGCTGGAGATCATCAAGCTGGTCGGCGAGCTGCAAGCCGGCACCGACTACGACACCGACGCCGACAGCCGCAACGTGCACCTGACCGACGTCGGCGCCCGCAAGGTGGAAAAGGCACTCGGCGGCATCGACCTGTACTCCGAGGAACACGTCGGGACCACGCTGACCGAGGTCAACGTGGCGCTGCACGCCCACGTGCTGCTGCACCGCGACGTGCACTACATCGTCCGGGACGACGCCGTGCACCTGATCAACGCCTCGCGCGGCCGCATCGCGCAGCTGCAGCGCTGGCCCGACGGCCTGCAGGCCGCCGTCGAGGCCAAGGAGGGCATCGAGACCACCGAGACGGGCGAGGTGCTCGACACCATCACGGTGCAGGCGCTGATCAACCGGTACGCCACCGTGTGCGGCATGACCGGCACCGCGCTGGCCGCCGGGGAGCAGCTGCGCCAGTTCTACAAGCTCGGCGTCTCCCCGATCCCGCCGAACACCCCCAACATTCGCGAGGACGAGCCCGACCGCGTCTACATCACCGCCGCGGCCAAGAACGACGCGATCGTCGAGCACATCGCCGAGGTGCACGAGACCGGGCAGCCGATGCTCGTCGGCACCCGCGACGTCGCCGAATCCGAGGAGCTGCACGAGCGGCTGCTGCGCCGCGGCGTGCCCGCGGTGGTGCTCAACGCGAAGAACGACGCCGAGGAGGCACAGGTGATCGCCGAGGCCGGCAAGTTCGGGTCCGTCACGGTGTCCACGCAGATGGCCGGCCGCGGCACCGACATCCGGCTCGGCGGATCCGACGAGGCCGACCACGACAGGGTCGCCGAACTGGGCGGGCTGCACGTGGTCGGCACCGGCCGGCATCACACCGAGCGGCTGGACAACCAGCTGCGCGGCCGGGCCGGACGCCAGGGCGACCCCGGGTCGTCGGTGTTCTTCTCCAGCTGGGAGGACGACGTCGTCGTCGCCAACCTCGAGCGCAACAAGTTGCCGATGCAGACCGACCCGGACAAGGGCGACGGCCGCATCGTCAGCCCCAAGGCGGCGGGCCTGCTCGACCACGCCCAGCGCGTCGCCGAGGGCCGGATGCTCGACGTCCACGCGAACACCTGGCGCTACAACCAGCTGATCGCCCAGCAGCGCGCCATCATCGTCGACCGGCGAAACACGTTGCTGCGCACCGCAACCGCGCGCGAGGAACTCGCCGAGCTGGCACCGAAACGGTACAAGGAGCTGGCCGAGCACGTCTCGGAGGAACGGCTCGAGACGATCTGCCGGCTGATCATGCTCTATCACCTCGACCGCGGCTGGGCCGACCATCTGGCCTACCTCGCCGACATCCGGGAGAGCATCCACCTGCGCGCGCTGGGCCGGCAAAACCCGCTGGACGAGTTCCACCGGTTGGCCGTCGACGCGTTCGCCTCGCTGGCCGCCGACGCGATTGAGGCGGCGCAGCAGACGTTCGAGACCGCGAACGTGCTCGAGGAGGAGCCGGGGCTGGATCTGTCCAAGCTGGCGCGGCCGACGTCGACGTGGACCTACATGGTCAACGACAACCCGCTGTCGGACGACACGCTGTCCACGCTGAGCCTGCCCGGGGTGTTCCGCTAGCGGCGATCGCAAGCGCGGCGCCGCCGGTCCGCGCTGCGGGCCGGCCGGCTCCCGCGTTAAGGTCACGGCTCATGGAGCAGGTGCCTCCGCCCAACCGGGTGCTGACCGTGCCCAACGCGCTGAGCGGCATCCGCCTGGCGCTGATCCCGGTGTTCGTCTACGCCCTGCTGTTCGCGCACGCCAACGGCTGGGCCGTGGCGATCCTGATGTTCAGCGGCGCCTCCGACTGGGCCGACGGCAAGATCGCCCGGATGCTGAACCAGTCGTCGCGGCTGGGCGTCCTGCTGGACCCGGCGGTCGATCGCCTCTACATGGTCACCGTGCCCGTCGTCATGGCGCTCGACAAGGTGCTGCCGTGGTGGTTCGTCGTCACGCTGCTGGTGCGCGACGGGCTGCTGGCCGCGACGCTGCCCCTGCTGCGCAGCCGCGGGCTGTCGGCGCTGCCGGTGACATACGTCGGCAAGGCGGCCACCTTCGCGCTGATGGCCGGCTTCCCGCTGGTCCTGCTCGGCACCTGGGATGCGTTGTGGAGCAGGGTGATCGGCGCCTGCGGCTGGGGATTCTTGATCTGGGGCCTCTACGCCTACCTGTGGGCGTTCGTGCTGTACGCGGTGCAGATGGTGCTGGTCGTTCGCCGGATGCCCAGGCTCGGGCAACGCCGCCGCCAGCCCGTGGCCCGCAAGGCGGGCGAGCATGGCTGAACCCGACCGCCTGCTCGGCGGCTACGACCCCAACGCCGGGCGCAGCGCGCACGCGACGCGGCCGACGCTGATCCCGGTGCCGTCGCTGCTGCGCGCCCTGCTGTCCGAACACCTGGACCCCGGTTACGCCGCGGCGGCCGAAAAACGTCGCGGCGCCGAATCGCCCCGGACCGCGCGGGCGCGCGCCGCCGGCTGGCTGTGGCAGGCCCTGGCGGCGCTGCTGGTCGCCACGGTGTTCGCCGCCGCGGTCGCCCAGGCCCGCTCGGTCGAGCCCGGCGTGCGCTCGGCCCAGCAACTGCTGGTGCGAAGCGTCCGGTCGACCGAGGACACCGACGCCAGGTTGGCCCAGCGGCGCGGCGCGCTGTCGGCCCGGGTCGACGACGTGCAGCGGCACGCGCTGGCGGACAACGCGGAGGGGCGACGGTTGCTGGGCCGGCTCGACGCGCTCGGCCTGGCCGCGGCCAGCACGCCGGTCATCGGCCCCGGCCTGACCGTGACGGTGACCGAGCCGGGCGCCGGCCCGAACCTTTCCGACGTGTCCAAGCAGCGGGTGAACGGCAGCAGGCAGATCATCCTGGACCGGGACCTGCAGCTCGTCGTCAACTCGTTGTGGGCCAGCGGGGCCGAAGCGATTTCGGTGGGCGGCGTGCGGATCGGGCCGAACGTGACGATCCGGCAGGCCGGGGGAGCGATCCTGATCGACAACAACCCCACCGGCAGCCCGTACACGATCCTCGCGATAGGGCCGCCGCACTCGATGCGGGACGTCTTCGATGCCAGTCCGGGGCTGCAGCGCCTTAGGCTGCTGGAGGTCTCCTACGGCGTCGGCGTCACCGTCAACGTCTCCGACGGTCTTTCGCTGCCGGCCGGATCGGTCCGGGAAGTCAAGTTCGCCAAACAGATTGGGCCCTAGTGAGAAAAGTTCGGTTACGACAGGTCGCCCTGGGACGGGCGCGGACGGGAACCCGCGCATGATCGGCATCGCGGCGCTGGCGGTCGGCATCGTGCTCGGGCTGGTTTTCCATCCCGCCGTGCCCGAGGTCGTCCAGCCGTATCTGCCCATCGCGGTGGTCGCCGCGCTCGACGCGGTGTTCGGCGGGCTGCGCGCCTACCTCGAGCGGATCTTCGATCCGAAGGTGTTCGTGGTTTCGTTCGTGTTCAACGTCTTCGTGGCCGCCCTGATCGTCTACGTCGGCGATCAGCTGGGTGTCGGCACGCAGTTGTCCACCGCGATCATCGTCGTGCTGGGCATCCGCATCTTCGGCAACGCGGCCGCGCTCCGGCGACGGCTGTTCGGGGCATGACCCGGGGATGAGGTCAGCGTGAGCCAGGATCCGACAGACCGGGACCCGACAAAAGACGGCCCGCGGGGCCGCCACGAATTGCCGGCCGACCGTCCCCGCCCCGGGAACGGGCTGCTGCGGGGCGGTCGCTCCCGGCTGCTTTTCGGGGCGCTGGCCGTCGTCTTGTGCCTGGTGTTGGGGCTCGCCATCGTCACCCAGGTCCGCCAGACCAAGTCGGGTGACTCGCTGGACACGGCCCGCCCCGCGGACCTGCTGGTGCTGCTGGACTCGTTGCGGCAGCGCGAGGCCACGCTCAACACCGAGGTCAACGACCTGCAGAACACGCTCAACCAGCTGCAGGCGTCCGGCAACACCGACCAGGCCGCCATCCAGAGCGCCCAGGCCCGGCTGGCCGCGCTGTCCATCCTGGTCGGCGCCGTCGGCGCGACCGGGCCCGGCGTCACCGTCACCATCGACGACCCTGGCCCCGGAGTGTCACCCGAGGTGATGCTCGACGTGATCAACGAGCTGCGCGCCGCCGGCGCCGAGGCGATCGAGACCAACGACACCCGCCAGTCTGTGCGGGTCGGCGGCGACACCTGGGTCGTGGGCACGCCGGGCTCGCTGACCGTCGACAACAAGACGCTGTCGCCGCCGTATTCGATTCTGGCGATTGGCGATCCGCCCACCCTGGCCGCCGCGATGAACATCCCGGGCGGCGCGCAGGACAGCATCAAGCGGGTGGGTGCGCGGATGTCGGTGCAGCAGGCCGACCGGGTGGACGTGACCACCTTGCGACAACCAAAACCGCACCAATACGCTCAGCCCGTCAAGTGAACTTGCCATGCTAGAGCCGAGCAGAACAGGAACATCGTGAGCGACATCCCGCCCGACCTGCACTACACCGCCGAGCACGAGTGGGTTCGCCGCAGCGGGGAGCACACCGCGCGGATCGGGATCACCGACTTCGCGCAGTCGGCGCTCGGCGATGTCGTCTTCGTTCAGCTTCCCGACGTGGGCACCGTGCTGACCGCGGGCGAATCGTTCGGCGAGGTGGAATCGACGAAGTCGGTGTCGGACCTGTACGCGCCGGTGTCGGGCACGGTGTCCGCCGTCAACGGCGATCTGGACGGCAGTCCGCAACTGGTCAACTCCGACCCGTACGGCGCCGGCTGGCTGGTGGACGTCCGTGTTTCGGATGCCGCCGGGCTGGATTCGGCCATCGCGGATCTGCTTGACGCCGAGGCCTACCGCGGCACACTGACCGAATGACGATTGCTAATGTCCCTGCAGCCTGTCGATCCGCGCAGTGGTGGGGACATCGCCGACCGGTGCGCGGTACGGTCAACAGATCAGAATGTGAAGGCAGAGCACCCAGTGGGAAGCCGGCCGAGCGGCCCGGTCAGACAACGCCACAGCGGCCAGTGAGGAGCAGCGCGTGACGGACAAGGACTCAGGAAAACAGGACGACCAGAACGCTGACGAAGTCACGGTGGAGACGACCTCTGTCTTCCGGGCCGACTTCCTCAACGAGCTGGACGCTCCGGCGCAGGCGGGAGCCGAGAGCGCGGTATCCGGGGTCGAAGGGCTGCCCGCGGGCTCGGCCCTACTGGTCGTCAAACGGGGGCCGAACGCCGGCTCACGCTTCCTGCTCGACCAGGCCATCACGTCCGCCGGCCGGCACCCGGACAGCGACATCTTCCTCGACGACGTCACCGTGAGCCGTCGCCACGCCGAATTCCGGTTGGAAGGCAACGACTTCCACGTCGTCGATGTTGGTAGCCTCAACGGCACCTACGTCAACCGGGAGCCGGTGGACTCGGCGGTGCTGGCGAACGGCGACGAGGTGCAGATCGGCAAGTTCCGCCTGGTGTTCTTGACCGGGCCGAAGCAGGGTGACGACGAGGGAGGATCTTCAGGCTAGTGAGCGCGCCCGATAGCCCGGCGCTGGCCGGGATGTCGATCGGGGCGGTCCTCGAACTGCTGAGGCCGGATTTCCCCGATGTCACGATCTCCAAGATTCGTTTCCTGGAGGCCGAGGGACTGGTGACGCCGCAGCGCGCTGCCTCGGGCTACCGCAGGTTCACCGCATACGACTGCGCCCGGCTGCGCTTCATCCTGACCGCGCAGCGCGACCACTACCTGCCGCTGAAGGTGATCCGGGCGCAGCTGGACGCCCAACCGGACGGCGAACTGCCGCCGGTCGGATCGCCTTACGGCGTACCGCGATTGGTGTCCGTCGCGGGTGGCGATCGCGCCGCCGTCGGGCCCGGATCCGATCCGGCCGCGGTGGCGCCCACCCGGGTTCGGCTGAGCCGCGAGGATCTCCTGGAACGCTCCGGCGTGGACGACGACCTGCTCACCGCGCTGCTCAAGGCGGGGGTCATCACCACCGGTCCCGGCGGGCTGTTCGACGAACACGCGGTGGTGATTCTGCAGTGCGCGCGGGCCCTGGCCGACTACGGCGTCGAGCCGCGGCACCTGCGCGCCTTCCGCTCGGCGGCCGACCGGCAGTCGGACCTGATCGCCCAAATTGCCGGGCCGGTAGTCAAAGCCGGCAAGGCCGGGGCGCTGGATCGCGCCGACGACCTGGCGCGTGAGGTCGCGGCACTGGCCATCACTTTGCATACCTCGTTGATCAAGTCTGCCGTTCGCGACGTTCTGCATCGCTGAGGACTAGACTTTCGTTCGTTAGATTGGTGTTCGGCGGCATGGTGTTGCACCGCGTCGTCACGCCGAGTGTGAGTCGCGGCATGTGCGGAGGGCAGACACAGATGGGTGAAGTTCGTGTTGTCGGCATTCGCGTGGAGCAGCCGCAGAACCAGCCGGTGCTGTTGCTGCGCGAGGCCGACGGTGACCGCTACTTGCCGATCTGGATCGGTCAGTCCGAGGCCGCCGCGATCGCGCTCGAGCAACAAGGCGTCGAGCCGCCGCGGCCGTTGACGCACGACCTGATCAGGGATCTCATTGCCGCGCTTGGGCATTCGCTGAAGGAGGTGCGGATCGTCGACCTGCAGGAGGGCACCTTCTACGCTGACCTGGTCTTCGACCGCAACATCACGGTGTCGGCGCGTCCGTCGGACTCGGTGGCGATCGCCCTGCGGGTCGGCGTCCCGATCTACGTCGAGGAGGCCGTCCTCGCCCAGGCCGGCCTGCTGATCCCCGACGAGAGCGACGAGGAATCCAACACCGCCGTCCGGGAGGACGAGGTGGAGAAATTCAAAGAATTTCTCGACAGCGTGTCCCCCGACGATTTCAAGGCCACCTGACCCGGGCAAGCTGGGAATTCGCAGGCCGGCGGGCCGGTCGCGGCGTGGCGTGCACGACGACCAGGGTGGACACCGACATCACGGATGCGTCTCATCTGGGCCCGCGATCTCGACACGCCTGGCGGATAGTCCCCCGACTTACCCCCGCGGCGGCCATACTTTGAGGACGACTAAGGCGCGGCAGCTATCGAAAAGCGTAAGCTCTCTAGCACTCGGGCCTGAGCAAACATGGCTGCGGACGCAGTCGATGCCGCAGCTACAACGAGAGCGCGATCGGCGAGAGGAACCCACCGTGAGCGAGCAGCCACGTCAAGAGCAGCTGGACCTAGCTGACCACGCGGACGCCACGACCGACCCCGGCGTCACCGCGCCGAGCGCGCCCGTGCAGCCCGGGCTGTTCCCCGACGACTCCGTGCCCGACGAGCTGGTCGGCTACCGCGGGCCGAGCGCGTGCCAGATCGCCGGGATCACCTACCGCCAGCTGGACTACTGGGCCCGCACGTCGCTGGTGGTCCCGTCGATCCGCAGCGCGGCGGGCTCGGGCAGCCAGCGGCTCTACTCGTTCAAGGACATCCTGGTCCTCAAGATCGTCAAACGCCTGCTCGACACCGGGATCTCGCTGCACAACATCCGCGTCGCCGTCGACCATCTGCGCCAGCGCGGCGTGCAGGACCTGGCGAACATCACCCTGTTCTCCGACGGCACCACGGTTTACGAGTGCACGTCGGCCGAAGAGGTCGTCGACCTGCTGCAGGGCGGGCAGGGCGTGTTCGGCATCGCGGTGTCCGGCGCGATGCGCGAGCTGACCGGCGTGATCGCCGACTTCCCCGGCGAGCGGGCCGACGGCGGCGAGTCGATCGACGCCCCGGAGGACGAGCTGGCGTCCCGGCGCAAGCATCGCGACCGCAAGATCGGCTAGCACCCGCGGCCCTCTTCGGCCCCTCTCGTCCGCGCGAGGGCGCTCATTTGTACACGATTTACGGCGTGTCGCCGTACATATGCGGACGCTCGCGGGCCATTTGGGGCGACGGGTAAACTGGTCGCCGCATCGCCCTCGTGCGGGAGAGTTCCGTGATCGCCAGTCACGGACGCCGAAGGAGCAATACCTCTCCGTCAACCTCTCAGGCACCCGGACCGCGCAAGACAACGATGCCTCTGGAAAGTGGTGCGACCGGCAGCGGACGCACCCGCCGATGGGGAAAGGCGCCGCCGAAAGCACCGGCGCCGAATCTCTCAGGCACCCGGCGACTGGGTGAAGACAGAGGGAGAGGGCCACCCGTCCCTCTGGCCCCATCAGGAGTTCGCCAGTGTCCGACCAGTCATTTGCAGCCCGGCACATCGGCCCGGACGGCCCGGCCGTCGCGGCCATGCTCGCCGTCATCGGTGTCGACTCGCTCGACGAGCTGGCGGCCAAGGCGGTCCCGTCCGGCATCCTCGACAAGCGGCCCGACGGCGCCGCCGCGCCGGGCCTGGACGCGTTGCCGCCGGCCGCCAGCGAGGTCGAGGCGCTCACCGAGCTGCGCGCCCTGGCCGACGCCAACACCGTGGCCGTCTCGATGATCGGGCAGGGCTACTACGACACGCTCACCCCGCCGGTGCTGGTGCGCAACATCCTGGAGAACCCGGCCTGGTACACCGCCTACACGCCGTATCAGCCCGAGATCAGCCAGGGCCGGCTTGAGGCGCTGCTGAACTTCCAGACCATGGTGGCCGACCTCACCGGCCTCGAGGTCGCCAACGCGTCGCTGCTCGACGAGGGCACCGCAGCCGCCGAGGCCATGACGCTGATGCACCGGGCGTCGCGGGGCTCCGCCAACCGGCTGGCGGTGGACACCGACGTGTTCGCCCAGACCGCCGCGGTGCTGGCCACCCGCGCCGAGCCGTTGGGCATCGAGATCGTGACCGCCGACCTGCGTGACGGCCTGCCCGACGGCGAGTTCTTCGGTGTCGTCGCCCAGCTGCCCGGCGCCAGCGGCCGGATCACGGACTGGTCGGCCTTGGTGTCCCAGGCCCATGACCGGGGTGCGCTGGTCGCCGTCGGCGCCGACCTGTTGGCCCTGACACTGATCACGCCACCCGGCGAGATCGGTGCCGACGTCGCGTTCGGCACCACCCAAAGGTTCGGTGTGCCAATGGGATTCGGCGGTCCGCACGCCGGGTACCTGGCGGTGCACGCTAACCATGCCCGCCAGCTGCCGGGCCGGCTGGTCGGGGTGTCGGTGGATGCCGACGGATCGCCGGCCTACCGGCTGGCGCTGCAAACCCGCGAGCAGCACATCCGCCGCGACAAGGCGACCAGCAACATCTGCACCGCGCAGGTGCTGCTGGCGGTGATGGCCGCCATGTACGCCAGCTACCACGGCGCCGACGGCCTGACCGCGATCGCCCGCCGGGTGCACGCCCACGCCGAGGCGATCGCCGCGGCGTTGGGCTCGGCGGCCGACACAGCGCTGGTGCACGAGAAGTTCTTCGACACCGTGTTGGCGCGCGTCCCGGGCCGTGCGGCGCAGATCCAGGCGGCCGCCAAGGAGCGCGGTATCAACGTGTGGCGGGTCGACGACGACCACATCTCGGTGTCCTGCGACGAGGCCACCACCGACGAGCATGTGGCCGCGGTGCTCGACGCGTTCGGAGTTTCAGCGGCCGCCGAGCCGGCGTGCGCCGGCATCGTGAACCGCACGTCGGAGTTTCTGACACATCCCGCGTTCACGCAGTACCGCACCGAGACGGCGATGATGCGCTACCTGCGGACGCTGGCCGACAAGGATATCGCCTTGGACCGCAGCATGATTCCGCTCGGGTCGTGCACGATGAAACTCAACGCCGCCGCCGAGATGGAGCCGATCACCTGGCCCGAGTTCGCGCGCCTGCACCCGTTCGCCCCCGCCTCCGACAGCGCCGGGCTGCGCCGCCTGATCGCCGACCTGGAGGGCTGGCTGGTGGCCATCACCGGCTACGACGCGGTCTCGCTGCAACCGAACGCCGGCTCGCAGGGCGAGTACGCCGGCCTGCTGGCGATCCACGACTACCACGCCAGCCGCGGCGAACCGCACCGCGACGTCTGCCTGATCCCGGCCAGCGCGCACGGCACCAACGCGGCGTCGGCCGCGCTGGCCGGGCTGCGGGTGGCGGTCGTGGCCTGCCGGGACAACGGCGACGTCGACCTCGACGACCTGCGCGCCAAGGTGGCCGAGCACTCCGACCGGCTGGCGGCGCTGATGATCACCTACCCGTCGACGCACGGCGTGTACGAACACGACATCGCCGAGATCTGCGCGGCCACCCACGACGCCGGCGGCCAGGTCTACATCGACGGCGCCAACCTCAACGCGCTCGTCGGGCTGGCCCGGCCCGGGAAGTTCGGCGGCGACGTCAGCCACCTGAACCTGCACAAGACGTTCTGCATACCGCACGGCGGGGGCGGGCCCGGCGTCGGTCCGGTCGCCGCGCGCGCGCACCTGGCCCCGTACCTGCCCGGTCACCCCTACGCCCCGGAGCTGCCCGGCGGCCGGCCGGTGTCGTCGGCGCCCTACGGGTCCGCCTCGATCCTGCCGATCACCTGGGCCTACATCCGGATGATGGGCGCCGACGGGTTGCGGGCGGCGTCGCTCACCGCGATCGCGTCGGCCAACTACATCGCCCGCCGCCTCGACGAGTACTTCCCGGTGCTCTACACCGGCGAGAACGGCATGGTCGCCCACGAGTGCATCCTGGACCTGCGCGGCATCACCAAGTCGACCGGCGTGACCGTCGACGACGTCGCAAAACGGTTGGCGGACTACGGTTTTCACGCACCCACCATGAGCTTCCCGGTGGCCGGCACGCTGATGGTGGAGCCCACCGAGAGCGAGAGCCTGACCGAGGTCGACGCCTTCTGCGAGGCGATGATCGCCATCCGCGGCGAGATCGAGAAGGTGGCGGCCCGGCACTGGCCTGTTGATGACAACCCGCTGCGGGGGGCGCCGCACACCGCCGAGTGCCTGGCGGTGTCCGACTGGGATCACCCGTACACCCGCGAACAGGCGGCCTATCCGCTGGGCAAGGCGTTCCGGCCCAAGGTGTGGCCGCCGGTGCGCCGCATCGACAGCGCCTACGGCGACCGCAACCTGGTCTGTTCCTGCCCGCCGGTGGAGGCCTTCGCCTAGGGCGCCCCGGGCGCGTCAGCCGAAGCGCTCGACGATCGCCGCGGCGATCTCGTCGGGGGCGTCCTCCTGGATGAAGTGCTTGGCGTCGGGCAGCTCCACCACGACGTGGTCGGGGAAGGTGGCCCGCATCCGCGGGATCGTCGGCCCGGGCCGAAAGGCGGCGTCCTTCATCCCCCACACCAGCAGCGTCGGCTTGGCGCCGAGCTTAGCCGGCACCGCCGCGGCGAGCCGTTGCAGCAGCGGATGGGCGGCCAGGATCTGCTTGGGCATCTCGGCCACGCCCTTGCGCGCCTCGGCGCTGGGCTGCACGCCGCGGTAGTGCGCCATCACCGCGGCACTGGGCCGGCGCGCGGTTCCCGCGGGAATCAGCCGTTCGACGAAGAAGTTGCGCCGCAGGATCGCGTACTGCATCGGCGGGCTGGACATCACCCTGCTGAAGGCCTTCGTCGCGAAGGTGTCGGCGGGCCAGAACCAGGTGTTGCCCAGCACCACGCCGCGCACCCGGTCGGCGCGTTCGACGCCGACGGCCATGCTGATCGGCCCGCCCCAGTCCTGGCCCATGCTCAGGTAGCCGTCCAGGCCGAGGTGGTCGACGAACTCGCCGACCACCGCCGCGTGCTCGTCGATCTTGTAGCCGAACCCCGCCGGTCGCTCGGAGAGCCCGAAACCGAGGTAATCCGGTGCGACGCAACGGAACCGGTCGCGCAGCGCGACAATGATGTCGCGGTACAGGAAGCTCCAGGTCGGGTTGCCGTGACAGAACAGGATGGGTGGCCCGTCTCCCTCGTCGACGTAGTGGACGCGGCCACGCGAGCTGTCGAACCAGCGCGACTCGAACGGGTACAGCCGCGGGTCCGGGGTGAAGTCGATGCGCATCACCCCAGTCTGTCAGGCGGCCGTCAGCCCAGGTATTGACCGATCGCCGTGGCGAGTGCGGGGGACGCCGAGGTCGGCAGGTTCTGATAGCTGCCGCCGCTGAGCTGGGCGACGGCCTCCCACGTCGGTCGGTCGGGGTCGGACCCGAAGTCGATGACGTTGACGGCGATCGGCTTGGCCGGATCGGCGCCGGTGCGGATGAAATTCTGCAGCCCGGGGCCGTCCAGGGTCTGGTCGGTGTGTGGCCCCGCCGTGATAACCAATATCGAATTCGGCTGTCCCGCAGCGTATTTGGCCTGCATCTCCTGGTAGAGCATGCGCAGCGTGGTGAACGAGACCGCGCCGCCGGCCGACGAGTACTGCTTGTCCAGCGCCGCGGTCAGCGCCTCCGAGCGGGGCTTGCCGTTGACGGGGTCGGACAGCGGCCCGGCGGTGACCTCCGATCGGCCCTCGTGGCCGTCGAAGGTCCACAGCCCCACGACCGAGGTGGGCGGCAGCGCCTTGATCCGGTCGCCCAGCGCCGCGACCACGTTGGCCAGCCGGGACTTTCCGCCTTCGTCGCCGGGCATCGACTGGTCGAGCATGATCGTCGCCGCCCCGCCGCCCGACGGCGCGGACATGGCGTCGGCCAGCGTGGCGCGCATCCCGTCGTCACCCACCGACAGGGTGGAGGGCAGCGCCGGGAAGCTGGTCACCGCGCTGCTCGGCGGTTTGACGCCCTCGGCCCGGAAACCGGCCTTGGCCAGCTTCGCCAGCTGCTCGGGCCGGCGCATGAAGTGGGTGAACCCGCTGGCCGCCGAGGTCTGCTCGCGCGAGAGCCACGAGCCGTTGAGCAACACCGTGGGGTAGTCGGCGACGGCCGCCGGCCCGGGGGGCAGCCACGAGGCCAGCGTGCCCTTGGCGTCCGGCAGCGACTGGCCGCGCGCGAACAGCTGCTGCTCGGTGGTGACCACCGCGTGCACCGGCGCGGTCGCCGCGTCGCCGGGCTTGAGCAGCGTATTCATCGCCTCGGTCAGCGAATTGTCCGCCAGCTTCGGTTGTGCGCCCGTCAGCGTGCGCACCGCGGCGACGCCCTGGGTGGGCGGCGCGCCGGCGGGCGACGCCGCGGCCGCCACCGCCTCGCCGGCCAGGTAGGCGGCGTCGCCGTTGCCGTTCGTCGGCAGCGCCAGCCGCAGCGACCCCCACGCCGGCAAGTTCAAGCCGGCCAACGCGTTCGGGTTGGTCTGCAGGCCGGGCAGCGTCGCCCAGCTCTGGTTGGCGAGGGCCTGCTGCAGCTCGGGCCGCACCGCGAGCACCACCGGCGAGGTCACCAGCGGGCGGCTGTCGCTGATCGTTTTCTGGCCCGCCGCCGCGGACAGCCGCGCGGCGGACACCGAGCTGGCGGGGATCCACAGTGCCGGCCGGTCACCCAGTTCGGCCGGCCACTTGCCGATGAAGCCGGCGACGACGGCGTCGGAGCCGGCCGGTTTGACGTTGACCTGCATGCAGTGGTCGCCGACCGGGCCCGCCGATGCGTTGTAGCTGTCCGCGAACTGCTGCACCTGGTCGGCCAGCGACGGGTCGACGACGACGGCGACCGCCTCCTTGCCGCCCACGCAGCGCGCGGCGGCCGTGTGCGAGCGGTTGGACAACACGTCGCCGAAGAAACTCCACAGGATCACCGTGCCGACCACCACGACGACGGCGACGAGGGCGACGATCACCCCGATGCTGACGCCGCGCCGGCCGCCGTCGCTGCGGTGACCGCCCCGCCAATCGCCGAGCCCGCGGTGCCCGCCGGGCGGGGTCGGCGGCCCCGAGCCCGCCGCGGCGGCCGGCCGGGACGGGAATTCCGGGTATTCGTCGCCGGCCTCGTCGGCATAATCCTCGTCGGCACCGGCGTAGTCGTAGTCGGCGTCGTCATAATCCTCGTCGGCATAGCCCTCGTCCGCGTAATGACCGGCGTCCGCATAGCGGCGGTAGTCGGAATGCGGAACGTCCGCGGGTGATTCGTCAGCCGGCTCGTCGACGGGGTCTTCGTCTTCGGGGTCGGGCCTGCTGTGCCTACCCATGCCGCTGCGCGCCGCCTTTCAGTCGACTCGTCGTCATGTCAGTGCGTTATGAGGCACCGGCGCGGGCCTTGAACTCACGTCGCCGCCGATGCAGGATCGGCTCGGTGTACCCGTTGGGCTGCTGCGTTCCGGACAGGATCAGCTCCTGCGCGGCCTGGAAGGCGATGCTGTCGTCGAAGTTCGGCGCCATCGGCCGATACGCCGCGTCCCCGGCGTTCTGCTGGTCCACCATCGGGGCCATGCGCTCCAGGCCGGCGCGCACGTCCTCCTCGGTGATCACGCCGTGGCGCAGCCAGTTGGCCAGCAGCTGGCTGGAGATGCGCAGCGTGGCGCGGTCCTCCATGAGCGCCACGTTGTGGATGTCGGGAACCTTCGACGAACCCACGCCCTGGTCGATCCAGCGCACCACGTAGCCGAGGATGGACTGGCAGTTGTTGTCGACCTCCTCGCGGATTTCCTCGGGCGCCCAGGCCAGCTCCTTGGCCAGCGGGATGGTGAGCAGCTGTTCGATCGGCACCCGCTTGCGGCCGGCCAGCTCCTTCTGCACCGCGATGACGTCGACCTTGTGGTAGTGCAGCGCGTGCAGGGTGGCCGCGGTGGGCGACGGCACCCAGGCCGTGCTGGCGCCCTGCTTCGGCTGCCCGATCTTCTGCTCCACCATGTCGGCCATCAGCTCGGTCATGGTCCACATGCCCTTGCCGATCTGGGCGTGGCCGGCGAACCCGGCGGCCAGGCCGACGTCGACGTTGTTGTCCTCGTAGCCCAGGATCCACGGCTGGCTCTTCATGGTGCCCTTGCGCACCATCGGGCCGGCCTCCATCGAGGTGTGGATCTCGTCGCCGGTGCGGTCCAGGAAGCCGGTGTTGATGAACACGATCCGGTCGGTGACGGCCTTGATGCACGCCTTCAGGTTCAGCGTGGTGCGCCGCTCCTCGTCCATGACGCCGACCTTCAGGGTGGTCTGCGGCAACCCGAGCACGTCCTCGACGCGGCTGAACAGCTCGGCGGTGAACGCGACCTCGTCGGGACCGTGCATCTTCGGCTTGACGATGTAGATCGACCCGGTGCGGCTGTTGGTCAGCGGCCCGTTGGCGTCGCCGGCCCTGAGGCCGTGAATCGCGGTCAGGCCGGTGAACAGCGCGTCCATGATGCCCTCGAACACCTCGTCGCCGTCGGCCCCGTCGTTGTCGAGGACGATCGCGTCGTTGGTCATCAGGTGACCGACGTTGCGGACGAACAGCAGCGCGCGCCCCGGCAGCACCAGCTCGCCCCCGTCGGGGGTGGTGTAGTGGCGGTCCTGGTTCAGCACCCGGGTGAACGTCTTGCCGTCCTTGTCGACCGGCGCGGACAGGTCGCCCTTGTTCAGGCCCAGCCAGTTGCGGTAGGCGCGGACCTTGTCGTCGGCGTCGACGGCGGCGACGGCGTCCTCAAAGTCGATGATGGTGGTCACGGCCGACTCCAGGACCACGTCCTTGATGCCGGCCGCGTCGGTCCTGCCGATCGGCGACTCGCGGTCGATCTGGATCTCGATGTGCAGCCCGTGGTTGACCAGCAGCACCGACCAGCTGGGGGAGCCCAGCTCGCCGCTGTACCCGACGAATTGCTCCGGGTCGGCCAGCCCGGTGGAGTCCGGGCCGCTGGCGATCTGCAGCCGGCCGTCCACGATGCTCACGCCCGTGGCTCCCGCCCACGAGCCCGACGCCAGCGGCACCGCCTCGTCGAGGAACCTGCGCGCGTAGGCGATCACCTTGTCGCCGCGCACCTTGTTGTAGCTGGTGCCCTGCTCGGCGCCGTCGGTTTCGGGGATGACGTCGGTGCCGTAGAGGGCGTCGTAGAGGGAGCCCCAGCGGGCGTTGGCCGCGTTGAGGGCGAACCGCGCGTTGGTCACCGGCACGACCAGCTGCGGGCCGGCGGTCGTGGTGATCTCGGCGTCGACGCCCGAGGTCGTGATGGTGAAGTCGGGGGGCTCGGGCTGCAGGTATCCGATTTCGGCGAGGAATTCGCGGTAGGCCTTGACGTCGATCGGTTCGATGACGCGGTGGCGGTGCCACTTGTCGATCTGGGCCTGCAACTCGTCGCGGCGCCGCAGCAACTCCTGGTTCTGCGGGGTGAGGTCGGTGACGACCTTGTCCACGCCGGCCCAGAAGCTCTCGGGGTCGATGTCGGTGCCGGGCAGGGCCTCGTTGTTCACGAAGTCGTAGAGCACTCGGGCGACGCGCAAGTTCCCCACCGACACGCGATCAGTCATGTTTCTCCTCCGTAATGGCCTCTTTGGTGCCAGTGGCTACTTCGTCAGCCTACCGGCCGGCAGCCCGAAAGAGCGTATCCGCCAAACCCGCAATCGCAGGTCAGGCGTGCGCACAGCTCCACCCATGGTGCCGGGGCGGACGGTGAGTACCGCTTTGTGGCAACGCATGACTGCCGGCCAAGACTTTGAGCCGTCCAGCACATTCCTCCATTGGCCTGTACCGGCGGCCGTTCAATCATACGGGCCCCGGGCCGCGCTTCTCGCCGGGCGGGCCGGGCGGCCGGTTTCAGGACGCGTCGCGCATGCTGCCGACCAGGTCCTCGACCAGATCCTCCATCGTCACCATCGCGACCAGGCCGCCGTCGGCGCCGTCGGTCACCAGTGCCAGGTGGCTGTTGCTGCGGCGCATCCGGGACAGCGCGTCGGCCAGCGGCAGCGACGCGCGCACCCGCGGCAGCGGGCGCACCAGCGCCAGGTCGATCACCGACTCGGGGTCGTCGCTGCGCGTCAGCACGTCCTTGATGTGCAGGTAGCCCACGAAGTTCCCGTCGGGGTCCGTGACCGGAAAGCGGGAGTAGCCGGTCTGCGCCAGGGCGCGATCGACGTCGCCGACCCGCGGCCCCGAGCCCGCCGCGGCCATCGGCACCGCCCGCACCTCGGCGAGCGGCACCGCCACATCCCCGACGACCCGGCTGCCGATCTGCAGCGCGCGGGTCAGCCTGGTGTGCTCCTCGGGATCCAGCAGGCCCTCGGACACCGATTCGGCGATCAGCTGGCTGAGCTGCACGGGGGAGACCGCGATGTCCAGCTCGTCCCTGGGTTCCACGCCCAGCGCGCGCAGTATCGCGTGGGCGCACTTGTTGTAGAACACGATGAACGGCCGGGCGGCGCGCACGTAGGCCAGGTACGGCGGGACCAGCAGCATCGCGGTGCGTTCCGGACCGGCCAGCGCGATGTTCTTCGGCACCATCTCGCCCAGCAGCACGTGCAGCGTCACCACCAGCGCCAGCGCGATCGCGAACGACAGCGTGTGCAGCAGCGTCGGGTGCATCGCGGTCAGCCCGAACCCCCGCCGCAGCAGGTTGGCGACGGCCGACTCGCCGATCCGCCCGAGCAGCAGCGAGGACACCGTGACGCCGAGCTGGGCGCCGGCCAGCATCGACGACAGCTGCTCGCCGGCGCGGATGACGGTGACCGCCCTGGCCCGGCCCTGCTCGGCCAGCGCCTCGAGCCGGTCGCGCCGCGCCGAGATCAGCGAGAATTCCGCGCCGACGAAAAACGCGTTCGCCCCGATCAGCAGGACCGCCAGCACCACCCCGAGGGTGTCGTTCATCGGTGGCACACCCCCGCGGCGGTGTGCGCGTGGCCGCCCAGTTCGGTCAGCTCGAGCACGTCGATGCGGCGACCGTCCATCCCGATCACGGTCGCCCGCCAGCGCGTCGAGGCGTCCAGCAGCCCGTCGGGGTCCAGCGCCGTCAGCTCGACCGTCTCACCGGCCACCGGGATGTGGCCGAGCTCGCGCAGCACCAGGCCGCCGATCGTCTCGTACGGCCCCTCGGGGGCCCGGTACCCGGTGGCGGCGGCCACCTCGTCGATGCGCAGCAGGCCGGACACCCGCCAGCCGCGGCCGGCGGCCACCACGTCCGGCGTGGCGTCGTCGTGTTCGTCGCGGACGTCGCCCACGATCTCTTCGATCAGGTCCTCGACGGTCACGATGCCCGCGGTGCCGCCGTATTCGTCGACGACCATCGCGGTGTGCAGGCTGTTGGCGCGGATCTCGGCCATCACCGCGTCGCCGTCCAGCGTCGACGGCACCATCGGGACCGGCTGGGCGACCGTCGCCAGCAGCGTGCGCGGCCGGTCGGCCCGGGGGATCTTGAACACCTGCTTGACGTGCACGATGCCGACGGTCTCGTCGAGGTCACCGTCGACGATGGGGAAGCGGGAGAACCCGGACTCGGCGGCCGCGGCGATCAGGTCGGCCACGGTGTCGTCGGTCTGCAGCGCGACGATCTTGGACCGCGGCGTCATCAGCTCCTCGGCGGTGAGGTTGCCGAACTGCAGCGACCGCCGCACCAGCGCGGCGGTCGCGGGGTCCAGGGAGCCGGTGCGCGCCGAGGCGCGCACCAGCGACAGCAGTTCCTGCGGCGAGCGGGCCGAGCGCAGCTCCTCGGCCGGCTCGATGCCCAGCTCGCGGACGATCCAGTTCGCGGCCCCGTTCGTCAACCGGATCGCCGGGGTGAGCAGCAGCGAGAACAGCAGCTGGACGCCCACCACGGCGCGCGCCGTCGACAGGGGGCGCGCCACCGCCAGATATTTCGGCACCAGCTCCCCGAACACCATCGACACCGACGTCACGATCACCATCACCATGAACGCGGTGATGCCGTCGGCCAACCGGTCGGACACCCCCATCGCGTCCAGCCACGGGTGCGGCAGGTCGGCCACCATCGGCTCGGTCAGGTACCCGGCCACCAGCGTGGTGATGGAGATGCCGATCTGCGCGCCCGACAGCTGGAACGACAACCTGTTCTGGGCGCGTTGGATCCAGCGGTCGCGGCGCCCGCCCCGGCGCGCGTTGGCCTCGACCGTGGTGCGGTCCAGCGCGGTCAGCGAGAACTCGGCCGCGACGAACACCCCGTTGCCGAAGATGAGCACCGCGATGGCCAGCACGCTGACGACGGTGACGGTGACGTTCATCGCTGGGCTCAATTACCGGGACGGCGGTGCGGACGCCGGTCCGGTCGGGTCTGCCCGGGTCACCCCGGCGGCGGGGAGTCGCCGCTGCGCGCGCAAGGCCCCCGGCCTCGACGAGGCCTCGGCGGGTGCCTGCGGCACGTCATCCCTTTCGCTCTGTCGCGGCCCGGAAGTTCCGGGAATTCACATGGTAGCGAAGGCATCCGCGCCGCCGGGGTCACCAGCCCAGCGGCAGCGGGTGGCCCTCGGCGAAGCCGGCGACCGATTGCACACCGACGACGGCCCGGTCGTACAGCTCCGCCAGGTTCGCGGCGCCGACGTAGGTGCAGGTGCTGCGCACGCCCGAGGTGATGTGGTCGATCAGGTCCTCGACCCCGCCGCGGTCGGGGTCCAGCCCCATCCGCGACGTCGAGATGCCCTCCTCGAACAGGGCCTTGCGGGCGCGGTCGAACTCGGTGTCGCCGGTGCTGCGGGCCACCACCGCCCGCTTGGACGCCATGCCGTAGCTCTCCTTGTACGGCTGGTCGTCGCGGTCGCGCATCAGGTCGCCGGGCGACTCGTAGGTCCCGGCGAACCAGGAGCCGATCATCACGTTCGACGCGCCGGCGACCAGCGCCAGCGCAACGTCCCGCGGATGCCGGATCCCGCCGTCGGCCCACACGTGACCACCGAGTTGCCTTGCCGCCAAAGCACATTCGAGCACCGCGGAGAACTGCGGACGGCCCACGCCGGTCATCATCCGGGTGGTGCACATGGCGCCGGGCCCGACGCCGACCTTCACGATGTTCGCCCCGGCGCCGAGCAGATCGCGGGTGCCCTCCGCCGAGACCACGTTGCCCGCGGCCAGCGGCACGCCCAGGTCCAGCGACGCGACCAGCTTGATCGCCTCCAGCGTCTTGACCTGATGCCCGTGCGCGGTGTCGATGACCAGCACGTCGACGCCGGCCTCGACCAGGGAGCGGGCCTTGGCCCCCACGTCCCCGGTGATGCCGACGGCGCCGCCGATGCGCAGCCGCCCGTCGGCGTCGGTGGCCGGGGTGTACAGGCCGGCGCGCAGCGCCCCGGTGCGTGTCAGCACGCCGGCCAGCGTGTCGTCGGGGTTGGTCACCAGTGCGACCTGGGTCGGGGCGTGCTCGAGCAGGTCGAAGATCTTCCGCGGGTCGGTGCCGACGGGGGCGGTCACGAAGTCGCTCACGGTGACGTCGCGGACCCTGGTGAAGCGGTCCACGCCCAGGCAGGACGACTCGGTCACCAAACCGATGGGGCGGCCCTCGAAGACCACCACGGCGACGCCGTGCGCGCGCTTGTGGATCAGCGCGATCGCGTCGGACACCGAGTCGTCGGGTGCGAGCATCACCGGGGTGTCGAGGACGAGATCGCGGCTCTTGACGAATTCCACCGTCCGCTGCACCGCGGTGATCGGAAGGTCTTGCGGCAGAATGACAATGCCGCCGCGGCGGGCCACCGTTTCGGCCATCCGCCGCCCGGCTACGGCCGTCATGTTGGCGACGACGACCGGGATGGTGGTGCCGGAGCCGTCGCCGGTGGCCAGGTCGACGTCGAACCGCGACGCGACGTCGGAGCTGTTCGGCACGATGAACACGTCGTTGTAGGTCAGGTCGTACCCAGGCCGGTGCCCGTCCAGAAATTTCATTCGCTATCGCCCCACCGTGTACCTGCGGGCCAGTTTAGTTGGCCGAACTAGGCGGGCACCTCCGTGCGGTCCCCGCTCCACAGGGTATGGAACTTCTTGCCGGGGTCCTCGTCGATGCGGCCGTAGGTGTGCGCGCCGAAGAAATCGCGCAGGCCCTGGGTCAGCGCCGCGGGCAGCCGCTCGGTGCGCAGCGCGTCGTAATAGGACAGCGCCGAGGAGAACCCGGGGATCGGGATGCCCAGCCGGGTGGCGGTCACCACCACGCGGCGCCAGCCGTCGATCGCCGCCTCGATCGCGCTGCGGAAGTACGGCGCCACGATCAGCGTGGGCAGGTCGGGGTCGGAGTCGTAGGCCTCCTTGATCCGGTTGAGGAACTTGGCCCGGATGATGCAGCCGCCGCGCCAGATGGTCGCCAGGTCGCCGGGCGTGATGCCCCAGTCGTATTCGGCGCTGCCGGCCTGGATCTGGTTGAAGCCCTGAGCATACGCGATGATCTTCGACGCGTACAGGGCCTGCCGGATGTCTTCGGTGAATTGAGTTGCATCGCTTGGCTTTTCACCGAGCTCGCCCGACGCCAGCCCGGTGGTGGCCCTGCGCTGGGCCACCGAACCCGACAGGGCGCGGGCGAACACCGCCTCGGCGATGCCGGTGACCGGCACCCCGAGGTCCAGCGCCGACTTCACCGTCCAGCGGCCGGTGCCCTTCTGCTCGGCCTCGTCGAGGATGACGTCCACCAGCGGCTTGCCGGTCTTGTCGTCGGTCTGGCGCAGCACCTGCGCGGTGATCTCGACCAGGAAGCTGTCCAGGTCGCCGTTGTTCCACTCGTCGAACACGTCGGCGATCTGCCCGGCGGTCTTGCCCAGCCCGTCGCGCAGCAGCTGGTAGGCCTCGCCGATCAGCTGCATGTCGGAGTACTCGATGCCGTTGTGCACCATCTTGACGAAGTGCCCGGCGCCGTCGGGGCCGATGTGGGTGCAGCACGGCACGCCGTCGACGTGTGCGGAGATCTCCTCGAGCAGCGGGCCCAGCGACGTATAGGACTCGGCCGGCCCGCCCGGCATGATCGACGGCCCGTTGAGCGCCCCCTCCTCGCCGCCGGAGATGCCGGCGCCGACGAAGTGCAGCCCGCGTTCGCGCATCGCCTTCTCGCGGCGGATGGTGTCGGTGTAGAGCGCGTTGCCGCCGTCGATGATGATGTCGCCTTCCTCCATGGCGTTGGCGAGCTGATCGATGACGGCGTCGGTGGGGTCGCCGGCCTTGACCATGATCAGCACCCGCCGCGGCTTCTCGAGCGCGTCCAGGAATTCCTCGATGGTCTCCGATCGCACGAAGTTGCCGTCGTCGCCGTGCGCTTCGAGCAGCGCGTCGGTCTTGGCGACGGACCGGTTGTGCAGCGCGACCGTGTAGCCGTGGCGGGCGAAATTGCGGGCGATGTTCGAGCCCATGACGGCCAGGCCGGTGACCCCGATCTGCGCGGTGCCGGTCTTGGAACCTGGCCGGGTATCCGACGAACTCATGTGCTGCCTTTCAGTCGCGCCATTTGACGGCGATCCCGACACACTCTGGCACAGCGAACCGGCGGTCCTCCAAAGTGTTTCGCCCCCGCGCCGCCGCTAGACGTTGAACAAGCGCTGTAGCTCGGTGAGCCACGGCACGGCCAGCGCGACGGTGGGCACCACGAACACGGCCGCCGCCGCCAGGTACGCGGCGGCCGACAGCACCAGGCTGTTGCCCCGCCCGGACAGCCGCCGCACCCGCAGCACCGTGCTGGGACCGCCGGCGGCCAGCGCGCCCGACGGCGCCCGCCCGGAGGCGCAGGCGACCAGCGCGCGGGCCAGGGGAGTGCGGCCGGTCGCGCGCACCGCGGCGTCGTCGGCGAGCAACTCGACGAGCAGTTGCACCGCCCGCAGCGCGTTGGCGCTGCGGACCAGTCGCGGGAAGGCGGCGTGCACCGCGGTGAAGGCCTCCAGGACCAGGTCGTGGCGGGCGCGCAGGTGGGCCCGCTCGTGGGTGAGGATGGCGGCGACCTCGGTATCGGCGAGCGTGGTGAGCGTTCCCTCGCTGACGACGA
Organism: Mycobacterium sp. NGS26; assembly: GCF_059813025.1. Lineage (NCBI taxonomy): Bacteria > Bacillati > Actinomycetota > Actinomycetes > Mycobacteriales > Mycobacteriaceae > Mycobacterium > Mycobacterium sp. NGS26. The sequence continues at coordinate 49,311 of NZ_JCALDU010000005.1, forward strand.
CCCGGCTGCGCACGCCGGGCAGGCAGTAGGCGAGCGGTTGCGCGACGTCCAGCACCCGAAGGTCGCGCGCCCGGGCGCACGGCTGGGCGAGCACCGCATCGTGGCCGACGCCGACGAGGTCGACCACCATGCGGTGGTGGGCCCGGCGTCGCCGGTTGGCGATGGCGACCCGCACCACCGAGACCATCAGCCGCGCACCGACCAGCACGGTCAGCGCAAAGACCGCGATGTAGGCCGTCCACAGCGGCCACCCGAGCCGGCCGGCGGCGCCGACGACGCTGGCCGTGGGCCGCCCGTCGGGGCCCGGCATGAGCACCCGCGTGGCGATCGCGATGCCGGCGCTGAACGCCGAGAGCACCGCGGCCAGGGCGATGGCCTGCCACAGCACCATCGCGGCGCGCGGAGCGCGCAGCGGCCACCCCGCGCGTGCCAACAGTGCCGGCGCCGGGCCGACCAGCAGCACCGCGAGGAGGGTGAAGGCCGCCGCGGACACGCTGCTAGTCTCCCTTACTCCTCCGCGTTAGCGCCAGCCGATGGCGTTTTGCGTTGGGTTGCTTCCAATTCGGCGAGTGCCCGCCGAAGCGCGTCCGCCTCGTCGGCGCCGACGCGCTCGACGAAGTGGACCAGCGCGGCCTGCCGGCCGCCGGAATCCTCGACCTGGGACAGGGCATCGACCATCAGCCCCGCGACCAGCTCGTCGCGGCCGTGCACGGGCGCGTAGCGGTGCGCCCGGTCGTCGCGGATCTGGGAGACCAGGTTCTTCTTGGCCAGCCGTTGCAGCACGGTCATGATCGTGGTGTAGGCAAGGTCGCGTCGCGCCGACAGCGCTTCGTGGACCTGGCGGACGGTCTGGGGTTCCGGGGTGGACCACAGGTGATCCATGACGGCGCGTTCCAGATCCCCGAGCCGTGTCAGTTTTGCCATAGTTCGTTCATCTCCTGAGCGTTGCCACAAGCGTACTCCCGATTACTACCGGCTGTCGTACCGAAGGCTGGCGAATAACTGTGAGTGCGGAACCCGCGCCGAGCCCTTGCGAAATTAGGGCAGCCTTGCCTATGCTAAACCGGTCGAGCGACACGACCGCGGCAGAGTCCTGAGGGCTGCAGTGACCCCCGGTCTACTCGATCGGCGAGCCCCGTGCCCCGTGCACGGGGCTCGCCCGTTTTCACCGATGGTGTAGACACATTGGCGTGCCATCGCCCGAAGAGCTTCTCCCGCCGGATTTCACCGCCCCGTTCGACAGCGAGTTGGGGCTGCAATTCACCGAGCTCAGCCCCGACGGGGCCCGGGCGCAACTCGAGGTCACACCCAAACTGCTGCAGCCGATGGGCCTGGTGCACGGCGGGGTCTACTGCTCGATCATCGAGAGCATGGCCAGCGTGTCCGCCTACACCTGGCGCGCCGCGCACGGCGGCGGGAACGTCGTCGGGGTCAACAACAACACGGATTTCCTGCGGTCCATCAGCTCGGGGACGGTCTACGGCAGGGCGGAACCGATCCACCGCGGCCGGAGCCAGCAGTTGTGGTTGGTCACCATCACCGACGCCGACGACCGGGTCGTCGCCCGGGGTCAGGTGCGGCTGCAGAACCTCGAGGCGTAGCCCGTTAGCTGGCCCGCCGGGCCGCCGGCCGCTTCGCCTCGGCCGCCAGCACGGCCAGCTGTTCGAGGCGGGTGCGGGCGAACGCCTGCTGCTCGGTGATGGTGAGCTGGCCGCGGCGGGTGCTCAGGAAGGTCACGGTCCACGACAGCAGCGTGCTGACCTTGGTCTTGAAGCCGACCAGGTAGACCAGGTGCAGCACCAGCCACATCAGCCAGGCGATGAACCCGCTGAACTCCATGGGGCCGATCTTGGCGACCGCGGAAAACCGCGACACGGTGGCCATCGAGCCCTTGTCGAAGTATTGGAACGGCTCGCGCTCGGCGGGGTCGGCCCCGCCGAGCTCGGCCCTGATCAGGCCGGCGACGTACTTGGCGCCCTGGATGGCGCCCTGGGCCACCCCCGGCACGCCCTCGACGGCGGCCATGTCACCGATGACGAACACGTTCGGGTGCCCGGGGATGGACAGGTCGGGCAGCACCTTGACCCGCCCGGCCCGGTCGATCTCGACCGCCGACTGCTCGGCGAGGTCCTGGCCGAGCCCGCTGGCCTGCACCCCGGCGGACCACACCTTGCACGCGGTTTCGATCCGCCGGGTGGTGCCGTCGGAGTCCTTGACCGTGATGCCGTTGCGGTCGACGTCGGTGACCATCGCCCCGAGTTGGATCTCCACGCCCATCTTCTGCAGCCGCGTCGCCGCCCGGTCACCGAGCTTTTCGCCGAACGGCGGCAGCACCGCCGGCGCGGCGTCGAGCAGGATCACCCGCGCCCGGGTGGAATCGATGTGCCGGAAGGACCCCTTCAGGGTGTGGTTGGCCAATTCGGCTATCTGCCCGGCCATTTCGACGCCGGTGGGGCCGGCGCCGATGACCGTGAACGTCAGCAGCTTGGCCCGTCGTTCCGGGTCGCGGGAGCGTTCGGCCTGCTCGAAGGCGCTCAGGATGCGGCCGCGCACCTCGAGCGCGTCGTCGATCGATTTCATGCCGGGCGCGAACTCGGCGAAGTGGTCGTTGCCGAAGTACGACTGGCCGGCGCCGGCGGCGACAATCAGTGTGTCGTAAGGGGTTTCGTAGACGTGACCCAGCAGATCCGAGACGACGAACCGCCCCTCCAGGTCGATGTGCGTGACGTCGCCGAGCAACACCTGGACGTTGCGCTGCCGGCGCAGCACCACCCGGGTGGGCGGGGCGATGTCGCCCTCGGACACGATGCCGGTGGCCACCTGGTACAGCAGCGGCTGGAACAGGTGGTGGGTGGTGCGGGCGATCAGCTTGATGTCGACGTCGGCGTGCTTGAGCTTCTTTGCCGCGTTGAGCCCGCCGAAACCCGATCCGATGATGACGACTTGATGACGACGCTCGGGTGCAGCAGTGGTTTCCGCCTGCGTGCTCATGTTCGGGTTGCTCCTGCCGGGGCTTCTTGACGCGCGAATTCAGTTAGCTACCACGCTAGTCAGCGGACACCCGAAACCCAATTCGTTTGCATGTGTAATGACCCACACCGGCTCGCCGCCCTGGCTGCGCTCACAGACCGACCAGGGGCCGCAGCGCCTCCCCGGCGGCGGCGATGACCCCGGGTGTGTAGAAGGGCATGTTGATGATCACCCCGTCGATCCCGGCGTCCAGCACCTTGGTCTTGATCTGGTCGGCGACCGACTCGGCGCTGCCGGCCACCATGCGCTGGGTCATCTCCGCGGGGATGCGGTCGGCACCGAAGTTCTCGTCGACGACGGCCGTGGTCAGCGTGCTGGTCTCCAGCGTGGCCGGGTCGCGGCCGATCTCCTCGCAGCGCTGCCGCACGACCTTCACCTTGGCCGGCAGCTCGTCGAACCCGGCGATGACGTTGAGGTGGTCGAAGTGGCGCGCGGCCAGCGGGATCGTCTTCTTCTCGCCGCTGCCGCCGATCATCAACGGAATGTGGTCGCGGAAGCGCGGATTGGCCATGGCCTGGTTGGCGCGATACCACTTGCCCTCGAAGGTCGGGCGTTCGCCCTTGATCATCGGCAGGATGATCTGCAGCGCCTCGTCGAGCCGGTTGAAGCGGTCGGTGAACGTGCCGAACTCGAAGCCCAGCTGGTCGTGCTCGAGCTCGAACCAGCCGGTGCCGATCCCCAGGATCGCCCGGCCTTGGCTGACCACGTCCAGCGTCGTGATGATCTTGGCCAGCAGCGCCGGGTTGCGATAGGTGTTGCCGGTCACCAGGGTGCCCAGCTGCACCCGCTCGGTGCCGGTGGCCAGCGCGCCCAGCGCGGTGTAGGCCTCCAGCATCGGCTGGTCGGGATCGCCCAGCATGGGCAGTTGGTAGAAGTGGTCCATGACGAAGACCGAGTCGAAACCGGCCGCTTCGGCCTCGCGGGCCTGGGCCAGGACGGTGGGGAAGAGTTTGTCCACCCCGGTGCCGTAGGAGAAGTTGGGAATCTGCAGACCGAGTCGAATAGCCACGCCGTCTACCGTAGTGCGGCGCCCCGCGTCGGGATACGGCCCGGATTCAGCGTCAGGCGAAACGGGCCAGGGCGCCGTGGCTGACGTGCAGGGTCTGGCCGGTGATGTGGCGGGCCGCCGAGGTGGTGAGGAACAGCGTCAGGCGGGCGACCTCCGTCGCGACCGACGGCGGCGTCCGGGAGAGGCCGTCGTAACCGGCCTGGGCGCTGCGGCCCCGTGCCACCACGTTGATCGTGATCCCGCGGGTGCCGAAGATCTCCGCCTGTCCCGCAACCCAATTCGAGAGGGCCGCCTTGATCGCGGCGTCGGCGCTGCCGGCTGGCGGGTTTTCGGCCACCACGCAAACGATGGAGCCACCGGAGCGCAGGTGGTCGCCGACGGCGTGCACCGTCAGCGCCGCCGAAAGCACCGTCGCGTCGAGCGCTTTGCGCCATGCCGTGGCCGTGTCGGAGAGCGCATAGGTGCGCGGGTCGCCGGCGTCCCAGTCCGGGGCCGGCACGTGGACGATCGTGTCGAGGTGGTGGGGGAACAGACCGCGAACCGATTCCAGGCTCGCCGGGTCGGTGGTGTCGCAGACGATCGCGTCCACGTCCAGCTCTTTGGCAGCGACCTCGAGGTCGCTGCGCCGCGAGCCCACGAGGGTCACCCTGTGACCGTCATCGCGGAAGCCCTCGGCCACTGTGCGCCCCAGCGCCGTATCCCCGCCGGTGACCAGCACCTCCACAGCCATGACCTCCTCGTGCTCAACGTTGAACGTCGATACCGGTCGATGTTACTGGACAGTAGCTATTCGGGGAAATCCCGTCGGGCGCGCCGCGCAGATCATTTGCATAACTATTCGGCCGTCACTCGTTTGCGACTATTTGGCCCCCGGCGGGCCGCATCGTCGGCGCGTTAGGGTTCACCCATGCGCCGTTTCCTGGGCCTTCTGTTGTCCGCGATGCTGCTGCCGGGGACGGCGTCCTGCGCCTCGAAGCCGCAGGCGTCCGGGTCGATCGTGGTTTTCGCGGCGGCCTCGCTGAAACCCGCGTTCACCCGGATCGGCCAGCGGTTCAAGACCGACAACCCGGGCAGCGGCGTCGAGTTCGATTTCGGCGGCTCCTCGGAGCTCGCGACCCAGCTGACCCAGGGCGCGACCGCCGACGTCTTCGCATCGGCGGACACCGCGCAGATGGACACGGTCGCCAGGGCCGGGCTGCTGGCCGGTGACCCGGCGAACTTCGCGTCCAACACGTTGGTGATCGTCACGACGCCGGGCAACCCGAAAAGGATCGGATCGTTCGCCGACCTCGCCAGGCCCGGGCTCGCCGTGGTGATCTGCCAGCAGCCGGTGCCCTGCGGATCGGCGGCCCGGCGCGTCGAGGACGGCACCGGCGTGCGGCTCAACCCGGTCAGCGAGGAACCCAGCGTGACCGACGTCCTCAACAAGGTCACCAGCGGGCAGGCCGACGCGGGGCTGGTCTACGTCACCGATGCGCACGCCGCCGGAAACAAGGTGGCGACCGTCGACTTCCCCGAGGCGTCCGGTGCGGTCAACGTCTATCCCATCGGGGTGCTGAAGAAGGCGCCGAAACCGGCCCTGGCGCAGAAGTTCGTCGCGCTGGTGACGTCCGACGCGGGGCAGCAGGTCCTGGCCCAGTCGGGCTTCGCGAAACCCTGAGCCGTGCAAGGGAATACGGCTCTGCCCCGCTGGGTGTACGTCCCCGCCGCCGCCGGGGTGGTCTTCGTGGCGCTGCCGCTGTTGTCGATCGCGATCGAGGTCGACTGGCCCAACTTTTGGTCGCTGATCACCAGCTCGTCGTCGAAGACGGCGCTGCTGCTCAGCCTGAAGACCGCCGCGGCCAGCACGGTGCTGTGCGTGCTGCTGGGGGTGCCGATGGCGCTGGTGCTGGCCCGCGGCGCTGGGCGGCTGGTGCGGGTGCTGCGGCCGCTGATCCTGGTGCCGCTGGTGCTGCCGCCGGTGGTCGGCGGCATAGCGTTGCTGTACGCGTTCGGCAGGCTCGGCCTGGTCGGCCGGTACCTGGAGGCCGCCGGGGTGAGCATCGCGTTTTCCACCACCGCGGTGGTGCTGGCGCAGACGTTCGTGTCGCTGCCGTTTCTGGTGATCTCCCTCGAGGGCGCCGCGCGAACCGCCGGAGCCAACTACGAGGTGGTGGCGGCGACGCTGGGGGCGCGGCCCAGCACCGTCTGGTGGCGGGTCACCCTGCCGCTGCTGCTGCCGGGGGTGGTGTCGGGCGCGGTGCTGGCGTTCGCCCGCTCGCTGGGGGAGTTCGGCGCGACGCTGACCTTCGCGGGTTCGCGGCAGGGCGTGACCCGCACCCTGCCGCTGGAGATCTACCTGCAGCGGGTGACCGACGCGAACGCGGCGGTGGCGCTGTCGATCCTCTTGGTGGCGGTGGCGGCGCTGGTGGTGCTGGGCCTGGGCGCGCGCAGGCTGACCGGGCCGGGGGCGGGGTAGCCGGCGATGAGCGAGTTGCGGCTTCGCGCGGTGGTGGTCGACCGCGGGCTGGACGTGGAGTTCTCGGTGTCGGCGGGCGAGGTGCTCGCGGTGCTGGGGCCCAACGGCGCGGGCAAGTCGACGGCCCTGCACGTCATCGCGGGGCTGGTGCGTCCCGACGAGGGCGTGGTGCGGTTGGGGGATCGGGTGCTGACCGACACGGCCGCCGGCGTGCAGGTGGCGACCCACGATCGCCGGGTCGGGCTGCTGCTGCAGGATCCGCTGCTGTTTCCGCACCTGAGCGTCGCCGCCAACGTGGCGTTCGGGCCGCACAGCCGTCGCAGGATCGTCGGCAAGTCGCGTGGCGGGCGGCGCGCCGAAGAGCGATCGAGGGCGCTGCGCTGGCTGCGCGAGGTGGGCGCCGAGCAGCTCGCCGACCGGAAATCGCGGCGGCTGTCCGGCGGTCAGGCCCAGCGGGTGGCAATCGCGCGGGCGCTGGCGGCCGAGCCCGACGTGTTGTTGCTGGACGAGCCGCTGACCGGGCTGGACGTCGCCGCGGCCGCGGCCATCCGCGCGGTGCTGCGCGGCGTGGTCGCCCGCAGCGGCTGCGCGGTGATCCTGATAACGCATGACCTGCTGGACGTGCTCACCCTGGCCGACCGGGTGCTGGTGCTCGAATCCGGGAGGGTCGCCGAGATCGGTCCGGCGGCCGAGGTGCTCGCCGCGCCGCGCAGCCATTTCGGCGCCCGCATCGCGGGCATCAACCTGGTCAACGGGACGATCGGGGCCGACGGCTCGCTGCGCGCCCGGTCCGGCGAGCCATGGCACGGGATGCCGGCACAGGAGCTCGGCGGCGGGCAGGACGCCGTCGCGGTGTTCCCGCCGTCGGCCGTGGCCGTCTACCGAGAGCCGCCGCACGGCAGCCCGCGCAACTGCGTCCGGCTGACCGTCGCGGAGCTGGGTATGCGCGGGTCCGCCGTGTTGGTGCGGGCCCGTGAGCAGCCCGACGGCGCGCCGGGCCTGGCCGCCGAAATCACCGTGGACGCCGCGTCGGAGCTGCGGCTGGCGGCGGGGGAGGAGGTGTGGTTCTCGGTCAAGGCCACCGAGGTGACGCTGTATCCGGCGGCCGCGCGGCCCGCTCGCTCCTGACCGTCGGGACGGACCGCGCGCCGTCGAAACTGGTTGCACATTGGCAACATCGGGAAAACCGCACCGCATCGTCAGCAGCGCACCCTTGCGTCACAGCCGTAACACGGTAGGTTCGTCGCCATGGATCAGGTGGACCCGAACTCGACACGCCGCAAAGCCCTGTGGGCAACGCTGGCGATCGCCACGGTGACCGGCGCCAGCGCCGTCACCATCGCGTTGCCGGCGACATCGCACGCCGATCCGGAGACCCCCACCCCGGTCCCGGCAACCACGGCCGCCCCGCCGCCGGCCGCCCCCGCGCCGAACGCGCAGCCCGCTCCGAATGCGCCGCCGGCGCCGGGCGATGCGAACGCCGCGCCGCCGCCACCGGTCGACCCGAACGCGCCGCCACCGCCGGCCGTCGACCCCAACGCCGGCCGGATCGGCAACCCCGTCGGCGGATTCAGCTTCGTGCTTCCGCCCGGCTGGGTGGAGTCGGACGCGTCCCACCTCGACTACGGCTCGGAGTTGCTGAGCAAGACGACCGGCCAGCCGCCGATGCCCAATCAGCCGCCGCCGGTGGCCAACGACACTCGCATCGTGATGGGCCGGCTGGATCAAAAGCTTTACGCCAGCGCCGAAGCCAACAACGCCAAGGCCGCGGTCCGGCTCGGCTCGGACATGGGCGAGTTCTTCATGCCGTACCCGGGCACGCGGATCAACCAGTCGACGTCCACGCTGACCGGCGCCAACGGGATCACCGGAAGCGCGTCGTACTACGAGGTCAAGTTCAGCGACCCGAGCAAGCCGAACGGCCAGATCTGGACGGGCGTCGTCGGGTCATCCACGGCTAGCCCGCCGCAGCGCTGGTTCGTCGTGTGGCTCGGCACCGCGAACGACCCGGTGGACACGAACGCGGCCACGGCACTCGCCCAGTCGATCCAGCCCTGGACAGCCCCGCCGCCACCCGCCGCCGCGCCGGGAGCGCCCGGGGCGCCCGCGCCGGAGGCGCCGGCTCCTGCGCCGCCCGCCCCGGCTCCCGCCGCACCCGCGCCGCCGGCACCGGGCGCGCCGCCGCCGGCCGCGCCGCCGGCCCAAGCACCCGCCGGCGAGGTCACTCCGACGCCCGCGCCGGCGCCACAGCAGACCCAACCGGCCTGACCCGCCGATCGGTTTGCCGTACCGTCGCCGGTTCGGCCCGCAATTCGTGACGTAAACGGGGTATACCAAGAGCACGGCCCGGCAAACGAACCGGGCTTTGCCAGCGAATGCAGGGAGGCCCGGATGGACGTGACGGCAGCAACCGAATATCTTGCCCGCTCGACAACGCTGACCAGTGTCGGCTGGATCGGCTACATCATCATCGGCGGCATCGCGGGCTGGATCGCCGGCAAGATCGTCAAGGGCGGCGGGTCCGGCATCCTGATGAACATCGTCATCGGCATCATCGGCGCATTGATCGGCGGATTTCTGCTGAGCTTCTTCGTCGACACCGCCGCCGGCGGCTTTTGGTTCACCCTGTTCACGGCGATACTCGGCTCGGTGATCCTGCTCTGGATCGTCGGCATGGTCCGAAGGACCTGACCCGGCGAAACCGTTGCGGCCGTGGCGGATAGCGGCAAGATGGACTGATGGCCCCCGTCGCGACAACGACCATGCGCGCCTGGCGAGTGCGTCGGCCCGGCCCCATGGACACCGGTCCGCTCGAGCGGGTCACCGCCGAAGTGCCGCGCCCCGAGCCGTCCGAGCTGCTGGTGGCGGTGCGCGCGTGCGGCGTGTGCCGCACCGATCTGCACGTCGCCGAGGGCGACCTTCCCGTGCACCGCGAGCACGTGACCCCGGGCCACGAGGTGGTGGGGGAGGTCATAGAGGTCGGCTCCGACGCGGGCGACGAGTTCAAACCGGGCGACCGGGTGGGCATCGCCTGGCTGCGCCACACCTGCGGGGCCTGCAAGTACTGCCGCCGGGGCGCCGAGAACCTGTGTCCGGACTCCCGCTACACCGGCTGGGACGCCGACGGCGGATACGCCGAATTCGCCACCGTGCCAGCGGCTTTCGCGCACCACCTGCCGAGCGGCTACAGCGACACCGAGCTCGCCCCGCTGTTGTGCGCCGGCATCATCGGCTACCGGTCACTGCTGCGCGCCGAGCTGCCGCCGGGCGGCCGGCTGGGGATCTACGGCTTCGGCGGCAGCGCCCACATCACCGCGCAGGTCGCGTTGGCCCAAGGCGCCGAGGTGCACGTGATGACCCGTGGGGTCGAGGCGCAGGAGCTGGCGGTCAAGCTCGGCGCCGCGTCGGCGCAGGGCGCCGCCGATCCGCCGCCGGTGCCGCTGGACGCCGCGATCCTGTTCGCTCCGGTCGGTGATCTGGTGCTGCCCGCGATGGCGGCGCTGGACCGCGGCGGCACCCTGTCGATCGCCGGGATCCACCTGTCCGACATCCCGACCCTGAACTACCAACGGCACCTGTTCCAGGAGCGCCAAATGCGGTCGGTCACGTCCAACACCCGCGCGGACGCGCGGGCGTTCCTCGACTTCGCCGCGCAGCATCACATCGAGGTGACCACGCCGGAATACCCGCTGGACCAAGCGGATCGGGCGTTGGGCGATCTGGCCGCCGGGCGCATCGCCGGCGCGGCGGTGTTGCTCGTCTGAGGACTCAGGTCGACAGGTGCCAGACCAGCGCGGCGGCCAGGGCGCCAAGCCCGTTCAGCGACCAGTGCAGGGCGATCGGCGCGAGCAGGCTGCCGCTGCGCCGGCGTAACCAGCTGAAGACGAACCCGGCCGTGGCGGTGGCCAACACCGCCAGCGTCACCCCGGCCACCATCCCGGCGAAACCCCCGCCGAACACCCGGGTGAAGCCGACGTTGCTGCTCGTCAGCCCCAGCGACGTGGCGACGTGCCACAGGCCGAACAGCAGCGAACCCACCAGCGCGACCCCGCGAAATCCCCAGGCCCGGCTCAACGCACCGTGCAGCACCCCGCGGAACGCCAGCTCCTCGGGGATCACCGTCTGCAGCGGAATGATGATCATCGAGGCGATCAGCGCCCCGGAGATCGTCGCGTAGTGATGGTTCATGAACATCGGCCGGGTCGTCGGCAGCAGCACCCCGACCCCGATGACCGACGCGACCACGCCCACCGCGGCCAGCGCATAACCGAGCCCGGACTTCCAATGCCTGCGGCCCAGGCCCAGGTCGGACCAGTCCAGGCCGCGCGCCCGCATCAACGCCACCAGCCCCACCGCCGCGGCGGGGACGGTGGCGACGCTGGCCCAGGGGGTGGTGAAGTGCGCGATCAGGTTGGTCAGCACCAGCACCACGACGACGACGGCGACGTCGAGCTGCACCCGGAACCGGTGCAGCGCCGAGGGGCTCGACACCACAGTGGCGTCGATCGTCGCGTCGGGCATCCGGCAAGCTTACCGGGCGACCCCGCCCGGCCGGCTCACGTCCAGTCGTTGTCCCAGGTCCAGCCGGAGATCTGCGGGTCGTCCTCGCCGCGCTCGCGGGTGTAGCGGCGGGCGGCCAGGCGGGCGTCCACCATGCTCTGCCGCAGCACCGCGGCCCGGCTGGCCAGCCCCTCAACCCGGTCGATGACGTCCATCACCAGGTGGAAGCGGTCGAGGTCGTTGAGCATCACCATGTCGAACGGCGTCGTCGTCGTGCCCCGCTCCTTGAACCCGCGCACGTGAATCTGGTGGTGGTTGGTGCGGCGATAGGTGAGCCGGTGGATCAGCCACGGATAGCCGTGGTAGGCGAAGATGACCGGCTTGTCCCGGGTGAACAGCGCGTCAAACTCCTTGTCCGGCAAGCCATGTGGGTGCTCGGATTCCGGCTGCAGCCGCATCAGGTCGACGACGTTGACCACCCGCACCGCCAGCTCGGGCAGCGCGCGGCGCAGGATGTCGGCGGCGGCCAGCGTCTCCTGCGTCGGGATGTCCCCGGCGCAGGCCAGCACCACGTCGGGTTCGGCGACTGCAGATCCGGCGGTGCTCGCCCACTGCCAGATGCCAAGGCCGCGGGTGCAGTGCGCGATCGCGGCGTCCATGTCCAGGTAGGTCAGCGCCGGCTGCTTGCCGGCGACGATGACGTTGACGTAGTTGCGGCTGCGCAGGCAGTGGTCGGCCACCGACAGCAGCGTGTTGGTGTCCGGCGGCAGGTACACCCGGGTCAGCTCGGCCCGCTTGTTCGCGACCAGGTCGATGAACCCGGGATCCTGATGGGACGCGCCGTTGTGGTCCTGGCGCCACACGTGCGAGCTCAGCAGGTAGTTCAGCGACGCGATCGGCATTCGCCACGGCAGCTCGCGGCTGGTGGCAAGCCACTTCGCGTGCTGGTTCAGCATCGAGTCGACGATGTGCACGAACGCCTCGTAGCAGTTGAACAGCCCGTGCCGGCCGGTCAGCAGGTAACCCTCCAGCCAGCCCTGGCACAGGTGCTCGGACAGCACCTCCATCACGCGGCCGTCCGGCGCCAGGTTTTCGTCGTCGGGCTCGGTCCGCGACAGCCACACCTTGTCGGTGGACTCGTACACGGCGTCCAGCCGGTTGGAGGCCGTCTCGTCGGGACCCATCAGGCGGAACCGGTCCGGGTTGCGGGCGATGACGTCGCGCAGGAACGCGCCCAGCACGCGGGTGGCCTCGTGCATGGTGGCGGCCGGCGCCGCGACCGGCACCGCGTAGTCGCGGAAGTCCGGCAGGTCCAGTTCGCGCAGCAACAGCCCGCCGTTGGCGTGCGGGTTGGCGCTCATCCGCCGGTCGCCCCGCGGGGCGATCGCCCGCAGCTCGGGGCGCAGCGCGCCGCTCTCGCCGAACAGTTCCTCGGGACGGTAGCTGCGCAGCCACTCCTCGAGTTGCGCGCGGTGCGTGGGGTTTTCGTGGGTGGCGGCCAGCGGCACCTGGTGCGCGCGCCAGGTGCCCTCCACCCGCTTGCCGTCCACGCTCTTGGGTCCGGTCCAGCCCTTGGGGGTGCGCAGCACGATCATCGGCCACACCGGCCGCGCGGTGGTGGCGCCGGCGCGGGCGGCCTGCTGAATGGCCGCGATGTCGTCGAACGCGTCGTCGAGGGCCGCGGCGAGCTGCTGGTGCACGTCGGCCGGCTCGTCCCCGGCGACCGTGATCGGGCGATAGCCGTAGCCGCTCAGCAGCGACTCGAGCTCGGCGTGCGGGATGCGGGCCAGCACGGTCGGGTTGGCGATCTTGTACCCGTTGAGATGCAGGATCGGCAGCACGGCGCCGTCGACGGCGGGGTTGAGGAACTTGTTCGAGTGCCAGCTGGTGGCCAGCGGTCCGGTCTCGGCCTCACCGTCGCCGACCACGCAGGCCACCACCAGGTCGGGGTTGTCGAACGCCGCGCCGAACGCGTGCACCAGCGCGTAGCCGAGCTCACCGCCCTCGTGGATGGACCCCGGGGTCTGGGCGGCGACATGGCTGGGGATGCCGCCGGGAAAAGAGAACTGGCGGAACAGCTTTCGCAGCCCGTCGGTGTTCTCCCCGATGCCGCTGTACACCTCGCTGTAGGTGCCCTCGAGGTAGGCGTTGGCCACCAGCCCGGGCCCGCCGTGACCGGGACCGGTGACGTAGATGACGTTGGCGTCGCGGTTGCGGATGATGCGGTTCAGGTGCGCGTAGACGAGGTTGAGCCCCGGGGTGGTGCCCCAGTGACCCAGCAGCCGGGGTTTCACGTGTTCGGCCGACAGCGGTTCGGTGAGCAGCGGGTTGTCCAGCAGGTAGATCTGCCCGACCGACAGGTAGTTGGCGGCGCGCCAGTACTTGTCGATGAGGGCCAGCTCGTCGTCGGAGAGGGCTGGAGGAACGGACGTCGCGGTTGTCGGGGTTCGTAGGCTCACCGGACCGATTGTCCCCGCCTCCGGTGAACCGCGCTCTACCCGGCGCTCATTCTTCGCCGCGGGCCCGGGCCTCGTAGGCCCGGCGCTGCTCGACGTCGACGTCGTCGGTGAAGACGTGCTCGCCGCCGAGCAGGCGGTTGAGGCCCTCGCCGAGGACCCGCGGCATGAACCGCTGCGAGACGACCATCGCGCCGGCCGCCTTGGTGACCCGCACCCGCGGCCGCGGGCGCACCACCAGCCCGACGATCGCGTCGGCGATCTCCGACGGCTCGGCGTTCCGGAATCCCCGGGCCCCCTTGGTGCCCGAGGTCAGTTCGGTGTTGACGAACGACGGCAACACCATCGAGAACTTCACGCCGGCGTCGCGGTACTCGAGCCGCGCCGAGTCGGTGAACGCGACCACCGCGTGCTTGCTGGCGCAGTAGGTGGCCAGCCCGACGGCGTAGATCTCCCCGGCCAGCGAGGCGACGTTGATGACGTGCCCGGAGCCGCGGGGCACCATGCGCTGCACCGCCAGCTTGCTGCCCAGCATCACGCCGTAGACGTTGATGTCCAGGATGCGCCGGGTGACCGAGTCGGGCTCGTCGATGATGCGGCCCACCGGCATGATGCCGGCGTTGTTGACCAGCACGTCGATCGGGCCGAGCTGGCGCTCGACGTCGTCGAGGAAGTCCGCGAACGAGTGCGGGTCGGTGACGTCGAGCTTGCCGTAGACGTCGAGCCCCAGCGCGGCGCCCGACTCCTTGACCCGCACCTCGTCGATGTCGCCGATCGCGACCTTGGCGCCCAGGTTGTGCAGCGCGGTCGCGGTAGCCAGGCCGATTCCCCTTGCGCCGCCGGTGATCACGATGACCTTGTCGCGGACCTTCAGGGCGATGGATTCGGTGTCTGCCATCCGGTAAGCACAGCACTCGACGTCGGGGCGGCGCAACAAACGCAGTCAGCGCAGCGTGAGCCAGGCCAGGCTGGCGGCCCCGACCAGGGCGCAGTAGACGGCGAACGGCGTCAGGGTGCGGGTTTGGAAATACCGCGTGAGGTAGCGCACCGAAAGGTAGGCGCAGACGAACGACGCGACGCTGCCGGCCAGGACCGGGCCGCCGATGCCGGCTCCCAGCGGCCCGAACAGCTCCGGGATCTTGTACACCCCGGCCGCCAGGATGATCGGCGTCGCCAGCAGGAAGGAGAACCGGGCGGCGTCCTCGTGCGACAGGCCGCGCCATAGGCCGGCCACGATCGCGATGCCCGAGCGGCTGATGCCGGGCAGCAGGGCCAGGATCTGGGCGGAGCCGATCACCACGCCCCGGCGCATCGGCAGCTGGGCCAGCCGATTGTCGACGGCCTCGCCGCTGTGCTCGCGCCGCTCGTCCGGTATCGCGTCGGCCGAAGCGGGCGCCACCCGGCGGCGCAACACCTCGCCCGCCCACAGGGCGATGCCGTTGAGGAGCAGGAACGCCGCCGCCGGAACGGGTTTGCCCAGCGTGGTGCGGAACAGCTGTTCGAGGGCCAGCCCGGCCAGGCCCACCGGGATGGTGGCCAGCACGATCAGCCAGGCCAGCCGCTCGTCGGGCGTGCGGACCCGCCGGTGCCGCACGGAGGAGAAGAACCCGGCCACGATGCGCACCCAGTCGCGCCAGAAGAACACCAGCAGCGCCGCGGCGGTGGCGACGTGCAGGCCGACGATGAACGCCAGGTAGGGCGATTGCGGCGCGGACACGTTGAGGTCCTGGGCCCATTGCCCGCCGACCAGCGCGGGCACCAGCACCGAGTGCCCGAGGCTGGAGACCGGGAACAGCTCGGTGATGCCCTGGGCGGCGCCGACGATCACGGCCTCGACATAGCTCAGGTGCGCGGTCATCGGTTGGCTGTCTCCGTCCGGATCGTGGGTCGGCCTGTGACGATAGCCAACGCTTCGGTGCCCGCGGCGGGCCGGCGCCGACGCCGCGATAGGTTCGTCCGGTGACCGTCGACCCCAGGACACCGGTGCTGATCGGCTGCGGCCAGGTCAACCACCGCGACGAGATCGACCCGGACAAGCGGTCCGTCGAGCCGGTCGACCTGATGGCCGCCGCGGCCCGGCAGGCCGCGAGCCCGCGGGTGATCGAGGCCGTCGACTCCATCCGGGTGGTCAACGTGCTGTCGGCGCAGTATCGGGACCCCGGGCTGCTGCTGGGCCAGCGGATCGGCGCCGCCAACTTCCGCACCCTGTACAGCCCCGTCGGCGGCAACGTGCCGCAGTCGCTGGTCAATCAGGCCTGCCTGGACATCCAGGCGGGCCGGGCCGGCGTGGTGCTGCTCGCCGGCGCCGAAACCTGGCGGACCCGGCGGGGGTTGCGGGCCAGGGGCGGCAGGCTGGAGTGGACGGTTCAGGACGAGTCCGTGCCGGCGGCCGAGGTCAGCGGCGACGACGTCCCGATGGCCGGTGACGCGGAGCTCAGGATCCAGATGGACCGCCCGGCCTACGTCTACCCGCTCTTCGAGCAGGCGCTTCGCGTCGCCAATGGCGAGTCGGTCGGGGACCACCTCGCGCGCGTCGCACGGTTGTGGGCGCGGTTCAACGCCGTGGCGGTCGGCAACCCAAACGCGTGGATCCGCAAGCCGGTGACCGCCGAGGAAATCCGGCGGCCCGGCCCGCAGAACCGGATGATCAGCTGGCCGTACACCAAGCTGATGAACTCCAACAACATGGTCGACCAGGGCGCCGCGCTGGTCCTGACGTCGGTCGAGCGGGCGCAGCGGCTGCGGGTCCCGGCCGAGCGCTGGGTCTACCCGCAGGCGGGCACCGACGCCCACGACACCCCCGCCATCGCCGAGCGCGACGAGCTGCACCGGTCGACGGCCATCCGGATCGCCGGGGCCCGGGCGCTGCGGCTCGCCGGGCTGGGCATCGACGACGTCGACTACGTCGACCTGTACTCGTGCTTTCCGTCGGCGGTGCAGGTCGCCGCCGCCGAATTGGGGTTGAGCCTCGACGACCCCGCCCGCCCGCTGACCGTCACCGGCGGGCTGACGTTCGCGGGCGGCCCGTGGAGCAACTACGTCACGCATTCGATCGCCACCGTGGCCGGGCTGCTGGTCGCCAACCCCGGGCGGCGCGCCCTGATCACCGCCAACGGCGGCTACCTGACCAAGCACAGCTTCGGGGTCTACGGCACCGAGCCTCCCGCCGAATTCCGTTGGGAGGACGTGCAATCGGCGGTGGACGAGGAGCCCACCCGGACCGGGCTGGTCGAGTGGGAGGGCGTCGGCACCGTCGAGGCGTGGACGACGCCGTTCGACCGGGACGGGCAGCCGGAGAAGGCGTTCGTCGCCGTGCGCACGCCGGACGGGTCGCGAACGCTGGCGGTGATCACCGACCGCGCCGCGGCGCAGGAGACGGTGCGTGAAGACATCGGTGGCGCCAAGGTCGTCGTCGCCGCGGACGGCAGCGCCGCTTTGCAGTGACCCACCGCCCGGCCATACCGCCAGGCCAGGGCGCCGTTTGCGGGGTAACGGTCGCGGAACCGAATGCGACTTGCCTATTGTCGAGGGTGACGTTGGGAGAGGTGAGCGCAGGTGCAGATCCTGGTTACCGACGCCACCGGCACCGTCGGCCGGCTGGTCGCACGGCAGCTCATTGCCGCCGGCCACACGGTCAGCGGCATTGCTGGGCGCCCGCACGGCGGCCTCGATCCCGACGTCGAATTTGTTTGCGCGCCGCTGAGCCACCCGGTCCTGCAGGAGCTGGCCGACGAGGCCGACGCGGTCATCCACCTCGCCCCGGTCGACCCGACCGCCCCCGGCGGCGCGGACATCGACGGGGTCGCCCGGGTGACCCACGCGGCCGCCCGCGCCGGCGCGCGGCTGCTGTTCGTGTCCCAGGCCGCGGGCCGGCCCGACCTGTACCGGCCGGCCGAGGAGCTGGTGTCCACCGGTTGGGCGCCGAGCGTCGTCGTCCGGGCCGCGCCGCCGGTCGGCCGTCAGCTGGACTGGATGGTGTGCCGCACCGTGGCCACGCTGCTGCGCAGCAAGGTCTCCGCGCAGACGATGCGGGTGCTGCACCTCGACGACCTGGTCCGGTTCCTGGTGTCGGCGCTGGACACCGACCGCACCGGCGTGGTGGATCTCGCCACCCCGGACGCCACCAACGTGATCACGGCCTGGCGGGTGCTGCGCTCCGCCGACCCGCGTTCCAGGACGCATCGGACCCCCAGCTGGTCGCAGCTGATCCCGGAGTTGGATATCACTGCGGCGCAAGAGGATTGGGGCTTCGAGTTCGGCTGGCAGGCGATCGAGGCGGTGGCCGACACCGCGCGTGGACTCGTCGGCCGCCGGCTGGGGCCCGCGGGTGCCGTCAGCCACGGCGGGGAGCTGGCGCTGCCGGTGGAGGTGCTGCCGCGGCACGTGCCGCCCGGCGAGCTGCGCAACGCCGCGCCGGAGGGCGTGGAGGGCGAGTTCGACGACCTGATCGATCCGCGGTTCCCGGTTTTCAGCGCGACCGGCCTCGCCGAGGCGCTGCCCGGGCCGCTCACCCCGATCACGCTGGACGTCCAGCTGAGCGGGCTGCGCACCGCCGGCCGGGTGCTGGGTCGGGTGCTCGCGCTCGGCGGCGTGGTGGCCGACGAATGGGGCAGCAGGGCGATCGCGGTTTTCGGTCACCGCCCCTACCTCGGGGTGTCCTCCAATGTCGTGGCCGCCGCCCAGCTGCCCGGCTGGGACTCCGACGCCGTCGTCCGGCGCGCGCTGGTCGGCCAGCCGCAGGTCGGTGACCTGCTGCCGCTCGGTTCGCCCCTGCTGGCCGGCGGTGCGGTCGGGTCGGTCGCCAAAGCGGTCGCCACGGCACGCTCGCTGGCCGTGCTGCGCCACCTCAGGACCAACACGCGGGCCTACGCTGCGGCCGCCGCCGCGGAACACCTCGATCCCGGGCAGCTGAGCCTGCTGCCCGACGCGGGCCTCGGGGTGCGGGCGCGGCTGCTGCGGGACCGTATTCACCAGGGCTGGATCCTGACGGCGCTGTCGTTGATCGACACCGGCCTCACCGCGGCCGCGCTGGAGCCCACCGGGGCGGGAACCAGGGTGCCGGGGCTGGACATGATCATGGAAGGCAGCGCCATCTCGACCGAGATCGCCGACCTGGCAGCGGTTTTGCGCGACGACCCCCCGCTGCGCGCCATGGCCCGGGAGGGCAACCTGGACAGCATCCGCGCGCTGTCGCCCCGCACCGCCGCCGCGCTCGACGCCGCGATCGCCCGGATCGGGCACCGCGGGCCGGGGGAGGCGGAGCTGGCCGGCACGGTGTTCGCCGACGATCCGGCGATGCTGCTGGCGGCGGCCGCCGAAGCCGCCGCCGCACCCGCCGAGCCGGCCCCGCCCGCGACGCTGCCCCGGCGGCTGGCATCCGGCGCCCGCGTCTCGCGCGAGCTGGCCCACGACACCACCATCCGGTTCACGCATGAGCTGCGAATGACGTTGCGCGAGTTGGGGTCTCGGCGGGCCGCCGCGGAGCTGATCGACATCGCCGCCGACGTGTACTACCTGACGTGTGACGAGCTGGTCACCATGCCGGCCGACGCCCGGCTGCGGATCAAGCGCCGGCGCGCCGAGCGGGAGCGCCTGCAGGCGCAACGCCCGCCCGACGTCATCGACGGGGCGTGGACGCCCGTCGAGGCGTCAGCTCGATAGCTCGGCCAGCGGCGAACCCGCATCGGCCAGCCGGTCGGGGTCGACGGAAGCGCCGGACCGGATCAGGGCCTTGACGTCGTCGAGCACGTCCCAGATGTTGACGTTCATCCCGGCCAGCACCCGGTTGTCGCCGTCGAGCCAGAACGCGACGAATTCGCGTCCGGCGACGTCGCCGCGGAACACCACCCGCTGGAAGCTGGGGGAGTGCCCGGCGTATTCCATTCCGAGGTCGTACTGGTCGGTGAAGAAGTAGGGCAGCTCAGCATATTCTCCTGGCTTGCCCAGCATCCCGGCCGCGGCCACGGCGGGTTGCTTGAGGGCGTTGGCCCAGTGCTCGGTGCGGATCCGGCAGCCGAACAGCGGGTGTTGCGCGGCGGCGATGTCGCCGACGGCGTAGATGTCGGGGTCGCTGGTGCGCAGCGACGCGTCGACCAGCACGCCGCCGTCACCCATCGACAGCCCGGCCGTTTCGGCGAGCTCGACGTTCGGCTTGGCGCCGACGGCCACCAGCACCGCGTCGGCGGCAACGGTCGATCCGTCGCGCATTTTCAGCCCGGTGGCCCTGCCGTCGACCATGGTGATCTCGTCGACCTGCGCCTCGAGCCGCAGGTCGACCCCGTGATCGCGATGCAGCCGGGCGAACACCTCGCCCACGGTTTCGCCGAGCGCGGCCGCCAGCGGTTGCTTGGCGGTCTCGACGACGGTCACGTCGACGCCGCGTTGGCGCGCGCCGGCGGCCACCTCCAGGCCGATCCAGCCGGCGCCCACGACGGCCAGCGAAGACCCTTCGGTGAGAACGGAATTCAGCGCCACGGCATCGTCGTAGGTGCGCAGATAGTGGACGCCCTCGGCGTCGGATCCGGGGATCGGCGGGCGCCGGGACGCCGATCCCGTCGCCAGCAGCAGCTTCGCGTACCGCACCGTGGTGCCGTCGGGCAGGGCGACGCTGTGTTCGCCCGCGTTGAGGGCGGACACCCGCGAACCGAGCCGCAGATCGACGTCGTGCTCGCGGTACCAGTCGGAGTTCTGGACGGTGAAGTCGGTCAGCGACTTCTTGCCGGCCAGGAACTCCTTGGACAGGGGCGGTCGCTCGTAGGGCAGGTGTTCCTCTTCCGCGAACAAGACGATCTGGCCGTCAAAGCCGTTGTCGCGCAACGCTTCTGCCGCCTTGACTCCGGCGAGGCCGCCCCCGACGATGACGAATACGGTCGAGCTGGCCATGATTGCTGCTCCATTCTTTCGTCATTCTTTTGTCGCTGTTCCCAGCCTACTCGCGCCGGCTCACCGCAAATGTTCTTGCAGCGTCAGGGCATTGCGCACCGCGTGCCCACCCAGGTCGTTGTTGAAATACACCCACACGTCCCTGTCGTCGCGGTCCCACCCGGCGATCCTCTCGGCCCAGCGCCGCAGCTCATCGTCGGAATAGCTGCCGGCGTAGATCGCGTGCCGATCCGGGCCGTGCAGCCGGACGTACACCAGATCGGTGGTGGCGCGCGGAACACACGCCAATCCGGCGCCGCTCATCACGACGTAGGCCGCCCGGCGGCGTTCCAGCAGTTGGTACACGGCCGGATCGTTCCACGACGGATGCCGCAACTCCATGGCCACCCGGATCGACGTCGGCACCTGCCGCAGGAACGAGCCGAGCCGCTCGTCGTCGCGCTGCTGCTCGGGGTGCAGCTGGACAAGCAGCACGCCGTGCCGATCGCCGAGCAGGTCCCAGCAGCGGACGAACCGTTCGATCCAGGGCTCGGGGGAGGCCAGCCGGCGGTAGTGGGTCAGCCCGCGATGGGCCTTGACCGACATGGTGAAGCCGGCCGGCAGCTGCTCGCGCCACGCCGCGAACGTCGAATCCCTGGGCCAGCGGTAGAAGCTGCCGTTGAGCTCGACGGTGTCGAACACCTCGGCGTAGCGGGCCAGCCGCTTGGCGGGCGCCAGCCCCTTTGGGTAGAGGACGTCGGTCCAGTGCTGATAGGACCAGCCCGACGTGCCGATCCGCACCGTCACCGGCCGCTCAACCGGTCACCCGCCGGCGCAGGTCGTCGTCCAGGCCCACCCGCACCAGCGCGGCGGCCAGGCGCGCGTTGGCGCGCGGCGCCAGCGCTGCCAGCTTCGCGGCGTCGGCCGGCAAGCCCAGTTGCCTCGCCGCGGCGGTTGCGCGGTCGTCGAAGTACGGGCGCACCCAGGTCCAGGCGTCCTGCACCTCGCGCAGGTAGATGTCGGCGCCGGTGTCGCCGATTCCCTTGAACTTCTTGAGCATTCGCTTCGCCTCGGCGACGTCGTGCCCGCTGCGGGCGGCGAGTTCGCGCAGATCCCCGCCGTACTCGTCGCGCACCCGCTCCGCCATGCCGGTGAGCCGGGTGGCCGAGCTCTCGTCGTAGCGCACGTAGTGGGCGCGGCCGAACGCGCTGATCATGGTGCGCCGGTCGGAGGCCAGGACGGCCTTCGGGGTCCGCAGGCCGGCCTTGAAAAGCTCGCGGGCCGCGCGCATGGCGGTGGTGGCGTCGATCGGCTTGCTGGCAAGCATGCACAGCACCAGCAACTGGAACAGGGGCATCGGTTTGTCTTTGACCCGGATGCCGGCCTCGGCGGCGTACGTCGTCCCGGCGACGTCGAGAAGCCGCCGCGCCAGCCACTTGTCCATACCGGCCCGCGTACCCGCGCCGTTCCCGGGCAAACCGGGCTGCCCGCCGCGGCTATTTGGGGGGCAGGCCGCGCGCGTAGCCGACTCCGCGGGCCACCCAACCCTGAAGCTGGCGCTTGGTTTTCACGCCTTCGCTGTCGACGCGCAACCAGCCGCGGGCCGGTCGGCCCGCCATCACCATCGGGCTGACGTGGGCGCGGTCGGCCAGCTTGTCGCCGTCGTCCGGCGGCACCCGCACCAGCAGGCCGCCCTGCCCGCTGGCGGCCACCGACATGTTGCCGTTGATCAGGAAGGCGAGGCCACCGAACATGCGTTTTTCCTCGACGCCCCGCTCGGAGCCGAGCAGTTCGCGGATCCGGTTGGCCAGGTCCTCGTCGTAGGCCATGATCCGCGTCAGTCCAGGTCGACGCGGATGGTGAGCAGGTCGGTGCCCATCGTCCGCACCCCGACGCCGTTGAGCCGCGGCAGGCTGCGCAGCCGCTGCCGTGGGTCGTCGTCGGGCAGCAGGTGCGCGGTTCCGGTTCGCCACTGGCCGTCGATGCGCACCCGCACCGCGGGGTTGGCCTTGATGTTGTAGACGTAGTCCGAATGCTCACCGTGCTCGGAGACCATCCAGAATTGGTTGTCCACCACGCTTCCGCCGACCGCGGTGCGCCGTGGTTGTCCGGACTTGCGGCCGGTGGTCTCGAGCATGGTGACCGGCAATTGCCGGCCGATCGGATTGACCACCAGCCGCTGCACGCGATGCACTATCTGCCGTTTCAGATCCCGAATGTCAGCCATGCCTGCCGATTCTGCCGCAGACGAGAACGGCCACCCCCATGGCTTGGGGGTGGCCGTCAACGTCAGCCTTTAGCTGCCCGGTCCTGCTCCGGTACCTGTTCCGGCCCCTGCCCCGGTTCCGAACCCGGCCCCGGCTCCCTCGGGGCCCGTGTACACGTGGAATTGACCGTCGGTCGTGAAGACACCCCACGCGTTTACCGCGGGATTGTACACGACCGGAAGGTTGTTCTGACCGTTGTACGTCCAGGTCGCCGGAAGCCCATAGCCGACCGGGTCGTTGTAGTGTCCCGGCGGTGGCGCGGGGCGCTGACCCGGCGGAAGGGGAGTGCCCGGATTGTTGCAGTTCACGCCCGGTCCACCGTTACAAATCGGCTGCCCCGGGAAATTCGGGCCCGGCACATTCGGGCCCTGCCCCGGCACATTCGGGCCGGGCACGTTCGGGCCCGGCACCGGCCCCGGCACGTTCGGGCCATTCGGGTCGGCCTGCGCCAGCCCGGCACCGATTCCGAGCGCCGCAGACCCCAGAGACCCTGCAATGGCGGCACTAGCAGCAATTCTGTTCAACCTCATGAATGAACTCCTTATCGAGCCGTTCGGCCGCCGTCCGGCGGCCTCACGGCGCTGATTTGTGGTTCGTCACCCGCGTCTTTGCTGACACGGGCAGAGGTGAAACCCCCCGGCCGGTCCTCCCTCTGCACCGGGGCGTACCCGGGCCCGGGGGAAGCTGAAACATGTTCGCTGTGAGCCGGGCGGCGTCAGGCCGCGACGGTCGCCGCCTCGGCCGCGGGCTCCAGCGCCTGCGCGACGATCTCACCGACGTCGGTCATCGGCTTCACGGTCAGCGCCTCGAGCACCTCGGCGGGCACGTCGTCCAGGTCGGGCTCGTTGCGCGCCGGGATGAAAACCGTTGACAGGCCGGCCCTTTGGGCGGCCAGCAGCTTCTGCTTCACCCCGCCGATCGGCAGCACCCGCCCATTGAGCGTGACCTCCCCGGTCATGCCGACGTCGGAGCGGACGTGGCGCCCGGTGGCCATCGACACCAGCGCGGTGACCATGGTCACACCGGCCGACGGGCCGTCCTTGGGCACCGCTCCGGCCGGCACGTGCACGTGGATGCGCCGGTCCAGCGCCTTGGGGTCGACGCCCAGCTCAGACGCGTGCGAGCGCACGTAGGACAGCGCGATCTGCGCCGACTCCTTCATCACGTCACCCAGCTGACCGGTGAGCTGGAGGCCCGGCTCACCGTCGGTCGCGCCCGCTTCGATGTAGAGCACGTCGCCACCCAGGCCGGTGACGGCCAGGCCGGTGGCCACGCCGGGCACCGCGGTGCGCTCGGCCGACTCCGGCGTGAACCGCGGCCGGCCCAGGTAGCCGACCAGGTCGGGCTCGTCGACAACGATGCCGGCCCTCGGCTCGCCGTCCCCGGCGAGCTTGGTCGCCACCTTGCGCAGCGCCTTGGCCAGCAGCCGCTCGAACTGCCGCACCCCGGGCTCGCGGGTGTAGTCGGCGGCGATCCTGCGCAGCGCGGCGTCGGTGACCGTGACCTCGTCGTCGCCCAGCGCGGCCCGCTCGCGCTGCCGGGGCAGCAGGTAGTCGCGGGCGATGGCGACCTTGTCGTCCTCGGTGTAGCCGTCCAGCTCCACCAGCTCCATCCGGTCCAGCAGCGCCGACGGGATGTTCTCGATCACGTTGGCGGTGGCCAGGAACACCACATCGGACAGGTCCAGGTCCAGATCCAGGTAGTGGTCGCGGAACGTGTGGTTTTGCGCCGGGTCGAGCACCTCCAGCAGCGCCGCGCTCGGGTCGCCGCGGTAGTCGGAGCCGACCTTGTCGATTTCGTCAAGCAGCACAACGGGATTCATCGATCCCGCCTCGCCGATCGCGCGCACGATCCGGCCGGGCAGCGCCCCGACGTAGGTGCGCCGGTGCCCGCGGATCTCGGCCTCGTCGCGCACGCCGCCCAGCGCGACGCGCACGAACTTGCGGCCCAGCGCCCGGGCCACGCTCTCGCCCAGCGACGTCTTGCCGACGCCGGGTGGACCGGCCAGCACCATCACCGCGCCGGAGCCGCGGCCCCCGACGACCTGCAGCCCGCGCTGCGCGCGGCGGGTCCGCACGGCCAGGTATTCGACGATGCGGTCCTTGACGTCGTCCAGCCCGTGGTGGTCGGCGTCCAGGATGTCCCGCGCCGCCCTCAGGTCCGTCGAGTCCTCGGTCCTGACGTTCCAGGGCAAATCCAGCACGGTGTCCAGCCAGGTGCGGATCCAGCCGCTTTCCGGGCTCTGGTCGCTGGCGCGTTCCAGCTTGCCGACCTCGCGCAGCGCGGCCTCGCGCACCTTCTCGGGCAGGTCGGCGGCCTCGACGCGGGCCCGGTAGTCGTCGGACCCGTCCGGCTCGCCCTCACCGAGCTCCTTGCGGATCGCCGCCAGCTGCTGACGCAGCAGGAACTCCTTCTGCGTCTTCTCCATGCCCTCGCGCACGTCCTCGGCGATCTTGTCGTTGACCTCGACCTCGGCCAGGTGGTCGCCGGTCCAGTCGATCAGGACGCGCAGCCGCTCGGCGACATCCACCGTCTCCAGCAGTTGCCGCTTCTGCACCTCGGTCAAATACGACGCGTAGCCGGACGTGTCCGCCAGCGCCGACGGGTCGGTCAGGCTGTTGACATAGTCGACGATCTGCCAGGCCTCGCGCCGTTGCAGCATGGCCAGCAGCAACTTCTTGTACTCGGCGGCCAGCGCCCTGACCTCGTCGGTCGGCTCGCCCTCGGTGACCTCGGTCACCTCGACCCACAGCGCCGGGCCCGGTCCGCTTGCCCCGGCCCCGATCTGCGCCCTGCGCTCACCCCGCACCACCGCGGCGGTGCCGCCGCCGGCGATGCGTCCCACCTGCAGGATCTTGGCGATCACGCCGTGCGACGGGTACCGGTCCTCGAGCCGGGGGGCGATCAGCAGCTGCCCCGACTCGCTGGCCCGGGCGGCGTCGATGGCAGCCCGCGCGGCGTCGTCCAGGGCGATCGGCACGACCATGCCGGGTAAAACGATGGTGTCGGTGACGAACAGCACCGGCACCGATTTGGCTTGGGACACTCATCCTCCAAAGATTTAGTCTGTTGCGCTCAACCTTTGGGGGACGTGGTTTGTTCCCGCCGGGGACTGCGGGCCGGCTTTCCCGGCGTCAGTCCGGCAGCTCGACGGGGCCCAGCCGCCGCAGCTGCGTGACGTGCGCGGGCGAAAGCTCTTCCAGGCAGGTGACGCCCAGCAGCTGCATCGTCCGGATCAGCCCGGTCTGCAGGATATCGATGGCGCGGGCCACGCCGGCCTCGCCGCCGGCCATCAGCCCGTACAGGTAGGCCCGCCCGACCAGCGTGCAGCGCGCCCCCAGCGCGATCGCCGCGACGATGTCGGCGCCCGACATGATGCCGGTGTCCAGCAGGATCTCGGCGTCCTTGCCGAGCTCGCGCGCGACCGTGGGCAGCAGGTGGAACGGCACCGGGGCCCGATCCAGTTGGCGGCCACCGTGATTGGACAACACGATGCCGTCGACGCCACGCTCGACGGCGGCGCGGGCGTCGTCGAGGGTCTGGATGCCCTTCACGACGAGCTTTCCGGGCCACCGGGCCTTGATCCAGTCCAGGTCGTCGAAGGTGAGGCTGGGGTCGAACATCGTGCTGAGATACTCGCCGACGGTGCCGGACCAGCGGTCCAGCGACGCGAACGCCAGCGGCTCGGTGGTCAGCAGGTCGAACCACCACTTCGGGTGCGGCACCGCGTCGAGCACGGTTCGCAGGGTCAGCGTCGGCGGGATCGTCATCCCGTTGCGGTTGTCGCGCAACCGCGCCCCGGAGACCGGCACGTCGACGGTGACCAGCAGGGTGTCGAAGCCCGCGTCGGCCGCGCGCTGCACCAGCGCCATCGAGCGCTCGCGGTCGCGCCACATGTACAGCTGAAACCATTTCCGCCCCTGGGGAACCGCGGTCACCAGGTCCTCGATCGCGCAGGTGCCCAGCGTGGACAGCGAGAACGGGATCCCGGCCCGGGCCGCCGCCCGCGCCCCGGCGATCTCGCCCTCGGTGTGCATCAGGCGGGTGAATCCGGTCGGCGCGATCCCGAACGGCAGGACGACGGGCTGGCCCAGCACGTTCCAGCCGGCGGTCACGTTGCTGACGTCGCGCAGGATGGTCGGGTGAAACTCGATGTCGCGGAACGCTTGTCGGGCACGCCGCAGCGACAGCTCGTCCTCGGCGGCGCCGTCGGCGTAGTCGAACGCCGCCCTGGGGGTGCGCCGCTTGGCGATCCGTCGCAGGTCCTCGACGGTGAACGCGGCGTCGAGGCGGCGCTCGGTCGAATCGAGCCGGGGTCGCTTGAATTTGAGCAGCGGTGCCAGATCGCGCACTTTGGGCACTCGCCGCTTGACCGCCATGTGTGCAACCGTAGTGGAATGACGTCGGCGGCCGACCCCTTCGACTTGAAGCGTTTCGTCGACGCGCAGGCCCCGGTCTACCGCGGCGTCGTCGACGAGTTGCGCGACGGCCGCAAGCGCGGTCATTGGATGTGGTTCGTGTTCCCGCAACTGCGCGGGCTGGGCAGCAGCCCGATGGCGGCCCACTACGGCATCGGCTCCCTCGAGGAGGCCCGCGCCTACCTGCGCCACGAGGTGCTCGGGCCGCGACTGCACGAGTGCACCCAACTGGTCAACGGGGTGCGGGGCCGTTCGATCGGGGAGATCTTCGGCTCGCCCGACGACCTCAAGCTGCGTTCGTCGATGACGCTGTTCGTCCGCGCCACCGACGACAACGGGGACTTCGTCGCGCTGCTCGAGAAGTACTACGACGGCGAGCAGGATCCGCTGACCGTGGCGCGGCTGACCCGTTAGGCGGGGCGCAGGATGCGCCAGCCGTTGGGCTCGACGACCACCGTCTCGACGACGTCCTGGGGCGGGGCCGCCGAGCCGGCGACCACCTCTGCCCGCGCCGGGCCCAGCTCGGACAGGGTCAGCCGCAGCGGGTCGTCGTCGATGTTGAGCGCGACCAGCAGCGCGTCGTTGCCGCTGCGGGTCGCGTAGACGTAGCACCGGTTTTCCAGCCGCAGCGCGGTGGTCGCCGCCGAATGCAGCCACGGGTGCCGGCGCCGCAGCCCGACGAGGTAGCGGTGCAGCTCCCACACTTCGGCCCCGAATGCGTCCAATGGCGCTGGGGGAGAGCCGAACTCGGGGCGCACCGCGTCGTCCCCGCCGTATCGCTCTTCCTTGACACCGCGAAGGCCGAACTCGTCGCCGGCGTAGATGCTCGGCACGCCGCCGACCGTCAGCAGCAGCACCAGCGCGTGGGCCAGGTGGGCGGGGTTTTCCAGCCGGCTGGCGATCCGGGTGACGTCGTGATTGCCGATGAAGGTCAGCGGGGCGAAGCCGGCGAGAAAGGTGTTGTGCCGCTGCAACGCCCAGTCCAGCTCGAAGAAGTTGGCGTCGTTGAGGCTGCTCCAGATCGCCTTCCACAGCTCGTACTGGGTGGCCGAATCGAACCCGGCCGCGTCGACCACCGCCGCGTAGTCGCCATGGATGAGCTCGCCGACGAACCAGGCGTCCGGATGCTGTTCGCGGACCCTCGGCAATACCGCGGCCCAAAATTCCTGCGGCACAACGTAAGCGGCGTCCAGTCGCCAGCCGTCGGCGCCGCGCCGCAGCCAGTGCGCCATGACGTCCGCGGTGTAGGCGACGACCTCGGGGTTGGCGTGGTTGAGGGTGACGAGCTCGGAGTGGCCCTCGAAGGTATCCCCGCTGAACCAACCGGGTGCGGCCTCCCGGTAGCGGGGGAAGTCCACCCCGACGTGGTTGAACACGCCGTCGAGCAGGATCCGCAACCCGCGGCGGCGCGCCTCGGTGACGAGATGGTCGAAGTCGGAATCGTCGCCGAGGCGCGGGTCGATGCGGTAGTGATCGGTGGTGTCGTAACCGTGTGTGCGCGAGGCGAAGATGGGGCCCAGCGCGATCCCCGATGCCCCCAGCGCGATGGCGTGGTCGAACCAATCGACGAGACGGCGCAGCCGGTGCTCGCCGGGGCCCGGCGGCCCCGATCCCACAGGCGCCGGGAACGCGCCGACGAAACCCAGGGGATAGACCTGCCACCAGATCGCGTGTGCGACCCAAGCCGGGGTCATGAACGAGTCACGTCGCGGCGGTCAGCCGACCGCGGCCAGCGTCTGCGAGGCGGTAATCGCTTGTGCCACACCGGCGACGATCGCCGCGGCCTTCAACGCCTCCAGGATGGTCTCCCGGCTCACCCCGGCCTCCCGCAGCGTGTGCTCGTGGGCGACCACGCAGTGCGAGCACCCGTTGATCGATGACACCGCAAAGCACCAGAGTTCGAAATTCGCCTTGTCCACACCCGGATTGGCGATGACGTTCATCCGCAGCCCGGCGCGCAGGTCGTCGTAGGCGCCGTCGAGGAAGCCGCGACCGCGGTAGAAGACGTTGTTCATGCCCATGATCGACGCGGCCGCCAGCGCCGCCTGGTACGCCTCGGCGGACAGGCTCTCGGCGGCGTCGGTGCCAATCTCGTTCAGCACCTGGGTGTTTCGCGTCGCCGCCGCGCTGGCCAGCAGGGTGCCCCAGAGCTGCTCGGCGTCCAGGACGGTGCTGCGGGTGATCGAGGAGAGGTTGAGCCTGAGATCCTTCGCGTACTCCGGCAGCGCGGCCTTGAGAGTCTCTACAGTCATCTCGCTTCTTTCAGTCGGGTCGCGATCGGGCCTAAGCAGAAGCCTTGAGCAACTCACCGGCGTCCAGCGTCGGGTCACCCTTGCGCCAGTTGCAGGCGCACAGCTCGTCGGACTGCAGGGCGTCCAGGACCCGCAGCACCTCGTCCACGTTACGCCCCACGGATCCCGCGGTCGCCGATACGAATTGGATCTCGTTGTTCGGGTCGACGAGGAAGGTCACCCGGTCCGCGACGCCCTCGTCGTTGAGCACACCCGTGGCCTGGACCAGTTCCCGCTTGATGTCGGAGAGCATCGGGAAGGGCAGCTGCTTGAGGTCCTCGTGCTGTGCGCGCCACTGGAAGTGCACGAACTCGCTGTCGATCGAGACGCCCAGGATTTGCGCGTCGCGATCCTCGAACTCGTCGTTCAGCTTGCCGAATGCGGCGATCTCGGTGGGGCACACGAAGGTGAAGTCCTTGGGCCAGAAGAAGACCACGCGCCACTTGCCGGGGTGGTCGTCGCTGGTGATCGTGGTGAAGTAGTCGCCCGGTTGCTTGGCGTCCACCTTCGACAGGTCGCCGCCGATCAGCGCGGTGAGCCGGTACGCGGGGAATTGGTCGCCGATTGTCAGCAGTGCCATGTCCGTTCCTTATCTGGATCTACTCAAGATTAGCCTTCTGCACCCATGATGCCGGGAATCCAGTCAGAAGTAAAAGTGATATTTCGCACTATACTTATTGGCATGCCCGATAAGAGTTATCAGCCCACCATTGCCGGGCTGCGCGCCTTCGTCGCGGTCGCCGAGAAGCGGCACTTCGGCAGCGCCGCAACGACTCTCGGCGTGAGCCAGTCGACGCTGTCGCAGGCGTTGGCGGCGCTGGAGGCCGGCGTCGGCACCCGCCTCATCGAGCGATCGACGCGGCGGGTCCGCGTCACGACCGAGGGCATGCAACTCCTACCGTTCGCCCAAGCCGTCGCCGAGGCGGTGGAGGCCTTCGCCGGCGCCGCGGCGGGGGCATCGGACCCGCTGCACGGCACCATGCGACTGGGGATGATCCCCACCGTGGCGCCCTACGTGCTGCCGGCGGTGCTGGCCGGCCTGGCGCGTCGCCTGCCCGCGCTCACGCTGCGGGTGGTGGAGGACCAGACCGAACGACTGCTGGCGGCGCTGCGCGACGGGGCACTGGACGCAGCGCTGATCGCGCTGCCCGCCGATGCCCCCGGGGTCACCGAGATACCGATCTACGAAGAGGATTTCCTGCTCGCGGTCCCGCCGGGGCATCCGCTTTCCGGCCGGCACCGGGTGCCGGCCGCGGCGTTGGCGCGGCTGCCGTTGCTCCTGCTGGACGAGGGGCACTGCCTGCGCGATCAGGCCCTCGACGTCTGCAAGAAGGCGGGCGTGCCCGCCGAGCTCGCCGACACCCGGGCCGCATCGCTGGCGACCGCCGTGCAGTGCGTGACCGGCGGGTTGGGCGTGACCCTGATCCCGCAGAGCGCGGTGGCGGTGGAGGCCGCGCGCGGCGGGCTCGGGCTTGCGCGGTTCGCGACTCCCCGCCCCGGCCGGCGGATCGGCCTGGTGTTCCGCTCCTCGAGCGGGCGCGACGAATCCTATCGGCGGCTCGCCGGCATCATCGGCGAGTCGGTCGGCGGCGAGCACAAGGTCCGGCTGGTCACGTAGGGGTTGATCACCTAGCGGCGGTGTGCAGGTTGGGGTGTGAATCGTTGGCTTTGGGTGTGAGCTGAGGGCGTCGAAATCGCGAAATCCCCGCCGTGGGCTCACTCTCAAAGCCGTAGCTTCACGCCGAAAGCCCTAGCTTCACACTCAATTAGTAGGCGGCGGCCTGATCGCCCAGCGGCCCTGTAGGTTCAGCCCATGGAGAAGGTCATCGCGGTACTCATGCGCGCCGACGCCGACGACGAGTGGTGCGCCCGGCAGCGGGGCCCGGTCGCCGATGCGCTGCTGGGGCTGGGCGTGCCGGGGCTGGCCGTCAACGTCCGTGACGGCTCGGTCCGGCACTCGTTGATGACGCTGACGACGCTGGACCCGCCGGTCGCCGCGGTCGTCAGCCTGTGGACCCAGCAGTGCTACGGGAAGCAGACGGCGGCCGCGCTGGACCTGCTCGGCAGGGAATGTGAGCTGCTGGGCGCCTACCTGGTGACGGAGTCGGTCCCGCTGCCCGGGCCGGCCGTCCAATCCGGCGCTCGCACACCGGGTTTGGCCAACATCGCGCTGCTGCGCCGGCCGGCCGCCCTCGACCAGGAGACCTGGCTGACCCGCTGGCAGCGCGACCACACGTCGGTGGCCATCGAGACCCCGTCGACGTTCGGCTACACCCAGAACTGGGTGGTACGCACGCTCACCGAAGGGGCCCCGGGAATCGCCGGCATCGTCGAGGAGTTGTTCCCCGCGGAGGCAATCACCGACCTGAAGGCGTTCTTCGGCGCCGCCGACGACGCCGACCTGCAGGACCGCCTGAGCCGGATGGTCGCCAGCACAACCGCATTTGGCGCCAACGAGAACATCGACACCGTGCCGACCAGCCGGTACGTGTTCCGGTCGCCCTTCACAGGACAGGACAGCGCATGACGACACTCGACGACGCGGTGGCGCTGGCGGCGGCCGAAAGCGGCCTGGCGGTGGTGTCCACCGTTCGTGCCGACGGCACCGTGCAGGCTTCGTTGGTCAACGTCGGCCTGTTGCCGCACCCGGCCACCAGCCGGCCGTCGCTCGGCTTCACCACGTACGGCAAGGTCAAACTCGCCAACCTCCGGGCCCGGCCGCAGCTGGCGGTCACGTTTCGCAACGGTTGGCAGTGGGCCACCGTCGAGGGCCGCGCCGAGTTGGCCGGGCCCGACGACGCGCAGCCCTGGCTGACGGACGCCGACCGGTTGCGGTTGCTGCTGCGCGAGGTCTTCACCGCGGCGGGCGGCACGCACGACAACTGGGACGAGTACGACCGGGTGATGGCCGACGAGCGGCGCGCCGTGGTGCTGATCGAACCGACCCGCGTCTACAGCAACGGGTAATCCACCACCCGTTAGGCTGCACCCGTGATTCTGCGGATCGACGACGACAAACGGGTGCGCACCCTGACCCTGAACCGGCCCGAGGCGCTCAACGCGTTCAACGAAGCCCTCTACGACGCGACGGCCGAGGCTCTGTTGGCCGCCGCCAACGATCCCGACGTCGCCGTCGTGTTGTTGACCGGTGCCGGGCGCGGCTTCAGCGCCGGCACCGACCTCGCCGAGATGCAGGCGCGGATCAGCGACCCCGGCTTCACCCCGGGAAAGCACGGCTTCACCGGGTTGATCGACGCGCTCAGCGCGTTTCCGAAGCCACTGATCTGCGCGGTGAACGGCGTCGGGGTGGGGATCGGCGCCACGGTCCTCGGCTAC
Organism: Mycobacterium sp. NGS26; assembly: GCF_059813025.1. NCBI lineage: Bacteria > Bacillati > Actinomycetota > Actinomycetes > Mycobacteriales > Mycobacteriaceae > Mycobacterium > Mycobacterium sp. NGS26. Next base: position 81,937 of record NZ_JCALDU010000005.1, read on the forward strand.
GCCGACCTGGCGTTCATGTCCTCCACCGCCCGGCTGAAATGCCCGTTCACCAGCCTGGGCGTCGCCCCCGAGGCGGCTTCGTCATACCTGCTGCCGCAGCTGGTGGGCCGGCAGAACGCCGCCTGGCTGCTGATGTCGTCGGAATGGGTCGACGCCGACGAGGCGTTGCGGATGGGCCTGGTCTGGCGGGTGTGCGAGCCGGACGACCTGCTGCCCGAGGCCCGTCGGCACGCCGAAATCCTTGCCGCCAAGCCGATTTCGAGCCTGATGGCCGTCAAGCACACGATGGTCGAACCCGTCCGCCCGGACATCGCGGCGGCCAGCGCGCGGGAAAACGCTCACTTCGCCGAGCTGATGGGCGCGCAAGCCAACGCGGCGGCGCTGGCCGATTTCAACAAAAGAGGCTGAGCGGCAGCTCGCTACGGCGCGGGCTCCAATTGGCGCGCCGCGGCGATGATCGCGCGCAGCGTCTGCCTGCAGCGCCCGCAGTCGGCGCCGGCCCCGCACGCGGCGGCGACCTCCTTCGACGTGCACGCGCCCCGCGCTACCGCGTCGGACACCATGTGATTGGTGGCCCCGACACAGAGGCATACGTACATCAGCGCACCCTCCCCACGCGGGCGAAAGCCGAACGAACAAGCCTCATATTAGTGGAGTCTAACCTAAGAAGATTAGTGGAGTCTAACCTAACCATGGGTGACCTAAGTCATGCCCGGCACCCACCCAGCGACCCACTGAGCGCAGCCAAACCTTGCTGGAAGATTCGAAATCGGCGTGGCAAAGTGCTGCTGGTAACCCCCGGCAGGATGTGCCCCGGCCCGGCCCACCTCCCGGCGGCCCGACGTGACAGCCCCCTTCGACCGTAGGAGCGATCATGCAAGGCGACCCGGATGTTTTGCGCCTGCTCAACGAGCAGCTGACCAGCGAGCTCACCGCCATCAACCAGTACTTCCTGCATTCCAAGATGCAGGACAACTGGGGCTTCACCGAGCTCGCCGAGCACACCCGCGCCGAGTCCTTCGACGAGATGCGCCACGCCGAGGAGATCACCGATCGCATCCTGTTGCTCGACGGGTTGCCGAACTACCAGCGCCTCTTCTCGCTGCGCATCGGCCAGACGCTGCGCGAGCAGTTCGAGGCCGACCTGGCCATCGAATACGAGGTGATGGACCGGCTCAAGCCGGGCATCATCATGTGCCGGGAGAAGCAGGACAGCACCAGCGCCATCCTGCTGGAGAAGATCGTGGCCGACGAGGAAAAGCACATCGACTACCTGGAGACGCAGCTGGAGTTGATGGAGAAGCTGGGCGAGGAGCTGTACTCGGCCCAATGCGTCTCGCGCCCGCCTAGCTGATCGTCGGCGGATTGCCGCCGCCTGGCCGTGGGCACCCGTAAGCATCGGACGCCGACGGGAGGGCAGGCATGACGAGCGCGACACCGGCAGCGATCCCGGCCAGCCCGGCCGCCGAGTCCGCTCCCGAGAGCGTCGCCGTAGAGCCGCAGCGACGGAATTTCATCTTCGTGGCGGTCTTGCTCGGCATGCTGATGGCCGCGCTGGACCAGACGATCGTGGCGACCGCGCTGCCGACCATCGTCGCCGACCTCGGCGGGGCCGGCCATCAGTCGTGGGTGGTCACCAGCTACCTGCTGGCGTCGACCGTCATCACCGCCCTGGTCGGCAAGTTCGGTGACCTCTTCGGCCGCAAGAGGGTGTTCCAGGCCGCCGTCGTGTTCTTCGTCGCCGGGTCGGTGCTGTGCGGGCTTTCGCAGTCGATGGGCATGCTGGTGGCGTCGCGCGCGCTGCAGGGCATCGGCGGCGGCGGGCTCATGGTGACCGCCATGGCGCTGATCGGCGAGGTGATCCCGCTGCGGGATCGCCGCCGATACCAGGGCGCGATGGGCGCGGTGTTCGGCGTCACCACGGTGATCGGGCCGCTGCTCGGCGGGTACTTCACCGATCATCTGACGTGGCGCTGGGCGTTCTGGATCAACGTGCCGGTGTCGGTCGTGGTCTTCTTCGTGGCCGCGGCTGCCATCCCGGCGCTCAGCCAGCGGACCAGGCCGGTCATCGACTACGTCGGGATCCTGTTGGTCGGCCTGGGCGCCACGGGGCTGACGCTGGCCACCAGCTGGGGCGGGACCACCTACCCGTGGGGCTCGGCGACCATCGTCGGGCTGTTCGCCGGTTCCGCGGTGGCCCTCGGGATCTTCGTCGGGGTGGAAAGCCGTGTCGCCGAGCCGATCCTGCCGACCCGGCTGTTCGGCAGCCCGGTGTTCACGGTGTGTTGCGTGCTGTCGTTCGTGGTCGGGTTCGCGATGCTGGGCGCGCTGACGTTCCTGCCCACCTACATGCAGTTCGTCGACGGCGTCTCGGCGACCACGTCGGGCCTGCGCACCCTTCCGATGGTGGTGGGGATGCTGACCACCTCGATGGGTAGCGGCGCGCTGGTCGGCCGCACGGGCAGATACAAGGTCTTTCCGGTCGCGGGCACCGCGGTGATGGCGGTGGCGTTCCTGCTGATGTCGCGAATGGACGCGTCGACATCGGCGCTCCTGCAGTCGCTGTTCCTGGTGATCCTGGGCGCCGGGATCGGGATGTGCATGCAGACGCTCATCCTCATCGTCCAGAACACCTCGAGCTTCGACGACCTCGGCGTCGCCACCTCGGGGGTCACCTTCTTCCGCACGATCGGCGGCTCGTTCGGCGCGGCGATATTCGGTTCGCTGTTCACCAACTTCCTGCACAGCCGGATCGGCCCGGCCCTGGCGGCCGGCCACGCGCCCGCCGCCGCGGCGGCGTCACCCGGGGCGTTGCACCGGCTGCCGCACGCGGAGGCGGCCCCGATCGTGGCGGCCTACGCCACCTCGCTCACCCAGGTCTTCCTCTGCGCGGTGCCGGTCGCGGTGGTCGGGTTCGTGTTGGCGCTGTTCCTGCGCGAGGTCCCGCTGCGCGACATCCACGACAGCACAGTCGATCTCGGCGACGCGTTCGGGATGCCCACCAGCGAGACGCCCGATCAGATGCTGGAGAACGCCATCGCGCGGATGCTGCGCGGCGAACCGGGCATGCGGCTGCGCAGCATCGCGATGCGACCCGATTCGCGGCTCGACGTCGCCGGGTTGTGGGGCCTGCTGCGGATCAACCGCTACCACCAGGTGTACGGGGCGGCCCGGCTCACCGACATGGCCGACTACCTGCGCGTCCCGTTCGAGGTGCTGGAGCCCACCTTCGCCCGCCTGGTCGCCTCCGGCTACGCGCAGCGCGACGGCGACGACATGTGGCTGACCCCGGCCGGGGCCCAACAGGTCGCCTACGTGCACTCGCTGCTGGTGGCGTGGCTCACCGACAAGCTGGCCCGCTCGCCCGGCTACGCGGGCCGGCCGGATCACCGGCAGGTGCAGGCCGCGCTCGAACGCGTCGCGCATCGCGTTGTGGCCCAACGCGATTGGCACGAGGAACGCCCGACGGCGGCCGTCCAGACGGTAGGCCCGGGGGATGGGCGTACCATCACGCCATGAGCCGAATCGGAACGTTCGCCGACGACGACATCTACAGCTGGGCCTCGAAATCCCCGGACCTCGGCGGCGCGATCGCCAACTTCAGCCAGGCGGTCTACACCAAGAACCGGTTGCCGATGCGCACCCGCGAGCTGGCCCGTGCGGTCATCGCCCACGACAACGAATGCACGGTGTGCATGAACACCCGCGACGCGGACGGCCCGGCCGCGGGCGTCGACGAGGAGCTCTACGAGCACGCGCTCGAGTGGCGCACCTGGCCGGGCTACAGCGAGCAGGAGCGCCTGGCGGCCGAGTTCGCCCACCGCTTCGGCACCGAGCACACCAAGTTGCGCGACGACGAAGACTTCTGGAGCCGGTGCAAGGAGCACTTCTCCGAGGAGCTGCTCGCCGACCTGGCCATGTCCTGCGCGCTGTGGGTCGGCATGGGACGCATGCTGCGAACCCTGGACATCGGCCAGGCCTGCAAGCTGACCCTGCCCAGCCGCGCCTAGCCACGCGACCCGTCGGGCTGCCATGACGGCCACACCGCTTGCCGCCGCGGCGATCGCCCAGCTGGAGTCCGAGGGCGTCGACACCGTCATCGGCACCGTGGTGAACCCGGCCGGGCTCACCCTGGCCAAGACGGTGCCGATCCGCCGGAGCAACACGTTCGCCGATCCCGGGCTGGGTGCCAGCCCGTCGTGGCACGTGTTCGCCATCGACCAGACCGGCATCGCCTTCACCGACGACGTCGGCGTGGTCGGGGATCAGCGGCTGCGCATCGACCTGTCCGCGCTGCGCATCATCGGCGACGGGCTGGCGTGGGCGCCGGCCGCGTTCTTCGAGCAGGACGGCACGCCCGTCGTCGCGTGTGCCCGCGGCACGCTGGGGCGGGTCGAGGCCGCGCTCGCCGACGCCGGCATCGAGGCAACGGTCGGCCACGAGATCGAATTCCTGCTGGTCGACCCGGACGGCGCGGCACTGCCGTCGGTGCTGTGGGCGCAGTACGGCCTGGCCGGCGTGCTCGAACACGAGGCCTTCATCCGGGACGTCCTCGCGACGGCCACCACCGCCGGCGTCGGAATCGAGCAGTTTCATCCCGAGTACGGCCCCAACCAGTTCGAGATATCGTTGTCGCCGCTGCCGCCGGTGGCCGCGGCCGACCAGCTGGTGCTGACCCGGATCATCGTCGGCCGGGCCGCCCGCCGTCACGGGCTGCGCATCAGCCTGTCACCGGCCCCGTTCGCCGGCAGCGTCGGATCCGGTGCACACCAGCACTTCTCGCTGGTCGCGCCCGAGGGTCCGCTGTTCTCCGGCGGGACCGGGGCCGCGGGCATGACACCGGCGGGGGAGAGCGCGGTGGCGGGGGTGATTCGCGGGCTGCCCGAGGCGCAGGGCGTGCTGTGCGGATCGATCGTGTCCGGCCTGCGGCTGCGGCCCGGCAACTGGGCCGGCGCCTATGCGTGCTGGGGCACCGAGAACCGCGAGGCCGCAGTGCGATTCGTCCAGGGCGGCCCGGGCAGCGCGCACGGCGGCAACGTCGAGGTGAAGATCGTCGACCCCTCGGCGAATCCGTACCTGGCGTCGGCGGCGATCCTCGGGCTGGCGCTCGACGGGATCCGGGGGCACGCGACGCTGCCGCCGGAGACGACGATCGACCCGGCGAAGCTCTCCGGTTCGGAGCGCGAGCGCAACGGCGTGCTGCAATTTCCCGAGGCGCAGGCGGAAGCGATTGCCGCGCTGGATAATTCGGAGTTGCTGCGGGGCATCCTGGGGGATCCCGTGGTCGACACGGTCGTCGCGGTCCGCCGCCTGGAGCACGACCGCTACGGCGCCCTGGACCCCGAGCGGCTGGCGGACAAGTTCCGGATGGCCTGGAGCCTGTGACGGTCCCCGACGGCGATCTGGCCCGGCACATCGGCGAAGTGCCGCTGATCGATCAGCACGTGCACGGCTGCTGGCTGGCGCCGGGGGACCGGCGCCGGTTCGAGAACGCGCTCAACGAGGCCAACACCGAACCGGTGGCGTACCCGGGTTTCGACTCACAGCTCGGCTTCGCGGTGCGCGCCCATTGCGCCCCTCTGCTGGGGTTGCCCAAACACGTTGACCCGCAGTCCTATTGGGAGCGGCGCAGCGAATTCACCGAGGATGGGCTGGCCCGCCTGTTTCTGCCGGCCGCCGGGGTCAGCGACTGGCTGGTGGACACCGGGATCGGCGCCGGGGTCGCCGATCCCGGGCAGCTGAGCGAGCTGTCCGGCGGCCGCGCCCACGAGGTCGTCCGGCTCGAGCAGGTCGCCGAGCAGGCCGCGCGGGCGCCCGGCGACTACGCGTCGGCGTTCGAGGAGATCCTGCACCGGCGGATGGCCACGGCCGTCGGCGCCAAGTCGATCCTGGCGTACCGGGGCGGGTTCGACGGCGACCTGACCGAGCCGTCCCCGCCGCAGGTCGCCGAGGCCGCCGCGCGGTGGCGCGACCGCGGCGGGACCCGGCTGCAGGATCGCGTCCTGCTGCGTTTCGGCCTGCATCAGGCGCTGCGGCTGGGCAAGCCGCTGCAATTCCACGTCGGCCTCGGCGACCGGGACTGCGACCTGCACAGGGCCAACCCGCTGTATCTGGTCGACTTCATGCGGCAGTCCGGCGACACCCCGATCGTGCTGCTGCACTGCTACCCCTACGAGCGCGAGGCCGGCTACCTGGCCCAGGCCTTCAACAACGTCTACCTCGACGGCGGGCTGAGCGTGAACCAGCTCGGTTCCCGCGCGCCCGCGTTCATCGCCCGGCTGCTGGAATTGGCGCCCTTCCCCAGGATCGTGTACTCGTCGGACGGGTTCGGGCCCGCCGAATTGCACTTCCTCGGTGCCAGGTTGTGGCGCAACGGCATTCATCGCGTGCTGCGCCGATTCGTCGACGACGGCGACTGGTGCGAAAGCGACGCGAAGCGGGTGGTCGACCTTATCGCCTACGAAAACTCCGCCCGCGTCTACGACCTCGACGCGGGGAGCCGCTGAGAGCGCGTGCCGTCAGCTGCTGCCGTCCTTGGGCATGTACTGCGGGCAGTATTCCTTGATGCTCACGCCGACGAAGTAGCCCGCGTGGTAGGCGGGCATGTTGCTGCTGTTGATCACGTCGGCCGCCACCTGGCTGGGCGTCATGCCCTGGTCCAGTTTCGAACAAACCGTGTGACCGGCCTCGATCGCGTGACCGGTGGACACGTGGTCGGTGATGCCCTCGGACTTCAACGCTTTCAGGAACTTGTCGTCGTTGGTCTCGGCGTGAGCGACCGAGACCGCTCCCCATGGGCCAAGCAACACGACCATGACAGCTACTAGCAGGCGGATAGCCATTTCGGGTTCACCCTTCCATCGAATCGATGTGCACTTGATCCGGCGGGCGGTGCCGGCGCCGCCGGCAGTAGCTGCAGCCCAACGACTTTCCGGAGAATCGCTCGCCAGGACGGCTGGTAGCCCCTGGTGCCGCCGCCCACACCGGCGATCGAAAGAATTCACGCACCGGCCATCAGCCGGTCAGGTGCCCGTTGCCGGGTGGTAAAGAAGCCGAACCGTCAGACCAGACCGGTCGCGTCGAACACCCAGCTGGTGTCCCCGGTGGCCAGGCCCTCGAAATGATTGGGCGGCGCGAAGCTGACGAGGCTGTTCATGTCCCAATAGTCTTTCCAGACAGCGATTTTGCCGTCGACCACCTTGTGCACCGTGACGAACCTCAGGACGCCCCGCTCGCCCGTCGCGAAAGTCCAAGTCTCGGAATGCTCGTAGATGGCGTCGGGGCCGTTGCACACCAACAGGCCCTCGTGGTTCTCGTAGCCCGCCAGCGGCTCCAGCCCCATCTTGAGCCGCTTCACGATGTTCTCCGGGCCCCGCGCCGACAACGCGGGGACCGGCATGTCGGCATAGAGGCAGTCGTCTGAAAGGAACGTCTTGACCGCGTCCCAATCCCGTCGCGAAAGCGCATCCCACAGCCCGGTCACGGCCGCTGTCGTAGAAACCTCAGTCATAGCGGCCAAATAAACCCGGTTGCCGCACGGGTGTCAACCAGCGTGGGGCCTATGGACGAATCCGAGGCGGTGCCCGTACTCAGGGCCCACACTCGGCGCACCCACACGGCGCCGGCGATCGGCCTACACGTCGACCGGCGCCAGTGATCGTGCCGGGCCCAGGTCCACCGGCAGGCTCGACCAACCCCGCAGCACCCGGGTGTCGCGCCGGCTCCCGGCCCCCGCCGCCCGCACGTCGGGGAAGCGCTCGAAGAACGTGCGCAGCCCGACTTCGCCCTCGGCGCGTGCGAGAGCGGCCCCCAGGCAGAAGTGCCTGCCCCCGGAGAACGCGAGATGCTTTCCCGCATTGGGGCGTTCGATGTCGAAGCGGTGCGGATCGGGAAACACCGACGGGTCCCGGTTGGCGGCGGCCAGGTACACCACCACCAGGTCCCCGCGCCCGATCCGGGTGCCCGCGAGCTCGGCGTCGTTGATGGCGATGCGCGCGGTGAGCTGCACCGGCGATTCCAGCCGCAGGATCTCTTCGACCGCGTTGGGCCACAACTCGGGGCGCCGGCGCAGCGTCTCCAGGTGCTCGGGCGCGTCGAGCAGCATGCGAATCCCGTTTCCCAGCAGGTTCACCGTGGTTTCGAACCCGGCGGCGAGCACCAGCCCCGCGATCGCCTGGAGTTCGGTTTCGTCGAGATGCGTTTCGGCAGAGCCACTTTCGGCCGCCTGGATCAACTGGCTCATCAGGTTGTCGCTCGGGGCGCGCCGCAGTTGCTGCAGGTGGTCGGCGAGCCAGAAGTTGAATCCGGCGATCCCCTGCTGCACGCTGCGGTACTGCCGCCACGGCAAGCCGAAGTCCAGGCTCGGCGCGCCCAGCTCGCCGAACTCCAGGATGCGCGGGCGGTCCTGCTCGGGCACCCCGAGGATGTCGCTGATGATCGCGACCGGAAGCTGCGAGCAGTACCGCGCGACGATGTCGACGACGCCGGACTCGTCGGCGAGCCGATCCAGCAGATCGGTGGCGGTCCGCTCGACCCGCTCGCGCAGCGCGGCGACGGCCCGGGAGGTGAACACCGCCGACACCGTCTTGCGGTAGCGGGTGTGGTCGGGCGGCTCGACGGCCAGCAGCGAGGGCGCGCGCAGCGGATGCAGGAGGTCGTCGCGGGCCTGGCGCTCCAGCCACCGCAGCGGCGCCGGCAGGTTCGCGCCGATCTCGAGCACCCGGAAGTCGTCGGACCGCAGCAGCTCATGGCAGAGCGCGTGGTCGACGGCGAGGTAGCTGACGCGGCTCTTCACCAGCGGGCCCAGCGCGCGCACCTCGTCGTAGAACGGCACCGGGTCGGCGGCCACCTTCGGGTCGGCGACCAGCCTGGCCTGCATGTCGCCCCGCCGGACTCCGATTCGCGCGACGCCCCGGATGAAGCCGTGCATCGCAAGCCAGTGCAATCTGTCCTTCACGGGTCCAAGCCTAGGCGGGCGTCAGCACTCGGCGCTGATCTTGAAGTCCGTCGTGACGACCTTGTTGGGGTTGCTGCTGTTGATGCCGTAGGCGCTGCCGGTGATGGTGTACGCGCGGTTGGTGAGCTCGACGTGGGCGCTTCCGACCCCGCCCTCCCAGAAGCTGCCGGTGAACCCGTCGATGTTGCGGATCTTCACCCACTGCGGGATGGCCCGATCGCCGCTGAACAGCACCACGGCCTCCACCTGGCCGTCGCGGTCGCGGATGTCGATGGTCCGGTACGACTGCATCTGGCTGCAGGCGGGGGGACGCGCGGAGTGGGTGGCCCCGTCGATGGTCAAACGGGCCGCCCGAAGCGGCGTGGTCTGCGCCTGCCCGCACCCGGCTACGACGGCGACGCAGGCGACGATGACGAAAGCGGTCGCGATCATCCGTTTCTGCACGGGGTCACTCCTTCACTGCGGATTCACTGGCCGATTTCGGCATCAGCCCGGGTAGGGATTTGACGATGCGGCCCCGCACGAACTCCGGGCTCAGACCCTTGAGCAGATCGATCACTCGAATGCTCTTGGGCACGTACCAGTGCAACCGCCTCGGGTGGTGGTAGGCCTGCCACGCCGCCTCGGCCACGCTGGTCGCGGGCATCAGCCGGAACAAGCCCTTCCTGGGCGCGGTGGCGCGGAGCTCCTCGGCGGACATCGTCGCCGCGGCATCGTCGGAGTGGTTGGTCGTGGTGGTCAGGATGGCGGTGTCGATCAGGCCGGGGAGCACGTCGGCGACGCGCACGCCGTGCCGCTGCCATTCGACGCTCAGCGCCTCGGTCAGCCCCTTGACCGCGTGCTTGGTTGCCGAATACACCGCGATGCGCGGCATCCCGTAGGTGCCCGACGACGACGACGTCGAGAACATCAGGCTGCCGGGGGTCTTCTTCAGGTAGGGCAGCGCGGCGTAGGCGCCGGTCAGCACCGCCTTGAAGTTCACCTCGACCACGCGCATGGCGGCCTCGTGTGGCACGTCCTCGAACCAGCCGGACTCGCCGATCCCGGCGTTGTTCCACATCATGTCGAGCCCACCGTCGGTGTTTCCGGCGCAGAAGTCGGCCAGCGCCCCGTCCAGGGCGGCCTTGTCCGTCACGTCGACGACACGGGTCCACAGCCGCTCGGCCCCGAGCTCCCGGCCGAGCGACGCGAGCCCGTCGCCGTTGCGGTCCACCGCGCCGACCCGCCAGCCGTTGGCATGGAAGAGCTTGGCGCCCTCGCGGCCCATGCCGCTGCCGGCCCCGGTGATGAAGATCGATTTCATCTCGAGCCCGTCGAGCCCGCCTCGACCACATCTTTGATGCGGTTCAGCGTTTTGGTCATGTCGCGGATGTTGCGGCGCTTGCGCAGGAAGCCGCCCAGCAACCAGTACACGCCGAGCCACGGCGCGGGGTTGAGGCGAAAAGATTCGGTGACGTCCGTGCCGTCGCCGGAGGGTGCCAACCGGTAATGCCAATTGTTGACCGGGCGGTCGCCGAGCATGACCGCGAAGCCGAACTCACGGCCGGGTTCGCACGCGGTCACCTTGCACGTCGTCCAGTACACCGGGCCGATCTCGTTTCGCCGGACGTGGCCACGGAATTTGGCGCCCAGCGCCGGGCCGGTGGCGTCGCCCAGCCATTCCGCCTCGATGACTTCCGGGGAGAACCGTCCCGTGTTGCGGACGTCCGCGATGAGCTCCCAGATCTTGTCCGCGGGCGCCTTCATATGAACCGTCGCCGAACCTTCCATGGCCTGATCCAAACACAGCTTCGTGCCGGGTCATAGACCGGAGACGGCCACCGCGGGTCGTCATCAATGGGGGATGCTCGCCTGAATGATCCCGTTGATGATTTGCTTGATGCCCTGTGCGGGATGCGAATACAGCCCGATCGGCAGGCCCGAGGCGGTGCCGCACTTCGGCCACGGCTCCACGCCCTCTTCGGCGAAGACCCGGTTGGCCACCGCGATCTGCTCCTCCCGCGACGCGGCCGCCGGGTTGCCGACGCCGCCGTAGCGGGCCCAGGTGCTCGGCTTGAACTGCAGCCCACCGTATTCGCCGTTTCCGGTGTTGGCGTGCCAGTTGCCGCCGGACTCGCATTGGGCGACCGCGTCCCAGTTGGGGGCGACGGGCGCGGCGCCGGCCACGGCGGTGGGGAAAGACAGCGACGCTGCAACGAACCCGCCGACCATGATGGACTTGACGAGAGGCTTGCAGAGTTTACTCATGTCCAACAATTCGGCGGCTGTGTCCGAAGCGTTACCAATTCGAAAATTGGGTGAGATTGGCTCAGACAGGGCGTCTATCAGCCGAAATCGGGTTACCGGCAGCCGAAAGGCAAAGCTTTAGAGATCAATGAGAAATCAGTAAATCAGCCCTGGCAATATGACCGGGTCGCCGATGTCAGCGCCTGTTGATAAAGGGCGTCGAGCCCGCGGGCCCGGACGACACCGTTGCTGGCGGCGTCGAGCTGCGGGGCGCACGCCGACGCGTGCAGCAGATCCCAATTGGCGACGATCTGGGTCAGCATCGTCTCGTTGAGGGCGTCGATCGCCGAGCGCGACGCCGACAGGTCCGGCGAACCGGCGGGCGCGCCGGCCGGGTCGAGCTTCCAGTCCGCGAAGCGGCGGTACTCGATGGCCTCGGTCGCGTCGATCTGGTCGGCGAAGACGCGGGTGACGTAGTCGGGGTCGACGTGCCGGGCGGTGGCCTCGGCCGCGATCTCGGCGAGCTCCTGCTGCACGCGGCCGGGGTCCTCGACGGCGCCGTGCGTCCTCCATTTCGCGGCGGCGACGGGCTCGGCGACCTGCAACCGCTGCGCGGCGGCGTCGACCAATTCGGTCAGGGGACTGGTGTCGTCGGCTCGTGCGGATGGCGCAGGCACCGCGGCCAGCACCGCCAGCGCCGCGACCGCAACGGCCCCGAACGCGCTACTGCGCCTGACGTTGTCGTCAAGCGCAGTAGCGATGTTCGGACCGGGCGGGGTTATCCGCCGCCGCCGGGGGTGGCGCCCAGGCTGCTCTGCAGGTCGCCCTTCATGGCGTTGAGCTGCGCGCCCCAGTACTCCCAGCTGTGCGTTCCGTAGGCCGGGAAGTTGAACACGGCGTTGTGGCCGCCCGCGGCGTTGTAGGCGTCCTGGAACTTCTTGTTGACACCGATCATGAAGTTGCTCTCCAGGAACGTGGCCGGCAAGTTGGCGCCGCCCAGTTCGTTCGGGGTCCCGTTACCGCAGTACACCCAGAGCCGGGTGTTGTGTTCGACGAGCAGGTTGACGTTGACCAACGGGTCGTTGCGTTGCCACGCGGGGTCGTTGTCCGGCCCCCACATGTCTTCCTTCTTGTAGCCGCCCGCATCGCCCATCGCCAGGCCTATCCAGCCCTGCCCGGTGGACGGGCTGAGGTAGCCGGACAGCGAACCGGCGTAGACGAACTGGCCCGGGTGATAGTTCGCCAGATTCATCGCCGATGCACCCGCCATCGAGATACCCACCGCGGCGCTGCCGTTCGGCTTGACGCTCCGCTGCGACGACAGGTAGCCCGGCAGCTCGCTGGTCAGGAATGTCTCCCACTTGTAGGTCGAACAGCCGGCCTTACCGCACGCCGGGCGGTACCAGTCGGTGTAGAAGCTGGACTGCCCACCGACCGGCATGACGATCGACAGGCCCGACTTGTAGTACCACTCGAACGCCGGGGTGTTGATGTCCCAACCGTTGTAGTCGTCCTGGGCACGCAGGCCGTCGAGCAGGTACACGGCCGGCGAGCCGCTTCCGCCGCTCTGGAACTGGACCTTGATGTCACGGCCCATCGCCGCGGACGGAACTTGCAGGTACTCGACGGGCAGACCCGGGCGCGAGAACGCCCCCGCAGTCGCCGAACCCCCCGCAAGACCGATCAGGCCCGGCATGGTGGCAGCCGCCGCCGCGCCGACCAATAGCCGGCGCCCCCAGGCCCGGATCTTCTCGCTCACGTCTGTCATACCTGCTCCCTTGTCCTTTGTCGTGGGGTGCCCTCGGCAGAATTTACCGTGGCAATAGGCCAAATGTCGATTAGGACGCGAAGCAATCTCGGTTTGGTATCGGTTAGCGGCCACCGAAATTGCGCCGACGACGCGCGGGCCCTGCGCGGCGCGCGCGGCCGGAAGCGCCAGGCAGCGAGACCCGCACCGAGCACCCCGGGCCGGCGCGGCGAACAGCACAACGCGCAATACATAAAGGTCGTCTGATCAAAATGCCCGACCCGATCTCGCGGAGATCTACCGCGCCCCAGGCACCCCGTCGAACGTTTGCCCGTATTGGCGGCCGGGATCCCGGAACGCTTCGGCCACTGGATCGATTCAAGTTTTCGTCCCGCGCCGCGGTTGTCATCTGCGGCTTTGGTTCGGGCTCCGCACCGGCGCGGCCGGGCCCGGATCGACCGCGTAGGCTCTCCCGAAGCAAGCCGACGGAGACCAACGCAATCCTGGTCCGTTCCGGCCCTCACGAATCACCGCACCGGCGGACTTCATGGTGCGCGTCGGTTTGGCCGAGGGCGTCGGAGGTCCGGGAACGATCGAGGTGCAAATTTGGACGCGGTACTAGGGCTATCAGTCACGCCGGCCACCGTCGGGTGGGTTCTCGCCGAAGGGCACGGTGCCGACGGCACCATCGTGGACCATCGGGAGCTGGCGCTGCATGCCGGCCGCGGAGTGCGCGCCGTGGGCACCGCGGAGCAGGTGGCCCACGAGGTGTTGCGGGTGGACGCGCGCGCGGCCGCGAGCGATCACCACCTGCGGGTCATCGGGGTCACCTGGAACGACGACGCGGCCGCCCAGGCCGCGCTGCTGCAGGAGGCGCTGACCGACGCGGGTTTCGACAACGTCGTGCCGGTGCGGAGGCTCGATGCCGTCGAGACCCTGGCGCGCGCCATCACGCCCGTGATCGGTTACGACCAGACGGCGGTCTGCATCCTCGAGCACGAGTGGGCGACGGTCGTCATGGTCGACACCCATGACGGCGAGACCCAAACCGCCGTCAAGCATGTGCGCGACGGCTTCGACGGGCTGACCCACTGGCTGACCGGGATGTTCGAACGCGACGGATGGCGCCCGGGCGGGGTCGTCGTCGTCGGCGCGGACGACGACATCGACGGGCTTTCCTGGCAACTCGAAAAGGCTTTGCCCGTACCGGTTTTCGCGCAAACCATGGCACAGGTGACGGTGGCCCGGGGCGCGGCGCTGGCGGCGGCGTCCAGCACCGAGTTCACCGACGAGCAACTTGTCGCCCGCGCCCACGAACCCGACGCCGCGCCCGCGCGGCCCCGGCAGTTGTCCTATGCGGGGGCGGTGACCGCGTTGGCCGCCGGCGCGGTCACTTTCGTCGCGTCCGTATCGCTCGCGGTGGGTATCCAGCTGGCGCCGGCCGCCCAGCCCGGTGCGCCGAGGCACGCGGTGCACCCGCCGACACCCCAAGTCGCCGAGGCCGTCGCGCCCGCCGTCGCACCGCCCCGGGAGACCGAGCAGGCGGCCCCGCACCCCAAGGCGCCCATCGGCGAGCCGGAAGTGCCGCCGGCCGCGCCCGACGAGCAGCATGCCGCCGCCGCCGAACCGCAACCGGACCCGAACGGCCGGCAACCGTACCTGACCCGGGTGCTCGAGCACATACCCGGCGACGCCGGCGATTCCGGCACCGCGCCCTGAGTCGCGGCAGCGCCCCGGGTCAATCGCCCTTGGGGTGCACCGCGGTGAACGACACCGTCACCTCGTCGGCGACCTTCACCGAACCCATCAGCAGCGAAAAGGGTTTGACGCCGTAGTCGGACTGGCGAACCGCGGATTCGGCCGACATTCGCCACGAGTCACCGAGATCCTCTGTGCGCAAACCGACTACGTGGCTTCGCGACTTCCCGTTGATGTGCAGTTTTCCGGCGAGGCGGTACCCGTCGTCGGTCTTGTCGATCGCGTCGGCGGCGAAGCGGATCTCCGGGTGACGGCCGGCGTCCAACGACTTCAACGCATTCGAGCGCACCAGGGTTTTCTCGGGACCGGACAATCCTTTGACCCCGCCCTCGCCGCGCAGCACCTCGAGCGAATCGACCTCGACGGTCAGCTCAGCGGTGGCCGGTTCGGTGTCGGCCCAGGCCACCGTCGCCTCCCAGCGCGTCATCGCGATGGTGAGCCGATGGCCCATTCGCGCGGCCCTGCCCTCCACGCCGGTGCGAACCAACAGCTCACCGTCGGATGCGGAGATCGTCCATAGGTCGGTCACAGACCGACTGTGTCACACAGGGGATTTCGCCGCGCCGTTGGTGTGGTAGTCCACCTGCCAGTGCTTGATCCCGTTGAGCCAGCCCGACCGCAGCCGCTCGGGTTTGCCGATCGATTCCAGGTCCGGGATGCCGTCGGCGATCGCGTTGAACATCAGGTCGATCGTCATCCGCGCCAGGTTTGCGCCGATGCAGTAGTGCGCGCCGGTGCCACCGAACCCGACGTGCGGGTTGGGATCACGCAGGATGTTGAAGGTGAACGGGTCGTCGAACACCTCCTCGTCGAAATTGGCTGAGCGATAGACCATTACGACCCGCTGGCCCTTCTTGATCTGCACGCCGGACAGCTCGTAGTCCTCCAGCGCGGTGCGCTGAAACGACGTGACCGGGGTGGCCCACCGGACGATCTCGTCGGCCGCGGTCGCGGGGCGCTCCCTCTTGAACAGCTCCCACTGGTCGGGAAAGTCGGTGAAGGCCATCATGCCCTGGGTGATGGAGTTGCGGGTGGTCTCGTTGCCGGCCACCGCCAGCAGGATCACGAAGAAGCCGAATTCGTCGTCGGAGAGCTTGTGGCCGTCGATGTCGGCCTGGACCAGCTTGGTGACGAGGTCTTCCCCCGGGTTCTTCGTGCGCTCGGCGGCCATCTGCATGCCGTACATGATCAGCTCGACCGAGGCGGTGATGGCGTCGTTGCCGGCGAATTCGGGGTCCTGGTCGCCGACCATCTCGTTGGACCAGTGGAAGAGTTTCTTGCGATCCTCCTGCGGCACCCCCATCAGCCCGGCGATGGCCTGCAGCGGCAGCTCGCACGACACCTGTTCGACGAAGTCACCCCGGCCCTGGGCGGCGGCCTCCTCGACGATGCGGCGGGCGCGCTCGGCGAGGTCCCCGCGCAGGCGCTCGATGGCTCGGGGAGTGAAGGCCCGCGAGATGATCTTGCGCAGCCGGGTGTGCTGCGGCGCGTCCATGTTGAGCAGGACGAACTTGCCACGCTCGATCTGCTCGCCGACCGTGCCGTCCTTGTAGCGCGGCAGCGCGGTCTTCGCCAGGCTGGAGAAGACGTCGCTGCGCAACGAGACCTCTTTCACGTCCTTGTGCTTGGTCACCACCCAGAAGCCGCCGTCGTCGAACCCGCCGGCGCCGTAGGGCTGCTCGTTCCACCAGATCGGCGCGGTTCGACGCAACTCGGCCAGTTCTTCGACCGGCAACCGCTCGGCGTGGATGTCCGGGTCGGTGAAATCGAACCCGGGAGGGAGATTGGGGGTTGGCATGAACCACTCCTCGATACGACGTGTTCTAGTGCCAATAAACCATTGCCACACCCCGGTTGGGAAGCACTGACGCAAGATCGGCACCCCCGAATTGCAACGTGTTCAGTGGGCCCGGCCGTCGGGACCGGGGCGGGGTTTCCGTCGGCTCGCGCAACGAACCTTGTGGCCCGCGGCGCAATGGATATGCTTTGGTCCAGGTCACCGGCGCAGGCCGGGCGAGGGTAACGGAAGGGTAGGCGCGCATGATCCGCGAAATACTTGCCGTCGCTGCGATGACGGGGGGTGCCATCAGCGTGGCGCCGTGCGCGGCCGCCGGTTACGACGGCGACGTGCCGGGCATGAACTATGAGGCCTCGCTGGGGGCGCCGTGCGACAACTACGAGCGCTTCATCTTCGGCCGCGGCCCCAGCGGCCAGGCCGAGGCCTGTCATTTCCCGCCGCCGAATCAGTTCCCCGCGGCCACCACCGGCTACTGGGTCATCTCCTATCCGCTGTACGGGGTGCAGCAGGCCGGCGCGAAGTGCCCGGGCCCGCAAGCGGCGGCACAGTCCCCGGCGGGCCTGCCCATGCTTTGCCTGGGCGATCAGGGCTGGCAAGAGGGATGGTTCACCGGGGCAGGGTTCTTCCCGCCCGCCGGGTGACCGGCTGACACTTCTCCTCCGGGCGACGCTGTCTGCGGTATCAAGGAGGGAAGAGGTGAGCAGCGATGCGTCAGGATCAGCCCGTCCGGGCACCCATCCCACGATGGCTGCGCTTTGTCCTGGCGTCCGATCGCGCCGGCTCGGCCTGGTACGTCGGGACCGGGTTCTTCTTCGCGCCGGTGCTCGCCGTGCTGTCGCCGTGGCCCGTGGTCACCGCCGTGCTGTGGGCGATCATCGGGCTGGCGGGGTTATGGCTGGGGCTGCTCGGGGTGGCAATGGCCGTCGGGCTGGCGCGCGTATTGCGGTCCGGCGCCGAGATCCCGGAAGACTATTGGCGCAGCCTGGTGAACTACTGACCGCGAGGCCACCAAGCGCCGCGTTTAGAGTCGTACCGAAGGTCCTGCAACCGAAGGAGACTCCGATGGCTATCACTCCGAAAGATGTGGTCGACGCCGCCAAGGACATCGCGACCAACGCCGTCGAGAAGAGTTCCGACATCGTCGAACACGCCAGCGACATCATCCGCGGCGACATCGCCGGCGGTGCCAGCGGCATCGTTCAGAACTCGATCGAGATCGGCACGTATGCGGTGGACCGGGCGAAGGAGGTCTTCACCGGCAAGGGTGAAGTCGACGTCGACGACGAGTAGCGCCGTCAGACGCTGGCGGCGGCGTTGAGCTCGTCCAGCCTGTTCGTCGCCTCCAGGTACTCCTGCACCCAGCGCTCGATGACCGTCGAGGTCTTTTCCACCTTGTTGAACTGGCCGACGACCTGACCGACGGGATTGAACGCGACGTCGACGGTCTCGTTCGGGTATTTGTTCGTGGCCCGCACCGCCATGCCGGAAACCATGTACTGCAGCGGCATGCCGAGGGGCTTCGGGTTCTCGGGCTGCTCCCACGCCTCGGTCCAGTCGTTGCGCAGCATCCGGGCCGGCTTGCCGGTGAACGATCGGCTGCGCACGGTGTCGCGGCTGGTGGCCTTGGCGTATGCCGCCTGCTGAACCGGGGTGTTGGAGGCCTCCTCGACCATCAGCCACTGCGAACCGGTCCACGCGCCCTGGGCGCCCAACGCCAGCGCCGCCGCGATCTGCTGGCCGCTGCCGATGCCGCCGGCCGCGAGCACCGGTACCGGGGCCACCTCCTTGATCACCTGCGGCCACAACACAATCGAGCCCACCTCGCCGCAGTGTCCACCGGCCTCACCGCCCTGGGCGATGATGATGTCGACGCCCGCGTCGGCGTGCTTGCGGGCCTGCGACGGTGAGCCGCACAGCGCGGCCACCTTGAGGCCCGCGTCATGGATGTGCTTGATCATGTCGGCCGGGGGGGTGCCGAGCGCGTTGGCGATCATCTTCACCTTCGGGTGCTTGAGCGCCACTTCGACCTGCGGGGTGGCGGTCGCCTCCGTCCAGCCCAGTAACTGCAGGGTGTCCTCGTCGGCGTTTTCCACCGGGACACCATGGTCGGCGAGAATCTTCTTGGCGAAGTCCAGGTGCTCCTGCGGCACCATCTTGCGCAGCGTTTCGGCCAGCTCTTCCGCGGACAGGTGCGAGTCCATGCCCTCGTACTTGTTCGGGATGACGATGTCGACGCCGTAGGGGTGGTCGCCGATGTTCTCGTCGATCCACTTCAGCTCGATCTCGAGCTGCTCGGGCGTGAAGCCGACGGCCCCCAGCACGCCGAACCCCCCTGCCTTGCTGACGGCCACCACCACGTCGCGGCAGTGGGTGAAGGCGAAGATCGGGAACTCGATGCCGAGTTCGTCGCAAATAGGGGTGTGCATACCAACTCCTGGTGGACGCTCGCCGAATTGAAACGTGTTCTAGTTTAGTACGCACCCCGTTGACGAGGCCAGCCGGGCCTGACCGGCGCCGACGAACTACGACGTGTCGCAGGCTTCGCGTCAGACCGTCAGGGCGTGGGCCACCCACAGGACCAGGAATGCGAGCATGCAGCCGACGCAGACGAGGTGGTCGCGGCAGATGGAGCGGGCCAGCCGGGTCTGCTCGGGCGGGCCGTCGGTGCGGCGCCCCAGGCGAACGGCGTCGGGAACGGTTTGCGTCAACGCCAGCATGATGGGCAGGCCCGCGAGCAACGCCGACATCACCAGCAGCCAGGCGGGCTCGGGTCCCCGGGTGGCCTGAAACCCCAACGCGCCCAACATGATCAGCATCACCACGACGATCAGCCGGCCCATCGGTCGCGACGTGGTCGTCGCGCGGTGGTAATACCCGGCAATGGAGGCGAGCACGGACTCGGGCAGTTCGTCACCGGCGCCTCGGTGCCCGAGCACCTGGGTGTCGAAGATCAGATCCATCCAGAGGACGGCCAACAGGAATCCACTGCAGGCCGTGAGTAACGGGGCCACCGGTCATCCACCTCCCGCATGACGGGTCGTCTCGATTGTTTCCCACCGCGCGAGATCGGCACAGGGCCGCGGCCGGGTTCGCATCGCCCTTGATCCGCCGCGGCCCAAAAGGGTAGCGTGATGCTGCCAATTACGAAACGATGCGTAGCGTAATTGGTGCCCCGTCGACCGGAAGGATCGGCTTGATGCGCAGCCGTTACGCGGGCGATCCGTTCACCACGCCCACGGCCGAGATCGCGGCCGCGCTGGAGGACGTCAGCATTCCGACGCTGCTGCTTTCGCTCGTCCACATCACCGGCGACCCGCGATTCATCCGCGAGTTCAAGCAGATGGGCGTCTTCCTCAACGAGGTCCAGGGGTTCATGTCGGAGGAGGACAAGGCGCGGGCGCGCGCAACCGCGCTGCAGGTGATCACGGAGTATCGAGACCGCGGCTGCCCCGAACCCAAACCGCTGCCCCCCGAACTGATCAGGGAAATGCTGGACTGGGCGGCTTGCGAGCACGTTCCCGACGACTACCTTGCCCTGGTCTCCGAGGAGCTGGACCTCGACGGGGCCGACCCGCGCCGTCCGGCGCCCCTGCCGGCCGAGCGCGCGGCCGCGATTCCGGTGGTCGTCGTCGGCTGCGGCGAATCCGGCATCCTGGCCGGCGTGCGCCTCAAACAGGCCGGCATCCCCTTCACCATCGTGGAGAAGAACGCCGGCCCCGGCGGAACATGGTGGGAGAACAGCTATCCCGGCGCCCGCGTCGACGTGGCGAACCATTTCTATTGCTACAGCTTCGAACCCAACAACGACTGGACGCATTTCTTCGCCGAGCAGTACGAGCTGCAGGACTATTTCACCAAGGTGATGGACAAGCACGACCTGACCGGGCACGTGCAATGGAACACCGAGGTCCTCGCGGCCGAGTGGCGCGATGACGACGGCGTTTGGAACGTCAGGCTGCGCGCCGCCGACGGGCGGACCAGCACGCTGAGCGCGCGGGCCCTCATCACCGCCGTCGGTCAGCTGAATCGCCCGTATATCCCCGAATTCGACGGCGCCGACACCTTCGAGGGTCCGTCGTTTCACTCCGCGGCCTGGGATCACTCGGTCGACCTGACCGGCAAGCGGGTCGCGCTCATCGGGGCCGGCGCCAGCGGATTCCAGATCGCGCCGGCGATCGCCGGGGATGTGGAGCGCCTCACCGTCTTCCAGCGCACCGCGCAGTGGATGTTCCCGAATCCGATGTACCACGACGAGGTCGGCGACGGTGTGCGCTGGGCGATGCGGCATCTGCCGTTCTACGGCAGGTGGTACCGGTTTCTCGTGCTGTGGCCCGGCTCCGACAAGGGCCTCGACGCGGCGGAGGGCGACCCGAATTACGCCGATCAGGATTACGCCGTCAGCGACATCAACGCCGCCGCCCGGATGATGTTCAGCCAATGGATCACCAGCCAGGTCGGCGAAAACGACGACCTGCTGGCCAAGGTCATGCCCGACTATCCCGCCACCGGCAAGCGGACATTGCAGGACAACGGCAGCTGGCTGCGAACGCTGCAGCGGGACAACGTCGATTTGGTGCGCACCCCGATCCGCCGGATCGTGCCGCGCGGCGTGGTCACCGAGGACGGCGCCACCCACGACGCCGACGTCATCGTCTACGCCACCGGCTTCCGGCACACCGACGTGCTGTGGCCGTTGAAGATCACCGGCCGCGACGGGATCGACCTGCACGACATGTGGGGGAGCCGGCCGTACGCCCACCTGGGCATCACCGTTCCGGGTTTCCCCAACCTCTTCATCGTCTACGGTCCCGGAACACATCTCGCCCACGGCGGCAGCCTGATCTTTCAGTCCGAGCTGCAGATGCGCTACATCGACCAGTGCCTGCAGCGGCTGGCGGAGCCGGGCGTGCATTCCATGGAACCGCGCGCCGAGGCGGCCACCGATTGGCATCAGCGCACGCAGACCCAGATCAAGAAGATGGTGTGGTCGCATCCGGCCGTCAAACACTCCTACTTCAAGAACGCCGACGGGGAGATCCACACCGTCAGTCCGTGGCGCCTCAACGAGTACTGGGCCGCGGTCCGCGAGCCCGACTGGTCACAATTCGTTGTGCGACAAAGAAAGTGAGCACGTCAACATGCGCACCGTAGTCGTCGATGGGCCCCGCAGCATCCGGGTCGACACCCGCCCCGACCCGACGCTGTCCGGACCCGACGGGGCGATCGTCGAGGTCACCGCCGCGGGCATCTGCGGATCCGACCTGCACTTCTACGAGGCCGATTTCCCGCTCGCCGAGCCGATTACGCTGGGCCACGAGGCGGTGGGCGCCGTCGTCGAAACCGGGCCCGACGTGCGCACCGTCAAGGTTGGCGATCGGGTCATGGTGTCGTCGGTGACGGGCTGCGGCGCGTGCCCCGGCTGCGCGACTCGCGACCCGGTCATGTGCCACAACGGGTTTCAGATCTTCGGCGGGGGCGTGCTCGCCGGCGCGCAGGCGGACCTTCTCGCCGTGCCCGCCGCCGACTTCCAGCTGCTCAAGATCCCCGAGGCGATCAGCACGGAACAGGCGTTGCTGCTCACCGACAACCTCGCCACCGGCTGGGCGGCGGCGCGGCGCGCCGACATTCCTTACGGCGGCACCGTGGCGGTCATCGGGCTGGGCGCGGTCGGCCTGTGCTCGCTGCGCAGCGCGCTCTTCCAGGGCGCGGCAACGGTTTTCGCCGTCGATCGGGTCGACGGCCGCCTGGAACGCGCCGCCCGGTGGGGAGCGACGCCGATCGGGGCGCCGGCCGTCGAGGCCATCCTCGCCGCAACCGGGGGCCACGGGGCCGACGCGGTGATCGACGCCGTCGCCACCGACGCGTCCCTGACCGACGCGCTCAACGCGGTGCGGCCGGGAGGCACCGTCTCGGTTGTCGGCGTGCACGATATGAATCCGTTTCCACTCAACGCGCTGGGCTGCCTGATTCGCAGCATCACGCTGCGGATGACCACCGCGCCGGTGCAGCAGACCTGGCCCGAGTTGATCCCGCTGCTGCAGTCCGGCCGGCTCGACGTCGACGGCATCTTCACCACGACACTGCCTTTGGCCGAGGCGGCCAAGGGCTACGCGACCGCGGAGTCGCGGACTGGTGAGGACGTGAAGGTCCTGCTGACCCCGTAGCTCACCGGCTCGCCGTGATGTACTGCGAGCGCATGAAGCCGTCGATCTTGGCGTCCACGGCGGGCGGGGTCATGCCGTAACCGGCCTGCAACTCGAGGTTGTTGCGCACCGGTGCGACGGCCCAACCGTGCGCGGCCAGCCATTCCGCGGGGTCCGTCCTGGTCTCGTAGGTGAGCGCGGAGAAGTCCACGTCACCGGACATGTTGACCCCGGGGTGGGTCGACTCGAGAGCCTGCAGCTGGGCGCGGTCCAACCGTGATCCCAACGCGCCGATGGCGATTCGGCTGCCCGGTGCGCACAGCGCGGTGATCCGGGTGAAGAGGGCGTGCTGCGCTTCGTCGGTCAGGTAGGGCAGCACTCCCTCCACCGACCAGGCGCTGGGTCGTTGCGGGTCGAACCCGGCCGCCTTCAGCGGCGCGGGCCAGTCGGTGCGCAGATCGGCCCCGACCTCGGTTCGGCGGGCCTTGGCCACGGCGCCGTGCCCGTCGAGCACGCGCGCCTTGAATTCCAGCACCTTCGGCAGATCGACCTCGAAAACCGTTGTGCCCTCGGGCCACTCCAGGCGATAGGCCCGTGAGTCCAGACCGGCGGCGACGATCACCGCCTGGCGTATGCCGGCATCGCCGGCGGCGGTGAAGAAGTCGTCGAAGAACCGGGTCTGCACGCCGTAGAGGCGGGGAAAGGCGGTCTCGTCCTCGGTGATGCCCGGGTTGGCGAGCACGCCGGCGAGATACGGATCGCGCGAGGCCGCGATGAAAAGCTTCGCGTAATCGTCGCGGACCAACGGCTGCGGGCTCACGGCGTGCAGCGCGCGCCAGCCCGCCACCAGCAGCGCGGTGTAGCCGACGCCGCTGACGATGTCCCATTGGTCGTCGTCGGAACGGAGCGACCCGAATTCAGGCGTCGTCATGTCAGCCCAACCTACTCGCACCGACGCCGATCACAGCTCGAGCATCACCGTCACCGGGCCGTCGTTGACCAATTCGACCTGCATGTTCGCGCCGAAGACGCCCATCTCCACGTCGGCTCCCAACGCTCGCAACGCCTCGGCGAGCGCCGTGACGAGCGGCTCGGCGACCGGCCCGGGGGCGGCCGCGTTCCACGACGGGCGGCGCCCCTTGGCGGTGTCGGCATAGAGGGTGAATTGGCTGATCACCAGGATCGGCGCGCCGACGTCGGCCGCGGACCGTTCGTCGGCGAGAATCCGTAAGTTCCATAGCTTTTCGGCGAGCCGCCGCGCGGTGTCCGCGTCGTCGCTGTGGGTGACGCCGACGAACGCGAGCAGCCCCTGGCCGTCCGGCCGAATGGCCCCCACGACGCGGCCGTCCACCGACACGGCCGCCGATGAGACCCTTTGCACCAGAACCCGCATGGGCCTCGATGCTGCCAGGCCGGGCGCGGCCGCGGAAATGTTGGGTACGCTCGTCGGGTGTCGGTGCTCGTCGCGTTTTCGGTCACCCCGCTCGGGGTGGGCGAGGGCGTCGGCGAGATCGTCGCCGAGGCGGTGCGGGTGGTCCGCGAGTCCGGCCTGCCCAACGAGACGGGCTCGATGTTCACCGTGATCGAGGGCGAGACCTGGGAAGAAGTGATGCTCGTCGTGCAGCGCGCGGTGGAGGCCGTCGCCGCCCGCGCCCCGCGGGTCAGCACGGTGATCAAGGCGGACTGGCGAAAGGGCGCCACCGACGCGATGACGCAGAAGGTCGCGACCGTCGAGCGTCACCTGTCGCGGCCGCACAACCCGTAGCGCGCTAGCTTTCGCGAGTCGAAACCGCGTCGAGCGTGGGGGATATGCACACAAACCGACCGGTTCTCGTCCACAGCCCCCACGTTCGGCGAGCCGAAGATCGGGACGCTAGCTTTGCACGGCTTCCCGGAACGCCCGCTCCGCCGGCTCGCCGTGGACCGCGAACACGACGCGCTCCAGCGAGCTCGGCCGGTGTTGCCGCACGGCGTCGACCATCAGCCGCGCGGCGTCCTCGAGCGGGAAGCCGCCCACACCCGTGCCGAACGCCACCAGCGCCAGCGACCGGCAGCCCAGCTCGTCGGCCTTGCGCAGCGTCGAACTGGTGGCCCGCGCGATGATGTCGGCCGAGGTCGGACCGCCCAGCTCCATCGTCGCCGCGTGGATCACGTAGCGGGCCGGCATGTCGCCCGCGGTGGTCTCGACCGCGTCCCCGAGGCCGATCGGCGCCTTCTCGCGCGATTCGCGTTGCACCTCGGGCCCACCGGCGCGGGCGATCGCCCCGGCGACGCCGCCGCCGTGCCGCAGCTCCGTGTTGGCGGCATTGGTGATCGCGTCGAGTTCCAGCTTGGTCACGTCCGCCTGCAATACCTCTAACTCGATCATCGGTCCATTGTCCCGCAGGCACGCCAGTAGGCTCATGCCGGTGAGCGCACGCGCGGGCATCGTCGTCACCGGAACCGAGGTCCTCACCGGGCGCGTCCAGGACGCCAACGGGCCCTGGATCGCCGACCGCCTGCTGGAGCTGGGCGTCGAGCTGGCGCACATCACGATCTGCGGCGACCGCCCGGCCGACATCGAGGCGCAGCTGCGCTTCATGGCCGAGCAGGGCGTGGACCTGATCGTCACCAGCGGCGGCCTGGGACCGACGGCCGACGACATGACCGTGGAGGTGGTGGCGCGCTTCTGTGGCCGCGAGCTGGTGCTCGACGACGAAGTCGAGAACAAGATCGCCGACATCCTTCGGCGCCTGATGCAGCGCAACACGGCCTACGACCCCGGCACCTTCGAGTCGATCAGGGCCGCCAACCGCAAGCAGGCGATGATCCCGGCCGGTGCGCAGGTGCTCGACCCGGTGGGCACCGCCCCGGGCGTCGTCGTGCCGGGCAAGCCGGCGGTGATCGTGCTTCCCGGGCCGCCGCGCGAGCTGCAGCCGATGTGGCAGAAGGCAATCGAGACACCCGCGGCGCGGGAGGCCATCGCCGGACGAACGGTGTACCGGCAGGAAACCATCAGGATGTTCGGGCTGCCCGAGTCCGGGCTTGCCGAAACCCTGCGCGGCGCAGAGCAATCCATCCCCGGCTTCGACGCGCTCGAGATCACCACCTGCCTGCGGCGCGGCGAGATCGAGATGGTCACCCGCTACGAACCGGACGCCGCCGCCACCTACGCGAAGCTGACGCAGCTGCTGCGCGACCGGCACGGGCACCAGCTTTTCTCCGAAGACGGCTCGAGGGTGGACGATCTGGTCGCCCGGTTGCTGGCCGGTCGCCGGATTGCGACGGCGGAATCCTGCACGGCCGGGTTGGTGGCGGCGCGCCTGACCGACCGGCCCGGATCGTCGGACTACGTGGCCGGCGGTGTGGTGGCCTATTCGAACGAGGCGAAGGTGGAGCTGCTCGGCGTCGACCCTGCGCTGATCGAGGCGCACGGCGCGGTGTCCGAGCCGGTGGCCGAGGCGATGGCCGCCGGTGCGCTGCGCCGTTTCGGCGCCGACACCGCCGTCGCGATCACCGGAATCGCCGGCCCCGACGGGGGTACACCGGAAAAGCCCGTCGGCACAGTCTGTTTCAGCGTGATGCTGGCCGACGGCCGCACCGACACCCGAACGCTGCGACTGCCGGGCAACCGCTCGGACATCCGGGAGCGCTCCACGACGGTGGCCATGCACCTGCTGCGGCGCCTGCTCAGCGACTGAAAGCCGCGATCACGCCATTTCGGTTGGCAGGAAAGCGCTTTCGGCGGTGCCGAAGCGAATGCCGGTGGCATCCTTGCCGATCAGCGTCAGGAAGGTCACGGCGATCAGCACCGGCACGATCGTCGCCGCCAGCGCGAAGGGATAGCCGTGCGACTCGGCCAGGCGTTCCTGAATGGGCAGGTTGAACGCGGCCAGCAGGTTTCCCAGCTGGTAGGTCACGCCGGGGTAGAGGCCGCGGATGGCGTCGGGTGACAGCTCGGTCAGGTGAGCCGGGATCACGCCCCACGCGCCCTGCACGCAGAGCTGCATCAGAAACGAGCCGAGGCACAACATCGCCGCGGTGCGCGAGTAGGCGAACAACGGCACGATCGGCAGCGCCAGCACCGCGCAGAACACGACCGTGTAGCGGCGGCTGAACCGTTGCGACAGCGTGCCGAAGACCAGCCCGCCGATGATGGCGCCGACGTTGTAGACCACGACGATCCACTTCACCGTCGCGCTGGGCAGGCCGGCACCCTGGTTGGCCGTCGCTCCCAGGAAGGTCGGGTAGACGTCCTGGGTGCCGTGGCTCATCCAGTTGAACGCGGTCATCAGCAGCACCAGGTACACGAATCGGCGGACGATCGCGGCGTCGCGCAGCACGTCGCGGATCCTGGTGCTGGTCAGCCGCATCCGATCCTGCGCGGCCTCCCACACCTCGGACTCCTCCACCCGGTACCGGATGATCAGGCTGATCAGCGCCGGGACGATGCTCAGCGCGAACAGCCAGCGCCACGACAGCCCCAGCCAATCCATCACCACCAGCGACGCGACACTCGCCAGCAGATAGCCGAACGCGTAACCCTCCTGCAGCAGCCCGGAGAAGAACCCGCGCCGCTCGACGGGAACCTTCTCCATGGCGAGCGCCGCGCCCAGCCCCCATTCGCCGCCCATGCCGATCCCGTACAGCAGCCGCAGGATCACCAGGACCGTGAAGTTGGGCGCGAACGCGCACAGGAACCCCACCAGGGAGTAGAACATCACGTCGACCATCAGGGGCAGCCGCCGCCCGACGCGGTCGGCCCACAGCCCGAACAGCAGCGCGCCGACGGGCCGCATGATCAGGGTGGCCGTGGTGACGAACGCGACCTCGGCCTTGCTGTGATGGAACGTCTTAGCGATGTCGGCATAGACGAGCACCACGATGAAGTAGTCGAAGGCGTCCATCGTCCAGCCCAGCAACGCCGCGACGAACGAATTTCGCTGATCGGCCGTCAGGCGTTGCGTCGTCACTTGAGCATCGTGCAGTACCGGGCGGCAGTTCGCGAGGGTAAGTTCCGGATACATGCGAATCATCGACGCCGATGGGCACGTAGCCGAGAACTCCTCGCTGGCGATCGAAGCGATCAAGCGCTGGCCCGACCACGTCAAGGCCAGCACCGACGGGCGGCTGCGGTTGACCCTGGAGGGCCGCAACTACCCCGAGGACACCGGACCCGGGGCCGGTTGCCCGCCCGAGCACGGCATCAGCAAGGCGCCCGACATCAACTGCCGCTCACCGGAGGGCGTGCTGGGCGACGCCGACCGCGATCACATCGACACGATGGTGCTGTATCCGAGCATGGGGCTGTGCGCGCCCAGCCTGGAGGATCCCGATTTCGCCGCCGGCTTCTCGCGGCTGTACAACCAGTGGATCGCGGACTACTGCGCCTCGTCGGGCGGCCGGTTGCGCGGCGTCGCGGTGACCCCGATCGAGCACGGCCAGGCGGCCATCGACGTCATGACCGAAGCCAAGGAGCTGGGCCTGGTGGCGACGCTGGTCCCGCCCGCGCTCAAGACCCGCAACCTCGACCACCCCGACCTGGATCCGTTCTACGCCGCCGCCGTGGATCTCGAGATGCCGCTGGGCATTCACGGCGCGCCCGGCATTCACCTGCCCAAGATCGGCGTGGACCGCTTCACCAATTACATTCAGGTGCACTGCATCAGCTTCCCGTTCGACCAGATGACGGCGATGACCGCGATGGTCTCCGGCGGCGTGTTCGAGCGGCACCCGAAGTTGCGGGTCGCGTTTCTCGAGGCCGGAGCGGGCTGGGTCCCGTTCTTCATCGACCGCCTGCACGAGCATTACGAGAAGCGGGGGGACTGGGTCGAGCGCGGCTGGCGCCGCGATCCGCACGAATACCTCAAGGCGGGCAACATCTTCGTGACCTGTGAGCCCGAGGAGCCGATCCTGCCCGGCGTCATCGACGTGCTCGGCGACGACTTCATCATGTTCGCCAGCGACTACCCGCACTGGGACGGCGAATGGCCGGAGAGCACCAAGCATCTGCGGACCCGCGCGGACATCTGCGAGGAGGCGCGCGAAAAGATCGGCGGCCGCAACGCGCAGCGCTTCTACAACCTCAACTAAGAGTTGACCCGTAATAGGGGTCATGCAGCGCCAATCAGCTTGGGGCCTGGTTGTTTTCGGCTAGTCCCGCGACGTCCAGGCTTTGGGCCTGGTCTGTTCGGGGGTGGGCCGAGTGCTGCTTGTCCAGCAGAGGCCACCGGGTGGTGGCTGCCGGTCCTGGCCGATCCAGCATCGGGTGATGGCGGTGGCTGGTGCCGGTTGACTGAACCCTCCCACTCTTGCTGGGAGGCCAGCCCCGCCCGCAGGGCGTGGGCAAGTCGGTAGTCGACCCGCGCAGTGCGCGGATCGTCGTGGTCGGCCAGCGTCACGCAGGCCGCCAATGCGGCCGAGACAACGTCACGGTCACCGCGCAGTCCGCAGTGCGGGCAATCATGGGTGCGCTGGGCCAGGGTCTTGGCAACCCGTGCCCCGCACAGGCAGTGCTGCGACAGCGCAGTGGATCGGGTACCCGCCCGATAGAGTGTGCCGCCGGTGGCTCGGCATTCGCGCTTTAGTGCGGTGACCAGCATGCCGGGGCTGAACAGGGCAATCCTTTTGCCCCACAACCGCGCCCACGCGGAGATGTTGTTGTCTTCGACGGTGATCGTGTTGCCGTGGGCGGCCACGAGACGGGCGGCTACCGCGTCGGCGCGGGCCTGTTTGGCCTGACTGGCGACCCGCGCCTGGGCGGCGTGATCACAGCGGGTGCGCTTATAGGCGCTCGAGAGCGTGTCGTGGCGGTAGGCGCGCAGCGGCACCCCATCTGCGCGGGCATGCCGCGGCCCGCGAGGGTTGAGCACTTGTTTGGCCGCCAGCCCTTTGTCGGTGCGGCGTTGTGCGCGCTTGTGCTGGCGCACCGAGAGACCGTACTGGTCAGCGTTGGTGTTGCGCCGGGAGCGATCCAACGCCTTGTGCCGGGCACGGGCTTTCTTGGCTGCCCGATCCGCGGCGGCGTGCTGCTGCGCGGTGCAGCCGATCCGCTCGGCCACCAGCTGCCCGGGCTCATCGCCGGGGAACGACGCCACCGACAGGTTGGACACATTGGCATCCACCCCGGCGCGCCGAGCGGCGGGAATCTCGCCGCGACGAACCCGGGTGGCCGGCGACTGATACCCGGCCCGATGGACCAATAGATGCGCGTAGTAACGCCAGCCGCCGGGCGCCTTGCGATCACGCACACGCACCAGGTCGATCTTGTGCCACGCTGCTGGATCGGCGAGGAAATGGTTTAGGTGCGCCCACTGCCCGCCACCCTGAGGTAGCCGCAGCGGAAGTACGAGATCCCCGGCGGGCAGGCCGGTGAACACCACCACCAACGCGCCGGTGTCGTCCCACCACGACCCGCTCGCCGGCCGCGCCAAAGCCGGCAGCCGCGCGGGTTGGGCCAGGATCGAGGTGCCCGCCGGCTGGGCGGCGGCCGCGGCGGTGACGATCTCGGCGGGCAACTGCAGATGTCGATAGGCCTCGAGGTGCCCGTCCAAGGTGCCGACCAGGCGGTAGGTCTCCCAGGTGGGTGTGGCTTTGGTGTGCGAGCGGGCCCGCCCGGGGATGCGGGTGAACTCCCACCACGACCCGACCCTGGGTGGACCGTGCCGACGTCCCGACGCGTCGGCGAACAGGTGGCGGTCAACTGTTTCCCACACTTCATCGGCCACGTGCAGGCCGATGGCTTTGGTCAGATGATCACGCATCCATCCGCTGGCCTCAATATGGGCTTTTCCTGCTGCCTCGATTCCCTTGCGAGTCAACCCCAGCCGCTCGGCCAGCGCCTTCGGATCACGCCTGCGCTCATCATGGGCCGCCCAGTACGCACGGCAGCGATCGGCGGCGTCACGCTGCAGTGCCCGGCGCAGCCGAAATACCGCCTCCCACTGCCGATACAGCCGCCGCAGCACAACGGGGTCGCTGACGTCGAGCTCGAGTCGGATCACCGACACCGGGCCGTCATATTTGAAGTTCGGGGCCTTCGACTTACCCCGGCGCCGCGGCACGACGACATCACCGCTGGTAGCGGTCACGGTGTCAGTGCCCACCGATGCCATGCGGCGCATGCAACCACAGACCACCGACATCGATCTTCTGCCACACCGATGGCGAAACCTACTGCCGCTCACGGGGTTAACCATCCGCCAGACCCGCACCGTCTGTGCCCTGGCGCACCGCCGACTACAGCCCGCACCCGGGCGGCCCTGGGTCCTGCCGCTGCCCGTGCGGGTGCTCCTGGTACTGATCCATCCGCGATAACCACAACCGCGCACACTGCCGGATCAGAGCCCGCGTCGAACACGTCATCGCGTGATTGAAGACCGGCAAATGCTGCGGCAATGCCGCCGCCGCGCCGAGGCCATCAACCATAGCCTCCAAATCATCACCGGACTATAGAACCTCAAAGCACCCGCGCCACTACGGGTCAACTCTTAGTCAACCTCAATTAGTGGCAGGATCTCCCGCATGGGCCATTTACTGCTGCGCGCCGCGCTGACCGGACTTGCACTGTGGATCGTCACCCTCTTCGTGCACGGCATGAGCTTCGTGGGCGGCGACACGCGGCTGCAGCGTGCCGGCATCATCTTCGTCGTCGCCTTGATCTTCGGTCTGGTCAACGCGTTCATCAAGCCCGTCGTCCAGATTTTGGCGATCCCGCTCTATGTCCTGACCCTCGGACTGATTCACGTCGTCATCAACGCGTCGATGTTGTGGATCACCGCGTGGATCACGGAACACACCACTCACTGGGGACTGCGCTTCGACCACTTCTGGTGGACGGCGATCTGGGCCGCCATCGTGCTGTCGATCGTGAGCTGGGTGCTGTCGCTGGCGATTCAGGACGTCGGGCGCCGCACGAGCGCCTGACGGTTACCGGCCCTGCCACCGCGGCGGTCGCTTCTCGGCGAACGCGCGCGGCCCCTCCTTGGCGTCCTCGGTCTCGAAAACGCGGTCGCTGTGCCGGGTTTCGTTGTCGTAGGCCGACGCGAGGTCGAGCGCCAAGCCTTCGACGGCCGACTGCTTCGTCGCGGACACCGCGAGCGGCGCGTTGGCCGCGATCCGCCCGGCGTAGTCGTAGGCGGTGTCCATCAGCCGCTCCGCGGGGACGACGCGGTTGATCAGCCCCATGGCCAGGGCCTGCCCCGCGTCCACCATGTCGGCGGTCAGCAGCAGCTCCATCGCCAACGGGTAGGGCATCTGGCGGGGCAGCCGGACGGTGGTTCCACCGCCGGCGAAGAGACCCCGCTTCGGCTCGATCACCGCGAAGCGGGCCTCCGGTACGGCCACGCGGATGTCGGTGGAGGTCAGCATCTCGAAACCGCCCGCCACGCAGGTGCCGTTCACGGCCGCGATGATCGGCTTGAAAAGCGGGAACCGGTGCAGGACGGCGTGGATGGCGTCGTCCTTGTTCCAGCCCTCCGGCCTGGGCAGGTCGCCGGTGAGCTCCGGGATGAATTTCTTCAGGTCGGCGCCGGTGCAGAAGTCCCGGCCGACGCCGGTGACCACCGCGACCCACGCGCCCGCGTCATCGCGAAACGCCGACCACGCCCGGGCCAAGTCGCGGAAATGCTCCATGTCCAGCGAGTTGCGCGTCTCGGGACGGTTGATCGTGATGGTGGCGATGTGGTCGTCCAGCGCGTAGTCGATGCTCACCGCGCGACCCCCTCGACCAGGCGGACCACGTCGCGCGCACAGCCCCACGACAGGGTCACGCCGTTGCTGCCGTGGCCGTAGTTGTGGATGCACCGGGCCGCGCCCAGCGGCTCGGCCTCCAGCCGCACCGACGGGCGGTCGGGGCGCAGGCCGGTGATGGTCTCGATGACGTCGGCGTCGGCGAGCCGCGGCTCGATCCGGCGGCAGCGCTGCAGGATCCGTTCGCTGATCTCGGGGTCGGGGGTGGTGTCCCATCGGCCGGCAATGCTGACGCCGCCGCACACCACGCGTTGCGGGTGGGGGAAGTAGCAGGTCCATTCCGGGTCGGCGTTGATTTCCAGAAACAGTTGCCGCAGACCAGGATTCGCGAGCACGACATGCTGGCCGAACAGCGGGCGCATCGTGTCGTCGCCCGTCAGCGCCGCGGCGCCGAGACCGGCGCAGTTGACGACGATCGGTGCGGCGTCGGCGGCCTCGGCCAGCGACCGCACCCCGCGCGTCTCGATTTGGCTGCCGGCCGCGGCGAGCCGGCCGGTCAGGTAGTCGAGGTATTGCGGCATGTCGATCATCGGCAGGGTGGCGCGAAACCCGGTGCCGAAGCCGTCGGGAAGCTCGGCCGGATCGGCCGGGCGCAGGTCGGGGATCAGCTCGGCGGCCGACGACATCGCCTCGGCCCGGGTCAATTCGCCGACGGCGATCGCCGGCGCCATGCGCACCCCGGTGCCGGGGTCGCCAGCCAATTCCCGGAAGACCCCGAGGGAGTGCTGGGTCCAGGCCAGGGACTTGCTGGCCCGTTCGGCCGGGCGCGGCGGGGCCCACACCGCGCCGGCCACGATCGAGGTCGTCCGCCGCGGCGGCTCCGCCGCCCACACCCGCACCGGGAATCCCGCTTCGGCAAGGCATATCGCCGAAGTCAGCCCGCTGACACCGGCACCGATCACGACGATCTGCTGCGAACTGGCCACGGCGCCACGGTAGCCAAGAGTGATCGGCCATGGGACCGCGGCCGGGCGGCCGTCAGTCGATTGAACGAATCAGGGATGAGGCGCTTGCTGGCCGTTCCCGCCGAGCAGCCCGTTGAGGATGCCGAGGGTGCCCTGCAGTTGGGCTCCCGCCGCCGGCCCGGAGGCGTCGGGCGGCGGGGCGGCGTCGGTCTGCTGCCAGGGCTGGCAGCCGTCGGTCTTGAACGCCTTGTCCGTCGGCTCGATGCGGACTACCTGCGGCTTTTTGCTCATCGAGTTGTCGATGAGGTTCCCGTCGGGGTTGCCCATCCGCTTCCAGTAGCAGGTACCGTTCGGCAGGGGTCCCGCCGTGCTGTAGGTGCCCGGCGCGATGTCGGTCCCCACCGCGAACGTGCCGTCGTGGTCGATGCTCGTCTTCGGACCCGGTGCGGGCGACGGTCCGGGCGACGCCGCCGGTGCCGGTCCGGCCGGCGCTTCCGAGGACGGCGCGGGCGGCGGCGTCGGCTCGGGATCGCCGGAGGCGACGCCCGCGGACGCCGCCCAACCCCCGATGACCAGCGCCGCGGCGGCGCACCGTGCCACTACCGATGCTGACGCGTTGAACCCCATGACACAGCAGCCTACCGGGGTTACGTCAGCCGGCGCACCTTGCCGGCGTGGCCGAGCGCGTGCTCGTAGGTGTCGAGGTTGTCGCGGGAGATCCTCGCGTGCACGGGGCGTTCGAGGAAGAAGCGCAGCACCGGGTTGTAGGCGTGATAGGTCTCGTGGAAGGTCAGCACGGTGGTGCCGTCGGGCTGCTCCTCGAGTTGGTGATAGCCCTCGGCGCGCGACCACAGCGGCGCACCGACCGCGACGTATCGCGACAGCTTGTTGATCTCGGCCTCGGTCACGGTCTCCCACGACCGCCCCTTGCCGCCGGACAACAGGTATTTGGGCACCGGGAAAACGCAGGTGCGGACCAGGCCCTCACCGGCTTCGTTGCCTTCGTTCAGTATCTCCATGCTGCCGGTCGGCCAGGTGAGGACCCGCGGGCGTGGCGCGTCGGGCGGCGCGGGCGGGTGCAGCACCCGCCAGACCTTCCGCGGCGGCGCGTCGACATGGAATCGCACGGTGTAGGACTGCATCAGCCTGCTCCCCAGCTGTCCCAATAGGTGACGCTCTCCGCGGGCGGGCGCGCGGCCGGCCGGAAGTCGGTGCCGATCGTGTACGCCACCGGGAACAGCGCGGCCTGCGTCACCGTCGGCGGAATCCCGAGCACCTCGGCCACCTCCTGCTCCTTGGCCAGGTGCATCGTCGTCCACACCGAGCCCAGGCCCCGCGAGCGCAGGGCGAGCAGGAAGCTCCAGCCCGCCGGGATGATCGACGCCCAGGCCGTCGCGGCGATCAGCAGGGGCGCGCCGTCGAAGCGGCGGTCCAGGCAGGGGATTACGTGCACCGGCACCCGCGCCAGCGTCTCGGTCAGGCTCATCGCGCTGGCGTACACGCGCCGGGTCTGCGGGTCGGCCGTGTTATTCGCGGCGTGCGCCAGGTATTCCGCGCCGACGCTGCGGTAGATGTCGGCGATGGCGGCGCGTTTGGCGGCGTCGGTGACCACCAGCCAGCGCCAGTCCTGCGCGTTGCTGCCGGTGGGCGCCTGCATCGCCAGCCGGATGCACTCGAGGATCACCTCGCGACCGACCGGGCGGGTCAGGTCGAGTCGCTTGCGCACCGAACGCGTGGTGCTCAGCAACTCGTCGACGGTGGCGATGTCCATGGTTCCTTCCCGTCGCTCACTCAGAGGCACTCAGAGGTCGATCGCGCACGACTGATCCACGCCGAGCACCGTCAACGAACGTCCCAGCCCGAGAAACACCGCGACGCACAGCGTGAGATCGAGGATCTCCTCGTCGGAGAACGCTTCCCGCAGCCGCCCGAAGAAGGCGTCGTCCATCGACGCGTGCTCGTTGGCGAAGCGCTCGGCGTATTCGATGGCGAGCCGCTGGCGCGGGGTGTAGCCGGGGTATGTGGCGTAGGCGGCGACGTTGTCGTAGAGCTCCGGGGCGACACCGGCGTCCAGCACCGACTGCGCGCGGAAATCCGAGCAGGCGACGCAATCGTTGATCTGCGCGATTCGCATCCGGGCCAGCTCGCGCTCGGCAGCCGGCAGGATGCTCTGCTGGTATGCCCCGCGGATCATCCGCTCGACCATGTCACCGAGCTGCGGCCGCAGCGTCCAGATCATCGCGGCCTCGCCGCCGGGGCCATCCGGCACGTTGAGTCGGGCCATGCGCAAACTCCTGCCCGGTAAGGACGGTACCGAGTTGAGCAAACCAGATTCTCAGCTGAACTGTCCAGGTCGCTCGCGTCGTGCAATTATGCAGATGTCGAATCCGGGGGCCAGCCGCGAACGGGAGGTCTGTGCATGCTTTTCATGCACGAATTGCACAAGGTGCGCGGCCGCGCCGAGGACGACTTCGAGGCGGCATTCCGCGACGGCTGGATGCGCATACTCGCCGCCGGCGACGATGCCCGGTTGCTGTGGTACGCCAACCAGGCGCACGGCAGCGGACCCGCCTACACCGTCGTCACGGTGACCGCCGTCCGCGACGGCGCGGCGTGGGAGCGGCTGACCCTGCGGGTCCAGAAGGGCGACCTGCAGGGGTGGATGCGCAACCTCGACGAGCTCCGCCACGAGGTCGACGCCAAGCTGCTGGTGCCGGTCCCGTGGTCGCCGCTGCGGGAGGTCGACTTCGACGCGGTGCCCGCCGACGGCCGCGAACACGAGATGAGCCTCTACATGGAAGACACCATGTGGCCCTACGAGGACAAGTTCGAGGAATACATCGTCCGCTGCGGTGAGGTGTACGCCCGAAGCCTCGAGCAGCCCGACTCGATGCTGAAGATGCATGCCGCATTTCAGCCCGCCCTCGGCAGCCACGTGCGCCGCGAGGTGATCCTGATGCAGCGCATCAGCCGGCCCGACGCGCTCCTCGACCTGCTCCGCAGCCACATCCCCGCCGAGTACCGCGCCCCGGGCACCTGGATGTACGACGCGCTGGACCTGCGCGACCAGTGGACCAGTCGGCTGTTGCGCACCTCCGAGTGGTCACCCCTGTATTGAGCCGGGCATGAACATCGGCACGATCCTCGACGCCGCCGCCGAAGGCGATCCCGCCCGGGCAGCGCTCATCATCGACGGCCGCACCATCGGCTACGGCGTGCTGGCGGCGGCGGTGCGGCGGTGCGCGGCGGGTCTGGCCGCCCGCGGCGTAGTGGCGGGGCAGCGGGTGGCCGTCGTCGACGGCGGAAGCCTGCTGTCCATCGCGACGTTGCTGGCGGCGCCGCGCCTCGGCGCGGCGGCCGCGCTGATGAACCCGGCGCTGACGCCGCCGGAGCTGCGGGGGCTGCTGAACAACGCCGGCTGCGCCGATGTGGCGGTCGCGGGGGAGCAGTACGCCGGCCGGGTCCGCGAGGCGGGCGCGCCCACGGTGTTGACGGACGCCGACCTCGTCGGGCGGCCGCCGTCGGCCGATCACACCGTCGCCGTCGACGACCTCGACGACCGGGAAGCGTTGGTCCTGTTCACCAGCGGGACGACGGGACTGCCCAAGGCCGTCGGCATCACCAGCGGGCAGCTCACCCGGCGCATCACGGGGATCGCCGCACCGTTCCGCGCGGACGCCGAACCGGCGGTGGGGATGATGTGCGTCCCCTTCTTTCACGTCGGCGGCGCGCTCGGCACGCTCGGCAGCCTGTATTCGGGCAACACCTCCGTGGTGCAACGGCGCTTCGACGCCGGCGAGTGGCTTCGCCTGGTGTCGCGACACCGGGTCGCCGCCACGTTCATGGTGCCGGCCATGCTGCAGCGGATCCTCGACCATCCGGACTTCGCGACCACCGATCTGACGTCCCTGGTCGCCATCGCCTACGGGGCCGCCGCGGCGCCAATCAGCTTGGTGCGCAGGGCAATGGCCGCGCTGCCCCATGTGGCGTTTGCCAACGTGTTCGGCCAGACCGAGACCCTGGGCGCGTACACGACCCTGCTGCCCGACGACCACCGCGACCCGGCCCGCGCGGGATCGGTCGGCCGCCCGCTGCCCGGGGTCGAAGTGCGAGTGGTGGACCCGGACACGGGCAGCGACGTCGAGGCGGGAGCGGTCGGCGAGTTGTGGGTGAACACCACCCAGAACGTCACCGAAGGCTGGTTGCGCACCGGCGATCTCGCCCGCCTGGACGCCGACGGCTACATCTTCCCAAGCGGGCGGCTCAGCGACACCATCAACCGCGGGGGAGAGAAATTCGGGCCGGTCGAAGTCGAAGAGGCGTTGCGATCCCATCCCGCGGTCAGCGACGTCGCGGTCGCCGGGATCAGCGACGACGAGCTCGGCCAGCGGGTGGGTGCCGCGGTAGTCGCTTGTGCCGCAGTGACACTCGAGGAACTGCGATCGCACTGCCGCGAGCGGATCGCCTACTTCAAGCTGCCCGAGCGACTGGCGATCGTCGACCACATTCCCTACAACTCGACCGGCAAGGTCAACCGCCGCCAGCTCGCCGCGCTCATCGCGGATGGCTGAAACCAGGGGGCCCAGATGTTGTTCATGCACGAAACCCACAAAGTGGTCGGCGCACGAGAGCAGGAATTCGAGGCCGCCTACCGCGAGGGCTGGATGCCGACACTGGCCGAAGAAGACGACGCCCGGCTGCTCTGGTACACCAACCACGCACACGGAACCGGCTTGTCCTACAACGTGATCACGATCACGGGCATCACCGACGGCGCCGCGTGGGAGCGCCTTGCGCGGCGCGCCCAGGCCGGGGACCTTCGGCCCTGGATGCGCGAGCTGGACAACCTGCGCCACGAGGTGACGGGCAAGCTGCTGCTGCCGGTCGCCTGGTCGCCGCTGCAGACGGTGGACCTGGCGACCGTGCCCACCGACGGCGCGACCCACCCGTTGAGCCTGTTCATGGAGGACACCGGCTGGCCCTATGCGCCCCTGGACGACTACATCCGCTCCTGGGACGAGATCTACTACCGGGTGCTTTCCAAAGCCCCGCGCGGCATGCGGATCCTGGACATCCAGGCGTGCTTCCAGATCGCACACGGCTGCTATCGGCGCCGGGAGGCGATGCTGTGGCAGAAGGTCGAAGACGCCAACAACTACGCGGCGCTGGTGCACCTGCTGACCACCGAGACGCCGCCCGAGCATCGGGCGCCCGGCAGCTACATGCACCAGGCCCTGAGGTATCGGGATCAGTGGGAGAGCCGGCTGCTGCGGACGTCGGCCTGGTCGCCGCTGTACTGAGCCAGGCCGGACCTGACCAGGCCGAGGCTCGCGGCCACCAGCTCACCCAGATCGCCCACACAGCCGTTGCGGCCCCAATTCTCAACCGCCACAACAAGCGCCGCGGCCAACACCGAGCCCGCGACCTCGGCGTAGAGATCGATGTCGGCCACCCCCGGGTTCCGGTTCCTGACGAACTCGGTCAGCACGCGGGCGAACGACGACTGCACCACCCGCAGGTGGCCCTCGATGCGCTCCGCGCCGATCAGCTCCGTGCGGGCGGTCGCGGCCTGGCGCACCACCTCGAGGTCGTGCGGAAAGGCGGCCACGCTCGCCAGGACGGCGTCGAACAGCGACTCGGATCGCGGGCGCTGGGCCAGGGCCTCGGCCAGCCATTCCAGCTGTGTCTCGTAGTCCTGGAACAGCACCGCTTCCTTGGTCGGGAAATGCCGGAAGAAGGTGCGCTCGGTGACGCCGGCCTCCCGCGCCAGCTCCGTCACCGTGACGTTCGCAAATCCCTTGCGCGCGAAGCACTTAAGGGCGGCCTGACGAAGCGCCTCATGCGTCGACCGGCGGCGCAGCTCGTGACGGTTGGTCGGCGCGGTCATGGTGGACCGATGGTAGCCCAGCCCGCGCGAATCAGAACTGACATCTTCCAATTATGTCAGTACTGACATATTCTTGTCACGACCCAGGGAGGAAGCGATGACGGACTATGACGCGATCGTGGTGGGCGCGGGCCACAACGGGCTGACGGCCGCGGCGATCCTGCAGCGGGCGGGCCTGCGGACGGTGTGCCTGGAGGCCAACACCTACGCCGGGGGCATGGCGGCGACGGTCGAGTTGATCGATGGGTTCCGCTATGAGATCGCGGGCTCGGTGCAATTCCCGACGGCCAGCCAAATCAGCAAGGACCTCGGGCTGGACACCCTGCCCACCGTGGAGCCCGAGGTGATGTCGACCAACATCGGCGACCACGGCGAGGAGCCGATGATCTTCTACCGCGACCCGATGAAGCTGATGACGCACCTGAGCGAGAAGCACGGGCTCGAGGCCGTCACCGGCATGGCCGAGCTGATCGGCTGGAGCCAGGGTCCCGCAAAGGCCTTGGGCCGCTTCGACGTTCGCACACTCCCCAAGACGCTCGACGAGATGTATGCCTGCGCGGCCAACGAGGCCGAACGCCGGGCGATCCACGAGATGCTGTTCGGCTCGGCGATGGACGTCATCGACCGATACCTGCCCGACAGGGAGAGGCACGCGGTCATGCGCGGGATGCTCGCGTTCCTGGCCGTCAATTCGACCTACCGCGGCCCGTACACGCCGGGCAGCGCCACCTGCCTGGCGTTCGCACTGGCCGTGCCCGACGAGGGCGCCGCGATGATGACCAAGCTCAAGGGCGGGATCGGCGCGCTCACCGAGCACCTGCGCGAGCTCTTCATCGCCCACGGCGGCGAGATCCGGTTCCGCACCAAGGTGGAACAGATTTTCGTCGACCGCGGCGCGGTGACGGGTGTGCGGCTGCGTGACGGGTCGACGCTGTCGGCTCCGATCGTCGTGTCGAACCTGTCGCCGGATGTCACCCTCACCGAGCTCGTCGGGCCCGAACACGTTCCGGCGGAGCTCGTTTCGCGCCTGTCCGGCCGCGATCACCGCGCCTCCTTCGTGCAGATCCACTTCGCGCTGGACGGGCTGCCCCAATTCGCCCCGCCCTACGATTTCTTGAACGAGGCGGGCATGCAGCAGTCTGTCGGCATCTTCGGCGCCCCGGAAGAGCAACAGCTGCACTGGGAGAACTGCCGGCGGGGCATTGTGCCCGACAATCCGTCGATGGGAATGCAGATCCCGTCGGTGCACGATCCCGGCATGGCGCCGCCCGGCAAGCACGCCGCCAGCGCGTTCGCCTACGCATTTCCCGTCGAAGTCGACCGAGAGCGGCACGGGCACCTCAAAAACGAGATGGCACAACGCGTTATCGACAAGATCAGCCGGCTGGCCCCGAACTTCAAGGACATCGTCATCCGCCACATCACGTTTGCGCCGTACCACATGAACACCATGTTCGGCGCGCCCGCCGGCGACTTCTGCCACGGCCTGCTGCACCCCGACCTGATGGGACCCAATCGCCCCGGGCCCAGGGGGTTCCTCGACTTCCCGATCCCGATCGACGGCCTCTACCTCGGCGGCGCGGGATGCCATGGCGGCCCGGGCATTACCTTCACACCGGGCTA
Organism: Mycobacterium sp. NGS26; assembly: GCF_059813025.1. Classification (NCBI taxonomy): domain Bacteria; kingdom Bacillati; phylum Actinomycetota; class Actinomycetes; order Mycobacteriales; family Mycobacteriaceae; genus Mycobacterium; species Mycobacterium sp. NGS26. The sequence continues at coordinate 122,709 of NZ_JCALDU010000005.1, forward strand.
CAACGCCGGCTATCAGGTGCTCGACGACGCGTCTTGAATCAGGGCTTGCAGGCGGGCTCGAGGGGCAGGACAGGGCCGCCGGATTGCAGGGACAACAGATACAGGTACGTCGCGAGTGAATGCTCGCACGCCACGTTGGACTTGACCAAGACCTTCGGCGGCAGCGGCGTCAGCCGGATCGGAATCAGCTCAACGGGATTGAGCACGTGCTCGTAGTCGATCGGCGGGGGCAGGCCGGTCACGATGTCCAGGCGATTGGCGATCCGATACGAGTTGGTCACCACCTGGTCGAAGGTTTCGGCGAACAGCGAATCCCCGGTGCGCGGACTGCCGTAGGAGTAGACGGCCGGCTGGCTGAAAGCCGTGTTCGCCGCGACGTCGAGGGCAAGCAGCGTGGCGAGGGCCCCGCCCAGGCTGTGCCCGCAGATCGTGACTGAGCTGATCGGGTGGGGGAACGCGAGTTTCGCGAGCGCGGCGACCACGGTCGGCGAATCCGGCTGCGTCCCGGTCCGCAGGGATTCGTACATGGCGGTGAAGCCGTCTTCGGTGTGGCCGGCGCCGGCCAGGAACGGGCAAGGCACCAGGTCGAACGCGGCGTCGTGGATCCACTCCAAGATTCCCTCGGTGCCCCGAATCGCGATCACCACGTCGCCCGCCTTGCTCACCTGACAGATCAGCCCGATGGAGACCTCGACGTCTGCTGCGCCGGGGTCCATGTCGGTTGCCAAATCGTTGGCATAGATCGTCGTGACCACGACGTAGTCGATCCCGCCGGCACTCAGCGATTGACCGGCGGCATTCGTCAGGTCGCCGGGCGGCGTCGCGTAGGTCGCGTTCACCAGCTGGCCGAATTGTATTGCCCTGGTTACATCTAACGCCGGCGGCGTCGGCATGGTCAGGCCCTGAACGTCCCGGTGAGCACGGTCCGTGCGGTCGCGGCCTGCGCTATCGCCTGTGCCGCCTGCACGCCGGCCAGCCCCGGCGCGAGCTGGAACGTGGCCGGAAGCTGGTAGAGGGTGAACCGGTAGTGGTGTGTCCCGGTGCCCGCCGGCGGGCACGGTCCCATGTAGGCGGGCTGACCGCCCGAGTTGGGCACAGCGCTTGCGCCGGCGGGGGTTTGACCATCGGCGGTGCTGCCCGAGCCGGAGGGGATGCCGGTCACGATCCAGTGCACGTAGGGTCCGTGCGGCGCGTCGGGATCGTCGACGACCAGGGCGCCCCCCGACGGCGCCGACCACGCCAACGGCGGCGCCGTGTCGGCGCCCTTGCAGGTGTATTGCACCGGGATCGGCGCGCCGTCGGCGAACGCGGGACTCGTGATCGTCAGCGCGCCGGCGGGCAGCGCCTGGGGCACGGACCGGCCCACCGTCGTCGGGTGCGGCGCCTGCGGCGTCGTCGTCGGAGTGTCACCGTGCCCGCCGCAGCCGACCAGCATCACCAGAAGTGCCAGGCCCGGGATGGCCAATGCGATTCGGCGCAGGGTGCGAGCCGTCGATTCCATACCAGACAGTGTCGCTAACCGCGGCCCGAGAAGATAGCCACCGGTTACGCGCCGCGCTTCTTGACCTCGAGCACTCGCTTCCGCAGGCCCTCGGTGGCGGTTTCCATCAAGCCCTTCGCCCCCCTCTTGATCAAGAACCCGGGAAGCGGCACGGTCGGGTCGACCGTCAGGTCGAAGCGGAGCCGGGTGGAGTCGCCCTCAGGCGTCAACGTGTAGCGGCCCTCCTGCGCGCGTTGCTGTTTCGCGCTGACCAGCGTCCAGCTCACCCCGTCGTCGTGAACCGTGTAGGCCAGCACCTGCTCGTCGCTGACCCCCACCACCTTGACGACCTGACGCGATTTGGTCGGCCGGCCCTGGTCGTCGCGCTCGAGGACCTCGACCTTTTGATGGGTCGAGGACCACTCGGGCAACGATTCGAGGTCGAACAAGACGTCCATGATCTCGTCGGGTGTCGCCTCGATGACGACTTCGCGGGAGTCGGAGACAGCCATGCCAAGCAGATAGCCGCGGCCACGCCTGCCGAAACCTACAGATGACGTCCGGGCCGAACCGGCGGTATCGCTACTCGGCGGGCGCGCCGGCATTACCGTCATGGGGTGACCCAAGCGCACCCCGACGGCAAGGCTGGACGTGGATAGCCAAATCGCCGCAGTCGCCACCCGACTCAGCGAGCGGGCCCCCGACATCGCCGCCGCCATATGCGCCGCGCTCGAAGACAACATCGCCGAGCTTCCCTCCGACGACCCCATGGTCCGGTTGCTGCACGGCGCGGTCCAGGATCACATCCGGACGGTCATGGGTGCGCTGCTGCACGACACACCCGCGGAGCAGATCACCGCGCCGGCCGCGTCGATCGACTACGCAATACGCCTCGCCCGGCACAACGTTCCGATCAACGAGTTGCTGCGGGCTCACCGGCTGGGACAACGCCGGATGACGGAACTGGTGGTCGCCGAGCTGCAGGCGTTCGGGCTGGAGCGAACGGCCAGGGTCGCGGCCATCGAGGCGATCACCACGGCGTTGCTGCGGTACGTCGACGCGGTGGAGCTGCAGGCCCTTGCGGCCTACCAGGGCGAGCGCAAGCTGGTGCGGGAGACCCGAAGCGCGGCCCGTGAGATGCACGTCCGGGACCTGCTGGACGATGACACTTCGGTCGACGTCGACGCGGCCTCCACGGCGATCGGCTATCCACTGGGCTGGCAGCACCTGGCGCTCGTGGTGTGGTATCCCGACGGCCAGTCGGCCGGCGATCAGGACGCCCGCCTGCAGCGGTTCGTCGGCGACCTGGCGAAGACTGTCGAGGCTTCGGCGAGCGCACTGTTGACCGCTGCCGAAGCCGGCGCGTGGGCGTGGTTGCCGTACCGCGCACCGCCGGGCGACGTCGTCACCAAGATCCGCGACTATGTCGGCTCGCAACCGGACGCGCCCAACATCGCGATCGGCGCTATAGGCCGCGGCGTCAACGGATTCCGGCGATCGCATCGCCAGGCGCTACGCGCGCGGACGGCCGGGCTTGCCCGCAGCGGCCGCGAGAGGGTGCTGGTCGCCGCGACCGATCCCGGCATCCTCGCGGCGGCGTTGCTGGCCGCGGGTGTCGAGGAGATCCGCGGGTGGGTGGCCGACACCCTGGGCCCGTTGGCGTCCGACACCGACGACGACGCTCGCCTGCGGCACACGCTGCGGGGATTCCTGCGTTCCGGGGTCGTGACGCCCGCCGTCGAGCGGGCGGTCGCCAGGCGCGGGCGACCGATGGACGACCGGGTCGATGTCGAACTCGCGCTGCTTGCCTGCCGGTGGTACGGCGCGGACGTGCTGCAGCCGGGCTGAGCGTCCGTGCATTTCGCCTGGGAACAGCCGGCCGACAACGCCTACCGCTGCCGGCTCCCGTTCTGCGATGTCACGGTCGGGCTGGTGTGTGGCCGTTCGGGGGCGCTGCTGGTCGACACCGGCAGCACGCTCACCGAAGCCGCCGCCATCGACGCCGACGTTCGGCGGCTCGCCGGAGGCCCGGTCACGCATATTGTGTTGACCCACAAGCACTTCGATCACGTCTTGGGTTCCTCGATGTTCGCCGGGGCCGAGATCTTCTGCGCGCCAGAGGTTGTCGAACACCTGTCGTCGGCCACCGACGAGATTCGCGCCGACGCCCTGCGCCACGGTGCCGACGCGGCCGAAATCGAGCGCGCGATCGCGGCGTTGCGAACTCCAGGCCACGGGGTCCACGACGCCGTCATCGACCTCGGGGACTGCCGCGTGACGATCGCCCACCCGGGCCGCGGCCACACGACGGCGGACTTGGTGGTGATCGCGCCCGCAGGTGTCTGCGGCGGGGCCGTAGTGTTCACCGGTGACCTCGTGGAGGAGTCCGCCGATCCCGCGATCGACGCCGATTCCGATGTGGCGGCGTGGCCGGCAACCCTCGACCGGCTGCTCGCGCTCGGCGGACCCGATGCGATCTACGTCCCCGGTCACGGGAAGACCGTCGGCGCGGAGTTCATTCGTCGCCAGCGGGATTGGCTGAAAGATAAGGGAGAGCGGGCTCGGGACCACCCATGATCGACGACCCATGATCGACGACCTGGTGCTTCGCTGGATCGTCACCGGCCTGTCCGCGCTGAGCGCCGCAGCATGGGGGTTCGTGGTCGTCGTCCGGCATCGATCGGTCGACGAGGTGGTCCGATGCGGGTTGCATCTCGCCATGGCGGTCGCGATGGCGGTGATGGTCTGGCCGTGGGGCGCACAGCTGCCGGCGACGGGACCCTCGGTGTTCTTCGCGCTGGCGGCGCTGTGGTTCGTGGCGTCGGCCCTGGTGTCGGCCGAAACGGCCCCACTACGGACGGTGTATGGCTATCACGCCCTGATGATGCTGGCGATGGCCTGGATGTATGCGTTCGTCCATGGGCTGCTGTTGCCGAGCCACTCGTCGGCGCACCCGCACGTGGAGATGGACATGGCTGAGCCGGTCGTGCCGACGGGCGCGGGGTCACCGGGCTGGGTCGCGGCGGTCAACGGGTTCTGGTTCGTCGGGTTCGTGGCCGCCGCCGTCTTCTGGACGTCCCGTTTCCGGGCGGAACGGCCGACGGCGGATGGTCGGTGGCGTTCACTCACTGCGCCGGCTCAAGCGACGATGGCCGCCGCGATGTCGATCATGTTCGGCGCCACGCTGTTTCAGGCCTGAGCCGGGTGTCACATCGACATTGCACGAATACCCGTGGGCCCGCCCATAGAGCGCGATGTCAACCGGTGATTGAACCCCGTCATCCGGGGATAGACTCACGTGCAGCGGAATCGTGCTGAAGAGGAGCGTGACTTCATGGCCATCATCGACGCGGACACCGAGGTTCCCGCACCGTTCGAACAAGAGGTCGCCGCGACCCAGCGATACTTCGACGACCCCCGCTTCGCCGGGATCATCCGCCTCTACACGGCACGCCAGGTGGTGGAGCAGCGCGGCACGATACCCACCGACTACACCGTGGCGCGCGAGGCGGCGGCGGCCTTCTACAAGCGCCTTCGCGAGCTGTTCGCCGCCAAGAAGAGCATCACGACGTTCGGGCCCTACTCGCCCGGGCAGGCGGTGAGCATGAAGCGGATGGGCATCGAGGGGATCTACCTCGGTGGCTGGGCGACCTCCGCCAAGGGTTCGACCACCGAGGACCCGGGTCCGGATCTTGCCAGCTACCCCCTGAGCCAGGTTCCCGACGACGCCGCGGTCCTGGTGCGCGCGCTTCTGACCGCCGACCGCAACCAGCAGTACCAACGCCTGCAGATGAGCGAGCAGCAGCGCGCCGCGGCCAAGGAATACGACTTCCGGCCATTCATCATCGCGGACGCCGACACCGGACACGGCGGCGACCCGCACGTGCGCAACCTGATCCGCCGCTTCGTCGAGGTCGGTGTGCCGGGGTATCACATCGAGGACCAGCGGCCGGGCACCAAGAAGTGCGGCCACCAGGGCGGCAAGGTGCTGGTTCCGTCGGACGAACAGATCAAGCGCCTCAACGCCGCCCGTTTCCAGCTCGACGTCATGCGGGTGCCGGGGATCATCGTCGCCCGCACCGACGCGGAGGCGGCCAACCTGATCGACAGCCGCGCCGACGAGCGCGACCAACCGTTCCTGCTCGGTGCCACCAACCTCAACATCCCGTCGTACAAGTCCTGCTTCCTGGCGCTGATGCGGCGCTTCTACGAGCTGGGCGTCAAGGAACTCAACGGCCACCTGCTCTACGCGATGTCCGACTCCGAGTACGCGGGCGCCACGGCCTGGCTCGAGCGCCAGGGCATCCAGGGGCTGATCTCCGACGCCATCAACGCCTGGCGGGAGGACGGGCAACACTCGATCGACGATCTCTTCGACCAGGTCGAGTCGCGGTTCGTGGCCGCCTGGGAGGACGACGCCGGGCTGATGACCTACGGCGAGGCCGTGGCCGAGGTGCTCGAATTCGGCGAGAGCGAGGACGAGCCGGCCGGCATGAGCCCCGACGAGTGGCGCCGGTTCGCCCAGCGCGCCTCGCTCTACGAGGCCAAGGAGAAGGCGAAGGAGCTCGGCGTCGACTCGCCCTGGGACTGCGAGCTGGCCAAGACACCCGAGGGTTACTACCAGATCCGCGGCGGCATACCGTACGCGATCGCCAAGTCGCTGGCCGCGGCGCCGTTCGCCGACATCCTCTGGATGGAGACCAAGACCGCGGATCTGGCCGACGCCAAGCAATTCGCCGACGCCATCCACGCCGAATTCCCCGACCAGATGCTGGCCTACAACCTCTCGCCGTCGTTCAACTGGGACACCACCGGCATGACCGACGAGGAGATGAAGCGCTTCCCCGAAGAGCTCGGCAAGATGGGCTTCGTCTTCAACTTCATCACCTACGGCGGGCACCAGATCGACGGCGTCGCCGCCGAGGAGTTCGCCACCGCGCTGCGGCAGGACGGCATGCTGGCGCTGGCTCGTCTGCAGCGCAAGATGCGTCTGGTCGAGTCTCCCTACCGCACGCCGCAGACCCTGGTCGGTGGTCCGCGCAGCGACGCCGCGCTGGCCGCGTCCTCGGGCCGCACGGCGACCACCAAGGCCATGGGCAAGGGGTCGACCCAGCACCAGCACCTGGTGCAGACCGAGGTGCCGAAGAAGCTGCTGGAGGAGTGGCTGGCGCTGTGGAGCGACCACTACCAGCTCGGCGAGAAGCTGCGCGTGCAGCTGCGACCCCGGCGCGCCGGCTCGGATGTACTAGTGCTCGGGATCTACGGCGAGGGGGACGAGCAGCTCGCCAACGTCGTGTTCGATCCCATCAAGGACCGCCACGGCCGCAGCATCCTGACCGTGCGCGACCAGAACACCTTCGCCGAGAAGCTCCGCAAGAAGCGGCTGATGACTTTGATCCACCTGTGGCTGGTCCACCGCTTCAAGGCCGACGCGGTGTACTACGTCACGCCCACCGAGGACAACCAGTATCAGACCTCGAAGATGAAGTCCCACGGCATCTTCAGCGAGGTCAACCAGGAGGTCGGCGAGATCATCGTCGCCGAGGTCAACCGCCCGCGCATCGAGGAGCTGCTCACCCCCGACCGCGTCGCGCTGCGGAAGCTGATCACCAAGGAAGGCTAGGCGGGCCTCGCGCGCCGGCGCCCATCGACTTCCGGGCTGTTCACCGGCTGCATGTGCGCCGCGACCTTATCCCTGAGGGTCGAGATCGACGCTAGCGTGCATGTCACTCGCACTTTTCCGCGCCAGCGTCGATCTCGACGAAAACTCACCGGTGCCCGCCCAGCCCCCTCGGTCCTCCAATCCTGTTTGCGCCTGTTTGCACTCCGGCATCCGGGGTACTGAGAGGTGGATACATGTGGCGCGAGCGGAGAGTGGGGAATCTGATGAGATCCGAGGCCAGGACTGCTGTCGCGCTTTTCGGCGGTGCCGCCGCGCTCGTCCTCGCGGTCGGCTGCGGGGGCGGCGGCAACAAGGGGCCGAGCAGTAGCACGACGCCGACGACGACCCCGTCGTCCAGCGTGGCGCCCACACCATCCACCACACCGGGCACCGGCGGTCCCGGTGGCGGAGGCGGCACCGTTCCCGGTGGCCCCACCGGTAGTGGCGGCCCCGGCGGCGGAGGCGGCAACATCCCGGGCGGTCCCACGGGTGGCGGTGGGCCGGGTGGCGGAGGCGGCAACATCCCGGGCGGCCCCACGGGTGGCGGCGGGCCCGGCGGCGGCGGCGGCACCATTCCCGGCGTCGGCGGTGGCGGCGGCGGACCCGGCGGTGGCGGCGGTTGCGTCGGCAACGTCTGCGGCGGATATCCGTGATCGGCTGCCGCTTTTGAGCGCGCGGTAACGCACCGGCAGCGGTGGCCTAGGGACGATCGCGGCGTTCGGGTTATTGTTCGAGCAACTCGAATGCAAAGGGATTTCGATGGCCAAGCTCAGGTTCGGTTATTTCATCGCCCCATTCCATCGTGCGGGCACAAACCCGACGCTCGCGTTGCAGCGTGACCTCGAGTTCATCGAGCATCTCGACGCCCTCGGCTTCGACGAGGTGTGGTTGGGCGAGCACCATTCGGCCGGCAGCGAGATCATCAGCTCACCGGAGATCTTCATCGCCGCCGCCGCCGAGCGCGCCAAGCGGATTCGGTTTGGCACCGGGGTCATTTCGCTCGCGTACCACAACCCGCTTTGGGTCGCCGACCGCCTGATGCTGCTCGATCACCTCACCCACGGCCGCGTGATCGGCGGGATGGGACCGGGCTCGCTGCCCACCGACTCCGCGATGATCGGGCTGAACCCCACCGACACCCGCGAGCTTCTCGAAACCAACCTCGACATCGTCGTCCGGTTGCTGGCGGGCGAGACGGTGAGCGCCAAAACCGCCACCCATCAGCTTTTCGACGCCAAGTTGCAGCTGGCGCCGTACTCCGACGGCGGGATCCCGCTGGCGGTGGCCGCGGTCGCGTCACCGACGGGGGCGAGGCTGGCCGGCAAGCACGGCATCGGGCTGCTCTCCATCGGGGCGACGCTGACAATCGAGGGCTTCAACGCGCTTTCGTATCACTGGGGCATCGTCGAGGAGCGCGCCGCGGCCTTCGGCACGCAGGTCGACCGGAGGAACTGGAGCCTGGTCGGGCCGATGCACATCGCCGAGACCGACGAACAGGCCCGCGCCGACGTGAAATTCGGCATCGAGTCGTGGTTCAACTACTTCCAGAAGGTTGCCGCCTTCCCGCAGATGACGATGCCGGGGGAGCAGCTCGACGAGATGATCGACATCATCAACGACAACGGCGCGGGCGTCATCGGCACGCCCGAGCGGGCGCGGGAGCAGGTGCAGCGGCTGTGGGACCAGTCCGGCGGCTTCGGCTGCATGCTGCAGATGGGCCACGAGTGGGCCAACCCGGCGGCAACCAAACGCTCCGCCGAATTGTTCGCCGCCGAAGTCATGCCGCACTTCCAGGGTCAGGCGCAGCCGACGCTGGATGCCGCGGCGCGCGCTGGCCAGGTGCGCGAGGGCCTCGCGCAGTCGCAGCTGCAGGCCGTCGAGCACATGGCGAAGAAGTATCAAGACGAGGTCAATTCGAAGTAGCGGCGGCGAATAAAGCTCACTCCGTGGCGTCGGTCTCTGCTGCCGCACAGCTACTTCAATGTTGCGGATTGATGGATCCGAGCATCGAGTCGTCAAGGTGTTCTATGAACCCGCCGAACTCGCCGGGCAGCTACAAAGATTGGGTTGGGTCGCAAATTTGGCTGGGACCTCACGATTGATCTATGGGTCCGCCTCACCGGTGCGCTGCATCCACCAGAGCGAAACGCCCTGAGCGGCCACGACAAACGCTACCGCCCGCCGCTCGACTCGCGCTCGGCCGCCTTCACCAAGCGGCCCGCAAAAAACCGGACGGCCCCGCCCATCGCGGCGCGCATCAACGGACCCGTCCCGCGAACGCCCTCGACAAACGAGCCCGTCCACCGAATCTCGGTGCTGCCGGACGCCGTCGGCGTGAACACCACCTCGCCGAAGTAGTCCTTGGCCGGGGAGGGAGGCCCGACCAGTTTGTACGCGTGCCGGCGATCCTGCTCGTACTCGACCGTCTCTTCCTGTACCAGCATCGGCCACATCCCGACCTTGCGGATGGCTCCGACACCGCCGGGCGGGGGATCGCCTTGGCGCGCCCAGCTCGAATGCAGCACGATCGGCTTGGCCCAGCTCGACCAATTGGCCCCATCCGCCACGAGCCGGAACAGCGTCGCCGGCGGCGCGCTACTGGTCTTGTTGACCTCGAAGGAAAACTTCCGACCCGCCATGCCCGACTCCCCGGTGATAAAGCTGAATGACCTTGAATGGATTGGGCGTACCTTACCGTTCGAGCCGCGCAGCGACGAGGCCAGGCGCATACTCACCCTGTGAGCCAGCCGATGCCGTTTCGGCCCCACCCGCACCCACCAAGGCCGGCCCGGTCGCGGCGCCCCCTCCGCATGAGCGAAACACCTTGTAATCCAACATGATAACGCGACCAGCGGTGCTACTTCTCGCGGCGGTGCTGTCGCTGAGCGGTTGCGGCGGTGGCCGAACCGCCGCTCCTGCCGGCCCGACAAACCACGACGCGGCCGCGGCCCGCAGCCAGCATGCGCTCGACGACGCCATCGACGTCGGTGCGCCGGGGTGCTCGGCCGCGGTCGGCGTCGAGGGGAAGGTCGTCTGGACGGGAGTTCGCGGGGTCGCGGACATCTCAACCGGCGACGCGATCACCCCGCAAACCGTGTTCGACATCGCCTCGGTATCCAAGCAATTCACCGCCACCGCGCTGCTGCTGCTGGTTGATGCGGGCGAGATGGCGCTCGACGACCCGTTGTCTCGATACGTTCCCGAACTACCGTGGTCCGGCGCGGTCACCGTCGAGCAGCTGATGCACCAGACCAGCGGAGTCCCCGAGTACGTCGGGCTGCTCGAGGCGCAGGGCTTCCAGCTGGGCGACCGTACCACCGAGGACCAGGCCCTGCAGGCCCTGGCCGGCGTGCCGAAGCTGGAGTTCGCGCCCGGGTCCCGGTTCGACTACTCGAACTCCAATTACCTGCTGCTGGGCGAGATCATCCACCGGATCTCGCGGGAACCGTTGGCGCAGTACCTAACCGAGAAGATCTTCGATCCGCTGGGTCTGGCCATGGTCGTGGATCCGACCGGGCAGGTTCCCGGCAAGGCCGTCGCGTACGAGAAGGGCAGCGACGGGTTCCGCGCCACCCGGTCGGGCTGGGAACAGGTCGGCGACGGCGGCATCCAGACCACGCCCAGCCAGCTGGTCCGTTGGGCCGACAACTACCGAACCGGCCGGCTGGGCGGACCCAAACTCAGGGAGGCGCAACTGGCGGGGGCGGTACCCACCGAGCCGGGGGGCGGGGACCGGTACGGCGCCGGAATTTACGCCCTGGCCAACGGCACGCTCGATCACGACGGCGCCTGGGGCGGGTTCGTCACGGCGTTTCGCGTCAGCAAGGACCGGGCAACGTCGCTGGCCGTCAGCTGCAACACCGACAAGCAAGACCCCGAGGCACTCGCCGACGCGCTCGGCAAAGCCTGGATGTAGCCGACTCAAGCTGGCGCACAACGACTCTTCGGCCGCCACCTAGACTGCGCTTATGGATTACGGTTCCCGACATACCGTGGCTCCAAAAGGCCTGCTGCGGATCGAGGACTGCCTGGACGCCGACGGCGGCGTCGCGTTGCCACCGGGCACCACCCTGATATCGCTCATCGAGCGCAACGTCGCGAATGTCGGCGACTACGTCGCGTACCGCTACCTCGACTACGCCCGGTCCGACGGGCACGCAGTCGAAATGACGTGGGCCGAATTCGGTGTGCGGCTACAAGCCATCGGTGCGCACGTACAACGGTTCGCGGGCCAGGGTGACCGGGTCGCGATCCTCGCACCGCAGGGCATCGACTACGTCGCGGGCTTCTACGCCGCGATCAAGGCGGGGACCATTGCGGTGCCGCTGTTCGCCCCCGAACTGCCGGGCCACGCCGAACGGCTGGAAACCGCCCTTCGTGATTCGGAACCCGCCGTCGTGCTGACGACGGCGGCGGCCAAGGAGGCGGTCGAGGGCTTCCTGGCCAAGCTCCCGCAGCTGCGAAGGCCGCAACTGCTCGTCATCGATCGGATACCGGATTCCGCCGGGGAACGGTTCACTCCTGTCGAGCTGGACATCGACCGGGTTTCCCACCTGCAGTACACCTCCGGTGCGACGCGACCACCGGTCGGCGTGGAGATCACCCATCGGGCCGTCGGCACGAACCTGGTGCAGATGATCCTGTCGATCGACCTGCTGAACCGAAACACCCACGGCGTCAGCTGGTTACCGCTCTACCACGACATGGGGCTGTCGATGATCGGCTTCCCCGCGGTGTACGGCGGACACTCCACGCTGATGTCGCCGACGGCATTCGTGCGCCGGCCGCAGCGGTGGATCCAGGCGCTGGCCGCCGGGTCGCGGCAGGGCAACGTGGTCACCGCCGCACCCAACTTCGCCTACGAGTGGGCCGCACAGCGCGGCCTGCCCGCAGCGGGCGACGACATCGACCTGAGCAACGTCGTGCTGATCATCGGATCCGAACCGGTCAGCATCGACGCGATCACCACGTTCAACAAGGCGTTCGCGCCCTACGGGCTGCCGCGCACCGCGTTCAAGCCGTCGTACGGCATCGCCGAGGCGACGCTGATGGTCGCAACCATCGACCACGACGCCGAGGCGAGCGCCGTTTACCTCGACCGCGAGCAACTGGGGGCCGGGCGGGCGGTGCGTGTCGCCGCCGACGCACCCAACGCGGTGGCACACGTGTCGTGCGGGCGGATCGCGCGCAGCCTGTGGGCCGTGATCGTCGACCCGGACACCGGAGCCGAGCTGCCCGACGGCGCGGTCGGCGAAGTCTGGCTGCAGGGCAACAACGTTGGCCGGGGTTACTGGAGACGTCCGGACGAAACCGAGCTGACGTTCCACGCCCGGTTGCGGTCGCCGCTCGAGCGGGGCAGCCGCGCCGAGGGCTCAGCGGCCGGGCGGTCGTGGCTGCGGACCGGGGACCTGGGCGTCTTCCTGGACGGCGAGCTCTACATCACCGGCCGGATAGCGGACCTGGTGATCGTCGACGGCCGCGCCCATTACCCACAGGACATCGAGGCCACGGCGGCGGAGGCCTCGCCGATGGTGCGGCGCGGTTACGTGACGGCGTTTGCGGTGCCGCACGACGAGGGGGACCCGGGGGCGGCGAGCCAACGCCTGGTGATCGTCGCCGAACGTGCGGCGGGCACCAGCCGCGACGATCCGCAGCCTGCGATCGAGGCGATCCGGGCGGCGGTGTCGCATCGACACGGTGTGGCGGTGGCCGACGTGCGTTTCCTGCCGGCCGGTGCCATCCCACGCACCACCAGCGGGAAGCTGGCCCGCCGGGCGTGCCGCGCCCAATACTTGGGCGGCACCCTGCGCGTGCACTAGGCGGTTCCGCCGCTGACTGCATAGCCCGGCCCGGGTGGCATCCTGGCCATGTGGGTCTGCTAATCCGGTTGGCGGAGCTTTTGATAGTGATCCTGCCGCTGGTGACCATCGTCGTCGGCGCGCTGAGAGTCTTTCGCGCCAACAACGCGCGTGCCGCGGAGTCGGCCGACGGAGCGCCGAGGCGGGAAGTGTCCGAACCCGCCGCACGCACCGGCGGCAATCAAGTGGCCCAGTGGCAGTCGCTCAAGCGGGTTTTGGAAGAGCACAGCCGCATCGACAAGCGCTGGCTCGACTATGAGCTCGACTTCGCCAAGCTGCTCGACTTCCCGCTGATGACCGACATGCGCAACCCGCTCACGATCGCCTTCCACAAGGCCAAGCTCCGGGCGGACTTCCTGCGGCCCGTCAAGGCCGAGGACCTCCTCGACGACCGGGAGGCCACCGCGCAGTATCTGTCGGCCGTCGAGGAGTACGTGACCGCGTTCAACGTCGCCGAGGCCGAGGCGATACGCACACGTCGCAGCGACTTCTCACCGGACGACCAGCATCGGATCGCCCGCGCCCAGAGCCTGTTGCGGGTGGCCTCCGACCCAGCCGCGGCACCAAGGGAACGCCAGAACGCCTACGACCTCGCCGTCAAAGAACTCGACGGCCTCGTCGTCCTGCCGGCCACGACGCAGGCCAGCATCGAGCGCGGGATCTCCGGTGAGATAGAGGGCTGAATCGGCGTGTCAGGATGAGCGGATGGCCACCGATCCCAGCGAGAGTTCAGCGCTCGCCGGCTACCCGGTCACACCGCCGCCCCTGCCCGGCCCGGTCACCTTCGACCAACGCTGGAGTGAGCTGACCTTCGTCCATTGGCCGGTGGAACCCGAGAGCGTCGAGCACATGTACCCGCCCGGCACCCGTCCCGACGTGTTCGCCGACGGCATGACCTACGTCGGGTTGGTCCCGTTTGTCATGAGCACCACCAAAGTTGGCTCCGCACTGCCGCTTCCGTACTTCGGCAGCTTTCTGGAGACCAACGTCCGGCTCTACTCGATCGATGACGGCGGACGGCACGGCGTGGTGTTCCGGTCGCTGGAAACGGCTCGCCTGGCCGTCGTGCCCGTCACCCGGATCGGCCTCGGCGTCCCTTACACCTGGGCGCGGATGCGGATGTCGCGCCGCGGCGACCAGATCACCTATCAGAGCGTGCGCCGCTGGCCGCGGCGCGGGCTGCGCAGCCTGCTGACGATCGCCGTCGGTGAGGCGGTCGAACCGACGGCGCTGGAGGTCTGGCTCACCGCCCGATGGGGTGCGCACACCCGCAAGGCCGGGCGGACGTGGTGGGTGCCGAACGAGCACGGACCGTGGCCGTTGCGCGCGGCGGAGGTCGTCGAGCTGAGCGACGAGTTGGTGGCTGCCGCTGGGGTACGACCCGCCAGCGGTCGGTTGCGTGCGCTGTTTTCGCCGGGCGTGCGGGCCCGCTTCGGCCGACGCTGCGCCGTCGCGTGATCAGGGGCAATCATCAGGGGCAGGAGTATCCGCCGTCGATCACGATGTCGGAACCGGTCATGTAGCTCGACGCCTCGCTGGCCAGGTACAGGTACAGGCCGGCGAGTTCCTCCGGCCGGCCCAGGCGGCCCATCGGTATCTTGGGTTCCCACAGCGCGTGGAGGTCGGCCATGGGCTCGACGAGCTCGGTACGGATGTAGCCCGGGCTGACGCTGTTGACCCGGATGTTGTGCGGCGCGAATTCGACCGCCATGGCCTTGGTCAGGTGGATGACCGCCGCCTTGGACGCGCAGTAGTGGCCGACCTGCTGCGGGACGTTGATGATATGGCCGGACATCGACGCGGTGTTGATGATGACTCCGCCGTGCCCTTGGCGGACCATCGCCGCGGCCGCGGCCTGGGCGGTGAGAAAAACGCCCGTCACGTTGGTGTCCTGGATGCGCTGGAATTCCTCGAGCGGCATGTCCAGCATCGGGGTGACGCTGATGATCCCGGCATTGCAGACCGCGATATCGATGCCGCCCAACTCAGCGGTCACCCGGTCCAGCATTGCGCTCACCTGGTCGGGCTGGGTCACGTCGCAAGGAACGGGCACCACCCTGCCGCGACCGGCGGCCGCGATCTCCCGCGCGACCTTGTCTAGCGCGTCGACGTGTCGCGCCGCGACGGCGACGTCCGCCCCGGCCTGCAGGTAGGCCTCGGCCACCCTTCTGCCGATCCCGCTGGACGCACCGGTCACCATTGCCCGCTTGCCGTCCAGGTTGAACAACTCCAGCACGTTCATTCGATCCCCATCCATTCGAGCCACCCAAAACCGGAACAGGTTCTAGTGTGTCCGTCATGGGCAAATTCACCAGGGCCGAAATCGAGCGGGCCCTCGCGAACTACACGGCCGTGGTCGAGGGATGCAGCGCCTCGGGTGACTGGCGACCCTTTGCCGACCTATTCACCGAGGACGTCGTCTACACCGAGCACCACTACGGCGTCTTTCACGGGCGCGAGGCGGTCCGGGACTGGATCGTCGCGGTCATGGCGCCGTTCCCGCACATGCGGTTTCCCAGCGACTGGGTCGCCTACGACGACGACAACGACGCCGTCGTGCTCCTGATCAAGAACCTGCTCGACCACCCCACGGACCCCGACGCCGAGCCGTTCTGGTTCCCGAACTGGACCCGGCTGGTCTACGCCGGCGACGGCCTGTTCTCCAGCGAGGAAGACATCTACAACCCGAACCGTGACGCGCCCCGCGCCGTCGCCGCCTGGATGCAGGCCGGCGGCCGGCTCGAATCCGACGAGATCCTGCAGCCCAACGCCTAACCGACGGACGAGCGATGCGGCTGGCGGCCTCGCCGTCGCGACCGCACCGCCGCCAGCGCCTGATCCCACGCCAGCAGGGTCGCGGCCCTCATGTTGGCCGGCTTGACGGCATCGCGGGACAGCAGCGCGGTGGCGGCGGCTTTCGTGGTGGCCGACGCCTTGGAGATGTGGCCGGACTCGAACGGCGGCTGCGGGTCGTATTCGATGGCGAGCTGGATGGCCTTGGCGCGGCCCTCGCCACCGATCTGGCCGACCAGCCACAGCGCCAGGTCCAGCCCGGCGGACACGCCGGCACAGGTGACGATGTTGCCCTCCCGCACGATGCGCTCGTCGACGACGGGGGTGGCGCCGAATGCCTTCAGCGTGGGAACGGTCAGCCAGTGCGATGTCGCGCGCCGGCCCTCGAGCAAGCCCGCGGCCGCCAGGATCACCGAGCCCGAACACACCGACGTCGTCCAGCCCGCGGTCTCGTGGGTGCGGCGCAGCCACCCCAGCAGCGCCTCGTCACGCGCGTGCACCGGTGTCGAGGGGCCGCCGGGCACGAGAATCACGTCGGGTGAAGGCGTTTCGGCCAGCGAATGCGTGGCGCCGATGACCAGGACGCCGGAGTCGGCGGTGATCGGTCCGGACTCGTGCCAGACGAATCGCACCTCGGCGCCCGGCAGGCTGCGCAGCACCTCGTAGGGCCCGATCATGTCCAGCGCGGTGAACCCGGGGTAGGCCACGAATGCGATTTGGGTCATGGCTGTCGTCCTCTCTCGATGGCGGCCCCGACGATCACGCGAAGGCCTTGCGGTACTGATCCGGCGAGACACCGACGCGGCGAATGAAGTTGCGCCGCATGGTTTCCGCGGTTCCGAAGCCGCAGCGCGCCGCGATCGCCACAACGGTGTCGTCGGTCTCTTCCAGCTGCCGGCGCGCGGCTTCGGTGCGGATGCGTTCGACGTACTGGCCGGGCGCCTCGCCGACCTCGTCGGTGAACACGCGGGTGAAGTGGCGGGGGCTCATCGTCGCCCGGCGGGCCAGTTCGCCGATGCTGTGCGAACCGCCGGGCTCGGCCTCGATGGTCTCCTGGACCTCGCGGATCGACGGCCGTTTGGCCCGCGGCATCCACACGGGCGCCGCGAACTGCGTCTGACCGCCCGGGCGCCGCAGGTACAGCACCAGGTAGCGGGCGACCGTCTGCGCCAGCTCGGTGCCGTGGTCGTCCTCGACCAGCGAGAGCGCCATGTCGATCCCCGCGGTCACACCCGCGGCCGTCCACACCGTCTCCGAGCTGCGGACGAAGATGGGATCCGGGTCGACGTCGACGGCCGGAAACTCGCGGGCCAGCCGCCCGGCGAACGCCCAGTGCGTGGTCACCCGGCAGCCGTCGAGCAACCCCGCCTCGGCGGCGAGGAACGCGCCGGTGCAGACCGTCACTATCCGCCGGGCCGTTCCGGCGACGGCCTTGATCCAGGTCACGAGCTCGCTGTTGGCCCGCGCGTCGTCGACGCCACCGCCGCCGGGCAGCACGACGGTGTCCACTGCGGCGCCGGGATCGGGCAGCGGCGCCGCCACGAAGCCCAGGCCGGTCGCGGTGCTGACCTGTCGACCCTCGACCGACGCCACGACGACGTCATATCCGCCACCGGTCAGCAGCGATGCGGTGGTGAAGACGTCGTGCGGCCCCACCACGTCGAGTGCCTGAACGCCGGGAAAGCCGGCGATTACCACCTTGCGAGCCATGCAATCAGTGTTCGCCAGGCACGGGCATGTCGTCTACGCCATGTAGCCCACTGATTAGGACATGCGGACCTGGCCCCGGGTGCCGGTTGCGGGCTTGGCAGACTGTGCCCATGGCACAGATAACCTTGCACGGAAACCCGATCCACACCGTCGGCGACCTACCGGCCGTCGGATCTCAAGCGCCAGGCTTCACCTTGACCGGAACGGATCTGGGCGTCGTCAGCAACGACCAGTTCAGCGGTAAGCCCGTGGTGCTGAACATCTTTCCGTCCATCGACACACCGGTGTGCGCGAACAGCGTGCGCGCCTTCAACGAGCGGGCGGCCGCCGGCGGTGCGTCGGTGTTGTGCGTGTCCAAAGATCTGCCGTTCGCGCAGGCGCGATTCTGCGGCGCGGAGGGCATCGAGAACGTCAAGACGGGATCGGCGTTTCGCGGCAGCTTCGGCGACGATTACGGCGTCGGCATCGTCGACGGCCCGATGGCCGGGCTGCTCGCGCGGGCGGTGGTCGTGGTCGGCGCCGACGGCAAGGTCACGTACACCGAACTGGTGCCCGAGATCGCCCAGGAGCCGAACTACGACGCGGCGCTGGCCGCGGTGAGCTGAACCCGCTCAGCGGCGAGCGCGCAATTGCACATCCTCGAACCGAGCCGGTTGGTTACCGCCCCAGTCGATCCGCTGTGGCGGCCAGCACCTCGCGGCACTCGGCCCACATCTGTTTAATGATCTCGGTGGCGGGCGGGAGGTCGTCGATCCGGCCGGCGACCTGACCGGTGTTCGCGACGCTGGCGTTCATGTCGCCGTCGAAGTAGAGCCGCTGAACCCGTTGCAACGCGGCGCCGCCTTGTTCGAAAGACGCTGCCCGGTCAAGCTTTTCGGCGGCTTCGGTCCGGATCACGGGCATCATGGTCTCGACGATCCCAGCGCACCGACGTTGGATACCGCCGCGGCGAGCTGCGCGCCGGCGATGTAGGTCACCGGCGCCTGGATGCTCGGGATGTCGATCCGTGCGAGTTCGCAGACCCGGTTGGGTGCGGGGCCGCTCATGGCCCGCGCGGGTCGACGAGCTCGCGGAACCGCTCCGCCGGATAGACGGACGCACCCAACGCTCGGACCCGGTCGTTGAGCGCCCGGTCCGACGTCACGACGCGAATCTCGCGCGGGCGGTCGTCGGCGGAAACCAGCCGGACGATCTCGTCGTCGGCGGAATTCGCGGCCGCTCTGGGGGCATGCGCTATTTCGACCACCGCTGAGGCGATGGCGGTCGACGGCGGCCGCTCGAAGACCACCGTCACCGTCTCGCCCCGATCCGACGCCCAGCGGTCCACCCGCTCCACCAGCGTGGCCATCGCACGGCCGCGGTCCTTCCACCAGCCGTCGGGGCGGCTCCCGATCACGTTCATGCCGTCGACGATCCATCGCACCAACACACCGTAGGCCAATCCTCGTGGTTGGTACGGTCACCGGTATGACGTCGATAGCCGACACGGGCGACCGGGTCGTTTCACTGGCCCGCGGTATGCGCGATCTCGTGCGGGCCGAAGCTGCCGAATCCGAGCGGGCGCGCACGCTGACCCCCGCGATCGTCGACGAGATGTGGGCCAGCGGGCTGATGTCCGCGTTCAACCCCGTCGCGGCCGGCGGCCTCGAGCCGTCGTTTGGCGAGATGATCGAGACGTGGATCGAAATGGCTTGGCAGGACGGCTCATTCGGCTGGATCGGCATCGCCAACCTGCCGTCCTCGTTCGCCGCCGCGGCGTATCTGCCCGACGACGGCTTCGCCGAGGTCTTCACCGCGCACGACAACCGCGTCACCCTGGGGGGCCAATTCTTTCCGAATGGGCAGGGGGCCGCGACCGACGGCGGCTACCTGCTGAACGGGTCGTGGAACTTCGGCTCGGGCATCGGGCACTCCCAATACATCGCGGCCGGATTCTTTCCGATGGACGACGGCGAGATGCGCTGGATCAGCGAGGGCTTCCCGGAGATGCGCGTCGCAGTCGTTCCGCGGGACCAGATCAGCTTCAACGACGGCTGGTTCGTGCAGGGGCTCAAGGGAACCGGCTCCTACGACTACAGCGCCGAGGGCGTGTTCGTGCCCGCCGGCCGCACCTTCGAACTCTTCGTGCGGCGGCCCTACCGCGGCACCTCACCGGCCACCCGCATGGGCCTGATGCCCGTCACCGCCGCCGGCCACGCATCGTGGGCGCTCGGCGTCTCGAAGAGCATGCTCGACGACGTCCAGGAACTGGCCGCGACGAAGTTCCGGATGAGCGACATGGCTTCGTTGGCCAGCCGCCCGACGTTCCAGAAGGGGCTGGCGCACCATCGGGCGGCCTGGCGCGCCGCGCGTCTCTTGGTGCTCGACGCGTTCACGACGGCCGAGGCCGCGGTTGCGGCGGGCGAGGAGCTGACGCCCGCCCTGCGCGCGGACATGCGCGTGGCCGCCGTCTACGCCACCGACACGGCCCGCGGTTGCGCCGAGTGGGCCCACCTGGTCGCCGGCACCAGCTCGATCCGCGAGGGCAGCCGCCTGGAGCGAGCCTTCCGCGACATGTACACGGGAACCCAGCACGCCTTCATCAGCGAGAAGGTCGCCATCGACGCCGCACAGATTTGGCTGGGCATCATCGACGACCAGCCGGGTCTGTGAGTGTCCTTTCTTGAGCTCGAGATCGACGCTAGCGTGCGGCTCACTCGTACTTGTTCGCGCCAGTGTCGATCTCGACGCGGATTTATAAGTGAGGCAACAGTCGCTCGGCGAACGCCTCGGGATGTTCGCGGTGCATGAAATGACCGCCCGGGACTTCCTCGACGACGTAGTCGTTTTCGAACATCCGGGCGGCGGCGCGGTAGTCGGACGGCGCGACGACCGGATCGTCTAGCCCCGCGAAGACGACCGTGGGCACCGTGATCCGCGTCCGCAGCGATGCGCTGGGGATGGGGGAGAGCTTCCGGTAGTAGCCGAACGCCGCGTTCAGGCTCGCCCGGTTGGCGAAGCTCGCGCGCACGGCGTCGAACTCCTCGGGGCCCGGGTTCCACGTCGGGGACCAACGCCGGTAGATGGCGGGCAGCGCGGCAAAGCCGTTGCGCGCGAAGCGCCCCGGCGCACCCGGCAGCTTGTAGGCCGCAAAGTGGCGAGCACCCCAGAGCTTCCTCGGCGACGGCTTGAGCGTCGCCGGGTGCGGAATACCAACGACGACAAGCTTTCTCACCCGGTTCGGCGCCAGGGCCGCCGCGCCGTATGCGGCCGAGGCGCCCCAGTCGTGCCCGATGACGACGGCGTCGGGCGCGCCGAGCGCTTCGATCAGCGCAAGCGGGTCGCGCGCCAGCGTCTCTTGGTCGGTGTCGCGGTCGGGAATCGCGCTGGGGTGGTACCCGCGCAGGAACGGGCTGACCGCGCGGTATCCGTTGGCCGCGACGCGCGGCCGAAGATGGTCCCAGGTGTGCGCCGTGTCCGGAAACCCGTGCAGCATCAGCACCAACGGCCCGGAGCCCTCTTCCAGGTAGGCGAACTTCAGCCCGTTCGCCTCGACGAAATGGATCGCATCGGCCATGGCCTCCGGACACTACGCCGGTCAGTGCTCGCCGGGGTAGGCGTGGATCAACGCCGTGGCGAGTTTCGGGACGGCATGCGTCAGTTCGTGTTCGGCGTCGTGGGCGATGCGGTGCGCCTGCGCCAGGCTGAGGGCGGGGTCGACGTCGAGTTCGGCGTCGGCGTGCAGGCGGTGCCCGATCCAGCGCATCCGCACGCTGCGCACCGCCCGCACCCCGGGCCGGGACGCCAATGCCTGTTCGGCGGCCTCGACCATCTCGGGGTCCACGCCGTCGAGCAGGCGGCGGAACACGTCGCGCGCCGCCGTGCCCAGCACGGCCAGGATCGCCACGGTGATGACCAGGCCGACGATCGGGTCGGCCAGCGGGAACCCCAGCGCGACACCGCCGGCCGAGAACAGCACCGCCAACGAGGTCAACCCGTCGGTGCGCGCGTGCAGGCCGTCCGCGACCAGCGCGGCCGAACCGACCCGCCGTCCGGCCCTGATTCGATACAGGGCCACCCATTCGTTCCCGACGAATCCGATCAACCCGGCCAGCGCGACCCAGCCCACGTGCGCAACCGGTTCGGGATGGGTGAGCCGCACGACGGCCTGGTAGCCGGCGACGATCGCCGACGCCGTTATCGTCGCGACCACGAACAGCCCGGCCAGGTCCTCGGCGCGACCGAAGCCGTAGGTGTAGCGGCGCGTCGCGGCCTTGGCGCCCAACGCGAACGCGATCCACAAGGGCACGGCGGTCAGGGCGTCGGAGAAGTTGTGGACCGTATCGGCGCCCAGCGCAACGGATCCCGAAACCAGCGCGACGACGAGCTGGGCGGTGGCCGTCAGCCCGAGCACCACGAGGCTGATCTTGACCGCGCGGATTCCCGCGGCGCCGGATTCCAGGGCGTCGATGCCGTCGCCGTGTGAATGCGGGGCGAAGATCCCCTTGATCGCCCCGCGCAGACCATGCCGGTGGTCACGGTCATGGGGTTGCGCGTCGGCAATACAGGTATCTGCATGCATACGCAAATAATAGGCATTCGGTCCTGCCGCTGGCCAGCCGGCCGTCGCCTACCATCAGCGCATGCGCGGCTACAAGATCTTGATCACCGGCCCCACCGGGCAGGTCGCCACTCCCGTCGCCCGGGCCCTGGCGATCGACAACGAGGTCTGGGGCATCGCCCGGTTCACCGACGCCGCGGCCCGCGCGGCGCTCGAGCGGGCGGGGGTGCGGTGCGAGACCGTCAACCTGGCCGCCGGGGACTTCGCCGCAGTCCCGTCCGACTTCGACTACGTCGTCAATCTGGCCGTGGCCAAGAGCGGCAACTGGGACAAGGATCTGGCCGCCAACGCGGAGTCCGTCGGCCTCCTCATGGCCCACTGCCGCAACGCGAAAGCGTTCCTGCACTGTTCGTCGGCGGCCGTCTACGACCCGCCCGACGACGAGCCCCGGACCGAGCGCACGGCCCTGGGTGACAACCACAAGTCCCTGTTCCCGACCTATTCCATTTCCAAGATCGCCGGGGAGGTCGTCGCGCGGACGATGGCACGCGCCCTCGGCGTGCCCACCACCGTCGCCCGGCTCAACGTCCCGTACGGTGACAACGGCGGGTGGCCGTACTACCACATGGAGATGATCCTGGCCGGCGTGCCGATCCCGGTGCCGCCCGGCGGTCCCGCCCGCTACAACCCCATCCACGAGGACGACATCGTCGCCACCATCCCGAAGCTGCTCGCGGTGGCGTCGGTGCCGGCGACCACAGTCAACTGGTGCGGCGACCAGGTCGTCAGCATCCAGGAGTGGTGCGGTTACCTCGGCTCGCTGGTCGGCAAGGAGCCGGTGTTCGACGAGAGCGCGCAGGCGTTGCGCGGCAATCCCACCGACGCGACGCGGATGCACGAACTCATCGGGGGCACGACGGTCGACTGGCGCGACGGGATGCGCCGGATGGCGGCCAGGTTCCACCCGGAATTCGTGGCATAGTCGCGCCGAGCGTCGGCGGCTCCGGATGCCCACACCCTTGACCACGCCGCGCCGACAATGCTAAGCAAGTGCTCAGCATTCGACGGCAGGGAGGGTTCACGGTGACGGTGCAGACGGTTTTGGAGGACATCCGCAACCGCCCCGGCTCGGGCGACGTCATCCCGATCATCAATCCGGCAACCGAAGAACAGATCACCGAATTCACCGACTGCGGCAACGAGGCGGTCGACGACGCCGTCGCGCGGGCAAGGGCGTCGTTCGAGTCGGGCGTCTGGTCACAGCTGCCGGGCCGACAGCGGGCAAAGGTCATGTGGCGCATCGCCGATTTGATCGACGAACATGCCGAGGAGTTCGCCCAGCTCGACTCGCTCAACACCGGAATGCCGTTGCTGCAGGCGCAGTTACAGATGTCCACCTGCTCGGAGTTCTTTCGCTACTACGCCGGCTGGTGTTCGAAGCTCAACGGCGTCGCATACGACGTGAAAACCGACGGCATCGCGACGGACGCGTTCGTCAACATGCACGCCTACACGTTGAAAGAACCGTATGGCGTGGTGGGGCTGATCTTCCCGTGGAACGGCCCGATCTTCAATGCCAGCGCAAAGCTGGCGCCCGCGCTCGCGGCCGGGTGCAGCATGCTCGTCAAGCCCGCCGAGGAGACCCCGCTGTCGGCGCTGCTGCTCGACCGGCTGATCCACCAGGCCGGCGTGCCCGAGGGCGTCGTCAACCTGCTGACCGGCTACGGCCACACCGCGGGTGCGGCGATCACCGCGCATCCCGACGTCGAGAAGGTCGCCTTCACCGGGTCGACCGAGGTCGGCAAGGAGATCGTGCGGGCCTCGGCCGGCAATCTGAAGAAGGTCATGCTCGAGCTCGGCGGGAAGTCGCCGGTGCTGATCTTCGACGACGCCGACATGGACAAGGCCATCCTGATGGCGTCGCTGGGTATCTTCGTGCATTCCGGCCAGGGATGTGTTTGCGGCTCACGGATTTTCGCGCAGCGCGGCGTGTACGACCGGGTGGTGGAAGGCGTCGCGGGGATGGCGAATACGTTCAAGCTGGGCGCGCCCAGCGAGGAGGGCTGCGTCAGCGGCCCGCTGATCAGCCAGAAGCAGCTGACCCGCGTCATGGGCTTCATCGAGGAGGGCAAGGGCGACGGCGTCGACGTGGTCACCGGCGGCTACCGCCTGGACCGCAAGGGCTACTTCGTCCACCCGACGGTGCTCACCAACGTCGACCGCGGCATGCGGCTGTACCAGCAGGAGATCTTCGGGCCGGTGGTCACCATCCTGCCGTTCGACGACGAGGACGAGGCCGTCGCGATGGCCAACGACACCACGTACGGCCTGGCGGCCACCGCCTGGACGGAAAACCTGGGCCGCGCCCACCGGATCGTCAAGCGGCTGCAAGCCGGCAGCGTCCAGGTGAACTGCCAGTTGGTCTTCGACCACGATGTGCCGTTCGGCGGTTACAAGCAGTCCGGCTGGGGCCACGAGTTCGGCCGCGAAGGCATCGACGCCTACATGAAGACCAAGTCGGTGTGGGCCCAGCTGTAACGAAAAGTTCCGAACCTTGTTCAGGTTCGGAACTTTTCGATCGGCTCGAGCGGGTTCAAGATCCCCTGCTGTAGCGGGTCAGGAATCCGGTGGCCGCGACCGCCGCGACGGCACCGATGACACCCCACAGCACCAAGGGGAAGACCATCGACCCCAGGAACCAACCGAAGGTCATCCCGATGTAGAGCGTCCAGACCACTCGGTAGATGCTCCACAGCGCGATCAAGGCGGCGCTGATCCCGATGTACAGGCTCCGGTGGCGATCGACGCGGTTGATCTGCTCTTCGATGCTGGCCGGCACGATCTTCATTTGCTGACTTCCTTTCGTCACGCGCCGCCTCGGTGGCGGCGTCGTTGCGGCAAGTACAGCCGGTGCAATCGGCTACCGATCCCAACAACCTCGTCAGCCGACCGCTCGCTCCATCTCGGCCCTGAACTGGCGATACCTCGCGGCGCGCCCGGGCCGGCGCCGGACCACAGCCCAACCGGTCGCGAGCACCAGGAACCAGAGCGGGAACCAGGCCAGGGCGATCGCAGTTTCCCGCGCGGTGCACAGCGTCACGACCACGAACGCGAAAAAAACGAGGACGGCCCAGCACATCGGCTCGCCGGCGGGCATCTTGTAGGGCGAGTCGGCATGTCGCTGCGGGTGTCGGCGCCGGTACACCAGGTAGCTGACGACGATCATCGCCCACACGAACATGAACAACAGGGACGCGATGGCCGTCACGATCGTGAAGGCGCCCATCACCGAACCGCCCACATAGAGCAGCGGGATGGAGGTGAGCAGTAACGCGGCCGTGAGAACCAGCGCCCGCGCCGGCACGCCGCCGCGGTTCAGCCGCCCGAAGGCCGCCGGGGCGCTTCCCTCGTCCGCGAGGCCGAAAAGCATACGGCCGGTGGAGAATACCCCGGAGTTCGCGGCGGAGGCCGCGGCGGTGATCACGACGAAGTTGACGACCGTCGCCGCGGCGCCGAGCCCCGCCAACGAGAACATCATCACGAACGGCGACTCGCCGCTGGCGAACTGCCGCCACGGGACGACGGTGAGAATCGCCAGCAGCGCACCGATGTAGAAGATCGCCACCCGCAGCGGAACGGCGTTGATCGCCCGGGGGAGAGTGCGGCGGGGATTCACCGTCTCCGCGGCCGCGGTGCCGACGAGTTCCACCCCGACGAACGCGAACAGCGCGATCTGGAACCCACTGACCGCGCCCATGAACCCGGTGGCGAAGAATCCGCCGTCGTTCCACAGATTGGCGATGGTGGCGTGATGGCCTTGTGGCGAAATGAAATTCGTCGCCAGCAGTATCACGCCCACCCCGATGAAGCACACGATCGCGACGACCTTGATGAGGGCGAACCAAAACTCGGCCTCGCCGAAGTTGCGGACGCTGAACAAGTTCAGCGCGAGGATCAGCGCGCTCGTTACCAGCGCCGGCAGCCACGCGGGCAGGCCGGGCCACCAGAACCTTGTGTAGCCGGCGATCGCGACGACTTCCGCGACGCCGGTGGCGACCCAGGCGAACCAGTACGACCACCCGACGAAGAAGCCCGCCGCAGGCCCCAACAGGTCGGCCGAGAAGTCAACGAAAGACTTGTAATTGAGGTTGGACAACAGCAGTTCGCCCATCGCGCGAAGCACGAAGAACACGAAGAGCCCGATGATCGCGTACACCACCACCACCGCCGGGCCGGCGAGCGAGATCGTCCGGCCGGACCCCATGAACAGCCCGGTGCCGATCGCCCCTCCGATCGCGATCAGCTGAATGTGACGGTTGGAAAGGCCCCGATGCAGTTGCGGCACAGCGGTATTGGGCCAGCCGACGTCGCGTGCCTAGCCCGACGTCTTGACGACGAGCTTGCCGACGTTCTTCCCGTCGAACAGCATGTTGATCGCCGTCGGCAGCTGCTCGAAGCCCTCGATGACGGTCTCGAGCGGCGTGAGCTTGCCCTGGGTCATCAGGCCCGCGATCTCCTGAATCGCCTCGGGCGCGCGGCCGAAGTGGTCGAGCACGATGAAGCCCTGCACCGTCGCCCGCTGGATCAGCAGGTTGCCGAACGCACGCGGGCCGGGCGGCGGATCGGTGGAGTTGTAGCCGGAGATCAGGCCGCACAGCGCGACCCGCGCGCCGATGTTGAGGCGCGCGAAGATCGCGTCCATGATGTCGCCGCCGACGTTTTCGAAGTCGACGTCGATGCCGTCGGGCGTGGCGGCGGCGAGCTGGGCGGCCCAATCGTCGGCGCGGTGGTCCACCGCCGCGTCGAAGCCGAGCTGCTCGGTCAGCAGCGCGCACTTCTCCGGCCCGCCGGCGATGCCGACGACGCGGGCGCCGTCGGCCTTGGCGAGCTGGCCGGCGACCGAGCCGACCGCGCCGGCCGCCGCCGAGACGACCACCGTCTGGCCCGGTTGCGGCTTACCGATGTCGCGGATGCCGACCCACGCGGTGAGCCCGGTCATCCCGAGCGCGCCCATGTAGGCGCTCGGCGAGATGCCCTCGGCGACGTCGACCGGGAACAGTGGCATCGCATCCGAGGCGACCGCGTACTCCTGCCAGCCCACCAGGCCCTGCACGGTCTGGCCGACCTGGTAGTTCGGGTTCTTCGACGCGACCACCTCGCCCAGCCCGGCACCGCGCATCACCTCGCCGATGCCGACCGGCGGCAGATACGTGGGCGTGTCGTTGATCCACATGCGGTTCGTCGGGTCCAGGGAGATCCAGTCGACGCGCACCAGCGCCTCGCCGTCCCCGATCTCGGGGATCGCCTCCTCGGTGAGCTCGAAGGTGTTCGGGCCGATGCGGCCGGAGGGGCGTTCGCGGAGCAGGAAGCGACGGTTGCGATCGGGCATGAGCGCACGGTACCGGACTCGGCACGGGTAGCGACACGTCCGAGCGAAGTCGCGAGTGCTATAACGCACGTATGTCAGGCACCGGGCACACGATCACCCACGTTTCCGATACGGCCCGGTGGACGGCGTTGCACCGGGCCACCGAATCTGCGCGCCCCGATGCGCTGTTCAGCGACCCGCTCGCCGAACAGCTCGCCGGTGAACACGGCCGCGCCATCGTCGCCGGGACCCCGCGGAGGAGCCGCAGCGGGTGGTGGCTGGTCGCGCGCACCAAGGTCATCGACGACGCCATTGCCCGTGCGATAGAAGACGGCTGTGACCGGGTATTGAATCTGGCCGCCGGTCTCGACACGCGGCCCTACCGGTTGGACCTTCCCGCCGATCTGACCTGGGTGGAAGCGGACCTGCCGGCGCTGCTCGCCGAAAAGACACAGCTACTCGCCGACCAGACGCCGCGATGCCGGTTGACCCGCTCCGCCGTCGACCTGGCCGACCCACCAGCCCGCGACGCCTTCTTCGACGCCGCGCTGGACGGCGCCACCAAGGCGCTGGTGCTGACCGAGGGCCTGTTGATGTATCTCGAAGACCGTGACGTCACCGCGCTTTCGAATGCGATCAAGCGGCCCGAGGTCGCCTGGTGGATGCTCGAATTCGCGTTTCCGGGCCTGAAGAAGATGATGAACAAGAAGATGGCCGACCTGTCGCAGAACGCGCCCTTCAGGTTCGCACCCGAGAATGGGCTCGCCTACTTCGAAGAGCAGGGCTGGCGCACCGTCGAGGCGCAGTCACTGTTCGAGGCCGCCCACCGGCTGCATCGCTTACCGATGTCGATGCGGCCGCTCGCCCGCTTGCTGCCCCCGACGGATCTGCGCCGTCCGGGACGCAGGACCTCGGCCGCGGTCGCCCTGCTCACCCATTGAGCGGCCGACGAACGCCATCTACGAAACGCTGTCCCACTGCTCGTCGGTCACGTCGGGGATGCAGTGGTAGGCGATCACCGCGGTCCCGGGGTTGGCCACGCCGCCGTTGATGTTGAGGCAGGGGCCGAGGGCGCTCGTGACCTGGCCGTTGGGTTGGGTGTTCCACCGCTGGCTGTTTGAATCGGCCTGACAGGTCGAGAGGATCACCGGGGTGGTGTCCGCCGCGCTGGCGATGCTCAGGCAGTTCCCGGGGAAGGCCGCGCTCTCGATCTGACTGGCGGAGTTGAGGTTCCAGAGCTGGGACTTCGACCCGTTGCAGGCGTTGATCACCGTCGCGGCGTTGTTCCCATTCGGGCTGTCGAGACACCAATTGCCCATCCGGCTCTTCAGCTGGACCGGGCCGGCGGCGCTCGCCACACCCGCTCCCAGCAGCGCCACGCCGAGCGCTGTGCCGGCTACGACGAGGGACCGGCGCACACCGCCGATCAACCGGGATTCACACATTTCAGCTCCATCCTCTTGTGCCGCAGGCAATAAAATTCTTTCACCGCCATCCGGATTTGCGCTGACGCAGGTGTCGCGGTGCTGGACGATTACCCAGTGGACGCATTACGAATCGCCATGGTGTCGATCACCTTGACGGCCGCGGCCGTCCTGTGGACGGCCGGAGCGGCGGGCGCCGACCCCCCGCCCACCCAGGTGATCACCACCGTGGCCGTCGGGTCCGGTGGTCAAGCCGTCAACGGTTACCGGGAGGCGCCCACGCGGGGCAACGTCTTCGAGGTCGACGACTGCACGACACCGTCACCGTCGGCCGTCGCAAACAACATCTACTACTGCTCGCCCAGCGCGGCCGGCGCGGGCACCTGCTGGCCCTCGACGGCCGGATCGCTGCTGTGCGTCGACAACCCGTGGGACAGGAGCCTGCATCGGGTGGCCTATCGCGGTTCGCTCCCGCCGGTTCAGGCCACCGACACACCTGATCCCTTCGCGCTGGCCCTCGACGACGGCACGCATTGCCTGCTTCGCAACGGCGGCGCGTGGGGCGGGCGCGACGACGGATACGTCGGCGCGTACTGGTGTGGGGAGCCCGGGTCGAACCTGTATGTCCTGGAGCCTCCGGATGGGGGGAGCGGAGTCGACCGCTCGGGACCGGCCTGGACGGTCAAAGTCGGTCAGCTGGGCACCCCGACCGCCCACTTCCCGCCGCCGCGGACCCGCGCGGTGACCAGTGCGTGGTTCGCCGGAAACTGAGCGTCTACCAGACGCGGATCCAGTCGATCAGCATGTCCGCGGGGTAGGTACCGGATCCGGGGTCGCCGCCGCCCGAACCGGCAACCGCGAGGTTGAACACCGGAAAAGCGGTGTAGCCCGGGTTGTTGAACGGCCAGTCGGGCAGCGAGCTCGCCGGGACGTCGAAGTACGGTTGCGCGCCGTCGGTGTAGTCCTTCCAGAAGCGGATGCCCGCCGCGTCCCACTGGCATCGCCAGGTGTGCCACCCGCTGTCGACGGCGATGTTGTGGGTTTTCCATTCGCCGCCGTTCGCCTTCGCATGGACGGTGGTGGCCGAGGGCCAGTTGCCGTTGCCGTACCACTCGACGACGTCGATTTCGCCCTGATCCTCATTGCCCAGCCAGTACGCGGGCCAGGCACCGGGCGTCAGGCAGTCGAGCTTGATGCGGGCCTCCCAGGTATGGCCGACCCCGCCGCGCCAGTTGCTCTGGACCTTGCCGCTGAAATAGGTGGGGCCGTCTTTCGCGGCCCGCAGGACCAGGTTGGACTTGCCGTCGACGAAAACATTGCGGCGATCGTCGCGGTACTGTCCGATGTTCTCGGGCCGCTCCCAATACGTCGGATCCTTGATCTGCTCGCGGGCCCGCGCGACCGTCCACTTCGAGGCATCGGGCGCCGACCCGGCCGGCCCGTCGAATTCATCCTGGAAAACGTAGGTTCCGGTCTGGCCGCTGGGCGCATCCGGTCGCGACGGGAAGGCCCGGGCCTCAGGGATCGGGAGCGCGGCCGCCAGCACACCGATCCCTGCCGTCAGCATCATGCGGCGGCGATCCATCTCGGGCATAAGCAAGCGACGATAGCAGCCCGCCGGTACGGGGGTCGAAACAGGAATTTGTCGGTGGCCGTCGCTACCCTTTGGATCGCCGTCGACCCAAAAGGGACGACGGCACAGTGGTGGCCCGGGATTTACCACGAATTCACGGCCAATTCTCATGATCGCTGTTGGTTTGGTCTCAGGATTGGCTGGGCATTCTTGGATCACGACCCGATAACCACCGGCTTTTGCAGCGAGTTGCTCTGGGAGGAGTTGACGATCGTGGCGAATGCATCAGGCGCGACGGTTATTTTCCTGCACTCACATCCGGCTTGGGTCGCGGCCCAGCAGCGCGCCCGACAGCGCAGCGAATCGATGCGCCGCCACCCGTCATCCCTGGCCCGGCGCCGCGCCGCCGCGGGGGAGCACGTCGCCCCTGTCGTCCGCAACTTCAAGGTCTACTCCGGCACCGACACACCGGCCTGAAAACGCTTGCGCGCGCACCGCGGCCGGCGAATCGGGCCCCGCGAATTGGGCTGTGCCGCAGCGTAATATGCGCAATAGCTGAGCCGAATTATTACCACCGTTATTGGTGAAATTCCGCGTCGCGCTATTCGCCCGGCCGGACCGGCCGTTTACATCCGCCCGATGACCTACTACTGTCTGTAGTAGTCGATGGTTGGGAGGACAAAGATGTCCAACGACTCGGATTCACCGACAGCCCGTAGTCCGCTGGCCGTGGCGGTGCTGGTGTTCACCGCGGCTTTCGCGCTCCACGGACTGGACCACCTTCGGCGGGGAATGGCGGCATCTCCGCCGGCGATCATGGCCGGCGGGATGATCCAGGGAGTTTTCGTGGTTGTCGCTGTCGTGCTGATCCTGCGGCACCACCGATGGGCTTCCGAGGCGGCGATCGCCGTCGGTTTCGGCAGCGCGGCGCTGTTTGCGTATGCGCATCTGCTGCCCACGTTTCTCCCGGGCTTGCAGGACAGCTTCACCTCCGGGCCACGCATCAACGTCACATGGTTCTCGTGGCTCACGGCCGTCGCCGAGATCGGGACGGGGCTGGTGCTGGGCTACGCGGGCTTGCGGGCGCGGCGACGCAACGAATCACCTTGCACGACAGGGCCATAGCGCATGCTGCACATCAGCGAATACGTCGGCATCATCGTCTCCGCGCCGCAAACGCACCGAACGAGGGCGCTTGCGAACCCGGCGCAGCCCCATGGCGCGCTCCTGCGTGAGCTGGAGCGCTACATCGAGGCCCACAATCCCGGCGTGACGGGCGTCAGCGTGGTCGGCGCGACGGACACCGGCCAGCCCGACAGGAGGCAGAGGCCGGTTCGCCACTGGTACCACGTCGAGTACGAAGCGTGAGGATCAGCGGGGTCCGGTGATCATCGGCAGCAGGTATTGGCGCACGAACGCGCGCGTGTCGTCGATCGTGGCCAGGTTGATGCCGGTGTGCTGGGTGACGATGAAGGACAGCGTCAAGCGGGTGTGCAGCTCGGCGACCGAGCGCAGGTGTCGCTCCTGCTCGGGCGTGGTGGCGGCGTCGCCGTAGATCTCGGCCCTCAGTTCGGCCGCCGACTGCTCGGTGGCGAAGTCGAGGATGGGCCCGGCGTCGGTGGTCAGGCTCGGCAGGATGGTCTCCGGCTCGGTGCGCAGCAACTTCTTGAGCAGGCCGTGCTCCCGCAGGAACGTCACGGTGAAAACGGTCCCGTAGACCAGTCGGTCTTCCAGCGTGGTGGCATGCGAGCAGGCCCGCGCGTGACCGTCGAAGTAGCGGCGGGCCTCGGCGAGGACGACGGCGTCGATGAGGGCGCCCTTGGTGGGGAACCGGCGGTAGAGGGTCGCGCGGCCGACCCCGCTGCGGCGAGCGACGTCCTCCATCGTGATGCGCCGCATTCCGACGAGTTCGGCCTGCTCGAGCGTGGCGGCCAGGATGCGGGTGGTGATGTCGTCGGGGTCGCGCAGCTGGGCGAGCACGGCGGGCTCGGGCGCGGCGAGGCGCCGCACAAACTCCGCCGTTCGACTCGCGGTCACGTGATTGCTCCTTGCTCGCTCATCCGGGTCGCCGTATCGTAGCGATTGATACGTGCGAGACATTTTACGTCTGCTTGTCTCGCAACCGCTAGCGTAGCGAGGTTGCTGCTGGTAGGGGGCCGCAATGGGCGTTCGTATGTGGGTTCGGTGGGCGGCCATGCACGGCGTGGCCCGGGCGTTCATGAAGGTTCAGGCGCTGCGCGGCGACCCGTTGGCCCGCTTGATCGCCGGCCACGGTCGCGCCGTCGATCCCTATCCGCTGATGGAGCAGATCCGGGCGCGCGGACCGCTGACGCGGACTCCGTTCACCTGGATCAGCGTGGACCACGGCGTCTGCCGGGACGTGTTGCGCGACAAGCGTTTCGGCGTGACGGCGCCGTCCACCATGGACCTGCCGCGCCCGCTGCGGACTCTCATCGCCCGCACCGACGACAAGGGGGTGGCCAATCCGGTCGAACCGCCCGCCATGGTCGTCGTCGACCCTCCCGAGCACACCCGCTATCGGCAGCTGGTGGCGCAGAGCTTCACACCGCGGGCGATCGACCGGCTCAGCGCCCGCGTCGTGGAGCTGACCGACCGGCTGATCGGTCGCCTTGCGGACACACCCCATCCGGACCTGATCGCCGACTTCGCGTCCCAACTGCCGGTGGCCATCATCGCCGAGATCCTCGACCTGGCCCCCGACACCCACCCGTGGATGCTGCAGTGGGGACACAGCGGAGCGCCGCTGCTGGACATCGGGATCGGCTGGCGCACCTACCGGCAGGCCATCGACAGCCTGCGCGGCGCCGATCACGAGCTGCGTGAGCGCTTCCACGAACTGCGCTCCGGCGAGCCGGGGGACAACCCGTTCAGTCGGCTGGCTGCCCATGGCGCGCTGAGCGACCACGAATTCACCGCCAACGCCGCCCTTCTCATCGGCGCGGGCTTCGAGACGACCGTCAACCTGATCGGCAACGGCGTCGTGCTGCTGTTGCAACACCCCGACCAATTGGCCCGGCTGCGCGACGACCCCGAGCTGTGGCCGAGCGCCGTGGAGGAGATCCTCCGGCTCGACAGCCCGGTCCAGATGACCGCGCGCACCGCGCTATGCGACCTCGACCTGGCGGGCCGGCGCATCGCCGCCGGCGACATGGTCAGCCTGCTGCTCGGTGGCGCCAATCGCGACCCGGCCGTCTTCCCCGATCCGGACCGTTTCGACGTCGCTCGGCCGAATACCCGCGACCATCTGGCCTTCGCGTCGGGGATCCACGCCTGCCTGGGCGCCGCCCTGGCTCGCGTCGAGGCGACCACCGCGCTGCGCGCGCTGTTCCAGACGTATCCCAACCTGCAGCTGAGCGGCCCACCGCAACGGCGCGGGCTGGTCAACCTCCGCGGATTCGCCCGGCTGCCCGTCACGCTCGGCTCCGGGAAGGTCGTGTCCGTCTAGAGCTTGCCCACGACGAAGTCGGCGGCCTGGTTGGCCATGCCCGCGTCGATGTAGGCACTCGCGAGATGTGCCGGCCAGTTCTGCTTCCAGGTATTCGGGTCCGCGGGGTTGCACACGGGATCGGCGCCGTGGCACAGCTCGATGGTCCGGTCGTTGTAGATCGGATTGAAGTTGGTGATCGGGCCCACCCACTGGCTTCCGTTGCCGAACAAGGCGATCGCCGCGATGTGCTGGTCGGCCCCCGGCGGCAGGGGGCTGTTGAAACCGAACGCGGAGATCGGCGCGGCGAGGACCACATCGGTGACCGCCGCGCCCAGCGAGTAGCCGCCCAGCACCAGCCGGGTGTTCGGGCAGCTGTTGACCATGTCCTGGATGTGGCGGCTCATGTCGTTGGCGCCGACGTCGACCTCGGTGTCGGCGGGGTACCGCACGGCGTAGGTGCCGATGGTTTTGTTGCCGGCCTTGGATTGGACCGCGTTGATGAACGCGCTGCCGAGCGCGCCGGGTCCCGGCGACTCGTTTCGGCCGCGGGCGAAGACGATTTGCACCTGGGGACAGTTCGCCGCGGCGGCCGGCCCGGCGGCCAACGGCAACGCGCTGGCGATCGTGGCCGTGACCAGGCCGGCACCAACGAATTTACGGACAAGCGAGGCGAGCACAGCATGATATTAAAGCGATCTCGGCCCGGCCGCTGGGTAGTCGAAAACGGCCGAAACGAACAACGATAGGTTCGGTGCATGAGTGACGTGGCCGCCGACGCGCCCGAGCGTCTGTTCGCGCTGGCCGAGCAGGTGCCGGGTTTCATGCCCGCCGACGAGGGGCGCGCGCTGTACCAGGCCGCGCTGCGCTACCTCGACGGCGGCGTCGGCGTCGAGATCGGTACCTACTGCGGCAAATCCACCCTGATGCTCGGCGCGGCGGCGCAACAAACCGCCAGTGTGCTCTGCACGATCGATCATCACCACGGCTCCGAGGAGCACCAGCCCGGCTGGGAATTCCACGACGCCTCGATGGTCGACGACGTCACCGGACTGTTCGACACGTTGCCGACGTTTCGTCGCACCCTCGACGCCGCGGGGCTGGACGACCACGTGGTGGCCATCGTCGGCAGGTCACCGGTCGTGGCGCGGGCGTGGAGCACGCCGCTGCAGTTCCTTTTCATCGACGGCGGCCACTCCGAGGCCGCCGCCACGCAGGACTTCGAAGGGTGGGCGAGGTGGGTGACCGTGGGCGGCGCGCTGGTCATCCATGACGTGTTCCCCGATCCAAAGGACGGCGGGCGGCCGCCATACTACATCTATTGCCGCGCAATCGATTCCGGGCAGTTCCGCGAGGTGTCGGTCACCGGATCGCTGCGGGTGCTCGAACGCGTCAGCGGCCCGTAGCCACGCATTCGCAGTCGAAGTCGGTCTGCAGGCCCATCGGCAGCTCGTCGCCGCGGAAGATGCCCGCGCCCGGCGTGGTGTTGGACAGCGCGTCGGCCGCCAGGATCATCGCCGCACCGGTCCAGGTGGTGCGCTCCTCGGGCCAGCGTTTGCCGTCCGCGAACACCAAACCGGTCCAGTACGATCCGTCCTCCTCGCGCAGGTGATGCATCGCGGCGAATTGCTGGTGCGCGGACGACCGGTGGCCGATGGCGTCGAGGACCATCACCAGTTCGCACGTCTCCGCGCCGGTGACCCAGGGCCGGTCGTCCACGCAGCGAATGCCGAGGCCGCGGACCACAAAGTCGTCCCACCGCTGCCTGATTCGCGCGGCCGCCGCCGGGCCCCGCAGCGCGCCGCCGAGGATGGGGTAGTACCAGTCCATCGAATAGCGGTCCTTTTCGGTGAACGCCTCGGGATGCGCGACGAGCGCATGGCCCAGCCGGCCGAGCGCCAGCTCCCATTCGGGCTGCGGGTCCCCGACCAGCGCGGCGAGCGCCAGGGCGCATCGGATGCTATGGAACACGCTGGCGCAGCCGGTCATCAGCGCTTCGGGGAGGGGTCCGGATTCGCTTCGCGCCCAGCAGATCTCGCCGTAGCCGACCTGCAGGTCGATGACGAAATCGATCGCCTTTCGCACCGTGGGCCACATCGCCGCACCGAATGACTCGTCGCCGGTCACCAGCACGTGATGCCAGACCCCGGTGGCGATGTAGGCGCAGAAGTTGCTGTCGCTGTTGGCGTCCTCGACGGCCCCCGAGCGGAATTGGATGGGCCACGAGCCGTCCGGACGCTGGGTGCGACGGCTCCATTCGAACGCGGCCCGCGCCGGCTCCAGCTGACCGGCCGCGGTGAGCGCCATCGCGCATTCCATGTGATCCCACGGGTCCGTGTGGCCACCGTCGAACCACGGGATAGCGCCCGACGACTCCTGCGCCGCGGCGATGGAAAGCGCGGTCTGCCTGCATTGCCCGGCGGACAGGACGCCCGGAATCGCCGGCGGCTCAAACCGATGCAACTGAATACCTCGGGGTATCGCGGCTTTCGGCCGCCTGCTCCTTGGTGAAATACATCGCGACGCTCTTGCCGACGAGCGGATTGAGCAGCGACTCCGCCAGCTGCGTGATCTTCGGCCGGTGCATCAGGTCCCACACCAGCAGTTTGTGGTAGGCGGCGACCGCGGCATGGTCGGTATTCGACACGCCCACAGCGCATTTCAGCCACCAGAATGGCGAGTGCAGCGCGTGGGCATGATGCGCGTGCGTCAATCGCATTCCGCCACCGGCGATCTTGTCCCGCAGTCGGCTGGCCCGGTAGATGCGCACGTGACCGCCGTCGTTGCTGTGGTATTCCTCGGAAAGGAGCCAGCAGACCCGCTCGGGCAGCCATCTCGGGACGCTGACCACCAAGGTGCCGCCGACCTTGAGCACCCTGATCAATTCGGCGATGGCCGCGTCGTCTTCCGGTATGTGTTCCAGGATTTCGGACGCGATCACGCAGTCGAACGTCTCGTCCGCGTACGGCAGGCTCAGCGCGTCACCGGCGACCACGCTCGCCGACGCGGTGGCGGGAGCCTCGCCGGCCTCGGCCATCGCACGCAGGATCGTGTCCACCGAACGCAGCTCGGACTCGTCGCGGTCGAAGGCGACGACGTCGGCACCGCGCCGATACGCCTCGAACGCATGCCGGCCCGCGCCGCAGCCCACGTCGATGACCTTGGTCGACGGCCCGATGCCCAGCCGGTCGAAATCGACCGTCAGCATCGCGCGATCGCCTGCTCATAGACCCGCACCGTCTGGGCGGCCACGGCCTCCCAACTGAACACGTTGACGGCGCGCGCCCTGCCCGCCTTCCCCAGGCTGCGCCGCTTGTCCGGGGAGTCGAGCAGCTCGCCGAGCGCGCGCGTCAGCGCATCGACATCGGCCGGCGGCACCAACTCGGCGCAGGCGCCGTCAGTGCCCACGACCTCGGGCAGCGCGCCCACCCGGCTCGCGACGATCGGGGTGCCGCTCGCCATGGCCTCCACCGCCGGCAGCGAAAAGCCTTCGTAGAGCGAGGGAATGCAGGCGACCTCGGCCGACGCGAACAATGCGGCCAGCTCGCCGTCGGACAGGCCGCTGGTGATGTGGACGATGTCGGAGATGCCCAGTTCGGCGATGAGTTTGTGGGTGGGGCCGTTGGGTTCCACCCTGGCGACCAGCCGCAGCTCCAGGTCCCGGCGGGTGCGCAGCCGGGCGACCGCGTGCAGCAGGGTCCGCACGCCCTTGAGCGGGGTGTCGGCGCTGGCGATGGCGATGACCCGGCCGGGTGTCCGCGGCAGCGGCCCCGGCCTGAAGAGGTCGGTGTTCACGCCCAGGGGCACCACGTGCAGTTGGTCGGGCGAGACACCGAAGTCGGCGACGATGTCGGCCGCCGACGACGACGACACCGTCAACAGGTCCGGGATCCGGCGCGCCACCTGTTCCTGCATCGTGGAAAACCCATACCATCTGTGCACCAACGGTTTTCGCCACCACCGCGCGGCGGCGAGATCGAGCACCCGATCCCGGGTGATGGGGTGGTGCACCGTTGCCACCACCGGCAACCCGGCGTCCGCGATGGTGAGCAGCCCGGTTCCCAGGCTCTGGTTGTCGTGGACGACGTCGAAGTCGGCCGCGCGCTGAGCCAGCAGCCGCGCGACGCGAAGCGAGAACGTGCGCGGTTCGGGAAAGCCCGCGGTCCACACGGTGAGGAGCTCCAACAGGTCGATCGAGTCGCGAATCTCGCTCGGGCGCGGCACCCGGAACGGGTCGGGCTCGCGGTACAGGTCGAGGCTTGGCACCTTGGTCAATCGCACGCGCGGGTCGAGCAGCTCCGGATACGGCTGGCCGGAAAACACCTCGACGTCGTGACCGAGCTCGACCAGACCGTGGCTGAGGTGGCGCACGTAGACGCCCTGTCCGCCGCAATGGGTCTTACTGCGGTAGGACAGCAGGGCAATTCGCATACTCAACTCTTATCCGCTGGCCGAAGATCGCCGACGGGCACCCCCCGATCCACCGCCATCAACGCGCTCGCAAACACCGCGACGGCAAACTGGACATGTGTCCAGACTATAGTTCGATCAGCTAATTGATGCAACGCGGGACCGCCCCGACCTGGCTTTGTTACCATCGCGCGGTGCACGATTCGGCTGCGCCCGGCGGACGTGGCGCGCCCCGATCCGTTTCACGACGCGAAGCCCTCAGATTCGCGTCGGCGCTGCTCGGGCTCGGCGCAGTGGCCGGAAGTCCCGGCGCACAGCAGGCGGCCGCCGCCAACCTCACCCTGATCGATTTCGCGGAGCGCCGGATCGCGCCCGCCGAGATCAAAGCGGCGGGCTATGACGGGGTGGTCAACTATGTCTCCGAGGAGCGGCCGGGGGCGCACTTCGAGGCGAAACCAATCACCCGCGAATACGCGGACGCGCTGCGGGCCGCGGGCCTGCACATCGTCAGCAACTACCAGTACGGCAAGCCCGGCTGGCCGACGCCGTCGGACTACACCCGCGGGTACGACGGCGGGGTGGCGGACGCCCAGACGGCCTTGCGGCTGCACGGTGCGGCCGGGGGCCCGAATTCGGCGCCGATTTTCTTCAGCGTCGACGAAGACATCGATCCCAACACCTGGAATAGCGTTGCCGTCCAATGGTTTCGGGGAATCAACTCGGTTCTGGGCGTGGGCCGCACCGGCATCTACGGGCACGCCCGGGCGTGTGGCTGGGCGATCCGCGACGGCGTGATAGGGAACTCGAGCACGCCGGGGTTCAAGTGGGCATGGCAGACGAGGTCATGGTCGAACGGCGCGCGAGAGCCCGCGGCGGTGCTCTATCAGGCCGTGGTCAACAGCCCGTCGAGCCCGGGCCCGCTGCTGGGCGGCATCAACGTCGACGTCGACGACGTCCTCGCGACCGACTACGGGCAGTGGGACCTGGACCGCTGATTCCGCCTCGCGTCGAGCGTGGGGCTTATGGAGGAAATCCAACCCGACTCGGTGCATAGGCCCCACGCTCGACGCGCGCTGTAACCCCTAGACGACAACACCCCGCGGGCCGATGGACCCGCGAGGTGCCGTTCCCGGAAATTACTTGAGGTCGAACCGGTCGTTGTTCATGACCTTGACCCACGCCGCGACGAAGTCCTCCACGAACTTCCCCTGGGCGTCGTCCTGCGCGTAGACCTCGGACAGCGCGCGCAGCACCGAATTGGAGCCGAACACCAGATCGTTGGCGGTGGCCGTCCACTTGAGCTGCCCCGTGGAGCGGTCGCGCACCTCGTAGACGTTCTCGGCCGTCTCCGACGCCTTCCACTCGTTACCCATGTCGACCAGGTTGACGAAGAAGTCGTTGGTCAACGCGCCGGGCCGGTCGGTGAACACCCCGTGCTTGCTGCCGCCGTGATTGGCGCCCAGCGCGCGCAGGCCGCCGACGAGCACCGTCAGCTCCGGGGCCGTCACGCCCAGCAGGTACGCCCGCTCGACCAGCAGCTGCTCCAGCGGCGCCTTCTCGCCCGGACGGATGTAGTTGCGGAACCCGTCGGCCCGCGGCTCGAGCACCGCGAACGACTCCACATCCGTGTTCTCCTGCGACGCATCGGTGCGTCCCGGCGCGAAGTGCACCGAGATCTCGTAGCCGGCGTCCTTGGCCGCCTTCTCGACCGCCGCGGAACCGGCCAGCACGATCAGGTCGGCCAGCGAGATCTTCTTGCCGCCGGACGCCGACGCGTTGAAGTCCCGCTGGATGCCCTCCAGCACCGGCAGCACCTTGTCCAGCTCGGAGGGCTCGTTGCACTCCCAGCTGCGCTGCGGCTCGAGGCGCAGCCGCCCGCCATTGGCACCGCCGCGCTTGTCGGTGCGGCGGAAGCTGGACGCCGCCGACCATGCCGTCTTGACCAGCTGCTGAACCGTCAGGCCGGACTCCAGCACCTTCTTCTTCAGCGCCGCGACGTCCTTGTCGTCGACGAGCTCGTGGTCGACGTCCGGAACGGGGTCCTGCCACAGCTGGGGCTCGGCGACCCACGGCCCGAGGTAGCGGGTGATGGGCCCCATGTCGCGATGCAGCAGCTTGTACCAGGCCTTGGCGAACGCCTCGGCCAGCTCCTCGGGATGGTCCAGCCAGCGCCGGGTGATGTCGCGGTAGATCGGCGACTCGCGCATCGAGATGTCGGTCACCAGCATCGTCGGGGCGCGGCCCGGCCCGCCGAACGGGTCGGGGATGGTGCCCGCGCCGGCACCGTCCTTGGCCGTGAACTGCCAGGCATCGCCCGGGCTCTTGGTCAGCTCCCACTCGTAGCCGTACAGGGTCTCCAGGAAGGAGTTGTCCCACTTGGTCGGCGTGGGCGTCCAGACCACCTCGAGGCCGCTGGTGATGGCGTCCTTGCCCACTCCGGTGCCGTAGGAGCTCTTCCAGCCCAGCCCCTGCTGTTCGATCGGGGCGGCCTCCGGCTCGGGGCCGACCAGGTCGCCGCTGCCGGCGCCGTGCGTCTTGCCGAAGGTGTGACCGCCGACGATCAGGGCGGCGGTCTCCTCGTCGTTCATCGCCATCCGGCCGAACGTCTCGCGGATGTCGATCGCCGCGGCGATGGGGTCCGGCTTGCCCTCGGGCCCCTCCGGGTTCACATAGATCAGGCCCATGGTGGTCGCGCCGTAGGGCTGGGCGAGGTTCCGTTCACCGCCGCCGGAGTAGCGCTTGTCGGTGCCCAGCCATTCGTCCTCTTCGCCCCACAGCATCTCTTCGGGCCCCCAGACGTCTTCGCGGCCGAAGCCGAAGCCAAACGTCTTGAACCCCATCGACTCCAGCGCGCAGTTGCCGGCGAAGATGATCAGGTCGGCCCAGGAGATCTTGTTGCCGTACTTCTTCTTGACCGGCCACAGCAGCCGGCGGGCCTTGTCCAGGCTCACGTTGTCCGGCCAGCTGTTGATCGGGGCGAAGCGCTGCATGCCCTGGCCGCCGCCGCCGCGGCCGTCGTGGATGCGGTAGGTGCCCGCGGCATGCCAGCTCATCCGGATGAACAGGCCGCCGTAGTTGCCGTAGTCGGCGGGCCACCAGTCTTGCGAGGTGGTCATCACCGAGATCACGTCCGCCTTGAGCGCGTCGACGTCGAGCTTGGCGAACTCCGCGGCGTAGTCGAAGTCCTCGCCGAGCGGATTTTCCGCCGGCGGGTGCGGGTGCAGCAACGACACGTCGATCTGGTCGGGCCACCAGTCCCGGTTGGTCAGCGGGGCATGCGCTTTCGGCTTTGGTGAGGGGATTGCCGGGCTTTCGCTCTCGCTGGTGCTGGCCGTCTTGACCTGTGGCTGGGGTGGACGGCTATCGGATGTGGATGACACAGCATTCCTTTCGGGGGTGGGTGAATCGGGCTGCGATCACGGCTGTGATCTATGGACTTGCACTCGAGCAGTCGGGGCACAAGCCCCAATAGATGACTTCCGCCTCGTCGAGAACGAAGCCATCAAGGATGTTGTCGGCATCCGACGGGGTCAGGCACGGCGCCTCGCCGACCGCGCAGTCGATGTCGGCGATGACGCCGCAGGATCGGCACACGACGTGGTGGTGGTTGTCGCCGACGCGGGATTCGTAACGGGCGACCAACCCCAACGGCTGGATGCGCCGAACCAGACCCGCGGAGGTCAAGGCGTTGAGAACGTCGTAAACGGCTTGTCGGGAAACTTCCGGCAGCCCCAGCCGCACCGCCGAGAAGATCGTCTCGGTGTCGGCATGCGGGTGGGCGTGCACCGCCTCGAGCACGGCGACCCGGGGCCGTGTCACACGCAGATCGGCCATCCGCAGCTGTTCCGCGTAGTCCGCCGATGAGGACACCCTGCCAATATGGCCCCTTATCTGGAATCAGTCAAGACTTTCCCGGCGGCCCGGCGAAACGGGTGGCTCAGGACGGCGGCGCGAGGACGCTGCCGTGGCGCCATTGGTCCCAGCTGAGCGTCCAGTCGCCGTTTTGCGTCAGCTTCAATGGCGGTCCGCCGCTGTTGCGGACCTCGACCACGTCGCCGGGCACCGAGAAGTCGTAGAACCATTTTGCGTTGTCGCCGTTGAGGTTCAAGCATCCGTGCGAGGTGTCGGTGTGACCCTGGGCCCACACCGTCGCGTCGAGCTGGTGCAGATAAATGCCGTCGGTGCTGATCTTGGTGGCGTAGTTGATGGTCTCGCGGTATCCGAGGCGGGAATTCTGGGGCAACCCAAAGGTGGCGGAG
This sequence comes from Mycobacterium sp. NGS26, assembly GCF_059813025.1. Taxonomy (NCBI): domain Bacteria; kingdom Bacillati; phylum Actinomycetota; class Actinomycetes; order Mycobacteriales; family Mycobacteriaceae; genus Mycobacterium; species Mycobacterium sp. NGS26. The sequence goes on from NZ_JCALDU010000005.1 coordinate 165,231, forward strand.
TCCATCACGACGGGATTGCCCTTGTCGAGCACGGTGTAGATGCCCGGGGGAGTCCATAACGAAATTGTCTGCGAGCCAATGGTTTCCGTGCCGCCCATTCCCATCGACGTCGGCATCGTGCGGACCAGGGCCCCGTTGTCGAAGACGCTGACCATCTTGGTGGCGTCGTCGGCAATAGACACGTGCGCGTCGCCGATGCGGAATGACACCCGGCTGTCCTCTTGCCCGAACAGCCCGTTGCCCAGTGGGATTCCGTAGATCTTGGCTTCCGCGGTGACGGTGGTGCCCGGCGCGTAGTAATGCTCGGGTCGCCAGTGCGCGTTTTGGTTGTCGACCCACAGCCACGAGCCCTGCACCGGTGGGTTGGTGGTCACCCTGAGCTGTCGCTCGACGGCTGCCCGGTCGGCGATCTGCTCGTCGAAGTGGGCGACCACCACCGTCCCGACGCCGTAGGTGCCGCCCTCGCGCAGCGGGGCCTCCGACGTGGTGGTCAGCGACACCTTGGTCTGGTTGGACGGCTGCAGCGTCGAGAATGTCGACTCCCGGGTCGCCGCAACGCCATTCGGCCCGCGGCTGGAAAGCGTCAGCGTGTAGGTGCGCCCGTAGCCGAGCGGAACGCTGGGCTTCCAGACGGTGTTGTCCGGCGTCATGATCCCCTCGACCGGTTTGCCGGCGTCGTTGACCATGCGCACGTCGGTCAGCTTCCCGACGTCGGCCTTGACCATGACGGGCGCCAGCGGGTCGACGTCGCGCGCGCTGGGACCGGGCGTGATGGTCACCCGGGCCGCCTCCGACGAGACACCCGGACAGCCGCCGTCCGCGCACCGCGGCAACGACGCGAGCTGCACCGCGCCGGCCACGCCGACGACGACGAACACGGCCAGCAGGAATCGGCGGGCGAGCGAAGCGGTGTTCGTGGACGGCATGAAAGTTGGTGGGCCCTCGCGTTACGTCGAAATGTTTGCTCATCAAGTACCCCGGGGGCGTGCGCCCTGAAACCGATCCGCCGTTTCCCGACGCCGCCGCGGGGTACCAGCCCAGCCATGACTTCTTTGTGGTTCGCCGAACGAACCGAACAACCTTGGGCAGCAAGCCGGCTTGCCGACGGTCCGCGATCTGCCGACGTCATCGTGGTGGGCGCCGGGATCACCGGGCTGATGACCGCGGTCCTGCTGGCCCGCGCGGGCAAGGACGTGCTGGTCGTGGAGGCGCACACCGTCGGCTCCTGCGCCACCGGAAACACCACCGCGAAAATCAGCCTGCTGCAGGGCACCCACCTGTCGAAGGTGCTGCCCAGGCACGGCAAGGGTGTTGCGCGTGCCTATGTCGAGGGCAACCGGGAAGGCCGGGACTGGGTGCTCGAATACTGCGAGTCACACGGTGTGGCCGTGCAACGCGAAGACGCGTACACCTATGCCCAATCCGCCAGGGGCGTGCCGTCGGCGCGCCTGGAGCTGAAGGCCTGCCGGGCCGTCGGCCTGCCCGCGGTGTGGGACGACGAGGCCGACGTGCCGTTTCCCTACCACGGCGGGGTGCGGCTGCCCGACCAGGCGCAGTTCGACCCGATGCCGTTCCTGGACTCGTTGGCCACGGAGCTGCTCAACCGGGGGGGACGACTGGTCGAGCACGCCCGCGTGCGGCGGGTGTCCAGCCGCGGCAACCGGGTGCGCGTGCACGTCGACGACGCCGCGCAGCCGGACGTCGAACTCGAGGCGGGGCAGCTGGTGCTTGCGACCGGGATCCCGATCCTGGACCGGGGCGGCTATTTCGCGCGGGTGAAGCCGAGCCGCTCCTACTGCCTGGCCTTCAAGGTGCCGGGAAACATCACCCGGCCGATGATGATCTCCAGCGACTCGCCGACGCGCTCGGTGCGCTACGCGCCGGTCTCCGACGGGACTCGGTTGATCGTGGGCGGCGCCGGCCACACCGTCGGCCGCGAAAAGAGCCCGTCGGAGTCGCTGGCGGAACTGTCGTCGTGGGCGCGCAAGCATTACCCCGGTGCGGTGCAGACCCATTTCTGGTCGGCGCAGGACTACACGCCCGTCGACCATCTGCCGTACGTGGGCCCCATCCTGCCCAACAACGAAAGCATCTTCGTCGCAACGGGTTTCAACAAATGGGGCATGACTAACGGCCCCGCCGCGGCGTTGGCGTTGTCCAGCCGAATCCTGGGCGGCCGGATGGACTGGGCCGGCGCGTTCGCCAGCTGGAGCCCCCACGAGCTGTCGGGCCTGCTGACCGCCATGGCGGCCAACCTCGAGGTCGGCTTCAACTTGACCAAGGGCTGGATCACCCCGGCGATACGCACCGGCCGGCGCAGCCCCATCGACGGCGAGGGCGGCGTGGTGAGCGGGCTCCCGTGGAATCTCGAGGCCAGATGCCGGGTCGACGGCGCCGAGCACCGCGTCTCCCCGGTGTGCCCGCACCTCGGCGGGATCGTGAACTGGAACGACGCGGACCAGGCGTGGGAATGCCCGCTGCACGGGTCGCGGTTCGCGCCGGACGGCACGCTGCTGGAGGGTCCGGCCACCCGTGATCTGACCGCCTCGCGCTGAGCGATCCCTCGGCGCGTGGCTCAGCCCCGCTTCTGGTAGACGAGCCAGCGCAACTCGATGGGTGACTCGTCGCGCTCCACGTCGAACACGTCCAGGCCATGGGCCCAGCCCTCGAACCAGGCGGTGGGCGGCCAGGCGCTTGCCGGCAGATGGGTTTTCTCGTACTCGTAGGCGAAGTCGTCGGCCACGAGCACGAGTGAAAGCTCGGCCGCCGCCCCCGCGAGCTCGTCGCGGGTGAAGATGGTGCTGTTGCACTGCTGTGCGAATTCCCGCGCGGCGTCATCCGGCGTGTAGCCCTCGCGCGCCAGGAAAGCGTTGAACACCAGGCGTCCTCCGGGGGCCAGGCAGTCGGCGGCGAGCTCGAACATGCCGCGCAGCTCCCGCGTCGTCCGGAAGTCGGGCACCAACTCCGAGGCCACGATGAGCTGATACTCGTCGCGGACGCCCTCGACGGCGGTAAAGACGTCACTCTCGACCACGCGCACCGGAAGCGAATCCCGTTCTGCCTCCGAACGAATGATCTCGGCGAACTTCGCGGCCATCTCGATCGCGTCCACCGGGTGGCCGCGGCGGGCCAGCGCCAGGGCGTTGCGACCGGTCCCGGCGCCGATGTCGAGCACCCGGCTGGCAGCGGGATCCGTGGCCTCACCGGCCAGCGCCAACACCCGCGCATCGGCTTCCGTGCCGAACAGCGGACCTTCGCGGCTGGTCACCCAATGGTCGTATTCGACTGCGATCGTTGACACTTCGGCCTTGACGCGGTACTTCAACCCCGTCCCGAACGGCGTCTCGAATGAGATGACGATGTTCGAACGCGACGACGCCTTGAACGCCTTTTCCAACTCGTGCTGCAGCACCGCCCTGAGCCGGGCGGATTGCTCGGCCGTGTACGGTATGCCCAGGCTCGCAAAGAGGTTCTGGCACATCGTGAGGTACTCGTCGAGCAATCCCGGAACGGCCGGCAGCCTGATCTGACCCTCGGCCTCGGCGCGGCGATACAAGCGCCGGGCCATCGCTTCGCGCAGCACCGACGGATCGAAAGACCTTGGGGCGCGATCCTCCACCAGACCCTTCTACACGACCCGACCCGCTTTGCACCAGCGATGGATCGGCCGGGTTTGGCGGTCGGCTAGGCGCCGGAGCGGGCGGCGTCTTCGAGCAGATCGGCAGCCCTAGTTATGCTTTCGGCGGCCGTCGTCATTCGGGAGGCGACCTCGCGGGCCCGAGCGGCGCACTGCGGCGTCAGGATCGAACGCAGGTCCGCGACCAGTGATTCCTTGGTTGTAGCCGAAAACTGGTGGCCCGAGCCGACTTTCAGGTGTTCGACGGCGGCCGCCCAGAACGGCTGATCGAGCCATACCCAGAGGATCAAGGTGGGGACCCCGGCCCGCAGGCCCGCGGCCGTGGTGCCGGCACCCCCATGGTGGACGACCGCCCGGCAGGCCGGAAAGACGGCCGCGTGGTTGACCGCGTCCACCACCTTGACGTGGTCGAGATGCCCGATGCCGGTGAGGTCATTCGCCCCGCCACAAATCAACGCCCGCTCGCCCAACTGCGTGCAGGTCTCGCCGATCATGGCGACGGTGTCCGCCGGAGATGCGACGGGGGTGCCGCCAAAGCCGAAGTAGATGGGCGGCGTTCCGGCCGCGATCCACGCCGAGACCTCGTCGTCGGCAGCCGCCGGTAGTTCCAGCGTCAGCGCGCCGACGAAGGGCCGTCGCGTCCCCTTTTCCGCCCAGTCGGCTGCCACCGAGGGCAAGCAGAGCTCGTCGTAGGCCTGGATCTCCAGCGATCCACCGTCCGCGCGCGTTGCGGACTCGGTCGCCTCGGGCAGGCCGAGCGCACGGCGTTGGGCATCAGCAGCCTCTTTTGTGACGCCCGAGGACAGCCACCCGGATGGCAAAAGCCGCACCGGGAAGAAGTGCAGCGCGGCCAGCGGAATGCCGTGATACTCCGCGACGTTGGTGGCCAGCTCTTGTTCGTTCATTCCCGCCACTAACAGGTCAACCCCATCCGCCAGGGACGTCAGCGCCGCGCTCTTGTCCGCCCAGACCCGGCTGACCCGCTCGACGAGTTGGGGCAACGCCGTGATCAGATTGCCAACGCCACCAACGAAATCCATGGCCTCGTTCATCTGCTCTCGCGTGTCCGGCCCGTAGACGACGGCGGTGAGCCCCGCGGACTTCGCGAAGTCAAGCATGTTGGGCGGGACGGCCATGCGTACCTCGTTGCCCCGAAGCGCCAGCTCCCTACCGACGGTGACGCAGGGCTCGACATCACCCCGACTTCCATAGGCGGCCAGTGCGAATTTCATCGGCGGAACGGTACCGCTCGGCACCCGCGCCGCGTTGGCCGGCCGGGTTCTGGGACAGCCGCGGCGGCCGCATACTGGTCTTTGACAGTGTGCGGTGTCGCCGAGCGGGGATGTGTCGTGGAATACCAGATGCGGGTCGCGAGCTTGCGCCGCTACCCGGTGAAATCGATGCTCGGCGAGGTGGTGAGCAGCCTGTTCGTCGACGAGCGAGGCGCCGAAGGGGACCGGCGGCTGGCGCTTGTCGACGCGGTCACCGGGTACGTGGCCAGCGCCAAGAACGCCCGGCTCTGGCGCGGCCTGCTGAAGTGCACCGCGAACGGAAGCGCCGGGCGGGTGAACATCGGGCTGCCCGACGGGACGAGCGTCGCGGCCGATGACCCCGGCGTCGACGAGCTGCTGTCGCGGCTGCTGGGACGGACGGTCCGGCTGATCGGTCAACGACCGGACGGCGCAACGCTGGAACGCCCGGACCCGGAGAAGCTGCTCGAGCTCGGACTGGACGCCGACGTCGCCGGCCGCTTCGTCGAGATCGGCCAGGCGACCCCGGGCGACTCGTTCACCGACGATGCCCCGCTGCACGCGATCACCACGGCCACGCTCGAGCACATCGGCGTGGAGGCGCTGCGCTACCGGCCCAACCTGGTGATCGCGACCCCGCCGGGTTACCCGCCATACGCCGAACACGACTGGCTCGGGCGGGAATTGACCGTCGGCGAGGCCCGGCTGCGCGTCCTTGCGTCCACGTCTCGGTGCGTGGTGCCCACGCTCGAGCACGGCCCGCTCGCACGAGCTCCGCAGGCGCTTCGCACGCCCGCGGCCGAAAACCGTTTGCAGGCAGGCGGTTCCGGTGCGCAGCCCTGCGCGGGGGTCTACCTCGCGGTGGTCGGGGAGGGGGTCATCCGCGTCGGCGACCCGGTCACGCTGGATTTACACAAATTGCCCTAGAAAATAACAGCTTTCCCTATTTTTCACATTTGCGCCTCTTTGAACGCTCATACTTGAGCGTCCTCAACGCCCCGAAGAAAGGAAGCGGGTCAAATGCCCTCACCTCGCCACCCTCGGCTTTACCTGGCCGGCGGGGGACGACTCCGACATCGTCGCGATGGGTCACCAAATCTGCGCCGACCGCATGGCAGGCAAAACGCCGGACGCGATCGCCTCGGACATCCACTCCACTTTGGGCGCGAAAGGTATCTCGTTCGCGGATGTCACGTCCATGGTGAGCGCCGCGGAATCGACTTATTGCCCGGGCTAATCCGGCCGGCGAGCCGGATTTGCGTCAATTCGAAGTTCGCACCGCTTCTGGGTTGGCGATTCTGATCGGCGTCCCGTTCAACCAGGCGGCCACGGCTTCGACGGTGTCGGCGTAGAAGGCGCTCAGCATTTCGCGGGTGACATAGCCCAGGTGCGGAGACAATGTCACGTTCGGCAGCAGTCTCAATGGATGATCCGGGGGGAGCGGTTCGATGTCGTAGACGTCGAGGCCGGCTCCGGCGATGCGCCCGGTTCTGAGCGCGTCGATCAGGGCGGCCTCGTCCACGATCGGACCCCTGGACGTGTTGATCAGGTAGGCGTGGGGCCGAATCCGCGCCAACTCGGGCGCGGCCACCAGGCCCCGCGTGCGCTCCGAGAGCACCAGGTGGATGGAGACCACGTCGGACTGTTCGAACAGGGTCGCCTTGTCGACCCGGCGCGCGCCGACCGCCGCGGCGGCCTCATCGGTGAGGTTTTGGCTCCACGCGATGACTTGCATGCCAAAGGCTTTCGCGTATTCGGCCATGCGCGTGCCGACCCTGCCCAGGCCGAGGAGCCCAAGCGTCTTGCCGGACAGCGTCATACCGGTGGTGGTCTGCCACGCGCCCTCCCGCATGCGCCGATGCTCTTCCGCCAGGTTGCGCACCGTCGCGATCAGCAACCCCCACGCCAGTTCCGGAGTCGCATCGCGGACGGACCTGAATCGCGGGTGGGCGAAATCCGTGTGGGCGACCAGAATCCCGTGTTCGGTGGCCGCGGCCACGTCCAAGTTCGGCAGGGTCTTGCCGACGATGGTGATCAGCTTCAGGTTCGGCAGCCGCTCGATGAGGTTGCGCGGGAACGCCATCCGCTCGCGCAGGGTGCAAACCACATCGAATGGCCGCAATGCATCTGCGGCTTCCGCCTCGGAAAGGTGCCGCTCGAAGACGCTGACCTCGCATTGCTTCTGCACCTGCGACCAGTCGGCGAGCTGGAGGGCCACGCCCGCGTAGTCGTCCAGTATCGCCACCCGGTGGCCGCCCATGTGCGCCGGGTTCAGCGCCACTTGATGCCGCACCCGATCGACGGGCGCTGGTCCGGATCGACCGGCCGCCCGGCGAGCACGGCGTCGACCGCCGCCCGGACGTCGGCGGCCGTCACCGGCAGGTCGTTCCCCGGCCGCGAGTCGTCGAGCTGCCCGCGGTAGACGAGCCGGCGATCACCGTCGAAGACGAAGGTGTCCGGCGTGCACGCGGCGGAGAAGGCGCGGGCCACGTCCTGGGTCTCGTCGTAGAGGTACGGAAACGTCCAGCCGTGGCGGCGGGCCTCGGCGACCATCCGATCCGGCCCGTCCTGTGGGTAGCTGACGACGTCATTGCTGGAGATGCCGACCATCGCGACGCCCCGCTCGGCGAGGTCTCGCCCGAGCGCGGCGAGCCCGGCCGCGACGTGCTGGACGTACGGGCAGTGGTTGCAGATGAAGGTCACGACCAGCGCGGGACCCGTCAGGTCGTCGAGGCTGACCGTGGCGCCGGTCGCCGGGTCGGGCAGCGTGAACCGTGGCGCGGGGGTTCCGAGGGCGAGCATGGTGGACTCGATTGCCATTCCGCCAGGCTAACCGCCACGACGCACCGGACCGATCAGAGCTTGGAGCCCAGCCCCGCGATCAAGTTGATCGTGACCGCCAGGATCACTGCGCCGAGCAGGTAGGACAGCAGCGCGTGGCGCAACACCGTCGCCCTGATGGAGGTCAGCCCGATCTCGGTGTCCGACACCTGGAAGGTCATGCCGATGGTGAAGGCCACATACGCGAAGTCCCGAAAGCGGGGCGGCTCGGGGTCGTGGAAGTTGATCCCGCCGGGTTGGTCTGTGTAGTAGAGCCGCGCGTAGTGCACGGTGAACAGGGTGTGGACGGCGAACCAGGACGCCGCGACCGTCAGGACGCCCAGAACGGCGGCCGTGACGGCTCGAGCGCCGGTGTGCGTCCCGGCGGCCACCACATAGCCGACCCCGGCGACGCTCGCGACGCTGGCCGACAGGATGACCGCGTCGGCGACCCAGCGGGTGGGATCCTCCCGCGTCGCCCAGGTGCGGGTTTGCTCCGCATCCATCCCGAACAGGATGAGCTGCGTCCACGCCACGTACACCCCGGCCGTCACGACCCAGCCGACAAGCGCGAACCGCCAGCCGGCCGTGTTTCCGACCACGACGGCGACGGCGACGCCGAGCGCCACGGCCACCGACATCCGAACCGCGACGGTGTCGCGGAACAACTTGACCAGGGTCACTGCCGCAGCCACGGTGAGCAGTCGCTACGTGCGCGGACCCTGGTTGAGGTGATTGGCCGCGAATGTCGCGGCCTGGTTGGTCATCCCGGCGTCGATGTAGGACACGTGCGCCATGATGTTGCCGCCCCCGGAGCAGATGGGGTCGTCGGGCGCGCACAAGCTGATGGTCTTGCCGCCGTAGAGCGGGTTGATCGTCGGCAGCGGCTGACCGCCCCACAACATGGTGGAAAAGCCGCTGGACGGCTCGCCGAAGAGCGCGACCGCGGCGACGTGATCGGCGACCGACGCGGGCATCGCGTTGGTGGCCAGATCGATCACCGTCGAACCCTGGGAGTATCCGCCGAGCACGATTCTGCTGTTCGGGCAGCTGGCGACGGTGTCCTGGACGTGGGCGGCGGCGTCGTTGGCGCCGGCGTTCGCGCTGTTGTGGTAGTCGTCGTTCGCCGGGTAGTTGACCGCGTACGTCCCCACGGACCGCCCGCCGACCTGCGAGGTGAGCGAGTCGACGAAGGCCTGTCCGATGTTGCCGAGACCGGGCTCCTGATGGGTGCCGCGCGCGAAAACCACGGCGACGTCGGAGCATGGATCCGCGGAAGCGGCGGGACCGCCGAGGGGCGCAGCGAGCAGTGCCCACATCGTCGCGACGAGAACACCGCCAATGCGGGCAAAGCTGCGTGCAGTCATGCCCGAAATCCTGACATACGGCCGGCGGCCGCGGCGCGGGCGGATGGTCTGCCGCCGGTCGTGCACACGCGGCGCGGCGGTGGAAGTATCGCAGAGGTGGCCACCAAGAAACCGCAGACGATCTCGTACCCGGCGCCCGGCTCCCGCCCGCACCGCCACGGCGAGCAGCCGCTCGACCCCCATGTCATCGTCCTGTTCGGCGCGACGGGGGACCTGGCCAAGCGCAAGCTGCTGCCCGGCCTGGCCTACCTGGATCAGTCCGAGCTCGCGCCCGATATCCAGATCGTGGCGACGTCGCTGGAGGACTTCACCGACGACGAGTTCCGCGACCTGGCCAAGAACGCGATCGACTCGTTCGGCATGCATAAGCTCACCTCCGAAGAGTGGGCCAGCTTCGCAAAGATCGTCAGGTACGTCCCGCAATCGGCCGGGCCCGAAGCCCTCGCGGCCGCTGTCGCCGAAGCCGAGACGAACTTGGGCCAGAACGTGCGGCGGCTGCACTACCTGTCGGTCCCGCCGAAGGCTGCCCGCGACGTCATCATCATGCTGCGCGACGCCAAGCTCGTCGAGCGGTCCCGCGTCGTCATGGAGAAGCCGTTCGGCACCGACCTTGCCAGCGCGGTGTCGCTCAACGACTTCCTGCACGAAACATTCGAGGAATCCCAGATTTTCCGGATCGACCACTTCCTGGGCAAGGAGGCGGCCCAAAACATCTTGGCGTTCCGCTTCGCCAACGGTCTGTTCGAACCGATCTGGAACCGCAACTTCATCGACCACATCCAGATCGACATTCCCGAGGCCCTCGGTCTGGACCAGCGCGCCAACTTCTACGAAGCCACGGGCGCCTACAAGGACATGGTTGTGACGCACCTTTTCCAGGTGATGGCGTTCGTCGTGATGGAACCGCCGACGGCCCTCGAGCCGTATGCCATCAGCGAGGAGAAGAACAAGGTGTTCCGCTCCATGCTGCCGGTCAAGCCGTCGAACGTGGTGCGCGGCCAGTACAACGGGTACCGCCAAGAGGCCGGGGTGGCAAAGGATTCCGACACCGAGACGTTCATCGCGCTCAAGGTCGGCATCGACAACTGGCGCTGGGCCGGCGTGCCGGTCTATCTGCGCACCGGCAAGAAGATGGCCGAGGGCATCCGCATCATCTCGATCGCGTTCAAAGAGGCGCCCCGCACCATGTTCCCGCCCGGGTCGGGGGTGGGGACCCAGGGCCCGGATCACCTCACCTTCGATCTCGCCGACAACTCGAGGGTCTCGCTGTCGTTCTACGGGAAGCGACCGGGCCCCGGGATGAAGCTGGACAAGCTGTCCATGCAGTTTTCCTCGCAGGAGATCGAGACCGTCGTCGACGTGCTGGAGGCCTACGAACGGCTCATCCTCGACGCGATGCGGGGCGACCACACGCTGTTCAACACCGCCGAGGGCATCGAATCGTTGTGGGAGCGTTCGCAGGAACTGCTCGACGACCCGCCGCCGGCCAAGATGTACCAGCCCGGCACCTGGGGCCCCAACGCCATCCACCAGTTGATCGCGCCCAACGCGTGGCGGTTACCGTTCGAGCGGGGATGGCGCGAGTCCAAGCGCTAGCAATCCGCTTGCCGAGCGTCCCCAAAATGCCGGCTTGGACGGCGTGTCGGCGTACAAATGAGCGCGCTCGCGGGTCTTGGGGAGGCATTAGCGCCCGCCCGGCCTATATCGGCTGACCACGCGGTAGGTTGAACGCGATTCCGCACAACCGCGAAGGGAGACACCTTGCGCCAAACCGCGGCGATGGCCGAGGTCGACCGCGCGTGGATGGTCGACACGCTGCTCGCGCTGCTGCAGACCCCGAGCCCGTCGGGGCGAACGGACGCGGTGATGCAGCTGATCGGCGACATATTCGATGACTTCGGCGTCCCGTTCTCGCTGACCCGCCGGGGGGCGCTGACCGCCGAGCTCGCGGGGGAGTCGCCGACCACCGATCGTGCGCTGGTGGTTCACGCGGACACGATCGGGTGCATGGTGCGCAGGCTCAAGGACAACGGCCGACTCGAGGTGGTGCCGGTCGGCACCTTCTCGGCGCGGTTCGCCGCCGGCGCCCGCGTGCGGATCTTCCCCGACGACCCCGACGAATTCATCACGGGCACGGTCCTGCCGCTCAAGTCCAGCGGGCACGCGTTCGGCCATGAGATCGACACCCAGCCCACCGACTGGGACAACGTCGAGGTGCGCGTCGACCGCAGGGTGTCCTCGCGGGAGGACCTGGTCCGGCTCGGCCTGCAGGTCGGCGACTTCGTCGCGTTGATCACCAGCCCCGAGCTCACCGCCGACGGCTTCATCGTTTCCCGACACCTCGACGGGAAGGCCGGCATCGCGATCGCGCTGGCGCTGGCCAAGAACTTCTGCGAGAACAAGGTGGTGCTGCCGCACCGCACCATGATCATGGTCACCATCACCGAGGAGGTCGGCCACGGCGCCAGCCACGGCCTGCCCGCGGACGCCGCCGAGCTCATCTCGGTGGACAACGCGGTGTGTGCGCCCGGCCAGCAGTCCATCGAGGACGGCGTGACGATCCCGATGGCCGACATGCACGGCCCGTTCGACTACCACCTGACCCGAAAGCTCTGCCGGCTCGCGGAGGAGCGGGGCATACCGTACGCGCGGGATGTGTTCCGCTACTACCGTTCCGACGCCGCCGCCGCGATCGAGGCGGGTGCCGGCACCCGGGCCGCCCTGGTCGGCTTCGGCCTCGACGGCAGCCACGGCTGGGAGCGCACCCACATGGACTCGCTGGAGGCGACGTACAACCTGCTGCACGCCTGGCTGCAGACGCCGCTGACATTCGCCCAATGGGACGCCAAGCCGTCGGGCAAGCTGCGCGACTTCCCCTCGTCGAAGCAGCCGGCGCCGAGCGAGCAGTGGGTGCCTCTGTCCCGAGGCGAGCACGCCGACCCCGGCGAGCCGTCGCCCGGCTCGCCGTGGCCGCCCTCGCAAGGCCCCCAGAGCTGACGGACCACGCGGTCGAGTCGCGACCCATGGGCGCGCGGGTGTTCTCGGCGATGTTCGCGCTGCTGCTGTTGGGGGTGACCGGTGTCGCGGCCGCCGGCCCATCGCGTGCCGAGCCGGGCGCCACGGGCGGATCCGGCGACAGGCTGGTCGGCTGGGACACCTATCGCCGATTGGACCGGTTGCCGTACCTGAGCGCCGACACGCAGACGCTGCAGGTGTCGAGCTTCGATCGCAGCGGCGGCGACTTCGACATCTCCACCGGCAACCAGAACGGCAGCGGGGGATGCCTGGCCTCGGGCGGCGCCGGCTGCGTCATCGCCGAGGATCGCGGCGCCGGCGAGGTCGACTCGATCTGGTTCACCCGCGACGGCGGCAATGTCACCCGGATGGGAACCATCCGCATCGATCTGGACGGGCAGACGGTGATCGACGCGCCGCTGCAATCGTTGGTCGACGGCGAGCTGGGTGCGCCATTCGTGTGGCCCCTGGTCGCCGACGCCGCGCAGTCGCCGGCCGGCGTTTACATCAAGGTGCCGATGCCGTACCGGCAGTCGATGCGGATCAGCGTCGCGCAGAATCTGCAGTACTACCACGTCGACTATCGGCAGTTTTCCAGCGCCCACGGCGTCGCCACCTTTTCGCCCGCCGATCCCGCGCTCGACGTGATCGCCACGCTGCGCGCCGCGGGCACCGCCGATCCCAAACCGGCGCCGCCGGCCACGGCGCATCACAATCGGGTGGTCGAGGTCCCCGCCGATGCCGGGTCGACGATAGCGGAATCGACTGGGCCGGCGACGATCTCGGAGCTGCGGCTGCGGCTGCCGGAACCGGCGGATCAGCTCCTGGCCGGGTTGCGGCTGCAGATCGAGTTCGACGGCCAAACCACGGTCGACTCGCCACTGGGGGAATTCTTCGGCGCCGGGCTGGGCACCAACACCGTGAAATCGCTGATGTTCTCGGCGATTCCACGGCCCGGTTCGCTCTCGTTGTCGGCGTGGTGGCCGATGCCTTTCGCGCACACGGCCCGCGTCACCCTGGTCAACACGACGGCCGATTCGGTGGCGGGGATCGACAGCGACGTCGTGACCGCGCCGGATCCGCAGTGGGGGCCCGCGATCGCCGGCGACCGTGTCGGATACTTCACCGCACGCTCGCACGCCGGGCCGACAGCCCCCGGCCAGGACTGGTTGTTCGCCGACGAGCCCGGCCACGGCAAGTTCGTCGGCGTCAGCCACACCATCAGGGGCTCCCGGATCAGGACGTCCTTCAGCGACGACGCCCCCTACTTTCTCGAGGGCGCCGAACGCGTGTACACCGACGGTTCCGCGTCGCCCCAGTGGTACGGCACCGGCACCGAGGACTTCTACGAGGGCGGCTGGTACTTCAAGGGCGGCACGCACTTCAGCGACCCGTTGACCGGTCAACCCGATCAGCGCACGCAGGCCGGCGGATGCGCGGACTACTGCGTCGCCACCTATCGCCTCATGCTCGCCGACGCCGTTGGCTACCACTCCGCAATCCGGTTCGGCATCGAGCACGGCAAGCGGAACCTGGTCGAACCCGATTACAGCTCAACGGCATTCCTTTACACGCAACCGAACGAGACCACCGCGCGCGGCGACGAAATCGTCCCTTCCGACCCGATGAGCCGGATCCTGCACATCTATACCGACGCCGACGCCGCCGACCAGATGCTGGTCGGCACGTACGAGGGCAGTGACGACGCCCGGCCCGTGGCCGGGTTGGTCCGTGCCACCCAGAGCGCGATCACCTTCAATGCCCAGATCCGTCCCGACAACCACGGCGTGCTGCTGCGCCGCACGTCCGACCAGGCGATTGGCTACCAATCGGCCGACGTGGCCATCGACGGCGTGCGCGCCGGTACTTGGCTGCAGCCGCGCAGCAACACCTTTCACCGCTGGCTCGACGACACGTTCCTGGTGCCCGAGTCGCTCAGCGCGGGCAAGGACCGCATCGCCGTCACCCTCACGCCTATTCCCAGCGCCCCGCCGTGGACCGCCGGCCGCTACCGCGTGGACGCACTGACGGGGTCGTAGGCGGGTATGGCTACCGTTGACGTACGCCGACGACGGAGGTGAGCACCATGAGCCGCAACTGGGCTTCTTGGCTCGTGCTCGGTGCGATCGTCTTCGCACTCGTCGGGTCCATGCAGCCGACGGCGGTGGCCGGCGCGCAGCCGCGCCTGGCGTCGGACCCCGCGCAGCTGGCCGACGACCTTGTGGCGGACGAGCACGCATTGCACGACCCGTCGACGGGGGAGGCAGCGCTCGTGGCCGCGGCGCACCGTCAACAGGCGGCCTATCGCGCGATCGGGCGGCACCCCGAATGGGATGCGACGACACGACCGCGGATCCCGCCGGAGTTGATCGATGTCTACGACCGCAACGTCGATGCCCGGCGCCAGCTCTCCGCGATGACGCCGGTGCGGGACACCCTGCCCGCGTGGCGCGTGGAGCCCCCTGCCCCCGCCGACCAGTTGCTGGGTTACTACCACCAGGCGGAGTCGGAAACCGGCGTCGGCTGGAACTACTTGGCCGCCATCAACTTCATCGAGACCCGGTTCGGCAGCATCGTCGGCACCAGCACCGCCGGCGCGCAAGGACCCATGCAATTCTTGCCGCCGACGTTCGCAACCTACGGGCAGGGCGGCGACATCCAGTCGCCGCACGACAGCATCCTGGCAGCGGGCCGCTACCTCGCCGCCAACGGCTTCGCCAACGATCGCGATCACGCGATCTACCGGTACAACCACGCAAACGAATACGTGCGCGCGGTCAACCAATATGCGACGCTGCTGGCCGCCGATCCCGCCGCGTTTGCCGACTATTACCGGTGGGACGTCTATTGCTACACGACCGCCGGCGACGTGTTGCTGCCCATCGGCTACGCCGCAACGTCACCGATCCCGGTCGCGGAGTACCTGGCGAACCACCCGCAGTAAGCCCCCGCTACTTCGGTGCGCCGTTGCTTTCGATCCACTGGGTAAGCGCCGCCTCGAGCGCGCCCGCGACGCCGACGCCGGCGGCGTCGGCCGCCCGTTCGAACCGTTCGACCAGCTCCGTCGGGGCCGAGGCGTTCACCTTGGAGCGTGCCGGTTTCGGCTTCGGCGGCGGCGCGACGGGCGCGTGTCGCGCGGCGGTCGCTTCCATGGTTTCGCGCAGGGCGGGTATCTGCTTGAGCAAGCGGTCGAGATCGTCGCGCTCGATCCGCAGCACCTCGGCCGGCCCCATCGTCGTCACGGTCGCGGAGCGCAATTTCCCACGGCGAAGCGCGGATTCGCCGATGACCTCGCCGGGCCCCAACACGGCGATGCGGTCGTCGCCGACGTACACGCCCACCTCCCCGCTGAGCAGGATGAAACAGTCGTGCGACGGGGTCTGCTCGCGAATCAGCGGCCATGGCACCGACCGAGAAGTGTGATGCGCTGCTCGGACCAGACGGTCCAGCTCGTCATCGGAAAACTTGTCGAAGGCGCTGAATTCACGTAGTCGGCGGGCGTATTTGCCCGATTCCTCCGCGTCCGACTTCGGGTCTGACTTCATAGCGGGCTCCCGATGCGCGATGTGACCGTGACATCGAGGAGCCTAACGCTGGTTTCAGCAGATCAGTTTGCTTTTCGCATTTGCACCGCCCGCGTGACTAGACAGCCCGACCGGGTTTCTCGCGTTGCATCTCCACATTCGAGTCCACGTTCGAGGCGGTAACGCGCTGACCCGGCGGCTCGTGTCGGGTCAATTCGCCGGGCAGGTCACGGGCGCGCTTGTTGGCGTACATGTGCTCGTCCGCGAGGCGCAGCAGGTCCTGCTCACCCACGGCGATCCCTGCGCTGAAGCCGACCGGCGCCCCCATTTCGGACCAGCGCTGGCGGAGCCGTTCGAGGATCCGCTCGGCCTCGGCGCGGTCGGCGCCGACGAGCATAAGGAGGAACTCGTCGCCGCCGATACGGAAGACGACGTCGTCCTCGCGGACCGAGCTGCGCAGCGCATCGGCGAAGGTGACCAGGAGTTGGTCGCCGCCCTCGTGGCCGTGGCGGTCGTTGTACTGCTTGAAGTTGTCAAGGTCGATGAGCACGACGGACGACCCCCTGGCGTGCATCGACAGCCGAGGGCTGAGCGTGCTCCGGTTGAGCAGCTGGGTGAGCGCGTCGGTCTGCGCGATCTCGCGGAGCATCGCGCTCTGTTGCTCTAATCGGGCGACCAGCCAGGCCGGGACCTCCGCGACGAGCACCCACATGATCGCGGCCAACACCACGGTCACCGTCGCGCCGGGCAGGACCTTGGCGGTACCCAGGACGAAAGCCACGACGCCGAGGGGGAGGACCACGAGCGATCGCCAGCGCGGGCAAGTGAGGCCGATGTAGGCGAACGCGATCGTGACCGTGCCGGGGAAGTCCTGGGTGGCGCGCGGTTCGATGGCCCCGGCCATGGCCGTGACGAGCAGCGCCGCCACCGGCCACCAGACGAGCAGGTCGCGCCGCTCTTGCCAGCCGCGCAACCGGCCGACCAGGACCGCGACCCCCGCCAGCACTGCGGCCACGCCGAGGAGCCAGTACAGCGCAGCGTCGACCCAGCCACCGCGGGCGTGCACCGCGGCCGCGGCGTACAGCACGAGCAGCACAAGGAATGCGATCACGCCGATGGCGTGCATGCGCCTCGCTGACGGCTCAGGCTCCACGCCCCACAACACGTCAATAGGATAGGGCCCTCGTCGTGCGAATTGGCCACCTTGACGGGCCGAGTTAGCCCGCGACGGATTGCTCGAGGGTCGCCAGGGAAGCGGCGAGGTAGTCCTCCGGAAAAATGGGCATCCCACCGACCCGGTCGCGGAAATCCTGCGGCGTCGCGGTCCAGTCATAGGTGAGGGTGACGTCAGTGCCGTCGCCGTTCGGAGCGAGGTCGTAGCGCCAAAACCAACCGCCGGGACTGTGGTTGCCGTTGTCGTCGAGCACGCCCGGCATCCACCCGATCGCACGGTCCTTCTCGAAGACGTTGACCAGGTTGTATGTGACGTAGTCACCGCCCGCCCGGGTGAGATACATGTTCATCGCGAACATCTGTCCGGCCCCGGTGATCGGCGCGGTGTCCACCGCTTCGCGTACCCAGTCGGTGGGTTCGGTGCCCCGATGGCGCGACGGGTCGGCGAGGACGGCGAAGATTGTCGCAGCGGTGGCGGGGATGGTGCGGGTGACGACGTAGCGTTCGGTGGTCGCGGTCATGAGTTGTCCTTGGGTCCGTAGGCCCGGGCGATATCGGGGGAGCCGAGCCAACCCGAGTATGTCGGTCGTGACGGCCAGCCCTCAGGCGAATCGAGCCACTCCTCCTGCCGGCCCCAGGGCAGGATGTCGATCAGGCCGAACGTGTGGCTGAGCTGCTCGGTGCCCCGCCCGTTGGTGTGCCAGGTGCGGTACACGGTGTCGCCGTCGCGCAGGAACACGTTGACCGCGAAGCCCCCATTCGGTGGTGCGTCCATGTCCGCGCCGAAGCTGCTCTCCGACGACGAGTACCACTCCATGCGGTTGCCGACCTTCGCCTTGTAGGCGATCGCCTCGTCGATCGGCCCGTTGGTCACGATGACGAAGCGGGCGTCGTAGTTGTCGAGAAACTCCAGCCGGGTGAACTGCGACGTGAAGCCGGTGCACCCGCCGCACTGCCACTCCGCGCCGTCCGACCACATGTGGTGGTAGACGATGAGCTGCGAGCGGCCGTCGAACACATCCGCCAGCCGGACCGGCCCGTCGGCGCCGATCAGCGTGTAGTCGGGCAGCTCGACCATCGGCAGACGCCGCCGCTGGGCGGCGATCGCATCCAGTTCCCGGGTGGCCGCCTTCTCGCGCTTGCGCAGTTCGTCGAGCGCGGCGCGCCAGGTTTGGTGGTCGACGACAGGTGGCAGAGCTTGTATGTGCTGCGAGGTCATGGGTCCACCTTTCGATTTCTTCCGTCTGGAAGGTCTGACCGCCGGCGCTGCCGAAATTCATCGCCGCGGCTACAATGTGCTATCATGTAGCACATGAAGGCTATCGGGGTGCGTGAGCTGCGGCAGAACGCCAGTAAGTACCTCGCAGAAGTGGCGACGGGGGAGTCGATCGAGATCACCGACCGTGGCCGCCCCGTTGCGCGCCTCGTGCCGATCACGGGCGATCCCTGGCAAGACCTCATCACCGCCGGTGAGGTGGTCAGAGCGGCTCGTCCCGTGAGCGTCGATGACATCGAACCCCGCGCATACCGGCACAGCGCGTCTAAGTCCCTCGAGGAATTGCGCAGCAACGAACGCTAGCCGCAGATGCGCATCTACCTGGACACCTCTGCCTTGGTCAAACTCGTTGTCGCCGAGGATGAGTCACCAGCGCTGAGGTCCTATCTCAATGAGCGACGTGAGGACGCCCTCTTCTCGGCGGCTTTGGCGCGCACCGAGCTCGTGCGCGCGGTCGCACTGAATGGACCTCGAGCCATCGCCGATGCTCGAAAGCTGTTGGGCGCCCTGGACATAGTTTTGCTGACTCGCCAAGTCCTCGATGACGCGGGCACATTGCAGCCGTTTGGCCTGCGCAGCCTGGACGCCATCCATCTCGTTGCCGCACGACGAGCCGGTGACACATTGCGGGCCGTGGTCACCTACGACGTTCGAATGCTTTCGGCGGCAGCCGATCTGGGGTTGGCGACGGCCTCGCCACGCTAAGGGCCGCTGGGCGTTCAGCGTTGGCGCTCAACCCCCGGCCAAGCACTGCCAACCCTCCGGTTACGGCTCGAGGTTCAGCAGCGCGCGGCCGGTCGCCGGGTCCAGAGGCGTCGACGCGTGGTCGTGCGCAATGAACCAGTCGCCGTTGGCCTTCCGAAGGCACATCGTCGCCCGGATCCAGAAACCGGTGGTCGTGGTTCCGTTCTTCAGCGTGCCGCTGAGCCGGTTGAGGCTGTGCGCAAATGCCACGTCGTCGCGCACGGTGATGGCGAGGTCGCGAACCTCGTAAGCCAGCGGGTGCTGATACGCAGCGAACACGCGCTCCCAGTTCCTCCGTTTCGCTTCTGCCCCCACGTGTCGCAGGGGTGGCTCGATGTCGAACGACACGACGTCCGTCGCGTAGATCGACATCACCGCCTCGAGATCCCCGGCGCGAATCGCGGCGACCAGCGCGTCAATCCGCCGCCGAACGTCAGCCTCGGCAGCGTCGGATGCCGTCGTCACGGAATTCACGGTAGCCGAGCCACACCGTGGGGGCGTCGGCCGAATCGCGCATGTCGCTCTTGACCTGTGCGCCCGGGGCCGGTTCGATAATGCATACGCCCCGGGGGGAGGTTTGCGATGAGGCCGTTCGTCCGCTATTTGATTCCCGTCGCCATGGTGGCGCTGGCCGCCGTGCGACTCCCGGGCACTGCGCTGGCCGAGGAATGCGACCCCGGACAGTGGTGGGACCCGACCGGCAAGGTCTGCCGGCCGCTGGGCGTCGGACCGCAACCCCTGGCATGCGACCCGGGCCAGTGGTGGGACCCCACGGCAAACGTATGCCGGCCCCTCGGCGTCGGCCCGCAACCGCTGGCATGCGACGACGGCTGGTGGTGGGATCCGGGCGCCAACGTCTGCCGTCCGCCCGTCGTACCGCCGGCCGGCTAGGCGGACACGTGCCTTCCGAAAAGTCCATTAGTAGCCGCTGGCGTTCCCTCGCCGACCGGAGTAAGCTCTCGGCTAATAGTGAACGGAATCGTCTACAATTGAGCGGGGAACGAAGGCCCATGTACAGCGCACCGTCGCCCTTTGACGAGCCCACTACGCCGATCGATGTTCACGCCCTGCGGGCATGGTGGGCGGCGCACCAACGTCATCAGAAGCGAGTAATCGAGCAGCGCAACGCCCAGCGCGTCGGGTTCAACCGTCGGCGATAGGGGAGGCCGAGCTCGTCGGCCGCGCCTCACGTCACATATCGATGCCCTGTTCCGTCTAGCGACTAAGGAAGAGACGAACGCTTTACCGGGAGGGCAGCACGATGAAACCTTTGGGCAGGCTGGCGCGGATGTATCTGGTCGCGGTGACCGCGACGGTCGGGGTGGTCACCGCCGGCATTGGAATCTGGTGCCTGACCGATCCGAATTCGTTCGCCGACGCCGTCGGATTCGAGGCGCACCGGCACTTCCTGCATGACGTGGGCGCGTTCCAGCTTGGTTTGGGCGCGACGCTGCTGCTCGCGCTGATCTGGGCTGACGCGCTGGCCACCGCGCTCGCCGGATTCCTTGTGGCGAACACCGTGCACACGGTGAACCACGTCGAGGACCTGGACGTGGGTGGCTCGCCGGCGCAAGCGTGGATTCTCGGTGTGATGTCGGTGGCACTGGTGCTGGCGTTCGCGCTGCGGTTGCGCCAACTCGGCTATGTTCTGGGCACCGTTGGCACGGCGACCAATTCGACGTTGGCGCCGTTCGTGCGGCAAAAGACGATCAGCCTCACCACCTTTCGCAAGGACGGCACTCCCGGCTCCAGCCCCGTCAGCATCGCGGTGGACGGAGATCGCGCCTACTTTCGCAGTTTCGAGCGGGCGATCAAGGTGCGCCGGCTTCGACGTAACGCCAACGTCGAATTCGGCCCGGCGACGGCATCGGGCAAACCGACCGGACCAACGCTCCCCGGCACCGTGCGTCTGCTGGACGGGCAGGAGTATCGGATTGCGGCGCGCCTGCTGCGGCAGAAGTATCCGATCCTGCACGGCGTGGTGGTGCCGTCGCTGCACCGGCTCCTGCGGTTCAAGTTCGGCCGCACGATACACGCCGAGTTGACGCCGGTGCCCGAATCTCGGCCCTGACTCCTAACTCTGCCTATGCGCATTGGCGTCTTTGTCGGGACAGCGGCGTCAGGTTGTTCCCGACTTGTCGTCACCGGCAACGTCAGCACGCTCGGTGTCGAGGACCAACTCGACCCTAACGGTGTCACCGTGGGTCTTGCCCAAGGACTGCTGGATATCTTTGCGCACGCCGAGCCGATGCTGACCACCGTAAGGGGCCAGTGAGCCGGTGTAGGCCACGCGGTCGTCGAACCGCGCTTTCACCGGCACGCGCGCCCGCACACCGAAGACTTCGACCGTATCGAAGGGGAACGTTACGTAGGCTCCTGGGCCGCCGGGGTTTTCGATCACAGCATCGAAGACGACTGACCCGGGGTCGCGATACTGCACCATGGCTTCAGGATGACAGCCAAATGACTTGGCGGCGCAAGGCGGTGCTCGAGCGGATGCGATTCATGCCATGATTTGCCGCGTATGCCAGGCACTGATGCGCCACCCACGGCGACGGGCCCACGCAGCTTGTCACCGCTTCGGGTCGCCGATGGCATCCAGCATTTCCGACACAGCGGTCGCCGCCCGCCACAGGTGGTCCTCCGGAGATTCGTCATAGCCCTTGTGGCGTCGGCGCCAGTCGCGGTCCCAGTAGCCCTCGAGAACCGACCGGAGGTGCTCCCGGGACACTGCGAACTCCTTATGCAGCTGTGTCGTCAGTTCGTCGTCGGACGGCTCGACGACGGTTAGGTGCTCAAGGCGCCGTGATCGGAGCGCCTCAATCGCGGGTTCATCAACGCCGCTTTTGGCGGACCAGAACCTCGCCACCCGCCGATGCTCATAGCTCCATACCGGCCACGCGCGGGGTCGGTAGCACCAGAGCATTGGCCGCTTACCCAGTCGTAGTTGGTGACCGATCGCTTCACCGGTGGGATGCTTGGCCAGCCAGGGGAGATCCTCAGCGGGGAGATCGAGGACGAGCACGACCGTTCCCGCGTCCAGAGTGGCTGCCAATGAAAGCAGCTCGCCGGTCACCCACATTTCCGTCAGGGGCCATTCACGTCTGTCGACGACTTCCAGCCACTCTGAGGCGACCTCCGCCATCTCGACGAGATGCCCGATGGCCGTCGAACGTTTCATGCCGTTAGCTAAACACGTCGGTCGAGCGCCAGGGCGGTCGCGCCTCGAGGCCAACATTTCATGACGGTTTCAGTTGAGCAAAGGTGCTGCAGCGTACCCGCGATGCGAGGGCCGATATCGCCTGTTTGGCTTTAGTGTTGCCGCTATGGGCGGACTGGACAATTGCGTGAAGCGCTGCCGCACAGCGCTTCACGTAGCCGTGTCGGCATTGATGCTTGCCATCCTCGGACTGGCCGTCAGCCCCGCAGCTCATGCGGCTGCGGCCACGGCCACATTGTCGGTGGAACATACGTGGCAGACCGGCTTCATCGCCCGCTTCGCCGTCACCAACCTGAGCACCGCGCCGCTGAGCGATTGGAAGATTGAATTCGACTTACCGGCGGGAGAAGGTATCTCGCACACGTGGAATAGCACCTTCGCCCAATCTGGCACACACTATGTTCTCGCCCCCGCGAATTGGAATCGCACCATTTCACCCGGTGGTTCAGCCACGGGCGGTTTCAGGGGCGTGCTGAGCGGTTCCTACGTGCCACCGTCGAATTGTGTGCTCAACGGGCAATATCCCTGCACCTAAGAGTCCGACGCGCACCGAGGCTCGCCGGCTCCGAAACCCGCCGACCCCTGGCCGTACGGCGACTGGACCAGAAAAATTGGTCTCCGCACAAATCCCCTTGCGGGGGAGTCCCGATGGCACCGTTCCATCTTTAGATCATCACGACTTGCGTCCATCGATGGTCTGACGACTCTCGACAGCGATGCTAGCATTGACTGCAATGACAGCACAGGAGGGCTAATGGCAACGCTGACGATTCGCGATTTTGACGACGACCTCAAAGCGGCACTCCGTGTGCGCGCAGCTGAGCACGGTCGCTCCATGGAATCCGAGGTGCGAGAGATATTGCGTACTGTTTTGGAGCGTTCGTCGGGTGGTCCGGGGATGGCTACACGGATTCGACGGCGGTTCTCTGACGTCGCCGGGGGTGCAGAGCTTGAATTGCCGAACCGAACGGAGCGCCCACGGGCCGCGGAGTTTGGCGGATGATCGTCCTTGACACCAATGTCTTGTCGGCGTTGATGCGGAAGGCACCAGAACGCCGCGTCGCAAGTTGGGTTGACGCATTCCCCGCCTCGGATGTACTGGTCACCGCCGTTACGGCGGCCGAGCTCATGTACGGAGTTGCCCGGTTGCGGGACGGCCGCCGCAAGCGGGAACTGCACATCAAGGTCGAGGGAGTGCTGACAGAGGATTTTCAGGACCAGATTCTGCCGTTTGATGCGTCGGCGGCCACGCATTACGCGTTAATCGTTGCGTCCCGCGAACGGACCGGACGCCCGATCAGTATGGCGGACGCCCAGATAGCAGCAATCTGCCGCAACTGGAGCGTTCGACTCGCGACTCGCAACGTCGATGACTTCGTCGACACCGGCATCGGCACGGTGAATCCGTGGGACGCCGCCGCGAGGTAACGGCCAGCACCGCTCAATGACGGCCGACATACGTAAATTGTTGGGGCACAGTCCGAAACGGGGTCATCTGCGGGTCCGGCTTGTGGAAGAAACGGGGGAGTCGCGTGCCGGTTGGGCCTTACTCAGGTGCTCTGGCTCGCCGTCGATGCCCGCGGCGTAAGTTCGTTCGGAGCCAATGACCGCGACCGCCCTGCGCCACTCAACTGGTTCGATTACAGTCCCGGCCGGACGGGGAGGTCAGCCGAAACTTGATCCACCACCGGAAGACGCAAGGGGAAGTCCATGAGAACCAACGCATACCGACACACAGCAGTCGTCGGCCTGGCCACCGTCGCGCTGATCACCGTGGGCTGCAGCAATGGCAAGAGCGTCGACGCGTCGACACCGCCTCGGGTTGGGGTGAACGCGACCTCCACGCCCAAAGCCCCAGCGCAGCCCACCGAGGTGAGGCTCATCGGGGAGGGCGACGTCGAGGTGACTCTGACCGGCCCGATCGCTGCCAAGTACTCATCGGCAACCGAGGACCAGAAGAAGGCTCTCGGTAAGCCGTTAACGGGTGACCGCAACGCGGGGACACGGGAGAGCGGCCTGGTATTCCAGCAGTTCCAGGGCGGCGTGATCACAGCCCGGAACAACGAGGCCGGCACGCCCGCATATATCACGCTGGGCAAAATCCGCGAGGCCTGGAATGTCCCACGCAACCCGGACGGCGTGCCCGCGATCACCGGCACTAACGGTTCGGCCGGTCCGTTGGGCTTCCCTACCAACGACCAGAACGCCGTCGGCGATCTGCTCGTGTCGAACTTCGAGCACGGCACCATCGAGTACAACCCGAAAACCGGCCAGGTCGAGGTGACCGTAAACGGCAAGGCCGTACCGTCCGGGCTGTAGCCCGAATCAGGCGCTGGCCAACCTAGTTGGTCGTCGGTGGCGGTTGGGATTGAAACGGTTCGCACCACCACCAGTCGGCGGGCGTCGCGCGAGTCTTCTCACTAGTGGGCGAGTCGTTAGCTCTTCCAGACGACCTTGTCCGTCCCTCCGGCGTCCCGGTAGACGACACTGTCGGGGTTCGTACCGTTGCGCACGTCGAAGTAAATGCGTCCCGTAACAGGGCTGCCCAAGGGGAGTGGCCCCTCAGGAAGGCCGTCGATCTGGTTGCCCTTCATCACCGCGTACGTGGAGCTGTTCACGGCCCGAGCGTTGAAGTCGGCAATGTTCGGAATCGCGTTGCCGCTCACACCTTTGGCGGTGACGTCGGAATACCATATGCCGTCGTTGTGGCCGCTGGGCTGCAGATTGCTCACGGTGTAGTCGATCGTGCCACCATTACTGGAAAGCTCTGCCATCTGGCCGAATCGCAGCACTTGTGGATCGGCGAATGCCGGTGTCGCCGCGAGGATTCCGGCCGCTGCCAATACAGCTGTCGCTGCCGTCGTTTTCGATGCAATGTGTGAGAACGCCACGTCGGGCTCCCTTCATGAGGCGCTAGCTGTCGGCGAGCGGCAGCTGATTCACCTGTGAGGTGTATCCACAGCCCGGAACTTCAAACCCGAGCGGGCAGTAGCTGGTGCGCCGGCGCGACGCGCGACCCGCCGCCTCCTGGACGTGCGGTTGCCGAGACCGGACAGATGAGGCTGGCGCGCCGTCTCACCGGTGATACAATGGCGCACATGCGATCAGTTACCGTGCGCGAGCTCCGTAACAAGGGTGGGGAAGTGCTCGACCGCGTGGAGCGCGGTGAACGCCTTATCGTCACCCGTGACGGCCGCGCCGTCGCAGAGTTGCGCCCAGTGCCGAGCCGCAGCGCCGGACCTGCCGAACTCATCGGACGAAGGAAGCGATTGCCGCCAGTCGATCCAGATGTGCTGCGTCGCGATATCGACGGCGTGCTCGATACATCGCTGTGATGACCTCAGTGGCCACGAAAGGAATCCTCGACACGTCGACGGTGATCCTGCTTGGGCGGATTGAGGATCCTGCGACGCTTCCCGACGAATCCTTGATCAGCGCCATCACCCTGGCTGAGTTATCTGTGGGGCCTCACGTCGCCCGGCGTGAAGAGGATCGTGCGGCACGACAGGCACATCTGCAGCAGGCCGAATCGGACTTCGACGTCCTGGCCTTCGATGCCGAGTCGGCGCGCGCATTTGGCGCAGTCGCCGCTGCACTGCGAGCGTCTGGCCGCAAGCCCGCCGCACGGGCCTTCGATGCCCTGATCGCTGCTAGCGCGATCGCATATGGCCTGCCGTTATATAGCTGCAACCCGGCAGACTTCGACGCAATCCCGCAACTAGAGCTACGCGCTGTCCCACATCCAGATCACGTCCAGCCCTAAGCCGGCATCCTTGCACGGAATGATCTGCAGCACAGGGGATAAGCGTGCTCGCCCGCCTGATGCAATATGCGGTAATTACTTGACATAGTGTCGCTTATCGGTACTTGTCGCAGCAGGTGCTTTGAAGTGAATTTGAAGCGAAAGTGGCACCCGCCCCTTAGCGATTGACCAACCTGAACACGATTCTGCCTACTCATTCCCCGCCGGACCCGCGGTTGTTTCATACTGCGAGGGCTGACGCACGCACACAGTTCAATCACTCAATGAACCATTCGTTAGCCGAAAGCGTGGACGTGCCCCCTGCTGGCCGCCCCTCAGCCGGCGAGCGACCACCCGTCCTTCTCCCCCTCGTACCGCCATCATAACGTCACAGTGACGAATTGCCTTGTGGTGCAGGGCTATTGAGTCAGCGAGTCAGGTTGGCAACCGACCCCACTTCGGGTGGCCGCCAGGGGTTTGCGTCGGCAATTAAAGGTCAAGTACGTGACGAAGTCCTCGGTCAACTTCATGCATCAAGTTCGGGGCTACCTCCCCGACTCGATCGGTGAGGTCGGTCTTGTTCAGCGTTACGATCGCCGTGACGTTCACAACCGAATCACGTGGCAGCTTTGTCGCGGTCGCGGGCAAAAATACGTTGCCCGGCATCGTCGCGAGCGCCGTATTGGAGGTGATCACCGCCGCGAGCACGGTCGCAAGGCGACTGGCGTTGTACGGATCCGACTGGATTACTAAGACCGGTCGGCGCTTGGCTGGGCGGCTTCCGGACGGCGGTCCCAGGTCGGCCCAGTAGACCTCAGCACGCCTGATCACCACTCATCGTCCACGGCGTCTAACACGTGACGCCCGGCAGCCACGGCGGCGGCCTCCGCCTCGTCGGTGCCGTGAAGGCTCTCTAGAGCTGTGTCGATCTGCCCAGTCAGCGATTGGGCGTCCAACTCGTCCATGTAGCGCTGCACGGCGCGAGTGAAGAACTCCGATCGGCTCATGCCCAGGTCACTCGCGCGCCGAGATACACGGTCGAACGTCTCATCCGGCAGGGAAATAGCGGTCTTCATAGAATGAAGTATAACCCGGTATAACCGGTAGGCAATTCGCCGTTGCGATGTGGCCAGTCGGATCCCCCTCCTACCCGGGACCTGCCAGGGCCGCCACTGCCCCACCGAATCGTCACAGTGATGAAATCCCCTGGGGCGCACGGGCGGTCAGTCACGCAGGTGCTGGGCCTCCTCGGGTGTCCAGGCGAGTGGATTACCCGGCTGGCTGGGAAAGAGATAGTCGATGAAGGCCGCGGCCGTGGGTTGCGGCTCATGGTTGGCCAGGCCGGGTCGCTCGTTGGCTTCGATGAAGGCGTACTCGGTGCCGGTGACGTCCGGGACGATGAGGTCGATGCCCGTCACCGGGATACCAATCGCTTCGGCCGCCGCCACCGCGACCTGACACAGTTCCGGGTTCACCTGGGCGGTGACGTCGTGGATCGTGCCGCCCTGATGCAGGTTGGCGGTATGACGGACGCGGAGCCGAGTTCCCTTGGGCAGCACGTCATCCAGCGCCCAGCCGGCCTCGGCGACGGTCGCCTCGGTGACCCCGTCGAGCGGGATGCGGGACTCGCCACCGGTGGCCGCGGAACGCCGTCGACTCTCGGCCGCAATCAAGTCCCGCACACTGTGGTCACCCGTGCCGATGATCTCGGGCGGCATCCGCAGCGCGGCGGCCACGACCCGGCCATCGATGACGACCAGCCGGAGATCGTCGCCGGGTACCCGCTCCTCGATCAGCACCTCGGGGTACTCCGCGCGCGCCCTTCTGAGGGCGGCGGTGAGCTCGTCGGGACCGTCGTCGACGGTGATGCCGACGGTGATCCCGTTACCTTGCTCGCCACGCGTCGGTTTGACGACGACCTCGTCGACCTCGGTGACGAAGTCGAAGTCGGTCTTGTCGAAGGTGGCCAACCGGGCGCGGGGCACATTGATGCCGACCCCCGAGACCAGGCGTCGCGTCAAACGCTTGTCGTCGCAACGGGACATCGCGACCGCCGACGTGAACTCGGACAGCGATTCGCGGGTGATCACCGTGCGGCCACCGTGGGTAAGGCGCATCTCGCCGGTTTCGGCATCGAGGACCTCGACCCAGATGCCGCGGCGCAGCGCCTCGTCCGCGATGATCCGGGCGTAGGGGTTGAGATCCTCGACCGTCTCGGGTGGCGGGGTGAACAACGGCTCGTTGATCGCGTTCTTCCGCTTGATGGCCAGCACCGGGATGCGTTGAAAGCCGAGCTTCTCGTAAAGGGCGATCGCGCCGGCATTGTCGTGCGCCACCGACAGGTCCATGTAGGCACGGCCCCGCCTGCGGAAGTGCTCGGCCAGGGCCCGGGTCAGCGCCTCACCGATTCCGGGAAGAGCCGCCCCGGGGTCGACGGCCAGTGTCCACAGGCTGGATCCTCGCTCGGGATCCTTGAACAGCAACTCATGGTCGACACCGGTGACGGTGCCCACCACGGCACCGTCGTTGTCGCGCACCGCAAGTAGGTAGGTCACCGCCTCCTTGTGCTGGTGGTTGTCCCAAATCGTCTCGACCGGCGCGGGTACCATCCCGCAACGCACGAACACGCGGTTCATCGCATCGGCATCGTCGGGGCCGCTCAGTGTGCGCACGGTGACGCCGAGCGGCGAGGGCGTCAGGTCCTGCCGATCGGTTTCGCCGAAGCGCAGCCGGTAGGTATGGCTGGGGTCGATGAACAGCTCACTCGGGGACCCGGCGACCACCACGTGGGATTCGTGCGCGTAGATGCAGATGTCACGCCGCCCGGGCGCTTCCCGGCGCAACGCCTCGGTCAGCTTGTCGGCATCGACGAAGGTCTGGCCGAAAATAAGCCGCCCCCAACCCAATTCGAGCTCGACGTCCTCGGCCATCGCCTCCGCCAAGTGCGACGGCGACGCGTCGTGCAGGCTGAGTGTGATCGCCTCGGGGTTGTCCTCTGAGGGTTCGATGGCGGTCATGCCGCAGCTCCCGTCACACCGTGGCGTTGCAACCAGAGTTCGAGCAATGCGATCTGCCAGAGTTCATTGCCGCGCAGCGGCGTCAGCCGGCCGTTGGGATCGGCCAGCAGCGCGTCGACCGCGTCGGTGTCGAACAGCCCGCGTTCCTTGGCCTCGGGCGAATACAGCGCATTGCGAACCAGATCGAGGTACGGGCCCTCCAAGTGAGTCAGCGCGGGCACCGGGAAATAGCCCTTGGGCCGATCGATCACCTCCGACGGGATCACCCGCCGCGCGGCCTCTTTGAGGACTCCCTTGCCGCCCTGCGCGATCTTCAGCTCCGGCGGACAGGTGGCCGCCAGCTCGACCAGCTCGTGGTCGAGGAATGGGACCCGGCCCTCAAGCCCCCAGGCCATCGTCATGTTGTCCACTCGTTTCACCGGGTCGTCGACCAACATCACCGTCGTGTCGAGCCGGAGCGCACGATCGACACCGGTATCGGCGTTGGCCTGCGCGAAATGTTCTGTGACAAAACGCACACTGGGATCACCAGGGACAGCGTTACCCGGCCCGAGAAGCGCCGCAACCCCGGCCGCGTCGCGATCGAAGAAGGCGCTTCGATACTGCGCGACCGCACCCTCCAGGGTGGCCGCGGCGGGTGAACACATCGGCGGGTACCAGTGATAGCCGGCGAACACCTCGTCGGCGCCCTGACCCGACTGCACGACCTTGACGTGGCGCGACACTTCCTGGCTGAGCAGGTAGAAGGCGACGCAGTCGTGGCTGACCATCGGCTCGCTCATCGCGCCGATCGCCCCGTCGAGCGCGGGCAGCATGCGGTCGGTTCCGATGCGGATCTGATGATGATCGGTGTCGAAGCGTTCGGCGATGATGTCCGACCAGCGGAACTCGTCACCGGCGACCCCGCCGGTCGATTCGAAGCCGATCGAGAAGGTGGACAGCCCATGCTGCCCGGCCTCGGCGAGGAGACCGACGATCAGGCTGGAGTCGACGCCGCCCGAGAGCAGACAGCCGACCGGCACGTCGGCAACGAGTCGGCGCTCCACCGCGACACGCAGGGAGGACAGCACCGCGTCCTCCCAGTCGCGTTCGGACCAGTCCGACCGATCGGCTCGCCTGGTGAAGTCGGGCGTCCAGTACGTGGTCGTGGTGCGTGTGCCGTCGGGCTCGAAGGCGATGAGCGAACCGGGCGGGACCTTGCGCACACCACGCAGGATGGTCAGCGGTGCCGGCACGACGGAGTGAAACGACATGTAGTGATGCAGCGCGACGGGGTCGATCCGCGTGTCCACGCCGCCACCGGCAAGCAATGCCGGCAAAGTCGAGGCGAACCGGATCCGCTGAGCGTCTTCAGTCAGGTACAGCGGCTTGATACCGAGCCGGTCCCGACCCAGCAACACTCGACCGCTGTCGGTCTCCACGATTGCGAAGGCGAACATCCCCTTGAGGCGGCTGACGAAGTCGTCGCCCCAGCGGTGATAGGCCTTGATCAGCACCTCGGTGTCGCTGGTCGAAAAGAACCGGTAGCCGTGGTCGACGAGCTCGCGGCGCAACTCCTTGTAGTTGTAGATGCAGCCGTTCCACGCGAGCGCGAGGCGCAACTCGGAATCGACCATCGGCTGGGCGCCGTGCTCGGTCAGGTCGATGATCTTCAGACGACGGTGACCGAGGGCAACCCGGCCCTGTGACCAGGCACCCGCCCCGTCCGGCCCCCTGGCTGCCATCACAACGGCCATCGCCGATACCGCGGCCAAATCGGGCACCCGGCCGTCGAGTCGCACCTCACCGGTGGCTCCACACATCTTGTCCAGCCTACCGAGAGTCGTTCCGCCGCGCGCACGCCACCTCGCGGGCCGCCTTCGATGGGGAGCGAGATCGCCGACGACTACCCGATGAAGGGCGTTCCGTCGAAGCGCTCACGGGTAGCGAACTCGGGGACGGACCGCCGCCGCAGCTTCGTCACTTGGCGCACCGGTTTGCCCAGCGGCACGATCGCGGCGACGGCGAACGTATCGGGCACGCCGAGAAGGTCCTTGACGCGCGGCTCCTCGGCCACGGCCATCGTCGTCAATACGCCGCCGTAGCCCTCGTTGCGCGCCGCCAGCAACACGTTCCACACGAACGGGTACACCGATGCTCCCGGTACCACGGCGATGCGATCGAGATCCTGATCGGTGGCGGCGACGACGGCGAGATCCAGGCAGATCACCAGCACGACCGGAGCCGCCCGCATCGGAGCCGACATCTGCGGCGGCGGCTCGGTCGCCTCGATCGTCGATCGGTCTAAGGCACTCGGCTGCAACGGATTCCACGGTAACTCGCCATTGGCGAGCTGCGCGGTGTAGCGGCGGGCGGCGGCAAGCCCCAGGTCCGCCAGGGCCGACCGGGTGTCCCGATCGCGAACCACAATGACGCGCACGCCCTGCCGATTACCGCCGGTCGGTGCGAACCGGGCGCCGTCGAGGATCCGTCCGAGAACCTCGTCGGGGAGCGGGTCGCCGGTGAATTCGCGCACCGCGGGCGTGGATCGCATGACGTCGTAGAGTTCCATGAGGATCATGCTGCCCCAGCCGGGCGGCATTCACGCGGCGTCGTGAAAGATCAGGCCCAGGGTGTAGCGCTCGCCGGAGCGGACGGCGGAAACTCCGTGGCGCACCGCGGCGGCCGACCATCCCCGCGTCGAGCGAACCGGGCGTTCCCTGGTCGTGAAGACGTAACCGTGTCCTCGCGGCAGCGTCGTGGCCGTGCCGCGGGACTGCGCCCGGGGTCGCTGCTCGACGAGCAGGAATTCGCCACCGGTGTGCGCCACGCCGGGCTCGTCGAGGTTGATGACGACCTGCAGCGGAAAGACCAAGTCTCCGTAGAGGTCTCGATGCAGCGCATTCCAGTCCCCGGGCCCGTACTTCAGCATCAGGGCGGTGGGTTTGGTTTGTCCGGCGCGGTGGCACATTTCCAGCCACTCGTCGAGAGTGTCGGGCCACGGCGGTTCGCGGCGCAGCTTGGTCCACCAGTCGCGGGCGATCGGCAAAAGCCGGGGGTAGAGGGCCTGTTTCAGTGCGTCGATCGGGTGTGGGTAGGGCCGCTTGAAGTAGCGGTATTCGCCCTGCCCGTAGCGGTGGCGAGCCATGTCGACAGTGGCGCGAAACAGGTTGCCGTTCGGATAGAGGTCGCGGACCGCGCGGCACTCGGCGGTAGTCAGCAGCCGCGGGAGCAGGGCACCGCCGAGATCGTTCATGCCCGCGGCGACGGCGTCCCAGTCGGCGGCATCGACGCGCCGGCGCCACGTCGACGGCATCAAAACAACCTGCCGGCCGCCGCGGGCGCCGGCTCCTCGAGGCCCAGCAGGAATCGTTTGCGCTTCAGGCCGCCAGCGTAACCGGTTAGCGCGCCGTTCTTTCCGACCACGCGGTGGCACGGGACGATGATGCTGAGTGGATTGCGCCCCACGGCCTGGCCGACATCGTATGCGGTGGTGCCGTCGGCCAGTTTGGCGGCCAGCTCGCCGTAGGTGATGGTCTGGCCGTAGGCGATGCCGGCCAGCAGATCCCGGATTCGCCGCTGGCCCGGGTCGACGCTGGGAGCAAGGGGGAGGTCGAACCGCGTCCGCTCCCCGGCGAGGTATTCGTCGAGTTGTTTACTGGCGCGCTCGAACAGCTCGTCGGCGGTGGCCTCGACGTACCGGCCCAGGGCGTCCGCCGCGGGCGGGTGCCAGTGATTGCGGAAATACACGCCGGTCAGGCCGTCGTCGTCGGCGACGAGCATCAGCTCGCCCAGGCGAGTGTCGATCATCGTGTGTCGCGTTGTCATCGTTGAACCTCCTGATGAGTAAACGACGACCGGTCCGGCGGCGTGAGATGAGCGGCCGAGTATCGCCGCGGGCGTGGAAGTTCCAGTCGGGCGCGACCACCGCCACGCCGTGGCCGGCGAGCAAACCGGCAAGCGGGCGCACGACTGCGCGCGCATCGGGCTGCATGCCGTGCCACCGCAAGACCGTGGGTTGCGTCGCATCGCCGAAGACATCAGCCAACCGTCCCGGGGCGTACTCGACCGTCCTCACGGACACGAGTGTGCCCGGGCATAGCGGAATCCAATCAGCGATCGCTTCTCACATTCCTTGGAGCGCCGACGTCTTCATGGCGGAAGTTGTTTAATCCGTATGGAGGACCCCGAATGCATACCCGAGCCTGCCGATGACTTCAGCGTGAGCGCCGATCGGCACGTCAAGCCGCCGTTCGAGGCCGTCGTGGCGCGGCACGGCGCCACGGTACTGCGCGTCGTTCGCGCGGTGGTCGGCCACAGCGACGCCGACGACGCCTGGTCGGACACCTTCCTGGCCGCCTTGAAGGCCTATCCGCGACTGCCGTCCGACGCCAACATCGAGGCGTGGCTGGTGACGATCGCTCATCGCAAAGCCATCGACATCACCCGCACCGCGTCGCGCCGGGCGATCCCGGTTGCCGATCCACCCGACTCCCCCGCACCCGAGCACGCCGATGCCCACGATCTCGACCTCGACGCCGCGGTGGGTGCGCTACCACCCAAACAGCGCCAGGCCGTCGCCTACCATTACCTGGCCGGTCTCCCGTATGCGGAGATCGCGCGAATCCTCGACAGCAGCGTGGCCGCCGCGCGGCGCGCCGCCGCCGACGGGATCGCCACACTGCGACGCACCTATCCGATGACACCCCAAGGAAACAGCGATGACCGCATCTGACCTCACCCGGCACTTCCCCGTCGACCGGGACCATCTCGAGCGGCTGCACGCCCGCTTGGAGCGGGATGCACAAGCCGGCGGTCTGCTCGACATCGCCTACCGCACTGTGGATTCCGCCGTCGGCCCACTGCTTTTGGCCGCCACCCCACTCGGGTTGCTGCGGGTCGCCTTCGCCAGTGAGGGCCACGACAGCGTGCTGCAGAACCTCTCCGCGCGCATCAGCCCGCGGGTACTCGAGGCACCGGCGCGGCTGGATCCGGTCGCGCGGCAACTCGAGGAATTCTTCACCCGCCGCCGGCAGCGCTTCGACGTTGCGCTGGATTGGTCGCTGTCACAAGGGTTTCGGCGCACCGTGCTGGAACGCCTCAACACCGATGTCGGCTACGGCACCACCACCAGCTACGCCGCCCTGGCCCGCCTGTCCGGCTCCCCGAGGGCGGTGCGCGCCGTCGGCACCGCGTGCGCGACCAACCCGATCCCCATCGTGGTGCCGTGCCACCGGGTGATCCGATCCGACGGAGCCGTCGGCGCTTACCGCGGCGGGCCGGCCGCCAAGCGCGTACTGCTCGACCTCGAGCGGCCCTGACCATGGCAAGCAGATTGTCCGGCAACGCCTTCACCTCGCGGCAG
Organism: Mycobacterium sp. NGS26; assembly: GCF_059813025.1. Lineage (NCBI taxonomy): Bacteria > Bacillati > Actinomycetota > Actinomycetes > Mycobacteriales > Mycobacteriaceae > Mycobacterium > Mycobacterium sp. NGS26. Next base: position 199,360 of record NZ_JCALDU010000005.1, read on the forward strand.
GCGTTGGACCCCGGCCTGCGCAACGTGGCCCGCTTCCTGCCCCGCGGATACGCCCTGCACCGCGGTTACAAAGTCCAGCGGGCACTCATGCAGCTGATGGGAAACGCCGGCCGAATCCGCCACGTACCGGTTGTCGCGGTGAACGAGCACGTCAAGGTTCGCCTGCACCGTCCGACCGGTCTTCCCGACCGGGCGCCCGCGCTGCTGTGGATTCACGGCGGGGGCACCATCATGGGCACCGCGGTGCAGGACGACAAGTACTGCCGAAAGCTGTCCCGCCTCACCGGTGTCGCGGTGGCGGCGGTGGAACACCGACTGGCTCCCGAGCACCCGTATCCCGCGCCGCTCGACGATTGTTACGCGGCGCTGCTGTGGCTGGCGCGCCAGCCATGGGTGGACCCCGATCGCGTCGCCGTCGGCGGGGCCAGTGCCGGTGGACATTTCGCGGCGGCGGTCGCGCAGCGGGCGCGCGATCGCGGCGACGTCAAACTCGCATACCAGATGCTGGTGTACCCGATGCTCGACGATCGCACGGGCGCCAACCCCGACGGCCAGAAGCGCATCATGTGGACCGAGACCGACAACCAGCTGGCCTGGCGGTGGTACCTCGACGGAGCCGATCCGAACGAGGCGGTGCCCGCTCGCCGTGCGGATTTGACCGGCCTGCCCCCGGCCTGGATCGGCGTCGGGACGCTCGACCTGTTCTATCCGGAGTGTGTGGAGTACGCGCGGCGCCTGCGTGCGGCGGGCGTGACCGTCCACGAGGAAATCGTTCCCGGCGCGTTCCACGCGTTCGACCAGATCGCCGACAGGGCCCCGATATCGGTCGACTTCTTCGCCAGCCAACGCGATCACCTGTGGGCCGCGCTCGTCGCACCCACCGGAGGCCGTCCGAACCCGGGCCGCGCCGATTGACTGCAAAGTATGCAGAACGTGCAACTATATGGATATGGCCAATCAGGTGGGTCTGCGCGAGCGCCGTCGCCGCCAGACCAGTGCGGACATCCGCGACGCCGCGGTGCGACTGGCGCTGGAACGCGGCTTCGACAAGGTGACCATCGAGGAGATCTGCACCGAGGCCGGCATCTCGACGCGCACCTTCTTCAACTACTTCCCGAACAAGGAGTCCGCGATCGCCTATGGCCCCTCGGACATACCCCCCGAGCTGGTAGCGGATTTCGTCGCGGCCGGACCCGCCCCCTACTCCGTGGTGCTGGCGGAGCTGATCACCCTGGCGGCCCACCATCTGCGCGATGTGCCCCCGCCGCGCGAACAGGCGGCCCACATGCTGGAACTGGCCAAGACCTCCCCGGCGGTGCTGGCGGCGTTCCTCGCGGACCTGGAGCGCTTCCAGCATCAGTTGACCGACATCATCGTCCGCCGCCAAGGGATGCGTCCCGACGACGAGATGGCCGCGTTGATCTCCGCGCTGGCCCTGACGGCGGTGCGTTCGGGTATCGAAAAGTGGGCCAGCGGGAAACCGAAGGACCCCGACGACACGCCCATGCCGTACGTGGAGCGCGCGGCCGCCCTGGTCAACAGCATCTTCACGAAGTGATCTGAAACACCGCGGCCGAATATTGCATACTGTGCAACAAATGCACATCATGTACTATGGCCTGGTTGCGGTGCTCGGGGAGGCGTCCGCGATGCGGGGCGCGGGTCGGTACCGGGTGCGACGGCCGGTGTGCACAAGCAGTGGCGCTTGACGACCGGGTGCGCCACGCGCGGCAATCGCCGAATTTCGTTGCTGGGCCGTGTAAGTCGGACGCCCATGCTGGGACCGATCACATCACCGTTGCGCGGTAAGGGAGGGAATCACCGCAGTGCAGACGTCGAAGGTTCTGCGAAACGCGTGGTTGCCGCTGCTGATCGTGGCGGTCCTGGTGGTCGGCGGCTTTGCCGTGGTCCGGGTCAAGTCATTCTTCGGGGCGCACGACACCGGCGTGCTGACGAGCCCGCGGCTGGATGATTCCAAGCCGTTCAAGCCCAAGGTCGTCAAGTACGAGGTCTTCGGTTCGGCCAGCCACGCCAACGTGAACTACCTGGATCTCAACGCCGACCCGAAACGGCTCGACGGGACGCCGCTGCCGTGGACGCTGGTCCTCAGCACCACCGCGCCCTCGGTCTTCCCGAACCTCTCGGCGCAAAGCGACGGTGACTACCTCGGTTGCCGCATCACCATCGACGACGAAGTCAAGGACGAGAAAATTACCAACGGCGTGCACGCCCTGACCTTCTGCCTGGTGAAATCCGCATGAGCACAACGTTCGACGATGCCGGCACCGACGAACTACCCGTCGCCAAAAAACCAGTGCGGCCGGCGATCCCGCGCTTCATCCGAGCGTTCGCGGTGCCGATCATCCTGGGCTGGCTCGCGATCATCGCGGTGCTCAACGTCGTCGTCCCCCAGCTGGACGAGGTCGGGAAGATGCGGTCGGTGTCGATGGCCCCCGACGATGCCCAGTCGGTGGTCGCGACGAAGCGCATGGGCGCGGTGTTCAACGAGTACAAGTCCAACAGCTCGGTGATGATCGTGCTGGAGGGCCAGAACCCCCTGGGCGCCGACGCCCACGCCTACTACGACCAGATCGTCAGCAAGCTCAACGCGGACACCAAACACGTTGAGCACGTTCAGGATATGTGGAGTGATCCGCTGACCGGGGCGGGCGCGCAGAGCAACGACGGCAAGGCGTCCTACGTCCAGGTCTACCTCGCGGGCAACCAGGGTGAGGCACTGGCCAACGAGTCGGTCGAGGCCGTGCAGAACGTCGTCAAGAGCGTGCCGGCGCCGAAAGGGGTGAAGGCCTATGTCACCGGGCCGGCGGCGCTGTCGGCGGATCAGCACGAGGCCGGCGACCGCAGCCTGCAGCTCATCACCGCGGCCACCTTCACGGTCATCATCGGGATGCTGCTGCTGGTCTACCGCTCGGTCATCACGGTGTTGCTGACGCTCCTGATGGTGGTTCTCGAGCTGTCGGCCGCCCGCGGAATGGTCGCGTTCCTGGGTTACTTCAAGATCATCGGGCTGTCGACGTTCGCCACCAACCTGTTGGTCACGTTGGCGATCGCGGCAGCCACCGACTACGCGATCTTCTTGATCGGCCGTTATCAGGAGGCCCGCTCCATCGGCGAATCCCGGAAAGACGCGTACTACACCATGTACAAGGGCACCGCGCACGTGGTGGCCGGCTCGGGCCTGACGATCGCCGGCGCGACGTTCTGCCTGCACTTCACCAACCTGCCGTATTTCCAGACGCTGGGCGTTCCGTTGGCCATCGGCATGGTGGTCGTGGTGGGAGCGGCGTTGACGCTGGGCCCCGCCGTCGTCTCGGTGGCCTCGCGTTTCCGTCAGACACTGGAACCCAAACGCACGCAACGGATTCGGGGGTGGCGCAAGGTCGGCGCCGTCGTGGTGCGCTGGCCCGGGCCGGTGCTGGTCATGACGATCGGCGTGGCACTCGTCGGCCTGCTCACCCTGCCCGGCTACCGCACCAACTACAACGACCGCAACTATCTGCCCGACGATCTGCCCGCCAACGAGGGATACGCCGCCGCGGACCGGCACTTCTCGCAGGCGCGCATGAATCCCGAGGTGCTGATGATCGAAAGCGACCACGATCTGCGGAACTCGGCGGACTTCCTGGTCATCGACAAGATCGCGAAGACGGTCTTCCGCGTGCCGGGGATCGGCCGCGTGCAGGCCATCACCCGGCCGCAGGGCACGCCGATCGAGCACACCTCGATCCCGTTCCAGATCAGCATGCAGGGCGTCACCCAGCAGATGAACCAGAAGTACCAAGAGGACCAGATGGCCGACATGCTCCGCCAGGCCGACATGATGCAGACGACCATCGACAGCATGGTCAAGATGCAGAGCATCACCGTGCAGATGTCCAACGACATGCATGTGATGGTGCAGAAGATGCACGACATGACCATCGACATCAACGACTTGCGGAACAAGATGGCCGATTTCGAGGACTTCTTCCGGCCCATCCGCAGCTACTTCTACTGGGAGAAGCACTGCTACGACATCCCGGTGTGCTGGTCGCTGCGCTCGGTCTTCGACGCGCTCGACGGTATCGACACGATGACCGACGACATCCAGAGCCTGTTGCCCGTCATGGATCACCTCGACACGCTGATGCCACAGATGGTGGCGCTGATGCCGTCGATGATCGACAACATGAAGGCCATGAAAACGACGATGCTGACCATGTATTCGACCCAGAAGGGTCTGCAGGATCAGCAGAACGAGGCGCAGAAGAACTCCAGCGCGATGGGTAAGGCGTTCGACGCGTCCAAGAACGACGATTCGTTCTACCTGCCCCCGGAGACCTTCAACAATGCCGAGTTCAAGCGGGGCATGAAGAATTTCATCTCTCCCGACGGGCATGCGGTGCGCTTCATCATCAGCCATGACGGCGATCCGATGTCGCAGGAAGGCATTTCGCACATCGGCGCGATCAAGAAGGCCGCGTACGAGGCGCTCAAGGGCACGCCGCTGGAGGGCTCGAAGATCTACCTCGCGGGCACCGCGTCCATCTACAAGGACCTCAGTGACGGCAACAACTACGACCTGTTGATCGCCGGAATCGCCTCACTGTGCCTGATTTTCATCATCATGCTGATCATCACCCGGGGTGTGGTGGCGTCGGCGGTCATCGTGGGCACCGTCCTGCTCTCGCTGGGCGCGTCGTTCGGGCTCTCCGTGCTGATCTGGCAGCACCTGATCGGCATCGAGTTGCACTGGATGGTGCTCGCGATGTCGGTCATCATCCTGCTGGCCGTCGGCGCCGACTACAACCTGTTGTTGGTGGCGCGGTTCAAGGAGGAGATCCACGCCGGGCTGAACACCGGCATCATCCGGTCGATGGGCGGCACCGGCTCGGTGGTCACCTCGGCGGGACTGGTGTTCGCCTTCACGATGATGACCATGGCGGTCAGCCAGCTGACGGTCATCGGTCAGGTCGGCACCACCATCGGCCTCGGCCTGCTCTTCGACACGCTGATCGTGCGGTCGCTGATGACGCCGTCCATCGCGGCGCTGCTGGGCAAGTGGTTCTGGTGGCCACAGCGGGTGCGGCAACGCCCGGTCCCATCGCCCTGGCCGAAACCCGAGCAGCAACAGGTCAACGCACCCGAAACGGCCGGCGCCCGACAATGATTCGCGCGAGACTGTAACTGCCGACGCGTTTCTCGAGTAGCACCGTCGAGAGTTACAGTCTCGCGGAAGATGCCTACGTGACCCACTCGGGTTGTTCGGCGACGTCGACGGCGGAGAAGTCCTTGTGGCCCAGGCCGGCCGTGGTGCCGCCGTCGACGACGAACTCGGCGCCGGTCGAATAGCTGGATTCGTCACTGGCCAGGTAGACCACGAGGTTGGAGACCTCCTTGGGGTCCGCGGCGCGGCCCAACGCGGTCTGGAAGATGTCGTCGGGAACCCATTGCGTCATCGGCGTCTTGATCAGCCCCGGGTGAATCGAGTTGACCCTGATGCCGTTGAGCCCCAACTCCATTGCCGCCGACTTCGTCAGCCCACGGACGCCGAACTTGCTCGCCGTGTAGCCGTGGCAGGCCATGGTGCCCGCCATTCCCTCGATCGACGAGATGTTGATGATCGACCCCCGACCCGCCTCCTTCATGGGCTTGACCACCGCGCGGATGCCGAGAAACACCCCGGTCAGATTCACGTCGAGGATCTTTTGCCACTCGGAGATCTCGTAGTCCTCGAAGGTGCCGACATTGAGGATGCCCGCGTTGTTCACCAGCACATCGATGCCGCCGAACTCGCCGATGGCGGTGCCCACCGCCGCCTCCCACTGCTCGGGCTGGGTGACGTCGAGATGTACATAGCGGACGGCCTCGCCGAGTTCCGCCGCGACGGCCTTGCCCTCGTCGTCCAGGATGTCGCCGAACACCACCTTGGCCCCCTCGGCCACCATCGCGCGCACATGCGAGGCGCCCATCCCCCGCGCACCGCCACTGACGAGTGCGACCTTTCCCGCCAACCGTTCTGCCACTTCGATTCTCCTGTCATGTCGGTACGCGTACTGGCACCATACATATGCGGATCGATGGATGACCAGGTCCGGATGGTTGGGTGGCACGCATGGACCGGCGCGAATTCCTGAAGCGCGGCGCGGCCGCGGCGGTGCTTGCCGCCGGCGGTTCGGCCGCCGCCGCGGCGGGATGCGGCCGCCAAGGCCCGCCCGCCAAGGTCGACTACACGCTTCGCATCGGACACGGCCTGGTGGAGCTGGCGCCCGACCGGGTGGTGTCGACCACGCTCTACAACGGCGAGTTCCCCGGGCCGCTGCTGCGGTTCACGGAAGGCAAACCCGTCGTGGTCGATGTCCACAACGACACCGACACCCCCGAACAACTGCACTGGCACGGCCAGACGCTGGCCGTCGACGTCGACGGCTCCGCCGAGGAAGGCACCCCCTACATCCCCGCGCACGGGATGCGCCGGCTGTCGTTCACCCCGGGACCGTCGGGGTTGCGCTTCTACCACACCCACCTCGTCGCTGGAGCCGACCTGAGCCTGGGCCAGTACAACGGCTTGGCCGGCCCGGTCTTCATCGAGCCCAGACAAAATCCCGGCTCCTACGACCAAGAAATATTCCTCACCCTCAAGGAGTTCGAGCCCGCCCTCAGCAGGGGCGGCGACATCGCCACCAATTTCCTGGCCGGCCAACCGATCCCGGAGCTGTACGACAAGGGCGAGGCGGCGATGGCCGCCTCGCTCACCTCCGGAAAACCGCACGGGTTCGAGGGCTACGCAACAGCAGCGACGATGTCCACCCCATTCACCTGCACCGGCACACCTTCGAGGTCACCCACATCGCCGGGACGCCGAGCGCCGGGCTGCGCAAGGACGTCGCACTGGTCGGGGGCTATCAGGCGATCGACATCGACTTCACCGCCGACCAGCCCGGCCTGTCGCTGCTGCACTGCCACCAACAGCTGCACATGGACTTCGGGTTCATGGCCCTGCTGAAAGCCGGTTAGCGGCAGTCAGGCCCCGGGCCGTCCGTTGTCGCCCTGCGCGGCTACGCGGTGGGCCCCGAATGACGGATGACGGCGCATCGCCTCGCTGCGCTCGCGTGCCCACCTTTGAGCTGCGATCCAAACCGGGTGTGACTGAAGGACAATCACGTTAGCCCTCCTGGCGGGCGCCATCATCGGCCACTCCTCTCACGGCGATAGCTGACGTAGCTTGCTTGCGTCTGCGCTTACGGCTGGCCGCGACCAACTGCGCCACCCCGTGCTCGATCCCGGCGGCGAGGGCGTCGATGTCGGGCGCGGTGTCGAAGTCGCCGGTGATGCCGAAGATGAACTTGTCGGCGTAGCTCAGCATCGCGATGCCGGTGCGCAGCTGAAGGGCGATGGGGGGAATCGGCAGGATCTCCAGCACCCGACGGCCCAGCAGCGTCTGCTGTTTTCGCGGCCCCGGAACGTTGGTGGCCAAGGCGACCACCGCCCGTTGGGGCAACCGCGCAAGCAATCGAATCGCCCACGCGGAGAACGCGAATGGGACGCTCCCGGCCGCCGACACCAGCGCCGACCCCCCTTCGCGCTGGCCGCTGGCCTTGGCCCGGGCAAGGCGGCTGTGCACCAACCGCAGCTGCTCGACGGGGTCGCCCTCATCGACCGGTAACAACGGCAGCATCGCCGACACCTGGTTGTCGGTCGCGTGGAACTGGTTGGTCGGACGAACCGAAACCGGAACGAGCGTCCGCAGTGAGTTGCGGCTGGGCTGTTCGCCGCGGTCGAGCAGCATCTTGCGGTAGCTGTCGGTGATGGCGGCCAGCGCGACGTCATTGAACGTCACGTCGAACGCGCGAGCCACCTGCTGCAGGTCGGCCAACCGGACCCGGGCCGCACTGAAACGTCGCATCGTCGTGACCGACCCATGCAGCGACGAATCCGGTGCGGCGCTGAACAGGCTGGCCGTCAATTCAGCCGCGCCCACCGCGACGTGTTCGGCCGCCGCCGCCGCGGCGAGCGCGCTGCGCACCCAGTTCAGCGGGTTCAGGCTCGGCCTGGGCAGGTGGAGCCCCTCCGGGGCTGGCTCCCGGGCGGCGCGAAGGTCGGTGGCGAACGTCTCCCCGCCGCCGTCGTCGTCGCCGAACCGCGCCATCATCTGCGTTGTCGCGATGCCGTCGGCGATGCAGTGGTGGATCTTGGTCAGCACGGCCCACCGGTCGTCGCTCAGCCCCTCGATGACATAGCACTCCCACAGCGGGCGCTCGCGGTCGAGGCGCCGCTCCATGATGGCTGCGATCGCCTGGAACAGTTCGGCATCGCCACCGGGTCGCGGCAGCGCCAGCCGGTGCAGGTGCCGCGAGATGTCGAAGTGTGGGTCGTCGACCCATTCGGGCGCCCCCAGGTCCAGCGGATGGGTGCGCAGCACCTGCCTGCATCGCGGGATGGTAGGCACGCGTTCGGCGAAGGCGGAAACGAACTCGTCAAAGCTGGGAGCCGGCCCCTCCATGATCGACACACCGCCGACCGCCAGGCTCACATGCGGATCGGAGTCCTCGACTTCCAGGAACGTGGCATCCAGCGCCGTCAATTGCTCCATGTGGTCCCTGCCCTTCCCGGCGGCCGGTTGTACAAGGCGGCGCCGGCGGTAACGCCCGCGCCGGCGGCCACGATCAGCACCCGCGCACCCTCCGGCAGCCTGTCGGCCTCCCGTTCGTACGCCGCCGCGAGCGCAGCGGTGTGCATGCGCTGATCGTCTGCGACGCAGACCTTTTCGACGGGCACGTCGAGCAGCCTGCTCAGCGCGGCGCGAAACTCGGGGCGGGCGGGGGCGGCGACGATCAGGTCGATGTCGGCCAAGCGCACCGACTGGGCGTCCAGGCACGCGCGCACCGCCTGTGCGGCGGCCGCGGCGAACCGCTCGTCCATGGCGGCCGATTGATTGAAGCGCAGCACGTTGCGCGCGTCGGCGAAGCCCACTGTGGCGGAGAATGTCTCGGCGCCGTCCGGGCCATCGTCCGCGTTCACCCAAGACACGCGGCTCAGGCCGTAATCGTCCTCGGTCCAGCCGCACAGCAGCGCCGCCCCGGCGGGCGAAAACGGAAAGTGCTCGCTCATGCCGTGGCCGGGATCGGCGTCGCTGGCCACGATGAGCGCGCGGTGGATGCTGTGTGTCCGCAGGAATCCGTCGACGATCTGCAGCGCGGTCAGCACCCCGCACGCGCCGTTGGCGATGTCGAACGAGAACGTCCCGTGGGCGCCGGCGTGCGGATCCTCGGGGTTGGCCCCGATGTCGTCCTGGATGAGTGCGGCCAGCGCCGGCTCCCCCAGATTGCGGTCGCGGTAGATCCCCGCGTTGACCACGAGATCCAGCTCGTCGGCGTCCAATTCGGCCCGCCGCAGGCAGTCCTTGGCGGCGGTCACCGCGAGGTGCAGCGCGCTGTGCCGGTCGCGCCACCGCGCATGGGCAAGGTCGACCCGGTCAATGACTGTGCCCATAGCGGCTCACCAAATCCTCGTCCAGGGTCAACAAGACCACGCCGATCTCCAGTCCGGAGGCCAGCGCGAGCAGCGCGACCGTCTCTTTGGGCTCGATGTGTCCGGCCTCGAGTTCCTCGATCAGGGCAACCGTGTGAGTCGTCGACGCCGTGTTGCCGTACCGGTCGACGGTGATCACGGCGTCGTGCCGGGGGCTGTCGCCGAACGACTCCGACATGCGCGCCATTCCCTTGCGGATGGCCCGCGCCGACGTCTGGTGGGTGATCACATGATCGATGTCGTGAATCGAAAGGCCTACGGTGTCAAGCACTTCGCTCAACAGCAGCGGGGTGTTGGCGATCGCGGCCTTCTGGATGGCGCGCGAGTTGGTGAACATCCGCGCGCCCGGGTCATGGCCCTGCGGATAGGCCAGGCAGAGCCGGCTGTAGTCAGCGACCGTGGTGAACCCGGCGAGGGTGATCCCCGCGGACCCCGCGGGCGCCCGCTCGAGCAGCAGCGCCGCGCCGGCGTCACCGAGGGTCAGGCAGGCCAGTTCCTTGCTCATGATGTTGCGGATGTGCCGGGCGGCGTTGTGGCTCAGCTGCGAGATGTACTCCCCACTGACGACCAGGCCCCGCTCGACGACCCCCTGCCTGATCCAGTTGTTCAAAATGGTGACCCCGGTGAGCATCCCGGCGCACGCGTTGGACACGTCGAAGGTCATCGCCTGGGGTGCCCCTATCCCCCGGGCCACGGCGCTGCTCATCGTGGGCTCGACCCACTGGGTGAGGCCGCCGCGGAATTTCGTGATGCTGCAGCTGATCACGACGTCGAGCGACGCGGGGTCCTGTTCCGCGGTGGCCAGACAGTTCCGCGCGGCCGAGGTCGCGAGGCTATACGAATCCTCGTCACCCACCGAGACCCGGCGCTCGTGGATCCCGGTCAACCGCTCCAGATCGATGTGGGTGCGGTGCCGGGTGGTGGCCATCAATTCGTCTGTGGTGAGGTGTGTCTCGGGCAGGTGCCGACCGGCCCCGGCCAACCGGGCGACGAACGGCGCCGGAGCGCCTTCCCCGTCGGCTTCCATCACCAGCCAATGCCGAGCCATCGGCGACACCTCCGTTCGCGGCTGCTCATCGATCACGAAACTCGAGGACCTCGGTCAGCGGACGCCGAGAGGTGTCGCCGGCCCGGGGGTGCATCTCGGGCGATCCGCCGACTCGGATCAGCAGCTGCGGCCGGCCGACGTTCCCGGTCACCCGCCCGACGATGTCGCGGCTGGCCTCGAGCTCGGTCATGTGGGTCAACGTGCAGGTGGCCATGCCGGCCATGGTGCACTCCAGCAGCACCGCCGACAGCGCCTCACCGCAGCGCAGCACGGCCAGGCGCTCGTCGTCGTGCTGGGTGGACAGCACCAGGATCTTGGACTGGTCGTGGTCGACGGTGGCGTGCCGCCCCCCGCCACCCGCCGGCGGAAACGTGCGAGCGATGTCGACGCGGGCCGCGTCCGAGCTCGACACGAGCTCGTCGGCCGGCAGCCGGGTGTCCGATGCGAACGGCGATGTCCACCAACGAAGCTCGTCCTGGTAGTAGGCGTCATAGCGCCGCATCGTCTCGGTGACGCGCGACGCCTCGGCCAGCTCCGGACGCGCGTCGTCCGACACCACATGCAGCATCACCTCATGCGGGGCGACCGCGCGGCGCAGCGCCGACTCCAGGGCCGGCCACCCGGTAGGCGCGCTGAACGGCAGTCGATCGGTGTGGCGGCGAAGGATGGCATCCGCCCGCCGCCGATCCGCCTCGCTGACCGCCTCGGTGGGCTGGAACTGAAGCGTCGCAAGATGATTCGGTTCGCCCGGGTCGGGAAGACGCTTCGTGACGCTGTCCCAGCCGGCGGCGGCCATGGCGACCCGGACGTGGTCGAGGACCGCGCCGCAACTCAGGATCAGCTCCCGGCGCGCATCATCGATCGCGTACACCACCCGGTAGGGATCGGCCCACAACTGCAGCGCCACGCCGTCGGCGACAAAGCGCCACGGCTGGCTGTTGTGCAGCGAAGGAGCATGACACGCCAGGGCCACCGCATCGCGGATCACCTGGGTGTCAGGCGCCTTCGTCGTCACATCAACCACCGCTTCGAGTAGTCCGTGATTTCGACACTAGGAATTCGGCGTGCTTGCTGACAGGGCCGTAGGTCCCCACCGAGAAGCCGTTCGACTCCACTTCGGCTCAGCCGCCCCGGCCATTGCGATCACCGGAGCCCCGCGCGGCTTCCAGCAGCAGGCGGCGCTCGACCGCGGCAACCGTATGCCGGGTGGCGTCGACCGCGTCCGGGTTGACCGACACCGACGTGATGCCCATCCGGACCAGGTGTTCCGCGAAGGCCGGGTTGGTCGACGGCGCCTGGCCGCACAGGGACGAGGTGATGCCGTGTTTGCGCGCTATCGCCACGATGCGGCCGATGGCATCGAGTACGGCTCCGTCGGACTCGTCGAACAGCTCGGCGCAGATGTCGGAATCGCGGTCGACGCCCAGGATCAGCTGGGTCAGGTCGTTGCTACCGATGGAGACGCCGTCGACGCCCAGCCCGACGTACTCGGGAAGCCAGTACATCACCGACGGCACCTCGGCCATCACCCAGCGATGGAACCCGCGCTGGGAGCCGAGCGGGCTCGCGTCGACCAGGGACAGGCAGGCTTCCAGTTCCCACCGCGTCCGCACGAACGGAATCATCAGATGCACGTTGGGATTCCGTTCGCGCACCCGAGCCAGCGCCTCGAGCTCCAGACCGAACAGATGCGGGTCCTGGACGTATCGATAGCAACCCCGGTAGCCGATCATCGGGTTGTGCTCGACCGGCTCGTACTCCTCGCCGCCGATCAGCCCGCGGAATTCGTTGCTGCGGAAGTCGGTGGCGCGGTAGACGACCGGCCGGGACCCGAAGGCCGACGCGATGCGGCCGATGGACGCCACCATCGCGCCGACCAGGTCGGCCTGCTCGCCGCGTGCGATGAGGTCGCGTGGATGCCGCCCCGAAAGCGCTTGGGTGAGCAGGAATTCGGCGCGTAGCAACCCGACACCGTCGACGTCCTGCGCCGCGACCGATTCGGCCGTGTCGGGTATCGCCAGGTTGACATAGATCTTGGTGCCCGTCGTCTCGCGGCTTACCGCCATCGCCACCGGCCGCTCGATCGTCGAGGCGTGAGCCTCGGGGCGCAGGCTGCCGGCGCTGACGCTGCCCCGCTCACCGTCCACGGTGACCGTCTGGCCGTCGCGCAGAATGCGGGTCGCATCGCGGGCCCCCACCACGCACGGAACCCTGAGCTCGCGGGCCACGATGGCCGCGTGGCACGTCATGCCGCCGGTCTCGGTCACCAGCGCCGCCGCGCGCCGGATCGCCGGAAGCCAATCCGGATTGGTCATCGGGGCGACCAGGATTTCGCCGTCGACCAGCCGGTTGCCCTCGTCCGGAGTGCGCAGGACCCGCACCCGCCCGGAGGCCGACCCCGGCGCCGCGGGCAGGCCGCGGACCAGGACGCCCGTCGCATCGGAACCATCGGGTGTGCCGGTGTCCAACGTGGTGATGGGCCTGGCTTGCACCAGCCAGGTCTTGCCGGCGGCGATCGCCCATTCCACGTCTTGCGGGCAACCGTGGTGCGCCTCGACGGCGATCGCCAGTTCGGCGATGCGGCGCAACGACGTGTCGTCGAGGACGCGCGCTTCGGCCTGTGCGGGGCTCAGGTCCACGACGGCGTCGTGGCCGTCGGGACCGCGCACGATCTTGAATGCCTGGTAGCCGACCTTGACGTCGAGCACCTCGAGCGTCTTCTTGTCGACGACGTAGGTGTCGGGCTGGACCTTCCCGGACACCACGACCTCACCCAAGCCTTGGGCGGCCTCGATGACGATGTGGCCCGCTTCCTTCGTGCTGGGATCGGTGGTGAATGCGACCCCCGACTGCTCGGAGGCGATCATCTGCTGCACGACCACGGCCATCGCGGGGTCGGCGCCGAATCCCCTGCTGGCCCGATAGGTGATCACGCGGGGGCTGAACAACGAAGCCCAGCACGTCTTCACCGCATCGATGAGCGCGTCCTCACCCACCACGTTCGTCACCGTCTGATTCATGCCGGCAAACGACGCGTCGCGGCCGTCCTCCCCGGTCGCCGAAGACCGCACGGCCACAACGCAATCCGGCCCGAGCGCACGGTAGGAGTCGAGGAGCTGATCGCGCACGTCCTCGCTCACACCTGCCTCCTTCACCAGCTTCCGCATCCGTTGGCAGAGCTCGGCCAGGCGGGCACTGTTGTCGACCTGGGCCAGGGCCTCGCGATGCAGCGCCGCGAGCTCCGCGTCGACGCCGCCCGCCTGCATGGAAGCCAGGTAGCTGCTGCGCATCAGGACGAACCCCGGGGGTACCGGAAGCCCCGCCGCCACCAGCTCGCCCATGTTGGCACCCTTGCCGCCGGCCTCCTCGGAATCCGCTAGGCGCAACGCCGCGATATCCGAGACGTACTGGCTGGCGAGTGTTTTGGTTGCCATTTCTACTCCTTCTGAAATCAGGATCGACCGTCCCGGGCGACGTACGCTCGGTCACCGAACATTTCGTGAGCGCCTCACGACGCCCGGGCCACGATCACGGGCATGCGCACCGAGTGCACGACGGCGTTGCTGACCGAACCCAGCAGCACGCCGGTCAGGCCGCCGCGGCCGTGGCTGCCCACGACGACCAGCTGGGCCGATTCCGACTGCTCGACCAGCTGACGCGCCGGGCGGTCGCAAACGACGATCCGGTGCACGGTGACATCGGGGTAGCGCTCCTGCCACCCGGCCAGGCGCTCGGCCAGGCTGCGCTCGGCCTCCCCGCGCACCGCCGACCAGTCCGACCCGGGGAGTTCGAAAATCTCGACGTCGCTCCACGCGTGCAGTGCGACGAGGTCGACGCCGCGCCGCGAGGCTTCGTCGAAGGCGACGGCCGTCGCCTGTTCCGAGGCCGGCGAGCCATCGATTCCCACCAGCACGGGCGCATGAAGCGGATACGGCATCAACGGGTCTTCGTCGCGAACGACCGCGACGGGGCAACTCGCGCGGCGGACCACACCGGAGCTGACCGAACCGAGCAGCACCCGGGCGACCGCTCCGCGCCCGGTGCTGCCGACGACGACCATCTCCGCCTCTTCGGACATCTCGGCCAACGTCGGCACGGGCGGTGATTGCCTTAGCTCACGGGAGATCTCGATCCTCCGGGACGTCTTGGTGGCGTCCTCGGCGATCTTGACCGCCTCCTCGAGAACCCGGCGGCCGTCGTCCTCCTGCCACGCCAGGGCCTCGGCCGACATCGGCACCTGCGGCCACATCGTCGTGGCGTTCAGCATGTGAACCAAGGTCAGCGGGACATGACGCAGCGCCGCGTCGCGCGCGGCCCAGCAGACGGCGAAGTTCGACGCGGGCGATCCGTCGACCCCGACGACGATGCCGTATCGCTTCTCGGATCCAGGCATTTCGTTCTCCCTCAGTCACAGCAAACGCTATTGCCCGCACGCCCGCCGGTCAGGAGACTTTCGTCCTCAACCGCATGGACGAGAGGCCTTCATCGGTCGCCAGCCCTTGATCGGGGCCGGCGCTGTGGCATCGTCGCAGAGGTGACCGAATGGCCCGTCACCATCGACAGGCGCTACCACGACGCGGTGATCCTCGACCTGGACTGCGTGGTCATCGAGCCTGAGAAGGGCCAACTTCAGGCACTCGATTCGGCGGTCCCATTCCTGCGCCGGTTGCGCGACGGCGGTATCGCCACAGCGGTCTACTCGTCGACCCGGGATTGCGCTGAGACTCTGCGCGCCGCGGGTTTCGACGGTCTTGCCAGCATCACCGTCGACAACGGCGTGGCCATCGGGGAGCCCTCGGTGCTGACCCGGGCGACAAGCCAGCTTGGGATCAGTCCCGGCCGTTGCGTGCTCATCGCCTGCGAGCCGGCCGCCGTGCGAGCCGGTGGCGACGCGGGTTTCAGCCTGGTCATCGGTCTCGCCGGGAACGGACGCGCCGACGACCTGCTGTCGAGCGGAGCCGACACCGTCATCGCCGGGCTCGCCGAGATCTCGGTGCGCAGCGGTGACGCCGCCATGTCGACCATCGCCGACGCCCTGCAGGTCTACAGCCAGCTCAAGGAACTGGTGGCGGGCCGGCGGCCGGCGGTGTTCCTCGACTTCGACGGCACGCTGTCCGACATCGTCGAGCATCCGGAGTCGGCCACACCGGTCGAGGGCGCCGACGAGGCGCTGCGCGCGCTGGCCGCGCAGTGTCCCGTCGCGGTGATCAGCGGCCGCGATCTGTCCGATATTCGTCAGCGGGTCAAGGTCGACGGACTGTGGTACGCCGGCAGCCACGGCTTCGAACTGGTCGCGCCGGACGGCAGTCACCACGAGAATGCCGCTGCCGACGTCGTCGACACCTTGGAGTGCGCCGCCACCCGATTGGCCGAGACGCTGAGTGACGTCTCGGGAATACTCGTGGAGCACAAGCGCTTTGCGGTCGCCGTCCATTATCGCAACACCGATCCGGCGGACGTCGACCACGTCGTCGCGAGGGTCCGAAACATCGGGCGCGCCCTGGGTTTGCGGGTCACCACCGGTCGGAAGGTCATCGAACTGCGCCCCGACGTCGATTGGGACAAGGGCTCGACGCTCAACTGGCTCCTCGACCAGGTCGGTGGAACCGACCCCGCCGACTCCGGCGCGGTTTTGCCGATTTACCTCGGCGACGACATCTCCGACGAGGACGCCTTCGACGCGATCCAATTCGACGGCGTGGGAATCGTGGTGCGACATCAGGAACACGGCGATCGCCCATCCGCTGCGCAATTCAGCCTCGAAAGCCCGTCGGCGGCGTGTGTGTTCATTCGACAGCTGGCGGACGACCTGCAGAAGGCGGCGACCGCGCCGAGCGACCCCTGGGAACTCGTCTATGAGGGTTACGACCCCAACAGTGAGAGGCTACGCGAGGCGCTGTGCACCGTCGGCAACGGCTACGTCGCCACCCGTGGCTGCGCACCGGAGGCGGTGGCGTCCGAGGCGCATTACCCCGGCACCTATGCCAGTGGCGTGTACAACACGTTGTCGGATCGGGTCGCCGGCCGGACGATCGAGAACGAAAGCCTGGTCAACCTGCCCAACTGGCTGTCGCTGACGTTCCGGATAAACGGCGGGCCGTGGTTTCACGTCGACGACGTCGAATTGTTGTTCTACCGGCAGACATTCGACCTCCGGCACGCGACGCTGACCCGGACACTTCGATTTCGGGACGGCGCCGGCCAAGTCACGGCCCTGACCCAGCAACGGTTCGCGTCGATGCACGAGCCGCACGTGCTTGCCCTGCAGACCACCGTCGTTGCCGAAAACTGGTCCGGCACGGTCGAATTCAGATCCCTGCTCGACGGAGGCGTGCGTAACACCATGGTCGAACGCTATCGTTCCCTGTCGAGCACGCACCTCGCGCCAGCGGCCATCGACGAGGTAACTCCCGACGCGGTGATACTGCGCACCGAAACGTCGCAGTCACGCATCGCGATCGCGGTCGGCGCGCGCAGCACCGTCTGGTGCGACGGCGCCCTGGCCGATGCCCGGTACACCATCGTGCGGGAAGACAACCGGGGCGGGCACGACATCCAGGTCGCGCTGTCCGCCGGGCAGTCCGTCACGTGCGAGAAGGTGGCGATGATCTTCACCGGTCGCGACCCCGCGATATCGGAACCGGCGAGCGCCGCGCAGCGCTACCTCGACGGGGCGGGCCGATACGAGGAACTGCACGCCGAGCACGCCCGGGCGTGGGCTCGGCTGTGGGAGCAGTGCCACGTCGGCCTGGCCGACAACACCGACGCGTTACGGGTTCTGCGGCTGCATTTGGTGCATGTGCTGCAGACCCTTTCGCCGCACACCGCCGAGCTCGACGCCGGGGTTCCCGCCCGCGGGCTACATGGTGAGGCCTACCGCGGGCACGTCTTCTGGGACTCGCTCTTCGTCTCCCCCGTGCTGAGCATCCGGATGCCGAACGTGGCCCGATCGCTGCTGCTCTACCGGTATCGGCGGCTTCCCGAGGCGAGGCGCGCGGCGCGCGCGGCGGGCTACCTCGGGGCGATGTATCCGTGGCAATCGGGCAGCGACGGCTGCGAGGTCAGCCAGGAATTGCACCTCAATCCCGAGTCCGGCCGGTGGAACCCCGATGCCAGCGCGCGCGCACATCACGTCGGTCTTGCGATCGCCTACAACGCGTGGCAGCACTACCAGGTGACCGGCGACCGGCAGTTCCTCGTCGACTACGGGGCCGAGATGCTGGTCGAGATCGCGCGGTTCTGGGTGGGCCTGGCCAGTTTCGACGACAGCCGCGGACGCTACATGATCCGGGGAATCATCGGGCCCGACGAGTTCCATTCGGGCTACCCGGGCAAGGAATACGACGGGATAGACAACAACGCCTACACCAATGTGATGGCGGTCTGGGTGATCCTGCGGGCGATGGACACACTGCGCCTGCTGCCGCTGCGCGACCGGCTCGACCTTGTCGGGAAGGTCGATTTGACCGCGGAGGAACTCCAGCGGTGGGACCGCGTGACGCGGCGAATGTTCGTCCCCTTCCACGACGACGTGATCAGTCAGTTCGAGGGCTATTCCGAGCTGGCGGAACTGGATTGGGATCAGTATCGGCAGCGGTACGGGAACATTCAGCGGCTCGATCGCATCCTGGAAGCCGAAAACGACAGCGTGAACAACTACAAGGCGTCCAAGCAGGCCGACGTGCTGATGCTGTTCTATCTGCTGTCGTCCGAGGAATTGCTGGGATTGTTCGGCCGGCTTGGCTACCGGTTCGCGCCCGAGCAGATCCCGAAGACCATCGATTACTACCTCGCGCGCACCTCGGACGGGTCGACCCTGAGCTCGCTGGTCCACTCCTGGGTCATCGCCCGCGCCCACCGCCACCACGCCATGAAGTACTTCGTGCAGGTGCTCGCCTCCGACATCGTCGACATCCAGGGCGGTACCACTTCGGAGGGAATACACCTGGCCGCCATGGCCGGCAGCGTGGATGTGCTGCAGCGGTGCTTCACCGGGCTCGAAACACGCGACGACCGGCTGATTCTCAACCCGCAATGGCCTAAGTCACTGGGCCCCATCGGATTCGCGTTCGTGTACCGCGGCCAGCGTGTTCACCTTCGGATCAGCGGACGAGCCGGGAGGCTGACCTCCGAGGCCGGGAACACCGGACCGGTCCTGGTCGAGTGCCGCGGTCGCGTGCAGCAGCTGCAGCCCGGGCGCACGATCGAGGTCGCGTGACCGAAGCCCGCCGGTGACCATCGCCCGAAAAAAGAAGGCCGAACGGCCCTGCCGGCGCGCGGCGACGCCCAATAGCGTGTCCCAGTGACCGCAGGTATCCCCTAGCCGCTACCGGGAGGATGCGATGAACCATCCGCAATCGAGGATCGTCGTGGGCATCGACGGCTCCGACGCCGCGATCAACGCGGCGAAGTGGGCGGTCGCCGAGGCGACGAGCCGTGACGTCCCGCTTCATCTGGTCCACGTGATCCCGGAGCGACGAGCGGAGGCGCCCGCCGACGATGACAGTCTCGATATCGAGTACGGCGAAACGGCCCTGCGCGCCGCCGCCGCCGCACTTCACGCCATGGACGAGTCGGTCAAGATCGAAACCGACCTCGTGCACGGATCGCCGGCCGGCGGTCTGATCGGCGAATCCCGTGATGCGGCTATGGTTTGCCTGGGTTCGGTGGGGATCGGACAGGTCGCCCGCAAGGTCATCGGTTCGACCGCCGATGCCGTCGCCCGGAACGCACACTGCCCGGTTGCCGTCATTCGGACGGACCGTGCAGCCGGCGAGCCGCCCGCCGGATCGATCGCCGTCGTCGTCGACGATTCACGTGGCAACGACGCGGTGCTCGAGCAAGGCTTCCGGGAAGCGGTCCTTCGAAAGGCCCCGATCCTGGCGATGGGGGTCTGGCGATGGAGCTTGGGCGAGATTCCCTACCACAAGCTGAACCGCCGGCTGGGCCGTTGGGTCACTGCGCATCCCGAGGTACACGTCGTCCCGGTTGTCGCCAGACGTGGGGCCGCTGAATTCCTGGCCGGCACGCAGGAACCCGTGCAACTCGCGGTGGTGGCAAGCGGGGACGCCGACAAGGTGGCGCGGATGGTCGGCCCGGTCGCCCCGCACTTCGGGCGGTCCGGCTGTTCGGTACTCGTGGTGCGTTAGTCTCCGCGCACGACAATCACCGGCACCCTTGCCGATTGGGCAACATGGGAGCCGACCGAACCCAACAGCATGCCGGCAAACCCGCCGCGGCCGTGGCTACCGACCACGACCAGCTGAGCCCGCTCGGACTCCTGGATGAGCCACCGGGCGGGCTTGTCGCAGAAGATCAATCGCTGCACGCGCACATCCGGATACTGCTCTTGCCATCCGGCGAGGCGTTCGGCGAGGATCTCCTCCCCCTTGGCCTCGCTGTCGCGCCAGTCCATCCCCAGCATCGGAAACACGCCCACATCGCTCCACGCGTGCAGCGCCATCAGCTCAACGCCGCGGCGGGACGCCTCATCGAAGGCCAGGGTCAACGCCTTCTCCGAGGCGGGTGACCCGTCGACCCCCACCAGCACCGGCGCGTCGGGATCGGGGGTCGCATCGTGAATCACCGCGACCGGGCAGTGCGCGTGGTGAAGCAACGCGCTGGTGACCGAGCCCACCAACAGGTGGCCCAACGCCCCCAGGCCCTGGCTGCCGACCACGACCATCCAAGCGTCCTTGGAGGCCTCGATCAGTGCCGGCACAACGTTGGAATACACCATCTCCGTGTGTATTTCGGGTGGCTCGGCATCACCCAGGCTGGCGCCGAGCGTCTTGCGGGCCTGGTCGACAACCTGCTGCGCGGTTTCCTGCTGCCAACCGGGCATGGTGACATATACCTGCCCCGCCGGCCAGCCGACGACCACCGGGGCAACGGCGTGCATCAGCGTGATGGGCAGATGGCGCATGGTGGCCTCGCGGGCCGCCCAGGCCACCGCCGCGTCAGATGCCGAGGACCCGTCAACGCAGACCAGTATTCCGTGTTTTCCTGTGCTGCTCGGCATTTCGCACTCCTCCTCACGGCGCCGCTACCCACCGCATCGACTAGGTATGACGTTATGCGCGGCCCAAGCGATTCGGCAGGGCCGTTGGGCCCTGCCCCTGAGCCAATGGTCCCGCACCGCCGCGGCTTAGTGAACTGTCAGCGGAGCGGTCCAGCGAACCCGGGTACCGCCCGCCGGTTGATTGGAGATCTCGCAACGGCCGCCGACCTGTTCGGCGCGGTACAACATGTTGGCAAGGCCGCTGCGGCGCGGATTGTCGACGGGAATGCCGCATCCGTTGTCGGCGATGTCGAGCGTCAACATGTCGGCGACATCGACCTCGACGGTCACCCGTGAGGCCCCGGAGTGCCGGACGGCGTTGCTGACGGCCTCGGCGGCAACCGCTTCGGCGTGCTCGGCAAGCTCGCCGCCCACGGCGGTCGTCGGCCCGTGCATCCGCAAGGTGGTGACGATGTCGCGGTTTTCGGTGAGATCGGTGAGGACCCGTTGAATCCGATTCCGGAAGCTGCCCTCGTTCTCCGCCGGGGATTTCAGCTGGAAGATGGTCGTGCGGATTTCCTCGATGATGGTTTGGAGGTCGTCCAGCGTGCGGTTGAGCCGGTCGATCACCTCTGGCGAGCGGGCCCGCGCGACCGTTCCCTGCAGATCCATGCCCGCCGCGAACAGTCTTTGGATGACGTGATCGTGCAAGTCGTGCGCGATGCGCTCACGCTCGGCCACGAGGGTCAGCTGACGCGCGTGCTCGCGCCCCGACGCCAGCATGAGAGCTATCGCCGCGTGGGTGGCGAAATCGCTCACCAGGTCGAGGTAGCTGTCGTCGAACGGTGGCTGCGCCGCGCCGCGGGCGATGGCGATCACTCCGGCGACCTCGTCGTGGGCCCGCAGCGGCATCACGATCGCGGAGCGCTGCCCGACATCGGTGAACGCCTGAATCGGGTGACTCAACGACTCGGTGATCAACGGCTTCCCGGAGCGGAAGACATCGCCGCTCGTGGAGCCGTCCACCGGGATCCGTTGCCCGATGACCTCGGAAGCGTTCCGCCCCACCGCCGCGGACACGAAGAGCGTGTCGATTTCATCGATGGACAGGTCGGGATCGACCGGGACGAGCACGATCGCCTGCTCGGCTTCGGTGAGAGCGCACGCGCGTTCGGCGATCAACTGCAAGGGCGGGACATCGGACTCGACGCCGGACAGCAGCGCGGTCGTGATCTCCCGACTGGCGTCCATCCACTTCACCGACGTGCGCTCGCGCTCGAATAGTTGCGCGTTGTCGATCGCGACCGCCGCCGCGAACGCCAATGCGCGGGCGGCGACCTCATCGGGTTCGGAGAACCGCCGGCCCGGCTCGTCGTGGGTCAGATACAGGTTGCCGAAGATCGTCCCGCGGATGGTGATTGGCACACCGAGGAACGCCTGCATCGCCGGATGATGCGGTGGAAATCCGGCCGCGGCCGGGTGCTTGGTCAGATCGTCCAGGCGCAGCGCCGGCGTGTCGAGCAGCGACAGGCTGAGGAGCCCCTTGCCAACCGGCAGCGGCCCGATTCGTTGCACGGTCTCGGCGTCGACTCCGTCGTGCACAAACGACATCAACATGCCGTCCGGGTCACGGATGGCGAGGGCCGCATAGGGGGCCGACGTCAATTTTCTGGCCGCGCGGACGATCCGGCGCAGCGTTGCGTCCACATCGAGATCCGAGCCGATCTCGATGATCACCTGCAGCAGCTGCTCCATTTGGTCGCGCGCCGCCAGCAACTCGTCGAGTTGCTCGTGCATCCTGCTGACCAGCCCACGCTGGCCTAGCCCAGCAAAAGCTGAGCCGCTTTCGTCGCTGGCCACCCGACCCGATACCTCCACGACAGTTCGGCCTACCGGCAGCTCGAGTACGCGCGAAATTGCGAGTACAAAACGCAATACGAGGGTGCCTTCAGCCAGCTTAGGCGTTCAACGTGAAACGCATAAGCGCGTTTCGTCAATACATGAAACTACCCATTTTGCGAATGGAGGCTTCGCTACGCTTTGTCGCTAGTACACGGAAAACACCGTTGAAACCACCATTGGCGAGCTTGCGCGGGCGCCGGAGCGCATCTTCACGGAGCTAAGCCGGGCCTAAGAAGCCCGTGGTGCGCTCCGGCGTCGCGATCAGCTCGGCGCGTGCGGGGCCGAGCGCTGGCCCAGCTTGGAAGCAAACACCGCGGCTTGGGTCCGCCGCTCCATGCCGAGCTTGGCCAGCAAACGCGATACGTAGTTCTTGACGGTTTTCTCGGCCAGGAACATCCGGGCGGCGATCTGCCTGTTGGTCAGGCCCTCGCTGAGCAGCGCGAGCAGGGTTCGCTCCCGCTCGGTCAGGGCGGAGAGCGGGTCGTTGTGCTCGGCGGCGCCGCGGAGCTTGGCCATCAGCGCGGCGGCCGCCCGGTTGTCCAGCAGCGACTTGCCCGCGCCGACGTCCTTGATCGCTTGGGCCAGCTCCATCCCCCTGATGTCCTTGACGACGTAGCCGCTGGCGCCGGCCAGGATCGCTTCGAGCATCGCCTCATCGGAGGTGAACGACGTCAGCATCAGACAGCGCAGCCCCGGGATTTCCGACAGCAGGTCGCGGCACAGCTCGATCCCGTTGCCGTCCGGGAGTCGCACGTCGAGGACGGCGACGTCGGGCTTCGCCGCCGGGATCCGCACCATCGCCTCGGACACCGAGCCCGCGTCGCCGATGACTTCCAGGTCGGGGTCCGACGCGAGCAGATCGGCAAGGCCGCGCCGAACCACCTCATGGTCGTCGACCAGGAAAACCTTCACCATTGCCAGTCCTTCCTGCCGGTCGCTCGGGGCAAGGATCATCGAGGCCCGTCTCGATATCCCCGATTCTCCCAAATGAGCTTTCACAAATGCTGGCGATTGACGACAAGCAGCGAGCAGTCGGCCTCCTGCAGGATTGCGCTGCCGACCGGTCCGACGAGTTCCCGCACGTGCTGACGGTTGTGTGCGCCGATCATCACGACGCCCACGGATCGGTGATTGCGGGCCAGATACTCCAGCAGGGTGCCGTGTACCACCGCCGACTCGACCCGCAGATCCGGGTAGCGACGCTTCCACCGGGCCAGCCGCCGATCCAGGTCGGCGCGCGCCGCGCGGTCGTCGTCGCCTTCTGTCGTCGCGTCGCCCCGCGCGGTCCGGCGGCAGGTGATTGCCCGAACGGTGGCGTTGCGTAGCCGGCCCTCTTCCATTGCGGCGCCCAGCAATACGCCGTTGTCCGGCGACCCGTCCACCTCGACGACGAGCGGGTGCTCCGCCCGTCCGCCTCGACCGTCGTGGCCGCGGATGATGGCGACCGGGCAGTGCGCCGAAATCGCCAGGGCTTCGGCGGTCGATCCCACCCGGCCCGGCCGGAAATGCCGGAGCCCGAATGCGCCCACACACACCAGGGCGGCCGCCGCGGACGCCCGGACCAACGACGCGATCGGCGGACCCTGGGCGATCTCCGTTTCGATCTTCACGGGCTTGCCGGTGGCTTCGATCGCCGCGACCGCGCGGCCCACCGCGGTTTCGGCGACCGAGAGCTGGTGCGCCAGGTCCCCCGGCCCCGCTTCCCGGGCATTCGGCTGCTCTATCGCGTAGAGCAGGCGCAGCGGAACGTCGCGGCTCAGCGCCTCGTCGACCGCCCAGAGCGCCGCGCGTATCGCCGCCGGCGAGCCGTCGACGCCGACGACAACTGGCCGCGGCACGGGCGGCTCGGTCATCAGGCTTTCGGATTCAGTCACGGACGATCAGCACCGAGCAGTCGGGATAGCCCACGATCGGGTGGCTGTTGGGGGTGGCAAGCTCGGCGACCTGCTCGGCGTCGGCCCTGCCGACGACGGCCAGTTCGATTGCGCTGCTGTGGTTTTCGATGGATTTCGTGCCGGTTCCCGCGGCGACGACCTGGACGGGGACGTCCGGATAGCGTCGGACCCAGCTGTTCACTCGCCGATCGATCTGCCGCACCGTGGCGTTGCGCCGCCGTCCTTCCTCCATGGCCTGGTGCACCACCTCGTCGTTGTCGGGCTCGTCGTTGAGCACGACCGTGATCACACCGGGCCTCGCCGTCGTCCCGTCGGGGTTGGTCCGGATGATCGCCACCGGGCAGTGTGCCCGCGTGGCCAAGGCGGCCTCGGTGGCGCCCAGCAACTTGCCGGCCGCCCACCCGCGTTGGTCGGTGCCGACACAGACCAGCGCCGCATCGCGCGATTCGTCGATCAACACCTGCTCGGGGTCGCCGGAGAGCAGAACCGTTTCGACCTCCACCGGCCTTCCCACGCCCTGCACGGCGACTTCCGCCTGGCTCAGCGCCGTCTCACCACACTCGACCTGCCAGTCCGAAATCCCTTTGCGCCCCACGACATGGACGAGGCGGACGGGGATTTGCCGGTTGACCGCCTCTTCGACCGCCCATTTGGCGGCGTTGACCGCGGCTTGCGATCCGTCGACGCCCACGACCACCGACTTCGCGTGCAGCCGATTCATGGACACTCCCTGACTCGCTGGTTGACGGTCGATCACAGCTCGCCCTGATGCCACGCTATTCAGCAGCGCCTGTTCGCGCAGGAGTCCTTAGGCCTCAGATCGGCGTCCATTCGTCCCCGGCGGCTGGGCTGAACCAATCGAAACCGCGTCCAGCGTGGGGGATATGCACACAAAGCGACCGCTTTTCGTCCATATCCCCCACGTTCGGTGAGCCGAAGCGGATTCTGCCGGCGAACTAACGACTCGCGACACTGGATGCGGCGGGCTCAGCAGGATCGCGCCATGTCGGACGGTTCCGCGGACAGAGCGAACAGCTTCTCCACGTCGGCTCGGTTGCACACCGCGGTGCCCGGTGTCATCAGCATGGCCGCGCCCGCCGCGATCCCCCACCGCACCGACTTGACCAGTGGCCAGCCGAGGCTCAGCCCCGTCGCGATGGCGCCGACCATCGCGTCACCGGCCCCGACGCCGCTGCCGAAACCCATCGGGATCGCGGGGAATCGTTGGCTCGCCTCCGGCGTCGCAAGCAGCGCGCCATGAGATCCCAGCGACACCAGCACCACTTGCGCGCGGCCGCTTTCGATGAGTCCATGTGCGGCGTCGAACTGTTCCGTCTCGGTGGTCAGCGGACGCCCGACACATTCGCGCAGTTCGCGCACGCTCGCCTTGAGCAGATACACGCCCGAGGAAACGCATCGCAGGCCGCGACCGGAGGTGTCCAGGATCAACCGGACGCCCAGGTCCGCGCAGACGTCGGCGACGCGCTGATAGAAGTCGGGCGGCACGCCCGGCGGCAGACTCCCGCTCGCCACGACGAATTGGGCCGACTCCGCCGAGATTCGCAGCAGGTCGAGACATCGGGTCTGTTCCGTGAACGTCAGCCGCGGCCCGGGAAGGACGAAGCGGTACTGCTGGCCGGTGCTGGTCTCGTTGACGGTGAAACTCTCGCGCGTCGGCGGGTTGATAGGGACGTGTTGAAAGGGCACCTCCGCATCATTGAGAAGTGACATGACGACATCGCCGGTCGCCCCGCCGGCGGGAAACACGGCCGTCACCGATGCACCGAGGACATGCGCGACGCGTGCGACGTTGATCCCGCCACCGCCGGGGTCGTAACGCGTTGTCTCGCAACGTAATTTGTCCGTCGGCCGCACCACGTCGACGCTTGTGGTGACGTCCAGCGCCGGGTTCATGGTCAACGTGACGATCTGCGCCGGGCGGGAAACCGGCTCGGCTGGCGTCTCCATGTGAACTCCGCTCGTCGTCGGTTACAGCCCGGTCGGATACGTTTCCGGCGTCTCGCCGGCAATCCACAGGCTCGTGGGCTCGAGCGGTTCGAGCGCCCGCGTTCTGTCGATGTGGATCATCGCGTCGAATTGGTCGGCGGGCCGGACATGGAAGTAGTGGCTTTGCCGTTCCGTGGCGGGCAGGTAGATCACCCCGATGGCGCGTCCCAATCGCACGACGCCGAGCGGCTCCGCCGCCTCCGGACTGATGCGCGGCGATACCAGGAACGCGCCCCTGCCCGTCTCGTGCAGCAGCTCCTCGATGCTGCCGTTGAGCGCCGGCCGAACGGCCTTTCGTTCGGCAATGCCGCCCCATTCGCTGGCGGCCGTGACGGTTCCGTCGTAGGTGCTCAACCCGATCAGGCGCGACTCGTCGCCGTATCGCTGACGGACGAGTTGACCGAGCGTGAGCTGCCCGTCGGCCCACACTTCGGTCGCCCGCGCGTCCCCGATGTGAGAGTTGTGGGCCCACACCACTATTCGCGCTGATCCGGCGTCACGGTGGCGATCGAGGTGTTTCAGCAGCGCCTCGAGGGTCTGCGCCATGTGTTGGTCACGCAGATTCCACGAGGTGACGCGACCGCCGAACATCGCGCGGTAGTACACCTCCGCGTTGCGGACGGTTTGCGCGTTCTGCTCGGCATAGAACAGCTCGTCTTCGGCGAGCAGCCCGTCCCGGCGCGCGTAGGCCAACGCGTTGCGCTGGATGTCGACCAGCTGCTCGATCGCCTGGGTTTCGCACGACGGGCCGGCGCCGAAGGCCGCCGCGAACCCGTACGCCTGGCCGTCGTCGGCCGACGTGTGGTCGAAGCACGCGTAACGCTCCCGGGCCCGCTCCGCCGCCCTCGGGTCGATCTTGTCGAGGTAGGCGATCACCTCCTGCATCGACCGGTGCAGGCTGTACAGGTCCAGGCCGTAGAAGCCCGCCGGTGGCCGACCGTTCGACGCCTGGTTGCGCGTCCGCAGCCACTCGACGAAGTCGCGGACGACGGTGTTGCGCCACATCCAGGCCGGGAAGCGTTCGAACCCGCTCAACGCCTCGTCGGCGGTCTCGTCCTCGCCCAGGCCGCGGACGTACCGGTTCACCCGGTAGGCGTCCGGCCAGTCCGCCTCCGCGGCGACGGCGCAGAAGCCCTTCTCCTCGATCAGCCATTTCGTGATCTCGGCCCGGGCCGCGTAGAACTCGTGGGTGCCGTGCGAACTCTCGCCGATCAGCACGACGCGGGCGTCGCCTATCAGCTCCTCCAATGCCGCGCGCGGCGGGACACCCGCGGGGGCGTCGATCGC
Organism: Mycobacterium sp. NGS26; assembly: GCF_059813025.1. Lineage (NCBI taxonomy): Bacteria > Bacillati > Actinomycetota > Actinomycetes > Mycobacteriales > Mycobacteriaceae > Mycobacterium > Mycobacterium sp. NGS26. The sequence goes on from NZ_JCALDU010000005.1 coordinate 227,030, forward strand.
GACGCTGCTGACCACCTCGGCCGGGGTCCGGGCCGCCGGCCTCGCCACGGGCGCCGTGGGGGGGCCCGTCGTCGGGGTGGCCAGCAGCTGACGAACCTCGTCGTCGGTCACCTGGCGGAAATCCCAGAACGACTCCCCGACCGCGAGAAACGGCGTGGGCATGCTCGCGCACACCACCTCGTCGACGAGGCCGCCGAACTCCCGGCAGGTCGACTCGGGCGCCGCGGGCACCGCGATCACGATGTGGGCGGGCTGGGCCTCGGCCAGCGCCTGGACCGCGGCGAACATGCTCGCGCCCGTGGCCAGACCGTCGTCGACCAGAATGACCGTCTTGCCCGCCACATCGACGGGCGGACGTCCCTCGCGGTAGGCGGCCTCGCGCCGGCCCAGCTCCCGCCCCTCGCTCTCGGCGATGTCGCGCAACTGCTGCGGCGTGATCCGCAAACCCCGCACGACGTCGTCGTTGATCACGACGCGCCCACCGCTCGCCAATGCCCCGACGGCGAATTCTTCGTGGCCGGGGGCGCCGAGTTTGCGAACGATGAAGGCGTCCAGCGGGGCGTGTAGCGCGGCCGCCACCTCCCACGCGACGGGTATGCCGCCCCGCGCCAGGCCCAGGACGATCACATCCGATCGGTCGCGGTAGGAGGTGAGAAGGTCCGCCAGCGCCCGGCCGGCCTCGCGGCGGTCCCGGAAGACGCGCCGCGGCGACCGGCGGGCAACATCAGCTGCTCTGGTCATCGAAGGGTCAGTGTCCGTTGGCGGACTGGACCTCGATGCGCCGCTCGACCGGCTTCGGCTCCGAAACCCCCACCGACACAGTGAGGATGCCCTTGTCGTAGGTGGCTTCGATGTCGTCCTCGTCAGCTCCGGCCGGCAGGGACACGGTGCGGGCAAACGAGCCGTAGGTGAATTCCGACCTCCCGTCGAAGTCCTTCTTCTCGCTACGCTCGGCCTTGATGGTCAGTTGACCAGCGCGCACCGTAATGTCGACGTCCTTCGCGGGGTCGATGCCCGGCATCTCCGCACGTACGACGTAACGGCCATCCTTCATCTCGTCCTCGAGCCGCATCACGCGGGTGTCGAAGGCAGGGCGCAGCCCGGCCAGGGAAGGGAAGCTGCCGAACAACTCCGAGAACTCGGGGAAGAGCGACATCGGCTGGCGCCGAACCGAAACGGTGCCCATGAGTGCCTCCTGACTTCGAGACTTGAGATGCTTGCGATTCCATCGCACCAATCAGGAGCGATCGCCGAAAGGGACCGAAGTCACCCGGGCGTAGGTCGTTCGTCAGCACTCACGAGACGGCCTATCGGCGCCGCATCCGTCGGGACGTGGCACCGATGTAGGCCATGACACGGTTGAGGACGAGACCGTATGCATCGCCGTCCTCGGCGATGCGGGAGAGTCCGCGGTCACGGAGAAAGCCGTCGAGACGCCGATCCAGCGGCCAATCCGCATAGATGTCGTCGGCATAGGCCGAATTCGTGAATTGCCACACGAGCGCGTCGATGTCCGAATCCGTCGGCAACGGTGGATCGAAAGGCGGAGAGGTCATTTCGCCCCGCATCATTTCGGGCGATGAGCGCGCGGCGATAGGGACGAAAGTCACATCTGTCATCGGCCCGGCCGTTGCAACCCGACGACCAGCAAGGAGAAATCGCTGTCCCGCAGGCGCAAAGCGCCGGCGCCGCCCAGCAACTCCCCCACGTCGGCGGTGCGGGCGGCGCCGATCATGACCAGTTGGACGGCGGAGGCATGCTCGGCGAGATGGTCGACGAAAGAACCCTCCAAGGCGACCATGTCGATCTCGGCCTCGGGGTAGTCGGCGATGCAGCGCCTCACGTGGGACTCGCCGGTTGGTGCCGCCGTCAACACCCGCAGCGGGGCGCGTCGGTGCTGCGCCTCGTGGATCGACATCTGCAGAACGTCGATGCCATCCGGCGACTCGTCCACGAGCGCGACGATCCAATCGCCGCCCGTCGCGCCCACGCCCCGGCCCCCACCCCGGACGATCGCGACCGAGCAATGGCCCAGCCGCGCCAATTCCCTTGCCGTGGAACCCAACCAGGCGTCCGGGTGCTGCGCGGCTCCGGTGTCCCCGACGCAGAGCAATGACGTCGAACGTGAAGCCGCGATCAGCGCCGGCACCGGGAGCCCGTGCAGAACCTCGGTCTCGACCTTCAGCGGCTTGCCCATCGCGTCGACCGCGCTGTACGCCTCGTGGACGACCTCCTCGGCCGCCGCCAGCGCCGCTCGTGCCTCGAGCGGGCCGGCGCCCCGGTCCGCCTCGGTCACGTAGAGCAGGCGCAGCGGAATGTCCGTGCCGGCCACCTCGTCTACCGCCCACCGCGCGGCGCGAATCGCCGCGTGGGATCCGTCGACACCGACCACGACCGACTTCGGTGGATACCTGTCGAACACGGTCACCTCCCGTACCGAAGGCTACGACTTACCCATGCCGCCCGGATACCGTTCCCCCGCGCAGCCGTTAACGTGCGACTTTGGTGAGGCTTTGCTAGCTGGCGAGACGGGCGGCAATGCTATTGGCTTTACACCGTGGTTGACGATCAGCGAGACGACATCCATCCGGCCGAACCGCACGCTCACGGCACATCGACACGCTTGAATTGGCTGCGCGCCGCGGTGCTGGGCGCCAACGACGGCATCGTCTCGGTGGCCGGCATCGTGCTCGGAGTCGCGGGGGCCACGACGCAGCGCGGCCCGATCTTCACCGCCGGGCTGGCCGGCCTGGTCGCCGGCGCGGTGTCGATGGCGTTGGGCGAATACATCTCCGTGTCCAGTCAGCGCGACAGCGAGCAGGCCCTGCTGGCCCAGGAGCGCCACGAACTGCGCCACATGCCCGACACGGAACTGGCCGAACTCACCGCCATCTTCGAGGCCAAGGGCCTGTCGCCGGAGACCGCGGCGCAGGTGGCCGACGAGTTGACCGCGCACGATGCGTTCACCGCGCACGCCCACGCCGAGCTCAACATCAACCCCGAGGAACTGGCCAATCCGTGGCAGGCGTCGGCGGCGTCCGCAACCTCGTTCGTCGCCGGCGCGGTGCTGCCGCTGCTGGCGATTCTGCTGCCGCCGGTGGCTTGGCGGGTTCCAGTGGCGTTCGTCGCCGTGCTGGTCGCCCTGGGGCTCGCGGGCGCTCTGAGCGCCCGCATCGGCGGCGGCAACGTGCACCGCGCGGTGCTGCGCATCGTCATCGGTGGTGCCGCGGGCCTGGCGTTCACCTACGGGGTCGGGCACCTGTTCGGCACCGCAATCGGCTGACGCACGGGTCTTTAGCGGCGGATCTGCAGAACTTCGTCGAGGGGTCTCCGCGGCGTCGGCTCGGGGGCCAACTCCTCCTCGGGCGCGATGCCGACCCGGATCAGGACCTGGGGTACGGCCGCGGGGCCGCTGGTGAGATCCCGAACCAATTCGCGGCTGGATTCCAGCTCGGTGACGTGTGTGACCGGGCAAGTCGCCAGCCCCGCCATCGTGCACTCGAGCAGGACCGCCGACAGCGCCTCGCCACAATTCAGGGCATCGACGCGAGTGTCCATGGGCGTGGACAGCACCAGGATTTTGGCCTCGTCGTAGGCGCCGGCGGAGCTGCGCTCGTCGAGGGGATCGACGGGGAACCGGCGGTTCACGTCGACCCGGCGGTCGTCCGACACCGACAGGAGCGCGCTTTCGGGTATCCCCTCCGCGTGTCGCAACGGCGATGTCCACCAATCCAATTCGCGGTGGTATCGGTCGTCGTAGCGGCGCAGCGCCTCGGTGAGGCGAGAGGCTTCCGCCAACCGCGGTCGCGCGTCGTCGGCCAGCACGTCGAGCGCGACGAGATCGGTGTCGAAGGAGTTGCGCAGCACCGGTTCGAACGACGACCAGTGCTTGGGCGCACGGAACGGCAGCCGGTTGGTCCGGCGACGCAATATCGCGTCGGCGCGCTCGCGCCGGGCCGGCGCCACGTAGTCGACCGAGGCGAAGTCCATCGAGGCGAGGTGGTCGAGATCGTTCGGGTTGGGAAACTGCTCGACGCTGGTCTCCCAGCCCGCCGCGCCCATCGCCACCCGGAAGTGATCCAGCGCGGCGCCACAGCTCATGATCGCCTCGCGCCCCGACCTGTCGGTAGCCGTCACCTTCCTCTGCGGGTCGACGAACAGGTCCACGCCGCCCGGGCCGGCAACCCACCGCCACGGCTGACTGTTGTGCAGCGAGGGAGCGCGACATGCCAACTCGATCGCCGCCGTGATCACCTTGGGGTCCGCCACCGTTTGGGTCATCGTCTTCACCTCCCGTATGCCTACGACCCTCGCGCATGCGAGCGAGCGGCGCCAGAGTCCTAGGTCCCGAACCGGCCCCGGGGACGAAACGCGCGCGCAGTGATGACTTTCTTCTCTATTGCGGCGCGAAGCGCCCGGCAAACGATGAAGACGCCCAAGCGAAACGGCTGCACGCGATCTAGGACCCGTCATGGACATCATCCGCAAAACGCCCCACGACTGCCGCGTGCAGCCCAACCTCTCGGACTACGAGCGGGCGCGCGCACAGTTCCGCTGGTCCGATGTCCCTGCGTTGTGCGAGGGCATGGGGGCCGGTGGGTGCAACATCGCCTACGCCGCGGTCGACCGCCACGCGACGGGCCCGAACGCAAGACGCACGGCGTTGCGGTTCGTCACCGACAAGGGTTGGGACGGTGCGACCGCCACCCGCGATCTCAGCTACGCGGAGCTCGGCCGGCTCGCCAACCGATTCTCCGGGATGCTGCGCTCGCTCGGCATCAACAAGGGCAACCGCGTGTTCACGATCATGGGCCGCATCCCCGAGCTCTACATCACCATGCTCGGTGCGTTGCGGAACGGCAGCATCGTTTCGCCGTTGTTTTCGGCGTTCGGCCCCGAACCCATCGCCACCAGGGTCAACATCGGGCAGGCCGACGTGCTGGTCACCACCCTGGCGATCTACCAGCGCAAGATCGCCAAGATTCGTGACCGGATGCCGTCGGTCCGGCACGTCTTGGTCGTCGACGAGGGCAAGGCCGACGTCCAGCTGCCCGGAACGCTGAACTTCTGGAACTGGATGAACGCGGCCAACGAGAACGCACCGATCGAGCCGACGACCGCGGATGACCCGGCGCTGCTGCACTTCACCAGCGGCACCACCGGCACCCCGAAGGGCGCCATCCACGTGCACGGCGCCGTCGCCATGCACTACGTCACCGGCCTGTACGCGCTCGACCTGCATCCCGACGACACCTATTGGTGCACGGCCGATCCCGGCTGGGTCACCGGAACCTCCTACGGCATCATCAGCCCGCTGCTGCACGGCGTCACCTCCATCGTCGACGAGGCCGAGTTCGACGCCGAGCGGTGGTACGGGATCCTGCAGGACCAGGGCGTGTCGGTGTGGTACACCGCGCCGACCGCGATCAGGATGCTGATCAAGGCGGGCGCCGAACTGCCGGCGCACTACCGCTTTCCGCGGCTTCGTTTCATCGCCAGCGTGGGTGAGCCGCTGAACCCGGAGGCGGTGTGGTGGGGAAAGCGCGTGCTGGGCTTGCCGATTCACGACAACTGGTGGCAGACCGAGACCGGCGGCATCATGATCGCGAACACCCCCGCGTTCGACATCAAGCCCGGCTCGATGGGCCGGCCGCTGCCCGGCGTGGACGCGTACATCGTGCGCCACAACGACGACGGCACGACGACGGTCGTCGACGAGCCCGGGGTGGAGGGTGAGCTCGCCCTCAAGCCGGGCTGGCCGTCGATGTTCCGCGGCTACCTGGACAATGCGGAGCGATACCGGAGCTGCTTCGCCGACGGGCTCTATCTGACAGGGGATCTCGCCGAGAAGGACGCGGACGGCTACTTCTGGTTCGTCGGACGCAAGGACGACGTAATCAAGTCCGCCGGACACCTGATCGGCCCCTTCGAGGTGGAGAGCGCGCTCACCGATCATCCGGCCGTCGCCGAGGCGGCGGTCATCGGCAAGCCCGACCCGACGATGGGCGAGATGATCAAAGCCTTTGTCACGCTGAAGAACGGCGTCGTCGGCGACGAGGACCTGCGCCTGGAACTCATAGGCCACGCCCGCAAGCGGCTCGGGGCCGCCGTGGCGCCCAAGGAACTCGAGTTCGTCGACACGTTGCCGCACACCAGCAGCGGCAAGATCATGCGGCGGCTGCTGAAGGCTCGCGAGCTCGGGTTGCCCGAGGGCGACACCTCCACCGTCGAGCGACAACCCGACCACCACGCCGAAGGGGTGCCGTCATGACCCGCGCCAGCGACGATGCAAAGCGAAGCGATGAGGAGGAGCGGCGCCCGGCGGCCGGCGTGAAGCTGGCGCACGAACTCCTGTCGGACATGGTTCGCGTGCGCCGCATGGAGGAAAAGTGCGCGGAGCTCTACAGCGCGGCCAAGATTCGCGGATTCCTGCACCTTTACGTCGGGCAGGAGGCCGTCGCCGCGGGCTCGCTGCGCGCGCTGGCCGACGATGACGCGGTGGTGGCGACCTACCGCGAGCACGCGCACGCGCTGCTGCGCGGGATACCGATGACCTCGATCATGGCCGAGATGTTCGGCAAGCAGGAGGGCTGCTCGCGCGGGCGCGGCGGGTCGATGCACCTGTTCGACGCGGCCAAGCGCTTCTATGGGGGTAACGCGATCGTCGCCGGCGGCCTGCCGCTGGCGGTGGGCATCGCGCTGGCGGACGCCATGCTGCAGCAGAAGCGGGTGACCGCCTGCTACTTCGGCGACGGCGCGGTGGCCGAGGGCGCGTTTCACGAGTCGTTGAACATGGCCGCGCTGTGGAACCTGCCGGTGTTGTTCTGTTGCGAGAACAACCTTTACGCGATGGGCACCGCGCTGGAGCGGGCGCAGTCGCAGACCGACCTCACCGTCAAGGCGGCCGCGTACCGCGTCCCGACGCTGGCCGTCGACGGGATGGACGTCGAGGCCTGCCACACCGCCGCGCAACAGGGCGTCGATCACGTCCGCGACACCGGCGGCCCGTTCTTCATCGAGTTCCGCACCTACCGGTTCCGCGCGCATTCGATGTTCGACCCGGAACTGTATCGGGACAAGGCCGAGGTGGCCCGGTGGCGCGAGCGCGACCCGATCCAGACCTTCACCGCAAAGTGCCTGGAGGACGGCACGCTGTCGGCGGCCGACGTGCGCGAGATCGAGGATGCGGCCGCCGCCGAGATCGACGAGGCGGTGGCGTTCGCCGAGGCCGGAACATGGGAGGACGTGGCCGATCTCGAGCGCGACGTGATGACCCCGGAGGCGGCGAAATGAAGATCACCTACCGCACCGCCGTGCACGACGCGATTCGCGACGCGCTGCGCGACGACCCGCGCGTCGTCCTGATGGGTGAGGACGTCGGACGCTACGGCGGAACGTACGCCGCCTCCAAGGGCCTGCTGGACGAGTTCGGCCCGGAGCGGGTGCGCGACACCCCGCTGTCCGAACTCGGCTTCGTCGGGATCGGAATCGGCGCCGCGCTCAACGGGCTTCGACCGATCGTGGAAGTCATGACGGTGAACTTCAGCCTGCTGGCGCTCGACCAGGTCGTCAATACCGCTGCCGCGCTTCGCCATATGTCGGGTGGTCAATTCTCGGTGCCGCTCGTCGTCCGCATGGCCACCGGGGCGGGGCGGCAGTTGGCCGCCCAGCATTCGCACAGCCTCGAGCCCTGGTATGCGCACATCCCGGGCATCAAGGTGGTGGCGCCGGCCACCGTCGAAGACGCCTACGGGATGCTCGGCCCGGCGCTGGCCGACCCGGATCCGGTGGTGATCTTCGAGCACGTCCAGCTGTACAACACGTCGACCGACGCCGAGGCTCTCACCCCGACGGACATCTCGCGGGCGGCCGTGCGCCGCGGCGGCGCCGACGTCACCGTCATCGCCTACGGCGGCTCCCTCCCGAAGGCGCTGGACGCCGCCAACGAGTTGTCGCTGTCCGGAATCGACTGCGAGGTAGTCGATTTGCGGGTCTTGCGCCCACTCGACGACGACACCATCCTGGAATCCGTGCGCAAGACACATCGCGCCGTCGTCGTCGACGAGGCCTGGCACACGGGCAGTCTGGCGGCCGAGGTCATGGCGCGGGTGATGGAGGGTGCGTTCTACGACCTGGACGCGCCCGTCGCCCGGGTGTGCAGCACTGAGGTTCCCATGCCGTACGCGAAGCACCTGGAGCAGGCGGCCCTGCCCCAGACCGCCAAGATCGTCGCCGCCGTGCAAAGCCTCTTCGGTGAACCGCGATGATCGAGTTCAAGATGCCCGCCCTGGGCTCCGACATGGACGAAGGCACCCTGGACGAATGGTTGGTCAAACCCGGCGACAAGGTGACCCGCGGTCAGATCGTGGCGGTGGTCGAAACCACCAAGGCCGCAGTCGAAATCGAGTGCTGGCAGGAGGGCACGGTCAGCGAGCTCATCGTCGGTGTCGGTGAAACCGTCCAGGTGGGAACGGTATTGGCGACGCTGCTGGAACCGGGCGAGCGCGCGGAAAAACCGGCCCGCAAACGGTCCCGGCCGGCGGTCGCGCCCGCGGCAAAGCCGGCGGTGGCACCCTCGACGCCCCGGGGGGCGCCCACCGCTCCCCCGAGTGTCCCGCAACATCGTCGGTGGGTGTCGCCGGCGGCGCGTCGGCTGGCCCAATCGCTGCACGTCGACATCGACGCGGTGAGCGGAACCGGCCCGCAGGGCGCGGTTACCATCAGCGACGTCGAACACGCCGCCGCCACGATCGAGCACGCGGCCGCCGCCGAAAAGCCGGCCCCGAGAGCGCAGGCCAAGGCTTCGCCGGCCGAACGCGCCACGCAGATGCGCAAGTCGATCGCCGCGGCGATGAGCCGGAGCAAGCGGGAGATTCCGCATTACTACCTCGCCGACGAGATCATCCTGGAAACCGCGCTGAGCTGGCTGACCGCGCGAAATGCGCAGCGTTCCATCGACGAACGGGTGCTGCCGGCCGTCTTGCTGCTGAAGGCCGTGGGCATGGCCGCGCAACGATTCGGCGAGTTCAACGGATTCTGGCGAGACGACGGGTTCCAGCCCGCGACCGGTGTTCACGTCGGCGTCGGGATCTCGCTGCGCGGCGGCGGACTCGTCGCACCGGCCATCCACGACGTCCCGGACAAGAAGCTGGACGAGTTGATGGAAGACCTGACCGATCTGGTGGCGCGGGCCCGCTCCTTCTCGCTGCGCAGTTCGGAGATGTCGGACCCGACCATCACGGTGACCAACCTGGGCGACCAGGGCGTCGATCAGGTGTTCGGCGTGATCTACCCGCCGCAGGTGGCCATCGTCGGGTTCGGCAGGCCCGCCCAGCGGGTGTGCGTGATCGACGGGGGGATCCGGGTCGTCACCGCCGTGCAATCCACCCTCGCCGCCGACCACCGGGCCAGCGACGGCCACCGCGGCGCGCTGTTCCTCACCGCAGTCAACGATCTGCTCCAGCAGCCCGATCTCCTAGAGAAGTGATGCGCCATGACCACTGAAGACACCCGCGGCGCGGTCCTGTCCGTGCTGACGACCATTGCCCCCGAGGTCGAACCCGACGACATCCGCGACGACGTCCTGCTGCGGGACCAGGTCGACCTCGATTCCATGGACTGGCTGAACTTCCTGCGCGGCATCCATCGGCGGTTGCACGTCGACATTCCGGAAGCCGACTACGCCTCGCTGCGAACGCTGGCCGACGTGGTCGGCTACGTGGAAAAGAACGCGTCCACCCCTCCCGGCTGATCGCCGACGATCCGCGGCGGTAACTTTTGTCCCCGCGCGGTAGGACCTTTGGCAGGCGCGGTGCCCGGCTTTCTGCAATAGCGTGGTGGCTATGAGTTATCCGTTGCCACACGCCGAAGGGGTCTCCATCCTGCCCGTGCACGAATGCTGGGATTTGCTCTCCAGCATGACGCTGGGGCGGCTGGTCACCAGCGTCGACGGCCAGCCCGAGATCTTCCCGGTGAACTACGTCGTGCAGCGCCGGACGATCCTGTTTCGGACCGCGGAGGGCACCAAGTTGATCAGCACCGCGATCAACAATCACGTGGTGTTCGAGGTCGATGACCACAACGTCGCCGAGGGCTGGAGTGTCGTCGTCAAGGGCATTGCACGCACCCTTCGCACCAACGAACAGATCGAGGACGCCGAGAGCGCCCAGGTCTTGTCGTGGACGCCGTATGAGAAGTCGCACTACGTGCGGATCCTCCCCGAGGCGGTCACGGGCCGCCGGTTCCAATTCGGCCCGGCGCCGGACAAGGACCGCCGAAGCTAGGCGGCGCCGCTGCCCTGACTCATCGCGCCCGCCTCCTGAGCAGGTACCGCATGAATTCGTCGGCGCCCCACACGATCACCGGATACGCCAACAGCAGCGCGAGGTCCGAGACGGGCAGCGGCGCGGTGCCCAGCAACGCCTGCATCGGCGGGGCGTACACGAACACGGCGGCGAGCAGTATCTCGGCCGCGATGCCGGCCAACAGGTAGCGATTGCTGAAGACGCCCACCGACCGCAACGAGGCCCGCTGGGTGCGCACCGCGAAGGCGGTGCCGATCTGCCCGGCCATCATGCCCAGGAACGTCATGGTGGTCGCCTGCCGGTAGGCGTGGTGCAGCGGGGCGCCCGCACCGACGGGGGCACCCGGATGCCAGCCCGCCTTGAGCAGCACGTAGAAGAACCCGGCCATCTGCAGCGCGGCGACGATGGCGCCGAGAAACAGCCACGCCCGCAACAGCATTGGCGCCTGGATCACGCCCTCGTTGCGCGGGCGCGGCGGGCGGACCATGATGCCCGGTTCGGCGGGTTCACGGCTCAGCGACAGCGCCGGCAGCGTTTCGCTGCCCACGTCGAAGGCCAAGATCTGCATGATGGTCAGCGGCAGCGGCACCAATCCCCCGCCGATCGCGAACACCAGGAACGGCACCGTCTCCGGTGTGGCGTGCGCGAAGATGTAGAGGATGAACTTGCGAACGTTGTCGTAGACGCGTCGCCCCGCGTGTATCGCGGTGACGATGGTGCTGAAGTTGTCGTCGGTGAGCACCATCGTCGCGGCTTCCCGGGCGACGTCGGTGCCGGACTTCCCCATCGCCACACCGATGTCCGCGCACCGCAGCGCGGGGGCGTCGTTGACGCCGTCGCCGGTCATCGCGACCACATGCCCGTCGTCGCGCAACGCCTGCGCGATGTGCAGTTTGGCCTCCGGCGAGGCTCGGGCGAATATCACCTCGGGGTTGTCCTTGATGAGCGCGGCGAGTTGTTGCTCGGTGAGGCGCTCGAACTGGTCTCCGGTCACGACGGCGGGGCGGTTCCCGGTGATTCCGACGCGCTGGGCGATGGCCCGCGCGGTGAGCGGGTGATCGCCGGTGATCACGATGATGCGGATGCCGGCCGTGCGGCATTGCGCAACCGCGTCGGCGACGCCCTCGCGCGGCGGGTCCAGCATCGCGATCAGGCCGGCGAAGCACAGATCCCGTTCCGCGTCGGCGCGCCGCTGCGGTGCCGCTTCGTCGGGCAGGTCGCGGTAGGCGAAGCCGAGCACCCGCAGGCCTTCGGCGGCGAACCCGTTGACGGCCTCCTCGACCCCGCGACGCGCCTGGTCATCGAGGGCGACGGGCCGACCGTCGGTGCCGAGTGTGTGGCTGCACAGCGACAACACCGCTTCGGGGGCGCCCTTGGTGTGCACGACGGTGGACGCGCCGGGCGGCTGATCGATCGTGGACATCAGCTTGCGCTCGGGGTCGAAGTGAAACTGCCAGCGGCGCTGGGTCTCTCGACGCGTGTTGTCGATATCCGCGCCCAATTTGCTTGCGGCCCTTAGGATCGCGATCTCGGTGGGGTCTCCGACCGCCTCACCCGACTCGTCCAGCTGCGCGTTGTTGCAGCGCACGGCGATGCGGCGCAGGGCCTCGACCGATGAGGGCGGGACCCCGTCCAGGGCCGCAGAGGTGCCGTCCTCGAGGTCGATTCGTCGTGCGGGCACCCACGCGGCGACGGGGATCATCCGGTTCTCGGTCAGCGTGCCCGTCTTGTCGGTGCAGATCACGTCGGTGGAGCCCAGCGTCTCCACCGCGGACAGCCGCTTGACCAGGGCGCCGCGCCCGGCCAGTTGCCGCACCGCCACCGCCAGCGCGAGCGTGATGACCGGCAGCAAACCCTCGGGCACCATCCCGGCCAGCAGGCCGGCGGCGAACACCAGCGAGTTGATCAGCGTCAGGTGCGCGGCCAGGGTGGCCGCCGGAATGAACGACAGCGCCAGCATCACCGAGACCGCCGCGATCAGCCAGGCCACCCGGCGGACCTGTCGCTCCAGCGGGCTGGGATCGGGTTTGACCCGCTCCGACAGAGCGGCGATGCGGCCGATCTCGGTGGCCATCCCGGTCGCGAACGCCACGCCGCGCGCCTCGCCGCCGGTGCAGGTGGTTCCGCTGAACACCAGCTCGTGCGCCGACAACAGCGGCACGTTGACGTCCGCGGTTGCCGCCGACCGCGAGGCCGGCACCGATTCCCCGGTCACCGCGGACATGTCGACCTCGACCGCGCCGCTGAGCAGGCGGACGTCGGCGGCGATGCGGTCGCCCTCACGGATCACCACGATGTCGCCGGGCACCAGTTGGGTCGCGTCGACGTCGGTGATCACGCCGTCGCGTTCCACCCTGGCGCGCTGCGGCAAGTATTTCGCGAGCTCTTCGACCGCCCGCTCGGCCTGCAGCTCCTGGGCGAACGAGAACCCCGCGTTGAGCAGGATGATCAACACCACCGCGGCGGCAACGACATTCGAGCCGACGATCAGCAACAGTCCCGCCGCCAGCCACAGCAACAGGGCCAGCGGATGGGTGAATTGGCGGGCCAACTCGGTGGGCCAGCGGCGCTTGTGCCGTCGCTGCAGGGTGTTCGGCCCGTACTGCAGCAGGCGCCGCTGCGCCTCGCGTGTCGACAGCCCCTCGGGCGTGCTCCGCAGATCCCGCAACAGCCGGTCGGCCGCCTCCTCCGGGTCCAGGGCCAGGGCCGAAGCGCTTTGGTCGCCAACACCGCTCGTGTGGCTGCGGTGCGTCCTGACCTCCCTCATCCGGGTCGGGATCGCAGCCGGCTGGCGGCGGGCGCCTGGCTCCTGATCGGACACGGGTCAACCTTCTCGCGGTCGCGGGCAACTATGTCGACCGTATTCGCGCTGCCGACGCGCCGCGAGAGCCCTTCGTCCCTCGGGATATGGGCCTACCGGTGAGCGGCTGCGATATTCGCGACGAATGTCCCGACAGTGTGGGACTTCAGCCCCTCCCCCTGCACACCGGTCAATGCTCAGATGTGGCTATGGGATGCGAATCTCATCGCCAATTGACGGAGGTGTGACCAATGAGCGCCACAGAACGACAGCAACTCCGGACTCGGATGTTCGCCCGCGTGCTCGGCCCGTTCCTGGTCATCGTGGTCGCCACGACGGTGGCCCGCGCATCCGACATGCGAAAGCTGCTATCGGACTTCGAGGCCAGCGCCGCGTGGCCCTGGGTGACGGGCGCGTTCCTGCTTCTGGCAGCCCTTGTCATCGTCGGGCTGCACCAGTACTGGCGGGGCGCGGCCGCGATCACCGTGTCCGTGCTGGGCTGGGTGTTCGCGCTGCGCGCGGTGTTCCTCATGGCCTTCCCGCATGCCTTCATGCGCGCCGCCGACGCCGCGATCCGGATGAGCGCCCTGTGGGTGAGCGTCGACATCCTCGTCGGATTGGTCGGGCTGTACCTCACGTACGTCGGCTGGCGGCCGGTGCCGAACGAACCTGTGCCGCAGGCGGAGTCATCGGCTCCGGACGTTCGGCGCGCTGCATGACGTCCGCAGAGGAACCGCCATGTCATCGCGCAACGCATCGTTGGGAATCGTCGTCGGCGTCGATGAATCACCGGCCACCAAAGTAGCGGTGCGGTGGGCAGCGCGCGACGCCGAGCTGCGCAAGATTCCGCTGACCCTCGTGCATGCGATCTCTCCGGAGGTCGCGACGTGGGCGACCGCGCGGCTGCCCGCGGGACTGGAGCGCTGGCAGCACGATCGTGGCCGCCGGCTGGTCGACGACGCGCTCGGGGTCGTCAAAGAGGCGTCGCAGCGCGGCGGTCCCGCCGCGGTGCACACCGAAATCTTGTCCTCCGCAGCGGTTCCCACGTTGGTCGACCTGTCCAAGAACGCGCAGCTGGTCGTCCTGGGTTGCCGAGGAAGCGGCCGCTGGCCCGGCCGGCTGATCGGTTCGGTCAGTTCCGGGTTGCTCCGATACGCCCATTGTCCGGTGGCGATCGTCCACGACGACGACCCGCCGATCCGGCATTCGAGTCAGGCGCCGGTGCTGGTCGGCGTCGACGGCTCGCCGGCATCCGAGCTCGCCACCGCGGTCGCGTTCGACGAGGCGTCGCGCAGGAATGTGGAGTTGGTCGCGCTGCACGCATGGAGCGATGCCGACGTCTCGGAGTGGCCCGGAATCGATTGGCCGGCAACAGAGTCGATGGCGGAAGAGGTATTGGCCGAGCGTTTGGCGGGCTGGCAGGAACGGTATCCGGATGTCCGCGTTGAGCGCACCGTCGTGCGCGACCAGCCGGCGCGCCAGCTTGTCAAACGCTCGGAGGATGCCCAGCTGATCGTGGTCGGCAGCCGCGGCCGCGGCGGATTCGCCGGGATGCTGGTGGGTTCGGTTGGCGAAACCGTCGCCGAGATGGCGCGGGTGCCGGTGATCGTGGCGCGCGAGTCCGTGGAATAGAGGGGCTTTAGCCGCGGACCACGAGCACCGAACATTCCGGGTGGCGAAACAGCGGATGCCCGGAGGGGCCGACGAGCCGCGCCAGCTGATCGGCCTCGGCGCCGCTGATGACCGCGAGCTGAACCCGCTCGTTGTTGGCCTTCAAAAAGTCGGCGATCGCGAACTTGGTTGCGATCGGGTACACGCGCACCTCGGGATGACGGTGCCGCCAATCCTCCACCCGCCGTTCGAACCGGCCGTCCGCATATTCGGTGAGTTCCTCCGGTCGGCCGCCCAGGACGAGCATCGGCGCGTTGCGCAACTTCGCCTCCCATTCGGCGCATTCGATGACGGCGTCGTTGTCGGGTGCGTCGGTCATTCGGACCACGACCCAATTGATGGCCGGCGCCGGCAGCTCGGATCCCGTACGCACGACCGCGACGGGACAATGCGCCTTTGCGGCGAGCTCGGTTGCCGTGGAGCCCAGGAGCGCGCGAGCGTAGCGCCCGATCCCGACGGAGCCGACGCACACCATCTCGGCGTCCCGGGAGGCCTCCACCAGAACGGGTCCCGCCGGCCCGCGGGGGATCTCGGTTTCGATGTCGAAGGGCGTTCGGCTGCTCTCGACCGCCAATTGTGCTTTGCGAAGCGATTTCTCGGCATGGGCGAGGTCGCGGGCGTAGTCGTCCGGGGACGGATGTGTCTGCTTGATCACCGAGACGAGACGCAGCGGAACGGCGCGACTGATGGCCTCGTCGATGCCCCACAGTGCCGCCGCGATCGCCGCGTCCGAGCCGTCGATACACGCGATGATCGGTTTCATCGTCTGCGCTCCTCCCGGAGTCGGTGCCGGGATCAACCGGCGTTGGAATACTTTTCCGCGTCGCCGCGGTGTCCCCACGGTTCCGGGTGGGCGAGCCGGTAGACGTCGATCAGCCGCGCGAGGTCGCTCGGCGTGACGATGCCGACCACCCTGCCCTGGTCCATGACCAGCGCGCGGCTGCCGTGCCCGGCGCTGCCCAGCCGCTCGATGAGCGCGCTGAGCGGCTCGAGCGGCGCCGCGGTCGGCACGCTGTCCAGGGGCAGGGCGATCTCGCGCACGCTGGTCGTGGCCCGCCGGGCGGGCGCGACGTCGCGCAGTTGCCTCAGCGTGACCAGCCCCATGATGGATCCATCCCGCTCGGCCACCGGATACGCGGAGTGACGGTCGCCGAGCAGATAGCGCTCGATGAACTCCTCCACGGTAAGCCAGCCGGGCGCCGCGTGCGGGTTGGCTGTCATGGCGTCGGCAACGCGCACCCCGGTCAGGGCCTGCTTGGTCGTCACTTGCAGTTCTTCCTCGCGCGCGGCGGCGAAGATGAACCACCCGATGAACGCCAGCCAAACGCCGCTGAAAAGCCCGCCCACCAAGAACTCGGCCAATCCCAGCGTGATCAGGATGATTGCGAGCACGCGCCCGGCATGTGCCGCACCGACCGCGGCGCGCACACTATCCCCGTGCCGGCGCCACAGGTAAGCACGCACCAGCCGACCGCCATCCAACGGGGCACCCGGCAGCAGGTTGAACAGTCCCAGCAGCAAGTTGATGGCGGCCAACCACCAGGCGACGCTGACCACGATGGCCGTGGCGCGCACGGTGACGAGCGCCAGGGCCACCGTCGCGAATGCCGCGGACAGGGCCAGGCTGGTGGCCGGACCCGCGAACGCGATCCGGAACGCCGCCTTCGGTGTCTTCGCCTCTCCGTGCAGCGTCGTCACACCGCCGAACAGCCAGAGCGTCACGCTGCCCACGCTCACCCCCACGCGACGCGCGACGACCGCGTGCGCGAGTTCGTGGGCCAACAGCGATGCCAACAACACCACCGCGCCGCACGCCCCGGCCAGCCAGTAGATCGCCCGCGCATAACCCGCAACGGCATCGGGCAACGTGGTGGCCAGGCTCCAGGTGAACAACCACAGGATGACGATGACGCTCCAGTGCACCTTCACTTCGAACCCGGCGATTCGCCCCAGCGGGATCGCGTCGCGCATTCTCGTAATCTCCAAAAATGTTGACGGGCAGGGCCTTATAGGCCTTATAGGCCTTCGCTGAGGCTCGCTGCCGTGTCGCGGTTTCGGTCGGGGCTCGGCGTCACCGGCCTCTCGACCCGGTGCTTGATGCCCAGCAGCAAGCCGCGCGTCCCCAGTGCGATCACGGGCCTGACCAGTTCCATGAGAAACACCTCGCCCGGGTGACGCAACGCGATCCTGGCGCGGGTGAGGAGCCGGACGCGGTCCTCCCAGTGCGGCTGGAGGTGGAACGACCACACCGCATTCCAGCGCTGGTCGGGGCGCGTCGCGTTGAGCACGATGTACTTCTCGGGCACGACCTCGGCGACGGTCAATGTCACCCCGTCCGGTAGCCCCATCCAGCCTGCGGGGGCCAGGCGCACGCCGTCGCCGACCTCGAGTCGCTGCCACTCCGGGTGGATGCGATCGGCATCGTGATGGTTCAGTCCGGCGAGGTTTTTCAGCCACTCACAGCCGTAGAAGCCGCCCCGCTCCTGGCCCATCTGCAGCAGCCATGGCCAGACGGCGGATATCGGCGCGTCGATGTACACGGCTTCGGTTGTCTGAATGGCCGGGTCGGCCACCAAATTATCGCCGGGCAGCGGCATCCGGCATTCGGCCTTGGTCGTGCCCCAATTGCGGTAGTACCGTCGGGCGCCATACAGCATCGCCAGCAGCATCGCCGCCTGAGCTGTCCGTTTCTTCATGTTGCCCATGGCGCCAGTCTGGATGGGGTCGCGCCTCTTCGCCAGGGCCAATGGTCCTCGCGACCATTGGCAATGTGCCCCGCGCATACCGTTGCTTCGTTGATGACTCTGGGCCCGATCCGCAATCCGAACGTGACAAAACAACGGCCTGGTCTCACGTAACGTTGCTGCGGCGGTAATGGCCGAACAAAGGAGCCGAACGATTATGGGTGAACACCCACCATCGTTCACCGATTCTGACGTAGACGCTTTCGCTCGGGAATTCCTGCACTCGCCATACGCCGGCCCGACTTATGCCGACTGGTCGGTCGATCGACGTCTCGACACCTTTCTCAGGCGGCAGGGGTTCTCCCACGTCGCCAACAACGGCGACGCGTCCCATGTCGTGCTGCATCGCATCATGGCCTACGGGGGCGTCGCGCCTCGGCCCTAGGGCGTTTAGGGCCCTAGCCGAGCGTCCTCAAAATGCCGGCCTGGACGGCGTGTCCCCGTACATATGAGCGCGCTCGCGCGTCTGACTGCACCGCGCTCGACACGGGCACCTCGTGGCGGGCGGGCTTCATCGCGATCGCCCTGGTCGGCCTGTATCTGACCTATACGGGGTGGGCGTCCGCGCCGAAGGTCGCCTAAGCCTGGGCATGCGCCTCCACACCCAAGGCGGATTCCAATTCGCTCAGACACTGCTCTGTCAGCGGTATCAGGGACTCGATGTCGGGCACAACCTCGCGGCCCGCAACGTATCCGAACCCGATGCGGTCGGCGTACGAGCACGTCGTCACGTTGAGTGTCTGGCCGTCGTAAACCGCCGACACCGGGTACATCTCGTCGATATGCGCCCCGTTCCAATACATTTCGCGCTGCGGGCCAGGAACGTGCGAGATCGGCAGGTTGTACCCGGTGCGGATCTTGGGCGTGAACGGCAGCATCGGGAAAATCACCGTCGCTGCGATGCTGCCCGCGGCCGTCAGCAGCGACGCCGCCGATCCGCGGCCCGCCACCCACTGTTTCCCCTCCGCCATCGACCGGTGGATCAGATCCAGCCGCGCGACGGGGTCGTCCAGGTTGGTGCCCAACGGACACAGCCACAGGCCGAACCTGTTGCCGTGCTGGTCATTTGCGGCGAGGCGGGTGCGATCGCGCACCGTGATCGGGCAGGCGGCCACCAATGACCGCCGGGGCAGTTCCCCACGATCCCGCAGCCAGCGGCGCACAACATCGGCAACGACGGCGTTGACGACATCGTTTCCGGTGACCCCGGCCGCCTCTTGCACGGCCCGGATGCGCTCCTTGGCCCAGCTTCCCGCGCACACGGCACGCTCCGGCCCCAGACGACGGTTGAATCGCGTGTACGGCGCTCCGAACGGCAGGACCGTCGTGTGCCCGACCAGGCTGTCCACCATCGTCGACAGCTCACCCGCAACGACCCGCTCGACCAGCCCGACGCCCGACATGGTCGCGCCGGCGAGCGCGCGTATCGGTGCGAGCAGGCGAGGCACGAATCCGGTCGATGTCCGCGCAGGCGTGGATTCTTCACGACGGTCCGCGTAGAAGGGTGGCATCGACCGATGCGTCGGATCGGTGCTCAGCGCGTCGGCGATCATCTGGAAACCGGCGACACCGTCGACGACGGTGTGATGCACCTTGATGTAGAAGGCGAATCGGCCGTCGTCGAGGCCGTCGATCAGATACGACATCCACATCGGGCGGGACCGGTCGAGGCGCGTCGCATCCAGCTCGCCGATCAGCCGCCAGAACTCGCCGTCCCCACCGGATACGGTGCGGCGCTGGCAATGTCGGCCCACATCGACGGTGTCCATGTCGCGCCACACCCACATGCCGCCGGTGTCCATCCCCCGATGCGCGTAACGGCGAAGCCTCGGATCGATCGAGTCGTTGCCGGCGAGCGCTGCTCGATGCAGATTGTCGACGAAGTCGGGGCCGGCATCCGCCGGCGGTGACAGGATCAGCACCGCGCCGACATGCATCGGGCTGGCCACCAACTCCGCGGTCATCATCGCGGCGTCCAGCGGATCCATCGGAATCATGTGAAGCCTAGGCGGGTTGGTCGCGCTCCGTCGGTGGCTGCTCGAGAAGGCCCGACTGCCGCAGCGCATCCCACACGAACCGTTGCACCGGTCGCGAGCGGAAGAATCCGGTATGACCGCCCGGGTACCAGACGATCTCCGGTTTGCCCCAGTGCTCCCAGAGCCGGATCACCTGCTCGCGTGGATGCACAAGCCGGTCGGCGACGCCGGCGTAGATGAAGCGGCCCTGCATCGGCACCAGCGGGGTGAGCGACAGCGGTGACACCATCCGCCCGATGGGTTCGGCCAACTCCATTGTGTGACGGCGCGGATCGTCGGAACGGAGGCCGGAGTGCCGTCCCAGCAGCTCGACCAGGTCGGCGACGGGCACGCCGAGAATCGCACAGGTGAGCCCGGTTTCGAGGCTGGCGACCAAAGAGGCGATGTAGCCGCCGAGCGAAAGGCTGTTCAAGCCGATCAGCGACTCTGGCTCCTGCAGCCGTATCCAGGACAGCAGCCGGCGAATGTCCCACACCGCCTGCGCCGTGGCATGCACGTCGTCGAGCACATCCTCTCCCGGAAACACTGCTCCTTTGGGGAGGCCGCGCGCTCGCGGCCCGTGCA
Source organism: Mycobacterium sp. NGS26 (assembly GCF_059813025.1). NCBI lineage: Bacteria > Bacillati > Actinomycetota > Actinomycetes > Mycobacteriales > Mycobacteriaceae > Mycobacterium > Mycobacterium sp. NGS26. Next base: position 247,149 of record NZ_JCALDU010000005.1, read on the forward strand.
TCGGGAGGACGGGCATGACGACGTTGAGACCGAGTTCGTCGTGCAGTTTCCAGGCGCGAAATATGGCGGGATCGAGAGTGGCCCGGCCCATTTCGGCTCCGTGCACACACACCAACCAGGGACGCGGTTCGGGGTGACGCAGCAGCAGCGCGTACTCGCGGTCGTTGGCCGTGTACTCCAGCCAGCGATCCCCGCCCGGTTCGCCCGGATGCGGGGCGTACCCGCTGTCGAAGACCATGCGATGAAAGGAGGATCTGCGTCCCTTGACCTTCCGGACCGTGGCGTCGGTGAGCGGCGGGGGTTGACCGAGAAACCCTTTCGGGTCCTCGAACCATCCTTTGTCCCCGTAGAAATCCACTGCGGCCGCCACTTCCCGGCCGATCCGTTCGAACAGCTTGGGCTGGCTGACCGGGCGGCGCGCCTTGAGGCCCACCAGCACGACCTCGTCGCGAAAAGCATGCGCGGCCAAGGCGACCGTGGGTCGCGCGATCGGAAGTTCATCCGGTCCCCGACCGAGGTAGTCGCGCCACGACCGAGCGAAGAACAGGCCGGCATTTGTGAACGGTGAGATCGCCCCACCCAAAACACCGATGCCCGGCACATTCCGAGAAGCGCCCGGTAGTTGCTCGTCATTGCCGGCTCGAGTTGCCATGGCGGCACGCTAACACCCCGCCGACTCCGCGGGTTAGGGACTTACGACCCGACGAAAGTCACGAGGGTCACTGACCGCAAAGGAGTCAGTCGAACGCGTGGATCACCTGCCGGGCCACGCGCCGGATTTGTCGGCGCGTGTCGCGGTCGAGGGGCAGGTCGTCGAAGGCCGGGATCTCTCCCGTCGTGGTGATCACGCCGGGTTCCTCCTGCTCCCAATGGGCATTGACCTTGTCGCCCAACACCCGCGCGGGCGGGTTGTCGGAAAGCACCCGCGCATGAAACCGCTCGACGCCGTCGACGCGGGCGGCCACCGCCAGCGCGACCAGCAGCAGCGTTCCGATGCCGCGGCCCTGAAGCGGGTCCGCCACGGTGAGGGCGACCTCCGCCGAACCCGGGTCGTCTTCGTCCCGGATGAAGCGGGCATCGGCGACGACCGGCCCGTCCGCGCCGTCGGTGACGACCCAGACGAAATGGTCGACGTAATCGACCTCGAACAGGTAGGCCAACCGTGCCTCGGTCGGGGCACCGCCCTGGTATCGGTGATACAGCGTCTCCCGCGAGAATGACCCGCTGCCCTTGAAGCGCTCGGCGTCGCCGGGCAGGACCGGCCGCAACAACAGCTTGGCGCCGCATTTGACCGGCACCGGGATCGGTGCGATGTATGCGGCCAATCGCTGCCGCGCGGTCCGCACCATCCGTTCCGCGACGACCGGCATGGCGAGCATCCGCTCGAACGCGCCCTGGTATCCCACATAGCCGCACACATCGTCCTTCGCGACCACGGTCGCCGTTCGGGGTGCGTCTCGCAGCAAGGCGATTTCGCCGACGATCGTCCCCGGCAAAAGCTCGGTCGTCATCACCTCACCGTCCGCGCCGGTGTGCCTGACCTCGACGCGGCCGGACGTGATGATCGAAAAGGACACCGCGCGCTCACCCTGTCGCATCAGGACCTGGCCGGCGGCCGCGCGCAGCGGCTCCAGGGCGCCGGCCAATGCCGCCAGCTCCTGCGCCGGGATGCCGGTAAAGGCATCCAGCGCCGTCAGCTCCTGGGGGCTAACGGCGCTCACACTCGGCCTGACGGTGATCGGTTGACGCAGCTGCCATCTCACCAAGACGGTACCCGGGCAGTTCGCGCAAAGCGCGGTGACGAAGGGCCCCGCCGCGATAGGCTTTCGGCGTGTCTGACGCGGGACCAAAGCATGCCGTCAGCCGTGCTATTAGCCCCTACGGCTAGGTATGCGGCACTGGTCGAATGGGTCGGGTAAGGCTAAGGGGGAGGGATCATGAGCGCAGCGACATGGCGGAATCATTTGCCACACCGCAAGCCCACGACCACGATCTATCAGTTGACCGATCGCCTGCACGACGGCCACACAGCTCGGGTCCCCGCGCACCAGATCACGGCCACGGTCTCCACGTGGCTGGACGAGTTGGGCGCGCACAGCCCGTTGGTAGACGACCTCGAGCGCGCGGTGCGTGGCGGCGATTGGCCCACAGCGTATGCCATAAGCGAGCGCTTGTCCGTTGACATAGCGGTTGCCAACTGAGCGTCTCGAGACGGGCCGTCTGCCGATTGTGCGGATGACTTTTGTCACTATCGTCCAGGGGTGACGCCCCAGCAGTATCGAACTGCTACCGCATACACCAGCGGTATTCGACTCGGCACTAATGGATTAGCGACATGACCACAAAGCTCGCCTCGAGGGAGAGGCCGGACTTAGCCAAGATCGAGAATCGTGCGCCGTCCGTGGCGCACATGTTCCTCGACCGTGTGGCGGCCACCCCGCACGCGGAGGCCTTTCGGTACCCACAGGACCACAGCTGGGAGAGCGTGACCTGGCAGCAGGTTGGCGAGCGCGTCGAGAACATTGCCGCCGGGCTGATCTCGCTGGGAATCGCCCCGGAGGATCGGGTGGCGCTCGCGTCGTCGACCCGCTACGAGTGGGTGCTCGTCGATTTCGCCGTGATGTGCGCGGGTGCCGCCACCACCACCGTGTATCCCACGACGAATGCCGGCGACGTCGCGTACATCGTCGCCAATTCGGGCAGCCGGGTGGTGGTCGCCGAGAACCAGACCCAGCTCGACAAGCTGCTCGAGCACCGCGACGAACTGCCGTACGTGAGCAAGGTCGTGATGATGGACGGCAGCGGGGACGGCGACTGGGCGATCACCCTGAGCGAGCTCGAGCAACTGGGGAAGCAATTGCTCGCCGATTCGCCCGACGCCGTCACGGAACGTGTCGCCAGCGTCGGTCCCGGCCAGCTCGCCAGCCTCATCTATACCTCCGGCACCACCGGGCGACCCAAGGGCGTGCGCCTGACCCACGGGGCGTGGACATACACCGCCGCGGCCATCGACTCGCTCGGCATCCTCGGCCCCGACGATCTGAACTTTCTCTGGCTGCCGCTGGCGCACGCATTCGGCAAGGTGATGCTCGCGCTGCCGCTACAGATCGGCTTCCCCACCGCGATCGACGGCCGCGTCGAACGGATCGTCGACAACCTCGCGGCCCTGCATCCCACCATCATGGGCGCGGCACCGCGGATCTTCGAGAAGGCGCATGCCCGCATCGAGGGGATGGTGGCCGAGCAGGGCCGGCTGGCCAAGAAGGTATTCGCCTGGGCTATCAGAGTCGGCCTGAAGAGGTCGCGAACCCTGCAGGCCGGCAAGAAGCCGTCTTTGGCGTCATCGCTGGCCTATCGGGTCGCCGACCGGTTGGTGTTCTCCACCATCCGGGAACGCTTCGGTGGCCGGTTGCGCTTCTTCGTGTCCGCGGCCGCCGCGCTGGACCGTGAGGTCGCGCAGTGGTTCGACGCCGTCGGCATCATCGTGCTCGAGGGCTACGGACTGACCGAGACCGCGGCCGCGTCATTCATCAACCGCCCCAACGCATACCGGTTCGGAACCGTCGGCTGGCCATTCCCGGCCACCGACGTCAAGATCGCCGACGACGGCGAAATCCTGCTCAGGGGGCCCGGATTGATGACCTCCTACCACGACCTGCCGGACGCCACCAGCGAGGCGCTCGACGCGGACGGCTGGTTCCACACGGGCGACATCGGGGAGATCGACGCCGACGGCTTCCTGCGGATCACCGACCGCAAGAAGGACATGTTCAAGACCTCGCAGGGCAAGTACGTGGCGCCGTCGGCTATCGACGCGAGGTTCAAGGGCCTGTGCCCGTATGTGAGCGAGCTTCTCGTCTACGGCGAGGCCAAGCCGTATTGCGTGGCGCTGGTCAGCCTCGACGGCGAAGCCATTACCGAGTGGGCCGGCAAGAACGGCCTGGCGGGCAGGTCCTTCGCCGAGATAGCGCGCGACGAGAAAACCGAGCAACTGATCGCCGGGTACATCGACGCGCTGAACCAGGAGCTCAATCGCTGGGAGCAGGTCAAGAGATTCGCGATCCTCGACCGCGAGCTGTCGGTGGAGGCCGGGGACCTAACGCCCAGCCTGAAGCTGCGCCGCAAGGCCGTCATCGAGAAGTTTTCCGACCGCCTGTCGGCGCTCTACGAGTCCGTCAGCTCGCCGGCGCGATGAGCCCGTAATGCCCGTCGTAGCGGTGATATAGCACGCACCCACGGTTTCGGGCAGCGTCGACGAAGAACACGAACGGCAGGCCGAGCAGCTCGATCCGCTCGATTGCCTGCTCGACCGTCAGCCGCGGAGCCGGCTGCGGGCTGACGCTCAGGGACAACTCGGACGGCGCCAGCTGGCCGGCGTGTTCCGGATTGACCTGTGCCAGGCGGTATTCCGTGGACCGGCCGCGGTACAGCACGCTGTCCTGCTTGGTGCGCTCCTCCGTGAAGAGGTGGAAGTCGTAGTCGAGCAGTTCCATCTCGAGCGCGGCTTCTTCGACCGTGCAGGTGTTCAGGCCGTACGACTTGTGGCGCACGATCCGGCGTTCGCTTTCGGGCCTGGGGAAATACCCCGGCCGATGATTCCGTTCGTGCCGCTTGGCGTCCCGATGTTCGGCGCCGCGTTCCAGCCGACGGCGCAACCGCGCCTGCAGCAGATCGATCGCCTCGCGCGCGGTGGTCGCTTCGACTTGGGCACGCGCCAGCCGGCCGTTGACGTCGAGGTTCGCCTGGGCGATCACCCGCCGTTGCACGGCCGGGTCGCCGTGCTCGCTCAATTTGACGTGCGCGCGCAACACCCGTTGGTGGGTGAAGCGAGCGAGCTCGCCGATCTTGGCCCTCGCGTAGTCCTCGATGCCGGGCAGGCGGCCGTGCGTCGTCACCTCGACTTCGAGGGCGGCTGGGAAATCTTGGGGCTGTTTCATGTCAGTGGTGCAGACCGGTGATCGGCTCATGGGTGCTGGCCTGGATGTCGTTCGACGTCAAGGCGAACAGCTGGTTCGCCAAATCGGACAACGCCCGGGCGATCGCGAGTTCGTCACCGATCTGGGCCACCGGCTCGTCGCGCGGGTCCAGCCGCGCCAAACCAACACCGACGAACTCCTTGCCCGCCCATGACAGCCGCGCCTTCGCCCGGGTGCGCTCCTCGTGCTCGTCGATCAGCACGTCGATCCGACACGCCTTCGTGCCGGCGTCGTTGCCCGCCATCTGACTCTCCTTGCCTAGTCGTCGTCGACGATGTGAACCGCTGCCTCTTCGGCGGACGCCGCTCCCCCGCTGACCCCGACATCCTCGGCCACCAGCTCCGCTTCGGTGTCTTCGCCAAAACCCCTGTCGGGAGCGACAAGCCGGCCGGCCCGCGCCCGCCCCACCTCGCGTCGCCGCGGGAACTCGAATTCACGCTCGGCCTCGTCGGACCGTTGCCGTTCGTCCGGGTCGAACGGGTTGCCGATGCGCGACAGCGGGTCCTGCTCCTCTTCCGCGAGGTGCTGGTCGAGGGTTTCCCGCGGCCCGAACGCGCCGCGGCCGTAGAGCCGGTCGGGCGGCGAATATCCCTCGTCGAGAACGTCATCGACGCCGCGATCGATCAGCGTGTCCTGTGGCTGGAGCTGGTTGTCGTCGTCCGCGCTGTACTCGCCCGGCGCGGGACCCAGACCGAAGTTTCGATTGCTCATGGCCGCCTACGCGCTCTTGTGGGAGATGGCCGCCTGCACGGCACCGAACCGATGCCGCGCACGCTCGTCGGCGTCGGACTGCTCTGCGGCCGTGACGACGACGGCGTCCGGGCCGGGAAAAACGATCGCCTCGTGGTCCGTGGCGAGCCATCGCACCACATACGGTGGTGCGCCCTCGGGTGAGTGAACCTCGGTGATCAGCCCCCGCTGGTCCGGCCGATCGGTCGTGGTGCCCTTGATCACCAGCCAGTCGCCGACCTTTGCCCTCACGTGCCTCTCCTTTCGCCTTTTCCGGTCCAATCGTGCGCGCTGCGGGGCGCCGCGGGCAGGAGTACCACGTCACCGAGTTGAATGGCCAAAGGTCCCTTGCCGTCTCGGCCGACGCCTCGGCCGACGGCCGGGTGAGCCCGATTCTTGGGACTTCCGTCCCTATCGCGGGGCAGCGTTCGAACGGTGGGATGAACCCTAACCGCGCGCATGATGGGGGATCGAAATGAGCATCGCATTGTCGGCACGCCTGGCGACCGGCTTCGAGGATGCCGTCTCGCGCACCCGAGAAGCCCTTCTGGAAGAGGGTTTTGGCGTGCTCACCGAGGTCGACATGACCGCAACGCTGAAAGCCAAGCTCGGCGTCGACATCGAGGACTACCTGATCCTCGGTGCCTGTAACCCGGAGTTGGCCTACCGCGCGATCAACGTGGATCGGGAGATCGGACTGCTCCTCCCCTGCAACGTCCTGCTGCGCGCCGACCCCGATGACGACGGCACGGTGATTGTCGAGGCGATGGACCCGGGCCTGCTGATCGAGGTGACCGGGGAGCCCGCCCTGAGGGGCATCGCCGAGGAAGTCACCGCGAAGCTGGGCGCGGCGATCGCGTCGCTGGTCCCCAGCTACGGTTGATTTCGGCCGCCGCCATACGCACCACTTCGGGCACCGCGTCCGCGACCTCACGGGTCAAACCGACGCCATGCCCGGTGGCCGCCACCTCGACGGTGAACACCACCAGCTCGTCGGGCACTCGGCCGAGCACCCGGCCCAGCTCGTGGGTGCGGCCGATGTCGATGCCGTGCGAGCTCAACCCGTCGGGTGGCTCGAAGGCGTCGCCCGCGGTGCTGCGGCGAATGCGGCCCGGCACCGACGGGGTCGCGATCGCGGCGTCGATCACCACGGCGAGCCTGGCGCCCGACCACGCCTCCAGCAGCGTCATCGGCTCCGGGATGCCCGTCACCACGCGAACCCCCGGCAACGCCAGCCCGTCCAGCGCGGCGGCGGCGGCGATGCCCACGCCGTCGTCGCTTCGGTAGCTGTTGCCGAGGCCGACGACGACGATCTCCCCCGTCACCGCCGCTGCACCGTCACGGTCAAGAAGTGCGCCGAGCACGAGATGCACGGGTCGTAGCTGCGAATCACCCTCTCGCACAGCGAGGTCAGCGCGGCGTCGTCCAGCGACAGGTTGTCCGCGACGACGCGGGCCAGGTCCGCCTCGATGGCCGCCTGATTCTGGGAGGTGGGCGGGATGATCGTCGCCGCCGACACCAGCCCATCGGCGTCGATCTCATATCGGTGATACAGCAGGCCGCGGGGCGCCTCGCTGACACCGTGTCCCACCCCCGCTCGGGGCGCGACGTCGACGAACGGCCGCGACGGACGCTCGTAGGCGTCGATGATCCGCAGCGACTCTTCGATCGCGTAGACCACCTCGACGGCCCGGACGACGATGCTGCGGAACGGGTTTCGGCATTCGGATGACAGCCCCGCGTTGGCCGCGGCCTCCGCGGCGACGGGCGACAGCGCCGACGAGTTCAGCGAGAACCGGGCCAGCGGGCCGGTCAGGTGGCGGCGGCCGTCGAGAGTCGCGTGCAGCGCGGTGGAGTGCGGCACCTGCGACTCGGCGACGTGGCTGGTGAAATCCGCGACCGGAAACACCGGGCCCGCGCTGCGCACGATGGTGCCGTTTTCGATCGGGTACCGACCGGGCGCCGTGAGCGCCAGGAACTCGTGCTCGAGTTCGAGGTCGGGGAAGTCGAACCCGGACACCCACTCGACCGTGGCCACCGCGTCGTCCAGCGCCCGGCGCAATTGTTCGGCGATCGGCTTGAAGTCGGACTTGGTTGGCACCGAATAGAATCCGCCCAGCCGCACGTTGATGGGATGTATCGCCCGCCCGCCGACGAACTCCATCAACCGGTTGCCGGCCTTCTTGAGCGCCAGCCCGCGCTCCACCGTCGCGGCGTGATCGCGCGCCATCGCCACGATGTCGGGGTAGCCGAGGAAGTCCGGCGCGTGCAGCAGATAGATGTGCAGGGCATGACTGTTGATCCATTCACCGCAATACAGCAGCCGCCGCAGCGCAATAAGGCCCTCGTCGACGTCCACGCCGCAGGCCTCTTCGATCGCGTTGCAGGCGCTGACCTGATAGGCGACCGGACAGATTCCACAGACCCGCGCGGTCAGGTCCGGCGGCTCGGTGTAGGCGCGTCCACGCAGGAAGGCCTCGAAAAACCTTGGCGGCTCATAGATGTTGAGCCGGACGCTGTCCAGCGCATCGTCCTTCAGCGTGATGTGCAGCGCGCCTTCGCCTTCCACCCGGGTGAGTGTGCCGACACTCAGGGTTCGGGTCTCCGGGTTCACTGCTTGCTCCGCTCGTCGGTGAAGGGGGCGACGTTGAACGTCGAGAACACCCGGTCCACGTCACCGTCGGACATGCCGTCGCGGCGCAGCAGCGGGATCAGCGTCGCGGTCCTGGGCACCGCCGACGGGCCGAAACACCCGTAACAGCCGCGGCGATGCCGCGGACACAGCGCCCCGCAGCCGGCGTGGGTCACCGGACCCAGACACGGGGTGCCGTCGGCGACCAGCACACACGTCACGCCGCGAAGCTTGCATTCGGTGCACACCGTCTTGGCCGGCAGCCGCGGCTTGCGCCCGATGAGCAGCGCGGCGAGGGTGTCGAGCAGTTGCCCCCGGTCGATCGGGCAGCCTTGCAACTGGTAGTCGACCTTGACGTGCGCCGACGCCGGCGTGGAGGTGGCCAGCGTGTCGATGTACTCGGGATTGGCGTAGACGAGGGACGTGAACTCGGCGATGTCGGCGAAGTTGCGCAGCGCCTGCACTCCGCCGGCCGTCGCGCACGCGCCGATGGTGACCAGTATTTTCGATTGGTCGCGGATCTCGCGGATCCGTTGCTCATCGTGTCGGGTGGTGACCGAGCCCTCGACCAGCGACACGTCGTAGGGTCCGCCGACCATCGCGCTGGAAGCCTCGGCGAAGGTGGCGATTTCGACTTGGCCGGCGAGGGTGAGCAGCTCGTCCTCGCAGTCCAGCAGCGTCAGCTGGCAACCGTCACAGGAGGCGAACTTCCACACGGCCAGGGTGGGTCGATTCATCTAGAGCTCCCTCACGCGCAGCAGCGGGCCCGCTATGTCGTAGGTGACGACGGGCCCGTCGCGGCACAGCAGTAGCGGCCCCAACTGGCAGTGACCGCACCAACCGACCCCGCACTGCATGTTGCGTTCCAGTGACACGCGAATATCTTGCGCGGCAACGCCTTTCGCCAACAGAGCCTCGGCCCCGAAGCGCAGCATCGGCTCCGGCCCGCACAGGAACGCGGTGGTGCGATCGACATCCAGCTCCAGTCGGCCCAGCGGCGCGGTGACCAACCCGACCTCGCCGTCCCAGCCGGGCGTCGGGGCGTCGACGATCAGATGCAATTCGATCTGCGGCTCTTGGGCCCACTTTTCGAGTTGGGCGGCGAACACGAAGTCGGTCCGTGACCGCGCCCCCACGATGAGCGTCACCTTGCCGTAGCGCTCCCGCCGCGCCAGCGCGCCCAGCACCGCCGGCCGCAGCGGGCACAGGCCCACGCCGCCGGCGACCATCACCAGATCCCTGCCGGCCGCCTCGTCCAGTCCCCACGTCGTCCCGAACGGACCTCGCACCCCGACAACGCTTCCCGGGTTGGAGTCGTGCAATGCCCGGCTGACCGCGCCGACCGCGCGAATGGTGTGCGTGATCGATCCGTCGGTGACGGTGGGATCCCCGCTGATCGAGATCGCCGCCTCGCCCACTCCGAACGCGTACAGCATCATGAACTCGCCGGGTTGCGGGGTTCGCAGCGCCTCGCCGACCGGCTCCAGGGTGAGCGTGGCCGAGTCGGGGCTCTCCACCACGCGGGTGCGCACCCGATACGGCACGGGCGCCATGGCCGACGGCGTCGCGGCAGAACCGACCGCCGCCTCAGTCATCGTCGGCCATCTTGTTCATCTCTGCGGTGATGTCAATTCCGGTGGGACACCACGCGATACAACGCCCGCAGCCGACGCAGCCCGACATGCCGAACTGATCGTGCCAGGTGCCCAGCTTGTGGGTAATCCAGTGCCGATAGCGCGACGCGCCGGACTGGCGGACGCTGCCGCCACCGTGGATGTAGGTGAAGTCGAACTCGAAGCACGACGCCCAGCTCCGCCAGCGCTCGGCGTGCTCCCCGGTGAGGTCGCTGACGTCCTCGGTGCTGGTGCAAAAGCAGGTCGGGCACACCATGGTGCAGTTGCCGCACGTCAGGCAGCGACTGGCCACCTCGTCCCACTGCGGGGACTCGCGGTGACGAATGAGCAGGTCTCGCAGGTCCGCGTCCGGCATCTGGCGACCCATCCGGTGCGCCGCGGCCTCGACATCGGCTCGCGCGCAACCGATCTCGCTGGCATCGGCGGGCCGTTGCGGCACCGCCGCGAGCACGTCGGCGCCCTCCGGAGTGCCGACATCGACAAGGTACGACGGCGCGTCCCCGTCGAGCCGCTCCGTGAGGGCGAGGTCGTAGCCCGGTCCGGCCGCCGGGCCGGTGCCCATCGACGTGCAGAAGCACAGCCCGCCCGGCTCCGTGCAGTTCACCGCAATGATGAACGCGCGCCGCCGGCGCGCGACAAAGGAGCCGTCCGGGTAATCGGGACGGCCGAGCACCCCGTCGAGGGTGGCGATCGCCGCCAGGTCGCACCCGCGCACGCCGAGGAACGCGTACCGGGGGGCCTCCTCCTCCGGCGCGGCGCTGGTCCCGTCGCGGGTGCCGGCCCACAGCCGCTGCCGCGGCGGGTGGAGGAATTGTTTCCACGATCCGGGCCCCGCCGAATGCCCGAAGACCGCGTCGTCGCCGCGGCGGCGCACCCGATAATGCCCCGGTGCCACGTCGACGCCCCAACCACGGGGCAGGTCGTCCGCCGAGTCGAGTTCGGCCAGCACGATTGCGTTGTCCCGCAAGGTCGGACCGACCACGCGGTAGCTTCGCTCGATCAGCACTTCGACAAGTCGGTGCAGCGCTGCCGTATCCAAAAAGACCACATCGGACTCGTCGCCGTATCCGCTCATCGCCACCATCATCCGCCCCACCGAGGCCCGCTGTATAGGGGCGGCGGCCCCCACCAGCCGGGTCTACTCGCCGTCGGCCATCCAATCGACGATGTCGGAGAGCTCGCGCCGCGGTGTCGACGGCAGCGGGTCCGCATTGATCGGCGCCCAGCCCACCCGGAGCAGCATCTGGGGATAGTGGCCGTTGCCGAAGATCTCGGAGCGCACCGCCTCTCGCGTCTCGGCCACCTCGAGCGGTTCGGTGACCGGGCAGCTGGCCAACCCCGTCGACGTCGCGGTCAGCAGCACCAGGCTGGTGGCCTCCCCGGCGCGCAGCCGGGCCAGCCGATCGTCGCTGCGGGTTCCGAGCGCAAGGACCACGGCATTGTCGTCGGCGGCCGATGATCCCGGCGGCATCGAAAGCACCGGACCGGAAAACAGCCGTCCCGGTATCTTCGCGGTCGGGTCGGCCACCGGGGTGTTGCGGGCCGGAACGCCGGCCACCGAGGCGTAACGCCCGCTCCACGCCGAGAGCTCGGCGAGATAATCCTGGGTCATGTGATCCACGACGGACTGCGCCACGATCTCGTGCAGCTTGTCGGTGTCCTCGACCTGGCACAGCGTCACACCGTTGCGGGCGGCCCGCGCGGCCATCAGTGCGATGTCACCCACCGGCACCGGCCAGGAACTGTAGTGGCGACGGTCGGTTCGGCGCCGTGGTATCGCCGCGGCGAGCGCGATGTCGACGGGATCGGGTGTGGAGCGGGACAATTCGATCGCGGCGAGGTGTTCGGGGTCTGCCGGATTCGGCAGGCGGGCCACCTTGGCCTGCCACCCGACGGCCGCGGCCGCAACGACGAGATGATTCAGTGCGGCACCACAACTCAGGATCAGATCCCGGCCGTCGGGATCGGTGTTGGGCAGTTGCCGGCTCGCATCGGCGTAGAGATGCAGGCTCTCCTCCCCGACCAGCCACCGCCATGGTTGCGTGTTGTGGACGGAGGGAGCTCGAGACGCCAGCGCCAGCACCGTCTGGATCGTGCCCGCGTCGGGAAAGCGCGCATTCATGGCAGTGGTTCCTTCCGTATCGCGTCCTGGTGTCCACGATCGGCCGATCCCGGGGACCGCGCGAGGGCATCACGTCCCCACTCCGAAGGGACTTTGTGCCACGGGCGGGGTGCCGGCAAACGGTTCAGGTTGCCGGGTGGTGTGTCTGGGCGGACTCGCTATCGTCCTCCGCGAGAACGAAATAGCTTTCCTCTTCCTGAACGAAGTGCAGCCGCAGGAGCGCGTAGAGACCGTAGAGGCAGGCGAGCAAGTCGTCGACCTGGTCGGGCTGGATCGCCCCGGCGGCCTGCGCGAGGGCCAGATGCGTGCCGATGCGATCGGAAAGACGCTGAATCTCGGCGTGCGTCCGGCTCATCGTCGCGGTGGCCTCGCTGCCGAGCGGGCGGGCCAGCGCCGGGTAGAGCAGGCTCTCCTCGGCCTGTTCATGGGGCAGGATCCGGTCGACCAGCAGGGCATGCGCGGCGGTCAGCGATTCCAATCCCGCGGTGCCCGGGCCGGCGGCGAGCCGATCCGCGCTGTCGCGCAGCAGCCCGAGCGTGTCGCGCAGCTCCTCGTGTTCGGCGGCGAAGCGGTGCAGCATCCGTTCGGTGTCGGCGGCCAACGGCGCCTCGGTCGTCGGGTTGCCCCGCAGTGCCCGCAACGCATTGAGGATCACCGCGACGTCGATGCCCTCCTGCAGCAGCGCGCCCGGGGCCGGCGGCAACCACCCCAGCGTGGCGATCACCATGGCCATCAGCGACAGGGCCATGCCGATGACCGCGCTCTGCACGGCGATGCGCCGAGACCAGCGGGCGACGTCCATCGCGTCGGCGAGCCGGTCGATGCGATCGGTGGTCAGCACGACGTCGGCGGCCTCGGACGATGCGGTGGCGCCGCGGGCGCCCATCGCCACACCGACCGTGGCCGCGGCCAACGCCGGAGCGTCGTTGACGCCGTCGCCCACCATCACCGTCACCGCGCGTTCGCTTTCGGCGCGCACCGCGGCGAACTTGTCGGCCGGCGTCTGCTCGGCGTACACCTCGTCCAGCCCCAGGATCGTGGCGATCTCGCGAGTCGGCTCGGGCCGGTCCCCGGTGAGCATGATCAACCGATTCAGCCCGGCCTCGCGCAACCGCCGCACGGTGCGGGGCGCCTGGCGGCGCAACGGGTCTCGCAGCAACACCGCGCCCGCGGGGTCGTCGTCGACGCAGACCCAGGCGATGGCCGCGCTGTCGAGGCGGGCGCGATTGAGCACCGTTCGCATCCAGGCGTTGCTCTGCGCGTCCGGCGGCAGTTTGCCCACCGTGATCCGGCGGCCGTCGACGGTCGCGGCGACGCCACGGCCCGGCTGTTCTTCGACGTCGGTGGGCAGCGACAGCTCCTGGCCGCGGCGCAGCGCCTCGGTCACGATGGCCTCGGCCAGCACGTGCGGCGAAAGCTGGTCCGCCGAAGCGGCCAGCCGCAGTATCGAACTCGCGTCGCCGCCCGCGGCGGCGATCACGTCGACGACCACCGGCCGTCCCATCGTCATGGTTCCGGTCTTGTCCATCACCAAAGTCGTTGCGTGGCCGAGGTTTTCCAGCGCGCCACCGCCGCGGATCACCACGCCCGCGCGCGACGCCCTGGACAGGCCCGAGACGATCGCCACCGGCGCGGCCAGCAGCAGCGGGCATGGCGTCGCCACGACCAGCACCGCGACGGCTCGCACCGCCGATCCGCTGGCCAACCACGCGGTGGCGGCGAGCAGCAGCGCCAGCGGCAGAAACCAGGCCGCGTAACGGTCGGCCAACCGCACGATCGGCGCGTTTTCCGCGCCGGCCTGCTGGGCCAATTGCACGATGCCCGCATACGTGCTCTGGTCCGCGGTGGCGGTGGCGCGCAGCTCAAAAGCGCTGCCGGCGTTGACCACACCGCTTCGGATCGGTTCGCCGACGCCGCGTTCGACCTGCAGCGGCTCCCCGGTGAGCGCGGACTCGTCCAGCACCGCGACGACGTCGCTGACCCGGCCGTCCACCGGCACCACCTCGCCGGGGCCGACCACCAGCAGGTCGCCGACGGCCACGTCGGCCAGCGGGATCACGCTGACCTGCGCCCCGACCCGTCGGCGCGCGAACCGTGGCGCGCGTTCGAGCAGGGCCCGCAGGTCGCGGGACGCGCGGCGCTCGGCCGCCGCGTCCAGCGCGCGGCCACCCGCCAGCATCACTGCGATCAGCGCGCCGGCCAGGTACTCACCGACCAGCAGGGTGCCGATCAGCGACAGGACCGCGATGAGGTCGACACCGCCGCGCCGCCTGCGCAACGCCGAAACGACCCACACCGACGCCGGCGCGATCGCGAGGACCGTGCCGGCGATCCAGCAGCCGTCGGCAACGTCGCGGCGACCGCCCAGCCACGCGATCCCGCCGGCCGCCAGGGCGCCCAGCGTGCCCACCAGCAAGGCCGGTTCGACCAGCGGCCGCGCCCGCGTGATCCAGCGCCCGGCGGTACCGCCCACCATGAAAAGCCCCTTCGGCCACGCCCGTTTCGGTCGATCAGCCGCCACGCTACCCGGGCCGGTCGGTGGCGGCGGGTTTGTCTGCCCTCGCGGCGGTCGAGACGGTCGCGGCGGTCCGGCCCCGCGCCGCCAGCGCGCCGGCGATCGAGGTGGAGGCGATCGTCAGCAGGGCGCCGAACATCAGCGCCGACGCCTCGCCCGCGGCGAGCAGGTGCTCCTCGGTCCCGATGGTGGCCGCGGCCACCGGCACGCCGAGCTGGGCGGCCGACAGCACCGCGAACGTGAGCGGCTGACCGAGCAGCCTGCCCGCGCAGTGCGCCAGGACCGCCCCCACCCCCAGACCCACCCCGAGCAGGATGAGCTTCGGGTGCGAGCCGAGCTCGCGCACCTGGAGCGAAGCGCCCAGCCACACGAAGAACAGCGGGCTGAAGAAGCCCTCGGTCATGCCGAAAAGCTGACGCGCCAGCCGTCGCGGTTCGCCGACCGCCGCGATCACCAGGCCCACCGCGAAGCCGGCCAACATGATCGACACGTGCGAGTTGACGGCCAGCGCCGCCAGCGCGAACAGGACGAGCAGGTTGGTGCGCAATTCCAGCGCGAGCCGGTGTTTCTCGGAATAGTGGTGCAGGCGCTTGCGCCACCCCTTGCGGTCGGCGGCGCGCAGGAGGACAAAGAACAGCATCGCGGCGCCCGCGATCACCAGCGCCGTCAACGCCGCGGTCGGTGTGCGGCGGAAGTCGATCACCAACGGCAGCAACACAATACATGCGGCGTCCGCGATGGCGATCTGCGTGGTCACCGACAGCACGTGCGGCCCGCGCAACTTCAGTGCACCGATCACCGGTAACGCCAGCGCCGCCGACGACGACGCCATCAGAACCGCATACAGTGCCGCGTGCCCCGTGCCGAACTCCGCCGCCAGCGCGATACCGAGGGCCACCGCGACGACACCGGCGAGCAGCGCCCGGGTGAGCGCCAGCGGCACCGCGGAGCGCATCTCGCGGCCGCGCATCGGAACGTGGGTGCCCACCACGAACATCACCAGCGCGAAGCCGATATTCGCGAACAGCTGAAGCGTCGGATTGGCGGGATTGACCACGCCGAAACCGGTCCTGCCCAGGATCAGGCCGGCGACGAGCTCACCGATGACGACGGGAATTCGCAAGCGCGGCAACGACGCCAGCAGCGGACCCGCGAAACCCACCGCGGTCAGCATCGCCAGCGTGCCGAAGCCGAACCCCTGCATGCCCGGACAGTACCCGGTGTCGGGTCAGCCCACGACGTCGAACACCGCCGCCGCCGAGGTGATGGCCTTGTCGCCGTTTCCCTCGTCGTGCAGCAGCATGCGCACACCGACGCGTCCGGGCGCACCGGCGTGGGCGGTGCCCTGCACCCGGAACGGGCCCACCTTGCCGCGCGACATGAACATCACGTGCCAGCTGATGACCTGCACCTTCCGCGTTCCGGCGATGTCGGCGGCAAGGTCGGTCGCGGCGGTCTCGAGGACGACGTGCTGGGGTCCGATGTGCAGGGCCGCATCCGGTGACGCGAGTTCGGCGCTCAGCGCCGGCAGCACCCAGTGGCCGTCGTCGCGCTTGGCGGCGCCGAAGGCCTGCCACAGCGGCGGGAGGTCGGGCGAATCCTCGATGACCAGCTCGGTGCCCGAGACGTCCATCTTGTCCAGGCCTTCCGGTGGGGTGCCGATGATCGCGCCCTGCCCCTCGTTGAAGGCGATCACCCGCTCGGGGTTGTCGGCGTCGACGATCTTGCACCGCCCGTAGCCCATGGTCCGGCCCTGGTGCACGATGCCGGACCCGACGATCTCGATCCTGGTGACGTCGTAGCCGGGGTCGATGATCTGGACGGACGCGATCACCGGGTTGGGCACCGCGACCATGTCGGTCTGACACCCCTCCGGGGACGAAATAGCAAGCGGCGCAACCATGATGCCGCCGGCCTCGTTGCGCATGTCGCGGCGGATCGTGACGGTGTCGTCGGTCTCGCCGAGGTTCATCGACGAGTGGTTGCGGCCGATGTACCGGTAGCTGAGCAGGCCGGTCCAGCGACGGTACAGCTCGTCGCGGTACGCGTCGACGTCGTTCATCAACTCCCGGATGTCGCGAAGATGGTCGCTCAAGGTCGTTCGCCTTCCCCGGCCCTGTTCCGCCGCACCTGTTTGAAGGGCACGCCGCGGTCGGCGGCGTACTCACGCGGAAAGTTCAGGACCCGCTCGCCGATCACGTTGCGCGCCATTTCGGTGGTGCCGCCGCCGATGCTGGCGATCTGGCGGCCCAGGTAGCGGGTGCCGATGTCGAGCTGTCCGGCGGCGTCCTCGACCACCGCCGACGAGCCCGCGATCGCGTAGGCGGTGTCGGTCTCGACATTGTGGGCCTCGGCCATGTACAGCCGGATGATCGATCCCGCGGCGGGCGGCAGGGATCCATTCGCCACGGCGTGGTAGACATGCTCGCTGAGTTGCCCCTGCACCGCCCGGTGGACCAGGGCCCGGCCGACCATCTCCCGGACCCGTTCGTTGTCTGCTTGGTTGGTCCTGTCGACCAGGTTCATCAGGTCGATCGAAACGTCTTCGGCCGCAGCGATTCCCGGTCCGCTGGTGTACTCCGAACCGTCGCCCATGGTGCGGCGCTCGTGGTAGAGCTGCCGCGAGGCCACCTCCCAGCCCTTGCCCGGTTCCCCGACGACGGCGTCGTCGCCCACGTCCACGTCGTCGAGAAACTCCTCGCAGAATTCGACCGATCCGTTCACCTGCCGGATGCGGTTGATGGTTATCCCGGGATGCCGAAGCGGGACGAGGAACATCGTCAGCCCCTCGTGTTTGGGCACCTCCCAGTCGGTCCGGGCCAGGCACAGGCCATAGTCGGCGGCGAACGCCCAGGTGCTCCACGTCTTTGCGCCGTTGATGACCCATCGCCCGTCGCGGCGCTCGGCGCGGGTGATGACGCCGGCCAGGTCCGAGCCGCCGCTGGGTTCCGACAGCAGCTGCACGAGGACCTCGTCGCCACGCAGCGCCGCTCGGATGTGGGTGCGTTTCTGTTCCTCGCTGCCCATGTCGAGGATCGTCGCGCAGCAGATGGCGAACGACGGCACGTTGAGCAGGATCGGGGTCTCATACGCCGCCGACTCGGCGTCGAACGCCTTCTTGTACTCATAGCCCAGTCCGAGCCCGCCATACTCCCGGGGGAAGCAGATTCCGGCGAATCCGCCGTCGTACAACGCCTTTTGCAGCTCACGGGCACGCCGCCAGGACGACTCTGCGTCGCGCTCGAGCAGCGCCGCCTTGACCGGGTCGAGTCGCGGCATGTTCCCGGCCAGCCAGGCCCTGGCCCGGCTCCGGAACTCCTCGACTGACTCGGCGATCACCGGCGGCGCCGATCTCGTCCCCGCGTCATCGCCGACGGCCTCCTGCTGGATGGTTCGCTCGTGCTGAGCGACTGTACAGCACCTTGTGAAGTGCTGTACAGGGCGGCTGTCAGGACTTGTTCAGCTCCACCGCGGCACGAATGAGCGCCGTGAACGCCTTGTCGTCGATCGTGTCACCCTCGCGGAAGTCGATCGCGCGCCGGGTGTTGCCGCCGAGGCTGGAGTTGAACAGGCCGGAGGGATCGTCCAGCGAGGCGCCCTTGGCGAAGGTGACCTTCACGACGTCCTTGTACGTCTCGCCGGTGCAGATCATCCCGTCGTCATACCAGGTAGGCACGCCCCTCCACTTCCACTCCTCGACCACTTCGGGATCGGCCTGCTTGATCAATTTCCTGATGCGGGCGAGTGTTTCGCCGCGCCAGTCGCCCAGCTCCTTGATTCGGGCGTCGATCAGTTGCGAGGGCGTTTCCGCCATGTTCTCGTGCCTTTCGGTTGCTTCTGGTTGGCTCCAGGAAATCTCTACCACGTCCGGCCCAGACCTGCGTCGAGGTTGTCGCGGAGCAAGGAGAAGTGCTCGACGCCGACGACCATCACGACATGTTGATCTCGTGTGAAGTGGGTGGGCGCGGCGTACCGTAACTTGGTCCGCGCACCGTCAGCTAGGAGCGGTCTTGATATGGGACGAATGTATCGGGTAGCGCATGTCGGTACCGGTTACACCGGATCGATCGCGCTTCGGCATATCCTGCGGTCGCCGAGTTTGGAGTTGGTCGGCCAACTGGTGCACAGCGCCGATAAGGTAAACCGCGACTCGGGCGAGCTGGTTGGCGAGTCGGCCGTCGGGGTGATGGCCACTGACAGCGTCGAGGATTTCCTTGCGGTTGACGCCGACTGCGTCACGTACTTCGCGGCAGTATCCGGACGCGATGCCAACGAAGTCGTTGACCAATTGTGCGCGATCCTGGCGAGCGGAAAGAACGTCGTCACGCCGTCATATCACCCGCTGTTTCATCCTCCATCGCTCGATGTCGCATCACGGGAGAAGCTGGACGCCGCATGCCGCCGAGGCAACAGCTCATTGTTCGCCACGGGCATTGCGCCGGGTTTCACCACCGACATCCTTGCCGTGCATGCGGCGAGCATGAGTGAGCTGCCCACGCGGGTATCTATCGAAGAACGCATCCCGTGCGGTGCCTATAAAGTGCGGGGCTTCTTCGCGATGCTGGGGTTCGGTCGAACTCGCGAGCAAGACGCCCAGATGTATCCGCCCGGGGCAATGATTGGCACCATCACTCCGCCGCTTCGACTCCTCGCCCAAGGACTGGGCTTGACTCTCGACGCAGTTCGCGAGCATCGAGACGTCGCCATTGCCGATCGTCACTACAGCTTTGACGCCGGGGACATTCCCGCCGGCACGATCGCCAGCGTGCGAATGCGATTCGAAGGCATGGTCGACGGCCAACCGCGGCTGCACTTTTCATCGATCTGGTCGATACCTGACGAAGCGGTGGAAGACTGGCCGCCCGCTATTGCTGCGGGCAGCGACACGCGACGGCTCACCCGGATCACGGTCGACGGCAATCCACCCGTTCAGGTCGACTTCGCCCTCAACGGCGGCGAGCTACCCGGTTCAGCCGCGACAGCTGCCCGCGTGGTTAACGCGATCCCCACAGTCTGTGCCGCCACCCCGGGAATTCTGAGCGCGCTCGACCTTGTCGTCGCTGCCCACGCTGCCCCGACCGAGGCTTAGCCGTGGGCCGCCGCTTCCCCGGCGACATACCGGGTCTCGAGTTCCTCGAATGCGGCATCGATGTCGTCAGGGTCGAAAATCACTGTGCTGCGAACCAAGTCATCGCCGCTGATTTCCGTGAGCGTCAAGTGTTCGGCGGTAACGGGTAGGCTGGCATCCTCGATGTCGCGGTACGTGTCACGGGTCAGCGCGAGGCGCGATCCTCGGACGGCGACGGGCTCTGATTCCAACCTCATTCCCCGTGTCGCCTCGAACAGCGCGCGGACGAATTCCGGGCGAGCCGTTCCCTCGTCGCGCAGGATTCTTCGCCGATCCTCATAGCCCCCGTCGGCCGTAGCGACAGCCAGAAGCCCGTCCACATCACGGCGATTCAACGCGTCGACTACACGCGCACGGGCACGAGTCGCGGCGTTCTCGAGCTGCGGTGCCGGCCGATCGAGCTCGTCGAATCGTGCCAGCGCGGCGTCGAGGTCTGCCTCGTTGAATAACTCGATACGATTGACCAAATCGCCTTCGACAGTCAGAATGGCGATCTCCCGCCATTCCGCGACGACGCCGTCTTTCGAAGTCCCCTTCGAGGCGTGCGTGACGACCGCTCCGAGGTCGCTCAGTCGATGCACAACCTCGAGGCGATCCTTGATGTTTGGCGCGACGTCCCACGTGGCGCCGATGTATGCGGTCATGTCACCGGGCGCGAAACCTACCGCGGGCCGGTGATCGATGCTGACCCAGTCCGGCGTCGTTGGGAACATCTCGCGGCGGTTGAATGCCGTGCAAGCATCCGCGATTACTCGCCACGTGTGTGAGTGCGGCGCCGCTTCACCTGCGAGGTATCGGGCATCGAGTTCCTCGAAGGCGGCGTCGATGTCGTCGGCGTCGAACGCGACGCGTCCCACGATCCTTTCGTCGGCATCGATCTCGATGATGCCGAGCACCTCGACGAGGACTTCCCACTGTTGGTCACGGAAGGAGTCCCGAGTGAGGACGAGGCGCTCCCCGCGGGTCGCGATGACAGTTGCCGCGCTAATCGAGCCTCCGATATCGGCAGTTGCCCGCATGCTGGCGACGGTGGCATCCCGGCCGTGTCGGATCCCCTGGTTAACGACTCGCCGACGATCCTCGTTGCAAATGTCGTCCGCCAGCATCTCCGTTATGGCGTCCCAGTCATAGGCTGCGTAGCGGGCAAGGAATCGCTCGAACACTCGGCTGGCGGCGTTCTCCAATCGCGGTGTTTGTGGCTGCAGTTCGTCGAAGCGTGCGAGGACGGTGTCGAGGTCTGCCTCGTCGAAGATCTCGCAGCGGCTGAGCAGGTCGCCATCCACTGTCATAATTTGAACCAATCGCCACTCGGCGTCGAAGCCGTCTTGCGAGGTTCCGCGCCCCGCCACGGAATAGGCGGCTCCGAGGTCGGTTAGCCGATGGACGGTCTCGATGTGAATGGCCAAGTCCGGCGTCTCATCCCACGTGGCACAGAGGAATGGGATCGCATCACCGGGCGCGAATGCTGTTCCCCGGCGATGGTCGACGTTTACCCAGTCTGGCGTCGTTGCGGGTAGCTCACGCTGGTTGACCGCGGCGACGATGTGTGCAATCACCGACCACGTGTGCGCGTGGGCGGCCGCTTCGCCCGCGAGGTAACGGTTTTCGAGCTCTTCTAAAGCTGAGTCGATGTCGTCGAGGTCGAATGAAAAAACCGCCGTGCACCTGTTGTTGGCATCGGTCTCAAGGATGTGGAGGGCTTCGATTTCGAACACGTCGTCGCGGCCCGAGTAGCGGGCGCGCGTCAACGCGAGGCGCTCTCCGCGGATCGCAATTACTTCCCACGTCATGTTCGTGAACCCGAGGGCGGCGACCGCCTTCTGATCTTCCATGTAGGCATCTCGGCCACGTCGGACGCCGACATTCACCGTTCGTCGACGATCGTCGAACATGAAGTCGTCGACCAGTGATTCCGCTATGGCTTCCCAATCGCGGGCCACGACGTCCGCGGCCAAGCGCTCGCCCACCCGGACCGCCGCGTTTTCCAGCCGTGGCGCCGACGGCTGTAATTCCTCAAAGCGAGCGATTGCCGACTCGATATCGGCCTCGTCGAAGAGCTCAATGCAGTTGATCAGGTCGCCATCGACTGTCAAGAGGTTGATCTGCCGCCACTCGGCATCGAATCCGTCTTGTGAAGTCCCGTGGATCGCGTGGGTAACGACCGCTCCGGCATCGCGCAATCGATGCACGGCCTCGACATAGCCACGAATTTCCGGCATGAGGTCCCACGCGGAACGGATGTATGCGAATAGGTCGCCTGACCCGAACGCTGCCCCCTGTCGGTGGTCGCTGTTCACGCAGTCCGGCGTCGTCGCAGGAAGTTCGCGCCGATTGAGCGCGGCGTGGGCGTCTGCGATGACAGACCAGGTATGCGCGTGGGCCGTGGCCTCTCCTGTGATATACCGCGCATCGAGCTCTTCGAGCGCGGCATCGATGTCGTCGATGTCGAATCCGATCCGCGCGACCATCCGGCCGTCGGCGTCGATTTCGACGACGCAGAGCAGTTCGGCCGCAAACCCGAGGTTGCGATTTGAGGTGCGGATGTGGGTGAGGGCCAAGCGGGCTCCGCGAGTCGCGACGACGGTCGACGTCGTGTTCTGAGAGAATTCGGCGATCGTTCGCAGGTCCGCGATATAGGCATCCCGACCCTGCCGGACTCCGGCATTCACCGTCTTTCGGCGGTCCTCGATGCAAATGTCATCGGCTATGAGCTCCGCGGTTGCGTCCCAGTCACAGGTCGCGATGCAAGCCCAAAATCGTTGGTCCACCCGGCTTGCCAAGTTTTCCAGCCTTGGGGTTTGTGTCTGCAGCTCGTCAAAGCGGGCAAGAGCGGCATCGAGGTTTTCCTCGTCAAAGAGCTCGCAACGGCTGATCCGATCGCCGTCGACCGTCAACATGCAGACCTCACGCGACTCTGCTTGGGCGCCTTCTTGCCACGTCATATACGGCGCCTGGCTGATGACTGCGCCCAAATTGCTCAGGCGATGCACAGCCTCGACGTCGATTCGAGCTTCCGACGTGAGATCCCACCAGGCACGGATGTTCGCGGTAAACGCATCATCTTCAAGCGTGGCGAACCGCCGATGGTCAATGCTCGTCCAGCCGGGTGTCGTCGCGGGTAGTTCGCGTCGGTTGAGCGACGAGTAGGCCCGCACGATGGCCGACCAAGTCTGCGCGTGGGCGGCCGCTTCGCCGGCGAGGTATCGGGCGTTCAGTTCTGCGAAAGCACCGTCGATGTTGTCAAGGTCGAATGCGATGCGCGCGAGAATCCTTTGTTCCGAGTCGATCTCGATGATATCGAGCATGTGCAAGTGAAAGGCTTCGGGCCGTCGGTCGCTGCCGCTGAAGCGGGTACGGAGGAGAGCCAGCCGCTGACCGCGGGTCGCTACGACGACAGACTTTATGTTTTCGGTTCCTACGTCCGCGATCGCTCGCATGACCGCGATCTCGGCATCCCGGCCATGGCGGGTCCCGGCGTTCACGACCCGCCGGCGATCGTCGATGCAAACGTCGTCAGCCAGCATCTCTGCCATCGCGTCCCAGTCGCGGGAGGCGAAATATGCGTCGAAGCGGTCGTTCACCTGGCTCGCAATATTTCCGAGCCGAGATGCTCGAGTCTGCAATTCCTCAAATGTCGCGAGTGCGGCATCGAGGTCCGCCTCATTGAACAGTTCGCAACGATTGATTAGGTCGCCGTCACTTGCAACGAGGTTGATCATTCGCCACTCGACATCCAAGCCCTCCCGCGACTTGCCATATGCCGTATGCGTGACGACCGCTACAGAGTCGCTCAGCCGATGCACCGCCTCGATGTACATGCGGAGGTCCGGGGTGAGGTCCCACGACGCGCGGAGATATGCCGTGAGATCGGCAACGTCGATCCTCGTACGCAGCCTGTGGTCGACGATGACGTAGTCGTCGGGTGCCGTCACGAGCTGATCGTGACGGTTGAGTGCGTCGTACCCAGCCGTAACGAGTGACCACATGTGCGCGTGAGCGGCTGCTTCGCCGGCGAGGTACCGAGCGTCGAGTTCCTCAAAGGCGGCATCGATGTCGTCGGAGTCGAACACGACAACCGTCTCGATCAGTCTGTCCGCGTCGACCTCGACCATATTGAGCAATTCAGTTTCGAGCGCCGGGGAGTGAACCCGATTGAGGGTGAGGAGATCCCCGCGGGTCGCAACCACGATCGACGTTACGTTGTCGGCGGTCCCGACCTCGGCGACGACCTTCATGTCGGCGATGATGACATTTCGGCCTTGTCTGATCCCCGCGTTCACCACCCGGCGGCGATCCTCGGAAACAATGTCCTCGACGCACGCCTCCGCCATGCCCACCCAATCGCGGGCACCGAAGCACCGCCAGAAGCGCTCGTAGGCGCGACTTGCCGCGTTTTCCAACCGCGGTGCCTGCCGATCGAGCTCGTCGAACTTCGCAAGCGCGGCGTCGAGGTCCGACTCGTCGAATAGTTCGCAGCGATCGATCAGGTCGCCGTCGACCGTCGACAAGCTAATCAGGCGCCACTCGGCTTGGAAGCCGTGTTGCGACCTGTTATGCGCCGCCAGGGTGACAACCGCGCCGCGGTTGGTCAGCCGATGGACGGACTCGCTGTAGATCCTGATTTCAGGCGCGTCGTCGATTGAAGCGTGAAGGTATGCAGCCATTTCACCTGGCGCGAAAGTCATTCCTCGGCGGTGGTCGACGCTCACCAAATCCGGTGCGAGCCTGGGAAATTCATGCCTGTTAACCGCGGCGAAAGCGCCCGCGATGACTGACCACGTGTGCGTGTGGTCGGCCGCTTCGCCAGACACGTACCGTGCGTCGAGTTCTGCGAAGGCCGCGTCAAAGTCACCTGACTCGAACACGACGACCGCGGCCAGCCGCTCGTCAGTGTCGATCTCCACGACGAGAAGACCCTCGACCTGGGTCGTCTCGACATCTCGGCCGGAGGCGCGAAAACGCGTGAGGGCAAGGCGTTCACCGCGGGTAGCGATGACGCCAGAAGCCGTCATCGCCATGAAGCCCACGTTGGCGGCGGCTTGCAGGTCTTCGATCACGGCATCCTGGCCGCGGCGGACCCCTGCGTTCACGGTTCTCCGACGATCGTCGATGACAGAATCGTCGCTTAGCATCTGCGCAATGGCATTCCATTCGCGCGATGCGAAGTGAGACAAGTAGCGCTTGATTACTTGGCTTGCAATGTTTTCCGATCGTGGCGCCGGCCGGTTGAGTTCCTCGAACCGTGCTAGGGCGGCATCGAGATCTTCCTCATCGAATATCTCGCAGCGATTGATCAGGTCGCCGGCGAACGTCATAAGGTGGATCTCCCGCCATTCGGCGTCGAATCCTTCTTGCGAGGTCCCGTATCCCGCGATAATGACGACCGCTCCAAGAGCGCTGAGTCGAGGCGCTGCCTCGATGAAGACCTTGGCATCAGGGGCGACGTCCCACGCCGCGTGGATGTAACTGATCATGTCGCCGGGTGCGAAACCTATCCCCCGGCGGTGGTCGATGCTTATCCAGTCCGGCGTCGTCGCGCTCACCTCGTGCCGGTTGAATGCGGTATAGGTTTGCGCCAGGAGTGACCATGTGCGCGCGTGGGCTGCCGCTTCGCCTGCGAGATATCGGGCGTCGAGTTCTCCGAACGCGGCGTCGATGTCTTCGGGATCGAACCAAATTGCCGATGTGACTCGTCCGTCGGCGTGCTCGATGACCTGAAGGGCGTCGACTTGAATCGCGTCGGTTTCGCGGCCTGACGTGGACGAGCGCGTGAGAACGAGGTGGTCGCCTCGGTTCGCGATGACTCTCAACGTCACGTTCGTCGAAAAGCCGACATCGGCGGCAAGCCGCAGGTCTTCGATCGCGGCATCTCGACCTTCTCGGAGTCCGGCGTTCACTACTCGGCGACGATCGTCGTGGTAATAGTCCTCGGCGAATAACTGCGCCAAGGCGTCCCAGTCGCGGGCCGAGACGTATGCGACAAAACGATCTATCAGTTCGCTTGCCGCGCTTTCTAGTTGGGGTGCCGGCCGAGTGAGCTGTTCAAATCTTGCGAGGGCGGCGTCAAGGTCTTCCTCTTCGAAAAACTCGCCCCTGCTTGTCATGTCGCCGTCGAACATCAGAAGGTGGATTTCGCGCCACTCGGCGTCGAACCCTTCCTGCGAGGTGCCGCGGGCGGCGACGGCGATGACGGCTCCGAGGCTGTTTAGGCGATGCACGGCCTCGGCGTAGATGTTGAGGTTCGGCGTGAGGTCCCACGCGGCATGGGCATACGGAATCAGATCGCCGGGCGCGATCGACCTGCCTCGCCGGTGGTCGGCGTTCACGCAGTCCGGCGTGGTCGGCGGTACCTCGTGCCGGTTGATTGCGGCTATACCGTTCGTGACTATCGACCACGCGCGGGAGTAGGCGGCTGCTTCGCCCGCGAGGTATCGTGCGTCGAGTTCCTCGAGCGCGGCGCCGAAATCGTCAGGGTCGTACAAGACCCGCGCCGCGATCCGTTCCTCGGCGTCGATCTCGATGACGCCGAGCACCTCGGTGTGGTACGCCTCAGTCATCTGATCTGGCTCCGACCATCGGGCACGACTGAGCAAGAGACGTTCTCCTCGAATTGCCACGACTTCCGAAGCTACGAACTTGACCCCGTGGTCGGCCATTGCCTCGGCTTGCGCGATCGCGACTGCACGACCGTGCTGGACCCCAACATTCACGATCCGACGGCGGTCGTCGGTACAAGTGTCTTCAGTCAGAAGGCTCGCCATCGCGGCCCACTCGCGGGCCGCGAGGTACGCCCTTAGGCGATCGTCCACACGGCTTGCCGCGTTTTCCAGCCGCGGCGCCGGCCGGTTGAGCTCATCGAATCTCGCAAGCGCGGCGTCGAGGTCTGTCTCGTCGAATACTTCTGTGCGGTTGACCATTTCACCTTCGACGGTCAGAAGGGCGACGCCCCGCCACTCGGCGTCGAAACCCTCTCGCGAGGTCTCATACGCCGCGTACGTGATGACCGCTCCGCGGTTGTTCAGTCGATGGACCGACTCGACATATGTATGGGTGACTTGGTCGGCTTCCCGATGGGCGCGAAGGTATGCGAACAGCTCATCGGGCCCGAACGCTGTCTCGCCTCGATGGTCGATGTTCACCAAGTCCCGTGTGATCTGCGGTGGCTCAAGCCGGTTGACTGCACCGTAAGCCCGCGTGATCACCGACCAAGTCTCCGCATAGGCGGCCGCTTCGCCCGCGACGTACCGAGCGTCGAGCTCGGCGACGGCTGCGTCGAAATCGTCGGCGTCGAACGCCACGAACGCCGCGACGCGTTCATCGGCGGTGATCTGCGCGACACCGAATATGTCACTGAGGAACGCTTCGGATCCCTGACTATCCGAGAAGCCAAAGCGCATTAGGGCGAGACGCTCGCCGCGGGTCGCAACGACGGTCGAAGACACTGTGGTGCTCCAGAGGTCCGCGATCGCCCGCAGATCATCGATTGTGGCATCGCGGCCGTGTTGCATACTCGCCCCCACTACCCGACGACGGTCGTCATTCGAGAAGTCGTCGGTCAAAAGCTCCGCAATCGCGTCCCAATCGCACGCCGCGAATTGTGCGAGGAACCGGTCGGCCACCTGGCTTGCCGCGTTTGCCAGCCGCGGTGCCGGCCGGCTGAGCTCATCGAACCTCGCGAGCGCGGCGTCGAGGTCTGCCTCATCGAAGATCTCGCAGTGGTTGATCAGATCGCCCTCGATGGTCACGAGGTTGATGTCCTGCCACTCGGCGTCGAAGCCCTCTTGCGCAGTCCCATGCATCATATGAGTGACAACAGCTCCGATGTTGCTGAGCTGATGCACCGCCGCGATGTAGATCTTGGTGTCAGGCGAGTCTTCCCACGCCGCTTGGATATACGCGATCGTGTCGCCGGGCGCGAAAGCTGCTCCGCGACGGCGGTCGATGTTCACCCAATCCGGCGTCGTCGAAGGAGGCTCGCGTCGATTGAACGCGGCATAAGCATGTCCGACGATCGACCACGTATGCGCGTGGGCGGCCGCTTCGCCGGCGAGGTATCGGGCGTCGAGCTCCACAAACGCAGCGTCGATGTCGTCGAGGTCGAACGTCACGCTTGCATTGATCCGGTCATCGGCATCGGTCTCGATGATGTTGAGCACCTCGGCATGGAATGCTTCGGGCTCCTGGGTGTGTCCTGCGCGGAGACGCATGAGCGCAAGGTGGTCTCCGCGGGTCGCGATGACGGTGTCTGTGAGATCTCTGACACCGAGGTCGATGTTCACTCGCATGTCGGCAATTGCAGCATCCCGGCCCTGCCGGAATCCCATATTCACGATCCGACGGCGGTCCTCACTAACGATGTCGTCGGCCAGTATCTGCGCGAGTCTGTCCCAGTCGCGGCTGGTAAAGCATGCTCGCATGCGCTCGTACGCTTGGCTTGCGTTGTTTGCCAGGCGGCGAACGGTTGGTTGCTCCGCCCCGAATCTGGCGTGCATCGCCTCGAGTTCGGCCATCGCGGCGTCCATGTCATCGATGTCGAAGATGATCTGCCGCGCGATTCGCCCGTCTTCGTCCAGGCCATATAGAGCGAGCATTTCGTCACGCGGCGCTCCTGGGCTCACATCGGCCGTGCCGATTTCAAGTCGGGCGAGGGCCAGGCGCTCGCCTCGGACGGCGATGACCGGGCTCCGAATTCGCAGTCCCCCATTCTGGGCTAGGCGCCGCGCTTCGCCAGCCGAATAGTCGTCCCGGGCAAAGCCGCCGGTGATCTTGCGCCGACTCTCGATGAAGCCCTCGGCTGCAAACAACTGCTCGAATTCGTCGAATGCCCCGCGATCGATCGCAGCCTCCCCACGCCGGATCACCCGCGCACATTCGTTTTCCAATTGCAGCGCTGGCGGCTGTTCCTGCTCGAACTGCGCATGCATCGCGTCGAGTTCGGCAATCGCGGCGTCGACGTCTTCGACGTCGAACTTCACTTGCACCGCTATTCGACCCTGCTCGTCAATGCCGAATACCTGGAGCATCTCGTCCTGCGGCGACCCTGAACTCTGATCTGTGGTGCCTATCTCCAACCGGCTGAGGGCAAGTCGCTCGCCACGCACTGCGAGAGCCGTGTGGCGGTAGCGCACCAGGCCCTTCTCCAGATAACGCTTCATATCCTCGGGCCACTGGCTCGCAGGGACGTCGATCCGCGAAAAGCCGACGATCTTCCGGCGACTTTCGGTCGACACGTACGGCGCGAGTAGCTGCGCCACCTCGTCCCAGGCCTCGCGATTGACGGCATCGATCAACCGGTTGCCCGCCTGCACGCAAGTGTTGGTCGGTTCGACGGCCGGCGCTTCAGCCCGAGCGGTCGGGGGTTCGCGCTCGTCGAGCAGCTGGCGCGCCTTATCGGCAAGTGCCGCAGCCCCTTTTCGCTCGTAGAGGTCGGCCGCCCGCTCCGCGGCGGCTCGCGCCCCTGCGGTGTCGCCAGCGGCACCCAACACCGTCGCGAGCGCCAGACACGCGTCACCGTGATGGACCAGCGCGTCGGTGCGCTCGGCAAGCGTCACCGCGGCCTCGGCAATCCGCCGGGCCTCCTTGTGATCATTGCGGCGCGCCAGCAGCTGAGCCCGAAGCATGCGCCAAGCAATCGAAGGGGCCAGTGCGTGCCCCGCGAGTCGCTCACTCTCCGCACACAATTCGTCAGCCTCGGCATCCCGCCCGAGCGCAAGGCACACGCGTCCCAGCAGCGCGGCCGTCTCCGCGGTGTCGGCGTCGATCCCCATGCGACGAAAACCGTTGTACGCCTTACGTAAATGCGGCTCGGCCGCACCAGGATCGTCGACAACCAACTCGACTATCCCGGCAAATTGTTCAACCTCGAGCATTGCGTGGCGTAAGCCGAGCTCGGTGACGGTACGCCGGGCCGAGTCGATCATCCGACGCGCCGCCTCCGCGCGGCCCCGGAAAGCCTCCAACACCGCCTGGCACCGCGTCGACGTCGCCTCCACCGCCGGCGAGTCCGTCGTGATCCGCAGCAGCCGCACCACGTCAAGGCACCGTCCGCCCGCGCGCGGAACAGGATTCGGGCCCCACAGCGCCGCGAGTGGCGCGCTCGCCAATACCGCGTTCACCCGCCGGTGCTCCCGCGCGCGCCGAGCGGCCGTCAAGGCGTCGTCCAGCGCGGTCTCGCAGTCGGCGACTCGTCCGAGGCGCCCCAGGCACTGGGCCCGCACGGTGTGGGCCTTCGCCTCGCCCGCGGCGTCATCCAATTCGGCCAGCTTGCTGGCCGCCGCGCCTACGGCCGCCTCGATCTCGTCCAACCGCTCCGGGTGCGTCAACATCGACAGCTCGCCGTCGAAGCACGTCGCCCATGCCGCGAGACGAGCCGAATCATGCGCCGCCTCTTGCAGTTGCGAAACCGCGCCCGCCGCCGATGCCACGTCGCCCGCGGCCAGCAGCGCTTCGCACCGGGCGACCAGTAGCTCAACGATCTGGTCGCCGCGGTCGGGCAGTTCGTCGTCGAGTTCCTCGAGCGCATGCAGGGCTCGGTCGTAGAGATCGGCAGCACCCTCGTAAGCGAGTCGTGCCATCGCCTGGTCCGCGGCGCGGCGGCAGTATTCAACGGCCTTGGCCGCGTTGCCCGCCCACGCACATTCGAAATAGTGGTGCGCCAGCTCGGCCAGCCGCTCGTCGTCGGCGCCGGGCTGGGTCTCCAGCGTGGTGGCAATGCGCTGGTGCAACCGCATGCGGCGCACCGACGGCAGCTCGGTCAGCAGCGACTGCCGGATGAGTGCGTGGTTGAACCGGTAGTACCCGCCGGGCTCCTCGATGATGATGCCGGCCTTGCACGCTTCGTCGAACGCGTCGACCAGATCTTCCTCCACCACACGCTCGACGAGTTCGATCGAGAACCGGCTGCCGACCACCGCGGCGGCGGCAAGGGCCTTGTTGGTTCCCCCCGGAAGCCGAGAAAGCCTGCGGCTCACGGCTTCTCTCACGCCCTGCGGCAGGGTGCTCGGATTCCATACGCCGCCGCTTTCGTCGACATGACGCAGGGCCTCGATGAGGAAGAACGGGTTGCCGCCGGTCACCGAGGCCAGTGCGCGTGCGAGTTCTTCGTCGTCGTAGCCGGCCTCGGCCACGTACGCGGTCACGGCGTCCTCGTCGAGTCCGCTGAGTTGCAGACGAGTGCCGGAGTCGGCACTGCGATGAAGGTCGGCGAGCATCGCCGCCAGTGGATGCGAGCGGTCGAGGTCGGTGCTGCGGTACGTGCCGACGATCTGCACGCGGCCGTTCTCGCCGAAGCGCAACAGATGCCGCAACAACAGAAGTGTGGGCTTGGCCGCCCAGTGCAGGTCGTCGAGTATCAGAACGATGGGCACACTCGCCGATGCGACTTCGAGCAGTGCGACGACGGCGTCGAACAGCGCGTAGCGTTCGGTGTCCGGGTCGGCATGGGGCGGCGCTGCCACATCGGGCACGACATCGGTCAGCCCGGGAATCAGCGGAAGCAACGCTTCGACGCCACGCAGCCTCCGCAGTCGCTCGGTACCGAGGCAGGGCACGAGCGCGCGTAGCGCTTCCGCAAACGGCTGGTACGGCGCACCGAGGTCCTCGTCGCAACGGCCATACAGCACGACGCCACCCTGCTCGTAGGCCTGCCGCGACCATTCCGCGGCCAGCCGCGTCTTGCCGACACCCGGTTCACCTGCGATCAGCACCGCACGCACACCCCCGTCGAGTGCGCTATTCCATGCGGACAGGAGTCGCCCCAGCTCGTCGCCCCGTCCGACGAACGGGCCGGGGCCGGTGAATACCGACGGAAGGGCAGGACGCTGCAGAGGCATGTCGACCGTTTCGGCCTCAGGAACGGCGGCACCGTTTTCCGAACGGAGCTCGAAAACGTGCTCTGGGCGCGCGAGGTTCTTCAGCTGGCGCGTCCCCAAGTCGACGAGGACGACCTCATCGGACAGGGAGTCGATGGCGAGCTCGGCGGTCACACCCGAGCACAGGATCTGGCCCCCCGTGGCCAGCGATCGCAGGCGCGCGGCACGGTTGACCGCCCGGCCGAAGTAATCGCCGTCGCGAAGCTCGACCTCGCCGGTGTGCAGCGCGATGCGAATGCGCAAGGGCTCGGCCAGCGCCCACGGCTCCCGAGTGATCGCGTCCTGCAGCTCGATGGCGGCGGCGGCCGCCGCCGACGGCCGCTCGAAGACCGAGAATGTCGCGTCACCCTCGCCGCGAGTCTTGATCAGCTTTCCTCCACGTGACGTCACGACCTGCTCGATGAGTTCGTCATGGCGGGCCAGAGCCACAGCCATCGCCTTGTAGTCGGCTTCCCAGGCGGCAGTCGACCCCTCGATATCGGTGAGCAAGAACGTCACGGAGCGCGTCACCGCCGACATGTGTTGTGCCACAGGGGCGTCCAGCATTGCGTCCTGTGAGACGATCGCGGCCTCCAGCCGCCGAAGGTTAGGCCCAGGGTCGACACCCAGCTCGTTCGCCAGCATCGACCGCGCCCGTTGATAAGCGCTCAGGGCGTCACCCTGCCTGCCGGCGCGGTAGAGCGCGAGCATCAACTGCCCCCAACGCCGTTCGCGCAGCGGCGCCTCGGCCACAGCGGCCTCCAGCTCGCCGATGATCTCCGTGGCGCGACCCGCCGCCAGCAGCGCGTCGGCCCGATCCTCCACCAGCGCGGCATGCCCTTCGATCCAGCGTGTCTTCTCGGATGTCCCCCGCTGGGTGTCGGGCAGTTCCGGTACGCCGCGCCAGAGCGTCAGCGCCTCTTCGAAGCGGGCCACCGCTTGGCTGGTGTCGCCGGCGGCCGCGGCGTCACGCGCCTTCTTGGCGGCCGCTTTGTAGCGCGACGCATCGATCTCCGTCGTGTTAGCGGTCCAGCCAGATCCCTGCGTCAACACGAAACCGTCGCCCAAGGCACGGCGAAGCGCGGAAATATGAGTCTGCAGAGCCTTGTCGGCGGTGCGCGGCGGGTCGTTTCCCCAGATCAGCTCGACGAGCGTGTCGGCGGACACGACCGCCCCACCGTGCAACCCGAGCATCGTGAGAATGGCGCGCGGCTTCGCGCCCGGAATCACGACGGGCGTCCCGTCCTGTCGGACCTGGAGAGGTCCCAATACCCCCAGCTCCACCGACAAAAGCGTAGTCACGTAGCCCATCGTCGGTGGGCGGTTTCAACACGCGGTAAAGATCGAGTAAAGGCGCCGACTAGCGGTCGATCCAGCCCATCTGCGCTGCCGCGTGGTGGCCCCCGACGGCGGGGGTGATGCGGTCCAGCCTGGCCAGTTGATCGGGGGTCAGCTCCAGAGCGTCGGCGCCGACGTTTTCCTCGAGGCGGGCAACGCGTTTGGTTCCGGGGATGGGCACGATATCGGGGCCTTTCGCCAGCAACCAGGCCAGCGCGACCTGGGCCGGGGTGGCGCCGACGTCGGCGCTGATGTCCCGCAGCTCGTCGGCGCTCTCGAGGTTGTGCCGAAAGTTCTCGTCGAAGAAGCGGGGGTTGGTCTTGCGGTAGTCGCCGTCGGGCAGTTCCTCGGTGGAGCGGATCGCGCCGGTGAGGAAGCCACGGCCCAGCGGTGAGTAGGCGACGAACCCGATGCCCAGTTCGCGCAGCACATCGAGCACCCCGTCTTCGGGGTCACGGGTCCACAGCGAGTATTCGGATTGCACCGCGGTGATGGGATGCACCGCGTGGGCGCGGCGGATGGTGTTCACTCCGACTTCGGAAAGCCCGATGTGCCGGACCTTTCCGGCGGCCACCAGCTCGGCCAATGCCCCGATGGTGTCTTCGATCGGCGTGCCGCGATCGAGGCGGTGTTGGTAGTACAGGTCGATGTGGTCGGTCCCCAGCCGCCGCAGGGAACCGTCCACGGCGATGCGGATATTGGCGGGGCTGCTGTCCAGGCCGTCGCGGCCCGTGTGCGAGATCAGGCCGAACTTGGTGGCCAGCACGACCCGGTCTCGGCGGCCCGGTAGCGCGCGTGCGACGAGTTCTTCGTTGACGTACGGGCCGTAGACCTCGGCGGTGTCGATCAGCGTGACGCCGAGGTCGATGGCGCGATGAATCGTGCGGATGGACTCGGCGTCGTCGCTGCCCGCGCCGGCGTAGGCCACGGACATGCCCATCGCGCCGAGCCCGAGGCGTCCGACCCGCAGGTCGGCGAGGTGGGCCTGTTTCATGGCGCGTCTCCTATGTTTAGTGTCTGACCGACCCGGGGACCAATGACCCTGGCGCCGTGCGCGGGTGTGTTCCAGGGTTGACTTAGACAGGAACCGGAGGTTGACCATGCCCGACACGTTGGTGGACACCAACGTACTCAAGGCCGCGGTGGAGTTGGCGTGCCGGGCCCCGTCGTTGCACAACAGCCAGCCCTGGCGGTGGGTCGCCGAGCGCTCCAGGCTGCACCTGTACCTCGACCACGCCCGGATTCTCTACTCCACCGACAAGTCTGGGCGGGAGGCCCTCATCAGCTGCGGCGCCGTCCTCGACCATCTGCGCGTCGCGATGGCGGCAGCCGGGTGGGCTGCCAGCACCGACAGGTTTCCCGACCCGGATGACCGCGATCATCTCGCGTCACTGGGCTTCAGCCCGATGAGCGTAGTCACCGACGACGGCCGTCGCCGCGCCGACGCGATCCTGCACCGCCACACGGATCGGCTTCCCTTCCTCGCACCGAGCAATTGGGAGTCGTTGGAGCCCGTGCTGCGCAACGCCGTCGGCGCGGTCGACGCGGATACCGTTCACCTCGACGTGCTAGCCGACGAGCTGCGCCCGGAACTGGCCAGGGCGTCACAGCTTACCGAATCGCTGCGCGAGTACGATTCCTCGTATCATACCGAATTGGACTGGTGGACAAATCATTTCGAATCTGTCGAGGGAATCCCGGGTAGCTCGCTGCCGTCGGCGGCCGAAAGTGGTGAGGTCGACGTCGCACGTCGATTCCCGGCCGGCCCGCACGACCTGCGGCGTGCCTACATCGGGCAAGACGAGTCCAAAGTGCTCGTTCTGTCGACCGACGAGGACACCCGCGACGCGGCCCTGCGCTGTGGCGAAGCGTTGTCCGCGGTGTTGTTGGAGTGCACGGTGGCCGGGTTGGCGACATGCCCGCTGACCCATCTCACGGAGCTGTGGTCCAGCCGCAACCTGATCGGCTCCCTGACCGGCCGGGAAGCCATGCAGCAAGTGCTGATCCGCGTCGGCGAAGCCCCCGCGCTCGGCGAAGCGCCCCTCATGACGCCGCGGCGGCCACTTCACGAGGTTCTGACGTTTTCCGACGCTTGAGCTTCCCCGCGATCTGATGGACCACGCAACCAGCGCGCGCCCGGCCCGCAATCTGGCGGTGGATTACTACCGGGTCTCCGGCGTCGTCCTGATTGTGTTCGGACACTGGCTGGCCGGGTCGGTGACCTATCACGACGGACAGTTCGGACGCCAGAACCCGCTCGTCGACCTGCCGTGGACGCAGTGGCTGACCTGGCCTTTCCAGGCGGTCCCGACGTTCTTCCTGGCGGCCGGCTACGCCGGTGCGGTGTCGTGGACGCATCGGCACGACACCGACGGCCTGCCCCGTCCGATCTGGCTGCGGCATCGGCTGGCCCGGGTTCTGGGCCCGACGGCGGTGTACGCCGCGCTGGTGTCGGCAGTGGTCGTCGCGGCGGACGCCAACCACGTCGCCGGTTCCGTCCTGGAATACGCGGGCTGGGCGGTGGCCATGCATTTGTGGTTCCTGGCCGTATACCTGGTCGTGGTTTCGCTGACGCCGATTGCCATTGCCGCGCAACGTCGTTGGGGACTCATGGCGCCCGCGGCGCTCGCCGTCGCGGTCGTGGCGGTGGACGCCATCTCGATCGGCGCTCATGTGCCGTACCTGGGCTGGCTGAACTATCTGCTGGCCTGGGGAATGTTCTACCAGCTCGGGATCACCTGGCACGCCGGGCAATTGGCTACCCGCAGGGCCGCGCTGCTCGCCGCCGGGTCGGCCGTCGCGCTGGCGCTGCTGATTTCGCTGAAGCTGTACCCGGTGAGCATGATCGGCGTCCCCGGGCAGACCGTCGACAACACGACGCCGCCCACGGTGGCGCTGCTGGCATTCGGCAGTGCGCAGACCGGCATAGCGATGGCGCTTGCGCCCGCGCTCAACCGCGCCCTGCGCGCCGACCCGGTGCGGCGGGTGCTGTCGATCGCCAACAACAACGTGATGGCGCTCTACCTGTGGCACATGATCCCCGTCGTGATCGTGGCCGTCGTGGGCTATCCGGCCGGACTGCTGCCGCAACCCACCGAAGGCACGGCGGACTGGTGGCTGGCGCGGCTGGAATGGGTGGCCATCCTCAGCCTCGTGACGGCGGTCGAGCTGGCGCTGCTGTGGTGGGGCCGCCGCCTGCTCGCCGCCCCGCTTCCGACGTTCGGCATACCCCTTCCCAGTCGGTGGGGCGAGCCCGATCGGTGGGGCGAGCCGCTCATGCTGGCCGGTGCCGCCATGGCCGCCGCTGGCCTGCACTTTTTCTCCTACGCGGGCTTCGCGCCGGACGGGCATCTGCCCTGGCTGACCGCCCTGCTCTTCGCGGCCGGGGTGGGCCTGGTGGCGCTTCGTCCCAGCAACGTCGGCTGACCCTTCGCCGAGTCCTTGCACAGCGACTTACGACCATTCCATGAGAGGCCGTAATGCCCTGGTCGCAGGCGGTACTTGGGAGGAAGATCGGTCACTAGGTTCGGGGTCACTCAAGCGCCCGGGCCAACACCTCGCTAAGGGAGTACACCGATGTCAAACGCCCTAACGGTCCACAACAACAACCACGCCCCTCAGCAGCTGCGGGATGCCGAGCTATTGAAGAAGTCGGGTGTGCACAAGCTCGTCGTCGCGGACCACGACGGCAACTGCTTGGCGTTCGTATTGGCCTGGGACAGCTTCGAGTACGACGCTGAGACCGACACATACGTGTGCATCGCCGACAGCGATGGCGGAGAACTCATGACCGTGTACACCGCGGGCGAAATCAAGTCGGCACCCGGTTCCAACATGTACGTCGTAACCGCACCGGACGCTCCCGCGGCCGATCGCCGCCGAACGGCGAGCTGAGCGGAACCAAGCAAGCGCGGGCCGACGGCAGGGCCCGCATTCGCCGCCCCACCAACCGGGGTTGTGGCGCCCGACATGTTCGCGGCTATGATAGACCGTTCGTACGGTTAGTGATGCCGGAGGGTTGCCATGCCCAGATCGCCGGGACGACGCAGTGAGATCCTCGACGCGTTCGTCCGCTATGTCGCCGAACGTGGTTACGAGAGAACAAATCTCGGCGACATCGCCGACGAGCTCGGCATGTCCAAGGGCACCATCGTCCATCACTTCGGAACCAAAGCGCAGATGCTGCAGGAGCTCGAAGAGACTCACCTGACCCGCCAGCTCGACGTGCTGGGGATGGTGTGGGATCGCCTGGAAGCGCCGCACGAACGCATCGCCGCGATCATTTACGCGGCCGCGCTGCTGCAGGTGATCGCCCCCGACGCGGCGGTGGCGAGCCAGCGCGAGGTGGTTCAGCTGTCGGACGACCCGACGATGCAGCAGGTGCGAAAGCTGCGCCACCAGCTGCAAACTCTCGCGGTCGACGAGATCCGCAACGGCATGGAAAGCGGTGTGTTCCGCAGCGTGGACGCCGAACTCGCGGCCCTGCAACTGTGGGGGTCGCTGGAGTGGATGTGGGTGTGGTTCGGCCGCGCCGTTTCCCGAACACCCGAACAGGTGGGGGCCGCTTTCGTCGACGTGTTCCTCGGCGGCCTGCTGCTAGACCGCCTGGGGCTCAGCAAGTGGGCCGACCCTGCCACCGACCTCATCGCGGTGGTACGCGAATGCCTTGCCGCGGCAACGGGTGCGCCGGACTGACCGCTCAGGCTGACCGCGCAGCGACGGAATGCCTTGCGCGCGGAGGTAATTTGGCCGCGAGAGATTCGTCGGCGCGGGCCATGTCGTCCGGTCATTCGCCCGAAGCCCCGCGGCGTTCGAGTACCACCCGACCACCGTTATTGACTGACCGTACGGTCTGATGCCATAGTTGCTCCGTGGCGCAAGCGAGGGCGACATGGAACCGGGCGGCGGTAACCGACGACGTGCGCAGGGACCGAGATGATTCGCCGCGTAGCGCGTCATCCCCCGAGACGATGCGTCGCGATGCGGCGTCGTCCCCGACGAATCCGAAAGCTCTTCTGGCAAACCACTTTTCGAGGGCGTGCCGATGACTACCTCGACCGTGATGGGCGGCAAGATACTCGAGAGAATCCGGCCGGGCACCGAAGTCGCCGGCGGGTTCTTCCGGATGTGCGTGCTGACCGGCAAGGCGCTGCGGCAGCCGTTCGAATGGCGTGAATTCATCTGGGTCGGCTGGTTCCTCATGCGGGTGTCGCTGCTGCCGACCATCGCGGTGTCCATCCCGGAAACCGTGCTGCTCATCTTCACGCTCAACCTGCTGCTGGCCGAGATCGGCGCGGCCGACGTCTCCGGCGCCGGCGCCGCGATCGGCGCGGTCACCCAGCTCGGCCCGATCGTGACGGTGCTGGTGGTCGCCGGCGCCGGGGGCACCGCCATCTGTGCCGACCTCGGCGCCCGCACCATCCGCGAGGAGATCGATGCGCTCGAGGTGCTCGGCATCGACCCGATCCACCGGCTGGTGGTGCCGCGCGTCGTCGCCTCCACGGTGGTCGCGGTGCTGCTCAACGGGCTGGTGATCGCCGTCGGCCTGGGCGGCGGCTACCTGTTCAGCGTGTACCTGCAGAACGTCTCGAGCGGCGCCTACCTCTCGACGTTGACGGCGCTCACCGGCCTGCCCGAGGTGGTGATCGCGTTCATCAAGGCGGCGACGTTCGGCCTGATCGCCGGCCTGGTCGGCTGCTACCGAGGGCTGATCGTCCGCGGCGGGTCCAAGGGCCTGGGCACCGCCGTCAACGAGACGGTGGTGCTGTGCTTCATCGCGCTGTTCGCGGTGAACGCGGCGCTGACCACCATCGGCGTCCGGTTCGGGACGGGGCGCTGACATGACCGCGACCACGGCGGCCGCCGCACCGCACATCCGCTTCCCGCGGGCAAACCTCAGCCGGTACGCGGACGCCCCGGTCAAGCTACTGGTCGAGATCGGGCAGATGGTCTGGTTTGCCCTGACCACCGTCGCGCAGATCCCCTTCGCCATGCGCCGCTACCGCAAAGAGGTGCTGCGGATGGTTGCCCAGATGGGGATGGGCACCGGCGCGATGGCCGTGGTCGGTGGCACCGCCGCCATCGTCGGATTCATCACCCTGTCCGCGGGCTCGCTGGTCGCCATCCAGGGCTACGCGACCCTGGGCAACATCGGCGTCGAGGCGTTCACCGGATTTCTGGCCGCGCTGGTCAATGTGCGGTTCGTGGCGCCGGTGGCCGCCGGTCAGGCGCTGGCCGCCACGGTCGGCGCCGGCGCCACCGCCGAATTGGGCGCCATGCGCATCAGCGAGGAGATCGACGCCCTGGAGGTGATGAGCATCCGGTCGGTCGCCTTCCTGGCGTCCACCCGGGTGGTGGCGGGCCTGGTCGTCATCATCCCGCTCTACGGGCTGGCGATCACCCTGGCCTTCCTGTCCCAGCAGGTCACCACGGTGTTGTTCTACGGGCAGTCCATCGGCACGTACAACCACTACTTCCACACGTTCCTGCGCCTCAACGACGTGGGCTGGTCCTTCGCGGAGGTGATCCTGGTCGCGGTGGTCGTGATGACCACCCACTGCTACTACGGCTACACGGCCCGCGGCGGGCCGGTCGGCGTCGGCGAAGCGGTCGGCCGGTCGATGCGGCTGTCCCTGATCACGATCGTCGTTGTGGTCGTCCTGACGGCGATGGCGGTCTACGGCAAAAACCCGAACTTCAACCTCACCGTGTAGCCGCCATGACAGCCCCGGCCCCGAAACTCAAGGAGAACCCGCCACGGATCCCGCCGTACAAGACGGCGGCCGCGGTGTTCCTGGTGATCTCCACGGCGGCGTTGGCGTTGGTGTGGCTGCAGTTTCGGGGCGAGCTCACGCCGACGACGCGGTTGACGATGGTGGCTCCCCGGTCCGGCTTGGTGATGGATCCGGGATCGAAGATCACCTACAACGGCGTGGAAATCGGGCGGGTGGCCGGCATTTCGGAGATCCAGCATGACGGCAAGCCGGCGGCCAAGGTCGTCATGGACGTGAATCCGAAATACATCGAGCTGATCCCGGCCAACGTGGACGCGAACATCAAGGCGACCACGGTGTTCGGCAACAAGTACGTGGCGTTGACCTCGCCGAAAAACCCTGCGCCACAGCACATCAACCCGCAGCAGGTGATCGACGCGAGGTCGGTGACGACGGAGTTCAACAGCCTGTTCGAGACGCTCACCACGATCGCGGACAAGGTGGACCCGGTCAAGGTGAACCTGACTTTGGCCGCGGCCGCGCAGGCGCTGGCCGGGTTGGGCGACAAGTTCGGGCAGTCGATCGTCAACGGCAACGCCATCCTCGACGACATCAACCCGCAGATGCCCCAGATCCGCCACGACATTGCGCAGCTGGCGGCCCTGGGCGACACCTACGCCAACGCGGCGCCGGACCTGATCGACTCCCTCAACCACGCGGTGGTCACGGCGCGCACGCTGCACCGGCAGGAGGCCGACCTGGACGCTGCGTTGCTGGCCGCGACCGGGCTGGGCAACACCGGCGCGGACATCTTCGCCCGCGGCGGGCCCTACCTGCAGCGGGGTGCCGCCGACCTGGTGCCCACCGCCCAGCTGCTCGACACCTACAGCCCGGAGATCTTCTGCACCATCCGCGGCTATTACGACACGGAACCCAAGGGCTACGAAACGACGGGCGGCGGCAACGGCTACGCGCTCAAGACCATGACCGAGCTGACGTCGGGATTGGGCGGCATTCTGACCCTCCCCGGGCTGGTCGGCACGGTGGCCACAGCGGGGCTGCTGGGGGTGGCCGGGCTGGTCGGCGGCGCGCCGAATCCCTATGTGTATCCGGACAATCTGCCCCGGGTGAACGCTCGCGGCGGCCCGGGGGGCGCGCCGGGTTGCTGGCAGCCCATCACCCGCGATTTCTGGCCGGCGCCGACCCTGGTCATGGACACCGGTGCCAGCCTCGCGCCGTATAACCATCTGGACACCGGCTCGCCGTACGCGATCGAGTACGTGTGGGGCCGCCAAGTCGGGGACAACACGATCAACCCATGAAAATCACCGGCTCCGCCCTCAAACTCGGCATCGTCTCATTGGTGCTGGCGCTGATCACCGCGTCGATCGTCGTGGTCTTCGCCCAGATGCGCTTCAACCGCACCAACAGCTATTCCGCCGAGTTCCACAACGCCACCGGCCTGAAGGACGGCCAGTTCGTCCGCGCCGACGGCGTGGAGATCGGCAAGGTCAAAAAGGTGCGGCTGGTCGACGGCGGCACCCGGGTGATGGTGGACTTCGCCGTCGACCGCTCGATACCGCTCTATCAGTCGACGACCGCGCAGATCCGCTATCTCAACCTGTTCGCCGACCGCTACCTGGAGCTCAAGCGCGGCGAGGGCGAGGGCGCCGACCGGATCCTGCCGCCGGGCGGGTTCATCCCGCTGTCCCGCACGTCGCCGGCGCTGGATCTCGACGCCCTGATCGGTGGCTTCAAGCCGCTGTTCCGGGCGCTCGATCCGGAGAAGGTCAACACGATCGCGTCGGCCATCATCACCGTGTTCCAGGGCCAGGGCGGCACCATCAACGACATCCTCGACCAGACCGCGCAGCTGACCGAGCACCTCGCCGAGCGCGACCAGGCGATCGGCGAGGTGATCAAGAACCTGAATGTCGTGCTGGACACCACGGTTCGGCATCGCAACGAGCTCGACCAGACCGTCGACAACTTCGAGCGGCTGATCACCGGGCTGCGCAACCACGCCGACCCGCTGGCCGCCGGCACGGCGAACATCAGCAACGCCGCCGGAACGGTGGCCGAGCTGCTGGCGGACAACCGGGCCTTGCTGCACAAGGAGATCAACTACCTGCAGGCCCTGCAGCAGCCGCTCATCGACCAAAAGGATCGGCTCAGCGATCTGATCCACAAGACGCCGACCGCCCTCAACCTGATCGGGCGCAGCATCGGCCTCTACGGCGACTGGGTGAACTTCTACGTCTGCGACCTGACGATCAAATGGAACGGGTTGCAGCCCGGCGGCCCGGTCCGCACGGTCAAGCTCTGGCAGCAGCCCACGGGCAGGTGCACGCCGCAATGAGAACGCTGACGGAATTCAACCGCGGCCGTGTCGGTCTCATGGGCATCACGGTGCTGGTGCTCGGCGTCGCCGTCGGCCAAAGCTTCACCAGCGTCCCGATGCTGTTCGCCAGTCCGGTCTACTACGGGCAGTTCACCGACACCGGTCAGCTGAACAAGAACGACAAGGTGCGCATCTCCGGCGTGAATGTCGGCAACGTGCAGGCGCTCGACATCGACGGCGACCACGTCGTGATCAAGTTCTCCATCGGCACCAACAGCATCGGCACCGAGAGCCGGCTCGCGATCAAGACCGACACCATCCTGGGCAAGAAGGTGCTCGAGATCGAGCCGCGCGGCGCCAAGAAATTGCCACCCGGGGGTGTGTTGCCGCTGGGCCAAAGCACCACCCCCTATCAGCTCTACGACGCGGTCTTCGATGTCACCAAGGCCGCCACGGGCTGGGACATCGAGAGCGTCAAGAAATCGCTGAACGTGTTGACGCAGACCATCGATCAGACCTACCCACACCTGAGCCCCGCCCTCGACGGCCTGGCCAAGTTCTCCGACAGCATCGGCAAGCGCGACGACCAGATCAAGCACCTGCTCGCCCAGGCCCACCAGGTGGCCAGCGTGCTCGGTGACCGAAGCGAGCAAATCAACCGGTTGCTGGTCAACGCGAAGACGCTGCTGGCCGCGTTCAACGAACGGGGACGGGCCATCGACGCCCTGCTGGGAAACATCTCCGCGATCTCGGCTCAGGTGCGGGGGTTCATCAACGACAACCCGAACCTGAATCCCGTGCTGGAGCAGTTGCGCACGCTCAGCGACGTGCTGGTGGCGCGCAAGGACGACCTGGCCCAAACCCTCACGTATGTAAGCCAATTCGCCGCGTCGCTGGGGGAATCCGTCGCGTCGGGACCGTACTTCAAGATCGTCCTGGCCAATCTGCTCCCCTACTGGGCGCTGCAACCGTGGGTCGACGCCGCCTTCAAGAAGCGCGGCATCGACCCGGAGAACTTCTGGCGCAGCGCCGGGCTGCCCGCGTTCCGCTGGCCCGACCCGAACGGCACCCGGTTCCCCAACGGCGCGCCGCCGCCCGCACCGCCGGTGCTCGAGGGCACCCCGGATCATCCGGGGCCGGCCGTCCCGCCGGGAACGGCGTGCTCCTACACCCCGGCGCCCGACGCGCCACCGCGGCCGTGGAACCCGTTGCCGTGCGCGGGTATTGACGTTGCCCCGTTCGGCGGAAGCTTCCCGGCGCAGATCGACGTGCAGACGTCCCCGCCCAACCCGAACGGGCTGCCA
The DNA here is from genome assembly GCF_059813025.1 of Mycobacterium sp. NGS26. Lineage (NCBI taxonomy): Bacteria > Bacillati > Actinomycetota > Actinomycetes > Mycobacteriales > Mycobacteriaceae > Mycobacterium > Mycobacterium sp. NGS26. The sequence goes on from NZ_JCALDU010000005.1 coordinate 290,430, forward strand.
CCGACCCCCGGCATTCCGATCGCCGGGCGACCGGGCGAGCCGCCCCCGGACCTCCCGGGCACGCCGGTGCCGCTGCCCGCCCAGGCGCCGCCGGGGGCGCGCACCGAAAACCTGCAACCGGCCGGACCCGCTCCGCCGCCGTCGACCTTCGCGCCCGGGCTGCCCCCGGGGCCGCCCGCGCCGCCGGGACCCGGGCAGCAGCTGCCGGCGCCGTTCATCAACCCGGGCGGCGCGGGAGGCAGCGGCATCACGGGAGGTAACCAGAATTGAGCACCCGCTTCGACATCCGAAACCTGCGGCGCCGGAGGACCGTCGTTGCGCTGGTGGTCGCGCTGGCCCTGGTCGCCGGGCTCATCGGCTGGCAGCTCTACAAGAAGCTGACCACCAACACCGTGGTCGCCTACTTCCCCGCGGCGAACGCGCTCTATTCCGGGGACAAGGTCCAAATCATGGGCGTACGCGTGGGTTCGGTCGACAAGATCGAGCCGGCCGGCGACAAGATGAAGGTGACGTTTCACTACAACAACAAGTACAAGGTGCCCGCCAACGCGTCCGCCGTGATTGTGAACCCCACGGTGGTGGCGTCGCGGAGCATCCAGCTGGAGCCGACCTACAAGGGGGGCCCGGTGATGGCCGACCACGCGGTGATCCCCATCGAGCGCGCGCAGGTGCCGACGGAGTTCGACCAGCTGCGCGAGAGCGTCGCCAACGTCATCGACAAACTCGGCCCGACGCCGCAGCAGCCCAAGGGCCCGTTCGGTGACGTCATCGAGGCGTTCGCCGACGGGCTGGCCGGCAAGGGCAAGCAGATCAACACGACGCTGAACAGCCTGTCGCGCTCGCTGACCGCGCTGAACGAGGGCCGGGGCGACTTCTTCGCGGTGGTGCGCAGCCTGGCGATGTTCGTCAACGCCCTGCACAAGGACGACCAGCAGTTCGTCGCGCTGAACCACAACCTGGCCCAATTCACCGACCGGCTAACGGGATCCGACCAGGGCCTCGCCGATGCGATACAGCAGTTCGACAGCCTGCTGTCCACCCTGCGCCCGTTCCTGGACAAGAACCGCGAGGTGCTCGCGCACGACATCGACAACCTCGCCACCCTGACCACCACGCTGGTCCAGCCCGATCCGCTGAACGGGCTGGAGACCGCCCTGCATGTGCTGCCGACGCTGGAGACCAACCTCAGCCAGATCTACCACCCGTCGCACGGCGCGGTGATGTCCATCCCGGCCATCCCGAACTTCGCCAACCCAATGCAGTTCCTGTGCAGCATGATTCAGGCCGGTAGCCGGCTGGGCTATCAGGAATCCGCCGAGCTGTGTGCGCAATACCTGGCGCCGATCCTCGATGCGATCAAGTTCAACTACCCGCCGTTCGGGCTGAACCTGTTCAGCACCGCCGAGACGCTGCCCAAGGAGGTCGCCTACTCCGAGCCCCGGCTGCAGCCGCCGAACGGGTACAAGGACACCACGGTGCCCGGGATCTGGGTGCCCGATACCCCGTTGTCGCACCGCAACACCCAGCCCGGCTGGGTTGTCGCGCCGGGCATGCAGGGCACACAGGTGGGGCCGGTCACGGGCGGCCTGTTGACCCCCGAATCCCTGGCCGAACTGATGGGCGGCCCGGATGTTGGACCCCCGCCGCCGGGGCTGCAGACCCCGCCAGGACCGCCGAACGCCTACGACGAGAACCCGGTGGTGCCCGTCATCGGGCAGAACCCGCCGCAGGTGCCGATCCCGCCGCCGCCACCGGCGCCGGGCGTGATCCCCGGACCCGTCGCACCGACGCCGGCGGCCGCGGCGACGGGAGCCGGATCATGATGGGCGCCTTGGCTATTCGGATCCGGCACCGGGCCTGGCAGGGGCTGGCCCTGCTGGCGAGTGCCGTGGCGCTGACGTCGTGCGCGAAGTGGCACGGGATCGCCAACGTGCCGATGCCCGGTGGGCCGGGCAGCGGGCCCGGCTCCTACACCGTCTACGTGCAGATGCCCGACACGCTGGCGCTGAACGACAACAGCCGGGTGCGGGTGGCCGACGTGTTCGTCGGCACGGTGCGCGCGATCGCCCTGAAGAACTGGGTGGCCACGCTGACGCTGCGACTGGACAAGAGCGTCAAGTTGCCCAAGAACGCCACCGCCAAGATCGGGCAGACGAGCCTGCTCGGCTCCCAGCACATCGAGCTGGCGGTGCCGCCCAACCCGTCCCCCGAGCTGCTGAAGGACGGCGACACCATCCCGCTGAAGAATTCGTCGGCGTATCCCACGACCGAGCAGACGCTGGCCAGCATCGCCCTGATCTTGCACGGCGGCGGCATTCCCAACCTCGAAGTGCTGCAGAACGAGGCCTACAACATCCTGCACGGCCGAGCCGACCAGATCCGCGCCTTCCTCGGCAAGCTGGACACCTTCACCGCCCGGCTCGACGAGCAACGCAACGACATCACCCGGGCCATCGACTCCACCAACCGGCTGCTGGCGTACGTGGGTCCCCGCTCGGACGTCCTGGAGCGGGTCCTCACCGAATTCCCGCCGCTGATCAAACATTTCGCCGACAAACAGAATCTGCTGATCAACGCGGTCGACGCGACGGGACGGTTCGGCGGACTCGTCGACCAATACCTGTCCGCCTCGCGTGGCGACCTGCACCAGGACCTGCTGTCGCTGCAGTGCCCGTTGCGGGAACTCGGCCGTTCCTCCCCGTATCTGATCCAGGCGCTCAAGCTGATCCTCGTCCGGCCGTTCGACGTCGACGCGGTGCCGAAGTCGTTCCGCGGCGACTACTTCAACCTGTCGCTGACGGTCGACCTCACGCTGAGCGCGGTCGACAACGCGGTCCTCACCGGGACCGGGTTCTCCGGAGCGCTGCGCGCGCTCGAGCAATCGTGGGGCCGTGACCCCGAAACGATGATCCCCGACGTCCGCTACACGCCGAACCCGAACGACGCCCCGGGCGGGCCGCTGGTCGAAAGGGCGGACAGGCAATGCTGACCCGCTTCATCTGGCGCCAGCTGATCATCTTCGGCATCCTGAGCGCGATCACGGCCGTCGTGCTGGGCTGGTACTACTTGCAGATCCCCACCGCGGTCGGAATCGGCCAGTACACGCTGAAGGCGGACCTGCCCACGTCGGGCGGGCTGTACAAGACGGCCAACGTGACCTATCGCGGTGAGACCATCGGCACGGTCACCGCCGTCGAGCCGAGCCACACGGGCGCGCGGGTGACCATGAGCATCGGCAGCCGCTACAAGATCCCCGTCGACGCCTCGGCGAACGTGCATTCGGTGTCGGCGGTCGGCGAGCAGTATCTGGACCTGGTGTCGGTGGGCAACCCCGGCGAATACCTCTCGCCGGGACAGACCATCACCAAGGGCACCGTGCCCACCGAGATCGGGCCAGCGCTGGACGCCGCCAACCGCGGGCTGGCCGCGCTGCCCAAGGACAAGATCGCCTCGCTGCTCGACGAAACGGCCCAAGCGGTAGGCGGATTGGGCCCCGCGCTGCAACGACTGGTCGACGCGACTCAGGCGATCGCCGGCGACTTCAAGACCAACATCGCCGACGTCAACGACATCATCCAAAACTCCGGGCCGGTCATCGACAGCCAGGTCAACTCCAGCGACTCGATCGAGCGCTGGTCGCACAACCTGAACACATTGGCGGCGCAGAGCGCGGAAAACGATCAGCACCTGCAAAGCATCCTGACCCAAGCGACCCCGACCGCCGATCAGGTCAACGAGGTCTTCGGCGACGTCCGCGAGTCGCTACCGCAGACGCTGGCGAATCTCGAGATCGTGCTGGACCTGCTCAAGCGCTACCACAAGGGCGTCGAGCAACTGCTGGTGTCCTATCCGCAGGGCGGGGCCGAAGGCCAGACGGTGACGGCGCCCTTCCCGGGCTACGCCGCGCTCGGCACCTCGCTGACGATCAACCAGCCGCCGCCGTGCCTGACCGGATTCCTGCCCGCATCCGAGTGGCGCTCCCCCGCGGATACCAGCCTGGCGCCGATGCCGTCCGGAACCTATTGCAAGATCCCGCAAGACACCCCGGCCAACGCCGTGCGCGGCGCGCGCAACCTGCCCTGCGTCGACGTGCCAGGTAAGCGCGCCGCGACGCCGCGGGAGTGCCGCGACCCGAAGCCCTACATCCCGTTGGGCACCAACCCCTGGTACGGCGACCCGAACCAGCTGTTGACGTGCCCGGCGCCCGCGGCGCGCTGCGATCAGCCGGTGAAACCCGGCCTGGTGATACCCGCGCCGTCGATCAACAACGGCGTCAACCCGGCGCCCTCCGACCGGGTGGCGGGGACACCGCCGCCCGTCAGCGACGTGCTGCAGCGCCCGGGATCGGGCACCGTCCAATGCAACGGTCAGCAGCCGAACCCCTGCGTCTACACCCCCAGCGGGCCTCCCTCGGCCGTCTACAACCCGCAGCGCGGCGAGCTGGTGGCGCCCGACGGGGTCAGGTACGCGGTCGAGAACTCGACCAAGACGGGGGACGACGGCTGGAAGGACATGCTCGCGCCCCGCTAAACGTCTGGGGCACAACTCTTTTCGCTCGCGAGATGGAACCGTCGGCGGTGTTGATGCCTGCCCCGGGTTTGCACCGGTCCGGCGCGGCCGGTCGGCTTGACACTGACCGCACGTACAGTCATATAATTAGCGCCGGGGTTCGGGTGCCGCGCCCACTCGGCGGCCGGTCGGTGAACCCCGGAGATCGGAGCGAGATGCCGGAAGTGATTGGCCTGGGCCAACTCCGGAGCGACGCGTGTGCGTATCTCGAGCGGGTGGCCGCCGGCGAGACGATCGATGTCGTCCGTCGCGGCAAGCTCGTGGGCCGGATCGTGTCGGTCGGCGACTGGCGGGTGGCCCCGATCCCCGCGCGATCCGTCCAACTCCTCGCCCCGAGCGCCGGCGGTTGGGTCGGGCTCGACGAGCTTCGAACCCGCGCCGGGCGGTGCTTCGATCGGGTTGCGGCCGGAGAGACGATCTACGTCGTCCGTGGCGGCACGTTGCTGGCGCGGATCGTGCCGGCCGGCGACTCGGCGACCGCTCCGATCCCGGCCGACACCGGTCGGCAGATCGAGCTGGACGAGCTGCGCAAGCGTGCGGGTCGCTGCCTCGATCGGGTCGCGGCGGGCCAGACGCTCGACGTCGTCCGCGGCGGCGCGGTGGTTGCTCACATCGTGTCGGCCGCCGGAAACGAGGCACGCAAGACCGCCTGATGAGGGTGTGAGCGGAAACACGGTTGCCTAAGTTGCCCAGTCCAGTTGGTTAGCCTAACCTAACCAGAACTCTGGACGGAAGGGCTCACCGTTGGCGATTTGGCGGCCGATCGTTCCCCATGCCGACGCCTCTCGGCGTGCCTGGCTGACCTGTCCGAACTGCGGATGGGGCCGCAACAGGTGTTCGGAGTGCCGAAGCACCCGCAACTGCGGCTCGCACTGGCAGTACCTGTTGGGCAATCGGGCCACGCGGGTCAGCCTGCAATGCCCGGGTTGCGCCAACCTGTGGTCGATCGACACACGAAATCGCTAGCGGCACAACAGTTTAGGACTCGACCAGCGCATCGTCGGGCAGCGGGCGCAGGCACACCGCGTGCGCCTCGTCGGCGCTCAGCCCGAAGAGCCGCAGCACGTTCTCGGTGACCGTGTCGGCGGCGCGCCCGTCGTCACGGTCGGGATCGTCGCGGAACAGCTGTCCCAGCCCCAACAGCGCGCCGCCGGCCACGGCCAGCGCGAGTGCCGGGTCCGCGGCAACCTCACCGCGGAACCTGCCCGCGTCGGCACCGGCCTTGATGTCGCGCAACGCCCGTGGCGCCAGGCCGCGGTCCGACGACAGCAGTGCGGGCCCGTTCGCCAACAAGATCTCGCTCTCCTGGGGGCGCCGCCGGAACAGCCGGCCGGTCAGCCGGAAGCTGGTGGCGAACGTTTCGGCGGGGTCGTCGATCGACTCGGTGAGCCGGTCCAGCATCGCCCCGTGGGCGTCGAGCACCTCGGCGACCGCGGCCTCGAACAGCTGCTCCTTGCTGTCGAAATGGTTGTAGAAGGAACCCATTCCGACGTCGGCGGCCTGGGTGATCTCCAGGACCGGCACGTTGATCCGCCCCTCGGCGATCAACCGCTGCGCGGCCTTGACCAGCGCCGCCCTGGTGCGCCGTTTGCGCCGCTCCAGGCGGTTGGACGACGGCGCCGACTCGTCGGGAACCGTGCTCACGAGTAGAAGTATGCATCACTTTTGAGGATTTCATCATTAGCCTTGACTGAACGTTGCCTCGTATGTGACGATTTCGTCAGTTAAAGGAGACGACGAATGATGCCGACGAATGCCACCCACCGCGGCCTGCACAGTGAGCACGGCGGGCTCCCCGATGAACACCCGGGCCGCTCGCGGAATCCGATCATCAAGATCGCCGACATCGCCTGGCTGGAGTTCGAGAAGCCGGACCTGCCCCGCACCGAGGCGTTCGCGCGGGCCTTCGGCTTCCACGCCGCACACCACGGCCCGGACGAGCTTCAGCTGCGCGGCACCCGCGCCGGCGCACCGTGTGTGATCGTGCGCCGAGGTCCGCGGACCCGCTTCAGCGGCGTGGCGTTCCGGGCCTGCGACGAGGCCGACCTGCTGCGGCTGGCCGACAAATCCGGCGCCGCTGCGCGGCCGCTGCCGGAAACCATCGGCGGATTGTCGGTCGACCTCACCGATCCCAGCGGCATGCCGGTGCGCGTCGTCGCCGGCATGCACGAGCTTCCCGAGCTTGCGGACCAGCCGCCGCACGTTTTCAACTTCGGACGCGACGCGCGGCGCACCAACGCCGCCCAACGTCCCCCGCGCGCGCCCGCGCGGGTGCAGCGCCTGGGCCACCTGGTGGTGCAGTCGACGAAGTACCTGCAGACGTTGAACTGGTATCTGGACAACCTGGGAATGATCGTCAGCGACTTCCTGTTCTTTCCCGGCCAGCGCCGACGCGGGCCCACCATGAGCTTCACCCGCTGCGACCGGGGATCGACGCCGGCCGATCACCACACGCTGGCGCTCGCACTGGGCCCGGCGAACCGGTACGTGCACTCGGCTTACCAAGTCAGCGACCTCGACGCGCTCGCGGCCGGTGGCGAATACCTCAGGGAGAAGGGATATTTGCGGTCCTGGGGAATCGGCAGGCACATCCAGGGCAGCCAGATATTCGACTACTGGCGCGATCCCGATGGCTTCCTGGTGGAGCACTTCGCCGACGGCGACCTGTTCGACAACACGCTCGAACCCGGCTGGGCGCCCTTCACCGCATCCGGGTTGGCCCAATGGGGGCCCCCGGCGAGCAGAGACTTTCTCGGGACCAACCTCAAATCCGCCCCCCACGAACTGATTTCGATGATCGCCGCGCTTCGCGACAGCAACGAGTTCGACATTCGCCGCCTCGCCGGCCTGCTGAAGGTGGCCACCTCATGAGTGTCTCGATCCTGCGCACCGCCGACGCGTGGTGGCGCAAAACGCCGAAGGGCGCGGTGCAGATCGACACCGACGCGACCACGACCGCGCAGCTGCTGGCCGACCGCGCGGCGATCGATGCCGCCGCCGCGGGCACCGACGCCGTCGCGGTCGAAACCCTGAAACTGGTCTCGCCGGTTACCAGACCGTGCCGAGTCGTGGCCCAGATGACCAACTTCGCGTCCCATGTCAAGGACGCCGGCATGGACCCGGCGACGGTTCCGCTGACCTTTTTTCGCAAGGCGTCGGCGTCGATCAACGGCCCGTTCGACGACATCGTCAAACCCGAACACGTCAAGCTGCTCGACTACGAGGTGGAGATCGGGCTGGTGATCGGGCGCCCGATCCCGGTCGGCACCAGCATCTCCGACGCCAACCTCGCCGAGCTCATCGCCGGACTGGTCGTCACCAACGACGTTTCCGCGCGCGACATCCAGCTGCCGCAGACGCAGTTCTACGAAGCGAAGTCCTATCCGACGTTCACGCCGGTCGGCCCGGAGTTGGTGCTGCTGAGCGCCGACGAGCTCGACAGGTTCGGCGAGCTTCGGCTGCGGCTGAGCGTGAACGGCGAGGAGCGGCAGAACGCACTCGTCGACGGGGACATGCTGTACCGGCCATTGCAGGCGCTGCAATCGCTGACCCAGTTCCAGGAGCTCGCCCCGGGCGACCTGATACTCACCGGCACCCCGGTCGGCACCGCGCTGAGCGCGCCGCCCAAGCCGCTGCAGCTCATCGGAAACCTGTTGCCGCCGACGATCAAATGGAAGGTGTTCTTCAAACGTCAGGCCGGTAACCCGAAATATCTGCGGCACGGCGACGTCGTGGAGGCCTCGGTGGCCACCGACGACGGGGCCATCGACCTGGGGACGCAGCGCACCGCCGTCCGATTCGCGTGACCGGCAAGGCTATTCGGCACGTTCCCGTCGTCCCCGTCGTCCCCGTCGTCCCCGTCGTCATAGTCGGCGCCGGCCCGACGGGTATCACCGCGGCCACCCTGTTGGCCCAATACGGCGTGGAATGCCTCGTCCTGGACCGCTGGCCCGGCGTATACCCGCAGCCCCGTGCCGTCCATCTGGACGACGAAATCTACCGCATCATCGCCCGTATCGGGGTCGCCGAGAAATTCGCGGCCATTTCACGGCCCACGACGGGTTTGCGGTTGCTGGACAATCGATTCAGGGTGCTCGCCGAGTTCCACCGCGACACATCCCGCAGCCGCAACGGCTTCCCGCAGGCGAACATGTTCGACCAGCCGGAGTTCGAGGCGCTGCTGCGAGCGAACCTCGAGCGCTTTCCGAAAGCGCAATTGCGCGGCAACGCCGAAGTCACCGGGGTGACGGCGGGCGAGAATCTCGTGCGCGTCATCTACACCGACCACTGCGACGGGCGGACCCATCATGTCGATGCCGAGTACCTGCTGGGCTGCGACGGCGCCAACAGCATGGTGCGCACGCACATCGGCTCGGTCATGCGGGACTTGAGGTTCGAGCAGCGCTGGCTCGTTGTCGATATCGCCGCCGAGGCCGAACTGCACCAGTGGGAGGGCGTACATCAGCTCTGCGACCCGGTTCGCGCCGGAACCTACATGCGCATCGGAGCGGGGCGCTACCGCTGGGAGTTCCAGCTGCTGACCGGCGAAACCGCCGGCGACTTCGGCACTTTGGAGGCGTTGCGGCCGCTGATCGCGCCGTGGACCGCCGACATCGCGGACGCTGAGTTGACGCTGCTGCGGGTCGCCGAGTACACCTTCCGCGCCCAGATCGCCGATCGCTGGCGCCGGGGCAACATCTTCATCCTCGGCGATGCGGCCCACCTCACTCCCCCCTTCATCGGCCAGGGCATGTGCGCGGGACTGCGGGATGCCATGAACCTCGCCTGGAAGATAGCCGCCGTGCGCGACGGCACGCTCCCGGCAGACATCCTGGACAGCTACGAGCAGGAGCGAAAGCCACACGCCCGGGCCATGATTCGGCTCGCGCTCACCGTCGGGTGGTCCATGACCGGCGGCGGACGGGTGGGCAGCCTGTTGCGCCGCGCGCTGCTTCCCCGGGTGCGGCTAATCCCGGGCCTGCGCAACAAGGTCGTCGACTCCACCACCCCGGCGTTGCACTCTTCCGCGCTGGTGCACAAGACCCGCCGGGCGCGCCAGCTCGCCGGCACGCTCTGCCCGAATCCGCCCCTGCCCGAACGTCATCGGCTCGACGACGTGCTTGGCGCGGGCTTCGCGATGATCACGAGCAGCCCGCCGGGTGCTCAGGCAGAAGCATCGCTGCGCCAGCGCGGCATCGCCGTGCTGGCCGTCGAGGCCGGCACCGCGCTTTCGACGTGGCTGCACCGCGGGGGCGCCGCGGCCGCGATCGTGCGTCCCGACCGAACGGTCATGCGAGCCGACCGTGACGTTGCCGCGCTGTGCGCGTGGACGCTCACGACGGTCGGGCGACGATCAACGGCCGGTGAACCGAATGCAGGACGGCGTTGCTGACCGAGCCCAGCATGCCGGTCAGGCCGCCGCGGCCGTGGCTACCCACGACGACAAGCTGTGCGCCCTCGGACTTTTCGACGATTTGTCGCGCCGGGCGGTCGCGCACGAGCAGCCGGTACACCGCCACGTCGGGATAGCGTTCTTGCCAGCCCGCCAGGCTCTCGGCCAGACTGCGTTCCGCTTCGGCCTCCACCGCCGCCCAGTCCAGACCTGCCAGGTCCAACACGGCAACGTCGCTCCACGCGTGCAGGGCCATCAGGTCGACGCCCCGGCGAGACGCCTCGTCGAAGGCGATCTCCGTCGCGAGCTCGGACGCCGGTGAGCCGTCGATCCCCACCAGGACGGGCGCGTGCTGCGGATCCGGCGGCGACTCGTCGTCGTCACGGATCACCGCAACCGGGCACTTCGCGTGCCGCACCACCGTCGAACTGACCGAACCGAGCACGCCGCGGGCCAGCAACCCTCGTCCGGAACTGCCGACGACCACCATCTGCGCCTCGTCGGACATTTTGAGCAGCGTCAGCGCCGGGGTCGAATACACCAACTCCCGGTTGATGGTGACCTTCCGGTCCGCCGCGTCCTCGGCGATCTTGATCGCGTGCATGACGAGCTTCTTGCCCTCGTCTTCCAGCCGCACCACGAAGGAGTCGGGGTATGGGACCGGCGGCCAGGTCGTGGTGGGCGTCACCACCGCGTGAACCACGGTCAGGCAGACGTTTCGCATCGCCGCTTCGCGGGCCGCCCAGCTCACGGCGGCGTTCGATGCGGGCGAGCCGTCGACCGCGACGACGATGCCGAGTTGTTTGGCGGATGCCGACATCTCGTTCTCCTCTCGTCAGGAGTCGTCAGGAGCGACGCTATACACCGCGGCCATGGTCCGTCGTGAGGCTTTGGTCCTCAACCACCGGGGTAAACGGCGTCGGGGGCCGATACCGTTGCCGGTGAGATAAAGGGGGACCTCATGGAACACCGCGACCACGACTCCACCGACGGCCTGTTGCAGGAACTGTTATGGACCTACGGACCGTGCGGCCAGGAAGACGCGGTGCGGGCCGTGTGCGCCCGCGAACTGCTCCCCCTCGTGGATGACATGTGGACCGATGACGCCGGCAACCTGGTCGGCCACATCCGCGGCGCCGACGATCTCGCCGGGTCCGCGACGCGGGTCATGGCGCACATGGACGAGCTGTCGATGCTCGTCAAGCGCATCGAACCCGACGGCACGCTGCACCTGACGCAGCTGGGCACGATGTACCCCGGCAACTTCGGGCTGGGCCCGGTCGCCGTCCTCGGCGATCACGAGACGTTCAGCGGGGTTCTGGCGCTCGGCTCGGAACACACCACCAAGGAGAGCCCGCGGATCTGGGAGACCAAACCCGACGGGGGCGACCGGGCGCTGGACTGGGGGCATGTCTACGTCTTCACCGGCCGCAGCCCCGAGGAGCTGGCCGCCGCGGGGGTGCACGCGGGCACCCGGGTATGCGTGGATCGCAGCAAGAGGACGCTGGTCGACATGGGCGCCTATGTCGGCAGCTACTTCCTCGACGACCGCGCCGCCGCAACCGCCCTGCTGCGCGCCGCCCAGCTATTGCGCGAGCGCGGCCAACGACCCGCCGGCGCCGCCTATTTCGTGTTCACCACCAACGAGGAGATCGGCGGGGTGGGCGGCTCCTACGCCAGCGCGTCGCTGCCCGGCACGCTGACCCTTGCCCTGGAGGTCGGGCCCACCGAACAGGAATACGGGACCAGCGTCGCCGGCGGTCCGATCGTCGGCTACAGCGACGCGCTCTGCGTCTACGACAAGGATGTCGCCGACCGGCTGATGCAAATCGCGACCGATCGGGACCTTGCGCCGCAGGCGGCCGCGCTGGGCGCATTCGAGTCGGACGCCTCCCACGCGAAGGCCAACGGGCTGACGCCGCGCGCGGGGTTGCTGTGCCTGCCCACGCTGAGCACCCACGGTTTCGAAGTAATGGCCCGCGGCGCGATCGACGCGATGGCCGTGATCGTCGCCGACTTCCTGCTGCAGCCGGGCGCTGGAGCGAGTTAGTCCACAGTTGCGGCTTTATCCACAGTTTGCGCGATTGGCGATGTTGATTCGCACAGGTGTTCGATAGATTGGGGGGCATGGGTGCGAGCAGTCGTGAGGAGATCGTCGAGGTCTTCGGCGCGCTCGACACCGCCCTGGACCGGTTGGGCCAGTTGTCCTTTGAGGTGTTGACCACCCCGGAACGACTGCGAACCCTCGAGCTGCTCGAATGCGCGACGCGGCGGCTGCGCGCCCCGCAACACACCCTGATCAACCAGATCGGCGCCCACGCCTGCGCCGAAGAGCTGGGCGGCACCCTGCGCACCGCGCTGGCCGACCGGCTGCGCATCACCCGAACCGAGGCCGCCCGGCGCATCGACGACGCCGAGGACCTCGGTGAGCGGCGCGCGCTGACCGGCGAGTTGTTGGCGCCGCGGTTGCCCGCGACCGCCACCGCCCAACACCGCGGGCCTCATCGGCGACGGGCACGTGCGCGTGATCCGGGGTTTCTTTGCCCACCTGCCCGCCGAGGTGGATTTGTCTATCCGGGAGGCCGCCGACGCCGATTTGGCCAAGCACGCCGCCCACTACCGCCCCGACGAGCTGGCCCGCTACGCCCAGCGGATCATGGACTGGCTGCACCCCGACGGCGACTTCAGCGACACCGAACGCGCCCGCAAGCGCGGCATCAGTTTGGGCGCCCAGGAATACGACGGCATGTCGCGCCTCAGCGGCATGATCACCCCCGAGCTGCGCGCCGCGATCGAGGCCATGCTGGCCAAGCTGGCCGCCCCCGGCGCCTGCAACCCCGACGACCAAACCCCGATCGTCGACCAAGCCCCGGATGAGGAGGCGGTGCGCCGCGATCACCGCACCGCAGCCCAGCGCAACCACGACGCGTTCCTGGCCGCACTGCGTGGCTTGTTCGCCTCCGGAAAGTTGGGGCGGCACAACGGGTTGCCGGTGTCGATCATCGCGATGGCCACGCTGCGGGAGTTGGAGGCCGCCGCGGGCAAGGCGCTGACCGCCGGCGGCACCCTGGTGCCCATGACCGATGTGATCCGCTGGGCCGGCCACGCCCACCATTACCTGGCGGTCTTCGATGGCGCCAAGCCGCTGGCGCTGTATCACACCAGGCGGCTGGCCTCCCCCGCCCAGCGCATCATGCTGTACGCCAAGGATCGCGGGTGCACCAGGCCGGGCTGCGACGCCCCGGCCTATCACAGCCAGGTCCACCACGTAACAGGATGGACGAACACGCGGCGCACCGACATCACCGACCTCACCCTGGCCTGCGGCCCGGACAACAGACTCGTCGAGAAGGGCTGGACCACCCGCACCAACACAAGAGGCGAAACCGAATGGATACCACCCCCACACCTCGACCGAGGCCAACCCAGAACAAACAGCTTCCACCACCCCGAACGATTCCTGCGCGGCCAAGACGACGACGAACCCGTTTGACCGGTTGCGAAATATGTTCAGCTGAACAGGCTTTGCGCGATGTAATGCCCCTCGGCCGGTGCGGGCGGCACCGCGAAGATGGCCGAGCCGATGTGCCGGATGTATTCGTTGAGCAGGTCGTTGGCCCCGAGGCGGTTCTGCAGCCGAATGAAATGCTGCGGATCGTTCTGGTAGGAGACGAACAGCAGACCGGCGTTGAGTTGGCCGTTGGCGTCCAGGCCGTCGGTGTAGTTGTAGGACCGCCGGCGGATCATGATGCCGTCGTTGTTTTCCCGGGCGGCCAGGCCGACGTGCGACCGCGGGTCGATGAGCGGATTGCCGTCGTCGCCCTTGGCGGCGAAATCCGGCGTGTCGAACTCGGTCTTGCCGCTCAGCGGCGCACCCTCTTCCTTGGTGCGCCCGAAGATCCTCTGCTGATTGCCGATCCGGTCGACGTCCCAGGTCTCCATCAGCATCCGGATCTTGCGGACGACTTGGTACGTCCCGCCGTTCATCCAGGGGTGGTCGCTGTTGGCGACCCACACGAAGCGGTCATACTCGGCGTCGGTGCTGATGTTGCGGGTACCGTCCTTGAACCCCAACAGGTTTCGCGGGGTGTGCTGGCCCGGGCCGGCCGAGGCCCGCCCGAACCCCAGCACCGCCCAGAACGGTGACACGATGTTGCGCCCGAGGCGAGCCAGGTTGCGCACGGCGTGGTAGCACACCTGCGGGTCGTCGGCGCAGGCCTGCACCGACAGGTCGCCGCCATGCAGGCGGGGATCCAGGTTGTCCCCGTTGAGCGAGGGCAGGTCGGTGAACACCGCGGGCCGCCGCGCGGCCAGCCCGAACCGGTCCCCGAACAGCGACGGCCCCAACCCGATGGTGACCGTGAGGCTGGCCGGGCTCAGCCCGTAGGCCTCCCCCGTGTCGGTGGGAGGCTGCACCTCGACCTGCGGCTGCACGGTGCCCACGGGATTTCCCTGCTGCAGCACCGAAGCCGCGGCCGACCAGCGCGCCAGCAGGCTCTGCAGGTCGCGACGGCCGGCGCCGGCGGCCAGCGAGAAGGACATGAAAACGGCGTAACGCTGTGGGAGCGTGGCGATTCCGCCCTGGTGCGCCTGGCCGTAAAAGGGGTAGCTGCGGCGCAGGTCGACGGTGTCATTTTCGTCGCCGCGGTGTGCGGCCGCGGTCGCGTAGCCGGCGAACCCGCCGCCGACGGCGCCGACTGCGGTGCCGGTCAGCCCGGCCAGCATGGCGCCGCCCAGCATGCGCCGGCGCGACACCTCGGTGGTGTCCGTGGGTTCGGCGAGTTCGTCGTCGGTCATGTCAGCGCGCCGAGACGACTTTTTGGGCGACGGTGGACAGGCTCTGGTGCAGCGGCTGGATCACCGCGGTGAGTTTGGTTGCGTCGCTTGCCTGTAGCGCGGGGGTATACGGCCGATAGCCACCGAGCGCCGACGGGTCGCGGTAGCCGTCCAACACTTTCAGCACCGCCTGGAACTGCTGGTCGATCTGGTTGACCAGGTTGGCGTCGATCTTCTCCAGGCCCGGCCGCAGCGAGGCGTAGGCCTGTTGGGCGCCTTCGACATTGCCCGAGAAGTCGACCAGGTCGATGTGGCTGAAGGCCTCCTCCTCGCCGGTGATCTTGGTGTTCTGCACCTCTTCGATCAGGTCGCTGGCACCGTTGGCCAAGTCCTCGGGCTTGTATTGCAGGGTGGCCACCGTGGTGTTCAATTTGGCTACGTTGCTTACCAATTCGGTGCTCAACGCCTTGGTGGCCGGGGTGATTGCGTTGCCCTGCCACAGGTCGCGTTCGATGGCGTGGAAGCCCTTCCACCCGACCTTGGCGTCCACCGGGGTGGACGCCCGCATGTCGATCAGGTAGTCGAGGTTGCCGGCGTTGTCGCCGACCGCGAAGCCCGGCAGGACGAAGCCCTCCACGCTGGATTCCGATCGCTCCCAGGGCAGCCGCGCCTTGGCGTAGGCCGTCTTCGCGGCGTCGACGTTGCCCGATTGAACCGCGGCGTCGAGCGCCTTCACGCCGTCCTGAAGCTGACCGATCTGGTTGACGATGTAGGCGGCATAGTCCTTGGTGCCCTGGGCGAGGATGCTCGCCACCGTGCCCGTCGGCCCCGCCGGCGCCTGACCCGTCACCGTGAGGGTCTGATACTCGGTGCTGGCGCCGGGGCAATACAGCTGATAGGAGCCGCCGTCCAGGGTGACGGTGAACGACACCGGATCCAGCCCGGGCGCCAGGTTCTCCTTCTCACCGACGATGCGCTGGTCCCTGAGCAACTCCATCTCGGTGATCCCCGGCGCGCTGGCGTTGACCACCGTGAAGGTCACCGGCCCGGCCGGCACGCTGGTGGTGTCCAGCGCGCAGCTGTCCTTGCCGCCGTTGTTGACCATCGTCACCTTGACGGCGTTGGCTTGCCCGGGTTTCGCGGGGCTGGAGCTGCCGCTCGAGTGGCCGCACGCCGCCGCGGCCAGCGCCGCGACCGCAACCAAAGCCGGTGCGGTCAGCCAGAATTCACGGGACCGGCACCGTGCCCGGACGGTGCGATTCACCATCGATGGATCTCCTCTCCTGTTCTATCGCGCGGTCGCCGCGCCCCGAGGCCACCGCGCCCACGGCGCAGGCCACCGCGAAAGCGCCCAGCACCAACGGAAGCCAGACCTTCCAGAGTTGCCGCTCGTCGCGCTCGTGCGCGTAGGCCGAGATGTGCGCCGCCGTCGCCTGGTCTTCGGCGGCGGCGGTGGACCAGTCGCTGGGCAGCGCGCCGACGCTGACGGTCTTGGGTCCGGTGAGGCCGCCGCCGGTGAGCACGGCCGTGCGGTTGCTGGCGGCTTGAGCGCTCACCACCGAATCACCTTGGGCCAGAACGGTATAGGCGGTGGTCGCGGCCCACTGCGCCTGGAAGGGGCCCGGGGTGCGGGCGAGCGTCACGCCCACCGGCAGCCGGCCGCCCGTCAGGCTCGACAACTCCTGCAGGGTGACCGTCGGCGGGCTGGGCCCGGGGTCGGTGGGAACCGTCGCCTGCCACACCCGGACCGCGATCCCGCCCAGGGTCTGGTCGCCGCCGGCGGCGAGTTCGACGGTGCTCGGCCCGCCCTCGCCCGTGATCGCCAACGAGCGTCCGCCCGGTGTGGCGAGCAGCGACACGCCCGCGGTGTGGCCGAGGCGATCGGTGACGGTGCGCGCCCGCGGCCCGGGCGCAGAGCCGCCGGCGGGCACCATGATCGCCGGCAGCGCCGCGGCGACGAGCAGGGCCGCCGAGGCTCCGGCCAGCAGCCGGCGCCGGGTTCGCGGCGCCGCGCCGAGCCGGGCCGGCCACAGGAACACGACGAGCACAGGAACCGCGTAGAGCAGCCAGCCCAGCACCTCGATGAGCCGGGGGTCGGCGGGCAGCCCGAACACGCCGGTGATCAGCGCGCCCAGCATGGATTGGCTGGGCATCCAGGCCGAGAAGTCGAACACCTGTCGCTGGCCGATGGTCACCCAGCCCGCCTCGTGCGCGGTGCGCAGGCCGCCCATCACCAGCCCCGCGGCGATCAGCACCAAAAACACCCCGGTGACCCGGAAGAACCGGCCGAGATTGAGTTTCAGACCACCGAAGTACAGGCCGACGCCGAGCGCGATCGACACCGCGATGCCGGCGGTCCCGCCGAGCACGGCGAACCAGCGGTTGCCGTGCGACGTCTCGGCGGCCGCCAGCAGGAACACCGACGTCTCGAAGCCCTCCTTGAGGACGGCGAGAAAGGCCATGGCGACCAGGGCCAGAGCGCCGCCCCGGTTGATCGCCTGGCGGGCCTCCCGCTCGAGCTCGCCCTTGAGCCGCGGGGCGTTGCGGTTCATCCAGATGATCATGGAGGTCACGAACACCACCGCGATGGCGTTGATGACGGTCTCCATCATCTCCTGCTGGGCCTGCGGCAGGGTCGCCGAGACCAGGTCCAGCCCAACCCCCACCGCGACGCTGATCAGCACGGCCAAGCCGACGCCGGCAAACATCGGGCGCACCGACTGGCCGTTGCGCTTGAGGAAGGCGCCCACGATGCTCACGATGAGCGTCGCCTCCAGGCCCTCGCGCAGGCCGATGAGGAAAGTGCCTATGAAAACGCCGTATACGCCCTGCATCCACCCGATTCCTGTCCCGCGCTCAGGCGGGCAGTTTACCGGTATTCAGGGGCCGGCCGGCTGCGTCACGAAGTCGATGACCTCCTCGACCCGGCCGATCAGCGCCGGCTCCAGGTCGTTCCAGTCGCGCACGCGCGAACGGATGCGCCGCCAGGCCCGGGCGATGTCCGCCTGGTTGGCGTGCGGCAGGCCGAGCGCTTGGCACGCGCCGCGCTTCCACTCGACGCGCCGCGGCACCGCAGGCCACGCCTTGAGGCCGAGCCGCTGCGGCTTCACCGCCTGCCAGATGTCGACATACGGGTGGCCGACGACCAGGGTGTGCGCGCCGCCCGGCCCGCGGCGCACCGCGTCGGCGATCCGCGCCTCCTTCGAGCCCGCGACGAGGTGGTCGACGAGCACGCCCAGCCGGCGTCCGGGGCCGGGCTCGAACTCGGTGACGATGCTCACCAGGTCGTCCACCCCACCGAGGTGCTCGACGACGACGCCCTCGATCCGCAGGTCCTCGCCCCACACCTGCGCGACGAGCTCGGCGTCGTGGCGGCCCTCGACATAGATCCGGCTGGCGCGGGCGACCCGGGCGCGGACGCCGGGCACCGCGACCGATCCCGACGCCGTCCTGCCCGCGGCGGCCGGTGCCGACGGGCGCGGCGCCGTGAGGATCACCGGGCGGCCGTCGAGCAGATACCCGGGGCCGAGCGGAAAACCGCGGGTGCGCCCGTGCCGGTCCTCCAGCTCGAGCCTGCCGTGTTCGACGCGGACCACCGCTCCGACATAGCCGGTCTCGACATCCTCCACGACGAGGCCCAACTCGGCCGGGTGCTCGGTCGAACGGGGCTTGCGCCGGCCGGTGGCGAGAACGTCGGGCCCATAGCGATCCATCACGCGGCAATACTAGGAAGCGTTGCGGCCGAACGCCGTTATGGCGCGCCGCGCACTAGGTGATTCGCCGGCCGTCGACGCCGAAGAAGTGCAGGTGCCCCGGTTCCGGATGCAGGCGCACGCGGCTGCCCTTCTCGGGCGGGTGACGGCCGTCGGCGCGGGCGACGACGTGTTGCTCGATCGCCTTGCCGGAGCTGGTGATTCGGCCATACAGGTAGGCGTCCGCCCCCAGCTCCTCGACCACGTCGACCTCCATCTCGACGCCGAGGTCGCCCAGCTCGAAGTGCTCGGGACGGACCCCGACGACGACCTCGCCTGCAGTGACGGCGATCTCACGCGGCAGCCGGATCGGCCAATCCCCCAGGGACACCGTTGAATCCACGATCGGCAGGGTGAACAGGTTCATCGCCGGCGACCCGATGAATCCCGCCACGAAGACGTTGCCCGGGTTGCGGTAGAGCTCGCGGGGCGTCGCGAACTGTTGCAGCACGCCGTCGCACAGCACCGCGACCCTGTCCCCCATCGTCATGGCCTCGACCTGGTCGTGGGTGACGTACACGGTGGTGGTCTCGAGCCGCCGCTGCAGCGCCGCGATCTGGTTGCGGGTCTGCACCCGCAGTTTGGCGTCGAGGTTGGACAGCGGCTCGTCCATCAGGAACACCTGCGGGCGGCGCACGATCGCCCGCCCCATCGCCACCCGCTGGCGTTGCCCACCCGACAGGTCCTTGGGCTTGCGATCCAGATACGGTTGCAGGTCAAGCAGTTTCGCCGCGGCCAGCACCTGCTCGCGGATCTCGGCCTTGGGTGTCTTGGCGATCTTCAGCGCGAAGCCCATGTTCTGCGCGACGGTCATGTGCGGGTAGAGCGCGTAGTTCTGAAAGACCATCGCGACATCGCGGTCCTTGGGGTCGACGTCGGTGACGTCGCGGTCGCCGATCAGGATCCGGCCGGAGTCCAGCGTCTCCAGTCCGGCCACCATCCGCAGCGACGTCGTCTTGCCGCATCCCGACGGCCCCACCAGGACGACGAATTCGCCGTCGCCGACGGCCAACTCGAGGCTGTCCAGGGCGGGTCGGTCCGCGCCCGGGAAGCGCCGCGTCGCTCGTTCGAAAGTCACCGAGGCCATGGGCTACCCACCGAGTCCCGTCACCGCGATGCCGCGCACGAAGGAACGCTGCGCGATCGCGTAGATGATGACGAGCGGCAGCATGATCAGCATCGAGGTCGCCATGATCACCGGCCACCGCGCGACGTACTCGCCGCGCAGCCTGACCAGCCCGATCGTCAGCGTGGCCAGGCTGTTGCGCTGGATCATCAACAGCGGCCAGAGAAAATCGTTCCACACGTTGACCCAGGTGAGCACCGCGAGCACCATGACCGCGGGCCTGGCATGGGGAAGCAGGATCCGCCAGTAGATCTGCCAGGGCGAGCACCCGTCGAGAATCGCCGCCTCCTCGAGATCGCCTGGGAGCGTGCGGAAGAACTGCCGCATCAGGTAGGTGCCGAACGCGCTGCCGAACAGGCCGGGCACGATCATCGCCCACGGCGTGTCGACCCAGCCCGCGGTCCGCATCAGGATGAACTGCGGGATCACGGTCACGGTCAGCGGCACCATCAACGTGCCCAGGTACAAGACGAACAACGTGTCGCGGCCGCGGAATTGCAGGCGGGCGAACGCATATCCGGCCAGGGAGCAGAAGAAAACGTGCCCGGCCGTGACGCATCCGGCGTACAGCACGGTGTTGAGGAACATCCGCCCAAAGGGCATGAGCGCGAACACGTCGGTGTAGTTGGACCACCGCGGGTGGGCCGGCAGCAGCCTGGGCTCGCTCACCTCGCCATCCCGTTTCAGCGAGCCCGAAACCGCCCATGTCACCGGGAACAGCGCGCACCACGCGATCGCGATCAGCGCGGTGTAGACGGCGACGCCACGAACGAGGTTGCGCGTGACCACGCGCTCAGCTGAGGGCACCGGAAGCCTCCCACGAGCGGCGCCGCGTGATCCGCAGCTGCAGCACCGTCAGCACCAGCAGGATGGCGAACATCACCCACGCCAGCGCGGACGCATAACCGAATTCCAGGAACGAGAACGCGTGCTGAAAGAGCATGATGCCCAGGACATACGTCGCCGATTCCGGCCCTCCGTTCGGGCCGTTGAGGACGTAGACGATGTCAAAAGCCTGGAACGCGTGGATGATCGAGATGACCACCACGAACGAGATCGCCCCGCGGATCAACGGCACCGTGATGGACACGAACTGCCGTATCTCGCCCGCCCCGTCGATCCTGGCCGCCTCGTACACCGTTTCCGGAACGCCCTGCATCGCGGCCAGCAGGACGACGGTGGCGAACGGCACGCTGCGCCACACGCTGACCGTGCACAGCGAGGCCATCGCCCAATCGGGGTCCACCAGCCACGGGATCGGGCCGATCCCGACCCAGCCGAGCATGATGTTGAGCAGCCCGTTGTCGGTGTTGAAGACGAACTGCCAGACGACCGCCATCACCACCGACGAGATGGCCAGGGGCAGAAAGACGATCGTGCGAAAGACGCCGATGCCCTTGACTTTCCGGTTCAGCACGCCGGCGACGACGAGGCTGATGGCGATGGTCGGCACCACGGTCCCGACGGTGAAGACCACGCTGTTGCGCAGCGCGATCGGAAACAGCGGGTCCGAGGTGAACAGCTCCCCGAAGTTCTTCAGCCCCACGAACTTCGGCGCCCTGAACACGTCCCACTGCTGGAAGCTCATGTAGAGGGAGAAGCCGAGCGGAAACAGCATGAAGACGGTGACCGCCGCGAGGTTGGGCGCGACGAACAGGCGCCCGGCCCGCGCGCGCCGGCGCGAGGGCCGACGGGCCGCGGTGGTGTCGGCCGATGTCATGGGGTCCGCAACACCTCGTCGACGGCGCGGGACAGCCCGGTCAGCGATGTGGCCGGTCGCGCCCCGCGCAGAACGGGTCCCATGTTGCGGTCCATCAGCGCGGAGATCTTTTCCCACGCCGGGCTGACCGGAAGCCCTTCCGAATACGCCGGCCCCTCGGTGAGCACCGCGAGGTTACCGACCCTGGCGTGGGCCCGCCGGAATCCGTCGGAGTCGAGCGCGGACCGCAGCACCGGCACGAAGAGGTTGGACTCCCCGATCAACGCCTGCCCCACCGGGCCCGTCGCGAACTTCACGAATTCCCACGCCTGCTCCTTGCGTCGGGTGCTCGCCGAGATGGCCAGCCCGGTGGTGCCGATATTGGAGTGAGCGGGCTGTCCCTGCCGTCGCGGACCGACCGGCAACGCGGTGACATCGAAATCCAGGTCCTCGGCCCGGATGAAGGTCTGATATCGCCAGTGGCCGCCCAGCGCGATCGCCGCCTTGCCCGAGGCGAACAGGTCGGGCGTCGACATCGACTGCGTCTCGGATGCGTTGGGCGCCACCCGGTGTTTGTTGGACAGGTCGGCGTAGAACTGCACCGCCTCGATGAAGGCGTCGTTGTCGAAGTTGAAATGTGTCGGGTTCTTCAGCGGCGTGGACCACGGTACCCCGTTGTTCATCCCGAACAACCCGGCTGAATAGTAGGAAACAAATGTGTTGACGAAGCCCCACTGGGTGGCCCGCCCGGATCCGCTGCGCTTGGTCAGGGCGGTGGCGGTGTCCAGGAATTCGGTGAAAGTCCACGGCCGCTCCCACGTCCCGGGCGGTGCCGGCAGGCTCGCCTCGGCGAATAGTCGTCGGTTGTAGAAGAGGTAGTTTCCCGACCATTGCTCGGGGAGGGCGTACTGGCCGTCGTTGAAGGTGAAGGTGTCAAACAGGTTGGCGATGCTGTCCGATTTCAGCTGCGCGGCGAAGGCCGGATCCCGCGCCAACAACGTGTTCAGGTCCAGCAGCACCCCGCGGTCGGCGAGCTCGGCGAAGGTCAGCTCCCACGCCATCAGGACATCGGGGCACTTGCCCCCGGCGCAGAACGTCGACAGCTGCTGCATGACGCCCGGCCCGGACAGCACCGCGCGCACCTTGATGTCGGGATGGCGGCGGCAGAACTCGTCGATGATGCGCATCCGGGCCTGCCGCTCGTCGGGATTGGCCGCGAAGAAGAACGTCAGCGCGTCGTCGTCGGGAGCGCAGCCGGCGGCCCACGGCGCCAGTGAGGCCGCGGCGAGCGCGCCGGCGCCCCGCAGCAGATCCCGCCGTCCGAATGGGCTATCGAGCATGGTGCTCCCGATCCTGCCCGACGCGGCCCGGGTGTGCCCGCGACGGCGGGGCCGGCAGCGTGAGGACGGCCCGGCGCAGCCGCTCGGCGTCACCCGTGATGTCGATGGTGTGGATGCGGTTGTCGGCCCCGATGCCGATCCGCAGCATGATCCGGGGACGCCCGCGCGGTGCGATCACGACGCCCGGCGCGCCGTCGATGAGCAGGACCGCGCCGACCCTCGCGCGCCCGGCGAAGCGGCGGGTCTCCTCGGCAACCTCACGGGCGCCGCGCACCTCGGTCGGCACGTCGGCCGGAACCAGCCCCCGATCGACCCGGCGCACCACGTCGGGGGCGAGCAACTCGAGCAGGGTCGCGATGTCGCCGCCGCGCGACGCGGCCAGGAAGGCGTCGACGACCTCGACGTGGTGGGCCGTCCGGCCCGGTTGGGCGGGCGCGCCGCCGAGCAGTCGCCCGCGGGCCCGGCTCGCCAGCTTCTTCGCGGCGGCCGGCGACCGGTCCAGCAGGCCGGCGATCGTCTCGAACGGCACGGCGAACACGTCGTGCAGCACGAAGGCGACGCGCTGGGCCGGTGAGAGCCGGTCGAGCACGACCAGCAGCGCGCGACTCACCGAGTCGGCCAACAGCGTTTCCTCGTCGGCTGGCGGCGACCCGGTCCCGGCCAGCCGGTCCAGCTCGTCGGGGTCGGCCAGCGGTTGCTCGGCGCGCCGCTTGCGCGTTCGCAGCTGATCCAGCGCCTCGTGCGCGGTGATGGTCGTGAACCAGCCGGTGAGGTTTTCGATCTCGTCGACGGCGTCGGAACGGCTGGCCTTCAGCCAGGCCGACTGCACCGCGTCGTCCGCGTCGGCCAACGAGCCGAGCAGCTGATAGGCCACCGATCTGAGATGCCGGCGATCCGCGTCGAACCGTTGCGCCAGCTCCTCGAGTCTTTCCGGAGCGCCCAAGAGGTCACCTTTTCCGCACGGGGGTCGTCAAGGAGATGACCACGTCCATCGAGCTCTCTATAGCAAATCTGTAGCAAAGGAGGCCCATGAACACCACATTCGTCGTCGTCACGGTGGCCACCGCGGCCATCACCGCGGCCGCCGGCGTCGCCGACCTGATCCCGGCCGGGTTCGTGCTGGCAAACTCGGCCGAGGTCGGTGTGCCGCGTTCCTGGCTGCCGGCGCTGGCGGGGCTGAAACTGGCCGGCGCCGTCGGGCTGGTTGTCGGGCTGCTGGGGCTGCGGGCGTTGGGAATCGCGGCCGCCGCGGGCCTGGTGCTGTTCTTCGTCGGTGCCGTGCTCACGCATCTACGGGCCCGCGTCCTGTACAACATCGCGTTTCCCGGCGCCTTCCTGTGTCTGTCGGCCGCGTCGCTGGCGCTGATGGTCGCGCGGTGACGGGGATCAGGCGGGAAAATAGCGAATCTGGTTGATTGTGTCGGCCCGCCACGCCATGTCGGCGAACACAATGCCGCGCCCTTGGCTGAGGGCGACCGCGACCGTTGCGCCCGCACCGATCACCTTGGTCCAGCCGGCCCCGTCGAGTTGCTCGACCAGCTCGGCGAGCTCGAGCGGATCGTTGTCGCCCAAAGTTATTGCGGCAGTGGGTGATAGCGTCCGCACGGCGGCGGGCCGGTCGTTGCGCGCGACGGCCCCGAGGAACGCCTCCGTCAGCCTCTTGTGCCGCGCCCCGGCCCGCCGGAAGCCGGCCATGAAGCCCGCGGTGCCCCGCAGCCCCTGGTTGGCCAGCAGGCCGCGCGACAGTTGCAGGGCGGGCGTCAGGGCCGGGGTCCCGGCGCGCACGAACTGCAGCATCATCACCGGCAGTTCCCAGTAGGCCCGCAGGTGGGCAATCTGCCACTGGCCGTTGGCCTCTCGCAGGTCATAGCGCAACAAGGCGGGGATGTGCACCGTCACGGCCGGGCCCATCGTCACCTCGAGCTCGAGGTCACGCAGCACTGCGGCGCCGAAGACGATGTCGTTGCCGCGATGGAACGTGATGTCGTGCGGGCCGATGAAGGTGTCGTAGAAGCGGTAGATCTGCTCGCGTCCCACGTGCGGCCGCGACCCGACCGGGTCTTCGACGCGGGCGTCGGTGGTGAAGACACCCACCCAGCCGTCGCGGTCGTGCTCGGCGACCGCCCGAGGCGACCGCTCCACGGCGGCGAGCAGACGCTCACGGTCCAGGGGCACCACCATCAGCGGCCCTCGACCAACTCGACGCCGGCGGATCGCAGCTCGGCCAGGGCCGCGTCGGCCGAATCCGGCGCCACGGCCGCCGTCAGGTCGACGAGCACCCTGGTGGTCAAGCCGGCGCGCGCGGCGTCCTCTGCGGTGCACCGGACGCAGTGATCGGTGGCGATCCCGGCCACGTCGACCTCGTCGGCATCGTGTTGTCGCAACCAGTCGAGCAGCGACGTCCCGTTCTCGTCGCGGCCCTCGAAGCCGCTGTACGCCGCGGCGTAGGCGCCCTTGCGGAACGTCGCCTCGATCGGGCCGGTGTCGAGGTCGGGGTGAAACTCCGCGCCGAAGGTTCCCGCGACGCAGTGCGGCGGCCAGGACGACGAGAAGTCCGGGTGGTCGGAGAAGTGGTCGCCCGGGTCGACGTGGAAGTCCTGGGTGGCGACGACGTGCTGGTAGCCCGGCCCGCCGGCGAGATAGTCGTTGATGGCGGGGGCCAGGGCGGCGCCACCGGCCACCGCCAGCGAGCCGCCCTCGCAGAAGTCGTTTTGCACGTCGACGATGATCAACGCTCGCACCCAATCCACCCTATCCTCGTCGCGGCGGCGGCACTGCGGATAGCTGGGACGATGCGTCCGACGGTTTGTTTGCGGGCACGTCGGGTAACCCCCCTGCCATGTTGATCCGGAGAATCGCACGTCCCCTCTTGTCCGTTGCGTTCATCGGCCAAGGCGTCGAATCGCTGCTCAACCCGAAGCCGGCGGCGGACGCCGCCGCGCCCGCGGTGGAGGGCCTGCAGTCGCTGCCGGATCCGGTGGGCAGCAAGATTCCGAGCGACCCGCAGACGTTCGCGCAAATCACCGCCGCCGTTCAGATCGGGGGCGGCCTGCTGCTCGCCACCGGCAAGTTGCCGCGAGTGGCGTCGGCCGCCCTGGCGGTCACGGTACTGCCGGCCAACCTCGGCGCGCACATGTTCTGGGCCGAGACCGACCCGCAGCGCAAAGCCGAGTTGCGCCAAGCCTTCCTGAAAGACCTGAGCCTGTTGGGTGGGCTGGTCATCGCGTCCGCGGACACCGCGGGCAAGCCGTCGCTGGGGTGGCGCGGGCGCCGGGCGGCCGAACGGCTCTCCGAGCGGGTGTCCTCCGCGCTGCCGGGCTCGCAGGTGGACGGCGAACTCGGCGAACTCGGCGAGAAGATCGTGCACCGCCTGCAGGTCGGCGCCGAACGCGGGCGCGAGCTCGCCAGCACCGCCGCCGAACGGGGCGCGCCCTACGCCGAGGCCGCCCTCGAACGCGGGCGCGAACTGGCCAGCACCGCGGCCGAAAGGGGCGCGCCACTGGCGAAGAAGGCGCGCAAACGCACCGAAGAGCTGGCGAGCACGGCCGCCGAAAAGAGCGGGCCGCTGGCGAAGAAGGCGCGCAAGCGTGGCGAAGAGCTTGCCGACACGGCGTGGGCGCGCGGCAGCCGGCTGGCCGACACCGCGCGCGACCGGGTGGGCGGCCAGGTCAAGACGCGCCGGCGCAGGCGTCCCTGGTAGTCGCTCGCTTCAGCGGCCGGCGTGGCGGCGCTCTTGGCGGCGCCGCAGGTAGAGCGCCCACGAGAGCACCACGACCACGAACGAGACGAGCTGGACGCCCACCACCCAACCCGCGGGGTAGATCACGCCGTTGATGTAGTGGGCGATGAAACCGTCGGGCGGCAGCGGCGGCATTCCGGCGCGGGCCCGCGCCCAGCGTTCCACCCAGGTCAATGGGCAGTCGACGCTTTTGGTGGCGATGGCCGCACCCCAGATCACCGCGGCGACGTGCAGCCAGATCGTGCGTGGCCAGCGCAGCGCGAGGAAACCACCGGCCACGACGTAACCGATGAAGGCGAAGTGCAGCGCGACAACGAGCCCGACCACCGATTGGTACACGGCTCAGCCGCTCGAATCCCGCTGTGGTGCATGGTTTTTCAGGAAGGCGTCGACGGCGTCGACATCGGGGCCGATGTCGACGGTGACCCCGCGCTCGTCGGCGCCCAGCGGTTCCAGGATGTCGAATTGCGACCGCAGCAACGCCGGCGGCATGAAATGGCCGGTCCTGGCCGACATCCGGCGGTCGATCAATTCCGGCGAGCCGTTGAGGTGCAAGAACTCGACGCTCGGGCAGTGCGCCCGCAGCCGATCACGGTAGTCGCGCTTGAGCGCCGAACAACTCACCACGCCGCCGGCCGGGTGGCCGGCGAGCCACTCGCCCACCTTGTCCAGCCACGGATAACGGTCGTCGTCGTTCAGCGGTTCACCGGCGGTCATCTTGGCGATGTTGGCCGCCGGGTGCAGCGTGTCGGCGTCGAGGTAGGGCACCCGCAAGCGTTGTGCGAGTGCGCAACCCACCGTCGACTTGCCCGACCCGGAGACACCCATCACCACGATTGGTGACGGCGCGGCGCCCCGGACCGAGCTTATGTCCGGTCCCCCAGGTTGCGGTTCCACTCCACCCAGCCGACGCCGGCGCGGCCGTCCGGTGTGCTGACACTCGCCCACGCGCGGGGGAACTGGCTCACCCGCCCATCGGCGGCGATCAGGCGCACCGGCGCATGGCCGCGCACGTCGACGTCGGCGGCGATGTCGCTCGGCTCGAAGCTCAGCGTGGCGTTCAGGGGTAACCCGTTGGCGCCGAACGGTTCCCGGGAGGTGATGGTCCGCAGCTCGCTCACCTTGCCGTCGGCGCCCTGGATGTAGCCGATGCTGAAAGCCGGCGCGTCGGGAATCCGGATGTTCACGCCGTGCAGGTGGGTGCCGTCATCGAGATGCAGCGCGCTCCACAGCCAGTCCATGCTCCACCAGTCGCGCACGCCCCACGAGTGGTCGCGCTGCCCGGGAACCGAGTCGAGGCGATAGCTGGTGTCGCCGACCGTGACGGTGCCCGAAACCGTGCACGGGATCTCATAGCGCGTGGTGATCCGGTACTTGTACGGGGTGCCGGCGGTGGCCCACTCCAGCCGCATCGTCATGTCGACGGGGGTGCCGGGCTCGCCGCGCAACAGGGCCGACGGGTCCTGATGGGCCTCGCCCCGGGCCCGCACGTCGACGCTGTAGGTCCGCAGGGGCGCGCCTGCGGAGTGGCCGACCTCGACAGTATCGGTGCGCAGCACCCATGGATCCGCCGGCAGCGGGACCCGCGCGTCGACGGCGACGGTCGGCATGTCGGGTCCGCACAGCAGCGCATGAACCCACGCCGTCCGCTCGTTCGCGATCAGGCCGATGCGGAACCAACCGCCCAATCCCTGAGCCGCGTCGACGAAGTCGGCGTACCAGCTCTCGCTCCACAACGGTTCGTCGGTCGGCGCGTGCGCGAGTTCGTCCTCCTCCGACGGTCGCAGCGGCTCCGGCGCCGCCGCGGCGGGCAGCGTCGCCAACGCGTCGGTGTCCAGCACGTGGTCGCAGTGGCGTTCCAGCATCGTCATGAACAACCGGTCGCCGCGCTCGGTGCGCTCCACCAACATCGACGACACGATCGCCATCATCACGCCGAAAAAGCTTTGGCGGCGCACACCTTCGGCGACGTCGTCGACGGTGATCGGGGCCGCCGGTCCCAGCGCCTCGTGGTAGGCGCGCAGCAACGCGTCGTAGGCGGCGCGACGATCCCGCGTCGACAGCGCACAGCCGAGGAAGTAGGACAGGTCGGTCAGGGCCGGTCCCCAGGACACGGTCTGCCAATCGACGACGGTGAGCGGGCGGTCGGCTTCGGCGGTACCGAACAACATGTTGTCCAGCCGGTAGTCACCGTGCACCAGGCCCTGAATCCGGCCCGCCTCCTGGGCCAGGTAGCCGTCGAAGGCAGCGACCAGGCGTTCGCACACCGCGCGGTGCTCCGGGGCGATCCGGTCGCCGTAGCGCTCGACGAAGCCGGCGTAGAGCTGGGTGATCATGGTCTGGTCGAGCGGCGCGTCACGGTTGAGCCAGGGCGCTTCGGCCAGCGACGTGTCGCCGAGCAGCGGGCCGTGCAGCCGCCCCAGTTCGGTCACCGCGAGCCCGGCCTGTTCGATTGTGGCGCCGGCGATTTCGTCGCCGACGGTCGCCGGACCGGCGTCTCCGAGCAGCAGGTCGAACGCTCCCGTCGCGGCGTCGATGGCCGCGTGGTAGCAGGGCGCGATCGGCCCGCCGAGCCGCGGCGCGATGTCGCCGTAGAACCGGACCTCGCGCTCGTAGAGGCCCAGCGCCAATCCGGTCTGCCGGCTCACCGGATCGGTTGCCGCGACCTTCAGCACCACCGACTCCGGACCGCCCGGGCCCGCATCGTCGTAGCGCAGCCGGACCCGGTAGCACTCGCTCATTTGGCCGGTCCCGATGCGCTCGACGGCGAAATCGGCGACCACGCCGGCGCCGATCGCCGCGGTCAGCCAGGCGGCCGTGAGGTCACCGGGGCGTTCGATGACTTGTTCGGTGTCGGCGTGCATGGGGGTCAGCGTGCCAGGTCACTGCGCCAAGGAGAAGCCGTCCCAGGCCATCCGGCGCTGCGGGTGCGGGTCGAACTCGATGCGGCTCCTGCGGTCGAAGACCATGACGGCGCGCTGGGTGGGCGTGTAGGCGGGCCAGTCGTCGTGCGGCACCCCGGTGCGGCTGAAGTTGCGCCACCGTCGTTGCACCTGGTTGCTGACCCGCAGGGCGGCGCGCTGATCGGCCGCGGCGGTCAGCAACGCGCCGAGCCTGGTGCGATAGAAGTCGAAGACGGCCAGCAATTCGGTGGCGTGGGTGGCGCCCAATCCCGACCACCGCAACGTTCGCGGGGCGTAGTCGTACCGGTACAGGTAGGTGGGCGCGTGGCGGCCGTGGGCCTCGGCGATCTGCCAGGCCGCCGAGCTGAACGCGAAGTCGCCGCCGAGCTGAATGCACGCCGACGACGACGGGTAGTCCGGGTACGCGGCGGTAATGCGTTCGCGCGCAGCCGGTTCGGCGTCGGCCAGCAGCTCCTCGATCATCGACTGGTTCGTTGGCAGCATGCGCAGGAAGCGGGTGAACAGCCGGCCCTCTTCGGCGTTGGTGCCCACGATGAGCGGGGCGGGATGCGCGCGGCCGTCGCGCATCGCCTCGACGGGATCCATCGGCAGGATGTCGTCACCGGTGACCGGACCAATTGGGAAGGCCCCCAACCTTTTTTGCATGCCCTGCTCGATCAGCCGGTGCTGGGTTTCCACCAGTTGGGCGGCGGAGGCCTGCATCAGCGCACCGGCGGCGTCGCGGGTGCGGGCCCCGAGGAGGTTGGCGAACCGATGCGCGAACTCGTCGGCAACCTCCTTCGACCGCACCAGGCCCGACGCCGGACTTTCCGAGATCGCGCGGGCGAACAGGCCTTCGGCCGCGGGCACCGCCAGCAGCGTCGCGGTTATGCAGGCGCCGGCGCTTTCGCCAAAGATGGTGACGTTGCCCGGGTCGCCTCCGAACCCCGCGATGTTGTCTTTGACCCATTGCAGCGCCATCACCAGATCGCGCAGGTACAGGTTGCTCTCGATGGTGATTTCCCGGGTCGACAGCGACGACAGGTCCAGGCAGCCCAGCGCGCCCAGCCGGTAGTTCACCGACACATACACGCAGCCGCGCCGGGCCAACGCGGCGCCGTCGTACAGCGGGGTCGCCGAGCTGCCCAGGATGTACCCCCCGCCGTGGATGAAGACCATGACCGGCAGTGGTTCGGCTTCGCGGGATTCGGGTGCGACGACGTTGAGCGTCAGGCAGTCCTCGCTCATCGGCTGGTATTTGCCGACGCCCAGCATGGTGTAGCGGCGCTGCTGGGGCGCGCAGTGCGTGAAGCCGTGGCAGTGCCGCACACCGGACCAGGGCTGGGGAGGCAGCGGCGCCCGGAACCGCAGCGGCCCGACCGGCGGCCGGGCGTACGGAATGGATCGCCAGCGGTGCACGCCGTCGCGGGTGAAGCCTTCGACGATGCCGGCGGTGGTGCGGGCGCGGATGGTGCGCTCGTGCATAACCCGACGTTAGCGGACACCGATCCGCAGCGGTTCGGGCGGGATTGCGGCGCCTAGAAAGGCGGAGGGTCGTCGTCGGTTTGGGGCGGGGCGGGTCCGACGAAGCTGACTGGCTGTTCGCGCCGGGCCGTGCGGGCTTCGCGGTTGTGGTTGCGTTCGGTGGCGATGCGGTAGGCGCGGTCCTGGGCGCGGGTGCGGCGTCGTTTGGGCATCATCGCGGTGCGCTCGGCGCAGTAATCGGGCGCCGGGTCGGCTTCGACGGCGGCGAACCCGCCGACCGCGCGGCACAAACTGGGGAACAGCAGCGCGCTGCCCGGGGTGGTGACATAGGTGTGCCCGGTCGGGGCGGTCAGGATCAGCGTGCCGTCGGGCAGTTGCTGTTCGGCCCAGCCCAGGAAGGTCTTGATCAAATGGTGGGTTCTGCAGTAGCACTTCAGGTTTGACGCATGCGTGGCCCCGCCCTGGCTGTAGGGGATGGTGTGGTCGAGATCGCACCCGGCGGCCGGGGCATCACAACCGGGCCAGCGACACGTCAAATCCCGGCACCGCACAAAATCGGCCAACGCAGTCGACGGCACATAACCCGGTTCCGGGGGCGCGTCGCCGGGATGGACCAGCGGCACCAGCTTGGCCGACTTGGCCAACTCGGCCACGAGTTCGGGGGGAATCAGCCCATCGGCATTGAGTTCGGAGCCCGGGGCCGTGCCGGTCCCGTCGAGGGTGGCCTGCTCGGCGATCACATGAATCGCCACCGCGCCGGCCGCCGGCCGCGCCCCGGCCGCACAATCGCGCCGCCCGCACCGACAGCCCAGCCGGTCGGCGCCGGCGGCCAGCGCGCCCAGCGCATCGGCGCGGCGCTGGGCGCGGGTACGCCGATCGTGCTCACACACCGTGGCCGCCAACGCATCCAGCCGCTGATCCAGCGCGTGCGCGTCCGGGGCGAACAGGGTGCCGCTGATCTCGGCGAGCCCGCTGTGGACCCGATCACCAACCCAGACCCCGCGATCACGCTGGACCTCTCGGCGCCGGCGCACCGCATCGGCATCGGCGCGGGCCACGACCCGATCCACCTGGGCGGCCAGCCGACCCTGCGTCATCGACGGCCAGCGCACCACACTGGCCGCCAGGGTGGCATCCACAGCCGCGAGCACCGCCTCATCGGTGATCAGATCGGTGCGATACACCAACGTCTGAAACATCCGATAGTCGATCTCGCCCGCCCGAAACACCTCGGCCACCCTCGGTAAGCGCGCGCGCATGGCCAGCGCGTAACGCAGGTAGCTGCCCGCCATGGCCAGGCTGACCCGAAACGCCGCGGCCACCTCAGCACCCACCGCCGCCCAGGTATCCACCGCCCACTCGGCCGCCTCACCGCGCTGGGCGCGGCGCAGCTCGAACAACTCGCCAATGGCATCCAACCGATCCGCGGCCGACCGCGCCTCGCAACGCCACGACGCGCACATCCGGTCCACCAGCGCACGCGAGCGCTCGGTCCGCGGCGGATCCCAGTGCTCATGAAGCCGAGTATCGAACATGCGTTCGAGAGTAGCAGGGTCCACCGACAAAAGCTTGGCAGCTTTCGTTCACCGGTCTCGCCCCTTTAGCCTGGCGGAATGCGGATCGCCGCGCTAATCGCCCTGTCGTTGCTGATCGCCGGATGCTCCCACGGGGGTGGTGGCCGGCCGGGTCAGACGCAGACGAGCGGAGCACCGCCGGGCCCGTCCGCCGCCGCTCCCCCGTCGGGCAAACCGCCGGCGCCGTCGACCGGGCCGGCAGCCGGGGCGGCGATCTCCGACGTCATCGCGTGGATCGAGGCCGGTCACCCCGCCGATCCCGGCCGCTACCACACGGCGACGCGCGACGGCGTCGCCACACCGTTGGGCAACGACGTCGCCTTCACCGCCGCGGCCGGGAAAGTCGCGTGCATGACGGATTCCAAGCACACCGGCAACGCGCTGTCCTGTCTGGTCGACCTCGCCAATCCCCCGCCCCGGCCCGAGACGGCCTACGGCGAATGGAAGGGCGGCTGGGTCGACTTCGACGGGACGAACCTGCAGATCGGGTCGGCCCGTGGCGACCCGGGTCCGTTCGTCAGCGGCAACGGGCCCGAGCTGGCGAACGGGGACTCGTTGTCATACAACGACAATCGCTGTCGCTCAGACCAGGCCGGCGTGGTCTGCGTGAACTACGCCCACCAGTCGGCGGTGCGGTTCGCCGCCACGGGCGTGGTGCCGTTCGGCTGCCTTCGGTCGGTGCCGCCGCCCGACGGGGTCGGCGCCGCGTTCAGCTGTCCATGATCGTCGCGAACAGCTCGCTCATCTCGTCGGCAGGTCCGCCGGGCACGGTGTGGCCGGCTTCGTCGCGGATCTCGTCGAGATGGTCGCGCACATCCTCGATGGACAGCTCGGGGCTGTGGAAACCCGTTGTCCTGCCGATGAAGAAGCGCGCGACGTGCCCGGCGCCGACGGTGTAGATCTCCCCGGAGACCGGGCAATCCCGGTGGGCCAGGAAGGCGACCACCGGAGCCACCAGCGCCGGATCGAGCCGCTGAAGGTATTGGCCCACAAGGTCATCCAGCATCGCTTGTGCGGACGCGTCTGTTTCGACGTCCTGCCGACCGGTTGCGTTCTCGACTTCGCGCGCAAGCATCCGGGTGTATGCGATCGGCGCGACGGCGTTGACCTTGATGTCGTGCTCGGCCCCTTCGGCGGCCAACACTCGGGTGAAGCCGATCAGGCCCGTCTTGGCCGCGCCGTAGTTGCTCATCCGTTCGGCGCCGAGGATTCCGGCGGCCGAGCAGGTGTTGACCACCCGGCCATACCGCCGCTCGCGCATGACCTTCCACGCCGGGCGGGTCACGTAGAACGCGCCCTTCAGGTGGACGTCCAGCAGCGGCTCGAGCCGGTCGGCGGTCATGTCCTCGAACGGGGCGTCGCGCACGATTCCCGCGTTGTTGACCACGATGTCCACCCGGCCCCAGGTTTCGAGCGCGGCATCGATGATCGCCTGTCCGCCTTCGGGAGTCGTCACGCTGTGGGTGTCGGCAACCGCGGCGCCGCCGCGCCGCCGAATCTCGTCGGCAACGGCGTCCGCCGCCCCGCTGTCCGAGCCGTCGCCCGTCACCGACCCGCCCGTGTCGTTGACGACGATGCGTGCGCCACGCGAGGCGAGCAGCAGCGCGTACTGTCTGCCCAATCCCCCGCCGGCGCCGGTGATCACGGCGACCTGCCCGTCGAATCGCAGCTCGTTGGTCACCAGCTGACCGGCAGCTGTTTCATTCCATAGATGTTGGAGACCTTGAAGCTCAGCCGATCTGGCGAGACCGCCAACGTCAGCCCCGGCAGCCGCCGCGCCAGTGTGGTGAACGCCACCTGCATTTCCACGCGGGCCAGGTTTGCCCCGATGCATTGGTGCACGCCGTAGCCAAAGCCCAAGTGCCCGCGCGTGTTTCGATCGACATCGAACGCTTCCGGATCTTCCACGAATTCTGGATCCCAGTTGCCGGCGGGCAGGTTCATCATCACGAATTCCCCGGCGCGGATCAGCTGACCTCCGATCGTTAGGTCTTCGGTGGCCACGCGATCGACCTGACTGTGCACGATGGTCAGGTATCGCATCAGCTCCTCGACGGCATTCGCGATGACGGCGGGATCGTCGGTTTGCCCGAGCCGCTCGAACACGTCGGGATGCGCAAGCAGCGCAACCGTTCCCAACGAGATCATGTTGGCGGTGGTTTCGTGGCCGGCCTGCATCATGATCACGCTGCTCATGGCCGTCGTCGCATGGTCGAGCTGGCCCGTCGCCACGTATTCGGTGACGAGGCGGCTGATCAGGTCGTCGCCTGGTTCGCGTTCCTTGCGCTCCACCAACTCCTCGATGTAGGCGTACATCGCCCCAAAGGCTTGGCCCCTCTCCTCGTCGGAGGACCTCTGGTCCAACCCCACGGTGGTGTGGTGCTGGAACAGCCCGAGGTCTTCGGGCGGCACCCCAAGCAGCAGCGCGATCACCAATGACGGTACCGGCAAGGCGAATTCGCGCACCAGATCGGCCGGCGCACCGTTGGCGACCATCTGGCCGAGGTAGTGGTCGACGATCTGCTGGATTTGCGGCCGCATGGCTTCGCAACGCCTGAAGGTGAAGTTGCTTGTCATCATGCGCCGCAATCGATGATGCTCGGGATCGTCGGTCCGGGCGAACATCACCGGAACCTTGTTGTCGGCGTCCTTCGGCATGATCGAGTCAGAAATGGTCTTCGCGGACAGTCGCGGATCGACCAGCGCCGCCCTGATGTCCTGGTAGCGGCTCACCACCCAGACGGGGTTGCCCTGGAACGTCGCCTTGCGGAGCCCGGGCTCGTCTCGCCAGTTCGCGAATTCGGGTGGCGGCGCAAGCGGGCAGTGCGCAGCGCGCGGGACGGGCAGCACAGGAAGATCGAGGTCCGGGTGGAACTCGGAAGTTGTTGACATCACCGGCATTTCCTGTTAAGTGGCAGATAGCTGTCAATTAGGTGAGCGTAGAACCCCGCCGACTGACAGTCAACCGTCAGTTAGGCTGTCACCATGACCGCGGTTGAGGACCGGCCGTTGCGCGCGGACGCGGCACGCAACGTCGAGCGGATCCTGCGCGCAGCGCGGGACGTCTACGGGGAGTTCGGGCCCGATGCACCGGTGGAGGCGGTCGCGCGCCGGGCGGGCGTCGGTGAACGAACGCTCTACCGTCGCTTCCCGACGAAGGCTGACCTGGTCCGCGCCGCCCTGGATCAGAGCATCGCCGACGATCTCATCCCGGCGATCGAGGAAGCCCGCCGCAGTGCCGACCCGCTGCGCGGCCTCGGCCGGCTCATCGAAGCCGCGATATCGCTCGGCGCCCGCGAGCGCAACCTGCTGACCGCGGCGCACCGGGCCGGGTCGCTGACCGCCGACATCTCGGACTCGCTGAATGAGGCGCTCGGCGAGCTGGTCCGCCGCGGCCAGCAGGCCCGCGTCGTCCGCGCCGATTTGGTGGCCGACGATCTGCCGCGTTTGATCGCGATGCTCTATGGCGTGCTGCCGACGATGGATTCGGCCAGCGATGGCTGGCGGCGATACGTCGTCCTCATTCTCGACGCGATATCGGACTCGGATAGACAACCGCTGCCCTCTGCGCCCGCTCTTCGTTTTGCCGAGCCGAGCAGCTGGCGGGTGTGACCGGCTTAGTTGATGGTGACGCCGGCGTCGACCTTGAACTGCAGGCCCGTCACGTATCTGGACTCATCGGATAGCAGGAAAAGCACTGCGTTACTGACGTCGACGGGCTCGACGGCCGGCGTGGGCATCGCATTGACGAAGATGGGGATCAGGTCCGACCGCTGCTCGCCCAGTAGGGCTCCGAACGACGGCGGAATCATGCCGGTAGGGCAGCCCGTCGGAAGCACAGCATTGACCCGCACGTTCCGGGCGGCCAATTCGTTGGCCAACGCCAGCGTCAGGCCCACCACACCATACTTCGCGGCGGTGTAAGGCGCTTGCAGCGGAAAACCCTTGACGGCGCCCGCCGAACTGATGTTCACCAGGCTGCCGCCTCCCTGTTCGAGCAGGTGGGGAATCGCGGCCGCGCACGTGTTCCACACACCTATGAGGTTCACGTCCACCACCGTGCGCCAGTCTTCGATCGTCGTTCTGTCCCACGGCGCGATCGTCAACACGCCGGCGTTGGCCACCGCCCCGTCCAGCCCGCCGAGTTCGCCGACGCCGTCATCGACCGCCTTGCGTAACTGTTCACCATCCCGGACGTCGACGACATAACTGACACAGCGACGACCGATTTCGTCGACCATCCGTGCCGTTTCGTCGAGATCTTCCCTTGTGGCCAAGGGATATTCGATCTGCGGCAGGGATTGGCAGATGTCGACCAGGATCAGGTCCGCACCCTCCTCTGCGAGCCGCAGCGCATGACTGCGCCCCAGACCGCGGCCGGCGCCGGTGATCAGAACGCGTTTATCGGCGACGCGCACCTAACGCTCGCTCCACATCAGGCCGTGCATCGTCGCGGACAACGGGATGTCCTCCACACCGATCAGCCCCGAGGGCGCGCGGCACACCCAATCGATCGCGTTGACGGCGCGGCCCGCCGTCGAGATGCAGCCGGCATCGGTGGAATCGAGAACCGGATGGGAAACGTGCGTGTTGATCTCCACCCGCGGCTCGCCCTCCACGACAACGCGGTGTACGCCGGTGTGCCCGTCGGGCGGGTACTCCCAGTCGGGCGCCGCGGCCGGGGTCAGCCTCGTCACATGTTCCAGGGTGATCACCGGTTCGCCGTCGCGCACACCCTCGGTGGCAAACCGAACGGCGGCCATCTGCCCCGGCTCCACCGTCATCATCGTGCAGTCGATGCGCTCCGGTGTGAACCAGCGTTCGGTGCGCTGCCGAACATCGTCGAGTTCGATGCCGAGATTGTCCGCCAGGCTGCGCACCTGACCGCCCCACATCGACACGATCACACCGGGCAGGAACATCATCGCCGGCTCGTCGTCCGCGGTAGTTCCGAACCCCATTGCGGCACCGGTGAACTCGACGTCGTCGTAGTTGCCGTAGTCGAAGATCTCCTGCACCGTGATCGACGAGACGCGGGTGGTCAGGCTGACCGCCGAGTGCACCAGCGTATCGCCGGAGAAGCCCGGGTCGATGCCGTTGACGTAGAGCGAGGTGTTGCCGGCCGCACAGGCTTGTTCGAGCGGCACCCGGAGCCAGTCTTCGGCGTGGCGAGGAGTGACCAGCCAGACCATGGACGTACCAACGACATTGGTGCCGGCGGCCAGGAACTTGGCCATCTGCTCGATGGCCTCCATCGGCCGGGTCTCCCCCTGCGCTGTGTAGACGACGCAGTCTGCGCCGAGGCCGACCAGGGCGTCGATGTCGTCGGTCGCGATGACGCCGGTGGGCTGGTCCAGTCCGCACAGCTGCGCCGCGTCCCGGCCGATCTTCTCGGAGCTCGCGGCATGCACGCCGACCAGCTCGAGATCGGGTCTGCCGATGATCGCCCGCAAGGAGTGCCGCCCCACGTTGCCGGTCGAGAATTGAATGACTTTGCGCACTGGTAGCCCTCAGTAGTCCGGTATCGGCAGCGGCGAATTGTTCGAGTCGATGCCGCCGTCGACGTGGAAGATCGCGTTCGTCGCATAACAATCGCGCGTGCAAAGGTACACCGTCAGCCTCCCGAGGTCCTCGACGTCGCCCAGACGATGCAGCGGCGTGGCTTCTTTCATCTTTTCCAGCGACCCCGGCATCAGGTCCAGGCTGCTCTGCAGACCGTCGGTGGCGAACGAGCCAAGCGCGATGGCGTTGACGCGGATCTTCGGCGCGAGTTCCTGGGCCATGGCACGCGTCAGGGCCTCGAGGCCGCCCTTAGCGACGCAATACGCGGTCAGCGCCCGAATCCCGAACCGGGCCGAACCCGACGAGATGTTGACGATGGAACCGTGCCCGGCATCGAGCATGTGCGGGGCCACCAGCTGACTCATCATGAAGGCGGACGTCACGCACCAATCGAAGGTATGCCGGAAATCGTCGTCGGTGATGTCCAGGAACCGCGCGTAGGTGGAGCCACCGACGTTGTTGACGAGAATGTCGATGCGGCCGAATCGTTCCATCGCCGTGTTCACGACGCGCTCGCCATCGGCACGACTCATCGCGTCCGCGACGAGCGCCAGCCCCTTGCCGCCGGCATCCTCGATGCCCTTGATCGAGCCGACGATTTCGGACTCGGTGCGAGCGGTCCCGACAACCGTGGCGCCGGCCTCCGCCAACACCCGGGCGATGCCCGCACCGACACCGCGCCCGGCACCCGTGACGATCGCGACCTGTCCGTCCAGCCGGAACTGCTCCAACGCCATGCGGGGCTCCCTCGACCGAGTGATGTGTGCGCCGTTCACTGTAAGAATGCATCCTGACTAAAGTCAATGAAATCATGAAGTCAAGGTTGGCGTCGCCGTGGTGTAACGTAACGATGCTCAAGGCATGCAAGCTTTTTTAGCGGACGCACGTCATAATGGCTCAATTGCCCTCGGAACTCTCACATGAGTCAGGTCAACAGTTAGGAACGAGATGGCTGTGACGGACAGGTTGTCTGCGCGGGAGGCAAAGCGCCTGCAGACGAGGGAGCGATTGATGGGCGCCGCGATCGCCGAGTTCGCCCGGGCCGGAATGGCCGAGGCCGACGTCAGCGCGATCGTGGCTGCGGCAGGGGTCGCCCACGGAACCTTCTTCTTCCACTTCCCCACCAAGGAGCACGTTCTGCTGGAGCTCGAGCGCCGCGAAGAGGACCGCATCGCCAAGCAGTTCGCGCAGTTCCTGAAGTCCAAGCACGACCTTGCGGCCGCTTTACACGAGGCCGTCCGCCTGGTGGTCGGGCTGGAACGTCGACTGGGCGATCGGCTGTTCAATGACTTTCTCGCGCTGCACTTCTCCCAAACCCGTCCACCCGTCGAGGACGGCACCGATCACCCCTTGATCGTGTTGGTCGCCCAGGAGATCGCGCTTGCTCGCGAACGCGGCGAGACGGATCCGCACGTCAATCCCATGAACAGCGCGGTGTTCTTTTTGCTGGGTCTCTACTCCCTGTTGATCACCACGAGCCACTGGCCGACCGGCCATGATCTGCTGGAGGACTACGTCGCGAGGACATTGCGGAGCATGGCGCCCTGAACCACTAGCGCACCAGGCCGCGCAACGGCACCAGCCCGAGCTCCCTATGGGTGAGGAACCCCGGCGGTGCATCGCAGACGGCCGGAACGGTATTCGCCGGACCCATCGCGGTCCAGGTGTACCCAGGCTTGGGGTAATTGCCCTGCGGATCGGCCGGCGCCTGGAGGATCAGCTCGGTGGGCTCATCGCCCTCGATCACGATGCGGTAATGATAGTGTCCGCCCCAATCAGGCTGCGGCTCAATGGCATCGTATTCGTCCATCGTGTACATCTCGTGGAAGGTGATGAGCGGCTTGTCGTCGACCCACGTCGTCCACTTGTGATGCTGGGAGGCGACGGTGCCTTTCTTGATCACGCCTCTGAAGCCCGGCATGTCACTTGTCGGCCCCCCTTCGTAGGGGATGTCGCGAACCGCCGTCCCCAGTTCGACGTCCGTCGTGTACTTTTCGACCGTCTTCCCTAAGCCCTCCACCACCATCGCCATCGATTGCGCGAACAAGGGCCACGCGTTTCCCAGCAGATTCGGGCCGGCCAAGAACTCTTCGGGATCGCTCCCCATCCCCATCTCGTGCAGGTACTTCAACGTGTCCTTGCCGAAATTCACCACCTCGTAGATGTGGATGGCGTCGATCCGGCTGACGATTCTGGCCAGCGTCAACACGAGCAGGTCCCCGGCGAAACCCGGGTTGACACCCCCCGCGTGGAACGAGGTACCGCCCTCGCGGCAGGCGGCGTCGATCTTGTCGATGTCGGCCTTGCTGTGCTCGGTTCGATACCACCACGCGCCACCCGAGGCGACGACGTTCTTGCCGCCGCGCAGCAGGCGACAGACCTCGTCGGGGTCGGACCACAGCGGCGCGTAGAAGACGCAATCGGCGTCCAGCGCTTCGATCGCCGCCTTGTCGGTGGTGGCGAGCACCCCGATCGGCGCGGTGCCGACGAGCTCGCCGGCGTCCTTACCTACCTTTTCCGGCCGATTGCAGAGCACCCCGACCACCTCGAAGGCGGGGTTGTGGGCGAAGTGGCGCAGCGCCACCGTTCCGACATTGCCCATGCCCCACTGGATTACGCGATACTTCTTCTCGGCCGGCGATTCGAGCGTCATCGCTACTCCTCTGCATACACCGATAGCGTCATGACGGGCTGAGCGCCCGCTGAGCGTAGGCGCTCCCCAAATGTCGTGTCAACGGTTCGACTCCTGACTTATGTCAGTAATAGTGGGCCGGGCTGGCTGGGAAATCTCTGCGAGGGAGCCATAAACACGGCCTACCGCACTGCTCCGGCGTGCTCTTATGTTGACTGCAGTCAGCCTGTTATAGTGCTCGCACCTGTTTGATCTTCGATGACGGGGAGGGTTCGTGAATCCGTCGAAGCTGCAACAGCGCGGCTCTGTGCAGCCGGGGCTGACGCTCGATGCGCACACGGAGCAATCGCAGCTGGCCCAGCGCCGGGCGGACAAATGGCTCATCTCCGGCAGCCTCCTGATCGGGACGGCGGCGTTGGGCATCTTCGGGCTGCCGCTGTTCCTCTGGGGTGTGCGGTTACAGCGCCGGGCGCAACGGGATGGGCTCTCGGTCCGGCCGATGCTGGTCACGTTGCTCGGTTACCTCGTCATCATCGACGCCGCCATCAATACCGTGGGATGGGCGCTTGACCTGGTGGCAAACCACACCCTGCTGGCCCGCGTGCTGTTGAACGGCTGGGGCAACATGTTCGACGCGGGCTACTTCTGGCACTACAACGAGCTGTGGGTCGGCGGCGCGGCCGGCCCCGGCGAAAAGGCCTGGGAGGTCGGCCTCATCCTGACCGTCTTCACCATGCGCATCGCCGCCGCCATCGGCTTCCTGCAGATGAAGCGCTGGGGCCACCAGTGGATGGTCGTCACCTGCTGGATGGGTGTGGTGATCTGGATCGGTTACGTCTTCAACATGACCATGTTCGCCGACGTGCGCTTCGCCGGCGTCGTGTTGCCGGTCGTCGGCTGGTGGCTCTACGACATCTTCTACATCACCCCCTTCCTCGCCATCCCGTACCTGCACACCGTCAACCGCGAAATGTTCACCGACTGAATACCTTTGATGAGGAGGTCACATGGGCTATGTCTGGGAGATCCTGCGCTACGTCGCCGCGTGGGGCGGGACCGGCCTGATCATCTGGTTCTGGTATTGGCTGTTCTCCAACATCGGCACGTTTTGAGCGCGGCCGATGACTGAACGTTCCCATGCCGATGCGATGACGCTCGAGCGAAGCTGCGCCGTGACGGCGGTCGCACTCAGTGAGCAACGTCGCGAGGGTGCCCGGCTCGTCACCGGCGAGCGCCGGGCTTTCGGTTTGAATGCCGCGCTCACCTTCGTTCATGTCCCCTACCCCGCCCCGTCCGGCTGGGCACGCAGAGCCCTGACTTGTGGTGTGGCCCTGCAATGCTCGCCGTCGAAGGAGCGCGTCACCGCATATCGGCTGAACGAGCTGTCCGCTCGCGAACTGCGGGCACTCACACTCGTCGAGGGCGGCGTCGCGCTTGGCTGGATAGCGTCGCGGTGGCCCGGCCTGCTACCCGAGCTGCAACGGCTACTGCCGGACGTCGATGCCCGGGCCGGGGACATGGACGCCGGCGAGATGCTCAACCGCGCGATCGCTTTGGCGGCCACCGGGCGGGCATTGACGGTTCATCCACTGCTGGGCAACCTGCCGCTGGCACACACGGTGCCGCGGGGATGGGCCGACAGGTTGCGACGCAGCTTTGGCAGGATGCCATGGACCACAACGCAGCAGCGCCTGCCGCGGCCGTACTCGGTTCCGGTCGGTGGCGACGGAGGCGTCCGCAACCCCAACCTGCCGCCGCCGAGCCGGCCGCAGGACAATGATTTGGACGTCACTCCACAACACCGGCCCGGGATCCCCTATCCCGAATGGAACGTGTGGACGCAGCGATTCATGCGCGACCACGTCGCCGTGGTCGAGAGCGCAGACGCCCGGCGCATCGGCCGTGCGGCGCCCGTGACCGTTGACGTCCGCAAGTGGTTCGAGGAACACACGCATCGTGCGATGACAAACCGCCTCGAGGACGGCTCCGACCTGGATGTCGACCAATACGTCAGCCACTACATCGATCTGACGACCGGCGAGGCCAAGGAGCCGAGGATTTTCCGCGACCTGCTGCCCGGCGGCCGCGACGTCACCACGGCTCTGCTGCTCGACGGCAGCTCGTCGCTGGGGGTGCACGGTGGGCGAATCTTCCAGCTGGAACTCGCCTGCGCCGACGCGCTTTCGCGTGCCATGACGCTGGCGCGCGAACGCCACGGCGTCTTCGTGTTCACGGGCAACACCCGTCATCGAGTCGAAGTGCACTGCCTGAAGGACTTCGAAGACCGCGGGGTCGTGCCGCCGAGCGGGCTGGGACTGTCCACCCGCGGATACACCAGACTCGGTGCGCCACTTCGCCATTTGACGAGCCGGCTGCTGGCGCAGCCCTCCGAGCGGCGCCTGCTGATCGTGATCGGCGACGGTCTGATCTCCGACGAGGGCTACGAGGGCCGTTACGCCTGGGCGGACACGGCACATGCCGTCGAGGAGGCCAACGATGCCGGCGTGTCGACGTACTACGTGGGCGTGGGACCGACGCGAGTCGATCCCCTCCCGGAGGTGTTCGGACCGCGGCGGTCTCAACGGATTCGGCGGGTCGAGGAACTCCCGCGGGTGTTGGCCCATGTCCATCGGGAGCTGGTGGCCGCATGACGGATACCTATTTGGCAAACGGCAATGAGGTCCAGCTTTTCGAGCAGGCCTTCCATCGGCGGCTGCCCGTGATGCTCACCGGTCCGACCGGGTGCGGCAAGACGCGCTTCGTCGAGCACTTGGGCGTGCTGTTGCGGCGGCCCGTCGTCACCATCAGCTGCCACGACGACCTCACCAGCTCCGATCTCGTCGGCCGCTTCATGGTGACCGGCGGCGACGTGGTGTGGACCGATGGCCCGTTGACGCGGGCCGTCAAGGCCGGCGCGATCTGCTATCTCGACGAGGTCGTCGAAGCCCGCCACGACTCGTTGGCGATCCTGCATTCGCTCACCGATCACCGGCGTTCGCTGTACCTGGACCGCGCCGGCGAGGTGGTGCAGGCGCCCGACGAGTTCATGCTGGTGTGTTCGTACAACCCGGCGTATCGCAGCTCGCTCAAGGAGCTCAAGCCGTCGTTCCGGCAACGGTTCGTCACGCTCACGATGACGTATCTGCCGCCCGACCGCGAGGCCGAGGTGATCGTCGCCGAAGCCGGAATCCCGATGAGCACGGCGCGACGGCTGGTCGGATGCGCCGTTGCGATCCGCACCGCCGACGAGGCCTTCCACTTCGAGCCTCCGTCGACCAGGGTGCTGGTCACGGCCGCACACCTGATCGCCTCCGGCGCAACCGAATTGGATGCGGCCGACGCATGCATACTCGCCCCCCTGAGCACCGACGGCGCGGTCACCGATGGTCTACGTGAGGTCGCGGCGGCCAGCCTGGCGACCGCACCCTAGAAAGGAGCAACGCATGGATCTGAAAGAGCGGAAACGTAAGCGGGCACTCATCGTCTTCCAAATATTCATCTACGGCTACCTGGCGGTGATGTTCGGCATCCAGCTGTACATGTCCTTCGCCCGCGGGTGGTGGAACTTGTGAAACCTGTTGTGACGCAGCCGGCAAGCTCGGTCAGCCTGGACG
The DNA here is from genome assembly GCF_059813025.1 of Mycobacterium sp. NGS26. Lineage (NCBI taxonomy): Bacteria > Bacillati > Actinomycetota > Actinomycetes > Mycobacteriales > Mycobacteriaceae > Mycobacterium > Mycobacterium sp. NGS26. The sequence continues at coordinate 334,593 of NZ_JCALDU010000005.1, forward strand.
ATCACCACGACGAATCCCGCCAGGCGCAGCGCCGTGCCGACAAGTGGATGATCGCCGGCGCCGCCCTGATGGGCATGTGGGCTCCGGGCCTGATCGGATTCCCCATCTTCATGCGTGGGGTGTGGCTGCAGCGCCAGGCCCTGCGCGCCGGCCTGTCGGTTCGCCCGATGATCGTGACCCTGATCGGTTACCTGGTCCTGATCGACGGAATGCTCAACAGCCTGGGCTGGGCCCTGGACCTGGTCGCCAACCACACGCTGATCAACCGCGTGCTGATGGTCGGGTGGGGCAACATGTTCGACGCGGGCTACTTCTGGCATTACAACGAGCTGTGGGTCGGCGGCGCGGCGGGGCCGGGCGAGAAGGCCTATGTGGCGGGGCTGATCCTCACGGTGTTCTCCATGCGGGTGGCCGCGGCGATCGGGTTTTTGCAGATGAAGCGGTGGGGTCATCAGTGGATGGTGGTCACCTGCTGGATGGGCGTGGTGATCTGGTCGGCCTATGTGTTCAACATGACCATGTTCGCCGACGTGCGCTACGCCGGGGTGGTGTTCCCCGTCGTCGGCTGGTGGCTCTACGACATCTTCTACATCACCCCCTTCCTCGCGATCCCGTACCTGCACACCGTGAACCGCGAAATCTTCTCCGACTGAACAGCTTCAAGGAGCATTGCTATGACCGAATCCTCACCAACCACGGCCGCGGATTCCGAGGACCTCGAGCCGGGCACGACGCCGTACTACGCGCGGATGCACAAATGGATCAAGCGGGCCGTGTTGGTGTGCCTGGTCGCACTGGTGATCGAGGGCGCGTTCACGTTGCCGTTCATGGCGGTCTATTACGGCTACCCCACGCTCAGCCTCACCGAAATCTGCAGCGAGCTGCTGAAGATCCGGTACTCCAACGACACCTTGGAGTGCAAGTACCCCTACCCGCCGTTCGGGCCGCCGGAGGGCGCCGAGGGCAAGGCCACCGCGCAGGACGTGTGGGGCATTCAGCCGATACCGAAGTACCACCGGCTGGGCTTCCGCGAACTGGTCAGGATCCACAACGAAAGGCTCGCCCGCCAGGCGGCCCAGCAGCACGCGACGCCGCACCCATGACCTACCGCGTCGTTCAGTGGACGACGGGCAACGTCGGCAAGCGTTCGGTGCGGGCGATCGCCTCGAACCCGAACTTGCGGCTCGTCGGATGCTATGCGTGGTCCGACGACAAGGTCGGCCGCGACGTCGGCGAGCTGTGCGGTATCGAACCGCTGAACGTGACGGCCACCAACGACGTTGAGGCCTTGCTCGCGCTCGAGCCCGACTGCGTGGTCTACAACCCGATGTTCGCCGACGTCGACGAGCTGGTCCGCATCCTGTCCGCGGGCGTCAACGTGGTGTCCACGTCGGAGTTCGTCACCGGCCACTTCCTGGGCGACGGTCGGGAGCGCATCGCCGGGGCATGCGAAGCCGGCGGCTCCACCATCTTCGGCAGCGGAATCAACCCCGGCTTCATTCAGCTGCTGGCCATCGTGTCGGCCGGGCTGTCCGACCGCGTGGACAAGGTGTCCGTCGTGGAAGCCATCGACACCACGATCTACAACTCGCCCGCGACCGAGAAACCAATGGGTTTCGGCTATCCCATCGATCAGCCGGATCTCAAGGCCATCACCGCGAAGGGTTCGGGCATCTTCCGTGACGGCGTGTTGCTGATCGCCGACGCGCTCGGAGTGCAGCTCGACGAGGTGCGCTGCGACGCCGAGTATGCCCAGACCACCCAGGATCTTCAGCTGCCGGGTGACTGGACGATCCCGAAGGGCTGTGTGGCGGGGGTGGATGTCAGCTGGAACGGAATCGTCGGTGGCCGAGATGTCATCGAGATCCGTGGGCGCTGGCGCAAAGGCCAGACATTGGAACCGGATTGGCAGCTCGACATGGGCTACACGATCGAGGTGCAAGGCACGCCGACCATCAAGACAACGCTGAGTTTCCTTCCGCCGCCGGACTTTCAGGGCGAGACGTTGGACGACTACATCATGATGGGTCTCACGATCGTCGCCATGCCGGCGATCACCGCGATTCCCGCGGTCGTCGCGGCCCGTCCCGGCATCGCCACCTACAACGACCTGCCCCTGCTGCTTCCGCGTGGAGTCCTGCGCGCCAACGCTTGAGAGGAAGACCTCGATGCCCGAAGAACCAGCCACACCAGGCTCGTCGCCGCTGCTCCATCACGTCGTGTTCGCCGTGGCGCCGGATCGGCATGCGGACGTGACGAGAATGTTCACCGATCTCGGATTCGGTTTCGAGGACTTCGAATTGGCCGAGCTGGGCCTGCACGTGTGCCTGGACTGGAATCGCGGTATCGAGCTGATCAGCCCGATTCCGGGATCGGCCGGGGCGGTGGCCGCTTCGGTGAACGAATTCCTCGAGCGTCACGGTGACGGCGTGTACACCGTGGTGGTGCGCGTTCCGGCGGCCGCGGCGGCCGAAGCGGTCGCCGAGCGCTACGGGGCGACAACGCGCTTCCGGCAGAGCTTTGCGGGTGAGGGCTCCTATCTCGACGAGGTCGACCTGTCGGTGTTCGGACTTCCGCTGACGTTTCTGGCGACGGACATCCCGTGATCGTCGACGGACCCGTCGGTACGGCGAAGCCCAGTGTCTTCGAGGCCGGGCTGCCGGTACTGGACTACGACGTCACGGACCCGCCTCAGCAGATCTACCCGCAGTTTCGGGCTGCCCAGCAGGTGGCGCCCATCGCGCTGGGTCCCGTCGGGCCCGAGGTGCTCTCCTACGAACTTGCTCGAACCGTGCTCGGCGACCCGCGGTTCGGGATTCCCCCGGGCATCCACCTCACCGCGCACGGCGTGACGTCGGGTGAGCTGTGGGACCGGGTGGTGCGCAGCATCCTCTGCATGGACGGCGCCGAGCATCGTCGGTTGCGCGGCCTGGTGTCGAGGGCCTTTACCCCACGGGCGACCGCGCGCATGGACGAGACGATCCACGCCGTCATCAACGAGCTCGCCGATGCCGTTGTCGCGGAGGGGAATTGTGAGTTCGTCGAGGCGATCGCGCGACCGTACCCGATCCCGGTCATCTGCGCCCTGCTGGGTGCGCCGCGGCAGGACTGGCAGCTGTTCTCGAAATGGGCGGAGGACATATTCAAGGTAGTCAGCTTCGACTGCAATCTCGCCGAGGAAGAGCCTAAGGTCCTGAAGGCCTGGGATGCCTTCGACGACTACATCGACGGGATGATCGCCGATCGGCGCAAGGCCCTGACCGACGACCTACTCTCCGAACTCATCCGGGCCGAAGATCGCGGCGACCGGCTCGACGCCGGCGAAGTCCGGATGTTGGCGTTCAGCATCCTGCTGGCCGGAACCGACACCACCCGTACCCAATTGGCGGCCTCGATGCAGGTGTTGTGCAAGCACCCGGAACAGTGGGCGCTGCTTCGCGACAGGCCCGACCTCGGCATGAAAGCCGTCGAGGAAACCATGCGCCACTCCCCGTCGATGTGCAGCACCCTGCGCAGCGTCACCGACGACGTCACGATCGGCGACTACACGTTCCCGGCCGGCACGTTCATCATCGTGAACACCTATGCCGCCAATAGAGATCCGTCCATCTACGACGACCCCACGCGGTTCGACATCACCCGCAACGATCCGCCGCCCATCCTGACGTTCGGCGGCGGGGCTCACTACTGCCTGGGCGCGAATCTCGCGAGGCGCGAACTCTCCGAGGCGCTCAAGATCCTGGCACGCCGGCTGCCGAACCCACGGTGCGTGGAAGACCCGCCGTGGAGGCCGCTTCTCGGCATGAGCGGCCCCACCCGTTTGCACATCGAGTTCTCTCAGGGGGTCGGTGCTTCGAGCATGTGAATCTCGCCCGTCGTGCCGTCGACCTCGATGAGGGCGCCGGGCGGCAACATCTTGGTGGCCCCCTGAACATCCACCACGCACGGGAAGCCGAACTCGCGGGCCACCACCGCGGCGTGGGACATCGGGCCGCCGAGTTCGGTGACCACGGCGGCGGCGTAGCAGAACGCGGCCGTGTAGCCGACGTCGGTGACCTCGGCGACCAGGATCTCGCCGGGCTGCAGGTCGTCGATCGTCTCCGGCCGCACTATGCGGACGCGGCCGCGCACCCGTCCCCCGCAGACGCCGACACCGCGCAGGGTGTCCCCGCCGGCCAGGGCCGCCGACGTCGTTGTGGTCGGCTGCCAGCTGCCGCTGAACACCGTCGGCGGAACGACGGTGGCCAGCCTGCCTCGTTCGGCTCGGCGCCGGGCCACCAGGCCCCCTACGTCCGCGGGGAGCGCATCCAACTCGTCGACCAGCAGATAGAACACATCGTCGACGGTCTGCAGGACGCCGGCCTCGACCAACCTGCGCCCGTACTCGCGCATCAGGTTGCGCAGCACCCAGTTGGCCCGCACAACTTTGTCGCGACGGACTTCCCGATCGCGAAGTTGGCGTCCGGCCAGGCGCGCAATGGGCTTGGCCCGCAGTGGGATCCGGGCGGGTTCCGGCTGCGGTGCGGGAGGTGCGCTCATCGCTCTGGCCACCATGCGTACCAGCAATTCGGGATCGTCCGCATAGCTGCTCGACAGCATCTCGAGTTCGGCCGGGCCGCGATGCCCGATCAGCGCCAGCTCGGCCAGCACCGCGGCGTGAAACTCCGGCGCCTCGACCGCCAGCTTGCCCAGCCGCTCCCCCGGTTCGGCAAGCAGCGCCGTCACTTTCGGGTCGCGCTGTGCGGCGACCACCAACCGCTGCATCGCCTCGACCGATCGCGCACTGACCAGTTCCGGTCCCGCCGGCGCGGCGGTGTCTCGCCCACACAAACCGCGCAACAACACGTTGAACGCGGCGCACAGCATGAACGAAGCCGATGCCAGCACCCAGCCATGCACCACATCGTCACGCGCCAACGCGATCAGGCTCAGCAGCCGGCGATCGTCGAGCCGGGTGACGTCGTCGCCGGCCAGGCCTTCCAGGCGATCGACATCGGCGACGAACTCGTGGGTGTCGTCGGCCGACCCGGCGGACAGGCCGATCAGGTTGACTCCGAATACCCCGATATTGCGAACGGTCCGCAATTGCCTTCGCAGACGGCCGGTTTCGGAGCGTGGACGCTCCGCACCGAAGATGGGCAACGACGCCATGCTTGGGCCGAAGAATCCGCTATTGCTGACGATCGTCGCGGGTTTGGCGAACGGCACCGTCTCGGCCATGAAATGCGCCGAGGTGATGGCGCCGTACAGCCGGTTGGCGAACACCGCGACGGTTCGCATCGCGATCTCACGCTGGATGACGCCGCCCGGTCGCAGCCGCTGGGCGATCGCCACGCCGCCGGCGCGCAGCCCGCGCACCGTCACCGAGGCCGATGCCGGAGAGAACGGGCCGGGCAATGCCTCCGACAGATTGGTGGCCAGAAAAGTGGGAAAGCGCGGGTCGATCGGGGTGTCGAACTCCCCGTTATCCCCCGCCGGGCCAGCCCAATTGGGCTTCACGCCGTCCTCGCTCGGGGCGTCGACGGCGGGCAACTCCTGGATGTTGGTCATCCGCCAGGGCAGCGACACCACCCGCTTGCCCACGGTGACCCGGCCCCGTACCGCGATGGCGAAATCCTCGACACACTCGGCGGAGTTCCACGCCGGTCGGAATTCCCACTGTTCGCGCAATCGTGCGGTATCCATGAACGGCGCGCTCTGCACGAGTTGCAGCTCGGCGGGTCGTATGCCCGACCGCACGATCGGGCGCCCGAGCGCCGCGGCAACCCGCCGGAAGGTCAATTCGCCCGGTGCGGCGAGATTGACCGGGCCGCTGCCGACTTCGGTGTCCACGATCGCACGATTGAACAGCCGAAGCGCGTCGTCGAGGTGGACAACCTGCATGCGCCGATCGACCGCCGCGGCGGGAAACGCCGGTAATGCCAACACCCGGCGCACCCAGTTGTCGACGCTGCGGCCGAGGATGAGCGCGGAGCGGATGACGACCCATTCCAGGTCCGAATCCTCGAGCAGCTGCTCGACGCGCGCCTTGTGCCGGCCGTCGGCAATGACGGGGGTTCTCGCGTCATGCTCGGTCTTGGGCGCGTCTCCCCCGCCGTAGACGTGCGCCGACGACGGGAAAACGATGCGCCGCGTTCCGGATTCCGCCGTCGCCGCGAGGACGTTGAGCGTTCCACCGATATTGACCTGCTCGCTGTCGATTGCCCACGCGCAATGCGCGACGACCTCCGCACCGGAGATGGCGCGCTTGACCGCTTCCGCGTCGCGGATGTCCGCCTCGGCGAAATCGGCTACGGTCGGCCAGCTTTCGGGCCGATGCCGGGCGATTCCGACGACGTCATGGCCCTGGCTGAGCAATCGGGCGGCGAGGCCGCGGCCGAGCACACCGCTCGCCCCGGTGACCGCGACTCTCACGGACTGCCCTTAATCGTCGTCGTCATCGTCGCGCAAGGCCGCGTTGACCAGTGCGTCGAGGTCCATGTCCGCGATGTCCTTCTCGGTGGTCACCGCGGGGGTTGCCGCCTGGCCGTCGGTCTCGTTCGCCAACGCCAGCAACAGTTCCAGGACTCCGGCCTGGCGCAGGCGCTTGACCGGAATCGACCCGACGACGCGCTGGATCTCGGCTTCCCCGGGCGCGGCGGCGAAAGCCTGTTGCTCGGATGCGCCGACGAGCTCGCGGTGCATGTAACCGGCCAGCGCGGCGGAGTTGGGGTAGTCGAAGATCAGCGTCGGCGACAGCGCCAGTCCGGTGGCGGATTTGAGCCGGTTGCGCATCTCGACGGCGGTCAGCGAGTCGAAGCCCAACTCCTGGAACGCCCGGTCCGGGTGGATCGCCTCGGCGCTGGAGCTGCCCAGCACCGTGGCGATGTTGGAGCGCACCAGGTCCAGCAGGACGGCCTGTTGCTCGTCCTCGGGCAGCCCCTCCAGGCGTTGCAGCAGAGCCGATTTCGATTTGGCGGCGGCCAGCGAGTCGTCGACCTGGCGGCGGGTGGGCGCGTTGATCAGGTCGACGAACATCGGCGGCAGGGTGCCCGCGTCGAACTTGGCCCGCAAGGCCGCCAGGTCGATGTGGGCGGGCAGCATGAACGGCTCGTCGACGATGAGCGCGGTGTCCATCAATTCCAGCGCCTGGTCCGAGGACATCGCCACGATCCCGTCGCGGCCGAATCGGGCAAGGTCGGCGGCTCCCAGCCCACCGGTCATGGCGCTGGCCTGATCCCACAGCCCCCAGCCCAGCGAGATCGCGGGCAACCGGTGGGCCCGCCGGTGGGCGGCCAACCCGTCCAGGAACGAGTTGCCCGCCGCGTAGTTGCCCTGGCCCGACGCGCCGGCCAGCCCGGCGATCGACGAAAACATCACGAAGGCCGACACATCCAGGTCGCGGGTCAACTCGTGCAGGTTCCAGGCCGCGTCGACCTTGGCGCGCAGCACGGCGTCGAGCCGCTGGGGAGTCAGCGACGTCACCACCGCGTCGTCCAGCACCCCGGCGGCATGAATCACCCCGGTCAGCGGGCGCTGCACCGGGATATCCGCGATCACCTTGGCCAGCGCCTCGCGATCCGCGGCGTCACAGGCCACCACCTTCACCTCGGCGCCGGCCGAGCTCAGCTCGAACACCAGCTCCGCGGCCCCCGGCGCGTCCAGGCCGCGCCGGCTGACTAGCACCACGTTGCGCGCCCCGTGGCGCGTCACGACGTGCCGCGCGACCGCCGAGCCGGCCATCCCGGTGGCGCCGGTGACCAACACCGTTCCCGCCGTCCACGCGTCGGGCATGGTCATCACGACCTTGCCCACGTGACGGGCCTGGCTTAGATACCGCAGCGCGGCGGGTGCCCGTCGCACATCGAACCTCGTCACCGGCAGCGGCCGCAGCACGTCCTCGCCGAACAGGGCGGCCAACTCGTCGAGCATCTGCGCGATGCGTTCCGGTCCCGCCTCGAAGAGGTCGAAGGCGCGGTAGCGCACGCCGGCGTGGTCTCGGGCGACGACCTCGGGGTCACGGATGTCGGTCTTGCCCATCTCCAGGAACACCCCGTCGGGGGCTACCAGCCGGAGCGAGGCGTCCACGAAATCACCGGACAGCGAGTCGAGTACCACGTCGACTCCCCGCCCGCCGGTCACCGCCCGGAACTTGTCCTCGAACTCGAGGCTGCGCGAGTCGGAGATGTGATCGTCGTCAAAGCCCATGGCCCGCAACGTGTCCCACTTGCCGCGGCTGGCGGTCGCGAACACCTCCAGGCCGAAGTGGCGGGCCAGCTGGACCGCGGCCATGCCCACCCCGCCGGCGGCGGCGTGCACCAGCACCCGCTGACCGGGCTTGACGCGCGCCAGGTCCACGAGCGCGTAGCACGCCGTGGCGAACACCACCGAGGCTGTCGCGGCCGCGGTGTGCGACCACCCGGCCGGCACCTTGACGAGCAGCCGCTGGTCGGTGGTGGCGATGGTTCCGGTCCCGTCCGGGAACAGGCCCATCACGCGGTCGCCGACCGCGAAACGACCGCCCTGCGAGGCGGTTTCGACCACGACGCCTGCGGCCTCGATGCCCATGACGGCGTCCGGGTCGGGATAGAGGCCCAGCGCGATCATGACGTCGCGGAAGTTGGCGGCGATGGCCGACAGCGCGACCCGCACCTGACCCGGCCCCAGCGGTGCGTCGGCGTCGGGAATCGGTTCCAGCCGCAGGTTCTCGATGGTGCCCCGGCTGCTCATGCCCAGCCGCCACGGTCCGTCGTCGGGTGGCACCAGCAGGCCGCCGACGGCGCGGCTGCCGAGCACCCGCGCGGTGTGAACCGTCCCGTTGCGCAGCACCACCTGCGGCTCGCCGACCGCCAAAACCGCGGCTATCGCGTCGGGATCCGGGGTTGCGTCGGTGTCGACCAGCACGATTCGGCCGGGGTGTTCGGTCTGCGCCGACCGCACCAGACCCCAGACCGCCGCGCCCGCCAAATCGGTGACGTCCTCCCCCGGCAGCGCCACCGCGCCCCGCGTCGACACCACCAGGGTTCCCGCGCCGTCGCGCGCCAGCCACGACTGCAGCACCGACAGCACCGCGCGCGTGGCCGCATACACCTCGGCGATGACGTCGCCGGACACCGGTTGCGACTCGAACAGCACCGCCGATCGCTCGGCCTCGGCGTCATCGGAATTGCCGGATTCCGGTGCGCCCCAAGGGCACACCGATACCGGCTGCACCGCCGACAACGGCTGAGCCGACCAGATGACCTCGAAGAGCCGATCCGGCCCCGAGCTCGTCACCGCGGCCAGGAGCTGCTTGTCGGTGACCGGGCGGGCCACCATCGACGCGACCGAGAGCACCGGAAGGCCAAGCCCGTCGGCCAATTCGATCGACACCGCCGACCTGCTGACCGGCGCGATCCGCGCCCGCACCGCGCCCGCCCCCGCGGCGTGCAGCGACACCCGCTGCCAGGAGAACGGCACCAGCATCGAACCTTCGGGCAGTTCCTCGCCGTCGGAGGCCAGCATGACCGCGTGCAGTGCCGCGTCGAGCATCGCCGGGTGGACGCCGAATCCGGCCGTCGACACCCCCGCGTCCGCCGGCAGCGCCACTTCGGCGAACACCTCCTCGCCGCGACGCCACATCGATGTCAGGCCGCGGAACGCGGGACCGTACCCGTAGCCGCGCTCGGCGAGTCGCTCGTATCCGTCGCCGACCTCCACCGGGACCGCGCCCACCGGCGGCCAGGCCGACAGGTCCCCGCTCGGCTGCACCGATCCCGCGCGCAGCACGCCCTCGGCGTGCAACGACCAGCCGGACCCCGCGTCGGCCCGCGAGAACACCGATACCTGGCGGGCGGCGGAATCGTCCGGGCCGCCGACCACCACCCGAACCGCGACCGATCCGTCGGCCGGCAACACCAGTGGCGCAGCGAGATTCAGCTCGTCGACAACGCCACAGCCCACCTCGTCGCCGGCGCGGATCGCCAACTCGACAAACCCCGCGCCGGGGAACAGCACGACACCGCCGACGGCGTGATCCGCCAACCAGCCCTGCGCGCCCTGCGACAACCGGCCGGTCAGCACCACGCCGCCGGAGTCCGGCAGTTCCACCACCGCGCCCAGCAGGGCGTGCTCGCCGGCGGCCAGGCCCAGGCCGGCGGCATCGGCCGGGGCGCCGGCGCCGGAGAGCCAAAAGCGCCGCCGGTCAAAGGCATACGTGGGCAGCTCGACGAACTTGGCCGCGCCGATCGCCCCGCGCCAGTCCACGTCCATCCCGGTTACGAAACCTTGCGAGAGCGCGGTGGCCAGGGCCACCGGTTCCGGGCGGTCCTTGCGCAGCGCGGACATCGTCACGACCGGTGCGTCGGCAAGCGATTCCTCGATCGACGCCGTAAGCCCGCCGCTCGGCCCGACTTCGAGGAAACGGGATGCGCCGGCCGAGTGCACGAACCGGACGCTGTCGGCGAATCGCACCGCCTCGCGCACGTGCCGCTTCCAGTACGCCGCCGACGCGAAGTCGCCCCCCGCGAGCTGCCCGGTCACGTTCGACACGATCGGGATGGCGGGCTTGCCGACCGCGAGTCCGGCGGCGACGGTTCCGAATTCGTCGATCATCGGGTCCATCAGCGGGGAGTGGAACGCGTGCGAGACGGCGAGCCGGTGGACGCGGCGCCCGTCGGCGCGGAGCCGGTCCGCTATTGCCGTCACCGCCTCTTGTGCGCCCGAGATCACCACGGAGGCGGGCCCGTTGACCGCGGCGATGCCGACCTGCGGCGGGAGCAGCGGCCGCACCTCGTCCTCGGTGGCCTGCACGGCGACCATCGCCCCGCCCTCCGGCAGCGCCTGCATGAACCGGCCCCGGGCCGCCACCAGCACCGCGGCGTTCTCCAGCGACAGGACTCCGGCGACGTGCGCGGCCGACAGCTCCCCGATCGAGTGGCCCATCACGAAATCGGGGCGCACGCCCCAGGATTCGAGGAGCCGGAACAGGGCGACCTCCACCGCGAACAGCGCGGGCTGCGCGAATTCGGTGGTGTGCAAGACGTTTTCGTCGTCGCCCCACATGACGTCGCGAAGCGGCCGAAGCAGGTGCCGGTCGAGTTCGGCCACGACGCTGTCGAACGCCTCGGCGAACACCGGGTAGGCGGCATGCAATCCCATTCCCATGCCCAGCGTTTGGGAGCCCTGGCCCGGGAAGACGAAGACGGTCTTGCCGCCTTGCGTCGCGGCGCCGCGAACGATCGAGCCTGCCAGGTCGTCCCCGGCCAGCTCGTCCAGCCCGGAAAGCAAGCCGTCGCGGTCACTTCCGACGATGACGGCCCGATGCTCGAAGGTGGAGCGGCCCGCCAGCGACCACGCCACGTCGGCGATGTCCAGGTCCCCGTGGGCGCGCAGGTGGGCCGCCAACCGCGCGGCCTGAGACCGCAACGCCGACGGCGACTTCGCCGACACCGGCCACGGCAGCACCGGCGCCTTGGGGCGGGGTTCCGGTTCGGCGGGCTCCTCATTCGGGACCGCCTCGATGATGACGTGCGCGTTGGTGCCGCTGATCCCGAACGACGACACCCCGGCCCGGCGTGGCCGACCCGGTTCGCCCTTCCAGGGCCGGGCCTCGGTCAGCAACGACACGGAGCCCGTCGACCAGTCCACGTGCGGGCTGGGCTCGTCGACGTGCAACGTCGCCGGCAACGTCTCGTGGCGCATCGCCAGAACCATCTTGATGACACCGGCCACACCCGCAGCGGCCTGCGTGTGGCCCATGTTGGACTTGATCGACCCCAGCCACAGCGGCTCGCCGCGGTCCTGTCCGTAGGTCGCCAACAGGGCTTGGGCCTCGATCGGATCGCCCAATGTTGTTCCGGTGCCGTGGCCCTCGACCGCGTCCACGTCGGCCGCCGACAGGCCGGCGCCGGCCAGCGCGGCGCGCACCACCCGCTGCTGCGACGGACCGTTGGGCGCGGTCAACCCGTTGGAGGCGCCGTCCTGGTTGATGGCCGAGCCGCGCAGCACCGCCAGCACCGGGTGCCCTAACCGCCGCGCGTCCGACAGGCGCTCGACGACGAGCATGCCGCCGCCCTCGGAGAACCCGGTGCCGTCGGCCGCGCCGGCGTACGCCTTGCACCGGCCGTCCGCGGACAGCCCGCGCATGCGGCTGAACTCCACGAAGATGTCCGGCGTGGCGTTGACGGTGACGCCGCCGGCCAGTGCCAGGTCGCACTCGCCCGAGCGCAGCGACTGCGCCGCCATGTGCAGCGCCACCAACGACGACGAGCACGCCGTGTCCACCGATACCGCCGGGCCCTCCAGCCCCAGCGCGTACGACACCCGCCCCGAGGCCACGCTCGACGACTGGCCGGTCAGCCGGAAGCCCTCGGCGGCCTGTGCGGCGCCCATGCCATAGCCCTGCGTGTATACGCCGGCAAACACGCCGGTGGCGCTGCCGCGCAACGCGCCGGGCTCAATCCCCGCCCGCTCCAAGGCTTCCCAGGACAGTTCGAGGAACATCCGCTGCTGCGGGTCCATCGCGAGCGCCTCGGTCGGCGTGATGCCAAAGAAGGCGGGATCGAAGTCGGCGACGCCGTCCACGAACCCGCCGGTGCGGGTCGAGCACGTCCCCGGAACGTCGGGATCCGGGTTGTACAGCCCGGCCAGGTCCCAGCCGCGATCGGTCGGGAATTCCGAGAGCACGTCGCGCCCCTCGGCCAGCATGTCCCACAGGTCGTCGGGGGAATTCACCCCGCCCGGGTAGCGGCACGACATGCCGACGATCGCGATCGGGTCGTCGCCTGTTACGCGGGCGGCCGGGGCTTGCTTGATCTCCCGCGGCACCCCGGCGAGCTCGGTGCGGATGTAGCCCACCAGGCCGTTCGGGGTCGGGTAGTCGAAGATGAGCGTGGGCGAAAGCGCCAGCCCGGTAGCGGTTTTCAGCCGGTTGCGCATTTCGACCGCGGTCAGCGAGTCGAAGCCCAACTCCTGAAACGCCTTGTCCGGGTCGATCGCCTCGGCCGTGGTGTTCCCCAGCACGGTCGCGATGTGCGAACGCACCAGGTCCAGCAGCACGGCGTGCTGCTCCGCCTCCGGCAGCCCGTCCAGGCGATGCGCCAGAGCCGATTTCGATTTCGCCGCCGCCAGCGAGTCGTCGACCCGGCGCCGGGCCGGCGCGTTGAGCAGGTCGGTGAACATCGGGGGCACCGCGACCGCGTGGGCGCGCAGCGCGCCGAGATCGATGCGGGCGGGCGCGAGGAACGGCTCGTCGACGATCAGTGCGGTGTCGAACAATTCCATCGCCTCGTCCGACGACAACGCCAGGATGCCGTCGCGGCCCAGCCGGGCGCGGTCGGCCGCGTCCAGCCCGCCGGTCATCGCGCTGGCCTGGTCCCACAGCCCCCACGCCAGCGAGACCGCCGGCAGGCCGTGCGCCCGCCGGTGGGCGACCAACCCGTCGAGGAACGCGTTGGCCGCGGCGTAGTTGGCCTGGCCCGACGAGCCCACCAGCCCCGCCATCGACGAAAACATCACGAACGCGGACAGGTTCAGGTCGCGGGTCAATTCGTGCAGGTTCCACGCCGCGTCCACCTTGGCCCGCAACACGGCGTCGACGCGTTCGGGCGTGAGCGAGGTGACCACCGCGTCGTCCAGCACGCCGGCGGCGTGAATGACGCCGGAAAGCGGCCGCTGCGCGGGGATCTCGGCGATCACCCTCGCCAGCGCGTCGCGGTCGGCGGCGTCGCAGGCGACCGTCCGCACCCGCGCACCGGCGGCTTCCAATTCGGCGACCAAGGCGGCGGCCCCCGGCGCGTCCGGGCCGCCGCGGCTCAGCAGCACCAGGTCCCGCACGCCGTGCCGCGCCACGAGGTGCCGCGCCAGGGTCGAGCCCGCCATGCCGGTCCCGCCGGTGATCAGCACCGCGCCCTCGCTCAGAGCGCCCGGCATGGTCATCACGACCTTGCCGATGTGGCGGGCCTGGCTCAGGTAGCGCAACGCGGTGCGCGCGCGTCGCACGTCGAATGTCGTCACCGGCAACGGCTTCAGCACCCCCGCGTCGAAGAGCCCGGCGAGCTCGAGCATCCACTGATGCATCCGGGGGCGGCCGGGCTCGAACAGGTCGAAGGCGCGGTAGCGCACGCCCGGGTAGTCCCGGGCGACCACGCCCGGGTCGCGAATGTCGGTCTTGCCCATCTCCAGGAACAGCCCGCCGGGGGCGACCAGGCGCAGCGATGCGTCGACGAATTCGCCGGCCAGCGAGTCCAGCACGACGTCCATGCCGCGGCCGCCCGTGGCGGCGCGGAACTTGTCCTCGAAGTCCAGGCTGCGCGAGTCCGCGATGTGGTTCTCGTCGAAGCCCATGGCCCGCAACGTGTCCCACTTACCGCGGCTTGCCGTCCCGAACACCTCGAGGCCCAGGTGCCTGGCCAGCTGGACCGCCGCCATCCCCACTCCCCCGGCGGCGGCGTGCACCAGCACCCGCTGCCCCGGCTTCACGTCAGCCAGGTGGACGAACGCCATGTACGCCGTGGTGAAAACCGCTGAGATGCCGGCGGCTTCGGTGTAGGACCAGCCGGCGGGCATCGGCTGCAGCAGGCGGACGTCGCCGGGCACCAGTGTGCCGCTGCCGTCGGGGAAGAATCCGTACACCGAATCGCCGACCGCGAATTCGGTGACCCCCGGCCCGACCTCGACGACGACGCCGGCGCCCTCGCCGCCGAGCAGGGCGTCGTGGGTGAACATGCCCAGGGTGATCATGACGTCGCGGAAGTTGGTGGCGATGGCGCGCAGCGCCACCCGAACCTGGCCCGGCTCCAGCGGCGCATCGGCGTTGGGAACCGGCTCGAGTTGCAGGTTTTCGAAGGTGCCCGCGCTGCTGATGCCCAGCCGCCAGGGTCCCTCGGCGGGGGGCACCAGGACGCCGTCGACCGCGCGGCTGCCGCGCACCCGCGCGGTGTACACCTTGCCGTCGCGCACGAGCACCTGGGGTTCACCGGCGGCCAGAGCCTTCGCCACGGCGCTGTCATCAAGGGCGACATCGGAATCCACCAGCACGATCCGGCCAGGGTGCTCGGTCTGCGCAGAGCGCACCAGGCCCCACACCGCCGCGCCGGCCAAATCGGTGACGTCCTCGCCCGGCAATCCCACGGCGCCCCGGGTCGCCACGACCAGCACCCCGGAGTCGCGCTCGGTCAGCCACGACTGCACGGCACCCAGCGCCCGGTGCGTGCGGTCGTGCGTCGCGGCGACCGGATCATCCTCTGCTGCAACGGATTCGAACACCTCGTGCGCTGGTGCCTCGGCGTTGGTCTTCGTCGTCGGCGACCACACCACCTCGAACAGCCGGTCCGGGCCCGCGCTCAACACCGCCGCGCGCAGCTGCCGCTCGCTCACCGGGCGTGCCACCATCGCGCGCACCGACAGCACCGGGAGTCCCAGCCCGTCGGCCAGCTCGATCGAGACCGCCCGGGAGGCCGCCGATCCGCCCGCCGGCGCGATGCGCGCGCGTACCGCCGACGCGCCCGCGGCGTGCAGCGACACGCCCTGCCACGAGAACGGCAGCACGACATCGTCGGTCCGGCCGGCGATCTGGTGAGCCAGCGCGTGCAGCGCCGCGTCGAGCAGCGCCGGGTGCACGCCGTACCCGTTGACGCCGCCGGCGGCGTCGGGCAGTCGCACCTCGGCGAACACCTCGTCACCGCGCACCCACGTCGCGGTCAGCCCCCGAAACGCCGGGCCGTAGCCGTACCCGCGCGCCGCCAACCGCTCGTAGCCGTCGGCCGGGTCGACCGCGACCGCGTCCGCCGGCGGCCACGCCGACAGGTCGGCGTTCGGCTCGACCGGCTCGGGGCTCAACGCGCCCTCGGCGTGGCACACCCACGCGACGCCCGCATCGGCGCGCGAGAAAATCGAGACGCTTCGCCGGCCCGACTCCTCGGCGGGGCCCACCACCACCTGCACGGCGACCGAGCCGAGCCCGGACTCGCCGGCCGGCAACATCAGCGGCGCCTGCAGGGTGAGCTCGTCGACCGTCGAGCAACCCACCTCGTCACCGGCGCGGATCGCCAGCTCCACGAACCCGGCGCCGGGGAACACGACCGTGCCGGACACGGCGTGATCGGCCAGCCAGCCCTGCAAGCTGGGCGACAGCCGGCCCGTCAGCACCACCCCACCCGAGGCCGGCAGCTCCACCACCGCGCTCAGCAGCGGGTGCTCGCTGCTGCCGAGCCCCAGGCCCGCCGCGTCGGCCGCCACGCCCTCGCCGGACAGCCAAAACCGCCGGCGGTCAAAGGAATACGTCGGCAGCTCCACGAAGCCGGCGCCATCCAGCGCGCCGCGCCAGTCCACGCCAACCCCCGCGACGAACGCGGTGGCCGCCGAGCTCACGAACCGATCCAGCCCGCCGTCGTCGCGGCCCAATGTGGGAACGACGGTGGCCTCGGCGGCCTCGGCGCCGCCGCCGATGCAGTCGTTGACGGTGTCCTCGATCCCGGCGACCAGGGCCGGGTGCGGACTGGATTCGATGAAGGTTCGGTACCCGTGCTCGCACGCGCTGCGCACCGCCTGATCGAACTGCACGGTCTGCCGGATGTTGCGATACCAGTAGTCGGCATCCAACCCCGCTGTGTCCAAGCGGTTTCCGGTGACCGTGGAGAAGAAGGCGACGCGCGAGGAACGCAACTCGATGCCGGCCAGCGCCTCGGCGAGCTCGGCGCGGATCGCCTCGACCTCGACCGAATGCGAGGCGTAGTCCACGTCGATGCGCCTGGTTCGCAGCTCCAGGTCGGCGCAAAAGCCGACGAGCTCGTCGAGCGCGGCGACGTCGCCCGACACCACGACGGCCGAACGGCCGTTGACCGCGGCGATGCCGACGCGATTGCCGTAGGGCGCCAACAACTCCCGGGCCCGCTCGGTGCTGCAGGCGATGGACAGCATGCCGCCGGGGCCGGCCAGCGACGTCAGCAGCTTGCTGCGCAACGTGACCACGCGGGCGGCGTCCCGCAACGACAGCGCGCCGGCGACGTAGGCCGCGGCGATCTCGCCCTGCGAATGCCCGATCACGGCGTCCGGGCTCACCCCGAGCGACTTCCACAGTTCGGCCAGCGACACCATCACGGCGAAGAGCGCCGGCTGCACGACGTCCACGCGGTCCAGCCCGGGGGCACCGGGCGCGCCGCGCAGCACGTCGGTCAGCGACCAGTCCACGAATTCCGAGAAGGCGTCCTCGCACGCCCGGATGTGCTGCGCGAATACCGGTGCGGCATCGAGCAATTCGATGCCCATGCCCAGCCATTGGGAGCCCTGGCCGGGGAACACGAACGCGGTCTTGCCCGCCGGGGTCGCGGTGCCCCGAACGACGGAGCCCGTCGGATCGTCGTTGGCCAGTTCGTCCAGCCCGGCCAGCAGCCGGTCCCGGTCACCGCCGACGACGACGGCCCGGTGCTCGAACCTCGAACGCCCCGCCAACGTCCATCCCACGTCGGCGATGTCCAATTCGCCATGGGCGCGCAGATATTCGGCCAACCGCGCGGCCTGCGCCGCCAGCGCCGGCGCCGACTTCGCCGAGATCGCCCACGGGACAACCGGCGGCGCCGGGGCCGCCTCGCGTGCCGGCTGCGCGGGGGCGGCCTCGACGATCACGTGGGCGTTGGTGCCGCTGATCCCGAACGACGAGATGCCCGCCCGGCGCGGGCGTTCGGCCTTCCATGGCCGCGCCTCGGTAAGCAGTGACACCAATCCCGCCGTCCAGTCGACGTGCGGGCTGGGCGCGTCCACGTGCAGCGTCGCCGGCAGCAGCCCGTGGCGCATCGCCTGCACCATCTTGATCACGCCGGCCGCGCCGGCCGCGGCCTGGGTGTGACCCATGTTCGACTTGATCGACCCGAGCCAGAGCGGCTCGTCGCGATCCTGCCCGTAGGTCGCCAGCAGCGCCTGCGCCTCGATCGGGTCGCCCAGTGTGGTCCCGGTGCCGTGCCCTTCGACCACGTCGACCTCGGCGGCCGACAGCCCCGCGTTGGCCAGCGCCGCCCGCACCACCCGCTGCTGCGACGGGCCGTTGGGCGCGGTCAACCCGTTGGACGCGCCGTCCTGGTTGACCGCCGAACCGCGGACCACCGCCAACACCGGGTGCCCCAGCCGCTGGGCGTCCGACAACCGCTCCACGACCAGGATCGCCCCGCCCTCGGACCAGCCCACGCCGTCGGCCGCGCCGGCGTACGCCTTGCACCGCCCGTCGGGCGCGAGTCCGCGGTGCCGGCTGAACTCGACGAAGACCGTCGGGGTGGCGTTCACGGTCGCGCCGCCGGCCAGCGCCAGGTCGCACTCCCCCGAGCGCAGCGACTGCACGGCCATGTGCAACGCCACCAGCGACGAGGAGCACGCCGTGTCCACCGACACCGCCGGGCCCTCCAGGCCCAGCACATACGAGACCCGCCCCGAGGCGACGCTGGAGGTCATGCCGGTGAGCCGGTAGCCCTCGATCTCCTCGGCGAGCATGCCGTAGCCCTGGACGATGAGACCGGCGAACACCCCGGTGGCGCTGCCGCGTAGCCCGCTGGGGTCAATCCCGGCCCGCTCCAACGCTTCCCACGACAGCTCCAGCAACATCCGATGCTGGGGATCCATCGCCAGGGCCTCACTCGGCGCGATCCCGAAGAACGCGGCGTCGAAGTCCCCGACGTTGTCGACGAAGCCTCCGGTGTTCACGTAGCACTTGTGGCGGGCGTCGGGGTCGGGGTCGAACAGCGCCGCCAGGTCCCAGCCGCGGTCGGTGGGAAACTCCGATATCACGTCGCGGCCGTCGGCAACCATCTGCCACAGGGCCTCGGGGCTGTCGACGCCGCCCGGGAAGCGGCAGGACATGCCGACGATCGCGATCGGCTCGCTCGACCGCTCCAGCAGTGCGCGGTTGGTGCGCTTCAGGCGCTCAACCTGGACCAGCGCCTTGCGCAGCGCCTCGGTCGCATGCTGGAGTTGATCCGCCATCACTACCCCTCGCCTACCATTGGCCGTCTGCAACCGCCGGGTGCGGCTCTCGCCAAGTCACGGAAGTTGCTGCACGAAGCGGCCCGGTGGATTTTTCGACCAGCGCCGTGCTGCTGTCCGACCCAAGAATGTCGCTGGTGAGTATGGCCAACTCCGGCGGGATTTCAAAACGTCCGATGCTCCGCGACACGCGCGGCGGCCCCGAAGTGCCTCACATCCGGCGCCACGCCCATGGCGTGACTGTACCTGGCTACGCATCGGCGGTGGTCAGGCGCATGGCCGCGCGGCGTCGCGGTCAGACACCCACGCGGCGCCAGCCGTCGGCGGCCCGGGCGGCGCGGATCAGCACATCGCACAGCTCGCGCAGCTCGGCCGCGCCGGCGCCCTCGTCGAGCGCCGTGGCGACGTCCTCGGCCGCGCATCGCACCTGGTAGACGCGGTCCGACAGGTCGGCCGCCTCGTCGGCCGACAGCACCACCGCGTCGGCGGGCAGCGCCGCCACCTCGCCCCTGCTCAGCGAGGCCCGCTGCTCGTATGCCCGCTGCCGGCAGGACTGCCGGCAGTACTGGCGGCGACGGCCCATCCCGGCGTCGGCCACGTCCCGGCCGCACCAGCGGCAGGGCTGCGGGCGGGTACGGCGGGTCACGCCTGCCGACTTTAGTCGGGCCCGCCGCGCGATCCCGGTATCATTGATGGTCGCGCCGCGTGGGCCGCGTGTCGGCCCGGGAACTACGCCGGGCGCCGTAACGTTTGCCAAGCGGAGACAATCCCACCAGCCCAAAGGACCTAAGGAGTAGCCCCCATGGCTGATCGCGTACTTAGGGGCAGTCGCCTCGGAGCCGTGAGCTACGAAACCGACCGCAACCACGACCTGGCGCCGCGGCAGATCGCGCGGTACCGCACCGAGAACGGCGAGGAATTCGAGGTTCCGTTCGCCGACGACGCCGAGATCCCCGGCACCTGGCTGTGCCGCAACGGCATGGAGGGCACCCTGATCGAGGGCGACCTGCCCGAGCCGAAGAAGGTCAAGCCCCCGCGGACGCACTGGGACATGTTGCTGGAGCGCCGCTCGATCGAGGAACTCGAGGAGCTGCTCAAGGAGCGGCTCGAGCTGATCAGGTCGAAGCGCCGCGGCTGACCGGTTACGCCCCGGCCGACTTCGTGCGGTTTTCGGCGCGCGCCGCGCGGGCGCTCGGGGTTCGCCCCTGGACGCCCCACCGGCTGACCTTGACCAGCGCCTCGCGGATGTTGGAGCCGCTCATCTTGGACACGCCGAGCTCGCGTTCGGTGAAGGTGATCGGCACCTCGACGATGACGAACCCGTTGCACACCGTCCGCCAGGTCAGGTCGATCTGGAAGCAGTAGCCCTTGGAGTCGACGGCGTCGAGGTCGATCGCCTCCAGGACCTCGCGGCGGTAGGCGCGGTAGCCGGCGGTGATGTCGTGCACCCCGATGCCGAGGGCCAGCCGCGCATAGGTGTTGGCCGTCCAGGACAGGGCCCAGCGCCGCCACGGCCAGTTGCGCACCGCTCCGCCCTCGACGTAGCGCGAACCGATGGCCAGGTCGGCCCCGGCGTCGACGGCGTCGAGCAGGCGGTGCAGCTGTTCGGGCGCGTGGCTGCCGTCGGCGTCCATCTCGACGAGCACCGAGTACTGCCGGCTCAGACCCCAGGCGAAACCCGCGAGGTAGGCCGCGCCCAGGCCGTCCTTGGTGGTGCGATGCATGACGTGGGTGCGGCCCGGGTCGGCCGCGGCCAACTCGTCGGCGAGCTTGCCGGTGCCGTCGGGGCTGTTGTCGTCCACGATGAGCAGGTGCACGTCGGGGCAGGCGTCCCTGAGCCGCCGGTGAATCACCGGCAGGTTCTCCAGCTCGTTGAAGGTGGGGATGATCACCAGGACGCGCTGGCTCGGGCGATTGCCCGGGACGCGGGGTGCCTGCTGGCCGGTGGTCATGTAGCTCCTCTGTCTCGCCCGAAATCGGGTCGGCCGCCCTCGTCGGCGGGCCCGGTGTCGTCGCCGCCGTCTGCTGGCGGGGTGTGGTCGCCGTCGTCGTCGGGCCCGGGCCTCGACCGCCTAGACCTCCGCCGAATGGGACGCGGGAACCACCCATTGTGCCGTATCGCGACCAGAATCACCGCTCCGGCCGCCGCGGCCAGCACCCATTGCAGGATCGCGCCCCAGCGCGTCGCCGGTGTCAGCTGCGTCTTGAGGCGGACCTGAATGTCCAGATAGCCGGGCTCGAAGAAGCCGGTGCGGACCAACTCGGCGCCATCCGGCGCGATCACCGCGCTGATGCCGGTGGTCCCGGCGACCACGACGTATCGGTCGTGCTCCACGGCCCGCACCTTGGCGAACGCCAGCTGTTGCTCGCTCATCCGCCGGTTGAAGGTGGCGTTGTTGGCGGGCACGGCCAGCAACTGGGCGCCGTTGCGGACCGCCTTTCGCGGCTGACGGTCGAAGATCACCTCCCAGCAGGTGGCCACGCCCACCGGAACCCCGGCGATCTGCACCACGTCGCTGCTCTTGCCGGGGACCATGTGGCCGGCCCGGCCGGCGTATCCGGACAGGTGGGTGAACAGCCACGGCATGGGCAGGTATTCGCCGAACGGCTGCACGATCTCCTTGTCGTGGCGGTCGGCCGGGCCGGTGACGGGGTTCCAGACGATCACCGTGTTGGTGTACTGCTCGGGATCCTGGGGGTGGCCCGGCACCGCGAGGACGGTTCCCAGCAGGATCGGCGCGCCGATCGCGTGGGCCGCCTGCGCGATCTGCTGGCCCGCGTCGGCGTCGAGCAGGGGGTCGATGTCCGACGCGTTCTCCGGCCAGATGACGAACTGGGGTTGCGCGGCGGCTCCGGAACGCACGTCGTCGGCCAGCCGCAGCGTCTCCTGGACGTGGTTGTCCAGCACCGCCCGGCGCTGCGCATTGAAGTCGATTCCGAGCCGGGGCACGTTGCCCTGCACGGCGGCGACGGTGACTGTGGGCTCGCCGCCCGATCCGGCGCCGGCGTGCCGCACCTGCGGCCAGACGATGACGGCGGTGAACAGCACCAGGCAGATACAGATGCCCGGCAGCAGCACCGCGGGCGGCTGTTGCTCGGGGGCCGTGTCGCGGGGGCGGGCACCGGTTCGCCACCATGTCGCGATCTCCTGGGCGATCGCGGTCGCGCTGAATCCCACCAGCACGACCGCCGTCGACAGCAGCGCGACGCCGCCGAGCTTGACCAAC
The DNA here is from genome assembly GCF_059813025.1 of Mycobacterium sp. NGS26. Taxonomy (NCBI): domain Bacteria; kingdom Bacillati; phylum Actinomycetota; class Actinomycetes; order Mycobacteriales; family Mycobacteriaceae; genus Mycobacterium; species Mycobacterium sp. NGS26. Next base: position 356,747 of record NZ_JCALDU010000005.1, read on the forward strand.
GGAAGCAGCGGGCCGTCCGCCTGGCCGAAGGCCACCGATCCCCAGGGAAAGCCGCCGAACGGGAAGACCGACTTCACCCACTCCTGGCCGGCCCACACCAACGCGAACCAGACGGGCCAGCCGGGCAGGTCCCGGACGACGACGGCGAAGAGGCCGAAGAGCGCGGGAAACAGCGCGCACGTCGTCGCCAGCGCCAGCCACGGCACGGCGCCCACCAGCAGGCTGATCCACGGCAGCAGCGGCAGGTAGAACGCGAGCCCGAACAGAAATCCGTAGCCCAGGCCGCCCATGACCGTGGTGGCGGGGTGCTTGAGCACCCAGGCCAACAGCGCGGCGGCGACGACGGCGGCCCACCACCAACTCAGCGACGGGAAGCTGGCGCACAGCAGCAATCCGGCCACGATGGTGACCAGCAGCCGCGACAGCCGTGGCCGCAGCGCCGCCCGCAGACCCGGCAACCGCGCGGCCGCCGCGGCGACGGCCCCGGCCAGCGCCCGACGTGCCAGCGCGCCGACGCGCCTCGTCGCACCTTCCCGGGTCTCCGGCCCCGGCTCGAGCTCGTCGGGCTCGTCGGGCCGCTCGTGCCGGCCCCTAGCCATAGATGACCGCGCCCCTGTGCACGGTCCGGCGGCAGCGCGGCAGGGCGTCGGCCGGGCCCAGGCGCGGCAACGCGGGCACCCGCGAGCGCGGGTCGGTGGACCAGCGCTGGACGGCGTCGCGCGGTGCGCTCACGTCGAGGGGTCCGGCGTCCCAGATGGCGTAGGAGGCGGGCGCGCCGGGCACCAGGGTCCCGGTCGTGCCGTCGCGGACACCGGCCGCCCGCCAGCCGCCGCGGGTCGCGGCGGCGAACGCGGCCCGCGGCGACACCGCGCTGCCCGGGGTGCGATGGTTGACGGCCGCGCGCACGCTTTCCCACGGGTCGAGACCCGTCACCGGGGCGTCGGTACCGAGCGCGAGGGGCACGCCTTGGGATGCTAACAGCGCGAGTGGGTTGAGCCGGCCGCCTCGTTCGGGGCCAAGCCGGCGGGCGTACATGCCGTCGGCGCCGCCCCATTGCGCATCGAAATTGGGCTGCACGCTGGCGATGACGCCCCACGCGCCCAGTTTGGCGGCCTGCTCGGCCGTCACCATCTCCACATGCTCGAGCCGGTGCCCGCAGCGGGCGACGGCGGCCACGCCGAGGTCCTCCACGACCCGTTCCAGGGCGTCGACCACCGCCGCGACCGCGGCGTCCCCGATGACGTGGAAACCGGCCGTCACCTCCGCCTGGGTGCAGGCCCGCAGGTGCGCCTCGATGGCGTCGGGTTCCAGGTAGCGGCTGCCGACGCGGTCGGGCGCGTCGGCGTACGGCTCGTGCAGCCAGGCGGTGCGTGACCCGAGCGCCCCGTCGACGAACAGGTCACCGGCCAGCCCGCGGGCCCCGGTCCGGTCGATCAGCGCGCGGGCCTGCGCCGGGGTGCTCACCGCCTCACCCCAATAGCCGATCACCTCGACGCCATGATCGAGGGCGCGAAGCTGCAGCCAGTCGTCGAGCCCGCCGATCTCGGGGCCGGCGCATTCGTGCACCGCGACGATGCCCGCCGCCGCGGCGGCCCGCAGCGCCGCGGCCCGGGCGTCGGAAAGCTGCTCGGCGGTCAGCAGCTCCCGGGCGGCGGCGCGGACCAGGTGGTGCGCGTCGGCGGTCAGCGGCCGCTCCGCGCTGAAGCCGGCGGCCGCCGGGAGCTCCGGGACCAGGCGTCGCAGCGCCGAGGTGGCCAGCGCCGAGTGGACGTCGACGCGGGCCAGGTAGGCCGGCCGGTCACCGAGCGCCGCGTCGAGGTCGGTGGTGCTCGGCGCCGTGTTGTCGGGCCACGACGACTCGTCCCAGCCGTGCCCCCACACCGGCCGGCCGGGGTGAGCGGCGGCGTGGTCGGCGATCATCCGCACGCACTGCGCGCGCGACGTGGCGGGCCGCAGGTCGAGGCCGGTGAGGGCCAGGCCGGTCGCGCTCAGGTGGATGTGGCTGTCCACGAATCCCGGCGCGACGAAGCCGCCGTCCAGGTCGACGACCTGCGCGTCCGGGAACTGGCCGCGGCCGACGTCGTCGCTGCCCAACCACGCGACGACGTCGCCGCGCACCGCCATGGCGGTGGCGTCGGGGTGGCTGGGGCTGTGCACCCGGCCGTTCACCAGCAGCGTCGTAGAAATCGTCATGGCCCGACGATCGGATTGCGCCACACGCCAAAACTTAGATGGGGCCCGGTGACAACGGGGGCCGCGGTGGCGGCTCGACGTCCGTGACGTCGATGACTTCGCCGTCGATGTAGTCGCGGCCGTCGCCGGCGTAGCCCGAGTCGGCCGTGAAGGTCACCCTTTCGGTGATCAGCGGTACCCGCCGCTGCAAACCGCGCAGGGCGATCCCGGCCAGGCCGGGCCCGGCGAGCGTCCGGATCGGCGGCATCAGCAACAACAGGCCCAACGCCGAGGTGACCAACCCGGGCACCAGCACCAGCGCCATGGCCAGGCCGACCATTGCGCCGTCGTTAACGGCGGACTGCGGTTCGGCCAGGCCGGATCGGAGCTGCCCGAGTTGGCGGATGAGCTGCGATCCGGCCATCGGCGCCAGCAGGCCCCACCCGAGCAGGAAGGTGGCCAGCAGCACCAGCAGGGTCCAGCCCCACCCGATCGTCGACACCAGCGCGAAGATCACCGCCAGTTCGACGACCGCGTAGACGAGCAACAGCCGCGACAGCATGTCACGCCAACGTCTGCGGATCGCTCCCGAGTTCCCCTGGTGATGCACAACTCGGCTGCAGTTAGATGACGCTATGACGACGATTCAGATCGAGGCCCCCGACGGACCGATCGATGCGCTGCTCGGCATCCCCGAGGGAACCGGCCCGTGGCCGGGCGTGGTGGTGATCCACGACGCGGTCGGCTATGGCCCGGACAATGAAATGATTTCGCGGCGCATCGCGCAGGCGGGCTACCTGGCGCTGACCCCGAACATGTACGCCCGGGGCGGCCGCGCGCGATGCATCACGCGGGTCATGCGCGAGCTGATGACCAAGCGTGGTCGCGCACTCGACGACGTCCTGGCCGCTCGGGATCACCTGCAGTCGATGCCGGAGTGTTCCGGCCGCGTCGGCATCGCCGGGTTCTGCATGGGCGGTGGCTTCGCACTCATCATGTCGCCCAAGGGTTTTGGCGCCTCCGCGCCGTTCTACGGCACGCCGCTGCCGCGCCACCTGAGCGAGACGCTGGACGGAGCGTGCCCGATCGTGGCCAGCTTCGGCAGCCGTGACCCGCTGGGAATCGGCGCGGCCAAGAAGTTGCGGGAGGTGACCGCGGCCAAGCAGATCACCGCCGACATCAAGTCCTACCCCGGCGCGGGTCACAGCTTCGCGAACCAGCTGCCCGGCCAGCCGCTGCTTCGCGTGGCCGGTTTCGGCTACAACCGGGACGCGGCCGACGATGCGTGGAGCCGGGTGTTCGCGTTCTTCGGCGAGCACCTTAGCTATAGCTAGGGCCGCAGCTTGCGCGACAACACGGTGGCGAAGGTGTGCGTGTCGCCGGGCCAGCGCGCCGACAGGTAGTTGCCGTCGTCGACGACGAATGCGGGCCGCGAGTCCGTCGCGGTGTCGCGTGCGATTCCCGAGGACTTGCGCCGCCAGTGCGGCGATCCGCGGACGACGTCGCAGAAATCCGCCGGGTCCTTCAGGGCGCGGGTGACCTCGGACTGAACCGACATGTACCCGCCGGGCTGGCCGGGCTCCTCGGTGTAGGTCCGGTAGTAGTCGGGGTCCCAGAATCGGGTGACGCGGGTCAGCCGCCAGGCGAGCCGCTCCATCGCCCACGTCAACGCCGTGGTCTTGTGCCCGTAGAGCACCGAGTGGCCCGTGGCGGGATCGACGCTGCGCGCGGCGAGCAGCGCACCGTGACAGATCGCGGCCACCACCAGGCCGCGGGCGAAGGCGTCCACGACCAGGCGCTGCAGGATGTCGCTGTCGATGTAGCCGCGCATGCCGCGGGCGCGGTGCCCGCCGGGCAGCAGCAGCGCGTCGACGTCGTCGAGGGTGGCCCGCGACCAGCTGGCGGGACGGCGGAATTCGGTGGAGCCGACCATCGCGGCATAGGCCTCGCGGCCGTCCTTGTTCGCCCGCAGCGCCAGCCCGATCGCCGGGACCGCGCCCAATATCGGTAGCGCGGACCAGATGTCGAGGCCGCGGCCGGTGACCATGATGTCGTCGGCCACGCCCGGGGCGCCGCTCTGGGTGGCGAACAGAACCCGATGACCGTTGCGCGTCAGAACCCGCCAGCTGACCGCGACCTCGGTAGGGTCGAAGTCGCGGTCCGGGATCGGGATCAGGACGGCGCCCATGATCTGTGTCCGGTTAGCTTCCAAGCACTTTCAGCTCGAGGCCGACGTTGTTCTCCATCCCGCCGCGCAGCTTGCTGACGAAGTTGAACAGCCGGCCCTGGATGCCGTAGCGCTTGCCGATCGCGTCGTAGACGGCCCGGGTCTGCGACTTGTCCAGGATCGCCGCGGTGCCCTCGACCGCCTCGCTGGTCGGGCGGCCGCGCAGGGTGCAGGTGGCCAGCGTCACGCGGGGGGTGTTGCGGATTCGCTTGACCTTCCACGACTTTCCCTCGGTGATGACGAGCAGCCGCTCGCCGTCGGCCGCGGCCCAAATCGGAACCGGCTTGGGCCGGCCGTCCTTGGTGAAGGTGGTCAGCAGGATGTATTGCGCCTTGGCGAGGTCGGCGAGGGTGGGCGTCACGCTGTCAACCTACCGCCGGGTGATCGTGCCGTTGACTTCGCCGCCCTCGGCTGCAATAGTCGACCGGATTAAGTGAAAATTATATTTTCGCTTAAGGGCTTACAGCTACGACCGGAGCGGGGCAACGTGGGCGACCCGAAGAAGCCGTTGGCGTGGTTGCCGTTCTCGATCGCCGAGGCGGCGTTATCGGGGGCGGCGGGCGACGACGATCCGTCCCGGGCGTGGTCGCACCTGATGGACGGGCTTCGCGACGCCGCCCGGGTCGTGGAATCCGATCCGGCGTGCCGGAATCGGGCCGATTTCGCCGCGGGCATGCGTCATCTGCTCGTCCTGCTCGCCGCGGGCATCGACGAGGCGCTGCGGTTCGATCCCGATCCGGTGCTGTGCGTCCAACGCACCAGCACCGACGACATCCTGACCTGGGGAATGGAGTGCCCGGACTGCCTTTACACCCGGGCCGTGCTGCGGGGCGGGGAGAGATACCGGCTGTTCGGCAATCGCGGCACCGCCCGCTACGTCGGGCTGCAGACGATGAACGGCATTGCGGCGACCGCGAACGAACTGGTCGACGAACTCGAGGTGGACGCCGACGGAAACTTCGAGGTGGTGCTGTCGGCCTCGGAGCCGACGGGGCGAGCGGGAAATTGGATGCGCATCGAGGGCAAGCACCCCACGCTTACGGTGCGGCACTTCTTCTACGACTGGGAGACCGAGACGGCGTCGTCGCTGCGCATCGAACGACTGGGCGACGCGGCGCCGGCGACCCGCCCGGCCGTCGATCCCGACGCCGCGCTCTCGCGCCAGCTGATCGCCCTGGGCGACTTCGTTCAGGACAACCTGGCCTTTTTTCTGCAATTCGGCGCCGCGCCGCCGCCGAACGGCTTCCTGCCCCCGATCGACCGCACCGACATCGGCGCTGCGGCGGAGAACAAGCCGGTCATCGGTCGGTGGGAACTGGACCGGGGCGAGGCGCTGATCGTGGAAGTCGAACCGCCCGAAGGGATTTACTGGAGCTTTTCCATCGGCAACCCGTGGTGGGAAACGATTCACTACGGGCACCACCAGTCCAGCCTGAACGCCCATCAGGCCGCGGTGGACTCCGACGGGCGGGTGCGTGTGGTGCTGTGCGCCGAGGATCCCGGGATCGCGAATTGGCTCGACACCGCGGGCCACAGCAACGGCCCGATCATCCTGCGCTGCGTGCGAACCAAGACGGCGCCGACACCGACGACGCGGCTGGTGTCGTTCGACGACGTGCGCACCGAGTTGCCCCCGGGCACGGCGACGGTCACGACGGACGAACGGGCAGCCGTCCTCGCGGCGCGTCGGCGCGCCGTGCGCGAAAGGTTCGGACGGTGACGTTCGACGCCGACGAGTTGGAGGAAGGCGCCCGCGCCGCAACGGGTCTGGATGACTTCGGCTCCCCCTACTACCGGGAGGGTCTGGAACGCATCGTCGATGCGCTGAACACCGAGGCGGACCTCAACGACATCGGCCGGGTCATCCAGCACGCCACCATCAGCAACGCCCTGATTCAGCGGCTCAAGATCGAGGACACCTACCGCCGGCACCCCGAGATCGACGACCAGGTGGTCGGCGGCCCCGTTTTCGTCATCGGTTTACCTCGCACCGGGACGACGGCGCTGAGCCAGCTGGTGGCCGCCGATCCGCAATTCCGGTCGCTGCGAATGTGGGAATCCCAGGCGCCCACCCCGCCGCCGGAGGCCGCCACCCAGCACACCGATCCGCGGATCGCCCAGGCCGAGGCCGGTCTGAAGATGCTCAACGACATGTTCCCGTTGATGAAGACGATGTACAACTCCGAGCCCACGGCCCCGACCGAATGTCAGGACCTGATGGGCATGAGCTTTCGCACCTTCCACTTCGACGGCGCCGTCCACGCGCCGGGCTACCTGGCCTGGCTGATGGGCTGCGACATGCGTGAGACGTACACCTATCACCGGCGAGTGCTCAAGTTGCTGCAATGGCATTGCCCGCCGGTGCTGTGGCACCTCAAGACCCCGGTGCACATGTTCGCCCTCGACGCGCTCGTCGCCGCCTACCCGAACGCCAAATTCCTGTGGAGCCATCGCGATCCGGCCAAGGTGATGGGCTCGGTGTGTAGCCTCATCCGGTACGTGCGCAGCTGGAGCAGCGACCGCGACGACGCCAGGGAGCTGGGCGCGGAACAAGTCGACAGCTGGGCCGAGGGCGTGCGGCGGGCCATGGATTTCCGTCGACGGGTGGGCTCGAAAGATGGCAAAGACCGATTCGCCGATGTCTCCTTCGCCGATTTGCAGACCGATCCGGTGCGCGCGCTGCAAACCGGTTACGAGAGGCTGGGTTTGACGTTCACCGATGCCACTCTGCGCTCGGTCCAGCAATGGGCGCGGGCACACCAGCCGGGCTCGCGCGGGGCGCACGAATACGACCTCGCCGACTACGGCCTGACCCCGGAGGGTGTTCGCGAGCGGTTCGCGGACTACCTCGCCACCTACGATGCGAGCGCCTGACCCCGTGAGCGCCCCCCGCGCGAGGCGACGCGACAAGCTGGCTCCCGACGCGGCGGTGCGTCGCGCGATCCTGGCGGCCGCGTCGACCGTCGTGCGCGAGCAGGGAATCGGCAAGCTCAGCGTCGGCGCGGTCTTGGAACGGACCGCGCTGGGAACCCGCGCGTTCTATCGGCATTTCGATTCGAAGGACGAATTGGTGGCCGCGCTCTTCCTCGACGCGGCCCGCGCGGAGGAACGGCGGCTGCGACGCCGAATGGCCTCCGCCACAACGGAGATCGATGCGGTCGCGGCGTGGATCGATGGGCGGCTCGACCTGGCGTTCGACGACAGCGTCGAATCCGATTTGCGTCGCATGTCGTTGGAGGCTCAGTCGCAGTCCCCCGCGCTGGTTCAGCCCGCTTACGCGGTAATGCTCAAGCCGCTGCGCGACGCGCTTCGGCGCGGTCTGCAGGGCGGGGCGTTCCCGCACATCGACCCCGTGACCGACGCGCAGTTCATTCACGGGGTGGTGTGGGCGGGCATCAACCAGCAATGGGCGACGGGCGATTGCGACCGCGACGAGATCCGCGACCGCATGCTCCGGTTTTGCCTGCGCGGGCTGGGCGCCGGCGCCTGAGAATCAAACAGAGGGAGGCATTCGATGGACCTGGGTTTCACCGGATCGACGGCCGTGGTCACGGGCGGCAGCAAGGGGATGGGGCTGGCGATCGCCGAAGCCCTTGCGGCCGAAGGGGCCAGAGTCGCGGTGATGGCGCGCGGCCAAGGGGCACTCGACGCCGCCGTCGCGTCGCTGCGCGAGGCCGGCGCCCCGGACGCGGTGGGGATCAGCGTGGACATGGCCGATGCCGAATCGATTGCCGACGGTTTCGCCGCGGTCTCGCAGCGGTGGGGTCAACTCAATTGCCTGGTCCACACGATCGGGCCGGGCGACGGCTATTTCGAGCAGATGGACGACGCCGAATGGGACGCCGCGTTCACGCTGGGCACCATGTCGGCCGTGCGATCGATCCGCGCCGCCCTGCCGCTGCTGCGCGCTGCGGATTGGGCGCGCATCGTGACCCTGTCGGCGCACTCGATTCAGCGGCAGAATCCGCGCCTCGTCGCCTACACGGCGTCGAAAGCGGCGCTGGCCAGCATCACCAAGAACCTGTCCAAAAGCCTTGCCAAGGACGGCATCCTGGTCAACTGCGTGTGCCCCGGAACCATCGTGACCGCGAGCTTCACCGAGGTGCTCAAGGACATCCTCGCGGCCGAGGGCCTCGACGCCACGAATCCGCGCGACGTCATGACGTGGATCGACAACAACTTTCACCAACCGTGCGACCTCGGTCGCGCCGGCCTTCCCGAGGAGGTCGCATCCCTCACCGCGTACCTGGTGTCGCGGCGCAACGGCTATGTCACGGGCGCCACGGTCAACGTCGACGGCGGGTCGGATTTCGTCTGAGTGCTGCCCTGCCGGCGAGCAGACGCAAAAGCACCTCAAAACCACGGGTTTTGGGTGCTTTTGCGTCTGCTCGGCAGGGAACCTCAGCCCTCCAGGTCGCCCTCGGTTTCCAGCAGCGCCCGGCGCAGCCCGTCGAGCGTTTCCGGTTGCGGGTCCGCCCACATGCCGCGGCCGGCGGCCTCCAGCAGCCGCTCGGCCATGCCGTGCAGTGCCCACGGGTTGGACTCCGCCATGAACTTCCGGTTCTCGGCGTCCAGCACGTAGCGCTCGGTGAGCTGTTCGTACATCCAGTCGGCCATTACGCCCGCGGTGGCGTCGTAGCCGAATAGGTAGTCGACGGTGGCGGCCATCTCGAACGCGCCCTTGTAGCCGTGCCGGCGCATGGCGGCCATCCAGCGCGGGTTGACCACGCGGGCGCGGAATACCCGCGTGGTCTCCTCCGACAGGGTCCGCGTGCGGATCGCGTCGGGCCTGGTGTTGTCGCCGATGTAGGCGGCGGGCGCCTGGCCGGTCAGCGCGCGCACCGTGGCCACCATGCCGCCGTGGTACTGGAAGTAGTCGTCGGAGTCGGCGATGTCGTGCTCGCGGGTGTCGGTGTTCTTGGCGGCCACCGCGATTCGCCGGTACTGGCGGTTCATGTCGTCGACCGCCTCGCGACCGTCGAGGTCGCGGCCGTAGGCGAAGCCGCCCCAGGCGGTGTACACCTGCGCGAGGTCCGCGTCGTCGCGCCAGTTGCGGCTGTCAATGAGCTGCAGCAGACCGGCTCCGTACGTTCCGGGCTTGGAGCCGAAAATCCTTGTGGTGGACCGCCGTTGATCGCCGTGCTGCGCGAGGTCGGCCCGGGCGTGCGCCCTTATGTAGTTTTGGTCGGCCGGTTCGTCGAGGTCGGCGACCAGGCGCACGGCGTCGTCGAGCATGGTGACGACGTGCGGGAAGGCGTCGCGGAAGAAGCCCGAGATCCGCACCGTCACGTCGATCCGCGGCCGGCCCAGCTCGGCGAGCGGGATCGGCGTCAGCCCGACGACCCGCCGCGACGCGTCGTCCCAGACCGGCCGGACGCCCAGCAGCGCAAGGACTTCGGCGATGTCGTCACCCGCGGTGCGCATCGCCGAGGTGCCCCAGACCGACAGCCCCACCGACTGCGGCCAGCGCCCGTGGTCGCCGCGGTAGCGGGCCAGCAGCGAATCCGCGAGGGCCACACCGGCTTCCCACGCGAGCCGGGACGGTATCGCCTTGGGGTCGACGGAATAGAAGTTGCGTCCGGTGGGCAGCACGTTGATCAGGCCGCGCAGCGGTGAACCCGACGGACCCGCCGGGATGAACCGGCCGTCCAGCGCCCGCAGCACCTGGTCGATTTCGGATGCCGTGCCGGCCAGGCGGGGCACCACCTCGGTGGCCGCAAACCGCAGCACTGTTGCCACCTCGGGGTTGTCGGTGATCCGGTCGGCGGCATCGGGATCCCACCCGGCTGCCTGCAGTGCCGCGACGAGCTCACGCGCGGCGGCCTCGGCCCGGTCGACCGCGGACCGGTCATCGTGGCCGTCCTCGGCCAGGCCCAGCGCCTGCCGCAGGCCGGGGATGACGTGCGCACCGCCGAACAGCTGCCGGGCGCGCAGGATGGCCAGCACCAGATCGAGTTCCTGTTCGCCGGTTGGCTTTTGGCCCAGGATGTGCAATCCGTCGCGGATCTGGACATCCTTGATCTCGCACAGCCAGCCGTCGATGTGCAGGATCATGTCGTCGAACGAGTCCTCCGCGGGCCGCTCGGTCAGGCCGAGGTCGTGGTCCATCCTGGCGGCCCGGATCAGCGTCCAGATCTGCTGGCGGATCGCGGGCAGCTTGCCCGGGTCGAGGGCGGCGACCGTGGCGTGTTCGTCGAGCAATTGCTCCAATCGCGCGATGTCGCCGTAGGTTTCGGCGCGCGCCATCGGCGGGATGAGATGGTCGACGAGCACCGCGTGTGCGCGCCGCTTGGCCTGGGTGCCCTCGCCGGGGTCGTTGACCAGGAACGGGTAGATCAGCGGCAGGTTGCCCAGCGCGGCGTCGGGCCCGCAGGCCGCCGACATGCCCAGCGTCTTTCCGGGCAGCCACTCGAGGTTGCCGTGCTTGCCCAGATGCACCACCGCGTCGGCCTTGAACCCGGTTTCCAGCCAGCGGTAGGCGGCGAGGTAGTGGTGGCTGGGCGGCAGGTCCGGGTCGTGGTAGATGGCCACCGGGTTGTCCCCGAAGCCGCGCGGCGGCTGCACCATCAGCACCAGGTTGCCCGCTTGCATTGCGGCGACGACGATCTCGCCGTCGGGATCGTTGCTGCGGTCGACGAACAGATCGCCGGGCGGCGGGCCCCAATGCTCCTGCACGGTGTCGGCGAGTTCCGCGGGCAGCTTCGCAAACCAGGCCCGATAGTCCTTGGCGGACACCCGGATCGGGTTGCCGGCCAGCTGCCCCTCGGTGAGCCAGTCGGGATCCTGGCCGCCGCGTTCGATCAGCGCGTGGATCAGGGCGTCGCCGTCGTTGGCATCCACCCCGGGCAGCTCGCCGATCCGATACCCGCGCTCGCGCAGCGCACGCAGCAGCGCCACCGCGCTGGCCGGGGTGTCCAGCCCGACCGCGTTGCCGATGCGGGCGTGCTTGGTGGGATACGCCGAAAACACCAGGGCCACCCGCTTATCGGCCGGCGCGACGTGGCGCAGCCGCCCGTGCCGCACCGCCAGGCCCGCGACGCGCGCGCAGCGCTCCGGGTCGGCGACATAGGAGATCAAGCCGTCGTCGTCGATCTCCTTGAACGAGAACGGGACCGTGATGATGCGGCCGTCGAACTCCGGGACCGCCACCTGGCTGGCCACGTCCAGCGGGCTGAGCCCGTCGTCGTTGGCGCGCCATTGGTCCCGCGGGCTGGTCAAACACAGGCCCTGCAGGATCGGGATGTCCAGGGCCGCAAGGTGTTCGACGTTCCAGCTGTCGTCGTCACCCCCGGCGGCCACCGCGGCGGGCTTCAGTCCCCCGGCGGCCAGCACCGTGACGACCATGGCATCGGCGTCGCCGAGCCGTTGCAGCAGTTCGGGTTCGGCGGTGCGCAACGACGCGCAGTAGACGGGCAGCGGGCGGGCGCCCTCGTCCTCGATGGCCCGGCACAGCGACTCGATGTAGGCGGTATTGCCGGCCAGGTGCTGCGCGCGGTAGTACAGCACCGCGATCGTCGGGCCCTGGGCGTCCTTGGCATTCGGCCGTTCCAGCTCACCCCAGGTCGGGGTCACCACCGGCGGCGTGAACCCGAAGCCGGTCATCAGCACGGTGTCCGACAGGAACGCATGCAGCTGGCGCAGGTTGTCCACCCCGCCGTGGGCCAGGTAGATGTGCGCCTGCACCGCGATCCCCGCGGCCAGCGTGGACAGGCCGGTCAGCTCGGCGTCGGCGGCCTGCTCGCCGCTGACCAGCACCGCCGGGACGCCGCTGGCGACGACGGCGTCGATGCCGCTCTGCCAGGCGCGGTAGCCGCCGAGAATCCGGACCACCACCACCGCGGCGCCGGCCAGCAGGTCGGGCAGCTCGTCCTCTGACAGCCGCGACGGATTGGCCCATCGATAGTTCTTGCCGCTGGACCGGGCGCTGATCAGGTCGGTGTCGGACGTCGACAGCAGCAGGATGGTCGGCTCGGCCACCCACCATTCGTACCGCAGCGGGACTCGGTGATTCGCGGCGGCACCGCTAGCGTGGGGCCATGAGGAATGCCGCGGTTGCAGACAAGGTCATCGCCGTCACGGGCGGAGCGCGCGGAATCGGCCTGGCGATTGCCACGGTTCTGCAGGGTCTCGGCGGCCGGGTGGCCATCGGAGACATCGACGAGTCCGCCGTCAAGGAGGCGGGCGCCCGGTTGGGGCTCGAGGTCTGCCGCGGGCTGGACGTGACGGATCGCCAATCCTTCACCGATTTTCTCGACGGCGTCGAAAACGAACTCGGGCCCGTCGACGTCGTCGTGAACAACGCCGGCGTGATCGCGGTCGGTAGCGCGGTCGACGAGCCCGACGCCGTCACCCGACGGGTGTTCGATGTCAACGTCCACGGCGTCATCCTGGGCACCAAGCTGGCCGCGCAACGCATGCTGCCCCGCGGTCGCGGTCACGTCGTCAACATCGGGTCGCTGGGTAGCGTGCTGCCAACCGCCGGCCTCGCAACCTACTGCGCCACAAAGCATGCCGTGCTCGGGTACACCGAAACCGTTCGCATGGAGAACCGCGGGCGCGGTGTGCACTTCTCGGTGATCATGCCGACTTTGACGAACACCGAGATGGTCGCCGGATTCGGACACGCGAGGGGATTCAAGAACGCCGAGCCGGACGACGTCGCCCGGGCGGTCGCCGCGGTGATCGCCAAGCCGAAACCCCGTGTGGTGGTTCCCCGTTCGATGGGCATCGTCGTCTCGGCTCAGCGCCTCATGCCGCAAGGGGTAGCTGAGGCGCTCGGGCGCGCGTTGGGCACGGATCGCGTTTGCACCAGCGACCTCGACGTGGCCAAGCGCGCGTCATACGCCCGCCGGACCGGGACGTCGTGATCGTCAGGCGGTGCGCACCTCGAAGTGCGCCGGCTCTGGTCGGCGCAACAGCTCGCGGTGGGTATCGGGTGACCACGGAAAGAGCTCCGGCAGGCCATCCTTGCCGAGATACCAGCTGTTGCAGCCGCTAACCCAGATGGTCTGCGGCATGGCGGCTTTCATGCGCTCGTTGTATTCCTTGGTGGCCGCCTCGGTCGGCGCCGCGGCGCGTACGACACCATCACGGAGTTGCTCGATCCACCACATCACGTAGTCGGCCTGGTCTTCGGCGATCGGCACCAGTGACTGGTTGCCGATCGGCGAATGCGGGCCCATCAGCATGAACAGGTTCGGGAACCCGGGCACCGCGACCGACCGGTACGCCATCGGGCCGTCGGCCCACGCCTCGTCCAGAGAGAGCCCGCCCTCCCCGATCACCTCCAGCGGGCGCACGTAGGCGCGGGCATCAAAGCCGGTGGCGTAGACCAGCAGGTCGAGTTCGTGCAGGCTGCCGTCGGCGGTGACGATGCCGCGCGGCTCGATGTGGTCGATCGAGTCGGTGATGATCTCGACGCCGGGCTTCTGCACGGACCGATAGAAATGCCCGGCCATCACCTGCCGCTTGCACATCGGTTGGTAACTGGGGGTCAGCTTGGCCCGGAGCTGCGGGTCGCGCACCGACAGCCGCAGGTTCCACCGACACCACGCCTGGATCTGACGGCGCTGCCAGCCCGGGCGGATCGGCGCCACGCCGAACCAGTGCCGCATCAGCCACCCCCAGAAGCGATAAGGCAGACCGTTCAGCGCCGGCCACCTCGACAGCGCCGCCTGAGCCAACTTTGAATAACGCGGGTTGGGGAATGGGTAAACCCACTGCGCGGTGCGCTGGAAGACTTTCAGCTGGCGCACTTTGCCGCCGAGCTCCGCGACGATCTGCACGCCCGTCGACCCGGTCCCGATCAAACCGATCCTCTTGTCCGGCAACGAGACCGAGTGGTCCCAGCGCGACGAGTGAAAGGCCGGGCCGGCGAACGACTCCCGCCCGGGGATGTCCGGGTAACGGGGCACCCGCAACACCCCCGTCGCGGTGACGAGCACGTCGAACGTCTCCTCGCCGTCGGGGGTGGCGAGCCGCCAGCGGCCGTCGTCGTATTCGGCCCTGGTGACGTTGGCGCCGAACCGGATGTTCTTGCGGATGCCGCGTTCGGCGGCAACCTGCCGGAAATACGCCTGGATCTCCGGACCCGGCGGCAGCCAGTGCGACCAGTTGGGGTTCGGCCGGAACGAATAGGAGTAGTAGCGCGACGGGACGTCGCAGGTGAGTCCCGGATACGTGTTGTCGCGCCAGGTGCCGCCGACGTCGTCGGCCTTCTCGTAAATGGTGAAGGAGTCGATGCCGGCGTCCTGCAGCTTGGCGGCCATGCAGATGCCGGACATCCCGGCGCCGATGATCGCGACCTTCAGTGGGCGCTTCGGTGTCATAGCAATCACCCGACCTCTCGCTGGTGCGCACGTTACGCCGGATTGCCCCCTGTGCGTACCGTAGGCGGATGGCCAGGGCCCGCGACGTCGACGGCTGCCCGGGTGCGCTGCAGGTGCATCAGGCGGCCGACGGCGCGCTGGTTCGGGTGCGGCTACCCGGCGGCATGATCACGGCCGCCCAGCTGGCGACGCTGTCCTTGGTGTCGCAGCGGTTCGGCTCGGGGACGCTGGAGCTGACATCGCGGGGCAACGTGCAGCTGCGCGGCATCACCGACGTGACGGCGGCCGCCGAGGCGATCGCCGGCGCCGGCCTGTTGCCGTCGACGACGCACGAGCGGGCCCGCAACATCGTCGCGTCGCCGCTGTCGGGCCGGGCCGACGGCAAACTCGACGTGCGTCCGTTGGTCGGCGTGCTGGACGCGGCGATCCGCGCCGAGCCGCGGCTCGCGGAGCTCGGCGGGCGGTTCTGGTTCAGCCTCGACGACGGCCGCGCCGACGTGTCCGGGCTGGGCGCCGACGTCGGCGCGCACGTCCTGGGCGACGACTGCGCGGTGCTGCTGGCGGGGCGCGACACCGGCGTCCGGGTGGGTGTGGGCTCCGCGGTCGAGGCCCTCGTCGGCGTTGCCGTCCGGTTCGTGCAGATGCGCGGAAGGGCTTGGCGTGTCAACGAATTGGGCGATGCCGCGGGGCTGCTGCCCGGTGCCGCGCTCGGTGACGCCCCCTTTCCGCCCGTCACCAGGGCCCCGGTTGGCTGGATGGACCAGGACGACGGCCGGGTCGCGCTGGGCGCCGCGGTGCCGTTCGGGGCGCTGCCGGCAACCGTCGCGGAGTTGCTCGCCGCCGTCGGGGCGCCGCTGGTGGTCACGCCGTGGCGGTCGGTGCTGGTGTGCGACCTCGACGAGCCTTCCGCCGACGCCGCGCTGCGCGCGCTCGCGCCGTCGGGCCTGGTGTTCGACGAGAACTCCCCCTGGCTGAACGTCAGCGCCTGCATCGGCAGCCCGGGATGCGCACGCTCGGCCGCCGACGTGCGGGCCGACGCGGCGCTGTTGCTCGAGGAGGATTCGGCGGTGCACCGGCACTTCGTCGGCTGCGAACGGGCCTGCGGCAGCCCGCCGGCCGGTGAGGTGCTGCTGGCGACGGGCGACGGATACCGGCGGCTACGGTAATCGGGTGCTCGACTACATCCGCGACGCGGCCGAGATCTATCGCCAGTCGTTCGCGGCCATCCGCGCCGAGGCCGACCTGACGCGATTTCCCGACGACGTCGCGCGCGTCGTGGTCCGGCTGATCCACACCTGCGGACAGGTCGACGTCGCCGAGCACGTCGCCTTCACCGACGACGTCGTCGAGCGGACCGGCGCCGCCCTGCGCCATGGCGCGCCGGTGCTGTGCGACTCGTCGATGGTGGCCGCCGGGATCACCACCGCGCGGCTGCCCGCCGACAACCGGGTGGTGTCGCTGGTGGCCGACCCGCGCGCGGCCGACCTGGCCGCGCGCCGGCAGACCACCCGCTCGGCGGCCGGGGTGGAGCTGTGGGCCGACCGGCTGGCCGGGGCCGTGCTGGCGATCGGCAACGCGCCGACCGCGCTGTTTCGGCTGCTCGAGCTGATCGACGAGGGCGCGTCGCCGCCGGTCGCGGTGCTGGGTGGGCCGGTCGGGTTCGTCGGGTCGGCGCAATCCAAGCAGGAGCTCGTCGAAAACCCGCGCGGGATGTCGTATCTGGTGGTGCGGGGCCGCCGCGGCGGCAGCGCCATGGCCGCCGCCGCCGTCAACGCGATCGCGAGCCGCAGCGAATGACCAAGCGCGGCACCCTGTGGGGAGTCGGCCTGGGGCCCGGCGACCCGGAGCTGGTCACCGTCAAGGCGGCCCGAGTGATCGGCGAGGCGGACGTCGTCGCGTATCACAGCGCCCGGCACGGCCGCAGCATCGCGCGCGGCATCGCCGAGCCGTACCTGCGGCCCGGCCAGGTCGAGGAGCACCTGATCTACCCGGTGACCACCGAGGTGACCGATCATCCCGGCGGCTACGCCGGCGCGATCGAGGACTTCTACGCCGACGCCACCCGGCGGATCGCCGCGCACCTCGACGCGGGCCGCAACGTGGCGCTGCTCGCCGAGGGCGACCCGCTGTTCTACAGCTCGTATATGCATTTGCACACCCGGCTGACGCAGCGGTTCGAAGCCGTGATCGTGCCGGGTGTGACGTCGGTGAGCGCCGCCTCGGCGGCCATCGCGACGCCGCTGGTGGCCGGCGACGAGGTGCTGTCGGTGCTGCCGGGCACCCTGCCGGTCGCCGAGCTGACCCGCCGGCTCGCCGACGCCGACGCCGCCGTCGTGCTCAAACTGGGGCGCTCGTATCACGCTGTGCGGGAAGCGCTTTCGGCCGCCGGGCAGCTCGACGGGGCGTTCTACGTGGAGCGCGCCAGCACCGCCGGCGAGCGCATACTGCCCGCCGCCGAGGTCGACGAGAGCAGCGTCCCGTACTTCTCGCTGGCGATGCTGCCGGGTGGGCGGCGCGGTGAGCCGTCGCTGGCCGGCACCGTCGCGGTGGTGGGCCTGGGCCCCGGCGACCTCGACTGGATGACGCCGCAGAGCCGACGCGAGCTGGCCGCGGCGACCGACCTGATCGGCTACGGCGGCTACCTGGACCGAGTTCCGGTCCGCGACGGGCAGCGGCGCCACCCCAGCGACAACACCGACGAGCCCGCCCGCGCCCGGCTGGCGTGCACTCTGGCCGAGAAGGGGCACACCGTCGCGGTGGTGTCGTCGGGCGATCCAGGCGTGTTCGCGATGGCCACCGCCGTGTTGGAAGAGGCCAAACAGTGGCCGGGGGTGCGGATCCGGGTAATCCCGGCGATGACCGCCGCGCAGGCCGTCGCCAGCCGGGTTGGCGCGCCGCTGGGTCACGACTACGCGGTGATCTCGCTGTCCGACCGGCTCAAGCCGTGGGAGGTGATCTCGGCGCGGCTGGCCGCCGCGGCCGCCGCCGATCTGGTGCTGGCCATCTACAACCCGGCCTCGAAGTCGCGACGCTGGCAGGTCGGTGCGATGCGCGATGTGCTGCTGGCGCATCGCGAACCCGGCACGCCGGTGGTGATCGGCCGCAGTGTCTCCGGGCCCGACGAAGAGGTGCGCGTGGTGCGGCTGGCCGATCTCGACCCCGACGAGGTCGACATGCGCTGCCTGCTGATCGTCGGATCTTCGCAAACCCAGTGGTACTCAGACGATTCCGGGGACCGGGTGTTCACCCCACGCCGCTACCCTGGCTGACGGGGCCGTCAACGCGGAAGGAGAATTCGATGATCGAAATGCTGCCGGACATGCCGGACGGTGTGACCGGTATCCGGGTGTCGGGCCGGCTGCGCGGTGACGATCTCCGCGAGTTCAAGCCGCAGATGGAGGAAATGCTGAACACCGGCGAGATCAGGATCGTGGAGGTCATCGCGCCTGATTACGAGGGCTTCGGGCCGGGCGGGTTGGCCGAGGACCTAAGGCTGGGCCTCGGCGCCCTCTTCCGGCATCATTCGGCCTTCAAGCGAATCGCGGTCGTGTCCGACAAGGAATGGGTCGCCCACACCCTGCATGCGCTGGCGTGGATGATTCCCGGCGAGCTCGCGGTGTTCGGCCTGGACGAGCTCGAGCGCGCCACGGAGTGGGCCGCCGGCTGAGGGCCGCGGTTTAGTCCCGGTCCCAGCTGCGCGGCACCATGGGCAGGGTCGGACGTTCGCCCAGCCCGTCGCCGGCCAGGGAGATCAGCCCGGCGGGCCCGGGATCGCCGGATTTGGCTGCGGCACCGGCGAATCCGAGCGATCCGGCCCCCTGCTCGGAGGTGTGCACGGGGTCCGGTTCGTGTAGTTCCATGAATTCGTAGCGGTGCGCGCGATCCTTGGCCGTGGCGCGCCGACGGGCCCGGGCCCGGTCTTTGTCCGCCGCCGCGGCCGCGGCGGGCGCGTCGACGTCGTCGGGCGCCGGCTCCTCGGACTTGCGACGTGCCCGGCTGCTCGCGCTGGAATGCGCCGACGATCCCGTCAGGCCCACGGCATACAGCGAGTCGGAGATGCCCGCGCCGATTCCCGCGCCGACTCCGTCGGTGGCCGTCGGACCGAAGCCGACGCCCGGACCGCCGCCGACCGGTCCGCCACCCGACGCCGTGGCCACACTTGGCGCCGGGCTGGAAGCCGTGGCGCTGCTCGCATTCGCCGGGGTACTGGCGGACATTGTCGGCGTCGGAGCCGGCGTGGTGGCCATCGGCGCCGGCGGTGCCGTTGCCAACGGCACGCTTACCGCCGGCGCGGCGGCGGCGGCGCTCACAGCACCGGCGACAGCTGCGGCCACGCCTGCGGCAGCGGCGGCGGAAACAGCCGCGATCATGACCGGAGCAAGCATTACTCCCAGCTGAGCCGTTTGTACTAAGGGCCAGACGAGCATCAACGAGTGAAAGATGAACCAACCCAACGCTGTGGCCAGCGCGGGGCTCATGCCGGGAATTTGCATGAAGAAGGAGGACACCGCGTTGGCAAATGGAACCGCGTCAATTGGCCAGCCGTTGGGGTATATCTCCTTCCCGAGCGGCCAGAGGACGTTTTGGGTGAAGTCCGAAAGTTGCTTCGCTAGCTCGTCCTGCCACGAGGTGGCGGTAGGAGTCTCGGAAGCGGTATTCGCTGCCGCTGCCTGAACCTCGCCGCCCGGGGCCACGATCTGCGGCGCGGGCGTGGTCGCCGGAACCGCGGCGAGTGCGGATTCGCTGACGGCCTGGTAGGTGCTCATCGTCGTGGCTGCCTGCACCCACATGCGCGCGTAGTCGGCCTCGTTCACGGCGATCGGGATGGTGTTGACGCCAAAGAAATTGGTGGCGACGAGGGCGGCGTGGGTGGCGTGGTTTGCCGCGAGCTCGGCGAGCGTCGGCATGGTGGCCAGCGCGGTGGTGTAGGCGGTGGCCGCCGTCGTGTGCAATGTGGCCGCGGCCGAGCTCTTGGTGGCGCTTTCGAGCAGCCAGCTCAGGTAGGGGGCATGCGCCGCCACGTACCGTTCGGCGCTGGGGCCGTCCCAGGCGCCGCCCTGCACGGCGCCCAGTAGCGCGGTGAGTTCGTCTGCCGCAGCTGCATATTCGGTGCCCAGCGCCGACCACGCCGCCGCAGCGGCGAGCAGCGGCCCGGGTCCCGGGCCGCTGCTGAGCAATGTCGAATGCACCTCCGGCGGAAAGGCGATCCAGATCGGGGCGGTCATCGTCGGCGGCCGTCGAGCGGGGACACGGATACCTCTTCGGTTCTCAAGGGGCTGTTGCTTGCCTCCAGTGGTCGGTTTGCGGAGCGGTTTGGTTCCCCGCTTCCTTTGCGCGCGGCCTTTGCGCGCGGCCCGGGCATGCGCAACGATGCAGAGATGCGGTGTGACGTTGCACGTGAGGCGCTTTCCGCGCGATTGGACGGCGAGCGGCCCCAAGTGCTCGCGCAGCAGGTGGACGCCCATCTTCAGTCGTGCCGGAGTTGCCGGACATGGCTGATCGGCGCGGCCGTGCAGACCCGGCGGCTGGCCTCGATGGAGCCCGGCGACGCGCCGGACCTGGTCGACAAGATTCTGGCCAGCGCCGCCGAATCCGGTACCTATCGCCGCGGGATGCGCTGGTTGCGATCGCACTATCGGCGGTGGGGCCTGATCGGCGTTGGCGCGTTCCAGGTGGCGATCGCCGCGGCGCAAATCAGTGGAACCGATTTCGGCATGGTGGCGGCTCACATGCACGGCGCGATGTCCGGCGAGCATCTGATGCACGAGTCCACCGCGTGGCTGCTGGCGTTGGGCCTGGCGATGATGGCCGCCGGCATCTGGCCCGTCACCGCGATCGGCGTCGCGGCGATCACCGGTGTGTATTCGGTCGCGCTGTTGGGCTACGTCGTCGTCGACGCGTTCAACGGCGAGGTGACCGCGGCGCGCATCGCCAGCCACGTGCCCTTGTTGCTGGGTCTGGTGTTCACGCTGCTGGTGGCGCGCGAGCGTGCCGGCTCGCACGGATCGCGCCGGCGCGACACCGATGGCTCCGATGCTTCGGCCGATCGCCCCCGCGCCGCGTCGAACGCCGTCCGGCGGCGCGGGCACCTGTGGCCGATCAACCGGTCGTCGCATCCGGGCTCAGGGCCTACGACAATCCGTCGTAGACTGACCGCGCCCGCGCAACTAAGGTGGTTGGCCATGACCGCGTCAAGCGACGACGAGGCCGTTACCGAACTCGCTTTGGCAGCCGCACGGGGGAATGCGCGGGCGCTCGAGGCGTTCATCAAGGCCACCCAGCAAGACGTGTGGCGCTTCGTGGCCTACCTGTCCGACGCGGGCAGCGCCGACGATCTGACCCAGGAAACGTACCTGCGGGCGATCAGCGCCATCGAACGATTTTCCGCGCGCTCCACGGCCCGAACCTGGTTGCTGGCCATCGCGCGTCGGGTGGTGGCCGATCACATCCGCCACGTCCAAGCGCGGCCCCGCACCGCTCCCGGCGCCGATCCCGAGCAGGTGCTCACCGGCGATCGCCACGCCCGCGGATTCGAAGACCTGGTGGAGGTGACGACGATGATCGCCGGCCTGACCACCGAACAACGGGAAGCCCTGTTGCTCACCCAGCTGCTGGGGCTGCCCTACGCCGACGCCGCGGCGGTCTGCGGTTGCCCGGTTGGCACCATCCGGTCCCGGGTTGCCCGCGCCCGCGATGCGCTGCTCGCCGACACCGAGCGCGACGACCTGACCGGTTAGTCCTTAGTCAGCTCGGCGACCCAGTCGGCCGCCTCTTGCACGGTGCCCACCGCTCGGACGCCGTCCGGCAGCGGCGGGCGGGCCACCATCACCACCGGAATGCCCAGGGCGGCAGCGGCATCCAGCTTCGCGCGGGTCATGTCGCCGCCGCTGTTCTTGGTGACCAGCGCGTCGATGCGGTGCTCGCGCATGATGGCGAGTTCGTCGTCGTATCGGTAGGGGCCGCGGGACAGCAGCAGCTCGTGGTGGCGCGGCAGCGCGGCCGCGTCCGCTTCGGTGACTGTGCGGATGAGGAACCACGCGTCGCTGTTCGCGAAGGCGTTGACGCCGGACCGGCCGGTGGTCAGGAATATGCGCGAATATTGTTGTTGATCGATGGTTTTCGCGGCTTCGGTGTCGGACTGTACGACTGTTGCGGCGCCGGGATCCCACGCCGGGCGGGCCAGCACGAGGTGGGGTATCTGTGTTTGCGCACATGCTTCGGCGGCGTGCGCGGTCATCGTCGCCGCGAACGGGTGGGTGGCGTCGACGACGGCGCCGATGCGCTCCTCCTGTAGCCAGCGCCGCAGCCCGTCGACGCCGCCGAATCCGCCGATGCGCACCGGCCCCACCGGCAGCGCCGGCTCCGGCACCCGGCCGGCCAGCGAGCTGACGATGTCGACCCGCGGGTGCAGGATTTTGGCCAGGGCGCGGGCCTCGGCGGTGCCGCCGAGCAACAACACCCGCATCAGTGTGCGCCTTTGGCGCGGCGCGCTTTTGAGTAGAGGTAGCTGTCGGTGAATCCCTCGGCGGCCAGCACGTCGCCGACGATGATCACCGCGGTCTTGGTGACGTCGGCGTCGTGCATCTGTGCGGCGATGCTTTCGAGCGTGCCGCGCAGCACGATCTCTCGCGGCCAGCTCGCGAAAGCCACCACCGCGGTGGGGGTTTCGGGTGGGTAGCCGCCTTCGAGTAGTTGCGGGACGATGTTGTCGATCTGGGCCGCGGCCAGGTGCAGCACGAGGGCGCCGCCGGACCGGGCGAGGTTTTGCAGGTCTTCTCCTTGCGGCATCGGTGTCGACAGCGTGGCGATTCGGGTCAACGTCACGGTCTGCGCCACCCCCGGGACGGTGAGCTCGCGCTTCAGGGCGGCGGCGGCCGCGGCGAAAGCCGGTACACCCGGGACGATTTCGTAGCCGATGCCCAGCGCGTCGAGCCGGCGGCACTGCTCGGCCAGCGCGCTGTAGAGCGAGGGGTCACCGGAGTGCAGCCGCGCCACGTCGTGGCCGGCGGCGTCGGCGTTCTGGAGTTCGGCGATGATCTGGTCGAGCGTGAGCGGGCCGGTGTCGATGATCTTCGCGTCGGGCGGGCACAGGGCCAGCAGGTCGTCGGGCATGATCGAACCCGCGTAGAGGCACGTCTTGCAGCGTTGGAGCAGTCGTTGGCCGCGCACGGTGATCAGGTCGGCGGCACCGGGCCCGGCGCCGATGAAGTACACCGTCACTTTGTCACCGACCACTGCGTGACCGGGCGCTGTGGTCGCCAGCCGGTGAAGCCGCCCAGCGGCTCGCCCTGATAGTGCTGGAATTTTCGCAGTTGTCCGCCGAGGCGTGAATGTGCCTGCAGCAGAACGGCTTCGGACTCGGTGGTGACGGTGTTGGCGACCAGCCGTCCGCCGGTGGGCAGGTGGTCGAGGCAGGCGTCCAGGAGGCCCGGCCGGGTCAGGCCGCCGCCGATGAAGAGCACGGACGGCGGTGGGGCGCCGTCGAACGCATCGGGGGCCTCGCCGCGCACGTCGATGTCCAGGCCCGCGGAGTTGAACCCGATGTTGTTGCGGCGGCGCTCGTCGCGTTCGAAAGCCACTGCGCTGCAGCCTCGGTGGCTTCGGCACCACTCGACCGCGATGCTGCCCGATCCCGCACCCACGTCCCAGAGCCGCTCCCCCGGCCGCGGCTGCAGCGCCGCCAACGTCACCGCCCGGATTCCGTATTTGGTGATCTGCCCGTCGTGGACGAAGGCATCGTCGGACAGCGGCGACATGCGCTCGTCGGGCAGGTAGCGGACGGCGATGACGTTGAGGTCGTCGACGTCGGCGGGCGCGTCGTGGGCCCATTGGTGCGCGGTGGCGTCGCGGCGCCGTTCGCTTGGGCCGCCGAGTTGCTCGAGGACGGTGAGGTGGGAGTCCCCGCGGCCGTGTTCGGTGAGCAGTGCCGCCAGTTCCTTGGGTGTGGATCCGTTCTGCGACAGCACGATCGCCTGGCCGCCGCGGCGCACCGCGGCGCGCGGCGGGGCGGCGACGAGGCTGATCACTTCGGTGTCGTGGACGTTCCAGCCCATCCGCGCGCAGGCCAGCGTCACGCAAGACACGTGCGGCAGGACCCGTATCTTTTCTGCGCCGTAGAGGCGGATCAGGGTGCCGCCGATGCCGTGCATCAGCGGGTCGCCGCTGGCGACGATGTGGACGTCGTCGTCGACGGGGAGCGCCTGCAGGGCGGGCAGCATCGGCGAGGGCCACTCCCGGCGGTCGGCGCGAAGCGTGTCGTCGAGCAGGGCGAGTTGTCGTTTCGCGCCGTAAATCACTGTTGCCCTTCGTAATTCGGCGAGTGATGCTTCGCCAAGCCCCGCCATGCCGTCGGCGCCGATGCCGACCACGGTGATCATCGCGGCATCCTGCGCCAGATGGATTGCGGGAGTAGCCGCATGACGGCGGAGGCGGGTCTCAGCGCCCAGGGTATCCAGACCGTCCTTTTGCCCTTGGCCAGCGCACGCGCGGTGGCCGCGGCGACTCGCTGCGGGGTGCTGGACAGCGGTGCGGGCGTCATGCCCTCCGTCATGCGTCCGATCACAAAACCCGGGCGCGCGATCAGCAGTTTGACGCCGCTGCCGTGCAGGGCGTCGGCCAACCCGCTGGCGAAGCCGTCCAGCCCGGCCTTGGCCGAGCCGTAGACGTAGTTGGCGCGACGCACCCGCGCGCCCGCGATCGAGGAGAACACCACCAGTGACCCCTTGCCGGCCGTACGCATCGCGGTCGCCAGGTGGGTGAGCATGCTGACCTGGGCGACGTAGTCGGTGTGCACGATGGAGATCGCGTGGGCTGCGTCGGCCTCGGCGCGGGCCTGGTCGCCGAGGATGCCGAAGGCCAGCACCGCGACGCCGATGGGGCCATGATCAGCGACGATCGAAGCGACCAGCGGGCCGTGAGAGGCCAGGTCGTCGGCGTCGAACTCCCTGGTGTGCACCGCCTCGGCCCCGGCTTCTTTCAGCGCGGCGACCTGCTCGTCCAGGCGGTCGGCATTCCGCGCGGCCAGGATCACCGTCGCCCCTTTGGCCAGGAGTCGCGCGAGTTCGATGCCGATCTCGCTGCGGCCGCCCAGAATTAGTACCGGACCTGCGCCCGTGTCATCCACGGCTGCGATTATCACCTGCGCTAGCGTGAGCGGTGATGACGAACACCACCACGCGGCTCACCGACGACGCCTTGGCGTTTCTCTCCGAGCGTCATCTGGCCATGCTGACCACGCTGCGTGCCGACAATTCGCCGCATGTGGTGGCCGTCGGTTTCACCTTCGACCCCAAGACGCATATCGCGCGGGTCATCACCACCGGCGGGTCGCAGAAGGCCATCAACGCCGATCGTGCCGGGATGGCCGTGCTCAGTCAGGTCGACGGAGCCCGGTGGCTGTCGCTGGAGGGCCGGTCCAAGGTCAACAGCGACGTCGACGCCGTGCGCGACGCCGAGCTGCGCTATGCCCAGCGCTATCGCACCCCACGTCCCAACCCGCGCCGGGTGGTCATCGAAGTCCAGGTGGAACGGGTGCTGGGGTCGTCGGATCTGCTCGACCGCAGCGAGTAGCTCTTTGGGTGGTCGGGCCCGATTTTGCGGGGGCAACACTGAATTGACCAGCATCATTTGCCCTGGTTAGCCTCACCACCAAGACAAGCGAGGCGCACGGTAGGCAGTTCGAACATGGATGAGCGCGGTGCCGAGAAGCCCAAGGCGGTGCGATGAAGCTGGGCTACATAAGCGTCGCGGCGCTGATCGCCGAGGCCGGTGGGGATCCCTGGGCGATCAACCAAAGCCTGCAAGCCGGCCGTCCCGCGCAGGTTTCCGATCTGGCCGAGGCCTTTCACGCCGCGGGCCGATGCACCGCCGAGTCCAGCAACGCCTTCGACGAGGCCCGTCGCCGCTTTGAGGCGTCGTGGAATCGGGACAACGGCGAGAACCCGATCAACGACTCCGCCGAAGTGCAACGGGTGACCGCGTCGCTGGGGGCCCAGTCGCTACAGCTGCCCAAGATCGGCGTCGACCTGGAAAACATCGCCGCCACCCTTGCCGAAGCGCAGCGAATGAGCGCTGGGGTGATCTCGACCCTGGAGGGCCAACTCCAGCAGCTCGACAATGAAATCGGCCAAGCGGTAGAACAGGAGAGAGATATCCGTCTCAGTGCGGCCGACATAACCGCGCTCGATGCGCTGATCTCTCATCTCGAGCAACAAGCCATCGATGACACCAAATCAGCGCTGGGCCAAGTTCAGTCAATACGCAACGGTTACTCCGACTGCCTACAAGGCTCGCTGAATTCCTTGCGCAACGAAGGCTATGACCCCGGCGTGATTCAGCCTGTGGACGCGCATGGAATGCCGTCGAAGGCCGAACCCGAGGCCAACCGACAGCAAAACCAGATCGATGCGTTCGCAAAGGTTTTCGGCCGACCACCGAGTTCCTCGGCCGACTGGGAGACCGCCGCGGCTCTGGATCCACATAGCTACGACCCGAAGAACGGCGGCGTGCCTCCTAGCATCGTTGTCGGGCGAATCAAGCCAGTGCCTGGCCAGGGCGTGGTACGTACAAACCTGTTCATCCCCGGCCGAGCAGTTTGGGACCCCCAGGTCGATTTGCCGCCGTACCACGACAATTTGGGTGATAACCGAGGTTTCTCTCCCACAGCCGGTCCCGAGGCGTCGCGGGTGTCAATATTTGTCGATTACGAGAACGGCATCATTGTCGCCCGACAGAATCCTTCGGTCGACGCGACGACCGGACAGATTCGGGCCGGCACACCCACCATCTCAGCGGTCCAACAAAGTAACGGCTCGGTCCTGGTCAAGTACAGCGCCGCCGACCCGTTCTCACCCGGGGGCGAAGGTCTCGCCAAGGCGACGTCGTTCGACGTGAATGGGACTATCGCGATTGAGCCGACGCCTGGAGGCCCCCGGGTCGGTGGAACGGCGACGAATTTCCCGGCAATCGAGATCTACAGTGACCGGGCAGGAAGGACGACGCCGCTCGTTCAATCGTGGCCTCTTGTCGAGGCCCGGGCCGCCGGGCCCGCAACGGGGCTCTGGTGGCACAAGCCGATTGGAGACGCGAGCATTGAACTGGGCTTTAACGATCAATATCCGGCTCCGAGGATTCCCGCCCCCCACGCAGGACAGGTGCCGCACGTAGCGCCTATTGCCCCACCGCTTGTGGCGAGCCCACCGGGGACGTATCCCCTCGGGCCCGTGGATCATCCGCCTGAAATCGGAGTGCACGATCCCGTCGTCATGCTGCCGCCATTGCCGGCGAGATGAGAAAGGGCAAGTGGAGTCACATGAAAGAGCCAATCGATTGGATACGTGCGGTGTTTTCCGGCGCAATCTTTGGTGGACTTCTGTGGGCAATCATGGTGAAGGTGTTGTCCGTACTAACGCACGGCGAAATATCGACTCGCTACCTTTACGTGTTTCTCTCCTCAGCCTCCCTTGGTGTCCTTCTGCTCGGAGTAGTTTTTTACTTTTGTACGCGAACTTCATTTTGGCGCAGTACGGCGATCGGAGTTGTCTTGGCTCCCCTGACAGGATGGTCGATCCTGCTGTTCGTTACGCTGACCATCGTCCTTCCGATGCACAGGACGCACTAACGTGGCCTCTTCAGAATATGTAAGTCCGTTCGACCAGGCCCGGAGCCGACCGGTGCAACTCGTCGCTGGCCTATTTGTCGGTGTAATGTCGACGATGCTGACCTTCGGTTTCCTTTGGTTCTTCGCTCCAATATTTCCTCTCTTGCTTTGCGGGGTGACGATGATCTTCCGACGGACGACCGCGTTCTCAGTCGGTGCCTTCGCTGCCTTTTTTGGCGTCTCTATTTTTGTGGCTCTATTTGCGATCCTGTATTGGGTATAGATGTGGCGAGCAGCTACACCGTTGAGCCAGACGTGTCCCCTCAGCCGCCTTGGTGCTACATGCCCAGCGTTATCGCCAACTGAAGCTTGGTGGTGAGCCGCGTGGGACCACCAAATGCCTGGTCGCCGCAAACCTGAATAACTTGAACACCGTATCGGCGATACCATCGGCTGATACCGGAGACGGCTCAGCAAGACGCCACGACGTGGACATGCCCACGTTGCTGAAGCAGACCATACTGCGCGGGAGGACTAGATGGCTGGGGGCGACGACCAACTACGAATAATCCTTGACCGACTCGCGCAGTTGAGTGATTCGCCGCCACCGCCAGGAATCACGCCCGATCCGCTGGCGCCGGGCCCCTCGATGATCAGCCAGCTACTGAAAGTGCTTGGTATAGCTTCCAATAGCGGCGATCCCGCCGACATCAGCGCGGCGCTGGCAGGATATGACGAACGCAGCCTGAAAACCGGTGACGCACTTACGAAATTCCCTGCCAACGAAGCAGACTCGTCGGCGAAGATGGCCGGTGTCGGCGGTCAAGACCAGATGTCACAGATGCTGCAGCAGATTCCGCAGATGGCGTCTGGGCTTGCCGGCGGCCTCTCGGGTGCCCTCGGCGGCCTCATGCAACCGCTGGGCCAGATCTCGCAGCAGGTCGCTCAGATCGGCCAGCAAGTGATGCAAGCGGGTATGGGAGGACTGCAACACGCGGCCGGAGCAGCGGCAGGGACGGGCGAGGCCATCCCTGGTGAATTGCTCGGAGCTACCGGTTCCGCGGGTGAGCTTGGCGGTGGTGGCGGCGGTTTAGGCGGCGGCCTTGGCGCCACCACGCCGACTGCGATGCTCGGGCCGCTTCCCGCCCCATCCGCGGGTACAGAGCCTGCGTCGGCGCACATCGCTTCGCCACCGCCTTCCAATCCGTCGACGCCGCCCGCCGGGCCGAGGGGTGCGATGGGTGCGATGCCGATGGTGCCGCCGGGCGCCATGCACGGCGCGGCCGGGGCGGGCAGTGATGCGAAGCCCGACACCAAACGCGTCGTCGCGCCGTCGGTGAAGAACGGTGCCCCCGTGCAGGGGCGCATCACCACGCCACCGCCGACACCGGAGGTGACCAAACGGGTTGAGGGCAAACCGATTGCGAGTCGGCGGATTCTGCTGCCCGATCACAAACGCGACGAGGACACGGACTCAAGCCGGTAGCCACAGTCGCTGCTGGGACGTTCATTACGACCGGCTGCGCGTCAGAGCCACTGTGAAGGAATGAGTTTCGGCTGCTTCTCTTGGCTGCCGGTTTATCTCGACCGTGTCAGAACGGCAGCCCTTTGCTGTTGGACGATACGATCAGAGCGTGCCGGACCTGCCACCATCCCAAACTGTGCCGCCTGTCCCGCCCCCTTGGCCACCTGCAATGCCGGTCCCACGCACGCGGCAGTGGCCCATCCTCGCCCTATTGATTGGCGCTCTGCTGATAACACTCGGCGTAGCAATCGTCGGCTGGTTTCGGCCTCTACCAACCAAGCCACCGCCCGCACCTACGTACACTGACCAGCAGGCCGCCGATGCTAAAGCCAAAGTGTGCGCAGCGTATGACAAAGTCCACGGCGCAATCAAAGCGAGCTCAGCACGAGACGAGGGCACCGACCCGACTTCCCAACTGGCGTTCGCTTTGAATGGGCGACAAGCACTTCTTGCCGCCAGCGAATATCTTCGGACTGTGCTTTCCGCTGAACCGGCAGCGCCGAATGAACTCTCGACGACGATCCGAAAACTCACGGATGTGTTCCAGGAACTTGTAGTCGACTACCTGAATGGCTGGAACGAATCTCAAATGGCGTCGCCTTTACAAGCAGGAAATGACGCGACATTAACAATTGAAAGACTCTGCAAATAAGCCTGCTCACTTGCTAATTGATGCTGGTGAAGCTGTGTGAAGCCCAGAGCAATATGATATCTCCATCGATTACCGGCAGCCGAATTTCGATTGGCGATATTTGTTCGCCAATAGTGAGTGACTAGCACACTCGCCTGAGGGCGATACCATTGGCTCTGTGTCGCAGCTGCCTCCTATGCCACCTTCTCCTCTGCCACCTCCTTCTTGGCCGCCTGGGCCGCCAATGGCACCCACGCGTCGCCCGTCGTGGCCTGCGATTGCCGCCCTGCTGATCGCGTTGGCAGCGCTGGGTGTCGCGATAGGCGCCTGGTTCCATCCTGCGCAGGACCACAAACCCACTTCTCCACCACCCGCGGTGACATACAGCCAGCAGCAAGTCGCCGACGCCAAGTCAAGTGTGTGCGCCGCCTATGAGCAAGTACGGAAAGCAGGCGATATGGCGGGTACGCGATCTGGTGGTTCAGACCCGACGGCAATACTGACGGTGGCCACGAGCACGCGGCAAGTGCTCGATGTAGGGAGCCGCTACCTCAGTACGAAACTGGCCAAGGAGCCAGCAACGCCGCCTGATCTCGCGGCAGCGGTTCGAAAGCTGGCTGAGGTCTATCAAGAAATGACGATTGATTACCTGGACGGCCTTTCTAATTCCGACCCGCAACTAGGTCCGCTACTCCAGGCGGGAGATGAAGCCCATTCAACAATTGAAAGTCTGTGCAAATGATTTTCCCACCTGGCGAATGGTCATTCTTGCTTGTCGGCGATCAATGGCCTGATGACCAAGACCTGATGGCGCTTTCCCATGGAAAGATGAATCGCGGACAGATCAAAACTGGATTCGTGCATTTTGCAGATATGCTGCGCAATGCGCAAACCGGGCCGCTTGCCGAGCAGCAGGGTTACACAGCTGACGATCTCCGCGATGTTTTCCGCCAGGGTGAGGTGCAAGCGCGTCGGGTTGCTGAAAAGAACGGGGTTAAGCAGAGCGCTTATGACTCTGCCTACGACAGCATGCAAAGCCTCCAGCACGATCTGACGGCTTTGGCCGACGAAGGCAACCAACGGATCAAAGAGATCCAAGACTCGAAAGAGCCCGTGGAAGCCAAGGTTCCGCAGATTGTGGCCGCGATAAACCAGTATCGCGCGCTGGCCAATATCGCAGCAGCGAAATACAGCGGCAACGTATTCGATGCGATGCAGCGGATCTTGGACGAAGAAGCGCCCGGGCAGTCAGCCCGTCAGTTCGCGCAAACTCACGGCCTCGATGTCGGGCAAATGTTTCGACAATCCCAGGGCGAGAACGAACTGACTGACCGCGTGCGTACGATGTTGCAGAATTCCACCAGTTCAACCGCGGGAATTTCCAATAACGCTGGAACACAACAAGGACTCACCAACCTCGCACCGTCTCAAGCTCCTTCAACTCAAGCGCCTCCGGCACAAGAAATCCCTTCTTCTGGCCCACTGGCCTTCACTAACACTGCCGTCGCACCACCAGGACCACCTGCGCCAAGACAGCCGACGGGCTCGCCGATGAGCTTTACCCAAACCGGTGGCGTCCCGCCAACACCAGTTCCTGCGTCGACTCCGGCATCAGCATCGCCACCCGTTACGCTCACTGGCCACGGCGCTTCGATCCCAACTGCAGGCCTGTCAACGCCTGGCACCGGTTCGATGCCTTCCGCTGGTATCGGGCCTCTAACCGGCGGCACACCACTCGCGCCGACCAGCCCTGTCCAAGGCGTGACGCCGAGCGAACTGATGCAAAGCTTCGACAAGGGATTGCAGACAGGCGCACCGTTCTCGAATGCAGCCGGTGCGATACCGCCGGCCCAGATGGCGCCGACCGACCCGACGGCCGCGACGAACCCGTCGGCGGGCGCGGGCGCACCGGTGGTCAACGCGCCGGTGTTTGACTCGCCGCCGCCGGTCGCGCACGCGCCGACGGCCGACGCAACCCCCGCACCGCAGGTGGTGGCAGGGCCGGCGGCCACATCTGGACCGGTCGCGGCGACGCCCCCGCCGTCGGGCCCACTACCGGCATACGCCTCCGACCTGCGACCGACGATCTCGGCGGCCACGACACCCGCCGCACCGCCAACCCCTCCCCCGTCGACGATGCCGGCGTCGGCGCCGGTCCACCCGTCGGCCGGGCAGAGCAGCCCGGCTCAACCCACGGTCGTGCGTCGAGAGGCCCCGCCGGTGCCGCCGTCGTCACCGTCAAGCCTGGGAACCCAAGCCGTCACGGCGACTGCCACCGGCGCGGTGGCCGGCGCGGCATCGGCGGACGCGACGGCGCGTGCGCGGCTGCAGCGTCTGGTATTTGCGGTGGCCCGCCAACAACCGCGGCTGGCCTGG
Organism: Mycobacterium sp. NGS26; assembly: GCF_059813025.1. NCBI lineage: Bacteria > Bacillati > Actinomycetota > Actinomycetes > Mycobacteriales > Mycobacteriaceae > Mycobacterium > Mycobacterium sp. NGS26. Next base: position 388,604 of record NZ_JCALDU010000005.1, read on the forward strand.
GCGGCAGGGGATCGTCCAGATGACACCACCGTGCTGGCGACCGATCTCGCGAGCGGCTGGATACCGCCGGGCATCGACCTCCCCGCCGCGGTCAAATTGCTGCCCCCGGAGCGACGCCGAGGCGATCTGGCATCCCTCCTCGGCGAAGTCAGCGTCGCCGCCGCCTATACCCCCATCCACCACATCCCCGAGGATGACGAGCCGGTCGCCACGTCACCGCGGCCCCGGCGTGTACCCGACATCGAGGAGCTCGGCTGGGAACTCAATCAGGCGACCCAGTGGCGCGACGGACTGCCGCGGCTTGCCCACACACTGGCCAAAGCCGCATCGGCCGGTACCGGCGTGCTGGACAAGGAAGTCGACCAACTGCGCGAACACCTGACCGCAATCACAGCCCGCGTCCTCGACAGCTATCCCGACAACGTGGATTCCAACGACGTTGGCAACTGGCAGCTGCTGGCCGCCATTGACGCGCTGGTGGCCGGCGACAAGACCGCCGCGAATTATCACCTCGCCTGGTTCAAGGCCTGCAGCACAACGGCAACCGGACAAGCCCCGCCAAGGGTGAATTGACGAGCAAATCAGCGGTAGTAATGTCACACCTGCTCGGAAGGGGTTGTGATGGAAGTCGATACGGGGTTGCTGCATTCGGGAGGCAACGAGTCGCACCGCGCGGGTGAGCACGCCCAAGAGGCGGCGAATAACCTATCGCGGGGGTCGCTGACGCCCGGGATGTTCGGACAGTTCGCCGCGGCCGAATCGTTTCACGAGGCGGTCACCTCGGCGCAAGCCCGCCACGCGAAAACCCTTCAGGGCCACCAGGAAACGCTGACTACAGTAGGCAAGAACGCACACACTGCCGCCGACGGGTTCACCGACATGGAGCGACGCAACGCCGCGCAGCTGCGGTCGGTGCGCCCCGGCCCAGCCGAAACCAATTAGCGAGTCACCTGCTCCCCCAACATAATCCGGTGCCGCCCGGGCGATACGGCCACCGTCGGGCCCGCCGGCTGACCATCGAGTCGCACCCGAACCCCCGCGGGTAGCTCGCCCAGCGTGATCTGCACCACCGCATCTGTGGACACCGTGATCGTCGACGACGGCAACGACGCCAACCCGGCGCGCTGCAAGTCCACCGTAACAGCGGCGACCCCGCTGAGCCGCAGCGTCAGATACGGCAACGGGTCGACGGGCAACCCGATCCGCCAATCCAATTCGCTGTACACCCCCGGCGACGGGTCGAAGTCGAGGACCACGCCGCGGCGATGCCGAACGGTGTGCGTCGGGTCCGGGCGGGCATACGACCGCGCGTCGACCTCCGCGACGGCCCCGCGCCGCGCCGCCACCGACGGATCCGCGGTCAGGCCCGACAGCCACCACACCCGATCGGGCCCGATGCCCAGGTCGGCCCGCACCAGCTGCGGATACCACGCGAACGTGATGTGTCCCGGATCCGCTTGGCGCAGACCCGTTCCCATGTGGGCGATCGGATCCTCGAACCTATCCTGGAACACCCAGGCGATGTGATCCTCGAACGGATACACGGTGAAGCGGTGGCGGTAGCCGAGCCGGTCAAGCTCGAGCACCTGCTCGGCGGCCGACGCGAACGGCACCAGCTCGTCGACCAGCCCGTGGGCAATGACATACGGAAGCCAACGGGCGTTCACCAACGACTTCCACGTGTCGCCCTCGCGGGCGCACGGCGAGTCCGGGTCCAGGTCGGCCGGGACGTCGACGTCGGGCAGCAGACGCACACCACACGTCGGCGGTCCGGCCAGCACCACCGCCTGTGCGAACACCTCCGGATAGCTCAACCCGAACTTGTACGCCGCATAGCCGCCCATCGAATAACCGGAAACCACAGTGCGATTGGGGTCGGTGCCCAGCTGTTCGGCCACCCGCGCCCACACTTCCCAGACGTCGAGTTCGCCGGTGTCGAAATACCACGTCGACGGCCCCCGGGCCAGCGGCGTGACCACCACCGAGTCGCGGCCCTCGCACACCTCGTGCAGCAGCCGCGGGTCGATCGCCGCAAACTGGCTCTGCCCCAACGCAAGCGAGTGCAGCAGCAGGGTCAGCGGCAACACCCGGCCGGGCGCATATGTCGACGGCACGCATATCGCATACGGCTGTACCCTGCCGAGGAATTGCGGCTTGGTGCTCAAAATGTCGTCGGACGACGCGACGCCCTGCCCGAGCTCGATCGACGACACGTACCACCGCGTCGACGGCCCGGTGATCACCGGTTCGGGCGTGGTTTCGCCGGCCGCTAGCCGGTCCCACTGCACCGTCACCGCAAAGTCCGAGACGTCGCCGCGGGTCAGGGCCGCGGCCTGGGCCGCATCGGACCAGAAGTTCAGATGCGGCGGCTCCTGCTCGTTGGTCCGGAACGCCACGTTGTACACGTTCGGTTGCCCGGGCAGCGCGCCATGCCCGGCGGGCACGTCGGCGAACCCGTCGCCCGCCGCGTTGGCCAAGCCGGCGACCAGCCGCACCGTCCAGGCGCCGACGGGATCCACCAGCGACCGCGGAACCCGCGCCACAAACGACCGCGACGCCATGTCCACGCTGTGCTCCACGGGCGTGCTCATCCCAGTGGCCAGGTCGATCAGCGCGGCCCCGGAATCCGAAACCCGCAGTGCCAGGTCGATGCCCGGCGAGCGCACGCCCGCCCCGGCCGGCCACTGCCCCGACCCCTCCCGGCGCGCGTCCGTGTCGAACGCGAACAGCGCGATCGGCACCGAGGCGTCCACCAGCGTGTTCCAGTCGATCCGCCACCACGTGTCGGTTTCGGTGAGCCCGATGGCGACGCGAAAGATGTCGGCGCCGTTGCCCGCGGCGGGGCCGTCGGGATAGACGTAGGTGCCGCGCGGCGGCGCCTGGATTTTCAGGTCGCCGACGGGCAGGCCGGTCGCGCCGTGGTCGTCGTAGAGGAAGTCGGTCCAGAACAGGGCACCCCCGGCCACCCGGCCGCTGCCGCAGGTGCGCGGGAACTCCTCGCCGAACGGCCATCCCGACGGCGACCGAAGCCGCGGCTCGGGCCGGCGCGCGGCCGGCGCGCCCTCGGGCATGCCGTCGAGCACGACGAGCTCGGCCGGCGGCGCCGGTGATGGAGGGGCGGGGCGCAACACCGCGTCGGTGACATGTCGGGCAATGCGGATCGGGAGCAGGGCCAGGTCCAGGATCGACACCAAGCCCAACCTACGCGTGCACCACGACCAGCTCGCGCGGCCGGTTGTTGACGGCCACCGCGCCGTCCTCGGTCACCATGACGATGTCTTCCACCCGCGCGCCCCAGCGGCCGGGGAAGTAGATGCCCGGCTCGATGGAAAACGCCATGCCCGCGGCCAGCGGCAGGTCGTTGCCCGCGACGATGTAGGGCTCTTCGTGCACCGACAGCCCGATGCCGTGCCCGGTGCGGTGCACGAAGAACTCCGCGAGCCCGGCCTCGGCCAGCACGCCGCGGGCGGCGGCGTCGACCTGCTCGGCCGTCACCCCCGGGCGCACCGCGTCGAACGCCGCGCGCTGGGCGCGCTGCAACGCTGAATACTGTTGGGCCACTTCGGGTTCCGGGGCGCCGATGCTATAGGTGCGGGTGCAGTCCGAATGATATCCGGGCTCGTAGGCTCCGCCGATGTCGACGACGACGATGTCGCCGGCCTGTAGTTCGCGATCCGAATAACCGTGGTGCGGGTCGGCGCCATGCGGGCCGGAGCCGACGATGACGAAGGCCACATCCGAATGCCCTTCGGCCACAATGGCTTCGGCGATGTCGGCGGCGACGTCGGCCTCGGTGCGGCCCGGACGCAAGAACTCCGGCACCCGGGCGTGCACCCGGTCGATGGCCGCCCCGGCCTTGCGCAGCGCGTCGATCTCGCACTGCTCCTTGACCATCCGCAGGGTGCGCAGCACGTCGGTGGCCAGCACCGGCATCGCGCCGAGCACACCGGCCAGCGGCAACAGGTGCAGCGCCGGCATGGAATCGGTGACGGCGGTCGCGACCGGTGCACCGCGGCCCAGGGCGTCGGCCACCAACCGATACGGGTCGTCGCCGTCGACCCAATCACGCACCGCCAGGCCCAGTTCCGCGACGGCCGACCCGCGCAGCGACGCCAACTCCAGCCGCGGCACCACGACCGTCGGGTCACCGGAGGCCGGCAGCACCAGCGCGGTGAGCCGCTCGAACGTCTGTGCCCGCGACCCCATCAGGTAGCGCAGGTCGTATCCCGGGGTGATGACCAGGCCGGCCAGCCCGGCGGCGGCGGTCGCGCCGGCGGCGGCCGCAAGCCGTCGGGCGTACACCGCGGCGTCGAATCGGTCAGAACCCACGGCAGCCAGGCTAACCGCGCGGCCAAGCAACCGTGAGACCATAGCCCGCATGCCCACACCCGTGTTGCTGCTCGACGGCGCCAGCATGTGGTTCCGCTCGTACTTTGGGGTGCCGTCGTCGATCACCGCCCCCGACGGCCGGCCGGTCAACGCCGTGCGCGGGTTCATCGACTCGATGGCGGTGGTGATCAGCCAGCAGCGGCCCGCCCGGCTGGTGGTCTGCCTCGACCTGGATTGGCGCCCGCAATTCCGGGTGGACCTCATCCCGTCGTACAAGGCGCATCGGGTGGCCGAGCCGGAACCGCCGGGCGAGCCCGACATCGAGGAGGTGCCCGACGACCTGACCCCGCAGATCGACATGATCCTGGAGCTGCTGGACGCGTTCGGGATTCCGACGGCGGGCGCGGAGGGTTTCGAGGCCGACGACGTGCTGGGCACGCTGGCCGCGCAGGAGCGCCGCGACCCCGTCGTCGTGGTCAGCGGGGACCGCGACCTGCTGCAAGTGGTCGCCGACGATCCCGTCCCGGTTCGGGTGCTCTACCTGGGCCGCGGGCTGTCGAAGGCCACGCTGTTCGGGCCCGCCGAGGTGGCCGAACTCTATGGCGTGCCGGCGAATCGGGCCGGGGCGGCCTACGCCGAACTGGCGCTGCTGCGCGGCGACCCGTCCGACGGGCTGCCCGGCGTGCCCGGCGTCGGCGAGAAGACGGCGGCCACCCTGCTGGCCCAGCACGGCTCGCTGGAGCGGATCCTGGCCGCCGCGCACGATCCCAAATCCAAGATGGCCAAGGGCCTGCGGGCGAAACTGCTTGCCGCCACCGATTACATCGAGGCCGCGGGACGGGTCGTCCGGGTGGCCACCGACGCGCCGGTCACGCTGTCGACGCGCACCGACGAGCTGCCGCTGGCCGCCGCGCACCCAAGACGCACCGCCAAGCTGGCGACCGAACTGGGCGTCGGGTCGTCGATCGGCCGCTTGCAGAAAGCGCTCGACGCGCTGCCCGCGTGAGGCCCTACTGGGGCCGGCCCACCTCGTAAGTGCCCTTGTTGTCCTGGAAGGTCACCGTGACGTGCTTCTGGGCGCCGTCGATGCTGACACTGCAGTCGAAGGTGCCGCCCTTGGTGACGGTGGGGTCTTGGCCCTTGTTGCACTTGACGTCCTTGACGTTCTTCGCGCCGTACCCGTTGGTCTCGTCGCTGAGGATCTGCTGCACCCCGGCCTGCGCCTTGTTGACGTCCAGTTTGGTGGTGACGAAGAACCCGGGCTCCCAGAAGCCGAGCACCAGCACGACCGCGATGAGCAGAAAGGCGATCACACCGGCGACACCGCCGATCAGCGCCATCGAACGCTTCTTGCCCGGCTGTTCATAGGGCGGGTACTGCTGCGGGTACTGGCCCGGCTGACCGTACTGAGCGGGCTGCCCGTACTGGCCGGGCTGGCCGTACTGCGGCTGGCCCGGCTGGCCATAGCCGTACTGGCCCGGCTGCCCGTACTGCCCCGGCTGGCCGTACTGCGGCTGGCCCGGCTGGCCGTAGCCGTACTGGCCCGGCTGCCCGTACTGGCCGGGCTGCTGCGGGTAGGCCTGCTCGGTCGGCTGTTGGTACTGCGGGTACTCGGCGGGCGGCGTGTACGCCGGCGCCTGCCAGGTCGGCTCCTGGGCCGGCTGCTGCTGTTGCCACGGCGATCCCACCTGGGTCGGTTCCTGGGACCGATCGCCGCCCTCGCCGGGCGGCTGCCACTGCTGGTCCGATCCCTGCGGTCCGCTCATCGTTTCTCCTCAGTCCCTGTCTGGCCCGAACGGGTCGGTGTTCACATCCCGGGTGCAACGGTAGCTCGGGCCCAGCCTACCCGGCGTCAACTGCGACGACGCCGCGCCGGACGTCATTGATGGCACGTTTGGCGGTTGCCCGCAACTCGGCATCCGGGGCGGCGTTGCGAACCTGGTCCAACAGGTCGAGCACCTGGCGGCACCACCGTACAAAATCGCCGGCCAGCAACGGCGAACCGGTGCCCGCCGGGTCGGCGGCGGCCAGCGCCGCGGCCAGGTCGCCGGTGCGCGCCCAGCGATAGATGACGGTGACGAAGCCGTCGTCGGGCTCGCGGGTCGGGGCAATCCGGTGGGTTTGCTCGTCGGCGCGCAGCGCCAGCGACAGCCGCGACGTCTGCTGCAGCGCCTGGCGCAATCGGGGTGTGGGCGCGTCGGCGGCGAACGGCCCGCCGGGTCCGTCGCCGCCCCGGCTCTCATAGAGCACCGCCGAGACCACCGCCGCCAGCTCGGCCGGTTTCAGGTCCGCCCAGGCCCCGGTGCGCAGGCATTCGGCGACCAGCAGGTCGCTCTCGCTGTAGATGCGGGCCAACAAGCGGCCGTCGTCGGTGACGCGCGGGTCGGTGGCCGGGCCCCGGATGAACTCGCGCTCGGTGAGCAGCCCCACGATCCGGTCGAACGTCCGCGCCAGCGAATTGGTCGCCGCGGCAACCTTTTTCTCCAGCTGCGCGTTGTCGCGCTCGATGCGCAGGTAGCGCTCGGCCTGACGCATCCGCTCCTCGAGGCCGGGGCTGTTGTGGGCGGGATGGCGGCGCAGCTCCTCCCGCAGCGACGCCAACTCCGGGTCGTGAAACGCGCCGTCCTCCGCGGCGTGCCGGCGCGTGGGCGGGATGGCCAGCCCGACGGCGGCGGAGCGCAGCGCCGAGGCCAAGTCGCGCCGCACCCTCGGCTGCCGGTGTTCGACCCGCTTGGGCAACGACATCGATCCGACGGGCGCCGAGGCGCCCGAATAGTCCGCCGACGAGATGCGCCCCGCCCACCTGTGTTCGGTGAGCACCAGCGGCCGGGGATCGGAGCTGTCGCGGGCCGACTCCAGCACCACCGCCAGCCCCCCGCGCCGCCCGTGGGTGATGTTGATGATGTCCCCGCGCCGCAGCGAGGCCAGCGCGTCGCTGGCCGCCTGCCGTCGCTGCAACCGGGACGCGCGCGACTGCGCGCGCTCCAGCTCCGACACCCGGGCCCGCAGCCGGGCGTACTCGAAGATCGGCGCGTCCGCCCCGCCGAGCTCTGCGGCGATCTCGTCGAGCATCTGCCGCCCGCGTTCGATGCCGCGCACCAGGCCCACGACGGACCGGTCGGCCTGATATTGGGCGAACGACTGCTCCAGCAACTGGTGCGCCTGCTCGGGCCCCATCCGCTGGACCAGGTTGATGGTCATGTTGTACGACGGCGCGAACGAGCTGCGCAGCGGGAACGTCCGGGTGGAGGCCAGGCCGGCCACCGCCGACGGTTCGGTGGTCTCCTCGGCGGGATGCCACAGCACCACCGCGTGGCCCTCGACATCGATGCCGCGCCGCCCGGCGCGCCCGGTCAGCTGGGTGTACTCCCCCGGCGTCAGCGGCATATGCTGCTCGCCGTTGAACTTCACCAGCCGCTCCAGCACCACTGTGCGGGCGGGCATGTTGATGCCCAGCGCCAGGGTCTCGGTGGCGAACACCGCCTTGACCAAGCCGGCGGTGAACAGCTCCTCGACGGTGTGCCGGAACGCCGGCAGCATGCCGGCGTGGTGGGCCGCCAACCCGCGCAGCAGCCCCTCGCGCCACTCGTAGTAGCCCAGCACCGCCAGATCGGAGTCCGCGAGATCACCGCACCGGTGCTCGATCACCTCCGCGATCTGCGCGCGCTCCTCCTCGCTGGTCAGCCGCAGCGGCGACCGCAGGCACTGCTGGACCGCGGCGTCGCAGCCCGCCCGGGAGAACACGAACGTGATCGCCGGCAGCAGCCCCTCGGCATCCAGGGTCGCGATGACGTCCGGACGCGACGGCGGCCGGTAGAAGCGGGGCCGTCCGGGACCTGCCCGACGTCCCCGGCGCGGCTGCCAGTCCGAGATCCGGTCGGCCTCCCGGCGATGCGCGATGTGGCGCAGCAGATCGGGGTCGACGCGCGGCTGGTGCTCGCCGGCTTCGGTCTTGCGGTAGTCGAACAGGTCGAACAGCCGCTTGCCCACCAACACGTGTTGCCACAGCGGAACGGGCCGATGCTCGTCGACGACGACGGTCGTGTCGCCGCGGACCGTCTGGATCCAGCCGCCGAACTCCTCGGCGTTGCTCACCGTCGCCGACAGGCTGACCACCCGCACCTCGTCGGGCAGGTGCAGGATCACCTCCTCCCACACCGGGCCCCGCATCCGGTCGGCCAGGAAATGCACCTCGTCCATCACCACATACGAAAGTCCTTGCAGCGCATGCGAATCGGCGTAGAGCATGTTGCGCAGCACCTCGGTGGTCATCACCACCACCGGCGCGTCGGCGTTGACCGACATGTCGCCGGTGAGCAGCCCGATGCGGTCGCGGCCGTAGCGCAGCGTCAGGTCGGTGTGCTTCTGGTTGCTCAGTGCCTTCAGCGGTGTGGTGTAAAAGCACTTGCCGCCGGCCGCCAGCGCCAGGTGCACGGCGAATTCGCCGACCACCGTCTTGCCGGCCCCGGTCGGCGCGCAGACCAGCACGCCGTGGCCCCGTTCCAGCGCCGCGCAGGCCCGCTGCTGAAAGTCGTCGAGCGCAAACGGCAGCTCCGCGGCGAACCGGGCAAGCTCGGTCAGCTCAGGTGACGTCGTCATGTTGCCCGGCGGACAGCGACGGCTCGGGTATCGGCTCGGGCGGCTCGACGACCGACGCCTCGTCGTCGGGGATGGTGGCCTGGGCCTCGCGCTTGGCCTTGCGCTTGTCGTGCAGCCGGGCGATCTGAATGGCGAGCTCGAGCAGCACCGACAGCGCGACGCCGAGCGCCGTCATCGAAAACGGGTCTGATCCGGGCGTGAACACCGCCGCGAACACGAACATCGCGAAGATCAGGCCGCGCCGCCACGACTTGAGCCGCTCGTAGGTCAGCAGTCCCGCCATGTTGAGCATGACGATCAGCAACGGGAACTCGAAGCTGACGCCGAACACGATCAGCAGGTTGATCAGGAAGCCGAAGTAGCGGTCGCCGGACAACGCGGTCACCTGCACGTCGCTGCCGACGGTCAGCAGGAAGCCCAGCGCCTTGGACAGCACGAAGTACGCCAGCACGGCGCCGCCGACGAACAGCACCGCGGCCGGCACCACGAACGCGATCGCGAAGCGCCGCTCCCGCTGGTAGAGCCCCGGCGTGATGAACGCCCAGAGCTCGTAGAGCCACACCGGGCAGGCCAGCACGATGCCGGCCGTCATCCCGACCTTGAGCCGCAGCATGAACTGGTCGAACGGCGCGGTGGCCAGCAACCGGCACTGCCCGCCCGGGGTGATCTCGGCCCGCGCCGACTGCGGCAGCGAACAGTAGGGATGGCGCAGCCACTCGCCGAGGCTCTCCAGCCCGAAGATCGAATGCGAGTACCAGACGAACCCGAAGATCGTGGTGAGCAGGATCGCGGCCAGGGCGATCAACAGCCGGGCGCGCAGCTCGGTCAGGTGATCGACCAGCGACATGGTCGCGTCGGGGTTGGTCCGGCTGCGCCGGTAGCGAGGGTTGAGCCGCTTCAGCAGGGCAGCGGTGCGCGCTGAAGTCTTGAAGAATTTCACGACGCTCGGTCAGTGGCGCTCGGGCACCGCGACGGCTAACCGCGATTGACCCGGGCTACGCCGGGCGCGCTTCGGTGTGCCCCTGCTCGTTCGCCGCAGGCGGGTCGACCCGCTGCGACTGCACGGGCTGCGGTGTCTCGATGGAAGGCGCTTGCGCCTTGGTCTCCGTCTGCATTTCGCGCATCTCGGACTTGAAGATGCGCATCGACTTACCCAGCGAGCGCGCCGCATCGGGGAGCTTCTTGGCACCGAAGAGCAGGATCACTACAACAGCGAGGATCGCCCAGTGCCACGGACTAAGACTTCCCACTTTGATTACCTCCAGACGTCCACCCGATGCTACCGCAGCGGAGACAACTGCCGGTTTCCCCGCGCCGGGCCGTCAGCCCTGGGCCGCGACCTGGTAGGACTCCAGCGCGGCCGTCGCGGAATCCCGGACCCGCTGCGCAAGCGACGCCGGCGCGAGCACCTGCACGGCCGCCCCGAATCCCAGCACCAGGCGCGTCATCCAGTCCTCGGAGGCGTACGTCATGACCGCCTCACACGATCCGTCCGGCAGCTCGCGCACGTCCCGCATCGGGTAGTACTCGAGCATCCACGACGCCGACGGCGCCACCCGCAGCGTGGCCGACGGCAGCGACGGGTCGCCGTCGAACAGCGACGTGTCCGGCGGCGCGTGCAGGGCCGACTCGGGCGCGGCGGCGGGCTCGCCCAGCTCGGTGGCCTCCACGATCCGGTCGAAGCGGAACAGCCGAACCCCCTCGGCCTCGCGCGACCACGCCTCGAGGTAGCTGTGGCCGCCGATCAGCAGCACCCGGATGGGGTCGACGATCCGGCTGGTCAGCGTGTCGTGTGACGCGGCGTAGTAGTCGATGGCCAGCGCGTGCTTGTTCTGCACCGCCGCGCGCACCGCGGCGGCGGCCCGGCTCTCGACCGGCGCCTGCTCGTCGACGGCCGCCGGCGGCCCGTGGTCGTCGTGCCCGGCGGCGCCGGCGGCGGCCTCGATCTTGGCGATCGCGCTGCGCGCCGCCGCCGGGTCGACCACGCCGGGAATGTCGGCCAGCGCCCGCAGCGCCACCAGCAGGCCGGTGGCCTCGGGCGAAGTGAGCTTGAGCGGCCGGTCGATGCCCGCCGAGAACGTCACCTCGATCTTGTCCCCGGAGAACTGGAAATCGATCAGGTCGCCGGGGTAGTAGCCGGGCAGCCCGCACATCCACAGCTGGTTCAGGTCCTCCTCCAGCTGCTTGGCGGACACGCCCAGGTCGGCGGCGGCCTTCGCGCGGGTGACCCGCGGGTTGGCCTGGAAATACGGCACCATGTTGAGCAGCCGGACCAGGCGGGTGGACACGGGGGTCATGAGCGCCGCTCCTCCGCGTGGGCGCGCAGCCGGGTCAGCACGTCGTCGCGCAGCGACGGCGGCTCGAGCACGAGGGCATCGGCCCCGTAGCCGGCGATGTCGCGCGCCAGCCGGTCGCTGTACACGATGTCGAACTCGAGCACCTCGCCGTCGCGGCCGCCGAGCTGCCGCGCGCCGGTGGGCCGTCCGGCGCGGCGCAGCGCGGTGGCCCGCCCGTCGGCGACCCACACCCGGGCCTGCCCGCCCGTCGGCGTCTCGGAGACCGTCTGGGCCACGATCTTGCGCAGGTCGGCGTCGTCGGGCACGGTGACCGCGCCGGGCGGGCCGATCGGAACGACCTCGGCGCCGATCCGCGAGAGCCGGAAGGTGCGGGTGGCGTCGCGGTCGCGGTCGTGCCCGACGAGATACCAGCGGCCCTTCTCGGTGACCACGCCCCACGGCTCGACGGTCCGGGTGGTGTAGGGCTCGGCCCGCGACGGCCGGTGCGGGAACTGCACCGCCTGCCGGGAATCGATGGCCGACAACAGGATTCCCAGCACATCCTCGGACCCGCGCAGGCCTGGCACCGCTCCCGCGGAGGCGATGGCCACCGGGGCGTCGGCATCCACGGGATCGACGTCCACCCCGGCGGCGCGCAGCTTGAGCAACGCGCCCTGGGTGGCGGTGATCAGCTCCGGCGACTCCCACAGCCGGGTGGCGACGGCCACCGCGGCCGCCTCGTCCGGGGTGAGCTCGACCGGCGGCAGCGCGTACGCGTCGCGGTTGATGCGGTAACCCTCGGTGGGGTCCAGCGCCGAAACCCTGCCGACCTCGAGGGGGATGCCGAGGTCGCGCAGCTCGTTCTTGTCGCGTTCGAACATCCGGGAGAAGGCCTCCGCGCTGGGGCTTTCGGAGTAGCCCGCCACGCTGGACCTGATCTTTTCGGCGGTGATGTAGCCACGGGTGGACAGCAGGGCGATGACGAGGTTTACCAGCCGTTCGACTTTCGAGGTCGCCATTCGCACCAGATTAGATCGGTTGGCCGAGCGCCGTCTCCCAGCCCTACATGCTGGCGATGAGCCGCTTGACCCGCTCGTCGACGGCCCGGAACGGATCCTTGCACAGCACGGTGCGCTGGGCCTGGTCGTTGAGCTTGAGGTGCACCCAGTCGACGGTGAAGTCACGGCCGGCGGCCTGGGCGGCGCTGATGAACTCGCCGCGCAGCCGGGCGCGGGTGGTCTGCGGCGGCTGTTCGACGGCCTCGGCGATGTCCTCGTCGGTGGTGACGCGCGCGGCCAGGCCCTTGCGCTGCAGCAGGTCGAAGACGCCCCGGCCGCGCTTGATGTCGTGGTAGGCCAGGTCCAGCTGGGCGATCTTCGGGTCGGACAGCTCCATGTCGTAGCGGTCCTGGTAGCGCTGGAACAGCTTGCGCTTGATCACCCAGTCGATCTCGGTGTCCACCTTGGCGAAGTCCTGGCTCTCGACGGCGTCGAGCTGACGGCCCCACAGGTCGACGACCTGCTCGATCTGCGCGTTGGGCTCGCGGACCTGCAAATGCTCGACGGCGCGGCTGTAGTACTCCCGCTGGATGTCCAGCGCGCTGGCCTGGCGCCCGCCCGCCAGCCGCACCGGCCGCCGGCCGGTGATGTCGTGGCTGACCTCGCGGATCGCGCGGATGGGGTTGTCCAGCGAGAAGTCGCGGAACGGCACGCCGGCCTCGATCATCTCCAGCACCAGCGCCGCGGTGCCCACCTTGAGCATGGTGGTGGTCTCGCACATGTTGGAGTCCCCGACGATGACGTGCAACCGCCGGTACTTCTCGGCGTCGGCGTGCGGCTCGTCGCGGGTGTTGATGATCGGGCGGCTGCGCGTGGTGGCGCTGGAGACGCCCTCCCAGATGTGCTCGGCCCGCTGGGAAAGGCAGAACGTGGCGGCCTTGGGCGTCTGCAGCACCTTGCCCGCCCCGCAGATCAGCTGGCGGGTGACCAGGAACGGCAGCAGCACGTCGGAGATCCGGGAGAACTCGCCGGCCCGCACGATCAGGTAGTTCTCGTGGCAGCCGTAGGAGTTGCCCGCCGAGTCGGTGTTGTTCTTGAACAGGTAGATGTCGCCGCCGATGCCCTCGTCGGCCAGCCGCTGCTCGGCGTCCACCAGCAGGTCTTCGAGCACCCATTCGCCGGCCCGGTCGTGGGTGACCAGCTGGACCAGGCTGTCGCATTCGGCGGTGGCGTACTCGGGATGACTGCCCACGTCGAGGTACAGCCGCGCGCCGTTCCGCAGGAACACGTTGGAGCTGCGGCCCCACGACACCACCCGGCGGAAGAGGTAGCGGGCCACCTCGTCCGGGGACAGCCGCCGGTGCCCGTGGAATGTGCAGGTGACACCGAACTCGGTCTCGATGCCCATGATCCGCCGCTGCACACAATTGAGGGTACTGGTTGTCAGACCGCGACCGTGAGCATGCCGCGCCTGCGGATGTTGTCGGGTTAGGAATCGCCCTTCGACCCGGCCCCGTCGAGCAGGCCCTCCAGGGCGGAGCGGCCGAGCCGGCGAAACGCGCGCCGCGGCCGGTTGGCATCCAGGATGGCCACCTCCAGGCTGGCCACCTCGAGGGTGGGCTGGTCGCCGTTCGAGCCGTCGGCGCTGCCGGCCCGCAGCGCGTCCACCGCGATGTGCAACGCGTCGTGCAGGTCGGCGTTCTCGGCGTAGGACTCCTTGAGCGCGTTGGCAATCGGCTCGGTGGTGCCGCCCATCACCACGAAGTGCGGCTCGTCGGTGATCGACCCGTCGTAGGTAATCCGGTACAGCTCAGGCGGTTTGGTTTCGCCGTAGTGCGCGACGCCGGCCACGCACACCTCAACCTCGTATGGTTTGGCCTGCTCGGTGAAGATGGCACCGAGCGTCTGCGCGTAGACGTTGGCCAGCTGGCGCGCGGTGACGTCGCGGCGGTCGTAGGCATAGCCTCGGGTGTCGGCGAATTGGATGCCGCCGCGGCGCAGGTTCTCGAACTCGTTGATCCGGCCAGCGGCGGCGAAGCCGACGCGGTCGTAGAGCTCGCTGATCTTCTGCAGCGACCGCGACGGGTTCTCCGCGACAAACAGCACACCGCCGGAGTAGGCCAGCGTGACCACGCTCTTGCCCCGGGCGATGCCCTTGCGCGCGAGCTCGCTGCGCTCGCGCATCGCCTGCTCGGGCGAGATGAAGTACGGGAAGCTCACTTGTCACCCCGAGGCTCGGCATCGGGGCCGAAAGTGTCTGCGCGCGAGCGGCTTTCGATGACTTCCCGCGCCAGTTCGGCGATGCGGCTCTCGGGCACCTCGACGGCCCCCTCGGCGCCTATGGTGACCGCCGTCGGGTAGATGCCGCGGACCAGGTCCGGGCCGCCGGTCGCCGAGTCGTCGTCGGCGGCGTCGTAGAGGGCCTCGACGGCGACCCGCAGCCCGGAGTCGCCGTCGGTGACCTGCGAGTACAACTTCTTCATCGACGACTTGGCGAAGATCGATCCCGACCCCACCGCCTGGTAGCCCTCTTCCTCGATGTTCCAGCCGCCGGCGGCGTCGAAAGAGACGATGCGGCCCGCGCTTTCGGCGTCGGCCGCGTCGATGTCGTAGCCCGCCAGCAGCGGCAGCGCGACCAGCCCCTGCATGGCGGCCGCCAGGTTGCCGCGCACCATGATCGCGAGCCGGTTGACCTTGCCGGCGAAGGTCAGCGGCACGCCTTCGAGCTTCTCGTAATGCTCGAGTTCCACGGCGTAGAGGCGGGCGAACTCGACGGCGACCGCTGCGGTGCCGGCGATGCCGGTGGCGGTGTAGTCGTCGGTGATGTACACCTTCTTCACGTCGCGTCCGGCGATCATGTTGCCCTGCGTGGAGCGCCGGTCGCCGGCGATGAGGACACCGCCGGGGTATTTCAGCGCGACGATGGTGGTGCCGTGCGGGAGCTGCCCACCGCCGGCCGGTTGACCGCCGGCCGCTTGACCCGCGCCGCCGAGCACCGCCGGCAGCAATTCGGGCGCCTGGCGGCGCAGCAGGTCAGCGAACGAGGACTGGTTTATCGCAGAGGTTCCGGAAAATGCCGAGCTGATGGGTAGACGATCAGAGAACGGCCAGGTCACTGTCCGCCCTTTTGGACGTACGCGCGGACGAAGTCCTCCGCGTTCTCCTCAAGGACGTCGTCAATCTCGTCGAGCAGATCGTCGGTCTCCTCGGTCAGCTTCTCGCGGCGTTCCTGGCCGGCGGCCGTGGTACCGGTGACATCGTCGTCGTCACCGCCACCACCGCCACGCTTGGTCTGCTCCTGAGCCATCGCCGCCTCCTGCTAGGTCTGGGCCTGTTTCTCTACAGTACCGTTCGACTCCGACGTTTCCCCGACCAACGGGCCTAGCTGGTGAGTTGTTCCACCAGTTCCACCGCGCTGTCCACGGAGTCCAGCAGCGCCCCGACGTGCGCTTTACTGCCCCGCAGCGGCTCCAGCGTCGGGATGCGCACCAGCGAATCGCCGCCCAGGTCGAAAATCACCGAATCCCAGCTGGCCGCGGCGATATCGGCGCCGAACCTGCGCAGGCATTCGCCGCGGAAGTAGGCCCGGGTGTCCGTGGGCGGGTTGTCGACCGCGTTCAGCACCTGGGGCTCGGTGACCAGGCGCTTCATCGAGCCGCGCGCCACCAGCCGGTTGTACAGCCCCTTGTCCAGCCGGACATCGGAATATTGCAGGTCGACGAGGTGCAGCCGCGGCGCCGACCAGCTCAGGTTCTCCCGCTGCCGGAACCCCTCGAGCAGCCGCAGCTTGGCCGGCCAGTCCAGCAGCTCGGCGCAGTCCATCGGGTCGCGCTCGAGCTGGTCGAGCACGTGCGCCCAGGTTTCCACGATGTCGGCCGCGCGGGCGTCGGGGTCGCGGCTGTCGACCAGCTTGGCCACCCGGTCGAGGTAGATGCGTTGCAGCGCAAGGCCGGTCAGCTCGCGACCGTCGACCAGGGCCACCGCGGTCCGCAGCGACGGGTCGCGGCTGATCGCGTGGACGGCGTGCACCGGCCGGGCCAGCGCCAGGTCGGTCAGGTCTATCCCGTGTTCGGGGCCCTCCTCGATCAGGTCCAGCACCAGCGCGGTGGTGCCCAGCTTCAGGTAGGTCGACGTCTCGGCGAGGTTGGCGTCGCCGATGATGACGTGCAGCCGGCGGTACCGGTCGGCGTCGGCGTGCGGCTCGTCGCGGGTGTTGATGATGCCGCGTTTGAGCGTGGTCTCCAGGCCGACCTCGACCTCGATGTAGTCGGAGCGCTGGGACAGCTGAAAGCCCGGCTCGTCACCGGAGGGCCCGATGCCGACCCGGCCGGAGCCGGTGATGACCTGCCGCGACACCAGGAACGGGGTGAGCCCGGCGATGATCGCCGAGAACGGGGTCTGCCGCGACATCAGGTAGTTCTCGTGCGACCCGTACGAGGCGCCCTTGCCGTCGACGTTGTTCTTGTAGAGCTGCAGCTTCGCCGCCCCGGGCACGCTGGCGACGTGCCGCGCCGCGGCCTCCATCACCCGCTCGCCCGCCTTGTCCCAGATCACGGCGTCCAGCGGGTCGGTGCACTCGGGTGCGGAGTACTCCGGGTGCGCGTGGTCGACGTAGAGCCGCGCCCCGTTGGTCAGGATCATGTTGGCGGCGCCGACCTCGTCGGCGTCGACCACCGGCGGCGGTCCGGCCGAGCGACTCAGGTCGAAGCCGCGCGCGTCCCGCAGCGGCGATTCCACCTCGTAGTCCCAGCGCGTGCGTTTGGCGCGCTGAATGCCGGCGGCGGCCGCATAGGCCAACACCGCCTGCGTCGAGGTGAGGATCGGGTTGGCGGTCGGGTCCGACGGCGACGAGATGCCGTACTCGACCTCCGTCCCGATAATCCGTTGCATGCCCCAAAGCCTAGGCGAGGTGCGGAATTGCCCTGCTCTCGGCCGACCCGACATGCAGCCCGGCGATGTTGACGGCGGTCGCGGCACTGATTAGCTTCACCGTGTGACCGACCTGTCCGGGAAGCGTTACGGCGAAGTGCTTCTGGTGGAGGTCGGCGAGTCCGGTCCGCGGGCCACGGTCTACAACAGCTTCCCGCTCAACGACTGCCCGGCCGAGCTGTGGTCCAAGCTCGACCCGCAGGCCATCGCCGCCGAAACCGGCGCGGCCGCCGCCCTGCTCAACGGCCCGCGCTACTGGCTGATGAACGCCATCGAGAAGGAGGCGGAAGGCCCGCAGGAGCGAAAGACGTTCGGCGGCATCGAGATGATCAAGCAGGCGACGGTCGCGCTGTCGTCGATGAACCCGGCGCCCTACACCGTCAACGAGGTGAGCCGCAACACGGTCTTCGTGTTCGACGCCGGCGAAGAGGTCTACGAACTGATCGACCCCGACGGGCGGCGCTGGGTGATGCAGACGTGGAGCCAGGTCGCCGATCCCACGCTGTCCCGGGCCGACCTGCCCGGCCTCGCCGCCCGGCTGAACCTGCCCGACGGGTGGCGGTACGAGCCGCGCGTGCTCACCGAAACGCTGCGGGTCGACACCACCACTCGGCCCGCCCACGTCACGCAGGACGACCTGACCAACAGCTACTCGCTCGAGGTCTGATCGCCGCCCTCACCGTGAGCGTGCACAGTTGTACGGCGTTTACGGCGTGGCGGCGTACAAACGCGCACGTTCGCGACGAAAGGCCTACAGGTACTGGCCCAGGTTGGATTCGGTGTCGATGGCCCGCGACGCGCTCGAGCTCTTGCCCGTGACCAGGGTGCGGATGTAGACGATCCGCTCGCCCTTCTTGCCCGAAATCCGCGCCCAGTCATCGGGATTGGTGGTGTTGGGCAGGTCCTCGTTCTCGGCGAACTCGTCGACGATCGAGTCGAGCAGATGCTGGATGCGCAGACCCGGTTGGCCGGTCTCCAGCACCGACTTGATGGCGTTCTTCTTCGCCCGGTCGACGACGTTTTGGATCATCGCCCCGGAGTTGAAGTCCTTGAAGTACATGACTTCCTTGTCGCCGTTGGCGTAGGTGACCTCCAGGAACCGGTTGTCGTCGATCTCGGCGTACATCCGCTCGACGACCTTTTCGATCATCGCCTTGATGCAGGCCGTGCGGTCGCCGTCGAACTCGGCGAGGTCGTCGGCATGCAGCGGCAGCGCCTCGGTCAGGTACTTCGAGTAGATATCTTGTGCCGCTTCGGCATCCGGCCGCTCGATCTTGATCTTCACGTCCAGGCGGCCGGGCCGCAGAATCGCGGGGTCGATCATGTCCTCGCGGTTGGAGGCGCCGATCACGATGACGTTCTCGAGCCCCTCAACCCCGTCGATCTCGGACAGCAGCTGCGGGACGACGGTGGTCTCAACATCGGAGGAGACCCCGGTGCCCCGGGTGCGGAAGATCGAGTCCATCTCGTCGAAGAACACGATCACCGGCGTTCCCTCGGACGCCTTCTCCCGCGCCCGCTGGAAGATCAGCCGGATGTGGCGCTCGGTCTCGCCGACGAACTTGTTCAGCAGCTCGGGGCCCTTGATGTTGAGGAAGTACGACTTGGCCTCGCGGGCGTCGTCGCCGCGCACCTCGGCCATCTTCTTGGCTAGCGAGTTGGCCACCGCCTTGGCGATCAGCGTCTTGCCGCAGCCCGGAGGGCCGTAGAGCAGCACGCCCTTGGGCGGGCGCAGCGCGTACTCGCGGTAGAGCTCCTTGTGCAGGAACGGCAACTCCACGGCGTCGCGGATCTGCTCGATCTGGCGGGTCAGGCCGCCGATGTCCTGGTAGCTGACGTCGGGCACCTCTTCCAGCACCAGGTCCTCGACCTCGGCCTTGGGGATGCGCTCAAAGGCATAGCCGGCCTTGGTGTCGACCAGCAGCGAGTCGCCCGGGCGCAGCTTGCGGGGCTTGGTGTCGTCGTTGAGGGCGTCCGGGACGCCGTCGGGCAGGTCCTCGGCGACCAACGGCTCGGCCAGCCACACGATGCGCTCCTCGTCGGCGTGCCCGACGACGAGCGCCCGGTGACCGTCGGACAGGACCTCGCGCAATGTGGAGATCTCGCCGACCGATTCGAACGCGCCCGCCTCGACGACCGTCAACGCCTCGTTGAGCCGGACGGTCTGCCCCTTCCGCAGAGAGGTGACGTCGATGTTCGGCGAGCATGTGAGGCGCATCTTGCGGCCCGACGTGAACACGTCGACGGTCTCGTCGTCGTGCGCTCCCAGCAGAACGCCGTAGCCGCTGGGCGGCTGCCCGAGCCGGTCGACTTCCTCGCGCAATGCGAGCAGTTGCTGGCGGGCTTCTTTAAGAGTTTCCATTAATTTGGAATTGCGGGCCGCCAGCGAGTCGATGCGGGCTTCGAGCTGATGCACATCGCGGGCGGAGCGGCCGGCGCCGTGCGACGCCACCGCGTGGTCCAGTTGCTCGCGCAGCATCGCGGCCTCACGGCGCAACTCTTCCAATTCGGCAGCATCGTCGCTGGACACGTCGCTTTCGCGAGGTGTGCCGAATGCTTCAGAACGCTCTGAGTCACCCATTGTGCGCTCCTTTCCCGCCCCGAAATACGCGGTGGATAGTTCAACGCTACCGGCGATTGCCGCCAGATGTGCGGAGTCAAATGCCGTGAAAATTCGCGTCATTGCTCCCGCTGGTAACCTCAGCGTCGATTCGGGACCACCGAGAGGACAACTGTGCTTGTAAAAGCCCTCGCCACAGGCGTGTCGGCCGTCGCGAAAAGCGCCGCGCCGACGACGGGTGTGACTTGCATTGCACCCGTTGGCCCGACATCGACTACGACCCCGCGGCAAGAATCAGGCGTGGCCGAATAGCCCGGCCGACCCGACCGGATGCACCGACACCTCTCCGTTCCCGTCGCGCTGGGCGCCGCGACCGCCGTGGCGGCCATCGGGCTCTCGGGATGTTCGCACAAGGAACCCAAGGTCGCGTCGTCGAGCCCGTCGGCGCCGGTGCCCGCCGCGTCGAGCCCCGTCATCCTGGCTCCCCCGACCGCCCCGCTGCCGCCACCCGAGGCCCTCACCGAGGTGCTGAACCGGCTCGCCGACCCAAACGTCCCGGGCGGCAACAAGGTGAGCCTCGTCGAAGGGGCGACCCCCGACAGCGCGGCCACGCTGGACAAGTTCACCAACGCGTTGCGCGACAACGGCTACCTGCCGATGACGTTCGCGGCGAACAACATCGCGTGGTCGGACAAGAATCCGTCCAACGTGATGGCGACGGTCAGCATCAACACCCCGCGGGGCAACAACGGGAAGTTCACCTTCCCGATGGAGTTCGCCCCCTTCCAGGGCGGCTGGCAGTTGTCCCGGCGGACCGCGGAAATGCTGTTGGCCCTGGGCAATTCGCCGTCCGCTCCGCCGCCGCCCCCGGGTCCGCCGCCCGGCCCCCCTCCGGCTCCCCCGCCGCCCCCGGCGCCCGCCCCGCCTCCATCCCCGGCGCCCGCACCCGCCCCGGTGCCGGCCCCCGCGCCCGCGCCGCCCGCGGCTCCGGCCCCGCCACCTCCGCCGCCGGAGCCACCGCCACCGCCGCCCCCCGAGCCACCGCCTCCTCCGCCTCCTCCGCCTCCTCCGCCTCCTCCGGAGCCGCCACCACCTCCGCCGCCTCCGCCCGAACAACCCCCGCCGGGCTGACGCGCGCATGTGGATCGGCTGGCTCGAATTCGACGTGCTGCTGGGCGACGTGCGATCGCTCAAGCAGAAGCGGTCGGTGATCCGTCCCGTCGTCGCCGAACTGCAGCGCAAGTTCAGCGTGTCCGCCGCCGAGGTCGGTTCTCAGGATCTGTATCGGCGCGCGGGCATCGGCGTGGCCGTCGTGTCCGGTAACCGCGGCCATGCCGTCGACATCCTCGACAGGGCCGAACGGCTGGTGGCCGCGCACCCCGAATTCGAGCTGCTGTCGGTGCGCCGCGCCCTGCGCCGCAGCGACGACTGACTAGCCGTCGCGGCCCTCGCGCTTGCGGCCCAACGGCGCCGGCGCGACGGCCCCGGGCGCCAACCGGCGCGCCGCGATCAGGAACGCGGTGTGCCCGCGCATCGAGTGCTGCGGCCGAACGGCCAGGCCGACCACGTTCCAGCCGCGCTGCAGCG
Organism: Mycobacterium sp. NGS26; assembly: GCF_059813025.1. Taxonomy (NCBI): domain Bacteria; kingdom Bacillati; phylum Actinomycetota; class Actinomycetes; order Mycobacteriales; family Mycobacteriaceae; genus Mycobacterium; species Mycobacterium sp. NGS26. The sequence goes on from NZ_JCALDU010000005.1 coordinate 409,882, forward strand.
TTTCCCAGGCCCGCGGTTCGGTCCAGCACTGCTGGGCCCGCAGCGCCTCCACCGCGCGCGACAGCTGGGTGACGGTGGCCACGTAGACGATCAGCACACCGCCGGCGACCGTCAGCCTCGACACCGCGTCGAGCACCTCCCACGGCGCGAGCATGTCCAGCACGACCCGGTCGACGGACGCGTCGGGCAGCTCGGAGTCGGCGACATCGCTGACGATCAGCTGCCAGTTGTCGGGCGCCCGGCCGAAGAACACCGACACGTTGCGGCGGGCGTGCTCGGCGTGGTCGGCGCGCTGCTCGTAGGAGACCACCCGGCCCTCCGGCCCGACGGCGCGCAGCAGCGAGCAGGTCAACGCGCCCGATCCGGCGCCGGCCTCCAGGACGCGGGCGCCCGGGAAGATGTCGCCCTCGTGCACGATCTGGGCGGCGTCCTTGGGGTAGATGACCTGCGGCCCGCGGGGCATCGACATCACGTAGTCGACCAACAGCGGGCGCATCACCAGGAACGGGGCGCCGTTGCTGGACTTGACGACGCTGCCCTGCTCCAGCCCGATCACGTCGTCGTGCGCGATCGCGCCGCGGTGGGTGTGGAACTCGCCGCCCTCGGTGAGCTCCATCGTGTAATGACGGCCCTTGGCGTCGGTGAGCTGGACGCGCTCGCCCACGGTGAAGGGGCCGGTTGCGGACACGGTATCCAGCGTGCCAGCCGACTCGCCGCAACCGGTGCTCGGGGTTGTCGGCGCCCGGTCCTAGGCTGCGGGCATGACAGAAGCGGCGGCAGGACCGGCTGCAAGACCGGCTCTGTCGCCGTCGCGCGCGGCCGATTTCAAGCAGTGCCCGCTGCTGTACCGCTTCCGGGCCGTCGACCGCCTGCCCGAGGCGCCGTCGCTGGCCCAGCTGCGGGGGTCGGTGGTGCACGCCGCGCTGGAGCAGCTCTACGGCCTGCCCGCAGCCTCGCGCGTCGTGGGCACCGCGCACTCGCTCGTGGAGCCCGCGTGGGAACGCGTGACCGCCGCCGACCCCGAGCTGGCCGCCGGGCTCGACCCCGAACAGCGAACCCAGCTGCTCGAGGAGGCCCGCGCGTTACTGTCCGGCTATTACCGGCTGGAGGACCCGACGCGATTCGACCCGCAATGCTGCGAACAGCGCGTGGAGGTCGAGCTCGCCGACGGCACGCTGCTGCGCGGCTTCATCGATCGGATCGACGTCGCCGTCACCGGCGAGCTTCGCGTGGTCGACTACAAGACGGGCAAGTCACCGCCGGCCGCGCGCGCACTGGCCGAGTTCAAGGCGATGTTCCAGATGAAGTTCTACGCGGTGGCATTGCTGCGTTCGCGCGGGGTGCTGCCCTCCCGGCTGCGGCTGATCTACCTGGCCGACGGGCAGGTGTTGGACTACGCGCCGGAGCACGACGAGCTGCTGCGCTTCGAGAAGACGCTGATGGCGATCTGGCGGGCCATCCAGTCCGCGGCGCCGACGGGCGATTTCCGTCCCAGCCCGTCGCGGTTGTGCGAGTGGTGCCCGCATCAGGCGCACTGCCCGGTCTTCGGCGGGACGCCGCCGCCCTACCCCGGGTGGCCGCAACAGACCGCCGAACCGGCCGCGTGACCGACCGTCAGGGACAGGTGACGTCCATCTCGAACTGCTTGGGCTTGTTGCCTAGCCCGCCGCTGGCGGTCCCGGTGATCTTGTAGGACTTGCCGCTCTTGGTCGCCGTTGCGGTGTCGTTGTAGAGCCCCTTCAAATAGGCGAGGCCGTGGCCGTCGTGTTCGCCGAGGCCGACCGAACGGACATCGGGCGGGTCGGTATCGGTCATGGTCGCGTCATACGGGGTGAGGTCGGTTCCGCCCACCTTTTCGCCGATGGCGATCTTGACGAAGCCGCCCGAGGTGTCGCACGTGACGGGGCCCTTGACGTCCTGGGCTTGCCCGTCGAGCGTCACCTTGACCGCTGCGGGCGGGTTCGCCGCGGTGGACGGGGTGGACGAGCCGGTGGCCGTCTGCTTGCCGGAGCAACCGGCGAGCGCGAGCGAAACGATCAGCCCGCCGGCCAGCGCGGCCGGTGCGAGCGTCGAGGGTGCTGACGGCAGTCGAATCATGTTTGTCCCCTTGCGTTCCCAACCGAGCATCCAAGACTAAGGCACCGCGGCGCCTCGCGGGGTCGAACGGCATGTTCGGTTAGTCGAGCGGTGCCATCTCCTGCAGCATCGTGGGAATGAGCTCGCTGACCGTGGGATGGATGTGCATGGTGCGCGACAGCGCGGTGTAGGGCGCCTTGGCGGACATGACGTCCAGGATGGCGTGGATCGCCTCGTCGCCGCCGACGCCCAGGATCGCCGCTCCCAGGATCTCGCGGGTGTCGGCGTCCACCACGACCTTCATAAACCCTTGTGTCTCACCCTTTTCCACCGCCCGGCCGACCCTGTTCATGGGCCGCTTGCCCACCAGCGCCCTGCGGCCCGACGCGCGGACCTGGCCGACCGTCATACCCGCCCGCCCGAGCGGGGGATCGATGTAGAGCGCATAGGTGGGGACGCGGTCGCTCACCCGGCGCGAGTCGCTGTCGAGGAGGTTGGCGGCCACGATCTCGAAATCGTTGTACGACGTGTGGGTGAACGCGCCCTTGCCGTTGCAGTCGCCCATCGCCCAGATGTGCTCGACGTTGGTCTTGAGCTGGTCGTCCACCACGATGTAGTCGCGGGCGTCGGTGTGCACGCCGGCCGCGTCCAGGCCCAGGTCGTCGGTGTTGGGCCGGCGCCCCACCGCCAGCAGCAGGTGACTGCCATGGACGGGCGCCGCGCCGGCGCGGGGAGTGAGTTCGAATCCGTTGCCGTTCTTGGCGATTCGCACATCGTCGGCGCCGAGGATCACGTCGATCCCCTCGGCCTCCAGGATCTGCCTGATTGAGGCCGAGACATCCTCGTCCTCCCGGGACGCCAGCCGCGGGCCCCGTTCGACGACGGTGACCGGGGCCCCGAACCGGCGGTACATCTGCGCGAACTCGAGCGCGATGTAGCTGCCGCCGACGATGACGAGATGGGCTGGCAGCGTGTCGAGTTCGAGGATCGACACGTTGGTGAGGAACTCGACGTCGGACAGCCCCGGAATGTCCGGCACCACCGCGCGGCCACCGACGTTGAGGAAGATCCGGTCGGCGTGCAGCACGTCGTCGTCGACGCGCACGGTGTGCGGGTCTTCGAAACGGGCGTGACCGCGAAAAATGGTGCAGCCGTTCATGCCCTGTAGCCAGTCCTCGACGCCCTTGCGGTCGGCGAGCATGATGTCGTCCTTGCGCGCCTTGACTTTGGCCATGTCCACGGTGACCGGCCCGGTCCCGACGCCGTATTCCGCGCCGCGACGGGCCAGCTGCGCGGCGTGCGCGCTGGCCACCAGCGTCTTGGTCGGGATGCATCCGTTGTTGACGCAGGTGCCGCCGATCAGCTTGCGTTCGACGATCGCGACGCGCTGCCCGGCGGCCGTCAGCCGTCCCGCCAGCGGCGGCCCGGCCTGGCCGGCGCCCACGATGATCGCATCGAAATGCGTTGTCACCTAACCGCCGTCAGGATATACGTGATCAGCACGTGACTCGTCGTCGCGAGGATTGCGAACCCGCCGCCGATCGCAATCGCATCCTCGAGCAGCGCCACCGGCAAGTCGCGTCCGCCGCGCACCAGCAGTCGCCGGCCGTGATAGCCGCCCAGGGTGCCGAGCACCGCGCCGATCACGCCGGCGCCCAGCGAGCTGAACGTCCAATGCGGCCAGGCGCCGATCACCGCGCCGGCAAACCCGCCAAGGACGATCCGCCCTGCGAACGCCGGCGGCGCGGTGCGGGCCGGGGTCTTGGGGAGCTTGTCACCGACCAGTTCGGCGACGGCCAGAACGGTCAGGACGACGACCGTGACGATGTTGGCCACCCAGGACGCCCAGGTACCGTGCAGGTCGATCCAGCCGAGGAAGCCGGCCCACGCCACCACGGCGGGCGCGGTCAGGGAACGCAACCCGGCGACCACACCGATCAACAGCGCCATCAGAAGTATGAGTGCGTGTGTCACAGAGACCCTCCCGGTGGACGAACAGCCCGGCGACCGGACGCTAACACAGCGGGGCCTGACCCGCCGACAGGGCGATCAGAATCGGCAGAATCTGATATCGGAGGCCAGGATCGCCTTGGCCCCGATGGTTGCGAGCTCGTCCATGATCTCGTTGACACCGCGGCGCGGCACCAGCGCCCGGATCGCCACCCAGTCAGGGTCGGCCAGCGGGGCGATCGTCGGCGACTCCAATCCCGGTGTGATCGCGGTGGCCTTGTCCAGCACCGCACGCGGGCAGTCGTAGTCGAGCATCAGGTATTGCTGACCGAACACGACGCCCTGCACCCGCGCCACCATCTGGTCGCGCGCCGCTGTTTTCCTGCTCTGGGGATGGCCGCCGTAACTGATGCGCTCGATCAGCACCGCCTCCGAATCACACAGCGGCTCGCCGAAGGCCACCAGATCGTGCAGGCCCAGGGTGCGGCCGGAGCCCACCACGTCGGCGATGGCGTCGGCAACGCCGAGTTGCACCGAGATCTCGACGGCCCCGTCGAGTCTGATGACGGTGGCCTCAATCCCGTTCTTGGCCAAGTCTTTTCGGACCAGGTTCGGGTATGCGGTGGCGATGCGCTTGCCCGCCAGATCCGCCGTCGTCCAGTTGCGTCCGGCGGGGGCGGCGTAGCGGAAGCTGGACGAGCCGAAGCCCAGCGCGAGGCGCTCGGTGACCGGCGCGTCGGAATCGAGCACCAGGTCGCGGCCGGTGATCCCGAAGTCCAGCTCCCCCGAACCGACATAAACGGCAATGTCTTTGGGGCGCAGAAAGAAGAACTCGACCTGGTTGACGGGGTCGATGACGGTCAGGTCCTTGGGGTCGGTGCGGCGCCGGTAGCCGGCCTCGGCGAGGATCTCGACGGCCGGCTCGCTGAGCGCGCCCTTGTTGGGAACCGCGACCCGTAACACGCTCACAGCTTCCGGTAGACGTCGTCGAGGGACAGCCCGCGCGCGATCATCAGCACCTGCGTCCAGTACAGCAACTGGCTGATCTCCCCGGCCAGCGCGTCGTCGGGTTCGTGTTCGGCCGCCAGCCACACCTCGCCGGCCTCCTCGAGGATCTTTTTGCCCAGCCCGTGTATCCCGCCGTCCAACGCGGCAACGGTCGCGCTGCCGGCGGGCCGGGTGCGGGCACGATCGCCGAGTTCGGCGAACAGATCCTCGAAGGTCTTCACGGCCAGCGATTGTTTCACGGGTCCGCCAGCAAAGTCACTCTGGTTTCGGCCGCGAGCGTCCCCATTTGTACGCGATACACGGCGTGTCGCTGTACATTTGCGGTCGCTCGCGGGTGGAAGCGGCTCAGTCCTCCGGGTTGTAGCCGAGGTTGGAGGACAGCCAGCGCTCGGCTTCGGCCAGGGTCCAGCCCTTGCGCCTCGCGTAGTCGGCGACCTGGTCCTGCGCCAGCCGGCCGATCACGAAGTACTGCGACTGCGGGTGCGAGAAATACCAGCCGCTGACGGCCGCACCGGGCCACATCGCCATCGACTCGGTCAGCTCGATGCCGGTCCGCTCCCGGACGTCCATCAACTTCCACAGCGTCGCCTTCTCGGTGTGCTCCGGGCAGGCCGGATACCCGGGGGCGGGACGGATTCCCCGGTACTTCTCGTCGATGAGCGCGTCGTTGTCAAGCTGCTCGTCGGGCTGATATCCCCAGAACTCCTTGCGGACCCGTTGGTGCATCCGTTCGGCGAACGCCTCCGCCAGCCGGTCGGCGACCGATTCCAGCAGGATCGCGCTGTAATCGTCGAGCGCCGCCTTGAACTCCGCGATCTTCTCCTGGCTGCCGAGCCCCGCGGTGACGGCGAAGGCGCCGACGTAGTCCCGGTGACCCGTTTCTTTGGGGGCGATGTAATCCCCCAGCGAGCGGTTGGGGATGCCTTCCCGGTGCTCACCCTGCTGGCGCAGGTTGTGCAGCGTGGTCCGCACCTCGGTGCGGGTCTCGTCGGTGTAGACCTCGATGTCTTCGAAGCCGGGGCCGACCGTGTTCGCCGGGAAGAACCCGATCACCCCGTTGGCCCTCAGCCACTTCTCCTTGATCAGGGTGTCGAGCATCTCCTGGGCGTCGTCGTACAGCTTGCGGGCAGCCTCGCCGGTGGACGGGTTGTTGAGGATGTCGGGGAAGCGGCCCTTCATCTCCCAGGCGTTGAAGAACGGCTGCCAGTCGATGTACTCGCGCAGCTCGGCGAGGTCGTAGTCGTGAAACTCCCGCACACCGAGGCCCTGGGCGGGCGCCGGCGGCGTGTAGCCGTCCCAGTCGATCGGTGTCCGGTTCGCGCGGGCCTTCTCGAGGGTCAGCATCGGCCGCTCGCTCTTCTGGGCGTGCCGTTCGCGCAGGGATGCGTAGTCCTTTTCGGTGGCCTCCAGCAGGGCCGGCCGCTGCTTGTCGTCGAGCAGCGCCGCGGCGACCGGCACCGAGCGGGAGGCGTCCTTCACCCAGACCACCGGACCGTTGCGACGGGGCGCCACCTTCACGGCGGTGTGGGCGCGCGAGGTGGTGGCGCCACCGATCAGCAGGGGAATCTCCAGGCCCTGGCGTTCCATCTCGGCGGCGAAGCTGACCATCTCGTCCAGCGACGGGGTGATCAGCCCGGACAGCCCGATGATGTCCGCGTCGTGCTCCTGCGCCGCGGCCAGGATCTTCTCGGCGGGCACCATCACGCCGAGGTCGATCACCTCGAAGTTGTTGCACTGCAACACAACCCCGACGATGTTCTTGCCGATGTCGTGGACGTCGCCCTTCACGGTCGCCATCACGATCGTGCCGTTGGTGTCCTTGGAATCGGCCGTGCCGTTCTCCTCCTTCTCCGCTTCGATGAACGGCAGCAGGTAGGCCACGGCCTTCTTCATCACCCGGGCCGACTTCACGACCTGGGGCAGGAACATCTTGCCGGAGCCGAAGAGGTCGCCGACGACGTTCATGCCGTCCATCAGCGGACCCTCGATCACCTCGATCGGGCGACCGCCCGCGGCGGCGATCTCGGCCCGCAACTCCTCGGTGTCCTCGTCGACGTGGGCGTCGATGCCCTTGACCAGGGCGTGCGTGATCCGCTCGCGGACCGGCAGGCCGCGCCACTCGGCCGCCGCCGCGTCGTCGGCCTTCTCCGACTTGTTGAACCGCTCGGCGATCTCCAGCAGCCGTTCGGCCGCATCCGGGCGACGATTCAGCACGACGTCCTCGATGCGGTCCCGCAGCTCGGGGTCGATCGAGTCGTAGGGCACCAGCGCGCCGGCGTTGACGATGCCCATGTCCAGGCCGGCCTTGATGGCGTGGAACAGGAACACCGAGTGGATCGCCTCGCGAACCGGGTTGTTGCCCCGGAACGAGAACGACACGTTGGAGATGCCGCCCGAGATGTGCACCCCCGGCAGGTTTTCCTTGATCCAGGCGCAGGCCTCGATGAAGTCGATCCCGTAGGTCGCATGCTCCTCGATGCCGGTCGCCAGCGCGAAGCAGTTCGGGTCGAAGATGATGTCCTCGGGCGGGAAGCCGACCTCTTCGGTCAGGATCCGGTAGGCGCGCGCGCAGATCTCCTTGCGGCGCTCGAGGTTGTCGGCCTGCCCCTGCTCGTCGAATGCCATCACCACGACGGCCGCGCCGTACTTGCGGCACAGCCGGGCCTCGCGGACGAACTTCTCCTCGCCCTCCTTCATGGAGATCGAGTTGACGATCGGCTTGCCCTGCACGTTCTTCAGGCCCGCCTCGATGACCTCCCACTTGGACGAGTCGATCATCACCGGGACGCGGCTGATGTCCGGCTCGGCCGCGATCAGCTTGGTGAACCGGTCCATCGCGGCGACGCCGTCGATCATGCCCTCGTCCATGTTGATGTCGATGATTTGCGCACCGACCTCGACCTGCTGCAGGGCGACCGACAGCGCGGTGTCGTAGTCCTCGGCCTTGATCAGGTTGCGGAACCGGGCGGAACCGGTGATGTTGGTGCGCTCACCGATGTTCACGAACAGGGAGTCGTCGGTGATGTTGAGCGGCTCCAGGCCCGAGAGACGCGTTGCGACCGGGATCTTCGGCACCTCGCGCGGCGGCTTGCCCTCGACGACCTTGGCGATCTCGGCGATGTGCGGCGGCGCGGTTCCGCAGCAGCCACCGACGATGTTGACCAGGCCGGCCTCGGCGAAGTCGGCGATGTAGCCGGCCTGGCGCTCGGGGGTCTCGTCGTACTCGCCAAAGGCGTTGGGCAGACCGGCATTCGGGTAGCAGGAGACGAAAGTGTCGGCGATCCGCGCCATCTCGGCAATGTAGGGCCTCATCTCCGGCGCGCCCAGGGCGCAGTTGAGGCCGACCGCGATCGGCTTCGCGTGCCTGATCGCGTTCCAGAACGCCTCGGTGACCTGACCGGACAACGTCCGCCCGGAGGCATCCGTGATGGTGCCCGAGATGATGACCGGCCAGCGGCGTCCGCGCTCCTCGAACAGCGTCTCGACGGCGAACACCGCCGCCTTGGCGTTCAGCGAGTCGAAGATCGTCTCGATGATGAGCAGGTCGGCACCACCGTCGACCAGGCCGTTGGCGGATTCCAGGTAGGCGGCGACCAGCTGGCCGTATGAGACGTTGCGGGCCCCGGGGTCGTTGACGTCCGGCGAGATCGACGCGGTCCGCGTCGTCGGCCCGATCGCGCCGGCGACGTAGCGGGGCTTCTCGGGGGTGCTGAATTCGTCGGCGGCCTTGCGGGCCAGGGCGGCGCCCGCGTAGTTCAACTCGTAGCTCAGATCCGCCATGTCGTAATCGGAGAGCGAGATCGCGTTCGCGTTGAACGTGTTGGTCTCCAGGATGTCGGCGCCCGCCTCGAGGTACTCGCGGTGGATCCCCTCGATGATCTGCGGCTGCGTCAGGGTGAGCAGGTCGTTGTTGCCCTGAAGGGCGGTCGGCCACTCCGTGAACCGGTCGCCGCGGTAGCCGGCCTCGTCCGGCCGGTCCCGCTGGATCGCCGTGCCCATCGCGCCGTCGATCACCATGATCCGCCGGCGCAGAGCTGCCGTCAGCTCGTCGGTGCAGTCGGGGCGGATGTTCGGCGCGAAGGTGTTTGGCTCAACGGCGTTCACGTACGTTCCTTCCGTAGCGGAAGGCGTCCTTGACTCTGCCGAGCGTGGCGGATACCCGGGGGAGACCCGGACCCCCAAAATATCCGTTGCAACGCCTCTCGACCAGAGAAGTCTACGTCGTCACCCGATCGACGTCTGGACGCCCAACTCATCGCCGCTATCGACAGCTCGTGGATCCTGCCGGCGACGCGATAGTAACCAACGTTAACGAAATCGCAGCCGAACGTATTTCGTCGTCAAGCGTGAGGTCGTTCGTGGCAGTCACCCCACAAGAATAGTGGTGCTATGCAACCGCCCCCGGGGTGACGGCACGCCGTAGGCTGATTCTGTGACTCGGCCGGATGGCGGTTCGCTGCCCGAACTGCACAACACGATCGTCGTGGCGGCGTTCGAGGGCTGGAACGACGCCGGCGACGCGGCCAGCGACGCGCTGGAGCACCTGGATGCCATCTGGGAAGCCGACCCGATCGTGGAGATCGACGACGAGGCCTACTACGACTACCAGGTGAATCGGCCGGTCATCCGGCAGGTCGACGGGGTCACCCGCGAGCTGGTGTGGCCCGCGATGCGGATCACCCACTGCCGGCCGCCGGGCAGCGAACGCGACGTCGTCCTGATGCACGGCGTGGAGCCGAACATGCGCTGGCGCACCTTCTGCGCCGAATTGGTGGCCATCGCCGACAAGCTCAACGTGGACACCGTCGTGATCCTCGGGGCGCTGCTGGCCGACACTCCGCACACCCGGCCGGTGCCGGTCTCGGGAGCGGCCTACTCCCCCGAGTCGGCGAAGCGCTTCGGGTTGGAGGAAACCCGCTACGAGGGACCGACCGGGATCGCGGGCGTGTTCCAGGACGCCTGCGTGGCCGCGGGCATCCCGGCGGTGACGTTCTGGGCGGCCGTGCCGCACTACGTGTCGCAGCCGCCGAACCCGAAGGCGACGGTGGCGCTGCTGCGCCGCGTCGAGGACGTGCTGGACATCGAGGTCCCGCTGGCCGACCTGCCGGCGCAGGCCGAGGAGTGGGAGCAGGCGGTCACCGAGATGACCGCCGAGGACGAGGACCTGTCCGAATACGTGGCGTCGCTGGAGCAGCGGGGCGACGCCGAGGTGGACATGAACGAGGCGCTGGGCAAGATCGACGGCGACGCGCTGGCCGCCGAGTTCGAGCGCTATCTGCGCCGCCGCCGCCCGGGATTCGGGCGCTGACTCCCAGCGGCGCGCTAGGTATCACCCAATTCCTCGTTGTAGGCGCTCATGGAGCGGCCCAGTGCCGCGACCTCGGCGTCCATCCGGGGCATCAGGGCGCTCGCCTTGCGGACGGGAAGTTCGCCGATCCGCGTGGACAGCACCGGCTTGACCCAGCGGAACACACCCACCCAGCGCGGGCAGTACACGCGCTTCTTGCGGCCCGCGATGCCTTTGACGAAGGCCGTCGCGCACTTGTCCACCGAGGTGGTCTTGTTCAGCGGCCAGGGCAGCTCGGCGAGCAGGTCGGCGAACGCGGGCATGTCGGCCTTGCTGTCGCGGACCAGCGCGGTGTCGATCCACGACATGTGCGCCACGCCGACGTCGACGCCCAGCCGGCCGACCTCGAGGCGCAGCGCGTGGGCGAGGTGCTCGTTGCCGGCCTTCGACATGTCGTACGGCGCCATTCCCGGCGCGGCGGTGAACGCGGCCAGCGACGAGACGATCAGCACATAGCCGCGCCGGTCGATCAGCGCGGGCAGCGCCGCGCGCACGGTGTAAAAGACGCCGAGCAGGTTGACGTCCAGCACCCGCTTGGCCGCCTCGGGATCCACCTGCAGCACCGAGCCGTAGCTGGCGATGCCGGCGTTGGCCACGACGACGTCGATGCCGCCGAAGCGTTCGACGGCCGCGGCGACCGTTTTCTGCAGGGCGGACAGGTCGCGCACGTCGGCCACCGCCGTCAGCACCCGCTCGTCGCCGCCGAGGCCGGCGGCCAGCGAGTCCAGCGCGGCCCTGTCGAGATCGGTCAGCACGAGGTTGGCGCCCCTGTCGTGCAGCCGGCGGGCGACCTCGGCCCCGATTCCCCTGGCGCCGCCCGTGATGAAGACGACCTTGCCCTGCAGTGATGTCATGGCCGACAAGGTACCCTGCGCGGAAGTGCTTATGGCCAGCACTCGTTCATCGGTTGGGCGAACTTGTCGTTGTTGGTGAGCCGGGGAAGTCCGAAGGCATCTTCTATGGTGCGCAGCAGGCTGTAGTGGTTGTTGTAGTTGACGGCGACGAAGTGGCCTTGCCGCATACCGGAATTCGGTGACGTGATGACGATCATCGGAATGTGGTTCCCGTTGTTGCCGATGCCCAGTGACAGGTTGTTGTAATCCTCGTCCCACGTGATGAAAACGGCGGAGCGCTGCGTCTGGAACGCGGGTGAGTTCAGGATCGTGGGCAACGTGCTCGCGAGGAACTGGTCACCGGCCTTGATGTTGTATTGATGATTCGTGAGCAGGCTGAGGATGAACTGGAGGTTGATGGGGCCTTCCATGTTGTGGTTTTCGTCCGCGGCCCACCACACGTAGTTCGGGGTGGTGGCGGTGGAGGCGAGATCCGTGGCCATCCGCTCCAGCGGGAGCACGTGTGACCGGCAGCGAGCGGTGTTCGAGACGATGTCGTGGAACGCGAGAAACGGTAGTTCGCCGGGGCTGTAGGGCCCGGCGGAGCGCGTGAAGCACGGCTCGGGCATGGATTGCTCGTAGGAGGCCCACCCCTTGCCCGCCCGCTCGATGTTGTCGACCAGGTTGGGTTGGTCGAAGCAGTCCAGCTCGCAGTTGTAGTTGAAGCCGAAGTCGGATCCGCCCAGAATCGGGTAGTAGTTCGGCAGGCTGGGGTGGGCCTGTGCGTAGTAGTTTGCGCCGTATCCGTTGTTGTCGATCAGCCCGTTGATGTATGGCGCGTTCCGGCTGCCGACGATGTCCTTCGCGCCGTGGTTCTCCAGATAGATCATGAAAACGTGGTCCAGGGGACCGACTTTCGACGCCGGTGGCGTGGGGGGCGGCGGGGGCGGCAGCGGGGCGCCGACGTTGAACGAGATGTTGTCGGCGTAGGCGTTGTTGTAGTTGCCGATCACCGGGTTGCTGTCCTTGAGGGTCACGACCACGCGTGCGCTGCGGCTGCCCTCAGGAATCGTCCCGGTGGTCTGGCGCGGCAGGAGCGCGGTCCTCAACCGGCGCTGCAACACCGTGACCGGTCCGATCCTGCCGGCGCCCAGCGCCGACTGCTGATCGGCCGCCAAGAAGGTGACGGTGACCGATGCGGCGGACGGGTCCTCCAGGAATCCGCCGAGCCAGCCGCTGAGCGTGTAAGGCACCGTGCCGGAGTCGATCTGGGCGGCCGCGCCGGACAGATCGACGGTTTGGGTGAGCGTGGCCGTGGCCACGTTTCCGCCGCCGAAGAACTGCGCGCCGCCGTCCGGGGGGCCGTTCTCCGATCGGGTAAACCCAAAGGCCGCCGGCAGAGTCGGCCCCGGGCTCCCCAGGGGCACCGGCAGACGGCGCAGGGTGCCGTACCTGATCACGGTCGGCGTGCCCGTCACGGCCCAGCCCGGGATCGACACCGAACTGTATGCCGACAATGACGGGTCGCCGAACTCGGCGCCGGGATTGACCAGCAGGTTGGGACCGGGAGCGACCATCGCGTTCGGGTTCTGAAACGGGTCGGCCAACGCGGGCACCGTGTTCAGCGCAAGGGTGAGCATCGTGACGGCGCCCACCCCGCCGGCGACACGGCGAAAACGACCGAGCATCAAGCAATCACCTTTGCGGTTGACGCGCCGTACGCGTTGCTCCGTCGATGGTGACCTACGACACGCCGTTCACCCAGATTGTTGTGCGAATCGACACCGAGGAGTTGCCGTTTGGTGACTTTCGATTCCTACAGGCGCACCCCGAGCAGCGCGTCGATCGCGGTCGCCACCAACCGCGGCGCGTCCGCGTCGTGCCCGCCGTATTCCAGCGCGTCGGTGGCCCAACCATCAAGGGCGGCAATCGCTTTGGGGGTGTCTAGGTCATCGGCCAGGTAGCGACGAACCCGGGCGACGGCGTCGGCGGCATCCGGCCCGGCGGGCAGCGCGGTCGCGGCGCGCCACCGATGCAGCCGCGCGGTCGCGTCGTCGAGCACCTGCCGGCTCCAGAACCGATCGGCACGGTAGTGCCCGGCCAGCAGGCTGAGCCGAACGGCCGACGGCTCGACGCCCTGCGCGCGCAGCGCCGACACCAGCACCAGGTTGCCGCGGCTCTTGGACATCTTCTCCCCGTCCCAGCCGATCATCCCGGCGTGCACGTAGTGCCGCGCGAAACGCCTTTCGCCCCTGACACATTCGGCGTGCGCGGCGGTGAATTCGTGATGCGGAAAGATCAGGTCGCTGCCGCCGCCCTGGATGTCCAGGCCGCTGCCGATCCGGCTGAGCGCGATGGCCGCGCATTCGACATGCCAGCCCGGCCGGCCGGCGCCGAAGGGCGCGGGCCAACTGGGTTCCCCGGGGCGCGCGGCCCGCCACAGCAGCGCATCCAGTTCGTCGGTCTTGCCCGGCCGTTCCGGGTCGCCACCGCGCTCGGCGAACAGCCGGAGCATGGTTTCGCGGTCGTAGCCGGACTCGTAGCCGAACTGCGGCGTGGCGTCGGCGCGGTAGTAGATGTCCGGGAACTCCGAACCCGTCTCCGAGTCGACGACGTACGCCGCCCCGGAGGCGACCATCTTCTCGACGAGCTCGACCACCTCCGGAATCGCCTCGGTCGCCGCGACGTATTCGCGTGGTGGCAGAATTTGCAGCGCCGCCATGTCCTCGCGGAACCGGGCGACCTCCCGGTCGCCGAGCTCGCGCCAATCCACGCCGTCACGCTCGGCGCGCTCGAACAGCGGGTCGTCGACGTCGGTGACGTTCTGCACGTAGTGCACGTCGTGGCCGAGGTCCAGCCAGACGCGATGGATCAGGTCGAACGCCAGGTAGGTGGCCGCGTGGCCCAGATGGGTGGCGTCGTACGGCGTGATCCCGCAGACGTACATGGACGCGGTCGCCCCGGTCGCCGCCGGGCGGACCTGCCGGTCAGAGGTGTCGTAGAGCCGTAGTTCCGGGCCGCGTCCCGGCAACACCGGAACCTGTGCGGAAGTCCACGACTGCATGCCCTCGAGCCTAAGCCCGGCGACGATGCAGCCCGCGGAGCGGGCTGAGGAGGAGCCGGGCAATCCAGCTAAGCCCGGCGACGATGCAGCCCGCATAACGGCCTGCTAACGCCACGAATCGCGGATGGCGCCGAGCAGGATCGGGGCCACCTCGGCGCGACACATCACGAAGTCGGGCAGGTACGGGTCGAGCTGGTTGTAGCGCAGCGGCGAGCCGTCCAGCCGCGACGCGTGCATGCCGGCGGCCATCACGACCCCGGCCGGGGCCGCCGAGTCCCATTCCCATTGGCCGCCGGCATGCAGGTAGGCGTCGACGTCGCCGTCGATCAGCGCCATCGCCTTGGCGCCCGCCGAGCCGATCGCGACGGGCTGGATGGCCAGCATCTGGTGCATGCGGTGCACGACGGCGGGCGGCCGGGTGGCGCTGACGGCGATCCGGAAGGTATGCGGAATGCCGGTGCGCGCGCCGTCGTCGGTCACGGTGTCGCTGCGGTACACCATGTTTCCGCGGGCGGGCAAAGCCACTGCCGCGTCGGTGATTTCGCGGTGACCGTCGGCGGGGTCATCGGTGGGGCGCTGCCACAGCGCGATGTGCACCGCCCAGTCGTCGCGCCCCGGCGTGGAGAACTCGCGAGTGCCGTCCAACGGGTCGACGATCCACACCCGGTCGCGGTTCAGCCGGGCCAGGTCGTCGTGCGCTTCCTCGCTGAGCACCGCGTCGTCGGGCCGCTCGTCCCGCAGCCGCCGCAGGATCAGCGCGTTGGCCAGGCTGTCGCCCGCGTCGCCGAGCGCCCAGGGATGACCGAAGCCGATCTCCTCGCGCACTTTCAGCAGCAGCTCCCCCGCGTCCGCGGCCAGCTCGGCGGCCAGTGCGGCATCCGTCAGGGTCACCGACTCAGTATGCCGACGGCGGCGCCCGCCTCAGAACGCCGGCCAGGGAATGGGGCGATGCCGGTTCGGTTCGGGCATCACCGGGTTTTCCAGCAGCGCGTGGATGCGCCTGCGCAGCGCCGCGATCTCGGTCCGGGTGATCTGTTCGCTCAGCTCGTCGCCGAACGAGCCGCACAGGGCCTCGTCGAGCCCGGCCACCGCCTCCAGCGTCTCCTGGTCCAGCGGCTTGCCCGCCCAGCCCCACAACACGGTGCGCAGCTTGTTCTCGACGTGCAGGCACACGCCGTGGTCCACCCCGTAGACGTGGCCCTCGAGGTCGCGCAGGACGTGGCCGCCCTTGCGGTCCGCGTTGTTGATCAGCACGTCGAACACCGCCATCCGCCACAACCGGATGTCGTCGGCGTGCATCAGGATGACCTCGTCGCCGGCGTAGTCGTAGGCGCGCAGCACCGGCAGGTAACCCGGCTCGAGTCTGTCGGCGGGGAACAAGTCGACCAGGTCGTGCCGGGGCGCGGGGGGCGAGTCCACCGCGTCGCCGGCCTGCTCGACCCACAGCTGCAGCATGCCCGGGCCCGCCGGCCCGTGCCGAATGATGGTGTAGGGCACGATGTTCCAGCCCAGTTGCGTGGCTATCAGGTACGCGGCGAGTTCGCGGCCGGCCAGCGTCCCGTCCGGGAAATCCCAGAGCGGCGCCTCACCGGCGATCGGCTTGTAGACGCAGTGCACGCTGCGCTCACCCAGCGTCGACTCGCACAGGAAGGTGGCGTTGCTGGCCGAGCGGATGCGTCCGAGGACCGTCAGCTCGCCGTCCCGCAACGCCTCACGTTCGTCATGCTCGCTATTCCGCGGGTTCATCGTCAGGCCCGAGCAGCGCGCTGCGCTTATAGCCGTTGGTGCGCGCGCAGATGTGGCCGTCCGGGTCCAACGGCTCGTCGCACAGCGGGCACGGCGGACGTCCCGCCGAGATCACCCGATTGGAGCGGGTCGCGAACTGCCGCGCCGACTCCGGCGTCAGGAACACCCGGACGGCGTCGGGCCCCTCTTCGGTGTCGTCGAGCACCACCGAGGCGTCGAACTCGGCGTCGGTGACGGCAAGCAGCTCGACCACCACGGTCTGCGCCTCCGAATCCCAGCCCAAGCCCATGGTCCCGACCCGAAATTCGGCATCGACGGGAGTGATCAGCGGGTTGAGGTCGTCGACCTCGGCGGGCTCCGGCGGAACCGGCGTGCCGAACCGGCGATTCACCTCCAGCAGCAGCGCTCCGATGCGCTCGGCGAGCACCGCCACCTGTTGCTTCTCCAACACCACCGACACGACCCGCGAATCGCCCACCGCCTGGATGTAGAAGGTGCGGTTTCCGGGCTGGCCAACGGTCCCGGCCACGAAGCGGTCGGGCGTGCGGAAGACGTGAATTGCGCGGGCCATGGCACTTCTAAAATACCGGCAGTTGCCGCCGCGATGCGATCCCGATTCGGCAGTCGCAACCGAACTAGTCGGTGGAGCCGCCGACCACCGCGTCGCTCGACGGCACTTCGCCGGCACCATCGCCCTGGGACTCATCGTGCTGGGATTGATCCTTCTGGGGCGGCGCGGCGCGCAACGCGGCGGCCAACCGCGCCCCAGTGTGGTTGACGTGCAAGACGAACGGGCGCAGCGGCGTGTAACACACCACGCTCACCGAACCCGGGTCGGCGGTGACGCGCTGGAACCCGTCCAGGTGCATGCCGTAGGCGTCGGCGATCACCGCCTTGATGACGTCGCCGTGGGTGCACGCCACCCACAGCGCATCGCCGCCGTGCTGATCGGCAAGCCGCTTGTCGTGCTCGCGAACGGCGGCCACCGCCCGCGCCTGCACCTGGGCCAGCCCCTCACCGCCGGGGAACACCGCCGCGCTGGGGTGGGCCTGAACCACCCCCCACAACGTCTCCTTCGTCAGGTCGCCGATTTTGCGGCCCGTCCATTCCCCGTAGTCCACCTCGGCGAGCCGCTCCTCGACGAGCGGCTCGAGGCACAACGATTCGGCCAGCGGCTCGACGGTGCGCCGGCAGCGCAGCAGCGGCGACGTCAGCACCGCCCGGATCGGCAGGTCGCCGAGGCGGTCGATCAGCCCGGCGGCTTGCTCGCGGCCCTTGTCGTCGAGGTCGACGCCCTCGGACCGGCCCGCCAGAATGCCGGCGGTGTTCGAGGTGGAACGGCCATGGCGTAACAGGATGACGGTCATGTCAGGACGACCGTACCCGGTGCGCTTGACCGCGACCGGATGCGACTAGCGCGCGACCGGCACCGCGTGCGCGACCGAGTCGCGCACCGCCGCGGTCAGGCTCCGCTCGTCGGTGAGGTCGATGTCGAACAGGCTGCGGACCGCCCTCGCGACCACGTCCTCGGCCAGCGGAACCGGCCCGGAAAGCCGCGGCCGGTAAACTTCTACGACGAGCGAACGGTGCTCGATATGGAAGGAGAAACTGCGCCCATCACCAACTTGTCCGTACCCGCTGGCAAAAATTCCTGTCGAAATGTCTTCGACAGCAAACGTTTTGTCTGCGGTATGCCGGTCGACGATGACGGTCATATCGCGACCATACCTCTCCAGAACGACGCGATGTGTGCAACATGGCCATATTGGATGCGAAACCGTTTCCTAAAATTTGGGCTCCCTACACCCTCCGAAGGTTGATTGTTGCTGTCACGGCGTAGCTGCTTGAAACGATCAGGTCAGCACTATTTTTTTGGCCTCACGCTTTTGCTGGTACTGGTCGCCGGTTGCTCGTCGAACCCGCTTTCATCCGGAAACCCGCCGACGATCGAGCCGGCCCGGGCCGCCGCGTCGCCGCCGGCGTCGACGAATCCGGCCGGTGTGGTGCGGGCGCTGGCCGGTCAGGCCCAGGCCGCCGTCGTCGACGGCGACACTCACCTGCTGGCGGTGCTGGCCCCCGGCGGCGATCCGGCGGCGCCCGCCGTCGTCACGGTGATCGGCGCGGCACAGCTCCCGCCGCGCGCGATCGCGCTGCCGGGCCCGGCGACCGCCCTGACCGGCGACGGCCACGGCACCGTCTACCTGGCGACCCGCGGCGGCTACTTCGTGGTCGATCTGACCGCCGGGCGCACCGCACGGGTGAACGTCGCCGCGGCGCAGCGGGCCGAATTCACCGCGATCGCGCGCCGCGCCGACGGCAAGCTGGTGTTGGGCAGCGCCGACGGCGCCGTCTACATCCTGGCCGCCCCGGGCGGCGGGGACACCGCGACGGTCGAGGGCCGGGACAAGATTTTCGCTCGCGTCGATTCCCTTGTGACACAGGGCAATACGACGGTGGTTCTCGACCGGGGGCAGACCTCGGTGACCACGATCGGCGCCGACGGCCATCCCGAACAGGCGCTGCGGGCCGGCCAGGGCGCGACGACCCTCGCCGCCGATCGGCTGGGCCGCGTCCTGGTCGCCGACACTCGCGGCGGCGAACTGCTGGTCTACGGTGTCGACCCGCTGATCCTGCGTCAGGCCTACCCGGTGCGGCAGTCCCCCTACGGCCTGGCCGGATCGGGTGCGCTGGCCTGGGTGTCCCAAACCGCGTCCAACATGGTCATTGGTTACGATCTGTCAACCGGAATCCCCGTCGAAAGGGTGCGATACCCCACCGTGCAGCAACCCAACTCGCTGGCCTTTGACGAAGCGTCGGACACCCTGTACGTGGTATCGGGGTCGGGTGCGGGCGTGCAGATCATCGAGCGCGCGGGGGCCGCGTGACGCGCGCGCAACGGTGGGGCCGGCTGCCGGCGGGCTGGGACACGGAGATGTCCGACGAGTACGAGTGGATACCGTTACGTCTGCCGCCCGAGGTGACCCGGCTCAGCGCGTCCACCCGGTTGTCCATCGAGGCCGAATATCGCGGCTGGGAGCTGACCCGGGTGCGGCTCTATACCGACGGCAGTAGGCGAGTTCTGTTGCGCCGCAAGAAGTCTCGTCTGGACGGCGCCGGCTCCGCGGGCCGGCGGCCCGACCAGCCGGAACTGTGATGTACCGGCTCACCCGCCGGCTGTTGTTCCTGTTCCCCCCCGAGCGCATCCACACGCTGGTCTTCGCCGCACTGCGCGCCGGCACGGCAGTCGGCTTGATGCGGCACTTGCTGCGCCGGCTGCTGGGGCCGACCGACCCGGTGCTGGCCAGCACGGTGTTCGGGGTTCGCTTTCCCGGCCCGCTCGGCCTGGCCGCCGGGTTCGACAAGGACGGCCGGGGTCTGCAGACCTGGGGTGCGATGGGCTTCGGGTACGCCGAGGTCGGCACCGTCACCGCCCACCCGCAGCCCGGCAACCCGGCCCCGCGCCTGTTCCGGCTGCCCGCCGACCGGGCGCTGCTGAACCGGATGGGGTTCAACAACCTCGGCGCCGGGCCGCTGGCGATGCGGCTGGCCCGGCACCGCCCCGAGGTGCCGATCGGGGTCAACATCGGCAAGACCAGGGCGACCCCGGCCGCCGTCGCCGTCGAGGACTACCGGACGAGCGCCCGGCTGGTCGGCCCGCTGGCGTCGTATCTGGTGGTCAATGTCAGCTCACCGAACACGCCGGGGCTGCGCGACCTGCAGGCCGTCGTGTCGCTGCGGCCCATCCTGGCGGGCGTCCTCGCCGAGACGTCGACCCCGGTGCTGGTGAAGATCGCACCCGACGTCTCCGATTCCGACATCGATGAGATCGCCGACCTGGCAGTCGAATTGGGCCTGGCCGGCATCGTGGCCACCAACACCACGGTGTCGCGCGACGGCCTGCTCACCCCGGGCGTCGACGAGCTGGGCCCCGGCGGCATCTCGGGCCCGCCGCTCGCGCGCCGCGCGGTCGAGGTGCTGTGCCGGCTCTACGCGCGCGTCGGCGACCGCCTGGCGCTGATCAGCGTCGGCGGCATCGAGACCGCCGACGACGCGTGGGAGCGGATCACCGCGGGCGCGTCGCTGCTGCAGGGCTATACCGGCTTCATCTACGGCGGGGGCTTGTGGCCCAAGCACATTCACGACGGCATCGCCCGACGGCTGCACGACGGCGGGTTCGCCTCGCTCGCCGATGCGGTCGGCTCGGCGGCGGCCAAACCCGACGGGTCGCCGGGCTAGGTCTCAAGCCGCCCCTTCTTCGTCGTAGGAGTGGTCGACCTTCGCCAGCACGTGTCGGCACGGCTGCGCTAAGTGAAGTCAACCGGCTTCGTTGACTTCACTTCGGCCTATCGGCCGGTAGCGATATTGGGCTCCCGGGCGGTGGATCCTTATGCCTGT
The DNA here is from genome assembly GCF_059813025.1 of Mycobacterium sp. NGS26. Classification (NCBI taxonomy): domain Bacteria; kingdom Bacillati; phylum Actinomycetota; class Actinomycetes; order Mycobacteriales; family Mycobacteriaceae; genus Mycobacterium; species Mycobacterium sp. NGS26. The sequence goes on from NZ_JCALDU010000005.1 coordinate 430,301, forward strand.
TCGTAGGTGCCGTAGATGTAGGCCCGCGCGATGGCGTGCTGGAACAGGTTGAACCCCAGGAAGGCCGGGCTGGCGTCCTCGCGGAGGTCGAGCTTGTCGACGTCGACGGCGTGCACGGCAACGTAGTAGCGGTGCGCCCCGTGGCCGGGAGGCGGCGCCGCACCGACGTAGCGACGCATTCCCGCGTCGTTGACCAATTGCAGCGCGCCGCCGGGCAGTTCGCCGCCGTTACCCGCGTCCTCGGGCAGCTCGGTGACGTCGGCGGGCAGGTTGGCCACCGCCCAGTGCCAGAACCCGGACAGCGTCGGGGCGTCGGGGTCGTAGACGGTGACCGCGAAGCTGCGGGTCTCGTCGGGGAACCCCGACCAGCTCAGCTGCGGGCTGACGTCTTGTCCCCCGGCGCCCATGATCCCGCTGATCTGCGGCGTGCCGAGGGGCTGGCCGTTGGTGATCGAATTCGACTTCAGGGTGAACAGCGGCAGCTTGGGCAGGGCGTCGTACGGGTCGGTCGGCGAGCTCATGGACGATCCTCTCGTGACTTCTAGCTATTCGTGACTTCTAGCAATGTGTCAGGAAGCGGGCCAGCACGTCGGTGCCGAACCGCAACGCGTCGATGGGTACCCGCTCGTCGACGCCGTGGAACAACGAAGAGAAGTCTAAATCCGGCGGCAGGCGCAGCGGGCTGAAGCCGAAACAGCGAATGCCCAAGCGCGCGAAGGATTTCGCGTCGGTGCCACCCGACAGCATGTAGGGCACCGTCCGGCCGTCCGGATCGACGGCCAGCACCGCCGCGTTCATGGCGTCGACCAGGTCCCCGTCGAAGCCGGTCTGATACGCCGGCAGGTCCCTGATCCACTCGCGGGTCACGTCGGGGCCGATCAACTCGTCGATTTCCGCCTCGAACGCCGCCTGCCGGCCGGGCAGCACGCGACAGTCGACGACCGCTTCGGCCGTCGCCGGGACGACGTTGGCCTTGTACCCGGCCTTGAGCATCGTCGGGTTGGCGGTGTCGCGCAGCACCGCATTGAGCATGCGGGCCATCGGGCCGAGCTTTTCCACCGTTCCTTCCAGGTCGGGCGAATCGGTGTCGAACGTGAGGCCGGTTTCCTCGGCGAGCGCGGTCAGGAACTCGACCACCGGCTCGGTGAGCACGAGCGGAAACCGGTGGCGGCCCACCCGCGCGACCGCCTCGGCCAGGGTGGTGACCGCGTTCTGGTCGTTCACCATCGAGCCGTGTCCCGCCTTGCCCCGGGCGGTGAGCCGCATCCATTGGATGCCCTTCTCGGCCGTCTCGATCAGGTACAGGCGCCGATCACCGCCGCCGGCCCGCGGCACCGTCAGGGAAAACCCGCCGACCTCGCCGATCGCCTCGGTGACGCCGTCGAACAGGTCGGGCCGGTTGTCGACCAGCCACCGCGCGCCGTACTGACCGCCGTGCTCTTCGTCGGCGACGAACGCGAACACCAGGTCGCGCGGCGGCACGATGCCGGCCCGCTTCAGGTGGCGGGCGACCACGATCATCATGCCGACCATGTCCTTCATGTCGACCGCGCCGCGGCCCCAGACATAGCCGTCCTCGACCGCCCCCGAGAACGGGTGCACGCTCCATTCGGCCGGTTCGGCCGGCACCACGTCGAGATGCCCGTGGATCAGCAGCGCGCCACGGGAGCGGTCGGCGCCCTCGAGGCGGGTGAACACGTTGCCCCGGCCGGGCGCCCCGGATTCGAGGTATTCGGTCTGGTAGCCGGCATCCGCGAGCTGCTCGGCGACCCACCGCGCGCATTCCGCCTCGCCCCGCGTGGTCTCCGGGTCGCCGGTGTTGGTGGTGTCGAACCGGATCAACCTGCTCACGACTTCGACGACATCGTCGCTGGCGTCGCTGGCGTCACCGGTCACAACCCCCTTTCCTACCACTGCCCCGGCCCACGGGCGCGGCGCGAGGCCCGGAGCTGGGTTGGGCGCGCGTCGACGAATCCGATAGCCTTAGCTGCCAGCCCATGCGGTTTGGTCTTGTCCGAGTGGCGGAATGGCAGACGCGCTAGCTTGAGGTGCTAGTGCCCTACTAATGGGCGTGGGGGTTCAAGTCCCCCCTCGGACACTCTAGTTTGATCGACTAACCGTTGGCCGGCTTGAGCCGGCCGAGCTGTCGTCCAAGTGCGCACTCAATCGACGATCGGCAGCCGGCAGATCCACGCGCTACTCTGCGGCAGATCCGCGCGCTACTCTGCGGCAGATCCACGCGTAAGATAGCGGCAGATCCACGCGTAAGATAGCGGCAGATCCACGCGCGGCAGGGACACGACAGCGGGGAGCGTAGGTGCAGACCATATTGGGCCCGGCATTGCCCAGACATGCCCAGGCCGCAGTGTGCGCGGCGCTGGAGGACACCCGAGTGGTGCTCGTCAATGGTGCACGCCAAAGCGGCAAGAGCACCCTGGTTCGCCTTGTCGCGAAGGACCGCAACGCCGAATGGCGTGACCTCGATACCGCCTTGGCTCGGAACGCGGCCCTTGAGGACCCGGACGGCTTTGTCGATCAGCCCGGTTCGATGGTAATCGACGAGGTTCAACGAGCACCCGGTCTGCTGCTAGCGATTAAGGCGCGGGTGGATGCCGACCCCACCCCCGGACGCTTCCTGCTGACCGGATCGGCACGCGTGCTCGGCATGCGATCCCTACCCGACACTCTGGTGGGTCGAATGGAGACTATCGAGCTCTGGCCGTTTTCCCAAGGCGAGATCGACCGGGCCCCTGACGGATTCATCGACGCCGTGTTCACCCAGGGTGATCAGCTGCGTCACAGTTCCACGGTTTCACGGGCGGAATACGCCGAACGGGTTGTCCGAGGGGGCTTTCCGGAGGCAGTCGCACGAACCACCGACCGCCGCCGACGCAGCTTCTTCGACTCCTACGTCGGCGACCTCATCGCGCGCGACGTACAGCAATTGTCAGAGATCGAACGAACAACCGAGTTGCGCGCGCTTGTCCAAATGCTGGCCGCTCGATCGGGGCAGTTAGTGTCCATCGCCGCGTTGAGCAACGAACTCGGCCTCGGAGCCACTACCGTAAGAAAGTATCTCGCACTGCTCGAAGAGGTCTTTCTCGTCAAGCGAGTACCTGCATGGTCGCGCAACATCAGTACCCGAGCTACCACAACTCCCAAGCTCGCGTTCGTCGATTCAGGTATCGCCGCACACCAAATCGGCGCGGACACTCGCAGTATCCTGCGGCCAACTGGTCAGTTCGGACCGCTCCTCGAGGGATTCGTCCTGATGGAACTGGCACGCCAGCTGACCTGGTCCGAAGAGGAGGTCGCGCTCTTCCATTACCGGACCAGAGATCAGGTGGAGGTCGACGCCGTGCTCGAGAATCGACGTGGCGATGTCGTGGGAATCGAGGTCAAGGCAGCTTCCACCGTCGGACCCGACGACTTCCGCGGCCTACGGCACCTCGCCCAGCGGGTCGGCGACAACTTCCGGGCTGGCATCGTCCTACACACTGGTCCGCAGGCGCTTCCGTTTGGATCAAAATTGCTCGCCCTACCGGTAAGCGCGCTATGGATGACACCGGCGGCTTGACTGCGCACGGCCGTAACGAGGGGGTAGCTGGGCGCCCTATTTCAACGCGTTCATCACCGGCGACGGCAAACACCTTCCGCTGCAACACCTTCGGATGCAGCTTGGACGAAAGGCGACCAGCCACAATGACATCGACCGGCTCGGGCGTCGCCAGCACCGCGGACGAATCGGTGTACCGGCCCCGTCGCCTCCAGCTTGCGCAGGTCAATCTCTCAGGTCGTCATTGCCACACTCAGTACTGACATGTACAAATCGCGATTCAGTGAATGTACATTTCAGGATGTGGAAGTATCCGTGACCGAGTTGCGCGCACACCTCAGCGATTGGCTCGATCGAGCCCGGGCCGGTGGTGACGTCGTCATCACCGACCGCGGGATTCCGGTCGCGCGACTCACTGCGCTGGACAGCGCAGGCACCTTGGAGCGTCTCACAGCCCAAGGCGTGATTGGCAAGGCCACCGCGCAGCGGCCCGTCGCTGCGGGACGGTCCCGGCCCCGACCGCGGCGGCCGGTGTCTGACCGGATCAGCGACCAGCGGCGCTGACCGGTGCCGCTCGTCTACTTCGACGCCAGCGCCTTCGTCAAACTTCTCACCACCGAGACAGGGAGCTCGCTGGCATCCGCGCTATGGGACGGCTGCGACGCCGCGTTGTCCAGCCGCCTTGCCTACCCCGAAGTCCGCGCCGCGCTCGCCGCGGCAGCCCGCAATCACGATCTAACTGAATCCCAGCTCACCGAAGCCGAGCGTGACTGGGAGGACTTCTGGGCCGCGACCCGCCCAGTCGAACTCACGGCGACGGTTGAACGGCACGCCGGCCACCTCGCCCGAGCCCATGCCTTACCCGGAGCCGACGCAGTCCATCTGGCCAGCGCGTTGGCAGTCGGTGACTCCGGCCTGATCGTCGCCGTTTGGGACCGGCGCCTGCACGCCGGAGCCCAAGCCGCCGGGTGCCAAGTCGCCCCCGCCCACCTCGACCCCTAGCCCGTGTCGCGGGCACCCGGTCTCGTTCGCGCACAACGCGATCCAGCGACCACTTCTTCGAGCTTGCGGGCACACGTAGGCTGGGTGCAGGCCGACAGCCGGGAGTGCAGACGATGAACCCACCTGGTGGCTTTCTCCGGCGGACAACGACGCGGATTTTCCGCGACCGCCGCGAAGCCGGCCGCGCGCTCGCCGCGGAGCTGACGGCCTACCGCGGCAAGGACAACGTGCTGGTCCTGGGGCTGGCGCGCGGCGGCGTCCCGGTCGCCTGGGAGATCGCTTCGGCGCTGGGGGCCGAGCTGGACGTGTTCCTGGTCCGCAAGCTCGGGGTGCCGCGCTGGTCCGAGCTGGCGATGGGCGCGTTGGCCAGCGGCGGCGGCGTGGTGATGAACGACAACGTGATTTCCAGCCTGCACATCACCGACGAGCAGGTGCGCGAGGTGATCGACAGCGAGACGGCCGAGCTCACCCGCCGCGAGCAGGCGTACCGGGGTGGACGCCCGCTGGCCGATCCGGAGGGCAAGATCGTGATCCTGGTGGACGACGGCATCGCCACCGGCGCCAGCATGATGGCGGCGGTCCGGGCGATACGGGCCGCCAAGCCGCGATCGATCGTCGTCGCGGTCCCGGTGGGGCCGGAGTCGGTCTGCCAGGAGCTGGCGCGCGAGGCCGACGACGTGGTGTGCGCGACGATGCCGCCCGCGTTCGAGGCCGTCGGGCAGGTCTACAGCGACTTTCATCAGGTCAGCGACGACGAGGTGCGCGAGCTGCTCGCGACGCCGACGGGCTGACTCCTACTGGGCCGATTCGTCGTTCGCCTTGGTGACGGCATCCTCCGCCGACTCGTCGGCGGCTTCCTCCGGGTAGTCGACGTACTCGCCGGTCTCGGCGGTCTCGGCTTCGGCGCTGGCTTCCTCGCCCGCGTCACGGTGCTGGCGCTCTCGCAACGCGTCGATGATCAGCAGCACCACGCCCACGACGCTGGCGGCGATGCACACCCAGGCCACCAGCTCGTTGCTGGTGACCACGGCGAACACCAGCGCAACGAGCCCGATCAGGGCCAGTACCAGCGCAATGATCAGCATCGGTAATCCTTCGGCAACGGGCGAGACCGCCCGGCGCGGTTGATGGGCTAGTTACTACCCCGATTGAACTGGTCGAACCCCCCGGCGTCCGCGCTGGAGTCGACGGGCGCCGCCGACCCGCGCTGGCCGAGCTCCTCGAGCTGGGATTCCAGGTAGGTCTTGAGTCGGGTGCGGTATTCGCGTTCGAACGTGCGCAGCTGCTCGAGCCGGCCTTCCAGCACCGTGCGCTGCTGGTTGATGGTGCCCATGATCTCGGAGTGCTTGCGCTCCGCGTCGGCCTGCAGGGCGTCGGCCTTCTCCTGGGCCTGGCGCAACTGCGCCTCGGAGCGGGTCTGGGCGTCGGCCAGCATGGCGTCGGCGCGCTGCCGGGCCTCGGCGACCGTGGACTCGGCGGTGCTGCGGGCCTCGCTGAGGATCTGGTCGGCGTTGGCGCGGGCGTCGGCCAGCATCTTGTCCGACTCGGCCTTGGCGGTGCTGGTGAGCCGGTCCGCGGTGTCCTGGGCCAGGCTCAGCACCCGAGCGGCCTTGATGGCCTGCTCCTCGTTGGTTCCCGCCGACGCTGCCGCGGGCGCCGGCTTGGCGGGCTCGGGTTCGGGGACAGGAATCGCCTGAGTGGCCTGAGCAGCGACGGAGGGGCCGGCACCGCCTGCGGCGGCCAGTTCCCGGTCGAGCTCCTCGATCCGCTGGCGCAGATCGGAGTTCTCTTCGATGAGCCGCGTCAGCTCGTTCTCCACCAGGTCGAGGAAGGCGTCGACCTCGTCCTCGTTGTAACCGCGCTTGCCGATTGGCGGCTTACTGAACGCCACATTGTGAACGTCGGCTGGTGTAAGCGGCATTGTTGTCCCCTCAAGTTCCTGTCAAACGTTCTGGAAAGTGTAGAACGGAGTGGTAGCCGTTGTGCAACTGCCGTCCATCCTGTCACACCAGAACCGGCGGTTGCCGATTAGGCCAATAAATAAGAACCAATTTCAAACACTAAGAGCTACAAAATCCCAATCCTTAAAGTTTTTGAATTGCGCGCATCAAACCGACGCCGAACCGTGGCCGAACCGTCGCCGAGGCTCACGCCGCCGCACTGAACGCCAGTTGCATGCCGATGAACGCGACCAGCAGCAGCACCATGATGGACAGATCGAAGCGCACCGCCCCGATGGTGAGCTGCGGGATCAGCCTGCGCAGCAGCTTCACCGGCGGATCGGTGATCGACATGATGATCTCCAGGATCACCACGGTGATGCCGGTGGGACGCCAGTCGCGGCTGAACGAGCGGATGAACTCGACGACGACCCGCGCGATGAGCAGCAGCCAGAAGATGAACAGCGCAAACCCAAGGATCTGAAAGAACAGCACCAACGAGAGCCCGACCTTACCGAGGAACCTAACCGAAGAGTCAATCGCCGCACGCTAGCGCGGCAATCGCCAGCGTACCGACTGCGCGCGCGGCCACACATCAAGTGTGGGCCGCATCGCAGCGTGGGGGTCGGCGCCCGGCCCGCCATCCCGGCGGGCCAAGCGAGGCCAAACGACGCTATTGGTAAGCGTAGAAGCCGGTTTCGGCGATCCGGCGACGCTCCTCGGGGGTCACGTCGACGTCGGCGGGCGACAGCAGGAACACCTTGGTCGCGACCTTGTCGAACGAGCCCCGCAGCGCGAAGGCCAGGCCGGCCGCGAAGTCGACCAGCCGCTTGGCGTCGGCGTTGTCCATCGACACCAGGTCCATGATGACCGGGGTGCCGTCCCGGAACCGCTCGCCGATGGTGCGGGCCTCGCTGTAGTCCTTGGGACGCAGCGTGGTGATCTTCGACAGCGGGTGGCCCTCTTCGAACATCATCGCCATGCGGCGGGGGTCCATCGCCAGCGCGCCGCGGGTGGAGCTGCGCAGCCACGACCCAAGCCGCGGCCTGCTCATCTCGGGCCGCTCGAAATCACGGGGGTGGACCGGGCTGTAGCGCGGCTCGTCGCCGTAGCCGCCGCGATACCCGCCGGGCGGCGGGTAGTCCGCCTCGCCGCGCGGGTCGTCGTAGTCGCGCCCGTCGTAGCGGCCTTCCAAACGGCCGTAGCCGTCGTCGAAGCGGGGGCGCGGGAAGCCGCGGGACGGGGCGCGGTCGTCGTAGTACTCGTCGTCGTAGTCGTCCATCGGGGCCATACCGAAGTAGGCCTTGACTTTGTGCAGTGTGCTCATTGCGTGTGACCCCTTCTAGCCCCTGGGAGTATTGGTGTCCGTGATGAAGATGTGACTACAGTGACTACTCACGGTGACGGTAGCCTCCGCGGACCCAATAGCGCGGTACCGACACGCACACACGTCGAACCATGTTTGACGGCAATTTCCAGATCCGCGGACATGCCGGCCGACAGTCCGACCGCGTCGGGGTGCGATTCGAGCACCCGGCGGTGCTCCGATCGCAGCCGGTCAAAGGCGTCGTCGGGGTCCCAGTCCAGCGGCGGAATGCCCATCAACCCGAGCAGCTGCAGGGATTTCGCGTCCGCAACCTTGGCGCAAACCTCCTCGACGGCCCCGGGCTTTGCCACGTCGACGCCGCCGCGGGACGGGTCGCCGTCGAGGCTGACCTGAACGTAGACGCGCAGCGGGTTCGCGCGCTCTCCCGCGGCCAGGGCGGCCGCCACCGCCCGGTCCAGGGCGCTCACCAGCCGCACGCTGTCCACCGAGTGGGCGGTGTGCGCCCAGCGGGCCAGCGCGCGGGCCTTCTTCCGCTGAATCTGGCCGACCATGTGCCAGTTCACTTCCCGCCAATCCGCGCGTGGGGACGCCTGTGACAACCGCGCGAGTTCGGCCACCTTTGCCGCGGCTTCCTGTTCCCGCGATTCGCCGACTGAGCGACAACCCAATCGAGACAAAATCGCAACATCGGTTGCTGGAAAGAATTTGGTAATCGGAAGAAGTTCAATTTCGCCGACATTGCGACCCACCGCTTCCGCGGCCGCGGCAAGTCGCGAACGCACCGCCGCCAACGCATGAGTCAATTCCGATTCGCGGTTTCCCCGACTCCCCTCGACTGGCACGTCCACCGCCATGGCGGTCAGTCCATCCAGACCAGCGACGCCAGCCGCCCGGTCGGTGCGCCCCGGCGATGGCTGAACAGGGTCGGGTCGTCCACCGTGCAGCGCGGATCGATGTCGATCGACGTGACACCCAAATCCCGCAGCTGGCAAGCGATTCCGGCCCGAAGGTCGAGCCCGGGGGTTCCGGCCGCGGTCGTGGTGCGGCTGCCCGGCAGCGCGGCCTCGACCTCGTCGGCCATCCCCGCGGGCACCTCGTAGTTGCGGCCGCTGACCGCCGGACCGAGCAGGGCCGAGGTGTCGCCCGGGTGCGCGCCGAGGCGCCGCATGGTCTCCACCGCGCGGGTAACCACCCCCCGCTGGGCGCCGACGCGACCGGCGTGCACCGCGGCGACGACGCCGGCGCGCGCGTCGGCGAGCAACACCGGCACGCAGTCGGCGGTCACCACCGCCAGCGCCAGCCGGCGCGTGCCGGTCACCAACGCGTCCGTGCCCACCCCGCCGCCGACGGCGGCTCTCTGCGGCCCGTCGACCACCTCGACCCGATCCCCGTGCACCTGGTTCATCCACACCACCCGGTCGGCATCGAGTCCGATGGCGGCGGCCAGTCGCTTGCGGTTGGCGGCCACCGCCGCCGGGTCGTCACCGACATGGTCGCCGAGGTTGAAGGTGTCGAACGGCGCCACCGAGACACCACCCGCGCGGGTGGTGGTCACCCGCCGGATGCGAACGCTCACGCAGTCCAGTATCCGGATGCCGTTGCCCGCCAGGCGCCAGCGACGTTCGGCCGCGGCCAGTTTGTCGCGGACTGGCAAGCAAATCGAGACCCTCAGCGGCGCATGAAGGGCGGCACGTCGACGTCGTCGTCATCGCCGCCGATGCTCAGCGTCGAGCCGTTGGTATGCACCGGCACGCTGACGGCGTCGACGGGCTCGAACAGCGTCGAGCTGAGCTTGCCGGACTTGGCCGACTCGATCCGGTGCGCGCCGCCCTTCTCCCCCGCGGCGCCGCCGAGGAGGGGCTTGCGGCCGGGGCCGGCCGCGTCGAAGCCGGCCGCGATGACGGTGACGCGCACCTCGTCGCCCAGCGAGTCGTCGATGACCGTGCCGAAGATGATGTTGGCGTCCTGGTGGGCGGCGTCCTGCACCAGCGAGGCCGCCTCGTTGATCTCGAACAGGCCCAGGTCGCTGCCGCCGGCGATCGACATCAGCACGCCCTGCGCGCCCTCCATCGACGCCTCCAGCAGCGGCGAGTTGATGGCGATCTCGGCGGCCTTGAGCGAACGGCCTTCGCCCCGGGCCGATCCGATGCCCATCAGCGCCGTTCCCGCACCGGACATGATGCCCTTGACGTCGGCGAAGTCGACGTTGATCAGCCCCGGCGTGGTGATCAGGTCGGTGATGCCCTGTACGCCGTTGAGCAGCACCTCGTCGGCGCTGCGGAACGCGTCCATCAGGGACACCGCGGCGTCGCCCATCTGCAGCAGCCGGTCGTTGGGGATCACGATGAGGGTGTCGCAGCACTCCCGCAGCGCGTTGATGCCGCTTTCGGCCTGGTTGCCGCGCCGTTTGCCCTCGAACGAGAACGGCCGGGTGACCACGCCGACGGTCAGCGCGCCCAGCTTGCGGGCGATGCTGGCGACGACGGGCGCCCCGCCGGTGCCGGTGCCGCCGCCCTCGCCGGCGGTGACGAACACCATGTCCGCCCCGCGCAGCAGCTCCTCGATCTCGTCCTTGGCGTCCTCGGCGGCCCTGCGCCCCACCTCGGGATCCGCGCCGGCGCCCAGCCCGCGGGTGGAGTCGCGGCCGACGTCGAGCTTGACATCGGCATCGCTCATCAACAGCGCCTGCGCGTCGGTGTTGATCGCGATGAATTCCACGCCCTTGAGGCCCTGTTCGATCATCCGGTTGACGGCGTTGACGCCGCCGCCACCGATACCCACGACCTTGATGACGGCCAGGTAGTTGTGCGGGGGGGTCATCATTCGTCTTCCTCCCTGGTGGGCTCGTTCCCCGGTGGTGGGGGCGGTCCTGCCTGGCAAACTCTCAACCTCAACCAGAGAGTTAGAGTTATGTCAAGTAGTTCCGCGCAACCAGAACGGTATGGGTACGACGGGCCCTAATCTCGCAGGCGCGCCGATGCGCGGCGCGCAAATTTTTCTGGCGCCCTATTTGACCGTCGGCAGGTCGGGGCTGGACACGTCGTAGGTCTTTCCGGGCTGGGTCAGCAGCGCGGCCAGCTTCTCGGCCTTCTCGTCGGTGCGGTCGGTGGTCCCCCAGATCACCACTCGCCCGTCGCCCAGCGTCAGGGTGATCGAGGCCACCGAGGGCGCCGCGATCCGGCCGACCTGGCCCGCGACCTCGGGGCGCAGCGCCAGCAGCACCTGCAGCGCGGCCTTGGTCGCCGGGTCGGCGGGCCCGGGGTCGGCGACGTCGAGGTAGGGCAGCGCCGGCGGTGGCGGGCCGGTCGCGAAGTCCACGCCGTCGCGGTCGAACAGGTGCGGGCCGTCCGGAAAATCCTTCACCGCCACGGGAACTCGCTCGACGATGGTGATCCGCAGCGCCGACGGGTACTGGCGCTGCACCCGCGCGCTGGCCACCCGGCGGATCGCCGCGACCCGGTCGGCGACCTGGTTGGTGTTGATCTGCAGCAGCGGCGTCCCCGGCCGCACCCGCGCGGCGTCCAGGACCTCCTCGCGGGTCACCACCGAAAGCCCGGTGACGACGATGTTGCGCGCCGACATGGCGGGCGTGAAATAGAGGATCAGCCCGAGCCCGACGCCGACGATCGCTATCACCACCGTCGCCAACAGCATCTTCAGGCCCCGAACGACGCCCCGCGCAACGGGTTTGGGCTGGTTGACGAGGCGCCCGCTGGCCCGGCGCTTGGCCTCCCGGCGGGCCTCCTCGATCGCGCGGGCGCGGGCCTGCGCGGCGCGGCGCTCGGCCCGTTCGCGGCGGGCACGCCGGCGCGGCCCCTCGAATTCGGGTTCGTCCGGCCGGGATTGACCGTCTTGCGCCGGCAGCGGTTCGGTGATGGCGCTGTCGGCGGGGCCGGCGGGTTCGGCGTCCAGGTCGGCCGGCGGGGCGTCGTTGGGGTCGCTCATCGCAACTCCTCCGGATGCCCGGGCGTGGCGCGGTTGGCCCGCGCCCGCAGCGCGGTGACGATCTCCGGCCCGAGCAGGGTCACGTCGCCGGCGCCCATCGTGACGATGACGTCGCCCGGGCCGGCGGCCTCGGCGACCTCCCGGGCCACCGCCGAGAAGTCGGCGAGGTAGCGCACCGGCGCGCTGACGTGCTCGGCGACGCTGGCCCCGCTGACACCGGCGAGCGGTTGTTCGCGTGCCCCGTAGACGTCGAGGACGAACACCTCGTCGGCGGCATCCAGCGCGCGACCGAACTCCGCGGCGAAAGCCTTTGTCCGCGAATACAAGTGGGGCTGAAACACCACCAGCGAGCGACCGTCGCCGCTCTGCTCGAGGACGGTCCGGACCGCCGCCAGCGTCGCGCTGATCTCCGTCGGATGGTGGGCGTAGTCGTCGAACACCCGCACCGATCCCGCGCCGACCCCGGAAGTGCCGACCAGTTCGAACCGGCGGCGCACGCCCTCGAAGCCGGCCAGCCCGTCGAGCACGTCGTCGGCGGGGGCGCCGATCTCGATCGCCGCCAGCAGCGCGCCCAGCGCGTTGAGCGCCATGTGCCTGCCCGGCACCAGCAGCCGCATCACGCGCGGGTGCGGTTCGCCGGCCAACTGGATGTGCGCGACGGCCCCGGTGCCCTGCTGTTCCCACGACAGCAGCGTGCCGGCCAGGTCGCGGTCCGGCTGCCCTGGCGACCCTTGAGACCCGTAGCGCAGCACCCGAATCCCCAGCTCGGCGGTGCGCTCGGCCAGCGCCGCCGCCCCGGGGTCGTCGGTGCACACCACCAGCGCTCCCCCGGGGGCGAGCCGCTCCACGAAGGCGTCGAACACCCCGACGTAGGCGTCGGCGCTGCCGTAGAAGTCCAGGTGGTCGGTCTCGATGTTGGTGACCACCGCGACGTTGGGCGTGTACTCCAGCAGCGAGCCGTCGCTCTCGTCGGCCTCGGCGACGAAGAAGTCGCCGCTGCCGTGGTGGGCGTTGGTGCCGGCCTCGCCGAGGTCCCCGCCGACCGCGAACGACGGGTCGAGCCCGCAGTGCTGCAGGACCACGATCAGCATCGAGGTTGTCGTGGTCTTGCCGTGGGTGCCGGTGACCATCAGCGTGGTGCGCCCGTCCATCAGCCTGGCCAGCACCGCCGGCCGCAGCACCACCGGAATGCCGCGGCGCCGGGCCTCGACGAGCTCGGGGTTGGTCTTCGGGATGGCGGCGTGGGTGGTGATCACCGCGGTGGCGCCGCCGGGCAGCAGATCCAGCGACGACGCGTCGTGGCCGATCCGGATCAGCGCGCCGCGGGCCCGCAGCGCGTGGATGCCGCGCGATTCCTTGGCGTCGGACCCGGATACCAGCCCGCCCCGGTCCAGCAGGATGCGGGCGACGCCGGACATTCCCGCGCCCCCGATGCCCACCATGTGCACCCGCTGCAGCTCGGGCGGCAACTGCGGCGGCGACTGCGGCGTGCTCACCGCCGGCCTCCCGGCGCGCGGCGGGCTTGCCGCGCGACGTCCAGCGCGGCCCGGGCCACCCGCAGCGCCGCATCCGGATGCCCCACCCGGGCGGCCGCCGCGGTCATCGCCGCCAACCGCGGCGGGTCGGTGAGCAGCCCGGTCACCTCCCGGGCGACCAGGGCCGGCGTGAGGTCCGCGTCGGCGACCACCAGGCCGCCGCCGGCGTCGACCACCGGCAGCGCGTTGAGCCGCTGCTCGCCGTTGCCGATCGGCAGCGGCACGTAGATGGCCGGCAGGCCCACCGCCGACACCTCGGCGACGGTCATCGCCCCGGACCGGCAGATCACCAGGTCGGCGGCGGAGTAGGCCAGGTCCATCCGGTCCAGGTACGGCACCGCCACGTAGGGCGGATCGCCCGGCTCGGGCGTGCGCAGCTCGAGGGTGTTCTTCGGGCCGTGCGCGTGCAGCACCGATACGCCCGCCGCGGCCAGCTCCGCGGCGGCGCCGGAGACCGCCCGGTTGAGCGAGACCGCGCCCTGGGATCCGCCGAACACCAGCAGCACCCGCGCGTCGTCGGCGAAGCCGAAGTGCTCGCGCGCCTCCGCCCGCAGCGCCGCGCGATCCAACGCGGTGATCGCCGCGCGGACCGGCACGCCCACCACCTCGGCGCGGCGCAGGCCGGAGTCTGGCACCGCGGACAGCACCCGGTCGGCGCCGCGCACGCCGACGCGATTGGCCAGCCCGGCGCGGGCGTTGGCCTCGTGGATCACCACCGGGATGCGGCGCCGCAGCCCGGGCACGCCGCGGGCGGCGAGGTAGGCCGGCAGCGCCACGTAGCCGCCGAAGCCGACCACGACGTCGGCGTCGACGGCGTCGAGCACCGCGCGGGTCTCCCGGACGGCGCGCCACACCCGCGTCGGCAGCCGCGCCAGGTCGCCCGTCGGCTTGCGCGGCAGCGGCACCGGCGTGATCAGCTCCAGGTGGTAGCCGCGCTGGGGCACCAGCCTGGTCTCCAGGCCGCGCGCCGTGCCCAGCGCGGTGATCCGGACCTGGGGATCCAGCGCGGACAGCGCGTCGGCGACGGCCATCGCGGGCTCGACATGCCCCGCGGTGCCACCGCCGGCCAGCACCACCGACAAAGCGGCGCCGGCGGGCGAGGAATTTTCCCCCCGCCCGCCGGTCGCCCTCCTGACCGTGTGGTTCACCCGTAACGCTGACCTTCCAATGCGCGAGCGCGCCGCGGTTGACGCTGGCCGGCGCCCCGACTGGTGCGCTGGCCAGATCCATGATGCCCTGCGCCGCGGGCAGGGCGGGCGGCCGTGCGCGGGAACGCCGGCCGCAGCGGCGGCTCGGCGTTGCGGGAGGCCTTGCGCGCGGGCGCCGGGGCGGGCTTGCGGCCCGCGGGGCCCGGCTGCGGACGGGTCCGCTTGCGGTCGCGGAACGCCTCGATGCGGCTGGGCACATACGGCTGAGGCAGCGGCAAGCGCAGCAGCCGGTTCATCTTGTCGTCGCGGCCGGCGCGCAGCGCGGCGACCGCCTCCGGTTCGTGCCGCGCCGCGTTGGCCATGATGCCGATCATGAAAAGCGTTGCGGCCGTGGATGTTCCACCGGCGGATATGAGCGGCAGCTGAATGCCGGTGACGGGCAGTATCCCGATCACATAGCCGATGTTGATGAACGCCTGGCCGATGATCCACATGGTCGTGGTGGCGGTCAGCAGCCGCAGGAACGGGTCGGCCGAGCGGCGCGCGATCCGCATTCCCGTATAGGCGAACAGCCCGAACAGCGCCAGCAGCGCGAACGCCCCGACGAAGCCGAGTTCCTCGCCGATGATGGCGAAAATGAAGTCGTTGTGCGCGTTGGGCAGGTAGTTCCACTTCGCGACGCCCTGGCCCAGGCCGTCGCCGAAGACGCCGCCGTGGGCCAGCGCGAACTTCGCCTGCCGGGCCTGATAGCCGGTGTCCTGCGGGTCGGTTTCGGGGTTGATCCAGGACCGCACCCGCTCGGAGCGATAGCCGGCGGACATCGCCAGGATCGCGCCGGCGACAAAGACGGCGGCCAGCGACGTGACGAAGACCCGCAGCGGCAGCCCGACGTACCACAGCAGGGCCAGCAGGATGATGCCCAGCGACACCGTCTGGCCGAGGTCGGGCTGGGCCACGATCAGCGCCAGCGCGATGACCGCCGCGGGCACCAACGGGATCAGCATCTCCCGCAACGACGCCCGCTCCAGCCGGCGGGCCGCCAGCAGGTGCGCGCCCCAGATCGCAAACGCGATCTTCGCCAGCTCGGACGGCTGCATGGAAAAGCCTGCGACCACGAACCACTTGCGAGAACCGTTGGCCAGGTTGCCGATTCCCGGCACGAGCACCAGCACCAGCAAGATGATGGTGACGAGATAGCCGGTGAACGCGACGCTGCGCAGGAAGCGCACCGACATCCGCATCGCCACATACGCCCCGACGACCCCGATGACCGTCCACAAAACCTGCTTGCCGAAGATCACCCAGGCCGACCCGTCGGCGCCGTAGGACCGCACCCCGGACGCGGACAGCACCATGATCAGCCCGAGCGTCGTCAGCAACCCGGCGACCGCGATGATCAGATGAAACGAGGTCATCGGCCGGCCCAGCCAGGCGCCGAACCGGTTGCCGAACCAGGTGCGACGGCCGCCGTCCGGGGCCGTGACCTTGTGCTTGTTCTTGGGTTTGTCGGTGGCGGCGTCGCCGGGCGCGTCGGCGTCCGTCGCGGCATCCGGTTCTTCGGCCTCGCCCTGCGCGGCCGGAGTTTCGTCCTGTCCCCGGCGCTTGTCCTGACGCAGGAGCCGGGTCAGCGCGTTACGCATACCCGCCTACCGGATCGCCGCGCGCACGGCGGCCGCGAAGGCGTCGCCACGGTCGGCGTAACCGGTGAACTGGTCGAACGACGCTCCGGCCGGCGCCAGCAGCACCGTGTCGCCGGGCT
The DNA here is from genome assembly GCF_059813025.1 of Mycobacterium sp. NGS26. NCBI lineage: Bacteria > Bacillati > Actinomycetota > Actinomycetes > Mycobacteriales > Mycobacteriaceae > Mycobacterium > Mycobacterium sp. NGS26. The sequence goes on from NZ_JCALDU010000005.1 coordinate 446,513, forward strand.
TTGCCAAGTCGCGGGCCGCGGCCACCGCCGCGGTCATGACGCGATTGCCGAGACCTTCGCCCGAATGTCTCACTTCTGTCACATTTGCCCCAGGAATCACAGCAGTCGCATGCATATCAGCATCCTCGCCTGTAACAACCTGGACGACGGGGACATCCGGCGCGTGTCGCGATAACGCCTCTGCAACCTTGTGGCGATCGCGGCCGATGAGCACCGCCCCGACCAGCCGCGATGCGATCCTGGCGACCTCGGCGTCGACGGACGCGCCCTTCAGCAGGCCACCGGCCACCCACACCACCCGCGGGTAGGCCAGCACGGACGCCTCGGCGGCGTGCGGATTGGTGGCCTTGGAGTCGTCGACGTAGGTGATCCCGTCGGCGACGGCCACCACCTCGGCGCGATGCCGGCCCACCCGGAACGAGGCGATCGCGGCCGCGATCGCCTCGCCGGGCACCCCGACGCTGCGGGCCAGCGCCGCCGCGGCCAGGGCGTCGAGGACGCCGACCGGGCCCGGCACCGGTATCGACTCGGCCGGCAACAGCGTCAGGTCGTCGGCGAAGGCGCGGTCGACCAGCTGCCCGGCGCGCACGCCGAGCTCGCCGGGCGCGGGTTCGCCCAGCCGAAAGCCGACCCGCACCGGCGCCGCCGCGGTGTCCAGCAGCGCGGCGGCCCGGCGGTCGTCCAGCCCGACGATCGCGACCCGGCCGCCCAGCACCCGGGCCTTGGCCGCGGTGTAGTGGGCCAGCGTGGAATGCCAGTCCAGGTGGTCTTCGGCGATGTTGAGCACCGCGCCGGCCTCGGGCCGCAGCGACGGCGCCCAGTGCAGCTGGAAGCTGGACAGCTCGACGGCCAGCAGCTCGGCGGGCTGGGCGAGCAGGTCCAGCACCGGGCTGCCGATGTTGCCGCACAGCAGGCTGCGCCGCCCCGCCGCCGTCAGCATGGCCTGCAGCATCGACGTCGTCGTGGTCTTG